>NZ_JBVIXA010000005.1:305101-481110 GCF_055594065.1 Streptomyces sp. NPDC040610 | reverse complement strand
ACGTCCGGTACGTCCCCCCCCCTCCCGGCCGCGTCCCTGTCCTAGCGCTTCGCCCTCCTCCCCCCCCCCCCCCCGCCCCCCCCCCCCCCCTCCCCCCCCCCCCCCCCCCCCCCCCCCCCGCCCCTCCCCCGGGCCGCGCGCCCCATCCCAGGGCCTGCCCCAGGCCCTATCCCAGTACGGACGTCAGGAACTCCCCGACCCAGGCAAGGAGTTCGCGCCCGACCAGCGGCTTGCCGCCGACCTTCGCGGTCTTCGGGCGCGGCACCAGGACCTGGTGGGTGGCGGGCTTGATGACCGTGCCGGGGTAGAGGCGCTTGAGGCGCAGCTCCTGGGACTCGGCCAGCTCCACGGGCGCGAAGCGGATGTTGGTGCCCTGCAGGACGATCTCGCCGACCCCGCACGCCCGCGCCAGCATGCGCAGGCCCGCCACCAGGAGGAGGTTCTCCACCGGCTCCGGCAACTTGCCGTAGCGGTCGGTGAGTTCCTCGCGCACCGCCTTGATGTCCGCCTCCGTGTTGGCGGAGGCGATCGAGCGGTACGCCTGGAGGCGCAGGCGCTCGCCGGGGGCGTAGTCGTGCGGGACGTGCGCGTCGACCGGCAGCTCGATCTTGACCTCCAGGGGCGGCTCCTCCTCCACCCCGCCCTCAAGCGACGCGCGGTAGTCGGCGACGGCCTCGCCGACCATGCGGACGTAGAGGTCGAAGCCGACGCCCGCGATGTGGCCGGACTGCTCGCCGCCGAGGAGGTTTCCGGCGCCGCGGATCTCCAGGTCCTTCATCGCCACGTACATGCCCGCGCCCATCTCCGTGTGCTGGGCGATCGTCGCGAGGCGCTCGTGGGCGGTCTCGGTCAGCGGCTTCTCCGGCGGGTACAGGAAGTACGCGTAGCCGCGCTCGCGGCCACGGCCGACGCGGCCGCGCAGCTGGTGCAGCTGGCTCAGGCCGAAGTTGTCGCCGCGCTCCACGATGAGGGTGTTGGCGTTGGAGATGTCGATGCCGGACTCGACGATCGTCGTCGAGACGAGCACGTCGAACTTCTTCTCCCAGAAGTCCACGACGACCTGCTCCAGGGCCTGTTCGGACATCTGGCCATGAGCGGTCGCGATGCGCGCCTCGGGCACGATGTCGCGCAGCCTGGCCGCCGCCCGGTCGATGGACTCGACGCGGTTGTGGATGTAGAAGACCTGGCCCTCGCGCAGGAGTTCCCTGCGGATCGCGGCGCCGATCTGCTTCTCCTCGTACGGCCCGACGAAGGTCAGGACCGGGTGCCGCTCCTCCGGCGGGGTCGTGATCGTCGACATCTCGCGGATGCCGGTCACGGCCATTTCGAGCGTACGGGGGATGGGGGTCGCCGACATCGTCAGGACGTCGACGTTCGCGCGCAGCTTCTTGAGCTGCTCCTTGTGCTCGACGCCGAACCGCTGCTCCTCGTCGACGATGACCAGGCCCAGGTCCTTGAACTTGGTCTCGGAGGAGAACAGGCGGTGGGTGCCGATGACGATGTCCACCGAGCCGTCCCGCAGCCCCTCCAGGGTCGCCTTGGACTCGGTGTCCGTCTGGAAGCGGCTGAGCGCCCGGACGTTCACCGGGAACTGCGAGTAGCGCTCGGAGAACGTGCCGAAGTGCTGCTGGACGAGGAGCGTCGTGGGCACGAGGACGGCGACCTGCTTGCCGTCCTGGACCGCCTTGAAGGCCGCGCGGACCGCGATCTCCGTCTTGCCGTACCCCACGTCGCCGCAGATCAGGCGGTCCATCGGGACCGACTTCTCCATGTCCTCCTTGACCTCGGCGATGGTGGTGAGCTGGTCGGGCGTCTCCGCGTACGGGAAGGCGTCCTCCAGCTCGCGCTGCCAGGGCGTGTCCGGGCCGAAGGTGTGGCCGGGAGCCGCCATCCGCGCCGAGTACAGCTTGATCAGATCCGCGGCGATCTCCTTGACCGCCTTCTTCGCGCGCGCCTTGGTCTTCGTCCAGTCGGCGCCGCCGAGCCGGTGCAGGGTCGGGGCCTCGCCGCCCACGTACTTGGTGATCTGCTCCAGCTGGTCGGTGGGGATGTAGAGCCGGTCGCCGGGCTGGCCGCGCTTGGCGGGGGCGTACTCCACGACCAGGTACTCACGGGTCGCGCCCTGGACCGTGCGCTGCACCATCTCGATGTAGCGGCCGACGCCGTGCTGCTCGTGGACGATGTAGTCGCCCGGTTCGAGGGTCAGCGGGTCGATGGTCTTGCGGCGCCGGGCGGGCATGCGCTGCCCGTCCTTGCCCGCCGCCTTCTGGCCGGTGAGGTCGGTCTCCGTGAGGACGGCGAGCTTCAGTGCCGGGTCCACGAAGCCGTAGTCGATGGAGCCGCACGCCACGTGCACCACGGACGGGGTCAGCTCGGTGAGGTCGGCGTCGAGGCGGGCCGCGATGCCCTCACCGCCCAGGACCTCGGCGGTGCGGGCGGCCGGGCCGTGGCCCTCCGTGACGTACACCGTGCGCCAGCCGTCGGCGATCCAGCCCTTGGTGTCGGCGAGGGCCTTCGCGGTGTCCCCGCGGTACGTCTCCGGGGCGTGCATGCCGAGCTTCAGGGTGTCGGCGTCCGCCAGGTCCTCCGGCTCGGGCGTCTCGTCGGCGGCGAACGGGCTCACCGACCACCACATCATGCCCAGCTCACGGGCCCGGTCCCGGACGTCCGCGATGCCCCACAGCGAGGCCGCGCCCACGTCGATCGGGGCCTGGCCGCCGCCGGCCGTCGCCGCCCAGCTGGCCTGCAGGAACTCCTGGCTCGTCGCCACCAGGTCCGCCGCGCGCGTGCGCACCCGCTCCGGGTCGCAGACCAGCGCCATCGAGCCCTTCGGCAGCACGTCGAGCAGCAGCTCCATGTCGTCCACCAGGACCGGGGCCAGGGACTCCATGCCCTCGACCGCGATGCCCTCGGCGATCTTGCCGAGCAGCTCGCCCAGCTCCGGGTGCTGCTCCGCCAGCGCGGCGGCCCTTCCCCTGACCTCCTCGGTGAGCAGCAGCTCGCGGCACGGCGGCGCCCACAGGCCGTGCTCGGCGATCTCCAGGGAGCGCTGGTCGGCGACCTTGAAGTAACGGATCTCCTCGACGTCGTCGCCCCAGAACTCCACCCGCAAGGGGTGCTCCTCGGTGGGCGGGAAGACGTCGAGGATGCCTCCTCGTACAGCGAACTCGCCGCGCTTCTCCACCAGTTCCACGCGCGCGTACGCCGCCGCGGCCAGGGCCTCGACCGTCTCGTTCAGGTCCGCCGACTCACCCGTGCGCAGCGCCACCGGCTCCAGGTCGCCGAGGCCCTTGACCTGCGGTTGCAGCACGGAGCGCACCGGCGCCACGACCACCGACACCGGGCCCGTCTCCGGGTCGGCGGCGTCGTCCAGGCGCGGGTGCGCGAGGCGGCGCAGGACCGCGAGGCGGCGGCCGACGGTGTCCGAGCGGGGGGAGAGCCGCTCGTGCGGCAGCGTCTCCCACGACGGGTACTCCACGACCCCCTCCGGCGGCAGCACCGTCCGCAGCGCCGCGGCCAGGTCCTCGGCCTCGCGGCCCGTGGCCGTCACCGCGAGGACCGTGCGGCGGGCCTCCCGCGCGAGGGCCGCCACGGCGAAGGGGCGGGCGGCCGGGGGACCGACGAGGTCGATGTGGTGCCGGTTGCCGTCGGCCGCGGCCTTCACCGCTTCGGTGAGGGCCGCGTCCTCGACGACGACGTCCAGCAGTCCGTGCAGGCTCATGAAGGGGCATCCAGTCCGGGGCGTAGAGCGGGGGCAGAGAACGATGCGGACAACGCGAACAGCCCGACTCGTCGCACGGGCCGGGGGTGTCCAGGGTACGACGGCCGGGCGGCGCTCACCTTCTGGCGCGGGGTGGCGGGGCCCTGCCGGGGGCTCCTTGATCCCGCCCCTTCCCGAACGCCGGACAGGCTGACCAGGGTCCGGGCAACGCAAGGGCCGGGGTCAGGGGAACATTCCCCTGACCCCGGCCCTCCCCCGTTCCCCCGTCGCGGTGGCTAATCCGTGGCGATCGCGTTCAGGACGTTCATCCGGCCCGCCCGGAAGGCGGGGATCAGCGCGGCGAACAGTCCCACGAAGGCCGAGCCGATGAAGACCGTGACGATCGTCGGCCAGGGGATCTCCAGGACCTTCAGGCCCTCCAGGGCGAGCAGCTTCTGGGCCGTGGCGCCCCAGCCCATGCCCAGGCCGAGGCCGAGGAGGGCGCCGAAGAGGGCGATGACCACCGACTCCAGACGGATCATGCGGCGCAGCTGGCGGCGGGAGAGGCCGATGGCCCGCATCAGGCCGATCTCCCGGGTCCGCTCGACCACCGAGAGGGCGAGGGTGTTCACCACGCCCAGGATGGCGACGATGATCGCGAGGCCGAGGAGGCCGTAGACCATGTTCAGCATCTGGCCGACCTGGTCCTTCAGGCTCTGCTTGAAGTCGGTCTGGTCCTGGACCTTGTACTGCGGGTAGGCCGCCAGGGCGTCCTTCAGCGCCTTGTACGCCTGGTCCTGCTTGCCCTCGGCCGCCTTGGCGAAGGCGATCTCGGTCTGCGGCATCCGGTCGGCGGGCACATAGCGCTCGACCGTCGCGATGTTCACGTACATCGCGCCCTTGTCGAACGACCCGTCCTCCGACGTGATCGCGGCGAGCTTCAGCTCGGCGGTGCGGCCGTGGTCGAAGGCGACCTTCAGCTCGTCGCCGACCTTCAGGTGGTGCTTCTTGGCGAAGTCCTCGCCCACCGACATCGCGTTCCTGCCGTAGGCGGCCGACTGCTCACCGGCGACGGTGTCGCGGCGCAGGTCCTTGGCGTACGTCGGGTCGGCGGCGCTGAGCTCCGCGCCCTTGCTGGTCTTGCCGTCGGGCAGGGTGAGGTCGGCCTTGATCTCCTTGTTGCGGGTGAAGTGCGCGATGTACGGAGTCTTCTTCAGCTTCTGCTCGGCCTTGGCCGTGAGGCTCTGCGAATCGGCCTGGATGATGAAGTCCGCGCCCACCGACTTGTCCAGCTCGTCGGTGGCCGAGGCGACCATCGAGGAGCCGACCACGGAGAGGCAGGCCACCAGGGCGAGGCCGATCATCAGGGCGGCGCCCGTGGCACCCGTGCGGCGCGGGTTGCGCAGCGCGTTCCGCTCGGCCATGCGGCCGACGGGGCCGAACATCCGCAGGATCACCGCGCTGATGACGCGGACCACGAAGGAGGCGAGGACCGGGCCGATGACCACGAAGCCGATGAGGGTGAGGACGACGCCGCCGCCCAGGAACAGGGAGCCCTCGCTGGCCTTGTCCGCCTGCCCCGCGGTGTAGAGACCGAAGCCTCCGGCGCCGGTGAGGACCAGGCCGATCAGGGCGCGCAGGGCGCTGGACTTGCCGTCGGCGGGCGTGCCCACTTCGCGCAGCGCGGCCATCGGGGAGACCTTGCCGGCCCGGCGTGCCGGGAGATACGCGGCGAGGACGGTGACGATGATGCCGAGCGCCATGCCCGCCACGGGGGTCGTCCAGGCGATGGTGAGGTCCTTCGTGGACAGCTCCATGCCCACGCCGGACATCAGCTTCATCAGGCCGATCGCGAGGCCGATGCCCGCGCCGACGCCGAGGACGGAGCCGATGACACCGAGGAGCAGCGCCTCGACCAGGACCGAGCGGTTGACCTGCTTGCGGCTGGAGCCGATGGCCCGCATCAGGCCGATCTCGCGGGTGCGCTGGGCGACCAGCATCGAGAAGGTGTTGATGATCAGGAAGATGCCGACGAGGAAGGCGATTCCGGCGAAGCCGAGCATCGCGTACTTCATGACGTCCAGGAAGCCGCTGACGGACTTGCGGTTGTCGTCGGCGCTCTCCTTCTGCGTCTTGACCTTGTACGCCGAGGCGTCCCCGGCCAGCGTCCTGGTGACGTTCTCCTTCACCTGCTGGTCGCTGAAGCCGCTCGCGGCGGTGACGCTCAGGTGGGTGAACCGGCCGGTGGCGCCGAGCAGTTCGCGCTGGGCGGTCGCGGTGTCGAAGTAGAAGACGGCCGCGCCGGGGTTGGTCACCTTGAAGGTGGCGATGCCGGAGATCTTCGCCTTGAAGTCACCGGCGGCGGTGATGGTGCGCAGCTCCTCGCCGATCTTGAGGCCGTGCTTGTCGGCGGTGTCGGCGTCGACCATCACCTCGGTGGGTCCGCGCGGGGCGTGCCCGGAGGTGATCTCCATGGAACGCAGGTCGTTCTTCGTCCAGTTGCCCGCGAGGGTGGGGGCGCCGGAGGACGGGCCCATGTTCTTGTTGTCGGAGTCGGCGACCGTGACGCTGTCGCTGGTGATGGCGCCCTCGACGGACTTCACGCCGTCGGCCTTCTTCACCTGGGCGATGGCGGCGGCGGGCAGCGACTCGGGCTTGCCCGTCTTCGGCCCGTCGTCACCGGCGTCGCCTGCGCCCTTGGGCTGGACGGTGACGTCGGACGCCGTCGCCGCGAAGAGCTTGTCGAAGGTGGTGGACATCGTGTCCGAGAAGACGAGCGTGCCGCACACGAAGGCCACCGAGAGGACCACGGCGATCGCGGAGAGCGCCATGCGTCCCTTGTGCGCGAGGAAGTTGCGCATGGAGGTCTTGAGGACGGTCATGACGTGCGCCCCCGGGCGTCGAAGTGCTTCATGCGGTCCAGGACCTGGTCCGCGGTGGGGTTGTACATCTCGTCGACGATGCGGCCGTCGGCGAGATACAGCACCCGGTCCGCGTACGAAGCCGCCACCGGGTCGTGGGTGACCATCACGATGGTCTGGCCCAGCTCGGTCACCGAGCGGCGCAGGAAGCCGAGGACCTCGGCGCCGGCGCGGGAGTCCAGGTTTCCGGTCGGCTCGTCGCCGAAGATGATCTCCGGGCGGGACGCCAGGGCGCGGGCCACGGCGACGCGCTGCTGCTGGCCGCCGGACAGCTCCGTCGGGCGGTGCTTGAGGCGCCCGGCGAGGCCGACGGTCTCGACGACCTGGTCCAGCCAGCCGCGGTCGGGCTTGCGGCCCGCTATGTCCATCGGGAGCGTGATGTTCTCGATGGCGTTGAGCGTCGGCAGCAGGTTGAACGCCTGGAAGATGAAGCCGATCCGGTCCCTGCGCAGCTGCGTGAGCTTCTTGTCCTTCAGGCCGGTGATCTCGGTCTCGTCCAGATAGATCTGCCCGGAGGAGACGGTGTCGAGGCCCGCGAGGCAGTGCATCAGCGTGGACTTGCCGGACCCGGACGGGCCCATGATCGCGGTGAACTGCCCGCGGGCGATGTCCACGTCGATGTGGTCGAGGGCGACGACCCGGGTCTCGCCGGTGCCGTACGCCTTGACGACCTGGCGTGCCCGAGCCGCCACGGCCGTACGCCCTCCAGTACCCCCGTGCCTGGGAGTGGTCACAGCCGTTGTCACGGTAAGTCTCCTATGTGGGTGAAGAGATGAGCCCGATCACATGCCGCTCGCTCACACTGATCAGTCTGGTCCGCGGGGGGTGTCCGGCGCCCTGGTGCGCAGCGCAGTCTTTTCCTGGGGAAAACCCCACCCCCGAAGCTGAGGTTCGTCTCAGTGCCGCGGGCCCGTGCTCCGTGCCCCGCGGCATAAAGCCAATCTAAGGACCAGGTCAGAGCCGTTCGTCCTCCGCCGGTACCAACGTCTCCCTGTCCGTAGTACGGAGGTCCCCCTAGGGGTTCTCCACCCGGCGGTGGAGCGGTTCTCAGGGTCGCTCCACCCTTCC
The DNA here is from genome assembly GCF_055594065.1 of Streptomyces sp. NPDC040610. Taxonomy (NCBI): domain Bacteria; kingdom Bacillati; phylum Actinomycetota; class Actinomycetes; order Kitasatosporales; family Streptomycetaceae; genus Streptomyces; species Streptomyces sp. NPDC040610. The sequence continues at coordinate 473,421 of NZ_JBVIXA010000005.1, read as the reverse complement.
GCCGACCGAGATCCCGCCCTACCAGCCGAGAGTCCCTCCACCCTCCCCCGAGGGCCCCGCCGGTGAGAAAGTGACCCGAGGCAATAGGTGCAGGGGGAAGGAATCTTGGGATGCCGAGTACCGAGCCGAGTACCGAGCCGCGTACCGAGCCGCGTACCGAGCCGGGTACCGACAAGCGCGGGGCCGTCGTCGCCGCGCTCATGCTCGTCATGGCGCTGGCCGCGCTGGACGCCACCATCGTCTCCACGGCCGTCCCGCAGATCGTCGGCACGCTCGGCGGCTTCTCCGTCTTCTCCTGGCTGTTCTCCGGCTATCTGCTGGCCGCCACGGTCACCCTGCCGGTGTACGGCAAGCTCTCCGACACCTTCGGCCGCAAGCCCGTCCTGATCGTCGGCAGCGTCCTGTTCCTGCTCGGCTCGGCGCTGTGCGCGCTGGCCTGGAACATGGGCGCCCTGATCGCCTTCCGCGTCGTCCAGGGCCTCGGCGGCGGCGCCCTCCAGGGCACCGTCCAGACCCTCGCCGCCGACCTGTACCCGCTCAAGGAGCGCCCGAAGATACAGGCCAAGCTGTCGACGGTGTGGGCCACTTCGGCGGTCGCGGGCCCCGCGGTCGGCGGCCTCGTCACGGCGTACACGGACTGGCGCTGGATCTTCCTGATCAATCTGCCGGTCGGCGCCGTCGCGCTCTGGCTGATCGTGCGCCATCTGCACGAGCCCGCCCGTACGACCGCGGCGGCCGGGCCGCGCGGCGAGGTGGGGAAGCGTATCGACTGGCCTGGCGCGCTCGCCGTCTTCGCCGCCGGGGGCGTCCTGCTGACCGCGCTCGTGCAGGGCGGGGTCGCCTGGGCGTGGCTGTCGGCGCCGTCGCTCGCGCTGTTCGCCGCGGGCCTGCTGTGTGTCGCCGCGGTCGTCGTCATCGAGCGGCGCGCGGCCGACCCCGTCATACCCGGCTGGGTGTGGCGGCGGCGCCCCATCGCCGCCGTGAACCTGGCGCTCGGCTCGCTCGGCCTGGTGATGGTGGCGCCCACGGTCTTCCTGCCGACGTACGCCCAGTCGGTGCTGCAACTCGCGCCCATGGCAGCCGGGTTCGTGCTCTCCGTGATGACCCTGAGCTGGCCGGTGTCGGCGGCGCTCAGCCAGCACGTCTACCGGCGCATCGGCTTCCGCAACACGGCGATGCTCGGCATCGGCGCCGCGGCCTGCGTCCTGTTCGCCTTCCCCCTGCTGCCCTACCCCGGCTCGGCCTGGCAGCCCGCCCTGCTGATGCTGCTGCTCGGCGCGGCGCTCGGCCTCTTCCAGCTCCCCCTGATCGTCGGCGTCCAGTCGACCGTCGGCTGGGCGGAGCGCGGCACGACCACCGCCTCGGTGCTGTTCTGCCGCCAGATCGGCCAGACCGTCGGTGCCGCGCTGTTCGGCGCGGTCGCCAACGGGGTGCTCAGCGCGAAGCTCGGCGGCGCGGGCTCCCTCGACGCGGTGGCGAAGGCCCTGGACGACCCGGACTCGGTGGCGGACGCGGACCGGCTGCGGCGCGCGGTGGACGCGGCCGTCGACGCCGTGTACGTGGGCGCGGCGTGCGCGGCGGTGGTGTGCCTGCTCGTGCTGCTCCTCGTGGCGCCGCGCCGGTTCCCCGTGATCCAGGAGGCACCGGCGGACTCCGGCGCGCCCGAGGGGCCGGGAGCACCGGCGGCGCAGGGGGCGCAGGGCACGGGGGACACGCCCCGCACACCCGACGAACCGCGTGCCCCTGACACTCAACTACCGTCCCAAAAGCCCAGGTTGACCCATTCGCCGCTCGACGAAACCCATACCGACTGACCAGTACGGCGAAAACCCCGCGCGCCCCCTCTACCAGCAAGTAGCGTTCTCGGCCCTCGCTCCCTCGCGGTCCGCACCGGACCGAAGCCGCGCTTGGAGAGGAGAACCGGGATGACCCACCCTCCGCACGAAGCGTCCCCCCACCACCCGCACCACGCGCACCATCCCCACCACCCGCATCACCCCCCTCATCTCCCCCACACCTCGTCCCCCTCCTACGCCACCTACCCCTGGCAGCCCGTCCCCCCGCCGCCCGCGCCACCACCACCCCGCGCGGCACCCCGCCACCCCGCCCTCGGCAACCACCGCGACCTGCGGGTCCTGCGCACCGCCTACCGCAGACAGCGCCGCGTCGCCACGCTCACCGCGCTCGGCTACTTCACGCTCTTCCTGATCCTCTCCGGCTGCGCGCCCTCACTGATGAACAGCGAGGTCTCCGGCGGCCTGACGACGGGCCTGCTCCTCGGCCTCGTACAACTGCCGGTGATGTGCCTCGCCATAGCGCTGTACGAGTTCACGGCGCGACGACGCCTCGACCAGCTCGCCGCGCGCCTGCGCAAGCTGGCGGAACTGGAGGCGAACCGTGAACATCGCCGCTGACGCGACCCAGAGCATGACCCTGGTGGCGTTCACGGCCACCGTCACGCTGACTCTGCTGCTGTGCGTGATGACGGGCCCCGACCGCGACGGGCTCGGCGAGTTCTACACCGGGTACGGCGGCCTCACGCCGCTGCGCAACGGCCTGGCCATCGCGGGCGACTACATCTCCGCCGCGTCCGCGCTCGGCACGACCGGCGTCATCGCGCTGCTCGGCTACGACGGCGTGGTCCTCGCCCTCAGTACGTCACTGTCGCTGATGCTGCTGATGTTCCTGCTCGCCGAACCGCTCAGGAACGCGGGCAAGTTCACGATGGGGGACGTCCTGGCACGCCGGATGCCGGGCCGGGTGGTGCGCGTGACCGCGTGCGCGGCGACGCTGGCCGCGCTGCTCCCCCTCATGCTGGTCCAACTGGCGGGCGCGGGCGATCTCCTGGCGTTCATCCTGGGGTTCTCCAGCCCCGGCCTGAAGACCGGGTGCGTGATCGCGCTCGGGGCGCTGATGATCAGCTACGCGGCGATCGGGGGCATGAAGGGCACCGCCCTCATCCAGATCCTCAAGATCGTGATCCTGCTCGGGTCCGGGACGGTGGTCGCCGCACTGATCCTGCGGCGCTTCGACTGGGACCCCGGAGCGCTCCTCGCCGCCGCCCAGCGGGGCAGCGAACTCGGCCCCGCCTACCTCCGGTCGGGGCTGCAGTTCGACGGCGGCCCGGCACCGCGCCTGGACATGATCAGCTCCGAGCTGACGGTGGTCCTCGGCGGGGCATGCCTGCCGCACATCACCATGCGCATGTACACGGCCCGCAGCGCCCCCGAGATACGGCGTTCGCTGTCCTGGGCGGTGTCGTCGGTCGCCCTCTTCGTCCTCGTCATCACGGTGATCGGATTCGGTACGACGGCGATGCTCGGGCGGGCCGCGGTGTCGGCGCACGACGCGCAGGGCAACACGGCGTATCTCCTGGGCACGCGCGCGGTGTTCGGCGCGGACGCGTCCGGCGCCGAGACCCTCCTCTTCACCACGGTCGCCACCGCCATCTTCCTGACGCTGCTCGCGTCGGTGGCCGGGATGATCCTGGCCTGCGCCAACTCTCTTGCGCACGACGTGTTCGCGGCCTGCCGCCGCGATCTGCCGCCCCGCAAGGAGATGACGCTCGCCCGCGGCTGCGCGCTCGCCGTGGGCGCCCTCGCGATCACCCTCGCCGTCCTCATCCAGGACCGCAGCCTCCAGCCCCTGGTGACCCTGTCGTTCTGCCTGGGCGCGTCCGTGCTCGCCCCCGCGCTGATCTACACCCTGTTCTGGCGCCGCTTCACCCGGGCGGGCCTCCTGTGGACCCTCATCGGCGGCACTCTCGGCTGCGCCGTCCTCATGACCGGCACCAACCTGGTCTCCGGCTCCCCCAACGCCGCCTTCCCCACCCACGACTTCAACTGGTTCCCCTTCACCACCCCCGGCATCGCCTCCATCCCCCTCGGCTTCCTCCTCGGCTGGCTGGGCACGATCACGTCCCGCCCGCCGGTCCAACGGGAGCAGCGGGCCCGGTACGAGGCGGTGGAGCCGTTCATCCTGGCGGGGGCGCGGGGTGCGGGCGGCTCGACGGGGTTCCGGCGAGCCGGGCGAGGGGCGGCCGAACGGTGACAGCCAGACAGACTCAGGAGCCGGAGCCGGAGCCGGAGCCCGGGTTCGGCCCGGGAACCGTCCCGGGCCCACCGGGTCGAGCCCCGTCCTCCTGGGCGCCCCGCCCGGTGAGCGCGGAGAGACTGCTCCGGACATGGTCCATGTGCGCCCGCACCTCGTCCCACCGCTCCCCGTGCTCCCGCAGGATCCGCTCCGTCTCCCGCCCGACCCGCTCCTGCCGCATCCGCGCCCGCGCGAGCACATCCGCGGCGCGCGCCTCCGCGTCCTCCTGCCCGTGCCGCGCGGCCTCCTCGGCCTGGGCCCTGGCCCGTTCGGCCTCGGCGAGGCGGGCCTCGGCGGCGGCGAGGAGGGACGCCTCGCGCGCCTCGGCCTCGGCCTCCCGCTCGGCGATCTCCCGCTCGGCGGCCTCCCAGCGTTCGGCGTGCTCCTTCTCCAGGTCGGCGAGGAGCCCGCTGGTGCGCTGCCGCATGTCCCGCAGCGCGGCCAGCGCCTCGCCGCGCCACTGCTTCACGTCCGTACGGGCGGCGACCCGCAGCTCGTCGGCGGCGGCGCCGTCCGCGAGCAGCCGCTGCCGGGCCCGCTCCTCCGCCTCGCCGCACACCGAGTCGGCGTACGCCCGCGCGGCCCCGGCGAGCGCCGCCGCGCCCGCGGCGGTGGCCTCCTCCTTCTCGCGCGCCGCGGCCGCCGCCGCGTCCCGCACGGCCGCGGCCTCCTCCTCGGTCAGCGCGAGGAGGTACTGCGCGCGCTGCCCCAGCGTCTCGTACGTCTGCGGAGCGAGCCGCGCGACGACCTCGCGCATGCGCGCGGCCTCCGCGTCCATCTCCTTCGCGAGGACGGTGAGGCGGGCGGCCCGCTCCCACGCCGCGTCGCGGTCCCGGGACAGGGCGTCGGCGTAGACGTCCACCTGTCCGGGACGGTAGCCGCGCCCGCGCACGGCGACGAAGCCATGAGGTGATACCGACACACCGCTGCCGCTCATCCTTGATCCCCTCTTTCGCCCACACAGACTCTCGCCGTCGCGCCGACCGCGTACAACGCGATTGGCGCACATCTTGATGGATCAAGCGGAAGTGGTCATAACGCGACACTCCGCCCATCCCATCCGGTCAAGGATGCGTCAATTGGGGTCAGAAGTCGGAATCGGGTTGTCGTTCCGCAGTACGACGAAGCTCTGAGCGAGCCCGTCGAGCCACCCGCGTACGCGAGCGCGCACGAGCGAGGCGCCCGGCCTGATCCCCAGGTCGGACGCCTCGTTCAGCTGTTTCCCCGTGCCTCGTACGGGTTACAGGAGTCCGTCCCACATCTGCTCGAGGAGCACCGACCACCAGCTCTCCGGCGAGGCGAGCGCGGCCGGGTCGAGCGCGGCGAGCTGGGTCTGGAAATCGACGGTCCAGCGGCCCGCCTGCTCCTGGTTGAGCCCGTAGCGCAGCCGCCACATGCGGCCGAGGAGCCCGAGGCAGCGGGTGAACTCGGGCAGGCCCGTGTTCACGAACTGCGGCGGCACGGGGGCGCCGCCGGGACCCGCCTCGACGGGCACGGCCACGATGTTCGCGGTGCCGTACTGGACGCAGATCGCCCGCCCGAAGTCGCTGCCCATGACGAGGTACGAACCGGCGTCCGACGCGGGCTGCACCCCCCGCTCCTGCGCCATCTCGGCCAGCGTCGGCACCGGCCGCCCCGGCTGGGCCTGCGCCCAGAAGAACGGCCCGAAGTCGACCGGGAGCCCGGCCACGACGAGCGTGTGCGCGACCACGTCCGGCACGCCCTGGCGGGACACCGCCCGCTGGTCGAACCGGAAGACGCCGGGACCGAACGCCCCGGCCAGTTCCTGGGCCACCCCCTCCGGCGGCACCGCGGGCGCGGGCGGCACCTGCGGCAACGGCGCGCGCACCGGCGCGGGGCGCGCCGGGCCGTCCGCGACCTGGTGCAGCTCGCCCTGGTGCGCGAGCAGTTGGTGCATGCCCTGCTGGCGCGAGGCATGGTCCTTGCCGTACGGCGCGATCGAGGCGATGCGCGCCTGCGGCCAGGTCTCCCTGATCATCCGCGCGCAGTACGCGCCCGGCAGATCACAGGACTCCAGCTCGGTGTGGAGTTCGAGGACCTGGTCCGGCGGGATGTTCATGGAGCGCAGCTCGTGGAAGATCTGCCACTCCGGGTGCGGCGTCCCGGGCGCGGAACGCCGGATGACCTGCTGCTCGGACCCGTCGGGCGCGCGATAGCGCAGCACGGCCTGGTAGCCGGGGCCGACGGTGGGCTGACCGGTCGGCGGCTGGGGGTAGCCGTACGGCTGGCCGGGGGGCATGCCCTGGGCGGGGGCCATGCCCTGGGCGGGCGGGGGCATGCCGGGTGCACCCGGGCCACCGGGCACGCCGGGAGGCAGGGGTGCGCCGGGGGCGCCGGGCATTCCGGGTGCGCCGGGAGCGCCGGGCGGCATGGGTGCGGCGGGGCCGCCGACGGCCGGGCCCGCGAGCATGGTGGCGGCGTGGTGGACGCCGCCGCCGGGGGCGCCGGGGGCTTGTGGCGCACCGGGTGCGCCGGGCGCACCAGGGGCACCGGGCGGGCCGGGAGGCTGCGGGGCGCCGGGCGCGCCGGGAGCACCCGGCGGCTTCAGGCCACCGCCCAGGCTCGGATCGGCCAACATCGTCGCCGCGTGATGCACCCCACCAGGAGGCGTACCCGGAGCACCCGGCGCACCAGGAGGCTGCGGAGCACCGGGCGCACCGGGCGCCGCAGGCGCGGCAGGCGCACCCGGAGCCCCAGGAGCCCCCGGCGCACCGGGAGTCTGCCCGTCCGGCCCGAGCGGCGACATCAGCTGCGTCGGTACGTATCCACCCGCAGGCGCACCCGGAGCACCGGCCGCGGGCGGCGGCGTGGCCCCCGGAGCGGGAGCACCAGGAGCGGGCTGCGCGCCCGGAGGCGGCGTGCTCCCGGCGGGAGCGGCAGGAGCACCGGGGGCACCCGCGCCGGACGCGTCCGGCCCTTGCGGATACCCGTACGGGGACGGAGCGCCCGCCCCCGAACCAGCGGGAGGCGGCGGCAGGTTGGGGCCACCGACCGCCGAACCGGCCGGAGGCGGCGGCAAGTCGGGGCCACCGACCGGCGACCCGGCGGGCGGCGGCGTGGAACCGGCGGGCGCGTACCCGGCGGGCGGCGGCGGCAGGTCGGGACCCGTCACCGCGGCACCCGCGGGCGGCGGCGGCAGGTTCGGCCCCGCACCCGGCGCACCCGGCACCGGCTCGTCGAGGGCGGGCGCGATGGCCGTCCTCGGAAGCTGGCTGCCGCCGGACATCAGCGCGGTCTTGGCCTCGGGGGACGCCGCGGGCGGCTGCTCCTCGTCGGCGTCGCCGCCGTCGAACGTCAGCGGCGGCGAGAACACCGTGGCGGGCAGCGGCACCGCCACGTCGTCGGCGTCGGTGTTCGTGTCCGTACCGGCCCACGGCGTCGCCGACGCGGGCACACCGGGCACCGCCGCACCATCACCGGCGCCCGCGCCCGACGCGCCACCCGGCGCCCCGGCCGACGGCCACGGCGTACCGCCGTCGGGCACACCGGGGGCGACCTGCGCGGCCGGAACCTCGGGCGCGGCCGCCGGACCCGGCCCGGCCATGGTCGGAAGCGGCTCGCCCACCGACTGCCCGGCAGCCCCCGCACCGGCGCCGACCCCGGCACCCGTACCAGCGCCAACCCCCGTACCGGCACCAGCACCGGCGGAATCACCGGCACCGGCCCCAGCACCACCCTGGGCACCCCCGCCCGTGTCCCCACCGGATCGCCGGTCCGGGATCCCCAGCTTGTCCGCCGCCTCCTGGAGCCACTCCGGGGGGCTCAACAAGAACGACGTCTGATTCAGATCCATCCGCTGCGGCGGCTCGGGAGCCGGTTCGGGCGCCGCCTCCGGCACGCCGTACTCCTCCTCGTAGCGACGGATCACCTCGCCCACCGGCAGACCCGGCCACAGAGTCGCCTCGCCGCTGTCCCGGGCGATCACGAGCCGCTGGTGGCCGCCGTCCGAGCGGGGACCGCCCTCGCGGTCCTCCGCCCACACCACGAAGCCCAGCTCGAACTCCCGCACCCGCACCTCGCGGTGGCCGGGCCCGGGCACATCACCGTTGATCCATTCCTCGGCGCGCTCCTGCGCCTGCGCGAAGGTCACCATCGGAAGCTCACTCCCCCACCGGGACAGCGCGCGCGAAGCCGCCGTCCACCATCAGGTTCGCCACGGTCTCCAGCTCGGGCGGACTGCCCGCGAGCCGGGAGAGGAAGGCGTCGAAGTCGTCGCCGCACGGCAGCAGCAGACGCTGCACGCGCTCGGCGGGCGCCCAGGAGGCGTCCACGTCCCGCACGTCGTCGTACGCGCAGAACCACACCGAGCCGATCCGGTCGCCCTTGGCCTTCACGGCGAGCAGACCGCCCTGCACGAAGCCCACACCCAGATAGTCCTTGGTGAGGTGGTCGCGCAGGCACTTGTTGACGTACAGGATGTCGTTGATCGCGGCCTCGTCGCGGACCGTGAAGAACGGCTGGTCGATGAGGAGCCCCAGCTCCGCGTCGAGAGCCGTGCCGACCGGCGCGCAGCCACCGGCCGCCTTCAGGAACGAGCGGTAGGCACCGGGCAGGCGATAGCCGAGGTCCTCCTCGACACCCACGATCTGGCCCTCGGTGACGGCCACCGCCGTCTTCGGCAGGGCCAGGTGCGCGGGGCGGGTCTCCTGCAGCGGACGCGTGCCCCGCTTGTCCTGGTCGACGGGCGCCGTCGAGATGCCGCCGTGATGCCGCAGCAGGGCCTTGACCTCGACGGGGACCAGCTCCAGACGGCGGCCGTGCGGCGCGTGGTGCCAGGTCCAGCCGTGCGGCGTCGCGACCGCGGGAATCGTGTCCCACAGCTCGTGGCCGGACGCGGCCAGCGCCGCGTTCGCCGAGACGTAGTCCGTGAGACGCAGCTCGTCCACGCCGAAGCCCTCGGGCGGCTCGGCGATCTCGGCGGCCGCGCGGGCATACGGCGAGAAGTCCGGGTAGCCGTCACCGTCCACCCGCACCCCCCTGGGGTGACGGGCGGCCCGGACCGGGTCCGGGAAGTGGACCACCTGCCCGGCGTAGGCCGCGTTCGGCGGCGCGGCTTGCTGCCCGAGCCGACCTGGCCCACCTTGCGTCATGGCGGATGCCCTCCTGCGGCACTGTGAGGTTCACGGACATCGACAGCCTATGCGCAAGCACGACACCGGTCACCGGGCCCCGAAACCGTGACCACCCGCCACGAGCCAGTCACCCAGAGGCGAAACCCAGGCGTGTCGTACAGCCCCAGCTTCCGCACCACGCGCCCCATTTGGCAGTCTGTTCCCGCAACGCGGGGGCGTGGCACCAGCGGCTGACACCGCGGGCACGGGGAGGGAAACACCACATGCACACGGCACCAACCGGCATGCCCAACGCACACGGCACACCTGCCACCGGCTCCGGCACCACCCGCACGGCACCCGGCCAGACCACCGGGACGACCGCCACCGCCGAGCCGGGAGACCCACGCGTCGGCTGGAGCAGTGAGCCCGTCGGCGCCCCGGTCCTGCACCACCGCCGCGACGGCATCCTGCCCACCGTGGCCGCCGCGCTCTCGGTCCGCGGCACCACCCTCACCAGCACCCCGAGGCGCGGCGACGACCCCCCGGACCTGCACCCGCTCGTCCAGGACTTCCTCGACACCCTCACCAGCGGCCAGCGCGAACGCTTCACCGGACGATGCGCGGAGGCCGTCCTCATCTCCCGGCACCTGACCACCGCCGACGCCGGCCGCTCCAAACGGGCCTCCCGCAAGCCGATGACCAACGGCGAAGCGCGCAAGGCCCTCAAGCACGCCAAACTCACCACCCGCCGCATCCGCGAGGACGGCGACCCCCTGCACGGCGCCTTCGCCCGCCCGTGCCGCTCCTGCACCGCCCTCACCGCGCACTTCGGCGTCCGCGTCGTCGACCCGACCGCACCCGACGCGTGACGCGGGGCGCCCACCAGCCGACGACCCCCGGTGCCACCCGCACCGGCCGCCGCCATCCGCACCCGCACCACGAGGGCCATGCCATGCACACCGAGAACTCCACCCGCTTCCCCGTGCCCGTCGACGCCGCCCTGCGCACCGCCGGCTGGCGGCCCGGCCGCTGGGACATCAAGCAGGCCGAGATCTGGGCCGACGTCCTGCGCCGCCACACCTCACCGGCGGGCCACCAGCACGCCGTGTTCCCGGCGGCCGTGGAGACCTGGGCGGAGTTCGGCGGACTGCACATCACCCCGCAGGGCCCCGGCCGCCAGATAGCCCCGGCGACCCTCCACCTCGACCCCATGTACGGCCTGCACATGGCCCGCACCCTCGGCGACCTGGGACGGGCCCTCGGCACGGAGGTCTGCCCGATCGGCGAGGAGACACAGACACAGGCGCTGCTCGCCATGGACGCCGAAGGCCGGGTCTACAGCCTCGACCACAGCGGCGACTGGTTCCTGGGCCGCCACATCGACCAGGCCCTCACCACCCTCGTCGCCGGCACCCGGCCGACCCGGCTCACGACGGGCTGAACCCCGCCCGCGCACCCGGATCCGGCAACCGCACGAGGAAGATCACTGACCGGCCGACGCCGGAAGCACCGCCGACACCTTGAACCCGCCCGCGTCCGTCGGCCCCGACACGAACACCCCACCGAGCGCCGTCACCCGCTCCTTCATGCCGACCAGGCCATTGCCCCCGCTCGGCAGCAACACCTCCGCCGGACCCGCCTCCGGAGGCGGACCGTTCTCCACCTGCATCGCGATCTCCGCGGCACGGTGCGCGAGCCGCACATAGGTCTTCGCACCCGCGGCGTGCTTGTGCACGTTGGTGAGGGCCTCCTGGACCACGCGGTACGCCGTCTCCTCCACGTCGGCCGCGTACGCCCGGCTGTCACCCTCCACGGACAGGTCCACCGCCATGCCCGCGGCCCGCGACTGGTCCACCAACTCGTCCAGCTCGGCCAGACACGGGCCCTCGGGGACATCGGGGGCGGCGGGGCCCGGGCCGACGGCGGGCTCGGCACGGGACGCGGCCTGCGCCGCGGCCTCGCCGACGGCGGCCAGCGGGACGGGGGCGGGCGCGGGCGCCGGTTTCGGCGGAGTGTCGCCCGCCCGCAGCACGCCGAGCATCTGACGCAGCTCCGTCAGGGCCTGGCGACCCATGTCGCCGACCAGAGCGGCGTTCTTCACGGCCTTCTCGGGGTCCTTGCGGGCGACGGCCTGCAACGCCGCCGCATGCACGACCATCAGGCTCACCCGGTGCGCGACCACGTCGTGCATGTCACGCGCGATACGGGTGCGCTCCTCGCCGCGGGCCCACTCCGCGCGCTCCTCGGCACGCTCCGCGAGCAGTTGCAGCTCCCGCTCCAGGCTGTCGGCACGCTCGCGCAGGGACTCCATCAGACGGCGGCGGGCGCCCACATACAGACCGAGGAGGACCGGCGGGGCCGTCACGCCCAGCGAGGTGCTGATGGCGATGAACGGTATGAAGCCCTCCCCGAAGGTCAGGTCGCCGTTGGCCATGTCCTGGTTGGTGCGCACGAACGTGACGATCAGGGTGCCCGCGAGGGACATGCCCGCGAGGGCGCCGATGATGCGGCGCGGCAGCTCGGAGGCGGCGAGGGTGTAGAGGCCGACGATGGCCATCAGGATGCCCATGCGGGCGGGCGTGATCGCGACGGAGATCAGCACGACCGCGATCGGCCAGCGGCGCCGCAGCACGAGGGCGGACCCGGCGAGCACCCCGAAGCCCACGCCGACCGCGACCGGAATGCCCGCGTCGTCGGCGAACTGCACACCCTCGACCCCGCACTCGGCCGCCGACACGAGCCCGAGCCCCACATCAAGGACGGCACTGCGCCGCCTCTCCCACCACCACGGCCCGGTCCCGGCCGCGGTGTCGCTTTCCCCCGTCGTGGTCATGCCTTCCAGCGTACGGGCGTCGGCGCTCCCGTATCCGGTGAGTTTCCCGCCCTGTGATCCCGGGCAGGGCGAGGCAGGATCCGGTACTCACCGGTGCCCCGCGCCAGCGAAACCCCCCGGTAACCCTCGAACAGTTGAATCGCCCGAATTTTCGATCCGGACGTCCGCATTCCGGACGAAGGTGTCCGCATGACCGAGATCACCGGCAAGCACGCCGATTTCGAGGACCTGCGGGCGCGGGCCGTCGCCCTGCGGCGCGAGGGCTGCAGCCTGCGGCAGATCCGCGACAAGCTGAAGGTCTTCAACAACGACCTCCTGAACCGCCTCGTCCAGGGCGAACCCCCGCCCGAGTGGACCAGGCGCCCGAACGCGAAGGACGATCTGCGCGCGAGGGCGCGGGAGTTACGGCTGCGAGGTCTCACGTACGACCAGATCGAGGTGGAGCTGGGCTGCTCGAGGAGTTCGGTCTCCCTGTGGGTCCGGGACCTGCCGAGGCCACAGCGGCGGGACCCCTCGGAGCAGGGCAGGCTCGCGGCTCGAAAGCGGTGGGAGCACGAGTCCGCGGTGCGGGACGAGGAGCGACGCCGCACGAAGGAGGCGGCCCGGCAGGAGGCGGGCCCCATGTCGGACCGTGAGCTCTTCCTCCTGGGAGTGGGCCTCTACTGGGCCGAAGGCGGCAAGGACAAGCCGTACGACCGGCGGGAGAACGTCACGTTCGTCAACAGCGACCCCGGCATGATCAAGGTCTTCCTCTCCTGGCTCGACCTGCTGCAAGTGGAGCGGGAGCGACTGCGCTTCTGCGTAATGATCCACGAGACCGCCGACGTGCCGGGGGCCGAGCGCTACTGGGCCGATCTCGTCGGCGCGGACGCCGCCGCCTTCAACAAGACGACGATCAAGAAGCACAACCCGAAGACCGTCCGGAAGAACGTCGGCGACAGCTATCGCGGCTGCCTGGTGATCAAAGTCCGACAGAGTGCCGACTTGTACCGTCGCATCGAGGGTGCGTGGTGCGGCATAGTGGAGGCCGCCACTTCAACGGACTGACGGTTTGTCCGTTTTGCGGCATTTACCATCCCCTGTGGTGTAATCGGCAACACGGGTCACTTTGGATGATTTGTTCCAGGTTCGAGTCCTGGCAGGGGAGCCACACGGCGCGGGTCCCGACCCACAAGGTCGGGACCCGCACTCATTTCCGCCCCACTACGCCCCGGTATCCTGCGGATGTCCACTCCCCAAGCATCCGAAGCCGAAGGGCACCCCTGTGAGCGCCAATCGCCCGGCAGCCGTCGTCGTCCTCGCAGCGGGTGAGGGCACCCGTATGAAGTCGGCCACGCCGAAGGTCCTGCACGAGATCTGCGGCCGTTCCCTCGTCGGGCACGTGCTCGCCGCCGCCCGCGAGCTGTCCCCCGAGCGTCTGGTGGCCGTCGTCGGGCACGAGAGCGAGCGTGTGATCGCGCACCTGGCCGGGATCGACGCCGAGGTGCGCACCGCTTTCCAGGCCCAGCAGAACGGCACGGGCCACGCCGTGCGGATGGGCCTCGAGGAGCTGGGCGGCAGCGTCGACGGCACGGTCGTCGTGGTCTGCGGCGACACCCCGCTGCTCACCGGCGCGACGCTCACGAGCCTGGCGGCCACGCACTCCGCCGACGGCAACGCGGTGACCGTCCTGACCGCCGAGGTGCCCGACGCGACGGGCTACGGCCGCATCGTGCGCGACGGTGTGTCCGGCGCCGTGACGGCGATCGTCGAGCACAAGGACGCGACGGACTCGCAGCGCGCCATCCGCGAGATCAACTCGGGTGTGTTCGCCTTCGACGGGCAGCTCCTGAGCGAGGCCCTCGGCAAGGTCCGCACCGACAACAGCCAGGGCGAGGAGTACCTGACGGACGTCCTCGGCATCCTGCGCGAGGCCGGGCACCGTGTCGGCGCCTGTGTGGCCGGGGACCACCGCGAGATCGCGGGCATCAACAACCGCGTCCAACTCGCCGACGCCCGCCGGGTCCTGAACGACCGGCTGCTCACGGCGGCGATGCTGGCGGGCGTCACCGTCGTCGACCCGGCGTCGACGTGGATCGACGCGGGTGTCACGGTCGAGCGCGACGCCGTGGTGCACCCGGGCACGCAGCTCCTGGGCGCCACGCACCTGGGCGAGGGCTGCGAGGTCGGCCCCAACACCCGCCTGAAGGACACCACGGTGGGTGCGGGCGCCCGCGTGGACAACACCGTCGCGGACGGCGCCGAGGTGGGCGAGCGGGCGAGCGTCGGTCCGTTCGCGTATCTGCGTCCTGGCACCCGGCTCGGGGTGAAGGCCAAGGCGGGTACGTACGTGGAGATGAAGAACGCGACGATCGGCGAGGGCACCAAGGTCCCGCACCTGAGCTATGTGGGCGACGCGACGATCGGCGAGTACTCCAACATCGGTGCCGCGAGCGTGTTCGTGAACTACGACGGTGAGGCCAAGCACCACACGACGGTGGGGTCGCACTGCAAGACGGGTTCGGACAACATGTTTGTGGCTCCTGTCACGATTGGCGACGGTGCCTACACCGCCGCGGGCTCGGTGATCACGAAGGACGTACCGGCCGGTTCGCTGGCCGTCGCCCGTGGCCAGCAGCGGAATATCGAGGGCTGGGTGGCCCGTAAGCGTCCGGGAAGCGCGGCGGCGCGGGCCGCCGAGGCGGCCTCTCGGACCTCCGAGACTCCGGCCGGCGAAAGCTGACCGGAAACAGGTGCGCCTGACACCGCGTACCGTGATAGGTGCACGAAACCTGATAGGTGCACGAAATCGGCTGGTTCGCGCGAGTACACCTCGCGGCCAGGGAACACGTCTGAGGAGACTGTGCTGTGAGCGGGATCAAGACGACCGGCGAGAAGAAGATGATGTTCTTCTCCGGCCGCGCCCACCCCGAACTGGCCGAGGAGGTCGCGCATCAGCTGGGTATCGGCGTGGTGCCGACCAAGGCCTTCGACTTCGCCAACGGTGAGATCTATGTGCGCTACCAGGAGTCGGCGCGCGGCGCGGACTGCTTCCTGATCCAGAGCCACACGGCTCCGATCAATAAGTGGATCATGGAACAGCTGATCATGATCGATGCCCTGAAGCGCGCCTCCGCGCGGAGCATCACCGTGATCGTGCCGTTCTACGGCTACGCCCGCCAGGACAAGAAGCACCGTGGCCGCGAGCCCATCTCGGCCCGCCTGGTCGCGGACCTCCTGGGTGCCGCGGGTGCCGACCGCATCGTGTCGGTGGACCTGCACACCGACCAGATCGTCGGTTTCTTCGACGGCCCCGTCGACCACCTCTTCGCGCTGCCGATCCTCGCGGACTACGTGGGCGCGAAGGTCGACAAGGACAAGCTGACGGTCGTCTCCCCCGACGCCGGCCGTGTGCGCGTCGCCGACCGCTGGTGCGACCGTCTGGGCGCCCCCCTGGCGATCGTGCACAAGCGTCGCGACAAGGACGTGGCCAACCAGGTCACCGTGCACGAGGTCGTCGGCAACGTCGAGGGCCGTGTCTGTGTCCTGGTGGACGACATGATCGACACCGGTGGCACGATCTGCGCCGCCGCCGACGCGCTGTTCGCGCACGGTGCCGAGGACGTCATCGTGACGGCCACGCACGGTGTGCTGTCCGGCCCGGCCGCGGACCGTCTGAAGAACTCGAAGGTCAGCGAGTTCGTGTTCACCAACACGCTGCCGACGCCGAACGAGCTGGAGCTCGACAAGATCACGGTGCTCTCGATCGCCCCGACGATCGCCAACGCGGTCCGGGAGATCTTCGAGGACGGCTCGGTGACCAGCCTCTTCGAGGAGCAGAGCGGCCCCGCGTAGGGCGCGTGACCGCGGTCGTTCCGGGGTTCCCGGGCGTCCCGCAAGATCCTTTTGGGTGCGGCCTGCCTCACCGAGTAGACTGTCGAAGTTGCTCGGCGAGGGAGGCCGCACTCGCGTTTTCACGAACGCAGTGTGTGGCGGTCCGTTATCGACGCGCTCTTCGTAGCAGGCCAGTCGTGGCCGGGTGACCACTTCAGTTCACCTTTTCTACGAGGAGTGCACCATGTCTGAGGTCAAGCTCAGCGCCGAGGTCCGTACCGAGTTCGGCAAGGGCGCCGCCCGCCGCATCCGCCGCGAGGACAAGGTCCCCGGCGTCCTGTACGGCCACGGCACCGACCCGGTCCACATCACCCTGCCCGGCCACGACCTGCTCCTGGCCCTGCGTACCTCCAACGTCCTGATCTCCCTGGACATCGAGGGCAAGTCCGAGCTGGCCATCCCGAAGGCGGTGCAGCGCGACGCGCTCCGTCAGGGCATCCTCAAGCACGTCGACCTGCTCCTCGTGAAGCGCGGCGAGAAGGTCAACGTCGAGATCCCCGTCGTCGCCGAGGGCGAGCTGGCCCCGGGCGCCAACCTCCTGGAGCACGTCCTCAACGCGCTTCCGGTCGAGGCCGAGGCCACCCACATCCCCGAGTCCCTGAGCGTCTCCATCGCGGGCCTGGAGGCCGGTGCCTCCGTCCTCGCCAAGGACATCGCGCTGCCCTCGGGCGTCTCCCTGGCCGTCGAGGACGACACCGTCGTCCTGCAGGTCCTGGCCGCGCAGGCCGAGGAGGCCCCGGCCGAGGCCGCGGGCGACGAGGCCGCCGAGGCCTGATCCTCGACCCGGCAGTACCGACCGCCGCTCAGCGCCCAGGCGCTGGGCGGCGGTTGCGCTATGAAGGTGCCATGAAGGAGACACACAGATGACGACGGACCCGAGCGCCCCCTGGCTGATCGTGGGTCTCGGCAACCCCGGCCCCGGCTACGCCATGAACCGGCACAACGTCGGCTTCATGGTGGCCGATCTGCTGGCCGACCGCGTCGGCGGCAGCTTCAAGCGGGCCGCCAAGGCGCAGGCGCACGTCCTGGAGGGCCGGATCGGCCCGATGGGCCCCGGCAGCCGCCGGGTCGTCCTCGCCAAGCCCGCCTCGTACATGAATCTGTCGGGCGGCCCGGTCACGGCGCTGCGCGACTTCTACAAGGTTCCGACGGCGAACGTCGTCGCCGTGCACGACGAGCTGGACATCGACTACGGCGTGCTGCGCCTGAAGCTGGGCGGCGGCGACAACGGCCACAACGGTCTGAAGTCGATGACGAAGGCGATGGGCGCCGACTACCACCGGGTCCGCTTCGGCATCGGGCGCCCGCCCGGCCGCATGCAGGTCGCCGACTTCGTCCTGAAGGACTTCTCCTCCGCCGAGCGCAAGGAGCTGGACTACTTCGTGGACCGTGCCGCGGACGCCGTGGAGTGTCTGGTGACGGAGGGTCTGGAGCGGGCGCAGGGCGCGTACAACTCCTGACGTACGGGACGACAACTCTCGCGTACGGGACGTTCGACCCGTCGGCTGTTGACGGAGCGTGCCGGCCTCCCCAAGGATCGCCGCCATGCCCGCATACCTACTGCGGGGCGCGGCGGGGCTCGTCGCGGCCCTGATCCTGACCGCCGGTGTCTGGGCGTCGTGGGGGACGGCGCGGCACGTGATGGTTCCCGACGACGGGCGGGAGCGGGGCATGCTCTCGCTCGCGCGCTGCGGCGGTGACGAGTGCACCGGGCCGTACGCTCCCGCGTCCGGCAGCGAGGTGCGGGACCGCGTCGTCATCGACAAGTCGGTGGCGGCCCGCGAGGGCGAGCGCATCCCGGTCGTGGTCAAGCCCGGCTCCGACGAGGCCGTGCGCAGCGGCGGCCCGGGGTTCCTGCACGCCTGGCTGCCGTTGGGCGGGGCGCTGTTGCTCGCGGCGGTGGTCGTGGCCGGGGGGCTGCGGCTCACCAAGGTGGCGGCGATTCTCGCCCTCGCGGGCGGGATCCAGCTGACGGCGGCCTTCGCGGCGCTCGCGCTCTGAGCCCGCGAGGGCCCCGGAGTCTTCGGAACGGCCCCGGGCCCCGCACCTTCGTCAGGTGCGGGGCCCGGGCGGGACGTGCGGCGGTCAGCCGGTGTTGCGCAGCCCCGCCGCGACCCCGTTGACCGTGAGCAGCAGTGCCCGCGCGAGCAGCGGGTCGGCCTCGTCGCCCGCGGCTGCCGCGTCGCGCTGTCGCTTGAGCAGCGCGACCTGGAGGTAGGAGATCGGGTCCAGGTAGGCGTCGCGGATCGAGAAGGTCTGCTGGAGCACCGGGTTGGAGTCGAGCAGGCGCTCGCCGCCGGTGACGCGCAGGACCTCGGCGACGGTGAGGGCGTGTTCGGCCTCGATGGCGTCGAAGACGTGCTTCAGGTCCTCGGGCACCAGTGTGTCCACGTAGTGCCGGGCGATGCGCAGGTCGGTCTTGGCGAGCGTCATCTCCACGTTGGAGACGAAGTTGCGGAAGAAGTGCCAGTGTTCGTGCATCTCGTCGAGGACGGTGTCCAGGCCCGCCTCGCGCAGCGCCTTGAGGCCGGAGCCCACGCCGAACCAGCCGGGCACGATCTGCCGTGACTGGGTCCAGCCGAACACCCAGGGGATGGCGCGCAGGCCGTCGAGGGAGACGCCCGAGCCGGGGCGGCGGGAGGGCCGGGAGCCCAGGTGCAGGTCGGCGAGTTGGTCGACCGGTGTGGAGGCGAGGAAGTAGGTCGGCAGGTCCGGGTCCTCGACGAGCCTGCGGTACGCGGAGTGCGCGGCGTCGGACACGACGTCCATGGCGGCGTCCCAGCGGGCCAGGGCCTCGTCGGACTGGCGGGGCGCGGTGTGCAGGGCGGAGGCCTGGAGGGTGGCGGCGACCGTCAGTTCCAGGTTCTCCCGGGCCAGGGACGGCACCAGGTACTTGTCGGAGATGACCTCGCCCTGCTCGGTCACCTTGATCTCGCCCTCCAGGGTGCCCCAGGGCTGGGCGAGGATCGCGTCGTGCGAGGGGCCGCCGCCGCGGCCGACGGTGCCGCCGCGGCCGTGGAAGAGGCGCAGGCGTACGCCGTAGCGGTGGGCGACGTCGCGCAGTCGGCGCTGGGCACGGTGGATCTCCCACTGGGAGGTGGTGATGCCGCCGAACTTGGAGGAGTCGGAGTAGCCGAGCATGACCTCCTGGACGTCGCCGCGCAGGGCGACGAGCCGCCGGTAGGAGGGGTCGGCCAGCATCTCGTCCAGGATGATGTCGGCGGCGCGCAGCTCGTCGGTGGTCTCCAGGAGCGGGACGATGCCGATCTTGGCCCAGCCCGCGTGCAGGTCGATCAGTCCGGCCTCGCGGGCGAGGACGGCGGCGGCGAACACGTCGTCGGCGCCCTGGCACATGGAGATGATGTACGACTCGATGACCTCGGGCCCGAACACGTCCAGGGCCTTCTTGACGGTGCCGAACACGCCGAGCGTCTTCTCCCCGGCCGCGTCGAGGGGCGCGGGCGAGGGTGCGAGCGGGCGGCGGGAGCGCAGTTCCTTGGCGAGGAGCTTCTGCCGGTACTCGCGCGGCATGTCGGCGTACCGCCAGGACTCCTCGCCGAGCCGGTCGAAGAGCTGGCCGAGGGCGTGGTGGTGGGCGTCGGCGTGCTCGCGGACGTCCATGGTGGCGAGTTGCAGGCCGAAGGCGGCGAGCGTACGGATGGTGCGGTTCATGCGGCCGTCGGAGAACAGGCCGCCCTTGTGGGCGCGCAGCGACGTCTGGATGAGCGTGAGGTCGTGCAGGAGCTCGGCGGTGCCCAGGTAGTCGCGGCCCGGCTCGTGCGCGGTGCCCTTGGCGAGGCGCTGCTTGGTGTTCTCCAGCTTCTGCCGGACGCAGGTGGCCTTGAGGCGGTAGGGCTCCTCGGCGTTGAGCCGCTTGTAGCGGGGGCTGATCTCCGGCAGCCGCTCCAGGTCGCACTGGAGGGAGTCGAGCAGTTCCTCGGTGGCGCCGGTGTAGCGGATGGAGTTGGAGAGGAAGCCGCGCAGTTCGTCGATCAGGTCGAGGGCGTCGTTGATGCCGTGCTCGTGCTGGAGGATCAGGACTTCCCAGGTGACGGCGGGCGTCACGTTCGGGTTGCCGTCGCGGTCGCCGCCGATCCAGGTGCCGAAGGTCAGCGGGCGGGTCTCGCTCGGCAGCTCGACGCCGACGCGCTCCAGCTCCGCGGTCAGGTCCTCCAGGACGTCACCGACGGCGCCGGCGTGCAGCTCGTCCAGGTAGTAGATGGCGTTGCGGGCCTCGTCGGCGGGCTCGGGGCGGACCACGCGCAGCTCGTCGGTCTGCCAGACGAGGTCGATGTTCTCGGCCAGACGGGTGTCGTGGCGGCGCCGGTCGGACTCGATGACCGGGGTCTCCAGGAGCTCGGCGACCCGGCGCAGCTTGTTCAGGACGGAGCGGCGGGCGGCCTCGGTGGGGTGCGCGGTGAAGACCGGGCGCACGTTCAGGTGCTCGACGGTCTGGCGCAGGTGCTCGGGGTCGGCGTCCTTGAGGCGGTCCGCGGTGCGGGCGAGCAGGCCGCCCTCGGCGGCGCGGCGGGCGCGCAGCTCGCGGCCGCGGTGCACCTGCTCGGTGACGTTCGCGAGGTGGAAGTAGGTGGAGAAGGCGCGCACCAGCTTCGCGGCCGTCTCCAGCTCCGTGCCGCCGAGGAGCCGGGCGGCGGCCTCGCCGTCCTCGCGGGTCAGGCGGCGGACCTTCTCCACCAGGTCCAGGAGCTCGGGGCCCTCCTGACGTACGAGGGTCTCGCCGAGGAGGTCGCCGAGGCGACGGATGTCGGCGCGCAGCTCGCTGTTCGTCCCGGCCGAGGTGGACGTGGTGCTCGCGGTGGCCGTGGTAGCGGTCTGGTCGTCGGCACTGCTCACAGGTGCGGCTCCTTGCGGTGAAGCCCGCCGTTTCCCCAGGGGGAACGGGGGGTGGGCACGTCTGGGAGGGGTCCCGGCCGTGGAACCGGGGGAGATACAGAGCGGACCGCGCTGTCCGACCGATCCAAGGATAGGTGTCGATGGGTCTTGGCAGACTCGCGGCCTCTTGCCGCGATGCCGCGCACTGCGATACTTACGAGGCCGTAACCTACGGTCCCGTAGCCACGCGCATGAGCGGGCCCTTCCCTGGGCACCCGCCCGTCCGGTGCCTTCCCGCCCGGCACGTGTCGACACCTCCGAACTTTCAGATTTCCGCATTCCCGCAGTCACCCTCGACCCCCCAGGGGAAGCCCCTATGACCACGAGCCCCGACGTCATCGACGAATCAAAGGGGGCGCCGACGGGCGCCCCGCTTCCGTCCGCCACCCTGGGCGGTGAGCAGAAGCGCTCCGTGGAGCAGCTCGCGCTGCTCCTCTTCATCTCCGTCCCGTTCCTTGCCCTGGTGGCGGCGGTGCCGCTGGCCTGGGGCTGGGGGGTCAGCTGGCTGGACCTCGGCCTGCTGGTGTTCATGTACTACCTGGGCTGCCACGGCATCACCATCGGCTTCCACCGCTATTTCACGCACGGCTCCTTCAAGGCCAGGCGTCCGCTCCGGATCGCTCTGGCGATCGCCGGATCCATGGCCGTGGAGGGCCCGCTGGTGCGGTGGGTCGCCGACCACCGCAAGCACCACAAGTTCTCCGACGCGGAGGGCGACCCGCATTCGCCGTGGCGCTTCGGCGAGACGGTCCCGGCTCTGCTGAAGGGCCTGTGGTGGGCGCACATCGGCTGGCTGTTCGACGAGGAGCAGACGCCGCAGGAGAAGTACGCGCCGGACCTGATCAAGGACCCGGCGATCCGGAACGTCTCGCGTCAGTTCGTTCTGTGGACCGTGGTGTCGCTGGCGCTGCCGCCGGTGGTGGGCGGCCTGGTCACGATGTCCTGGTGGGGCGCGTTCACGGCGTTCTTCTGGGGCTCACTCGTGCGGGTGGCGCTCCTTCACCATGTGACGTGGTCGATCAACTCGATCTGCCACGCCGTGGGCAAGCGCCCCTTCAAGTCCCGTGACCGCTCCGGCAACGTGTGGTGGCTCGCGGTCCTTTCCTGCGGCGAGTCCTGGCACAACCTGCACCACGCCGACCCGACGAGCGCGCGCCACGGTGTGATGCGCGGCCAGCTCGACTCGTCCGCGCGGCTGATCCGCTGGTTCGAACAGCTCGGTTGGGCGTACGACGTGCGGTGGCCGTCGCAGTCCCGCATCGACGCCCGCCGCAAGGCGCCCGACGGGGCCGAAGGAGCGGGTGCGATTCCCGCCCCGGGCAAGCCTCAGGCCGTAGACGCGGCATGATGGACCACGTGGCGACCGACCCCAGCAATCCGAGTACGACGCGCTCCGCGCGGGCCCCGCAGGGCTCCGCGGGTTCGAACAACGACAAGCCCCGGCGGGCCCGCCGGACCCGGATGACCGGCGCCGAGCGCCGTGAGCAGCTGCTGGACATCGGCCGCACCCTGTTCGCCGCCAAGGGCTTCGAAGGCACGTCGGTCGAGGAGATCGCGGCGAAGGCCGGTGTCTCCAAGCCCGTCGTGTACGAGCACTTCGGGGGCAAGGAGGGGCTGTACGCGGTCGTGGTGGACCGTGAGATGCGTCAGCTCCTCGGCATGGTGACCGGGTCCCTCACCGCCGGGCACCCCCGTGAGCTGTGCGAGCAGGCCGCCTTCGCCCTCCTCGACTACATCGAGGAGTACACCGACGGCTTCCGCATCCTCGTCCGCGACTCCCCCATCCCCCAGTCCACCGGCTCCTTCGCCTCCCTCATCTCCGACATCGCCACGCAGGTCGAGGACATCCTCGGCCAGGAGTTCAAGACCCGCGGCTTCGACCCGAAGCTCGCCCCGCTCTACGCCCAGGCCCTCGTCGGCAGCGTGGCCCTCACCGGGCAGTGGTGGCTGGACGTCCGCAAGCCCAAGAAGGCGGAGGTGGCGGCCCACCTGGTCAACCTGGCCTGGCACGGCCTGGACGGCCTGGAACCCAAGCCGCGCCTGATAGGGCACCGCAAGTCCTGAGGGCGCCTGACCTCACGGGGCCGCACGGGTCGGTACCCCGTGCGGCCCGGTGGGTGCTTTCCACCGCGCTGCACACGGCGGCTTTCCACCCGCCCACCCGTTTACCCAGCACCTGAGAGGTGAGCCGGGGGCAGGCGTTCAGCGGGGCCGACGAGGTCAAGGGGCCATCGCCCCGGGGACCTCCGCAACGGGTGGGCGGGTGGGAGGCGGCCCCGCGCAGCGGGGGCGGGGTTGCCGGGTGGGTCAGGACGCGGGCACCGCCACGTAGGGCTCCAGGAATTCGAGGCGGTTGCCCACCGGGTCCTCGGAGTAGAAGCGCCGGTGGCCGGGGAGGTGGTCGTCCCAGGTGACGCGGGCACCGAGGGCGGCGACCCGGGCCGCGTACGCCTCGATGTCCCTGACGAGCAGGCCGGGGTGCGCCTTGCGGGCGGGCCGGAAGTCGGCCTCGATGCCGAGGTGCAGCCGGACGGCCCCCGCCTCGAACCAGCACCCCCCGCGCCCCGCGAGAACAGGCGGCTTCGGCACCTCGGCCATCCCGAGCACGTCCACGTAGTACGCCCGCAGCGCGCCCTCACTGCCGGGCGGTGCGGCCAGCTGCACATGGTCGACGGCGGCGAGCATCAGGCCGCACCGCCCTCGCGGGCCACCGCGAAGAGCCGCCGGAAGGGGAACACGGTCCCGTGCGCCCCGGCCGGATAGGCCACACGCAGCAGATCGCGGTACTCGCCGAGGAACGCGTCCCGAGCCTCCGGATCGTCGGCCAGGGCGGTGAGGACGGGCCGGAGGCCGGTCCCCTTGACCCAGTCGAGGACGGGATCGGCGCCGGTGAGCAGATGCTGGTACGTGGTCGACCAGACGTCCGTCGCGCAGCCGAGCCCGGTGAGCCGCTCCAGGTAGGCGGCGGGTTCGAGGACGGCGTCGGCGTGCCGCAGCACCCCGCCGAGCCGCTCCCGCCAGCGCCCGCTCCCGCACAGTTCCCGCATCAGGGTGTGGCTGGGCGCCCCGAAGTTGGCGGGCATCTGGACGGCGAGCACCCCGCCGGGCCGCAGCGCCGCCACCCAGTCGGGGAGGCGGTCGGCGTGCCCGGGCACCCACTGGAGGGTGGCGTTCGACAGGATCAGGTCGTACGTCCCCGGGGCGGGCGCCCAGTCCCCGGCGTCGGCGGGCGCGAACTCCAGGAGCCCGCCGCCCGCCGTGGGCCCGGCGAGGGCGGCGGCCTGGCTCAGCATCTGCGGGGAGTTGTCGTAGCCGGTGATGTGCGCGTCGGGCCAGCGCTCGGCGAGCAGGACGGTGACGTTGCCGGGCCCGCAGCCGAGGTCGGCGATGCGGGGCGGGCGGCCGTCGGGGTGGGCGGGCAGCGGCGGCACCCGGGCGAGGAGGTCGCGGAAGGGGCGGGCGCGGTGGCCGGAGTGGCGCAGGTACTGGTCGGGGTCCCAGGTGGGCGACGCGGTGGGCGGCATGGGGTGCTCCTCTGCGACGGCGGTGACGACGGCGAGGTGGCGCACGACCGACGTCGCCGTGAACGCGTACCGCATCGGTCGGCTCCACCTTCGGCCCCATCCTCGACCCGAAGTATCTTGACGTCAAGAGACTTCATGTCGAGGGACCCCCTACACTGATCGTCATGGAGGACGAGGTCGACCGGCTGGTCGCTGCATGGCGTCGGGAGCGCCCTGACCTCGACGTGGAACCGCTCGAGGTGCTGAGCCGCGTGAGCAGGCTGGCGCGCCACCTCGATCGCGCGCGTCGGCTGGCGTTCTCCGAGCACGAGCTGGAGCCCTGGGAGTTCGACGTGCTGACGTCGCTGCGGCGCGCGGGCGCGCCGTATCAGCTCTCGCCGGGCCAGCTCCTCACCCAGACCCTGGTCACGTCCGGCACGATGACCAACCGCATCGACAGGCTCACGAAGAAGGGCCTGGTGGAGCGGCTGCCGGATCCCAGCGACCGGCGCGGCGTCCTGGTGCGGCTCACCGACGAGGGCCGCGACCGGGCCGACCAGGCCCTCGCGGGCCTGCTCGACCAGGAGCGGGCGATCCTCGGTGAGCTCTCACGCGCCCAGCGCGGTGAACTGGCGGCGTTGCTACGCCAGTTGACCGCCCCGTTCGACAACGTCCCCGGCTAGGTCGGCGGGGCCGACCCCGGCCCGGCGGGCCAGGGCGACGGCGGCGAGCGTGGAGTGCACGCCCAGCTTGCCGAGGACGTTCTGCATATGGGTGCGGACGGTGTGCGGCGACAGGAAGAGCCGCTCGGCGACGGCCTTGCGGCCGAGCCCCGCGACCATGCACCGCAGCACTTCGCGCTCGCGCGGGGTGAGGGACTCCACGAGCCGCTCGCTCTCCGTACGATGCTTGCGCGCCGCCGTCAGTTCGCGCAGGACGCCCGTGAGCAGCGCGGGCGGCAGATGTGTCTCGTCGCGCAGCACGCCCCGGATGACCGTGAGCAGCCGCGACAGCGAGCAGTCCTTCGCCACCCAGCCGGACGCCCCGGCGCCGAGGGCGAGGGCCGCGCGGCGCGGGTCGTCCTTCTCCGCGAGCACGACCGTGCGCACGGCGGGCTGGCCCGAACGCACGCCCGCCACCAGCGAGATGCCGTCCACGAGCCCGTCGGCCTGGCCGTCGTGCACCGGCACGGCGGGGCGGGCGCCCTGCA
Organism: Streptomyces sp. NPDC040610; assembly: GCF_055594065.1. Taxonomy (NCBI): domain Bacteria; kingdom Bacillati; phylum Actinomycetota; class Actinomycetes; order Kitasatosporales; family Streptomycetaceae; genus Streptomyces; species Streptomyces sp. NPDC040610. The sequence continues at coordinate 447,942 of NZ_JBVIXA010000005.1, read as the reverse complement.
GCGCCGAGGCGGAGCTGCCCAGGTCGGCGTCCACGAGCAGAACGTCGTATCTGCGGCCCTCCGCGGCCGCGCGGTCCAGGCAGCGCAGGGCCGCGGGGCCGCTGCCCGCGGCGGACACCTCCACGTCGGGCTCCGCGGCGAGCGCCGCGGCCAGCGACTCGGCGAAGATACGGTGGTCGTCGACGACCAGGACTCGGATTCGAACCACGGAAACCCCCTTCCCCAAGCTCCTGAACGGAGCAGGGGATACCCCAACGTCGGAGAGCGACCGGAACAGGCGCGGCGCCCGGAGTGGGGACGCCGCAGCCGCACGGCCGCCGCCGTGCCGTGACTGCCACCCCCACGCCGGGCGTCGCACCCGACTGTCTCGCCCCCTGATCGGCGCCGGCCCCCACCGGCGCTGCCCTTCAGAGTACGGACGGGGGCCCCGAGCGGAAGCGGATTTGCAGAACTGATTGGCCAGCGCGTTTATGGTGGGCCGTATGTTTCGTATTGAGACAGGAGTCGACAAAGAACGTCTTCGTCTGCTTCGGGGGCGGCTGCGGGACTCCAACCGGGATGCCTCCGCTGCGCTTCGCGCCCTCCAGGGCACGCCCGACGAGCGGGAAGAGCCGGTCGGTGTCTGGGCGTTGGACGACCGGGGTGAGCTGGTCGGGGGGCTCTCGGGGTACACGTGGGGGCGGTGGCTGCATGTGGGTCTGCTGTGGGTCGCCGAGGACGCGCGGGGGGCGGGGCTCGGGGGGCGGCTGCTCGCCGATGCCGAGCGGCTCGCCGTCGTGGAGCGCGGTTGCCTCAACTCCCGCCTGGAGACCTGGGACTTCCAGGCTCCCGCCTTCTACCGCGGGCAGGGCTACGAAGTCGTCGCCGTCATCCCCGACTACCCCGAGGGCCACAAGGAGTTCACGCTGACGAAGCGCCTCGCCTGACCTTCGCGGGGCGCCCCAGTCCCACCCCTTTCCCGAAACTGGGGGCTCCGCCCCAGACCCCGCTCCTCAAACGCCGGAGGGGCTACATATGTCGCCGGTGCGGCAAGGTTTCAGCCCGTCCGGCGTTTGAGGACGAGGCGCGAAGCGCCGATCAGCGGGGGTCCAGGGGGCGGCAGCCCCCGGTTTCGGAGAAGGGGCGGGACTGGGGCGCCCCGCGAGGCCTACGCCTCGCCCTCCGGCCCCGGCGCCGCAGCCGGCCGCAGCCACAGCCACGCCAGGAAGAACAGGCCGAGGGCGAGCATGCCGAGGCCGGTCCAGAGGTTGATGTTGATGCCCTCCGCCTTGTCGAGGTCGGCGTCGGACACGGTGACCCCGGCGATGGTGACGATGACGCCATAGACGACGAACAGCCCACCGATGATGCGCCGGATGTCGAAGAGACGCGCGGCCGTAGCGGACTTCCGCTCCAGCTCGGAGACTTCCTTATGCAGGTCGGACATGATTCCTCAGGATGTGAGTGGGGTCGGGACGCGAGGAGGAGAGGGGAGGAGAGCGGAAGGGCAAGGGGTCGCGTTCAGAACGAGAACGGGACGTAGCACGCGGCGGCCAGCACCACAGCCCCCCACCCCAGCAACGCGGGCCTGCGATACCAGGCATCGTCCCCCGCCTCGACCACGTCGTCCTCGGCGCCCGGCGACACGGTCCCGTACACGAGCCCGGCCAGCTCGGCCTCCGGCTTGGGCGCGGTGAAGAGGGTGACGCCGACCATGACGACCGCACCGGCGACGAAGCCGACGATGGCGGAGACGAAATTGGCGCCCTGGTCGGTGGGGATGTCGATGACGCCCTGCTTGTAGATCCAGAAGTAGTTGACCATCGCCGCGGTGGTCCCGGCGAACAGCCCCCAGACGCCGGACTTCATGGAGGCCCGCTTCCAGAACATGCCGATGATGAAGACGACGAACATCGGGACGTTGAAGAAGGAGAAGAGGGTCTGGAGGTAGCTCATGATGTTCGAGAAGGACGAGGCGATGAAGGCGGTGCCGATGGAGGCGAAGACGCCGATCGCGGTGATGAGCCGCCCGAACTTCAGGTAGTAGCCGTCCTCACGGCCCTTGACGACGTACTTGGCCCAGATGTCGTACGTGAAGACGGTGTTGAAGGACGAGACGTTGGCGGCCATGCCCGCCATGAAGGCGGCGAGGAGCCCGGTGACGGCGATGCCGAGCACGCCGTTGGGCAGCAACTCCTGCATCAGGTACGGGATCGCGTCGTTGTAGGTGAGGTCGGAGCCCTTGGTGCCGATCTGCGGCACGAGGACGGCGGCGACCAGGCCGGGGATCATCACCAGGAAGACGATGAAGATCTTGGGGAAGGCGGCGATCAGCGGGGTGCGCTGGGCGGCGGAGAGGTTCTTCGCGGAGAGGGCGCGCTGCACCTCGGCGAAGTTCGTCGTCCAGTAGCCGAAGGAGAGCACGAAGCCGAGGCCGAGGACGATGGTGAGCCAGTTGGCGCCGAGCGGGTTGGCGTCGCCGATGCCGGTGCCGCCCCAGGCGGTCATGAAGTTTTCGCCGTGCTGCTTCTCGATGGAGCCGGTGAGCCCGTCCCAGCCGCCGACCTTCTTCATGCCGATGACGCAGATCGGGATGAGCGCGGCGAGGATGACGAAGAACTGGAGCACTTCGTTGTAGATCGCCGAGGACAGGCCGCCGATGGTGATGTACGCGAGCACGAAGAACCCGGCGACGACGATGGCGACCCACTGCGGCCAGCCGAGCAGGGCCTCGACGACGATCGCGAGGGCGTAGAGGTTGACGCCCGCGATGAGCACGGCGGCGAAGGCGAAGAGCGCCGAGCTGAGCACGTGGGCGGACTTGTCGAAGCGCTGGAGCAGGAACTCGGGGACCGAGCGGACCTTGCTGCGGTAGTAGAAGGGCATCATGACCAGGCCGAGGAAGACCATGGCCGGGATGGCGCCGATCCAGTACCAGTGGACGACCGCGACGCCGTACTGCGCGCCCGTGGCCGCCATGCCGAGGATCTCGGTGGCGCCGAGGTTGGCGGCGACGAAGGCGAGGCCGGTGACCCAGGCGGGCAGGGAGCGTCCGGAGAGGAAGAAGTCGAGGCTGGTCTTCACGGAGCGCCGGGCGGCGAATCCGATGCCGAGGACGACCACGAAGTAGATCGCCAGGATCGCGTAGTCCAGCCCGTTGGTGGGCAGCCGAAGCCCTTCGGCGAGGGTGATGTGCGCAGGGGACTGCATGTGAACTCGCTTCGTCGCGCGAACTGATCAGACCGGAACCTACGCCTCGACCTTCAGTAAGTGAACAGTTCTGTTGATGTTCTTTGTTTGATTGTGATCGAGTCCATGATCGTTTCTCGCCGTGGATCATCGGGCGAGCTGGGCGAGGGGGCGACGCTCCGACAAGCACCGCAGGCATTGACGAGCTTGTTGGCTTGTGGTTTGTTGTGTTCGGTTCTGTTGGCGGGCGGTGTAAGGAGCCCCGAACGTGAAGAAGACCTCGACTCGTCTCGCCGACGGTCGTGAGCTCATCTACTACGACGTGCGCGACGACGCCGTCCGCACGGCGGTCGACAGCAGGCCCCTGGACCCCGTCGCCACCACCTCCGAGGTCCGCCGCGACCCCCTCCTCGGCGACAGCGTCGCCATCGCCTCGCACCGCCAGGGCCGCACCTACCACCCCCCGGCCGACGAGTGCCCCCTGTGCCCCTCCACCGGCGGCCGCCGCACCGAGGTCCCCGACTCCTCGTACGACGTCGTGGTCTTCGAGAACCGCTTCCCCTCCCTCGCGGGCGACGCGGGCCGCTGCGAGGTCGTCTGCTTCACCCCCGACCACACCGCGTCCTTCGCCGACCTCACCGAGGAGCAGGCCGCGCTGGTCCTGGACGCCTGGACGGACCGCACCGCCGAGCTGTCGCACCTGCCGTCCGTCGCGCAGGTCTTCTGCTTCGAGAACCGGGGCGCCGAGATCGGCGTGACCCTCGGCCACCCGCACGGGCAGATCTACGCCTACCCCTTCGTCACCCCGCGCACGGCCCTGATGCTGCGCTCCCTGGCCGACCACCACGCGGCCACCGAAGGACGCAACCTCTTCGACGACGTCCTCGCCGAGGAGCGCGCCAGTGAGCGCGTCGTCCTGGACGCCGAGCACTGGGTGGCCTTCGTGCCGTACGCCGCGCACTGGCCCTACGAGGTGCACCTCTACCCCAAGCGCCGCGTGCCCGACCTGCTCGGCCTCGACGAAGCGGCTCGCACAGAGTTTCCCCAGGTGTACCTGGAACTGTTGCGGCGCTTCGACCGGATCTTCGGCGCGGGCGAGCGCGAGGGCGGCGCCGAGCCGCCGACGCCGTACATCGCGGCCTGGCACCAGGCGCCGTTCACGGCGCTGACGGAGTACGAGGGCGTCAACAGGGACGACTTCGCGCTCCACCTCGAGCTTTTCACCATTCGCCGCACTTCGGGCAAGCTGAAGTTCCTCGCGGGTTCCGAATCCGGCATGAGTGTGTTCATCAACGATGTGCCGCCGGAGGCCGCGGCCCAGCGACTGCGAGAGGTAGCGAGTTGATGAGTGGGAAGTACCTGGTCACGGGTGGCGCCGGCTATGTCGGCAGTGTCGTCGCCCAGCATCTGATCGAGGCCGGGCACGAGGTGACGGTCCTCGACAACCTCTCCACCGGCTTCCGCGAGGGCGTGCCCGCGGGCGCGACGTTCATCGAGGGCGACATCCGTGACGCCGCCAAGTGGCTGCACGTCGACGGCGGGGCCCCGTACGACGCGGTGCTGCACTTCGCCGCCTTCTCGCAGGTCGGCGAGTCCGTGGTGAAGCCCGAGAAGTACTGGGACAACAACGTCGGCGGCACCATGGCGCTGCTCTCCGCGATGCGCGAGGCGGGCGTGCGCAAGCTGGTGTTCTCCTCGACGGCGGCGACGTACGGCGAACCCGTGAGCACCCCCATCACCGAGACCGACCCGACCGCCCCCACCTCCCCCTACGGCGCCTCCAAGCTCGCCGTCGACCACATGATCACCGGTGAGGCGGCGGCGCACGGACTCGGTGCCGTGTCCCTTCGGTACTTCAACGTGGCGGGTGCGTACGGCAGTTGCGGCGAGCGGCACGACCCCGAGTCGCACCTCATCCCGCTCGTCCTCCAGGTCGCCCAGGGCAGGCGCGAGGCCATCTCGGTCTTCGGCGACGACTACCCGACGCCGGACGGCACCTGCGTGCGCGACTACATCCACGTCGCCGACCTCGCCGACGCCCATCTGCTCGCCCTGGACGCCGCGACGCCCGGCGAGCATCTGATCTGCAACCTGGGCAACGGCAACGGCTTCTCCGTGCGCGAGGTCATCGAGACCGCCCGCCAGGTCACCGGCCACCCGATCCCCGAGGTCGTCGCGGGCCGCCGCGGCGGCGACCCGGCGGTCCTCGTGGCCTCCGCCGCCACCGCCCGTGAGCGGCTCGGCTGGAACCCGTCCCGCGCGGACCTCGCGGGCATCGTCGCCGACGCCTGGGCCTTCGCCCAGCAGAGGGGGTAACCCGCAGATGTCCGCCGTCACGAAGCCGACCGCCGAACTCATCGACGCCTTCAGGGCGTTGTACGGCCACGAGCCCGCCGGGGTGTGGGCGGCACCGGGCCGCGTCAACCTCATCGGCGAGTACACGGACTTCAACGAAGGCTTCGTGATGCCCCTCGCGCTGCCGCACACCGCGGTCGCCGCGGTGGCCCGGCGTGACGACGGGGTCCTGCGCCTGCACTCCGCGGACATCGGGGGCCCCGTCGTCGAGCTGGCCGTGGACTCCCTGACGCCGCTGTCCGACGGGGGCTGGGCCGCGTACCCGGCGGGTGTCGTCTGGGCGCTGCGGGACGCGGGCCACGCGGTCGGCGGCGCGGACCTGCACCTGGCGTCCACCGTCCCGACCGGCGCGGGCCTGTCCTCCTCCGCCGCCCTGGAGGTGGTCACCGCCCTCGCCCTGAACGACCTCTACGAACTGGACCTGACCCGCCGCGAGTTGGCCCTGCTCGCCCAGCGCGCCGAGAACGCCTTCGTCGGCGTGCCCTGCGGCGTCATGGACCAGATGGCGGCCGCGGCCTGCGAGCCCGGGCACGCCCTGCACCTGGACTGCCGCGACCTGTCCGTGCGCCACGTCCCCTTCGACCTGACCGCGCACGGCCTGACGCTCCTGGTCGTCGACACCCGCGTCAAGCACGCCCTCGGCGACGGGGCGTACGCGGAGCGGCGGGCCGGATGCGAGGCGGGCGCGCGGGCCCTTGGCGTCTCCCACCTCCGCGACGTCCCGTACGCCGAACTCCCCACCGCCCTCGGCCGGTTGAACGACGAGAAGGTGCGCCGCTACGTCCGGCACGTCGTCTCCGACGACCACCGCGTCGAGCGGGTCATCGCCCTCCTCGACGCCGGCGACGTGCGCGGCATCGGCCCCGTCCTCACCGAGGGCCACGCCTCGCTCCGGGACGACCTGCGCATCTCCTGCCCGGAGCTGGACCTCGTGGTGGAGACGGCGGTCGCGGCCGGGGCGCTCGGGGCCCGGATGACCGGGGGCGGCTTCGGCGGCTCCGCGGTCGTCCTGGCCGAGGCGGCGGACGCGGAGTCCCTCGCGAAGTCGGTCCAGGAGGCGTTCGCGGCGGCCGGTCACGCGGAGCCGCGCGTCTTCCCCGCGGTGGCGTCGGCGGGGGCGCACCGCCTGTAGGACCACCGGAGGGAGGGCTCACCGGACTGCTGCGACGCAGGTCACACCCGTCCATGTCACATGGCCCCGCCCCACCTCCGTCCTAGGTGTGCAAGCCCATGACAACGGCAGAGGAGCACGCCATGGAAGCCCGTCTGAACATGTTCGCGAACCCGACCGCGATGAAGTTCTGGAAGCACATCATCGCGGCGAACAAGGTCCTCGCCGAGTCGACGGTCCCCGCCGCGACCCTCGAACTGGTGAAGATCCGCGCCAGCCAGATCAACGGCTGCGGCGGCTGCCTCGACATGCACACCAAGGACGCGGCGGCCGCCGGCGAGACCTCGCTCCGCCTGAACCTGATCGCCGCCTGGCGCGAGGCCAAGGTCTTCACCGACGCCGAGCGCGCCGCCCTGGAGCTGACGGAACAGGGCACCCGCATCGCGGACGCCGCGGGCGGAGTCACGGACGAGGCCTGGGCGAACGCCGCCAAGCACTACGACGAGGAGCAACTCGCCGCACTGGTGGGCCAGATCGCCCTCATCAACACCTTCAACCGGGGAAACGTCATCACCCAACAGCCCGCGGGCGACTACGTCCCGGGCCAGTACGCCTAACGTTTCAGCCCGTCGTGGGGCTCCCCGCCCCCGGCGGGCTCCCCCTCCCCACCCCCACTCCGCTCGGCCCGATCGAGCAGCCCCGTCCGCGCGGCGAGCGCGGCCGCCTCAAGCCGGGACCCGACCCCGAGCTTCATCAGCACCCGCTGCACATGGGTCCGTGCCGTACTGGGCGCGATCCCCATCCCGGCGGCGATGAGCCGCGTGTCCTCCCCGTCGGCGACCCGCACAAGCACCTCCACCTCACGCGGAGTGAGCATCTGAAGGAGCCGCTGCCCCTCGTCGTCGGGCTGGGCGGCGGGATTGAGCAGCTCGCTGAAGGCGCCTTGGAGCAATTGGGGCGCGACGGCGGCCTCCCCGGCGCGCGCCTTCATGATGGCGCGCTCGACTCCTTCGATGCGCTCGTCATGACGTACGTATCCGGACGCGCCGGAGGCGAAGGCCGCGGCGATGCCCCGGGGCGACGGAACGGGCCCGAGCACCACCACGGCGACCTGCGGCCGCTCCCGCTTGATCCGCACCACCGGGTCGAACATGCCCGGCTCCGCCGGTGTGGCCGTGCCGAGCAGGCACACCTCCGGCGCCCGACTGATCACCAGCTCCGCCGCCCCGGCGGCGGGCGCCGCCGCGGCGAGCACCCGGTGCCCGCGCAGCTTCAGCGCCGAGGCGAGTGCCTCGGCGAGCAATCGGTGGTCGTCGACCACCATGAGCCGCACACCCACAGCGCAACCCCCCAAAGTCCCCCACGGATTCCCCCAATGATCCCCCCACGGATCGGGGGCCCCGGCCCTCCATCCCCCGGAAGCTACACGCTTGTTCGACATTGCGCTGCCCCTACCGTGCAGAAGCGGCCCGGAATGCCTCAATCAAGGCCGTTCAGAAGCATGGACACGGCGGCCTCCCGGTATGCGCACAGCGGGTCCAGCACGCGAGTACGGAGCGTGAACCCGGGCAACGCGAAACGGCCCCGCACTCGTTCGGGCGAGCGCGGGGCCGGGTGACGCTTCGGGAGCGGCTACTGGGTGGTGAAGCCCAGCGCGATGAACTCCTTGTCGTCCTTGGAGTACGGCTTGCTGATCAGCTTCTTGCCGAAGAACAAGTTGCCGCCGGTGTAGAGGAGTTCGTTGGACTTCGGGACCATGCCGCTGATGGCGCGGCTGACGGACTCGGTCGCGGGCGTCTGCAGGAGCGTGGTCTCCTTCATCGACTTGCCGTCGAGCGAGACGACCTTGGCGCCCTTGTTGTAGCCGCCGCCCTTGTACGCGAGGAGGTTGCCGCCGTCCATGCGGATCGGGAACATCTCGCCGTCGTCGCCCGCGTCGGCGCGGTCACCGGTCGTCTTGCCGGTGGCCAGCGAGAACGCGATGATCTCGTTGGTGAAGCCGTAGTCGGAGCCGCCCGCGTCGTGCTGGCGCGTGGGCACGTACAGCTTGTCGTTGCCGACGACGATGGCGCTGCAGCTCGCCCACTTGTTGACCTCGCAGTCGTGCGAGTACTTGCCGTCCTCCAGCTTGATGCGGGCGCGCAGCTTGCCCGCGTTGCTGAGCGAGAACACGTCCGTGGCGCCGCTCGCCGTGATCTCCTCGGTGTCCTGGCCGAAGACGATCGGGTTGGTCGAGATGATCTTGGCGTTGTCGACGCCGGCGGTCAGCGGATAGCTCCACTTGTCCTTGCCGGTCTTCGGGTCGAGGAGCTGGATCTTCAGCTTCTCGTCGCCGTAGCCACCGCACTTGCGGACCGCGACGAGCTGGTCGCCGCCCGCGTAACCGGCGTCCTTGCACTCGTCGCCGATCTTCGGCTTCCACAGCAGCTTGCCGGACAGGCTCCAGGCGGCACCGGTGCCGCCGGTGCCCGCGCCCGCGGCGACGGTGTCGCCGGAGATGGCGATCTCCTCGAACTCCACGGGCGAGCCGCTGCCGGAGACGCTCTCCGTCCACAGCTTCTTGCCGGACTTCAGGTCGACCGCGGAGACCTGGCTGCAGTCGGGGTACTTGTTCGCCTTGGTGGACTTGGCGTCCTTGTAGACGACCGCGGCGATGCCCTCGTCGGTGACCTCCTTGGAGACCGCGCAGGTCTCACCGGCCAGCGGGATCGTCCACTTCTGCTTGCCGGAGGCGGGGTCGTAGGCGATGAGGGCGTGGTCCTTGTCCTTGCCCGTGTAGCCGCTCTTGACGTACGTGTCGTCGGTGAGCCAGGAGCCCGCGACGCTCCACACGCTGTCCTTGGGCACCTCGGGCGCCGGGACCTGGAAGCCGACCTTGGCGCTGGTGTTCCCCGGGACCTTCTCCTTGGCGGGGCCACCGGCGGCGGGCGGTCCGTCGGAGCCGCCCTTCTTGCCCTTGCCGCCCTTGCCGTCGCCGCCGTCGGCGCTGTTCTTCTTGTCGTCGTCCTTCTTCGAACCGGCGTAGATGACACCGCCGCCGACGATCAGGCCGATGGCCGCGACGGCCGCGACGATGATCAGCATCTGCTTGTTGGGCTTCTTGCCGCCACCGCCGCCGCCCGGCTGGGGCTGCATCGGCATGGTCGGCGGCTGCGGGAAGCCGTAGCCCTGCTGCGGGGCGGGCTGGCCGGGCTGGCCCGGGTAGCCGTAGCCGGGGGGCTGCTGGCCCACGGCCGGGAAGGCCGCCTGCGTCGGCTGGGCGTAGGAGGGCGGCGGGGTGCCGGGCGCGGCGGGCGGCGGGGTGCCGGGGGCTCCCGGCGCCTGCGGGTAGCCGTAGTTCGGCTGGCCCGGCTGGCCCTGCGGGGGCGGCGGAGGCGTCTGCGGGGCCGCGGGCGGGGCGGCAGGGGCCGCGGGCGGCGGGGTCTGCGGGGGCTGCGGCGCCTGCGGGTAGCCGTAACCGGGCTGCTGGGGCGGCTGGGGAGCGCCGAACCCTCCGGGCGGGGGGTCCTGGGGGGCGCCGAACCCACCCTGCGGCGGCTGGTTGGGAGGCTGGGGCGGCTGTGTCATGACGTCTTTCCTTGGGGGGACGGAAGGGGTGACTGAGCGGTGGGGAGGGTCACTTGCCGTAGGCCAGCATCAGCTTCTCGCGGCCTTGAGCGGTGCCGGAGAGCCGGGTGGTGGAGAGGTAGAAGCGCCCGTCCACGTAGTCGACCGCCTTCGAGTAGAAGCCGTTCTCGATCTTCGACGTCCCCGCCGGGTTCTGCAGCAGTGTCTTCGGTGTGTGCGAGCCGCTGGTCCCGATGGACACGACGCGACCGCCGGAGTCGTACGACGGCTCGACGTACGCCACCAGGTCGCCGCCCTGGGTCTTCATCGGCACCATCGAGGTGGCCAGCGGGGACTTCGTCCGCCAGGCCTCCTTGCCGCTGGCCAGGCTGATCGCGACGATCTGGTTGGCGCCGGACGTCTTCTTGGTCGGCAGGTAGAGGTACTTGTCGTCGGCGACGGCGCCGGAGCAGGCCTGCAGGTCACCGCCGAGGCCGCCCCAGCCGCACTCGGGCGCGAAGTCCTCGTTCACCTGGACCTCGGAGCGGGTGGCGGAGCTGCCGGACTTCAGCGTGGTGATGTTCCACTGCTTCTTGTCCTCGTTGGTGGCGTAGAGGACGGTGGGGCTGGTGGAGTAGACGTGCTCCAGGCGCCAGCCCTTGGGGAACTTCTTCGTCCACTGGATCTTGCCAGTCTTGGGGTCGAGCTCCACGACCTCGTCGTGCTCGGTGGGCGTGCTCGCCCCGCACGAGAACTTCATCAGCATGCGGTCGCCGCCGGTGAACCCGGCCGGGAAGCAGGTGCCCTCGTCCTTCTTCTCCGCGTCGAACAGCTTGTCGCCGTCGCTGACGCTGTAGGCGGTGCCGGACTGGGAGCGGCCGACCATCAGCGTGTCGCCGGTGATGCTCAGCTCCAGGCCGACGGTGGAGTCGAAGAGACCTTTCTCCGTGGTCTGCTTCTGCCAGCCCTTCTTGCCCGTCTTCAGGTCGATGACCTGAAGCTGGTCGCACTCGGCGGTCCGCTTCATCCCGGCCTTGTACGCGACGACGATCTTGCCGTCGTCGCTGACCTGCGGCGTTGCCGCGCAGATCTCCTGCGGCAGCTTGATCGCGTCCCAGGCGGGCTTGCCGGAGTCGACGTGGTAGGCGAGCAGTTCCCGGTACGCGGCCTTGACCGCGATGCCGTCCTCGACCCACATGCCGGGGGCGTCGGCGCCCTTGCCGGGGGCCTTGGGGGCCTCCTTGTACCAGAGGACCTTGGCCTCGCCGGACTGGCGGCCCTCGTTGAGGTTCTCCTTGCCCTCGTGGCCGTCGCCGCTGCCGTCGCCCGGGTTGGCCGGGGCGGAGGACTTGGGGTTCTTGTTCTTCGACTCGGACTTCTTCTTGTCGTCGCCGCCGGAGAGCGCGAAGACGGCGCCGCCCGCGACCAGGAGGGCAGCCACGGCCGCCCCGATGATCACGGCGGTCTTGCCCTTGAAGGGCCCCTTGCCGCCGCTCGGGGGCGGGGTGCCCGGGGCGCCGGTGGGCGTCTGCTGCGGGTAGCCGTAGCCCGGCTGCTGGCCGTAGGGGCCCGGCTGGCCGGGCTGGGTGGGCTGCCCGTAGGGGCCGGGCTGCTGGCCGTAGGGACCGGGCTGGCCGGGCTGGGTGGGCTGGCCGTAGGGGCCCGCCTGCCCCGGCTGCGTGGGCTGGCCGTACGGTCCTGGCTGCTGCGGATAGCCGTAGGGGCCTGCCTGGCCGGGCTGCTGCTGGGGGTACCCATAGCCGGGCTGCGGGGTCGCGCCCTGCTGTGGATCCTGTGGAGCTCCGAAGCCGCCATGGGGCGGCTGGTTGGGCGGCTGAGTCATCAGCGCTTCCCCCTTCACTGATTTTTCGGCACGCCAAGTGGTGCTCAGGCTGCCCTTTCTATCACTCCGATCCGGCCATCGACGGGGCCGGTCCTGCCCCTGTTCCCAAGGGAGGACCGGCCTGTAATGCGTCTGTTACGGGAAACTCACGCATCCTCCGCGAGTTCCAGCCAACGCATCTCCAACTCCTCGCGCTCGCCGACAAGTTCGCGTAGCTCCGCGTCCCATTTCGCCACCTTTTCAAAGTCTGTGGCGTTATCGGCGATCTGCGCGTGCAGCTTGGTCTCCTTTTCGGAAATCTTGTCCAGCTGCCGTTCGATCTTCTGGAGTTCCTTCTTCGCGGCGCGCGCGTCGGCGGCCGACACGGCCTTCGTCCCGCCCGGGGCAGCGGCGGCGGGCGCCGGGGCGACCGAGGCCGCCGCGGCCTCCGCCATCCGGTTCCTGCGCTCCAGGTACTCGTCGATGCCGCGCGGCAGCATCCGCATCGTCGCGTCACCCATGAGAGCGAACACCCGGTCCGTGGTGCGCTCGACGAAGAACCGGTCGTGGGAGATCACCACCATCGAGCCGGGCCACCCGTCGAGCACGTCCTCCAGCTGCGTCAGCGTCTCGATGTCGAGGTCGTTGGTGGGCTCGTCGAGGAAGAGGACGTTCGGCTCGTCCATGAGCAGGCGCAGCAGCTGCAGCCTGCGCCGCTCACCGCCGGACAGGTCGCCGACGGGCGTCCACTGCTTCTCCTTGCTGAACCCGAACGTCTCGCACAGCTGGCCCGCGGTCATCTCCCGGCCCTTGCCGAGGTCGACCCGCTCCCGCACCTGCTGCACGGCCTCAAGGACCCGGAGCGTCGGCTTCAGCTCGGCGACCTCCTGCGACAGATAGGCCAGCTTGACCGTCTTGCCGACCACGACCCGGCCCGCGGCGGGCTGCGTCTCACCGGCCGTCCGGGCCGCCTCGGCCATGGCGCGCAGCAGCGAGGTCTTGCCCGCGCCGTTCACGCCCACCAGGCCGATGCGGTCGCCGGGGCCGAGCTGCCAGGTCAGATGCTTCAGGAGCAGCTTGGGCCCGGCCTGGACGCTCACGTCCTCCAGGTCGAAGACGGTCTTGCCGAGCCGGGTGGTGGCGAACTTCATCAGCTCGCTGGTGTCGCGGGGCGGCGGCACGTCCTTGATCAGCTCGTTGGCCGCCTCCACCCGGAACCGGGGCTTGGACGTGCGGGCCGGGGCGCCGCGCCGCAGCCACGCCAGCTCCTTGCGGACCAGGTTCTGCCGCTTGGTCTCCTCGGTGGCGGCGATGCGCTCGCGCTCGGCGCGCGCGAACACGTAGTCGGAGTACCCGCCCTCGTACTCGTAGACCGTGCCCTTCTGCACGTCCCACATCCGTGTGCACACCTGGTCCAGGAACCACCGGTCGTGCGTGACGCACACCAGCGCCGAGCGGCGCTCGCGCAGATGCCGGGCGAGCCAGGAGATGCCTTCCACGTCGAGGTGGTTGGTCGGCTCGTCGAGGACGATCAGGTCCTGCTCGGCGATCAGGAGCTGCGCGAGCGCGATGCGCCGCCGCTCGCCGCCGGACAGCGGGCCGATGACGGTGTCGAGCCCCTGCGGGAACCCGGGCAGGTCGAGCCCGCCGAACAGGCCCGTGAGCACGTCCCGGATCTTCGCGTTGCCCGCCCACTCGTGGTCGGCGAGGTCGCCGATGACCTCGTGCCGCACGGTGGCCGCCGGGTCGAGCGAGTCGTGCTGCGTGAGCACCCCGATCCGCAGCCCGCCGCTGTGCGTGACGCGTCCGGTGTCGGCCTCCTCCAGCTTGGCGAGCATGCGGATGAGGGTCGTCTTCCCGTCACCGTTGCGCCCGACCACGCCGATCCTGTCCCCCTCGGACACACCGAGCGAGACACCGTCGAGCAGCGCGCGGGTGCCGTACACCTTGCTGACTGCCTCGACATTGACCAGGTTGACGGCCATTTCTCTCCTGACGACGGAATGCGATCGATCGTCCAGCGTAGTCGGGCCCCGGGGTCTTCGGCGGCGGGTGCCCGCTGGGCGGGACGTACGCGGCCGTCCTAGGCGCGCGGCTCGATCACCGTCGCGCCCGGGGCGGGCGACCGCGCCACCCGGGCGGCCCGGCAGGTGCCCGAGGCGAGCAGGGCCCCGGCCACGCGCTCCGCCGCCTCCTCGTCCTTGACGAGGAAGGCCGTGGTGGGCCCGGAGCCGGAGACGATCGCGGCGAGGGCGCCCGCGGCCGTGCCCGTCCTCAGGGTGTCGGCGAGCGACGGGAAGAGGGAGAGGGCAGCGGCCTGGAGGTCGTTGGCGAGGGTGCCCGCGAGGGTGGTGGCGTCGCCGGTGCGCAGGGCCGCGAGCAGGGGCTCGGACGCCTCGGGGGCGGGGGCCTCCGGCGTGAGGCGGTCGAACTCGCGGTACACCGCCGGGGTGGAGAGGCCGCCGTCGGCGACGGCGAACACCCAGTGGAAGGTGCCGCCGACGGGCAGCTCGGTCAGCTTCTCGCCCCGCCCGGTGCCGAGGGCGGCGCCGCCGACCAGGCCGAACGGCACGTCGCTGCCCAACTCGGCGCAGATGTCGAGGAGTTCGGCCCGGGACGCCCCGGCCCCCCACAGCGCGTCGCACGCCAGCAGGGCGGCCGCGGCGTCCGCGCTGCCGCCCGCCATGCCGCCCGCGACGGGGATGTCCTTGGCGATGTGGAGGTGCACGTCGGCCCGGCGGCCGTACCGCGCGGCCAGCGCCTCCGCCGCGCGCGCCGCCAGGTTCGTCCGGTCCAGGGGGACCTGGTCCGCGCCCGGACCCTCACAGGTCACCCGCAGCTCGTCCGCCGGGGTCACCGTGACCTCGTCGTACAGGCCGACGGCCAGGAAGACGTTCGCGAGGTCGTGGAACCCGTCGGGGCGCGCGGCGCCGACGGCGAGCTGGACGTTGACCTTGGCGGGGACGCGGACGGTGATGCCGCGGGGGGCGGTGGTGCCGGGGGGCGTGGTGGTGCCGGGGGGCGTGGTCACTGGCGGGGGTCCTTGTTTCCCTTGCGCTGGGTGGTGGTTTCGGGCGGTGCTCGGCGGGCGCTCGCGGCGGGCTGGCCGTCGGGGCCCGTTGCCGCTGGGCTGGTCGGCGGTGGGCTAGTCGGCGGTGGACCCGTCGCCGGTGGGCTCGGCCTTGATCTCCGCGGTGGCCCCCGCCTTGTTCTCCGCGATCCTCGCGAACTCCTCCACCGTCAGGGACTCGCCGCGCGCCTGCGGCGAGACGCCCGCCGCCACCAGCGCCGCCTCGGCCGCCGCGGCGGAGCCCGCCCAGCCCGCGAGGGCCGCGCGCAGCGTCTTCCTGCGCTGGGCGAAGGCCGCGTCGACGACGGCGAACACCTCCCGCTTGGACGCGGTGGTCTTCAGGGGCTCGGCGCGGCGCACCAGCGACACCAGGCCCGAGTCGACGTTCGGGGCGGGCCAGAAGACATTGCGGCCGATGGCGCCCGCGCGCTTGACCTCGGCGTACCAGTTCGCCTTCACCGACGGGACGCCGTAGACCTTCGAGCCGGGGTCGGCGGCGAGGCGGTCGGCGACCTCCGCCTGCACCATCACCAGCGTGCGCTCGATGCTGGGGAAGGTGTCGAGCATGTGCAGCAGGACCGGTACGGCGACGTTGTACGGGAGGTTCGCGACCAGGGCGGTCGGGGCGGGCCCCGGGAGCTCGCGCACCAGCATGGCGTCGCTGTGGACCAGGTCGAAGGAGGCCGCCTTCTGCGGGATGCGGGCCTCGACCGTCGCCGGGAGGGCCGCGGCGAGCACGTCGTCGATCTCCACGGCGGTCACGTGGGACGCGGTCTCCAGGAGGGCCAGGGTCAGCGAGCCGAGGCCCGGGCCGACCTCGACGACGACGTCGTCCGGGCCGACGTCCGCGGTGCGGACGATACGGCGGACCGTGTTCGCGTCGATGACGAAGTTCTGGCCGCGCTGCTTGGTCGGGCGTACGCCGAGGGTCGCGGCGAGGTCGCGGATGTCGGCGGGGCCGAGGAGGGGGCCTTGCTCGGTGGTGCTCACCGCCCCAGGGTAGCCCTGGGTCCGCCGCTCACCTGCTCGTGCGGTTGCCCCGGGGGCGCGCCGCCCCCGGCCCCGCCGGCCGGTCGGCCCGCGCCCCCCCTCGGCCCGCGCCCGCCGCCGGGCCGTTCGGCCCGGCCGCCCCGACTATGGGGCTCCGCCCCTGTCCCCCGCTGTCGGCGCTCCGCGCCTCGTCCTCAAACGCCGGACGGGCTGAAACACCCACCGTCGGCCGCAGCCTGCCCGTCCCCGAACGCCGGACAGAACGGAACCCCGCCCGCCACCGCACCCCTGCCCGTGCCCAAGTGCCGGACAGGCCGGAATCCCGACCGTTGGGCTCGCTCGGAGCCCCCTCCTCCCCCACCCACCCCAGCGACGCCGAACAGCCGGACGCGGCACCGGGAGCACGGGGTGGCTGGGGGTGTGGTGCCGGGGAGTCTGGTGCCGGCCCGAAGCCTGGCGGTTCCAGTCATGGGTGGGCGGGTGGGAGGCATCCGCCGCGGAGCGGCGGGGAGGGGCTGGTTGCGCCAGTCGCACGTCAGAGGCGGCGGCCGCAGTGGGGCCAGGGGCTGGCACCCCGTTGGACGTAGAGCTTCTTCGCCCGGTGGGTCTGTTCCGCGGCGGGGGCGTCCTGGGGGCGGCCCGCGCCGCCGAGGGACTGCCAGGTCTGGGTGTCGAACTGGTAGAGCCCGCCGTACGTGCCGGAGGGGTCGACGGCCGAGGCCCGCCCCCCGGACTCGCACGCCGCGAGGGCGCCCCAGTTGAGCCCCTCGGCCCCGGCGACCGCGGTCGGCACGACCTTCGTGCCGACCTTCACGATCCGCGTCTGCGGCTCCCGCACCACCTCGCTCCGCAACCGCTTCGGCTTCTGCTTCACGCCGTTGACGGTGCGTACCGAGTACGTGATCCGCCGCGCGCCCGCCCGCCCGGCCTGCGCCACGACCTCCGTGCCGCGCGGCAGCGAGGCGTCCTCGGTCTTGCGGACGTCGAACGGGATCGGCTCCTCGCGGACCTCCTTGCGGCCGGAGATCCGCATGACGGTGACGGTCTGCCCGTCGCGCGGGAAGCTGCCGGGCGGCACGGAGGTGGTGTCGGAGCCGCGCAGGGTCACCCCGGACTCCTCGACGGCCTCGCCGACGGTCGCGGCGTTCGTACGGATGGTCCGGGACCGCCCGTCGGCCATGATCGTCACGGTGCGTTCGGTACGGACGTCCAGGTCGAGCCCTTCACGGGCGATGCGCTTGCTGCGCGAGGCCGACAGATACGCCCCCTCGGCGCGCACCCCGAGCTGCTGGAGCGCCCCGTCGACGGTGCGGGCGGTCGTCCAGACCTCGCGGCGGTGGCCGTCGAGGGTGAGCTGGACGGGCCGTCCGTAGCGGACGGCGATCTCGTCGCCGCTGGCGAGGGCGGTGGCCGTGGTGGGGGCGACGATGTCGTGCGCGCCGACGTCCACGCCCTCGTCGGCGAGGAGTTCGCCCACGTCGTCGGCGAAGGTGTGCAGGGTGCGTGCCTTGCCGTCGACGGTGAGCTGGACGGCCTTGTCGTTGGCGATGAAGGCGGAGGTGCCGCCCGCGAGGAACGCGACGACCAGCGCCTGCGGCACGAGCCTGCGCAGTCCGTCGGGCCGCTCGGCGCTCCGCCTGCGCCGCGCCCCCCGCCGCGCCCCGGCCCGCCCGTCACCGACCCCGTCGCCATCGCCGTCGAACGCCTCGCCGTCGCCCCCCTCGTCCCCGGCCACCCCGTCGCCGAGCCCCTCGTCGTCGAACGCCACGTCCCCCGCCACCCCTTCGCCGGCCCCCCGGCCGTCCCGCCCGTCCGCCGCCCCCGCGTACCCCTGCGCACCGGAGTGCGGATACCCGTACGCGCCCCCGCCCCGGTCCACCGACGGATCCACCGCGAAGCCGCCCCCGGCGAACGCGTCCGGCGTGAACGCCCGCGTCGGCAGCTCGTCCACGACGGCGCCGCCCGCCCCGAAGACCTGCGTGGGCACCCCGTTCCCGGCGAACCCCTCGGCCCGGTCGAACGCGTCCGCCGCGCTGAACTCCGCGGCGGTGAACACCTGCGTCGCGGGCCCGTCCGCCGCGCCCCCGCCGACGCCCGCGCCCTCGTATCCGTACGCGGGCCCGTACGGGTCGTAGGCGTCGTAGGCGTCGTACGAACCGTGCGGCCCGTGCGGCGCGTACTGCGGCTGTTCGTACGTCTCGTACTGCGGTTTGCTCACGACGACGCTCCAGCTGACAAGTGACCACTGACAAGCCAAGTGCAGATCGGCTTGCAGAACCTAGCGGAGGTGCCGTCACTCTCCAAAGCAGGATGACTACTCTGTGTCGCCGTGTTGACCCAAGCTGTCAGGCCCGGGAAACCTTCGGTCGTTATCGATCAGTAATCAAAGGCGCGGGCCGTGTTCGAGGAGATCGCCGCGGCCATGGTGTCCTCGTCGATGCCCCGGACCTCGGCCATGGCGCGGAGCGTGACCGGAATGAGATAGGGGGCGTTGGGCCGTCCGCGGTACGGGGCGGGGGTCAGGAAGGGCGCGTCGGTCTCGACGAGGACGAGTTCCAGCGGGGCGACGGCGAGCGCGTCGCGCAGCGGCTGGGCGTTCTTGAACGTGACGTTGCCCGCGAAGGACATGAAGTAGCCGTGTTCCGCGCAGATCCGGGCCATGGCGGCGTCGCCGGAGTAGCAGTGGAAGACGGTGCGCTCGGGGGCACCCTCCTCCTTCAGGATCCGCAACACGTCCTCGTGGGCCTCCCGGTCGTGGATGACCAGGGCCTTGCCGTGCCGCTTGGCGATCTCGATGTGGGCGCGGAAGGAGCGCTCCTGGGCGGCCTTGCCCTCGGGGCCCGTGCGGAAGTGGTCGAGGCCGGTCTCGCCGACGCCCTTCACGTGCGGGAGGGCGGCGAGCCGGTCGATCTCGGCGAGCGCCTCGTCCAGGGCGCTCTCGCCCCCGGCGGGGCGGGCGCCCTGGCGCGACCAGCCGTCGGGGTCGCCGTGCACGATGCGTGGTGCCTCGTTCGGGTGCAGGGCCACGGCCGCGTGCACCTGCGGGTGGGTGGCCGCGGTGTCGGCGGCCCAGTGGGAGCCCGCCACGTCGCAGCCCACCTGCACGACCGTCGTCACGCCCGCCTCGGCCGCCTTGGCGAGGGCGGTCTCGACGGTGCCCGACTGCATGTCGAGGTGGGTGTGGGAGTCGGCGACCGGCACGCGCAGGGGTTCCGGCTGCGGGGGTGCGGCGTTCTTGTCGGCAGGCATGCGGCGATCGTACGAAGCCCTGCGGGGCTTTCCCCAATCCCGCCCCTTCTCCGAAACCGGGGGCTGCGCCCCCTGGACCCCGCTGATCGGCGCTCCGCGCCTCGTCCTCAAACGCCGGACGGGCTGGATATGTGCCGCAAGATCCAGCCCCTCCGGCGTTTGAGGAGCGGGGTCTGGGGCGGAGCCCCAGTTTCGGGAAAGGGGCGGGCCTGGGGCGCCCCGCGAAGGTCAGCCCGCCTTGCGGTGGTGGAAGGGGTGCAGCAGGTCCGAGAGGTGCCAGTGGTGCTTGGGCTCGGGGCCCGACTCGTCGGCGGCGGGCGCGCCCTCTGCGGCGGCAGCCGTCCCGCCCCGGGCCACACGCTGAGCGGCCTGCCGATGATGCAGCGACTCGAGTGCCGACCGCACCGAGGACACCTGACCCGCCCGCATGATGCGCACCACGTGCCCGCCACAGTTCAGGCAGGTGGGCCGGGTCAGCGGCGACGGCACCCGCTGGCCGTCCGCCACGTACATCACGAATTCCTGGCCCTTGCCGTCGACGTGGTGCTCGATCTCGTACGACTGCTCCCAGCCGTGCCCGCAGCGCATGCAGGCGAAGGCATAGGACTCATGGACGACATTGACAGCCGCGGTGCGGTGACCGGTGTCTGCGATCTCACTCATGCCAGCTCCTCTTGTCCGCTGGACAAGCACCGCCGGCCGGGATCTTTCCTGACCCGGTCCGACAGTGTGGGACGGGTGCGCCCCTGAAACCAGTGGACGCCTTTCCCGAAGCGAGCGCATCAGACCTGTCGACTGTTGGGCGCGATTTGGCCTTTCCATAGAAAACCGGCCTGGTGCGCGACCCGCGCTTTAACATTCACGATAGTCCTTTGCCCGCCGATGGGCTCTTCCGCGCGCCCCCTGCGCCGGAACCGTGACCTGTGCGCCGGGTCACCCGCCCGCTCGGGCCCCCGCGTTCTTCGCCGCCACCACCGCGTCGAACACCTCCCGCTTGGGCAGCCCCGCGTCGGCCGCGACCGCAGCGATGGCCTCCTTGCGCCGCTCCCCCGCCTCCTCGCGCACCCGGACCCTGCGCACCAGCTCCTCAGGACCCAGCTCCGCGGGACCCTTCTCGGGGGCGCCCTCGACCACCACGGTGATCTCACCGCGTACGTCGCCGGGCGCGGCCCACTCGGCCAGCTCCTTCAGCGAGCCGCGGCGGACCTCCTCGTACGTCTTGGTCAGCTCCCGGCACACCGCGGCCCTGCGCTCGTCGCCGAAGGCCTCCGCCATCGCGGCGAGGGTGTCGTCCAGGCGGCGCGGCGACTCGAAGTACACCAGCGTGCGCCGCTCCTCGGCCGCCTCGCGAAGCCGCGAGAGCCGCTCGCCCGCCTTGCGCGGCAGGAAGCCCTCGAAGCAGAAGCGGTCCACGGGCAGCCCGGACAGGGCGAGGGCGGTGAGGACGGCGGAGGGCCCCGGCACGGCCGTGACCCGGATGCCGCGCTCGACGGCGGCGGCCACGAGGCGGTAGCCGGGGTCGGACACCGACGGCATGCCCGCGTCCGTCACCAGGAGTACCCGCGACCCGTCGGCCAGGGCCTCGACCAGCTCGGGCGTGCGCGCCGCCTCGTTGCCCTCGAAGTACGACACGACCCGGCCGCCCACCTGCACGCCGAGCGCCTGCGTGAGCCGGCGCAGCCTGCGGGTGTCCTCGGCGGCCACGACATCGGCCCCGGCCAGCTCCGTGGCGAGCCGCGGCGGCGCGTCCGCGACATCGCCGATGGGGGTGCCCGCGAGGACGAGGGTGCCGACGGAAGCCGGGGTCTCGGCGCTTCCGGACGGACTGACGACTGAATCTGCGCTTCCTGTCACGGATCCATCCTCGCAGGGGCCGGGCGCGGGACTGTCACAGTCGGGTTCCCTACGATGGCGCGGTGACCAGTACCGCGTCTTCCCCGGACACCCGCCAGGGCCAGGCAGCCGAGGAGCGCCAGCCGTCGTCGTGGCAGCACCGGCTGCGCCGCTTCGGCCACGCGGCCCGGCCCAGAGGAGATGTGCGGGAGCGGCTCGTCCCGCCGTACGCGCAGCCGGGTGAGCGGCTGTGGGTGGCGCTCGGGGTGCCCCGGCAGCTGTCGCAGCGGCTGATGCGCTGGTCGGGCTGGCTGGGCCCGCTGGCGGTCGCGCTGGTGGCGGGGGTGCTGCGGTTCTGGAACCTCGGCAGCCCCAAGGACGTGATATTCGACGAGACGTACTACGCGAAGGACGCCTGGGCCCTCATCCACAAGGGCTACGAACTGAGCTGGCCCGACAAGATCAACGAGTCGGTGATCAAGCAGGGCGGCGACATCGCGCTGCCCACGGACCCGGCGTACGTGGTGCATCCGCCGGTCGGCAAGTACGTGATCGGCGTCGGGGAGTGGCTGTTCGGCTTCGACCCGTTCGGCTGGCGGTTCATGACGGCGGTGCTCGGCACGCTGTCGGTCCTGATGCTGTGCCGGATCGGGCGCCGCCTCTTCCGCTCGACGTTCCTCGGGTGTCTCGCGGGCGCGCTGCTCACCGTGGACGGCCTGCACTTCGTGATGAGCCGCACGGCGCTGCTCGACCAGGTCCTGATGTTCTTCGTGCTCGCGGCGTTCGGCTGTCTGCTGATCGACCGGGACAAGGCGCGCGCGAGACTCGCGGCGGCGCTGCCGGTGGACGCCGACGGGATCGCGCGCCCGGACGCGTACGTGGCGCACACCCTGCGCCTGGGGCGGAGGCCGTGGCGCTGGGCGGCCGGGCTCTGCCTGGGCCTGGCCTTCGCCACGAAGTGGAACGGCCTCTACATCATGGTCTTCTTCTGCCTGATGACCGTGTTGTGGGACGTGGGCGCGCGGCGCGTGGCCGGGGCGGACCGGCCGTATCTGGCGGCGGTGCGGCGGGACGTGCTGCCCGCGTTCGTGGCCACGGTGCCGGTCGCGGTGTTCACCTATCTGGTGTCGTGGCTGGGCTGGATCCTCTCGCCGAGCGACGGCAGCGGCGGCTACTACCGCAACTGGGCGGCGACCGACGGCAAGGACAGCGGCTGGTCCTGGCTGCCGGACTGGCTGCGCAGCCTGTGGCACTACGAGAACAAGGTCTACGACTTCCACGTCGGCCTGTCCTCGCCGCACACCTACCAGTCCAACCCGTGGAGCTGGATCGTCGACGGCCGCCCGGTCTCGTACTTCTACGAGTCGCCCTCGCCCGGCACGGACGGCTGTCCCGCCGACACCAAGGAGAAGTGCGCCCGCGAGGTCCTCGCGCTCGGCACGCCCCTGCTCTGGTGGGCGGCCGCCATCGCGCTGCTCTACGTCCTGTGGCGCTGGTTCTTCCGCAGGGACTGGCGCGCGGGCGCGATCGTGTGCGGGGTCGCGGCGGGATATCTGCCCTGGTTCATGTACCAGGAACGGACCATCTTCTACTTCTACGCCGTGGTCTTCGTGCCGTTCCTGTGCCTGGCCCTCGCCATGATGATCGGCGCGATCCTGGGACCACCGGGTTCCTCGGAACGCCGCCGGGTGGTGGGCGCGGCGGCGTCCGGCGTACTGGTCCTGCTGATCTTCTGGAATTTCATTTACTTCTGGCCGATCTATACCGGCCAGGCGATCCCGATCGATTCCTGGCGGTCCAGAATGTGGCTTGATACCTGGGTCTGACAGCGATAAACGGACACCTTCGGATAACACCCGACGCTTTTCGCGCCTCCCGTCCCGGGGCCCTCTTAGGCTGATGGGATTCCTGGGGAGGGAGCGCTTGATGCGCAAAGGAGCGAAGGCTGCTCTGGTCGGTGGGGTGTTCGCCGTCCTGGTGGGGGGTTCCGGGTATGGCGCGTACAACGTGGTGACGGCGGTGAACGCCGACGGCGGTTCGTCGTCCTCGGCGAAGAGCGCCGCGCGCAGGAGCGGGCCGCCGACGCGCGCGGAGGTCAAGGAGACGGCCGCCGCGTTCCTCGCCGCCTGGGCGAAGGGCGACGCGGACGGCGCGGCGGCGTACACGGACAACGCGGCGGTGGCCGCCGAGGCCCTGACCGGCTATCGCGAGGACGCGCACATCGGGAAGGTGCGGCTGACGGCGGGCCGGATCAGCGGGGCGCGGGTGCCGTTCACGGTGCGCGCCACGGTGGCGTACGACGGGAAGAGCAAGCCGCTGCGGTACTCCTCCGCCTTCAAGGTGGTCCGCGGGGTCCACAGCGGGCGGGCCCTGGTGGACTGGCGGGCGGACGTCGTGCACCCGGACCTGCGCGCGGGCGACACGCTGGAGACCGGCGAGGCCGCGGCGCCGCCCATCAGGGCCGTCGACCGCGACGGCCGGACGCTGACCGCGAAGGCGTACCCGTCGCTCGCGCCCGTCCTGGAGCAGCTCCGCTCCAAGTACGGCGACCGGGCGGGCGGCAGGCCCGGCGTCGAGCTGTACATCGAGCGTGAGGGCGCGAACACCGGTACGACGACGCTGCTCACCCTCGCCGAGGGCCGGGCCGGCACGCTGCGGACGACGCTGAGCGCCGCGGCGCAGCGGGCCGCGGAGGGCGCGGTGGCCCGGTACGCCGAGTCGTCGGTGGTCGCGGTCAGGCCCAGCACCGGCGAGGTGCTCGCCGTCGCCAACCACCGCGAGGACGAGTTCAACGCGGCCTTCGAGGGCAAGCTGGCGCCCGGCTCCACCATGAAGATCGTGACGGCGGCGATGCTCATCGACCGGGGCGTCACGAAGGCTTCGGGGCCCGCGCCCTGCACCCCCGAGGCGACCTGGCAGAGCCAGACCTTCCACAACCTCAAGGGCATGGCGCCGAACGGCAGGGCGACCCTCGCGGACAGCTTCGCGCGGTCCTGCAACACCGCGTTCGTGAAGCTGGTCGACGAGAAGCCGCTCACGGACGCCTCGCTGACCGAGGAGGCGCAGGGCAACTTCGGGCTCGGCCGGGACGACTGGCGCACCGGCATCACGTCGTCGGACGGCGTGGTGCCCGCGTCCACCGGGCCCGACCGCGCCGCCAACGCCATCGGCCAGGGCCAGGTGCAGCTGAACCCGCTGAACCTGGCGTCGGTGACGGCGACGGCCATGACCGGCTCCTTCCGCCAGCCCGTCCTCGTACCGAAGTCCCTCATCGGCGAGGAACTGGCCACCGCGCACGGCCTGTCCGCGGGCACCGTCGCCCAACTGCGGCAGATGATGCGGCGGACGGCGGTCGCGGGCACGGGCGCGCGGGCCATGGCGGGGCTCGGCGGGGACGTCGGCGCGAAGACGGGGTCGGCGGAGGTCGACGGCCAGCGGCGGCCCAACAGCTGGTTCGCGGGCTACCGCGGGGACCTGGCGGTGGCCGCGATGGCGCAGGAGGGCGGGCACGGCGGGGACACCGCGGGGCCGATCGTGGCGGCGGTGCTGCGTACGGGCGCGTGACGGGTGCGCGTGGGTGACGACAGGGCTACGGCTGCTGCGCCCGGTCGCCCGGGCGGGCGATGCCGTGGTCGAAGGGGTGCGCGGGTGCCGCTAGGTTGGGCAGCCGGTGAGTTGGGTGCGGCGGGGGCCGAAGGGGATTGGCGGAGGGTCTGTGGGCAAGAGAAGACGTGCGACCGAGCGCAAGAAGGCGCACCCGGCCGTGCTCGGCGGCGCGGCGGTGGCGATCGTGTGCGGCGTGGGGGTCGCCGCGTACGCGCTGTCCGGCGGGGGCGACGGCGAGTCCGACGGGAAGACGGTGGCGACGGGACCACCGACCGCCGCCGAGGTGCGCACCACCACGCGGGCGTTCCTCACCGCCTGGGAGAAGGGCGACGTGGCCGCGGCCGCGGCCCTGACGGACGACCGCAAGGCGGCCCGCGCCGCGCTCACCGCCTACCGCGAGGAGGCCAAGGTCTCCGCGGTGCGCCTGAAGCCGGGCAAGCCCGCCACCCGCAAGAGCGCGAAGGTGCCGTTCAAGGCGGCGGCCACGATCTCGTACGGGGGAAAGGACAAGCGGTACGCGTACGACTCCACGCTGAGCGTCGCGCGCCGCGCGGCCGACGGCCGGGTCCTCGTCTCCTGGCGGCCGTCGGTCGTCCACCCCGAACTGCGGGACGGCGACCGGCTCGTCACGGGCGCGGCGGGCGTGCCGCCGATCAAGGCCGTGGACCGGAACGGCGGTCCGCTGACGGCCGCCAAGTACCCCTCCCTCGGCACGGTCCTGGACGGCCTGCGGGAGAAGTTCGGCAAGGAGGCGGGCGGCAAGGCGGGCGTCGAGCTGCGGGTGGTGCGTGCCGACGCGAAGTCGGCCGACGACGCCAAGGGCGCCAAGGGCGCCGCGAAGAAGAGCGACGCGAAGGACACCCCCGACAAGACGCTCCTCGCCCTGTCCCCCGGCACCCCGGGCACGCTGAAGACGACGATCAGCGCGCGCACGCAGGCCGAGGCGGAGAAGCAGACGGCGAAGCGCAAGCAGGCCTCGGTCGTCGTGGTGAGGCCGTCCACGGGCGAGATCCTCGCCGTCGCCAACTCCAACCCCGGCGGCTTCAACACGGCCTTCCAGGGCTCTCTCGCGCCCGGCTCCACGATGAAGGTCATCACCTCGTCGATGCTCCTGGAGAAGCGTCTCGCGGGCGTCGACAAGAAGCACCCGTGCCCGAAGTACGAGACGTACGGCGGCTGGAAGTTCCAGAACGACAACAAGTTCCAGATCAAGGGCGGCACGTTCCGGGCCAGCTTCGCGCGGTCCTGCAACACGGCCTTCATCACGCAGGCGAAGAAGCTGTCGAACGACGACCTGACGAAGCAGGCCCAGGACGTGTTCGGCCTCGGCCGTGACAACTGGTCCGTCGGCGTCTCCTCGTTCGACGGCGCCGTGCCGGTGCAGTCCCACGCGCAGATGGCGGCCTCGCTCATCGGCCAGGGCGGCGTCCGGATGAACCCGCTGAACATGGCGTCGGTCGCCGCGACCGTGAAGTCCGGCACGTTCCGCCAGCCCTATCTGGTCTCGCCCGACGTCGACGACCGCCAACTCGCCACGGCGCCGCGCAAGATGTCCGGGAAGACGGCGTCCGCCCTGCGCGACCTCATGCACTACACCGGCGTGTCCGGCACCGCCGCCAAGCCCATGGCGGGCCTCGGCTCGGACTCCGGCGCGAAGACCGGATCCGCGGAGGTCGACGGCCAGAAGAAGCCCAACGGCTGGTTCACCGCGTACCGCGGGGACGTGGCCGCGGCGGCGGTCGTGCAGGCCGGCGGGCACGGTGGGGAAGCGGCGGGGCCGGTGGTGCGGCAGATGTTGTTGGTGGGGAAGTAGGCACGGCGGGGTGCGGGGTGCGCCTGGTCCCGTGCGCGGGGCCGGGTGTCCGGTATCCGGGATGCCGCGATACGCAGTCGCGTGGCCCACACACGTACCGCTAGCGTGCGGCGCATGAGCACTACGGACAACGCCACGGGCGCATCCGGCGCCCACCCCCGCTTCGTCGAGGCCCTGCGCGGGCTCGGCCTCGACGACCTGCCCGACCGCATCCGCCGCTTCCCGGACCAGACCCGGACCGCGGCCGAGGCGGCCGCCGCGATCGGCTGCGAGCTCAGCCAGATCTGCAAGTCGCTGATCTTCGCCGCCGACGGGGTGCCCGTCCTCGTCCTCATGGACGGCTCGTCGCGTGTCGACGTGGAGCTGGTGCGGCGGGCGCTGGGCGCGGAGAAGGTCACGCGGGCCAAGGCGGACGTCGTGCGTGAGACCACGGGGTACGCGATCGGGGGTGTCCCGCCCTTCGGGCACGCCAACCCGACGCGGGTGCTCGCCGATCGGTCGCTGCTCGGCCACTCCGTGGTGTGGGCCGCCGCGGGTACGCCGTACACCGTCTTCCCGATGGCGCCGGAGGAGCTGGTCGCGCAGGCGGGCGGAACGCTGGTGGACGTACGCGAGGCGCCGTCCGGCGCGGGCGAGCAGTCCGGTACCTCCGGCTCCGCTCAGTGACCCCGCTGGTCGCGGGGGCCGTCCTCCTGGCCGCCGTCACCCACGCCAGCTGGAACGCCATCGCCCACCACATCACCGACAAGCTCCTCGGCTTCACCCTCATATCCGGCGGCGGCGCCCTCATCGGCCTCCTCCTCGCCCCCTTCGCCCCGCTCCCCGCCGCCGGAGCCTGGCCCTACCTCCTCCTCTCCGCCGTCCTGCACGTCGCCTACATGGTGCTGCTCATGCGGTCCTTCCGGCTCGGGGACTTCGGGCAGGCCTACCCCATCGCCCGTGGCAGCGCGCCGCTCGTCGTGACCGTGCTCGCCGCCGTCTTCGCCGGTGAGGTGCCCGGCGGGTGGCAGGCCGCGGGGGTCCTCGTCTGTTCCGCCGGGCTCACCGGGCTCGCCGTGTGGGGGATCCGCGGGTCCGGGCGGCGGCCCGACTGGGCGGCGATCGGGGCCGCGCTGGCGACCGGGGTGTCCATCGCCGCGTACACCGTCGTGGACGGGCTCGGGGTACGCGCCTCCGGGTCGTCCCTCGGGTACATCGCCTGGCTGATGATTCTCGAAGGGATCGCCGTGCCCGCGTACGCCTGGTACCGGTGGCGCGGGGAACTCGGGGCGCGGCTGCGGCCGTTCGTCGGCGTCGGGCTCTTCGGGGCCGCGCTGTCCGTCGCCGCGTACGGGCTCGTCCTCTGGGCCCAGACGCGGGCCGACCTCGCGCCCATCTCCGCCCTCCGCGAGTCCTCCATCATCGTCGGGGCGGCCATCGGGGCGCTCTTCTTCAAGGAGAAGTTCGGGTGGTCGCGGATCGTTGCGGCGGGGGTCATGGTTGCGGGGATCGGCCTGATGCTCCACGCGTGAGCTGGCGGGGGCGCCTTGCTGGACCTCGGCCTGCGCACACGTCCAGTGCGGGTGGGACAACTCCCCCCGATCGGCGCTCCGCGCCTCGTCCTCAGACCGCCGGACAGGCTTTCTCCCACCCACCCGCCCAACCATCCCCGGGGCCGCCCAACAGCCCGGCACTCTCGGGCGCCGAACGGGGTGGTCCCAGAGAGTCGGCCTCCGGCCTCGTCCTCAATCGCCGGACGGGCTTTCCCCCACCCACCCGCCCTTACTGCCTGCCGGAACAGCCCGCCCGGCGAGGGCGCGGCGGACCTGGGTGGCGCCGCGGTGCACGTCAGCGGGTACGGGTCCAGTACGTGCGGAAGACCCAACGCGTGCCGGTCCCGGTGTCGCCCTTGGTCAGGTGCGGATCGCTTGCCGTAGCCCGGCTTGGGCGGAGGCGGGCAGGGCGGCGTTAGAGCTTTCGTAAGCCACGGGATCGCTCTCTTCGATCTTGGGGCCCGGAACTCCGTCCGCTTCAGCCTCGGCTCACGTGGCCGGTGAACGCGGCCCAGGCCGCGGGGGTCACCTCTATGAGTCCGGCCGCGTGGTCCTTGGTGTCGCGGATCAGGATGAGCGGCTGGTTGTCGGCGACCTCTATGCAGTCGTTGGTGGCGTTCCCACTGTAAGTCGACTTGTGCCAATTCGGGTTGCTCACTTGTACCTCTTCAATGCTTCTTCGATGCGAACTGTGGTCGCTTCAGCCGTCAATGAGCTGGAGGCGAGCCGATCATAGATTCGTTGGAGCCGCAGGACAGCTGCTGGTTCTTCGAAGTACTGGCCGACCAGAAGGCCCTCCGTGTACGCGCCTCGCGAACCGTCCGGCTGCGTCAGGACAGCCATGGTTCCCATGATCCTGCCAGCTCCGAAGGGGAGAAGCTGGAGCGTGATGTTCGGCTGCTCCTGCGCCTCACGCAGGCGTTCCAGTTGAGGGGCTGTGGCGTGAGCGATGGTGGCCTCGTCGAGGACGGCTGCGAACCACGGGGGGTTATCCCGCTCCCACAGCTTCTGGCGCTCCATGCGCTGCTCGACGTATGACTCGACGACGGACGGGTCATCATCCTGGCCAGCCAGAATGAGCTCGCGTGCATAGTCAGGAGTCTGAAGCAGTCCATGAACGACGAATCCAGCGGTGTGGATCAGCGCCGCCTTTTCTTGCTTCGCTAGGTACGGCTTGGCGTATTCGCGAACAGTCTTCCGCTCCTGGATCTTGACCAAGTCCGTCAGAGAGTCGCCCAGTTCGAGCACCACACCCAGCTTGGCCGCCAGGGCGCGGTCCAGCGCCTCCCCGTTCTCCACCTCGGAGATCCTGCTCTTGTTGCTGAACACCTTGGCCGCGAGGTCGGTCTGGGACCAGCCCTTCGCCCGCCGCGCCTCCCTGACCTGGTTCCCGATGTACGCCTCAAGGCTCTCGGCCGGATCGAGCTCGTTAGCGCCTGGCATATGCCCCGTTCCACGGTCCGGTTCCGGAATCGCTACTCCTGGTCAACGTACCCGCAGGTGAGCAGTCTGGGAGTCCCACAGAAGGACCATCTCCCCTACGAGGTACCACCCATGACCAACGACAACGGGACGCGCCAGCGCATGGAGCCGCCTGACGCAAGCACGGCGACGGCCGTGGGGGACGTCGTCGTGGACACGCGCCGAGGGCGCGTCGTCCAAGTGACGGCTGCGGACGGTGAGGTGCTGACGGTGACTCGGCCCGCAGGCCTCTCCTGGGAGACGAGGCGCCTGAACTGCCGACGGGCCCTCCCGGGAGAGCAACGAGAATTCGAGATCGTCAGCCGCACGCCGGAGAGGAGCAGGAGCGACAACGAACCCCTCCCCCAGGAGATCGAATGGCGCCTGCCGCGTCACGCCAGGAGCGTGGGGAGGGCACGAACCCTCCTCCGGGAGCAGGCGAGTTCGTGGGACCTGCCACCCGCGGTCACCGAGACGGCGACGCTGCTCCTGAGCGAGCTGATGACGAACGCGTACCGGCACGCGAAGGTCTCCCCGGGCAGAGAGATCTGGACCCGCTGCGTGCTGAAGGCGGGCCTCCTCCACGTCGCGGTGTCGGACGCGAACGCGACACCGCCCGCACCCAGGCAGGCGTGCCCGGAGGACGAGTCGGGCCGAGGCTTGGCACTGGTCGCCACGCTGTCGGACAACTGGGGCACGGAGCTTCGCCCTGGGGGCATCGGCAAGAGGGTCTGGTTCGAACTCGCCGTCGCGCGGGGGCGTGGCCCTGACCGAGGGCGACCACGGTGACGTCGCACGGACAGCCGTACCTGAGAAGCTGACAGTCGGCCGACCCTGGAGGCGCCATGAGCAGGCAACGCACACTCGTAGCAACCATTGCATTGCTCCTCGCCGCGGGCTGCAGCTCCGCCGACGCCGGGGACGCCTCTGATGACAGCGGCGGCCCTGGCAGGAGCTCCCCGCCCTCTGGGGCTCCGGATGCAGTCAAGCGCTACGTCGAAGCCCTCAACAATCGTGACGTGAAGGGCCTCCTGGAAGTGGGGGACGCCCCCGACAAGCCGTGGTCGCGGAAGCAGGCAGACAAGATCATTCAAGCCAAGGGCGGCAAAGGGCTAACCATCAAGAAAGCACCCATTGAGTATGAACAAATGGGCGACTATCTAGGCAGGGTCGCCCTGACAGCTTCTGCCAGTGAAGGACCCCCGCTGCGGGAGAGGGTTGATCTGGTGTACGAGCAGAGCCACTGGCACGTCGTCCTGTTCGAGTGGCCCAGCAACAAAGAGACTTCAAAGTCGTAAGCACCCGGCGGGAGTTCTGTTCGGCATCCATTCGCGTCGCGCAGACGTACTACCGCCCCTGTCGGGGGCGAGCTACCCGGCGGCGGTGCGGACGGCTCGGACCAGGGCCTGGGCCCTCGCGTCCGCCGTCACTCCCTTCCCCATCCCGTTCGTGACATACCCGAAGGCGAGCCCCGACTCGGGGTCCGCGAAGGCGAGGGTGCCGCCGCGGCCGGGGTGGCCGAAGGACGTGGGGGCGAGGAGGGGCGACGCGGCGCCGTGGAGCATGTAGCCGAGGCCGAGTCGGGTGTGGACGACGAGGACGCGGTCGGGCCCGGCGGACGCCTCGGCGCGGGCGAGGGCGAGGGTGGAGGGGGTGAACAGCCTTGCGCCGCCCTCCACTTCGCCGATGAGGGACGCGTAGAAGCGGGCCAGCGCACCGGCGGTCGCGATGCCGTTGGACGCGGGGAGCACGGCCGAGTGGTACGCGGCGGAGTTCTCGTCGGGGAACGGCTCGACCACCCCGAAGGCCCGTCGGGTGAGGGAGTCGGGGTCCCGGTAGGCGTCGGACACCTGCGGCTTGGGGCGGGTGCGGAGCCCCGAGGCGGCAGCGGGCACGTCGGGAAGCCGCCCGAGCCGTCCCACGCGCCCGGCCGGGCCGTCGGCCGCGGGCATCCCCACCCACAGATCGGCCCCCAACGGCCCCGCGATCTCCGACGCGATCACGTCCCGTATGGAGCGCCCGGTGACCCTCCGCACCAGTTCGCCGGTGAGCCAGCTGTACGTGTGCGCGTGATAGCCGTGGTCGGTGCCGGGCTCCCAGAAGGGGCGCTGGGCGGCGACCGCGGCGGCGGCCACGTCGGCGTCGAGGGCCTGGGCGGGGGCCAGGGGGTGGTCGAGTGCGGGGACGCCCGCGCGGTGGGCGAGGACATGGCGTACGAGGGTGCGGTCCTTGCCGTGGGCCTTGTACTCGGGCCAGTACGCGCCGACCGGGGCGTCCAGGTCCAGCTCGCCGCGCTGGTGCAGGAGGAGCAGGACGGCCGCGGCGACCCCCTTGGTCGCGGACCGGACGACCTGCGCGGTGCCCCGCTCCCAGGGCGCGGCACCCCCGGCCTCGGCCCCGTCGAGAGCCTCAGCCCCGTCGAAGTCCCTGATGCCACCCCACAGATCCACCACCGGCCGCCCGTCCCGGTACACCACGACCCCGGCCCCACGCTCCCCGAGCGCGGCGAAGTTGCGCACGAAGGCGTCCCGTACGGGCTCGAAGCCCTCGGCCACCGTGCCGTGCACCCCGGCGTTCCCGACCTCGACCTCAACAGCGCTCATGTCACGCACAACAGCCGCCCTCCGCCGAAGATTCCACTAGCTCTTCTCCCGTACGGACTTCGGATCGAAGCCGAAGGGGAGTTCCAGGCGGTGGCTGCTCATGAGGTCGGCGTCGGAGAGGAGCGCGCCGGTGGGGCCGTCCGCCGCGATGACACCGTCGCTGAGGATCAGGGCGCGGGGGCAGAGTTCGAGGGCGTAGGGCAGGTCGTGGGTGACCATGAGGACGGTGACGTCCAGGGTGCGCAGGATGTCGGCGAGTTCGCGGCGCGAGGCGGGGTCGAGGTTGGAGGACGGCTCGTCGAGGACGAGGATCTCGGGCTCCATGGCGAGGACGGTGGCGACGGCGACGCGGCGGCGCTGGCCGAAGGAGAGGTGGTGCGGCGGCCGGTCGACGCAGTCGGCCATGCCGACCTGTCCGAGGGCCTTGAGGACGCGCGCCTCCAGCTCGGGGCCGCGCACTCCGGCCGCCGCGGGCCCGAAGGCCACGTCCTCGCGGACCGTCGGCATGAACAGCTGGTCGTCGGGGTCCTGGAAGACGATGCCGACCTTGCGCCGGACCTCCGCCATGTGCCGTTTGCCGACGGGCAGTCCGGCCACGGTGACCGTCCCCGCGCCCGCGGTGAGGATGCCGTTGAGGTGCAGGACCAGGGTGGTCTTGCCCGCGCCGTTGGGCCCGAGCAGCGCGACGCGTTCGCCGCGCGCGACGCGCAGGTCGACGCCGAAGAGGGCCTGATGGCCGTCGGGGTAGGCGTAGGCGAGGCCGGTGACCTCCAGGGAGGCGGGCGGTGCGGTGGTCACGAGAGGGTCCATCCCAACAGGCAGACTGCGAGGGCGGTCAGGGGCAGGGTCAGGGCGTACGTCCACTGGGCGCGGGTCGCCGCCACCTCGTCGATGACCGGCATCGACCCCGCGTAGCCCCGGCTGACCATGGCGAGGTGCACGCGTTCGCCGCGTTCGTAGGAGCGGATGAACAGCGCGCCCGCCGACTTGGCGAGCACGCCCCAGTGGCGCACGCCGCGCGCCTCGAAGCCGCGGGACTCGCGCGCGATCCGCATGCGCCGCATCTCGTCGGTGACGACGTCGCCATAGCGGATCATGAAGGAGGCGATCTGGACGAGGAGCGGCGGGAGCTTCAGGCGCTGCAGGCCGAGAAGCAGTTCGCGCAGTTCCGTCGTGGCGGCGAGCAGGACGGACGCGGCGACGCCGAGGGTGCCCTTGGCGAGGACGTTCCAGGCGCCCCACAGGCCGTGGACGCTCAGGGACATCCCGAGGACCTCGGTGCGCTCGCCCTGCGCCACGAACGGCAGGAGCAGGGCGAACGCCACGAAGGGGATCTCGATGAGCAGCCGCTTCAGCCAGAACAGGGGCGGTACGTGCGCCGCGTACGCCACCGAAGCCAGCAGCAGCGCGTACGCCGCGAACGCCCACATCGCCTCGCGGGGCGTGGAGACCACGACGACCACGAAGCACAGGACGGCGGTGAGCTTCGTGTGCGGGGGCAGGGCGTGCACCGGCGAGTGGCCGTGGCGGTAGAGGCGGTGGGCGTGGCCCGCACCCATGTCAGGCGCTCTCCGCGGACTTGGACGCGGGGGTCGCCGGGGCGGTGGCCGTGTCGCCGGTGGTCGTGTCGTCGGCGGCCGTGACGTCCGCGCCGGTCGACGCCGGGCCGCTGTCCCCGTCGCGCCGCCGTCGTACCGCCCAGAACACCGCGCTGCCCGCGGCCACCGTCACGCCGACGCCGATGACGCCCGCGAGACCGCCGGACAGGCGGGTGTTGGTGATGTCCTTCACGCCGTAGTCCGCGAGGGGCGAGTCGGCCGCGTCGTGCTCCTTCTCGCCCTTGTCGAAGCCCTTGTCGTGGGCGACCTTCTCCAGGCCGTCGGGGTTCGTGGAGGCGTAGAAGGAGACGAAGCCCGCGAGGATCAGGGAGGTGACCAGGCCTGCGGCCCACAGCTTGCGGTGCGAGCGGGCGCCGGCGGCGGGGGCCGGGGTGGCGGCGGGCGCGTCGGGCGCGTCGGGCGCGTCGATCAGCTCGCCGCCCACGCGCAGCTTCAGCGGCGCGGTCAGGCCGCGCGCCCCGTGCACCAGGTCCGGCCGGACCGCGATGACCGCGCCGACCGTGAGCGCCGTGATCGCGGCCTCGCCGACACCGATCAGGACGTGGACGCCGATCATGGCCGTGGCGACCTTGCCGAGGGGCACGTCCGTGGTGCCGCCGACGGCGTAGATGAGGGTGAAGGCGGCGGCCGCGGCCGGTACGGAGACGAGCGCGGCCGTGAAGGCGGCGGCGGTCACCGAGCGGCGGCCACGCGGAAGGATCTTCGCCAGGCCGCGGAAGATCGCGTACGCCACGACGGTCGTCACGACGGCCATGACGGAGATGTTCACGCCGAGCGCGGTCAGGCCGCCGTCGGCGAAGAGCAGGCCCTGCATGAGCAGGACGACGGAGACGCAGAGGACGGCCGTGTAGGGGCCGACGAGTATCGCCGCGAGCGCGCCGCCGAGGAGATGGCCGCTGGTCCCGGCCGCGACCGGGAAGTTCAGCATCTGCACGGCGAAGATGAACGCGGCGACGAGTCCGGCGAGCGGCGCCGTGCGCTCTCCCCCGCTCTCGGCCGCACTGGAGCCGGAGGTACCTCCGAGCTCTCTGCGGGCGCCGCGGAGGCTGACGGCCACCGCGCCGACGGCTACGGCTCCGGCGGCGACGGAAACGGGCGCATTGATGAAGCCATCGGGGACATGCATGCGCGTGCTCCTGGAAAGGCGCATGTCATGAGTGTGGGGAGGCACTCATGACGAGAGCGGATCGCTCCGAGCGGGTCGCTCGTGAACCTTTCAATGATGGGCGTTGTTGCGAATCGCTTGCAAGAGCGGCCTCGCAACGATTGGGGGCGGACCGGGACCGCCCCGGGCCGCCTTCACTCCCCCTTCACCCCATGTGACATATACGTACATATGGGACATTGGGGAGAGAGCCGCTTTCCGTGGGCCGGAACGACTACGAGGAGTCAGCATGTCCGCAGTCGAGCAGTACACCCGGGCCCACCTGGTCACCGACTCCCCCGACGAGCACGTCGTCGTCCCCGTCGCGCTGCGCTACGACCCGGAGGCCGACCCGCGCTCGGTGCGGGTCGACCTCCCTGGATCGCACGACTGGGTCTTCACCCGCGAGCTCCTGGAGAAGGGCCTGCGGGCGCCGACGGAGAGCGGCGACGTGAGCATCTGGCCGTGCGGCCGGGTCCAGACGGTCCTGGAGTTCCACTCGGCCCAGGGGGTGGCGGTCGTGCAGTTCGACGCCTCGGCGCTGATCCGCTTCCTGCGTCGTACGTACGCGGCCGCCCCCGTGGCCCACTGACTCAGACGCGTACGAGTTCCCGCTTCTCGTCGGGGTCACCCTGCTCGTCCGGGGTGCGCAGCCCCTCGCCCTCGACGTCCACGTTCGGCAGCGAGCGGTCCAGCCACTTCGGCAGCCACCAGGCCTTGCGGCCGAGCAGCGCGAGAACGGCGGGGACGAGCGCCATGCGCACGATGAACGCGTCGAAGAAGACGGCGATGGCGAGGCCGAAGCCGATCATCTTGACCATCTGCTCGCTGGAGCCGATGAACCCGGCGAACACCGCGATCATGATGACCGCCGCCGCGGAGACGACCCGCGCCCCGTGCTTGAAGCCGGTGACGATCGCCTCGTGCGGGCTCTCGCCGTGGACGTACGCCTCCCGCATCCGGGTCACGAGGAACACCTCGTAGTCCATCGCGAGGCCGAAGACCACGCCCACCATGAAGATCGGCATCATGCTCATGATCGGCCCGGTCTGCTCGACGCCGAACAGCGAGCCGAGCCAGCCCCACTGGAAGACCGCGACCACGGCGCCGAGCGCGGCGAGCACCGAGAGCAGGAAGCCGAGGGCCGCCTTGAGCGGGACCAGGATCGAGCGGAAGACCACGATCAGGAGCAGGAACGCGAGGCCGACGACCAGCGCCAGATACGGCAGCAGCGCGTCGTTGAGCTTCTGCGAGACGTCGATGTTCATGGCCGTGGTGCCGGTGACCATGACCTCGGCGCCGCTGTCGGCCTCGACGGCCTTCGCCTCGCCGCGGATCTCGTGCACCAGGTTCTCGGTCTCGGTGCCGCTGGGCTTGGAGGACGGCACGACGGTGATGATCGCGGTGTCGCCCGCCTTGTTGAGCTGGGGCGGGCTGACCGAGAGCACATCGTCCAGGCCCGAGATCTTCTTCTGTACGGCGGCGGCCTCGCCCTTCGGGTCGTCGACGCCCTTGAGGTCGGTGACCGTCATCAGCGGACCGTTGAAGCCCGGGCCGAAGCCGTCCCCGATCAGGTCGTAGGCCTTGCGCTGGGTCGTGGACGTGGGCTGCGCGCCGTCGTCGGGCAGGCCGAGTTCGAGCTGCGAGACGGGCAGGGCGGCGGCGCCGAGGCCGAGGACGCCGAGCAGCAGGACGGCGACGGGGCGACGGACGACGAAGCGGGCCCAGCGGGTGCCGAGGTTCTCCTTGGCCGGGGCGTCGCCCTCGGCCGAAGCGGACGCCGCCTTCTTGCGGCCGCCGAACAGCCTGCCCTTCTCCCCCGTCGGCTTGACCTTCCCGCCCGCGTAGCCGAGCAGCGCCGGGATCATGGTGAGCGCGATCAGGACGGCGATGGCGACGGTGCCCGCCGCGGCGAAGCCCATCTTGGTGAGCATCGGGATGTTCACGACCGCGAGGCCGACGAGGGCGATCACGACGGTCAGACCGGCGAAGACGACGGCCGACCCGGCTGTGCCGACGGCGCGGCCCGCCGCGTCCTCGCGTTCCCTGCCCTCCGCGAGTTCGGCGCGGTAGCGCGAGACGATGAACAGCGCGTAGTCGATGCCGACGGCGAGGCCGATCATCATCGCGAGCGTCGACGTGGTCGTGCCGAGGTCGAGCGCGTCGGCGAGCGCGGCGATCGAGGAGACGCCGATGCCCACGCCGATCAGCGCGGTGAGCAGCGGAAGCCCGGCCGCGACCAGCGAGCCGAAGGTGATGACGAGCACCACGGCGGCGACGGCGATACCGATGATCTCGGTGGCGCCGGTGTGCGGCACGGCCTGCAGCGCGTCACCGCCGACCTCGACGGTCATGCCGTCGGTGCGGGCGTCGTCGGTGGTCTTCTCCAGCGCGTCCCGGCTGTCGTCGGTCAGCTCCATGGAGGTGACCTTGTACGTCACGGACGCGTACGCCGTCGTGCCGTCCTTGGAGACCGCCTTGGCCACGAACGGGTCGGCGGCCGAAGCCACCTCGTCCGAGCTGGACTTGAGGGCGGTGACGGTCTTGCTGATCGCGGCCTTGTTGGCCGGGTCGGTGACCTTCTCACCGGCCGGCGCCTTGAACACCACGCGGGCGGTGGCACCGTCGGCGCTCATCTCGGGCACGCGCTTCTCAAGGAGGTCGAAGGCCTTCTGGGCCTCCGTCCCCGGCACGGAGAAGGAGCTGGACGCCGCGGTGGGCGCGGACGCCGCGCCGACACCCGCGAGGGTCAGCAGGGCGACCCAGATCAGGGCGACGAAGTGCCGTCGCCGAAAGGACAGTCGGCCTAGTTTGTACAGGAATGTGGCCACGGGGAGTACTCCCGGTCGGGTCGTGGTGGCTGATGGCTGAGGGCTTCTGGGCAGGGGGGAACGGCCCAGGGGCAGGGGGGATCGGCCCGACGACGTGAGCGGTCGTGTCAGGTGGTGCGGCTACGGGGAATCCCCGTCGGGGAGAGCGTCAGACGCCGAGGGCGGGGAGGACCACGGCGTCGAGGTAACTGCGGAGGAAGTCCTGGTCGGCGGGGCGATCCTCGACGAGGTCCCGGGCGACGAAGCCGCCGACCAGCATGTGGATGACGTACTCCAGCGCCGGGTTGTCGGCGGCGACCTCGCCCCGGGCGACGGCGCGGCGCAACAGCTCGTTGAGACCGGTGATCTCCGGCTCGATCAGCAACTGCCGCAGCGCCAGGTGCAGTTCGGGGTTGTCGTGGATGGCGTGGAACAGGCCTCGCATCAGCGCCTGGTCCTGCTCCATCTCACAGTCGTCCTGAAGGGTGACCATCTTCATGAAGTCCCCGCGCAGGGACCCCGTGTCGATGTCCGCCATGGACGCGGGCTTGCGGTGCTTGAGCGCCCGCGCGACCAGCTCCGCCTTGCCGCCCCACTGGCGGTAGAGCGTGGCCTTGCTGGACCGGGTGCGGGTGGCGATCGCGTCCATCGTCAGCCCGTCGTACCCGACCTCGCGCAGCAGATCGAGGACGGCCCCGTAGAGCTCCGCCTCCCGCTCGGGCGAGATCCGGCTCCGCCGCGGCGACGCTGCCACTTCGGTCATGGCCGACTCCTTCCCGATTCCATCGCTACGCCGAGAACTGTACCGGGGCCCCCTATCGAAACGAAACGGTTTCGTACGTGTCCTGGACCACACCTCCTCAACCGGTCCGCACCCGAGAGCGAGACCCGAGCGCCACACCCCAGCCCGTCCGGCGCTTGAGGACGAGACCCGAGCGCCACACCCCAGCCCGTCCGGCGCTTGAGGACGAGACCCGAGCGCCACACCCCAGCCCGTCCGGCGCTTGAGGACGAGGCGCGGAGCGCCAACAGGGGGAAAGGGGCGAAGCCCCATAAGTTGCCGCACCCGACGCCAAGGAAAAGCATGGGGAGGTGACTCAGGCGTACCTAAGATTCCCTCACGTCAGCGGCGACCGACTCTGCTTCGTCGCCGAGGACGACCTCTGGGTGACCCCCCTCGCCCCCGAGGGCACCCCACCCGCCCGGGCCTGGCGGATCACGGCGGACCGCACCAAGCTCGGCCACCCCCGCTTCAGCCCCGACGGCAGTCACATCGCGTACACGAGCTGGCGCAGCCTGGACCCCGAGATCCATCTGGCGCCGGTGGACGGCGGCCCCGCGCGGCGCCTGACCTACTGGGGCTCCACCGACACCCGCGTCTGCGGCTGGACGCCCGACGGCGACATCCTCGCCGTCTCCTCGCACGGCCAGCCCTTCTCCTACTTCTGCTGGGCCTACAGCGTCCCCACCGACGGCTCCCCCGGCGGCAAGCTGCCCTGGGGCCCGGTCCACGACATCGCCGTGCTCGACGGCGACGGCGACGGCGAGCGCCGCACCCTGCTCCTGACCGGCAAGCCGCCGCACGAGCCCGCCGCCTGGAAGCGCTACCGGGGCGGCGCGACGGGCCGCCTGTGGCTGCACGGCGAGCGGCTGCTCGCCGACCTCGGGGGGCATCTGGACGCGCCGATGTTCGTGTCCGGGCGCGTCGCGTTCCTCTCCGACCACGAGGGCGTCGGGAACCTGTACTCCTGCCGCCCCGACGGCACCGACCTGCGCCGCCACACCGACCACGACGCCTTCTACGCCCGGCACGCCGCCAGCGACGGCACCCGCGTCGTCTACCAGTGCGCGGGCGAGATCTGGCTGGTGGACGACCTGGCCGCGGACTCCGAGCCGCGCCGGGTCGAGGTCGAGATCGGCGGCCCGCGCGCGGGGCGGCGGACGTACCAGGTGCCCGCGGCGCAGCATGTCGACGCGCTCTCCGTGGACACCACGGGCCGCGCGAGCGCCGTCGTCGTACGCGGCAGCCTGTACTGGTTGACCCACCGCGACGGCCCCGCCCGCACCATCGCCGACACCCCGGGCGTACGGGTGCGGCTGCCGGAGATCCTCGCCACGGGCGGGCAGGTCGCGTACGTCACCGACGCCGAGGGCGAGGACGCCGTCGAGATCGCCTATCTGCCCCGGGCCAGCGGCGCCCGGGAGCCGCGCAGGCTGGCGGCCGGGCGGCTCGGCCGGGTGCAGGAGCTGGTGTCCGACCCGGACGGGAAACGGCTCGCCATCGCCTCGCACGACGGGCGGCTGCTCCTGGTCACGGTGCCCGACGACGAGGCGGCCACCGAGGGCTCCGACGACGCGGCCGCCGAGACCCCGGACGGCGAGGTCACAGAGCTGATCCGGTCCCTCAACGGCCCCGTCCGCGACCTCGCCTTCTCGCCGGACGGCGCCTGGCTCACCTGGTCGCACCCCGGCATCGGCCGCTCCCTGCGGAAGATCAAGCTGGCCCGGATCGCCGGGCCCGGCGCCCGTACGGTCATCGACGTCACCAACGGCCGCTTCGAGGACGAGAACCCGGTGTTCACGCGGGACGGCCGCTATCTCGCCTTCCTCTCCTGGCGCGGCTTCGACCCCGTCTACGACGTGCACACCGGCGACCTGTCCTTCCCGCTCGGCTGCCGCCCCTACCTCGTACCCCTGTCGTCCGCGACCCCCTCGCCGTTCGCGCTGCTGCCCGACGGGCGGCCCGCGGCGGGCGGGCTCGACCCCGACGCGGACGGCGCGGGCGACGACGGGCCCGGCGACGGGACGGTGACCGTGGAGGCGGAGGGCCTGGCGAGCAGGGTGACGCCGTTCCCGGTGGCGGCGTCGAAGTACTCGGCGCTGTGCCCGGTGAGCGGCGGCGGCCTGGTGTGGCTGCGCTGGCCGATCTCGGGCGCGCTCGGCGAGACCTTCGCCAACCCCGCCGACACCTCGGGCCGTCCGACCCTGGAGTACTTCAACATCACCAAGGCCAAGAAGTCCGAACTCGTCGACCACCTCGACTGGTTCGCGACCAGCGGGGACGGCTCGCGGCTCGTCGTGGTGGACGAGGGCGACCTGCGGGCCGTGCCGTCCACCGAGTCCGGCGACAGCGACAGCACCGTCTGGCTCGACCTGCGCCGCATCCTGCACGACGTCGACCCGGCCGCGGAGTGGCGGCAGTCCTTCGACGAGGCGGGCCGCCTCATCCGCGCCCTGTTCTGGGAGCCGGGGATGTGCGGCATCGACTGGGACGCCGTCCTGGACCAGTACCGCCCGCTCGTGGAACGGGTCGCGTCCCCCGACGAGTTCGCCGACCTGCTCCGGGAGGTCCTCGGCGAACTCGGCACCTCGCACGCGTACGTCACCGCCGCCCGGCGCAACGAGGGGCCGCCGCACTACCAGCGCGCGATGGGGCTGCTCGGCGCCAACCTGGTGCGCAGGGACGACGGCTGGGTGGTCAAGCGGATCCTGCCGGGCGAGTCCTCCGACTCCAAGGCGCGCTCGCCGCTCGCCGGGGCCGGGATCCGCGAGGGCGCCGTCCTCACCCACGTCGACGGGCGGCCCGTCGACCCGGTGACCGGGCCCTACCCGCTGCTCGCTGCGGCGGGCGGCACCACCGTGGAGCTGACGTTCCGGCCCGCCGCTGGGGAAGGGCGTTCCCGGCGGGTCGCGATCGTGCCGCTCGTCAACGAACGGCCGCTGCGCTACCAGGACTGGGTGGCCAAACGGCGTGAGGTCGTACGGGAGTTGAGCGACGGCCAGTGCGGCTATCTGCACATCCCCGACATGGGCGGGTCGGGCTGGGCGCAGTTCAACCGGGACCTGCGCCTTGAGGTGTCGCTGCCCGCGCTGCTCGTGGACGTGCGCGGCAACGCGGGCGGTCACATCAGCGAGCTGGTCGTGGAGAAGCTGACCCGCAAGA
This sequence comes from Streptomyces sp. NPDC040610, assembly GCF_055594065.1. Taxonomy (NCBI): domain Bacteria; kingdom Bacillati; phylum Actinomycetota; class Actinomycetes; order Kitasatosporales; family Streptomycetaceae; genus Streptomyces; species Streptomyces sp. NPDC040610. Next base: position 406,267 of record NZ_JBVIXA010000005.1, on the reverse strand, counting down.
TCCTCGGCTGGGACCTCACGCGGGACGCCCAGCCGGTGTCGTACGCCTCCAACGCGCCCCGGGGCCCGGTCGTCGCCCTCGCCGACGAGGCGACCTCGTCCGACGGCGACATGATCACGGCCGTGTTCAAGCTCCTCGGGCTCGGGCCCGTGGTGGGGCAGCGGACCTGGGGCGGGGTGGTCGGCATGACCGGGCGGCACACGCTCGGCGACGGCACGGTCATCACGGTGCCGATGAACGCGGCGTGGTTCGACGGGTACGGCTGGTCCGTGGAGAACCACGGCGTGGAGCCCGATCTCGCCGTCCTGCGCACGCCGTTGGACTGGGCGGAGGGGCGGCACGCACAGCTCGACGACGCGGTGCGGGTGGCGCTGGACCTGCTGGCGCTGCGCCCGGCGGCGGTGCCGCCGGGCTACTCGGACGTGCCGGACCGGCGGCGGCCGAAGCTGCCGCCGCGGGGTGCGTAGCGCGGCGCTGAGCGGGGCGGATCACGGAGGGTTAGTGATCGAAATGCGCGGCCTGTCCCGTCATGTGAGTCTGGTCGAGCCCCGATCCCCTCACCCACTACGGGAGTGACACTTCATGGGCATCAAGGACCAGTTCCAGGACAAGGCCGAGGACCTCCGCAACAAGGCGCAGGACGCCATGGGCAACGCCAAGGAAGAGGCGAGCGAGCGCGCCTCGCAGGCCCAGGAGAGGGGCCGGCCGGAGACCCCGGACGAGGCCCAGCGCGCCGCGCAGGAGGCTCAGGACAAGTTCGACCAGGACTACGACGCGTAGCCGTCGCACCGGGCGGAACAGGAACGGGGCTCACCCGAACTTCGGGCGGGCCCCGTTTCCCGCGCTACCGCCCCCGGCGGGCCTCCGCGTCGGCGCTGCCCCCGGCCCCGACGAGACCGGTCGAAACCTCCCCGAGCCTCGGCTCGAACCTCCGCATCTCCCGTTGGCCGACGCCCGCGATGATCCCCGGCAGATACGGCCGAAGGCCCTGCATGCCCCGCAGCCACCACTGCGCGTAGACGTGGGCGCTCCGGCGCTCGATCCCGGCGACGATCCGGTCGACCGCGGGCCCCAGGGGGTAGGTCTTGTTGGACGGCCACGGCAGCCGCGACCGCAACTCCCGCATCACGTCGTCCTGATCGGCGCCCCGCACCATGTCGGTGTCGGTCCAGGACAGATATCCGACGCCCACCCGCACGCCCTTGTAGGCGACTTCGGCGCGCAGCGAGTGGGCGTACGCCTCGACTCCGGACTTGGACGCGCAGTACGCGGTCATCATCGGCGCGGGCGTCATCGCGGCGAGCGAGGCGATCTGGAGGAGGTACCCGCGGCTCTCCATGAGGACGGGCAGGAACGCCCGGGCGGTCACGGCGCTGCCGATGAGGTTGACCTCGATGACCCGCCGCCAGGCGACGGGGTCGGAGGAGAGGAAGGGACCCCCGCTCGCCACCCCGGCGTTGGCGACGACGATGTCGACCTTCCCGAACCGCTCCTTGACCTCCTGGGCGACCCGCGCCATCGCCTCGTGGTCGGTGACGTCGGCGTGCCAGCACTCGGCCTCGCCGTGCAACCGCGAGGCGACCTGCTTCAGCTCGTCGGGTTCGAGCCCGACGAGCGCGACGTGCGCGCCGCGCGCCGACAGTTTGCGGGCGAGGAGTTCACCGACTCCGCGCGCGGCCCCCGTGACGACCGCGACCTGCCCTTCCAGGCTCACCTTGCTCACGCGCCCTCCCTCTCGTGCTGCCGCGCGGACTCCCGCACCGGCTGTCGTACGACGTAGGCCTCGGCCAGTTCCGTGATCCCGCGCGTCACCGCTTCGGGCGCCTCCACCGGCGTCATGTGCCCGACGCCGGTCAGCTCGGTCAGGCCGAGGCAGTGCGGCAGCGCGGCCGCGATCCGCCGGGCCTGCACGACGGGGGTGAGCCGGTCGGCGGTCCCGGCGACGACCGCCGTGGGCGCCGTCAGCGCGGCCACCCCGGCGTCCAGGTGCAGCTCGTCCAGGACGTGCGCCCAGCGGTAGCGCACCACGCGCGGGCACCCGTGCACGATCCGCGCGCACGCCTCGACCCGCTCGGGCGCCGAACCAGGGCCCATCGTGGCGTACTTGAGGACCCGCCGGGCGATCGGCGTCACGGGCCCCAAGGGCGCCCGCGAGCCCAGCAGCCGACGGGTGAGCCGGGTCCGCAGGCCCCCGGCGCGCAGCGGCAGGACCGTCGACTCGGCGACGAGCCGCGAGCTGCCCGTGCTGCACAGCAGCACCGCGGCCGCGTGGTCGCGCACCCCCGGCCGACCGGCCGCCGCCATCAGCGTCATGCCGCCCATGGAGTGGCCGACGAGCACGGCGGGTTCGCCGGGGGCGAGGGTCGCGGCGAGCACGGCCTCCAGGTCGTCGGCGAGGGCCCGGGTGCCGTACCCGGCGGCCTCCAGGGGCGCCTCGGTGCGCCCGTGCCCGCGCTGGTCGTAGGCGATCACGCGGTAGCCGCCCGCGAGGGCCCGCACCTGCGCCGCCCAGAACGCGGTCGAGCAGGTCCAGCCGTGCACGAGGACGATCGCGGGGGCGTGCTCGGGCCCGTGCACCTCGACGTGGACGCGCGCCCCGTCGGCGGAGACGGCGGTGAGCTCGTGCGCGGGGACGGGCGGCGCGTAGGGCCCGCTGCGGACGTGGGTGAGCCGGGTCATGCGGTGGCCTCCGCCTTCGTGGTCGCCCTGCCGGACTTGCGGCGCCGGGGGCCGTTGTCGGCCGCGGGGGCGCGCACGACCTCGTACTCGGACAGGTCGACGCGGCGGGTGGCGGTGCGGAACTCCGTCGTCGTACCGGGCCAGACGGTGGTGTTGACGCCGTTCTCGTCCAGGTACCAGCTGGTGCAGCCGCCGGTGTTCCAGACGGTGCGCTTCATGCGCTCCTGGACGCGGTGGTTCCAGGCGTCGACGGCGGTGGTGCGCGGGGACAGGGCGGTGCGGCCGCCGATGGTGTTCAACTGCCGCATGTAGTCGGCGAGATAGTTCAGCTGGGACTCGATCATGAGGATCATCGAGGAGTTGCCGAGGCCGGTGTTCGGACCGATGACGGTGAAGAAGTTCGGGAAGCCCGCGGCGGTGGCGCCGCGCAGCGACTTCATGCCGTCCTTCCAGGACTCCATCAGCGTCTGTCCTTCCGCGCCGACGACGCGTTCGGCGATCGGCATGTCCGTGACGTGGAAGCCGGTGCCGAACACGATCGCGTCGACCTCGGCCTCGGTGCCGTCGGCGGCCACGACGGTGGACCCGCGCACCTCGGCGAGGCCGCTCGCGACGACGTCGACGTTCGGCTTGGCGAGCGCCGGATAGTAGGCGTTGGACAGCAGGATCCGCTTGCAGCCGATGCGGTACGTCGGCGTCAGCTTGGCCCGCAGCGCCGGGTCCTTGACGGACCGCTCCATGTTCCGCCTGGCGATGCGCTCGATCAGGCCGAGCTCGTCGGGCCGCTTGGTGAAGGCCTGCACCTGGAGCTCCCGGATGCCCCACAGGATGCCCCTGCGCGCCTGCGTGGTGAACGGCAACTGCCGGTGCAGCCAGCGCTCGACGCCGCTGATGGCCCGGTCGGCGCGCGGCAGGACCCACGGCGGGGTGCGCTGGAACAGCGTGAGCCGCCGTACGTCGCGCTGGATCTCCGGCACGATCTGGATCGCGGACGCCCCGGTGCCGACCATGGCGACGCGCTTGCCGCGCAGGTCGTAGTCGTGGTCCCAGCGCGCGGAGTGGAAGACCTTGCCGGGGAAGGTGTCAAGGCCGGGGACGTCGGGCGTCTTGGGGTCGGAGAGCGGTCCGGTGGCGGAGACCACGACGTCGGCGGTGAGCTTTCCGGTGCTGGTCTCGATCAGCCAGCGCAGTTCGTCGGCGTCCCAGGTCAGCTTCAGGACCTCGGTGTCGAGGCGGATGTGCGGGCGCAGCCGGAAGGTGTCCGCGACCCGCTCCAGGTAGTCCCAGATGTGCTCCTGCCCGGAGAAGGTGCGCGGCCAGTCCGGGTTCGGCGCGAACGAGAACGAGTACAGGTGGGACGGCACGTCGCAGGCGCAGCCCGGGTAGCTGTTGTCCCGCCAGGTGCCGCCGACCGCACCGGCCCGCTCCAGGACGACGAAGTCGGTGACGCCCTCCCTGCGCAGCCGGACGGCCGCGCCGATCCCGCCGAACCCGGACCCGATCACCGCCACCCGCACGTGCTCCACACGTTCGCTCCCGGCCATGCCGACGCCTCCCGAGGTGTGACCCTGCCAGTAAGTACTGGCGCAATGGGGAGCGTAGAACAGCCTCGTACTCATGGGTAGGGGTCGGGCGGGGAAAGTTACCGACGGTACGACACCGGCGCGGCACAGCCGTCCCGGCATAGGCTGCCCACGTGGCAGATCACACGGGAGACGCGGCAGCCGCGGCAGACGTACGCGAGTTCCGCATGGACGAGCTGGCCAAGGAGGCCGGCATCACCGTGCGCACCGTCCGCTTCTACCGCGAGCGCGGTCTTATCCCGCCGCCGCGGCGCGAGGGCCGCATCGCCTGGTACGACGAGCACCACCTGGCCCGCCTGCGCACCATCGCCGCCCTCCTGGAGCGGGGCCACACCCTGAACGGCATCGCGGAGCTGGCCGAGGCCTTCGAGCAGGGCCGCGACGTGGCCGAACTCCTCGGCATGGACGGCCCGTCGGAGGAGACCCCGGTCCGCCTCACCCCCGAGGAGCTGGCCGACCGCTTCGCGGGCGAGGTCACCCCGGAGAACCTGTCGGCGGCCCTGGACCTCGGCTATCTCGGCACCGACGGCGACGAGATCGTCCACATCAGCCGCCGCCTCCTGGACGCCTCGACCACCCTGGTGCGCAAGGGCATCCCGCTCGCCGCGGTCCTGGAGGCTGGCCAGCGCGTGCGCGAACACACCGACGCGCTCGCCGAGTTGTTCCTGACGGTCGTCCGCACGCACGCCCCCGACGACGCGGACGTCGGCGTCGAGATGCTGCGGCCGGTCGCCAAGGCCGTGGTGGAGGCGGAGCTTTCGCTGGCCCTCGACCGGCGGCTCGCGGGCGAGAAGCCGGACGACGAACCCAAGGAATAGGCCTCAGCACGGCAGCCTCAGCACGGCAGCCTCAGCACGGAGATCTCAGCGCGGCAGCCACCAACGCGCCTTGTAGATCCCCCCGTTGACCAGCGTGTACGTCCCGGTGGGCCGGTGCACGCCCACCTTCGTGGTCCACCAGGTCTCCTCCAGGCCCTTCTCCGGCACGGTGCTGAGGACCTGCCCGGTGCGCGGGTCGTTGCCGACGGCCTTCACCGACGCCCGGTCGATCAGCTCGTGCCCCGGGTAGTCGCGGACGAAGGTGCCGTGGCGCAGGTCGTACTGGAACACGGCCGCGTTCGTCGTCACCCACAGCCGCCCCGGCCGCCCCGCGACGGGGAACAGGTCGTGCCCGCCCGCGGTCTTCCCCGGCACGGCGACCGGCAGCGGGGTCACGGACGTCCGCGTCAGCTCGGGCCGCGCGGAGGTGCCGCCGACCTCGTACGCCACCAGGTCGTCGTCGCCGAGCGCCCACAGCACCCGCCGGGCGCGGTCCCAGTGCAGCGCGTGCGCGCCCTTGAGCCGGTCCTCGGCGTACCGCGTGGCGTCGGGGCCGAGCGAGGCGGCGTACAGGCGCACGAGCGCGCCGGAGCTGCACGCCACCGCCACATTGCCGTCCGGCAGGATCTCCGCGCTGTGCGGGTTGAACAGGTCGTCGCCGGGGCCGAGCGCCGCGCCCCAGCAGCGCCGCCCCGTCGGGTACTCGACGGCGGCGACGAACCCGAACGACGCCGTGGTCAGCACGAGGGTCCGCTTGCGGTGCACCCGCACCTTCGCCTCGCACGGGTACACCCAGCTGGCCTCCGGCTGGAGGTCCCGGTAGCGGGGGTCGCCCAGCGGCGAGAACTGCCAGCGCACGACGCCCGGTTCGGCCGCCGGGTCCCAGACGCGGCGGCGCGGGTCGAGCACGAGGAGCCGCTTGCTCGCCTGCTCGGTGACGAGGACGGGCGGGGTGCCCGGGGGGACGCCGGGGCCGGGGGCGGCCGGAGCCGAGGCAGTGGACGTGGACGCCGCGTACGCCGCACCCGCGGGCAGCGCGCCCGCGAGCCCCGCGCCCGCCACCGCACCCGCGGCGCCGGTCAGCAGCCCTCGTCTGGAAAGACCTCTGGAAGGATCCCTGGAAAGACCGGCAGACATGAAGTACCCCCGTGCGGGCGACAGTTGGCGCGCCCATCATGAACGATGAGCGCGCCCGCAATCTGTCACGCCACGCGGCGGCCGGACAGTCCTCCGCCGGACTTTTGGCCGCGACTTCGCCCGCCGGTCGCCGAGCGGCCTACTCGTAGACGACGGTCACCGGCGCGTGGTCCGACCAGCGCTCGGCGTGCGTGGCGGCCCGCTCCACGTACCCCTTGACGGCGCGCCCGGCGAGGCCCGGGGTCGCCACGTGGTAGTCGATGCGCCAGCCCGAGTCGTTGTCGAAGGCGCGGCCGCGGTAGGACCACCAGGAGTAGGGGCCCTCGACGTCCGGGTGCAGCGCGCGCATCACGTCGGCCCCGAAGTCCTCGAAGACCTCCCCCATCCAGGCCCGCTCCTCGGGCAGGAACCCGGAGTTCTTCTTGTTGCCCTTCCAGTTCTTGAGGTCGGCCTCCTGGTGGGCGATGTTCCAGTCGCCGCAGACCAGGACCTCGCGCCCGTCGGCGGCGGCCCGCACCTTGAGGTCCTTCAGGTAGACGAGGAACTCGGCCATGAACCGGACCTTCTCGTCCTGCCGCTCGGTGCCGACCTCACCCGAGGGCAGATAGAGGCTCGCGACCGTGACACCCGGCAGGTCGGCCTCCACGTACCGCCCGCTGCCGTCGAACTCCTGCGACCCGAAGCCCACCCGCACCCGCTCCGGCTCGCGCCGCGTGTACAGCGACACCCCCGCGCGGCCCTTCGCGGCGGCCGGTGCGTGCGTGACGTACCAGCCCTCCGGGTCCCGGACCTCGTCCGGCAGCTGCTGCGGCTCGGCCCGCACCTCCTGCAGGCACAGCACGTCCGCGCCGGTCCCGGCGAGCCACTCCACGAAGCCCTTCTTGGCGGCGGCACGCAGGCCGTTCACATTCACGCTGGTCACTGTGAGCATCCCGGCACGATACCGGCACACTGGTAGCCGCCCGGAATCCCACGGCCGCCCCCACGGCCCTGCATAGAAGTACGATGGAGAGCATGAACATACAGCCCGTCGCCTTCGACCACCCGGACGCCGTCAAGCTCAACGACCGCGTCCAGCTCGAGTACGCCGAGCGCTACGGCGACGAGGGCGACGCGACCCCGCTGGACCCGGCCATGTTCAAGCCGCCGTACGGCCTCTACCTGATCGCGTACGACGACGCGGGCACCCCGCTGGCCACGGGCGGCTGGCGCGCAATGGATCGGAACGGCGAGGGGTACTCCGACGGGGACGCCGAGATAAAGCGCATGTACGTCACCCCGGAGGCCCGGGGCCTCGGCCTCGCCCGCCGCATCCTGGCGGCCCTGGAGACCGACGCCCGCGAGGCGGGCCGCACCCGCATGGTCCTCGAGACCGGCACCAAGCAGCCCGAGGCCATAGCCCTCTACACCTCCACCGCCTACGAGCCCTGCCCCAAGTTCGGCTACTACCGCGACACCCCCTTGAGCCGCTGCTTCGCCAAGCCCCTGCGCTAGGGCCGGTCCGGTGGGCCGGGGCGGAGCAGGGCCCCCGTGAGGTCCAGCTCCGCCAGCGCCCCGCCCCCCGCCGGGTTGGCGAACCGCAGCGAAGCCCCCAGCGCCTTCGCCTGCCCCACCGCGATGGTGAGCCCGAGCCCCAGGCCGGTCCCCTCCGCCCCCGTGCGGAACCGCTGCGGCCCACCCGCGAGCAGCCCCTGGGGGAACCCGCCCCCGGAGTCCCGCACCCGCACCACACCCCCGTCGACCTCCACCACCACCGGCTCCCGCCCGTGCCGCAGCGCGTTGCTGACGAGGTTGACCAGAATCCGCTCCACCCGCCGGGGATCGGTCTCGACCGAGGCGTCCCGCACCACCTCCACCCGCACCCCGCCCGCGGTGCCCCCTTGGGCCCCCCGCACCCCCGCGACAGCCCGCCGCGCCACCTCCCCCACCCCGCACACCTCGGCCCGCACCTCCTCCCCCGCCCCGTCGAGCCGCGCCACCTCGATCACGTCGTCGACCAGCTCCCGCAGCCGCGCGGCGGACTCCCGTACCAGCTCGGCGGGCCGCCCGGGCGGCAGCAGCCCGGCGGCGGTGACCATCCCCGCGACCGGCGTCCGCAGCTCGTGCGCGATGTTGGCGGTGACCTCGCGCTCGGCCCGCAGCCGCCCGGCGAGCGCGTCGGCCATGGTGTTCACGGCGGCGGTCAGCCTGGTGATCTCGTCCTGGCCGCGCAGCGGAAGGCGCGCGGTCAGATCCCCGTCGGCGATGCGCTGCGCGGTGTCCGCGGACGCGGTGAGCCGCCGCCCGAGCCGGGTGGCGACGAGCAGCCCGGCGACACAGGCGAGCGCGGTCCCGATGGCGCCGGAGATCCACAGCACCCGGTCGAGGTCGCGGACGGTCCCGGCCTCCCGCTCGTAGGGCCGCTTCAGGGCGACGACCTCGTCGCGGTACGGGCTGGCCGCCCACATCTGCGGCACCTTCCCGCTCCAGTCGAGATAGCTGCCCCACTTGCCCCGCCGCACGGCGTCGGCGAGGGGCCTCGGCAGATCGGGCGGGTCGATCAGCGTGCGGTCGCCGTCGATCCCGGCGGCATGGTCCTGGACGGCGGTCTGCAACCGGTCCCTGGCCTGGCTGCGGGCGCTCGCGTACTGCGCCTCGACCGTCCGGTGGTGCACGAGCAGACCGATCACGACCGACACCACGGCGGCCGTGCCCGCGATGGCGATCCCGATCTTCGTCCGCAGCCCCATGGCGGCTCAGAACTCCGGCACCATCAGCCGGATCCCCTGGAACTGCACGTTCACGGCGGCGGGCGGCAGCGCCTCGGGCCGGTCCGGTTCGACGGTCGCCCGCCGGTAGGCGTACGCGGCCGCGTCCTGCCGCTCCACCCCGCTGAGCGTCAGGGTCGCGGCGTACGGCTCCCGCGAGCACCCGGGCAGACACCAGGTGCCGCTCAGCCTCCCGGTGGCGCGCGCGGTGGGCCCGCCCCAGCCCTTCCAGCGCAGCGAGGACATCGCGACGTCGTCGGTGAGCCCGATGACGGCCGGTTTCTGGAGCGGCGAGCCGAGCGCGTCGGCCACGTACACGGGCCCGCTGATCCGCGAGGGCCGCAGCGCGGGCCCCTCCACGTACAGGCCGCCGTGCTCGGCGCAGCCACCGGCGAGCGCGGCCGTCAGGGCCGTGCCGCAGACGGCGGCGACGGTCCTGCCGGGGCTGCCGGGGCTGCTCCACATGCCCCAAATGTATCGATCACACCATTTCTCACATGTGGAGAGCGGCCGGGCGCCCGCCGTAAGGGCGTACGGCGAGCTCGGCCACCGCCGCCCGCGCCGCCGCGAGCGAGTCCGCCGCGAGGTCCTGGAACGCGGCGAGCCCGGGGATGTCCCCGGCCCGCGTCAGCTCGGCCCGCACGATGTGCAGCTCCTCCTCGGGCACCCCGAGAGCGGCGAAGTACGCCCGCAGGTAGGGCACCTGGAAGTCGCAGCTCTCGCGGGGCGTCCCCGGCCCGTAGCCACCGCCGCACGCGGCGACCACCACGACCCGCGTCCCGCCGAGCAGCGGCCGCCCGCTGTCCGGGTCGGTGTACGCCCCCGGGAACGACACCCGGTCGATCCACGCCTTCAGCGCCGCGGGCACCCCGAAGTTGTACATGGGCACCCCGATCAGCACGGTCCCCGCCGCCCGCACCTCCTCGACCAGCGGCAGCGTCAGCGCCCACTCCCGCTCCTCGTCGGCGCCCCCGGCCAGCGCGGCCACCTTCGCGAGCGGCAGGGCGCCCTGCCGCTCCGCGCGCGTCCCGAGCGCGACATAGCCGGACCCCACCAGGGGCACCGGCTCGGCGACCAGGTCCCGGTAGCGGTACCCGGCGTCCCCGTACCGCTCCCGCCAGCTCCGCGCGAACAGCCCGCCCAGCGTCCGCGTCACGGACTCCCCGCGCCGATCGGCGCTGGAGTCCAGGTGCAGAAGGCCGCCCCTGACGTCCTCTGTGCCACCTATCTCCGTGTCACCCATGTCGCTCACGTCGACTCAACTCCTGTCACATCCCTGTGGTCCGGTACGTCAAGGAGGTGACGGAGCACGACGTGGAAAGGTGACCGATGGACGAGCCGGCCGCACTGGCGGACCGCTTCGAGGCGCAGCGCGGGCGGCTGCGGGGCATCGCGTACCGCATGCTCGGCTCGCTGCACGAGGCGGACGACGCGGTGCAGGAGACCTGGCTGCGCCTGAGCCGCACGGCCCACGCCCCGGGGCGCCCCGAGCCGGTGGAGAACCTGCCGGCCTGGCTGACGACCGTCGTCTCCCGCGTCTGCCTGGACATGCTCCGCACCCGCGCGACCCGCAGGGAGGACTTCGTCGGCGGCCCGGTCCCCGACCAGATCGCCGCCGCCGACGCGCACACCCCCGAGGAGGAGGCGCTCCTGATCGAGTCGGTGGGCCGCGCCCTGCTCGTGGTCCTCGGCACCCTGGGCCCGGCGGAGCGGGTCGCCTTCGTGCTGCACGACTCCTTCGCCGTGCCGTTCGACCGGATCGCGGCCATCGTGGAGCGCTCACCGGCGGCCGCGAAGAAGCTGGCGAGCCGCGCCCGCGGCAAGGTGCGCGGCACCCCGGCCGTCCCGGAGGCGGACCCGGCCGGGCACCGGCGGGCCGTCGAGGCCTTCCTGGCCGCGGCCCGCGGCGGCGACCTCGACGCCCTCCTCGCGGTCCTCGCCCCGGACGTCGTCCGCCGCGCCGACCCGGCGGCGCTCCCGCCGGGCACCGCCGCCGAGATCCACGGCGCCGACGCGGTGGCCCGTGAGACGGTCCTGCTCACCCGCAACGCCCGGCACGCGGCCGTGCTCCTGCTCGACGGCACCCCCGGCATCGTCGTCGCCCCGCGCGGCCGCCTCCTCCTGGCCCTCACCCTCACGGTGAGGTCGGGCAGGATCACGTCGTACGAGGTCGTCTCGGCCCCGTCCCGACTGCGCGGCCTGCCCCTCGCCGTGCTCCCGGACTGAGATCCCGGGAACGGGCCGACCGCCGGCCCCGGCCGAACCGACGTATCGGACCGGCGAACGCTACGGGGAGTCGAGCAGGGCGGTGCCGAGCGCGGTGAGCGTGTGGAGAGCCGTGTTGCGCTGTCGGGCCGTGTGCACCAGTCCCGCACAGCGCAGGGTGGTGGCGTGTTCGCTCGCGGTGGGAGGCGTGACCCCGGCCAGGAGGGCGAGCTCCTTGGTGGAGCACCCCGGGTGTTCCCCGATGGAGGTGAGGACGGCGGCACGGGTGTGCCCCAGCAGGGCGGACAGCGCCGCCGACCCTGTTCCTGAGTGCTCGGCGTGCGGGGGCGGAGCGGGGAGGGGCCGCGCGCCCTCGGGGCTGTGGGCGGGATAGGTCAGCACGGGCTGAGGTGCGGCGGCGGTGCAGACGGCGGACCACCGCGGTCCGAAGTAGGACGGGACGAGCAGGAGGCCGCGGCCTTCGAGGAGCAGGTCGCCGTCGAGGCCATGGGCCATCGTGACCTCCAGTACGGGAGCGTTCCAGCGGACGCGCTGGGGGTTCGCGGAGGTGAGCAGGTGCTCCATGCCGCCGACCAGCGCCTGCCGCGCCTTCATTCCCCCTTCGGCCGTGGCGCTGCTGGTGATCTGCGGCCAGTAGGGCGACAGGAGCACGGTGTACGTGTGCTCCAGGCTGTCGCAGAGCCGCTGGAACAGGTCGCGGTCGTCGGCCAGGTTCCTGGCCCAGGCCGGGAGGGGCCAGTCCGCTGCCACCTGCGCCAGGTCACCGCGGATCCGTGCGCGCGGCGTGGCCCGTACCCGCTCAAGCGCCTCCTCCGGAGTGCCGGTCTCGGCGCGGGTGAGGAAGTCGGGTGCCCAGCGGTTGGCCCGGATCAGTTCGAGAACCATCCGGGCCTCCGGACGCAGTCCGGCCAGGGCGCGACGCCGCCAGGCATCGAAGCGCACCGCGTGACCGCGCTGTTGAAGGGTGCGGACGGCCGCCCCAGTTCCATCAGCGGCAGGGCGCGCGGCAGCACCCGTGTCCGCGCCAGATCGTCGACCGTGAAGTGCATGCGGTAGACCACGGCTGCCCGCCCCCCGTACGACACAGTTCGAGACGATCCTCCGGGAATGCCGTTGTTCGGTCCAGGCCGAATCACGTCGAGTGCCGCCGCCGGAGGCGCGCAGGCTGGGACCCGGCGCCGGACGTACCGGCGCACCCCACGACCAGAACCACGGGGTAGCCCACGAGAAGAAACCGGGGGACATCCATGCGCACCCGTTCCTTCCGCACCGCCGGCATCGTGACCGCGGCGCTCCTGATGACCGGAGGAGCAGCCGCAGTCACCACCGGGGCGGCCACCGCGGCGCCCTCGACGGCCCAGTCCTGCTACGGCAGCGGCAAGGCCTTCACCACGGCGAACAAGGTGTGGCCCAAGTACCCGAACTGGGCCTACACGACGGCCAACTGCGCGGACATCAACATCAAGCCCAACGCCACGGTCAGCGTGCGGACCTGCTGGAAGAACCACGCCTGCAACGCCCCGACGACCATCCGGGCCGGCCAGTGGGGAATCGCGGCCAAGGACGTCCTCAACGGGACGAAGTTCTACCTCAAGTTCAACCGCGACGTGGGCGGGACGGTCGCCTACTGACCGAGCACGGGGGCAGCGCCCACCCGACTGCCCTTGAAACTGGCTTAGATACGCAGAGATCCCGTCCGATCGAAGTGATCGGACGGGATCTCTGTCACCGACTTGAGCTTCCTCAAGAACGGTTGTGCAGTGGACCTGAGGGGATTTGAACCCCTGGCCCCCTCGATGCGAACGAGGTGCGCTACCGGACTGCGCCACAGGCCCTTGCAACGAGTGAAACTCTAGCATCCCCATCCGGGTGCTTGGAAATCCGTTCCCGTGCTGGTCAGACCCGTCACTCGTTGGCGGCGCGCGGGCGCCCGTCGGCGCCGTCGTCGTACTGGTCGAACAGCGGGGTGCGGCCGCGCTCGCGGGAGCGGCGGGCGGAAGCCGCGCGGCGGGCGTCGCTGCGGCCGCCGTCGGCTCCGCCCTCGTCGCCCTCGCCGCCGTCGGCCCGCTGCTCGTCGGCGGGCGCCGCGGCCTCGGGCACCGGCCCGCGGTCGGCGGCGGGCTCGGCGGTGCTGGACCGGGCCGAGCTCCAGGTGTCGGGGGCGCCCAGGTCGACGCTGCCGGGGGCGCGGGGGGCGACCGGCGCCGTCACGTACGTCGGCAGCGGCACCGGGACCGGGTCCCAGCTGTCGGCGCGGCCGGGGCCGTGCTGGCGTTCGCGCTGCTGGTCGACCCACTCGGCGTGGTCGGTCTGCTCGACGAGGGCGCGGCGGTCGGCGGCGAGCGCCGACAGACCGGTCTCCGGCTCCGGTGCGGGCTCCTCGGCGGCGGGCTCGGGGCTCGCCTCGCGCCCGCGCGGCTGCCGCTCGCGCAGCCGCCGCGCGGCGGCCTCGGCCCGGCGCCGGTCCATCGTGTACGTGAAGCGGCGCCGCTCCTGGCGACGGAGATAGACGATGTACGCGCTCAGCAGCGCAGCCGGGACGGCGGGCGCCCACAGGAACGCGAAGCCGCCGACCGCCGCGATGATCGTGCCGACCGTGAACGCGAGGAACAGCATCACTGTGGTGCGGCGACGGCGCGCGAGCACCTTCGTGCGCCGGGCACGCGCGGCGGCGTCGGCAGCGGCGGCACGCCTGGCTGCGGCGGACGGCCCCTGGCTCTGCCCGTGGCCCTGACTCTGCCCGTGCGCCTGGCCCTGCCCGTGCGCCTGCCCCTGCCCGTGCGCCTGGCCCTGCCCGTGTCCCTGACCCTGGCCCCGCTCCACACCGGAGCCCCCGGCCGTCCCGGGCCCCTGCCCCTGCCCGGACCCCTGCTTGGCCGCCGGGCGCGCGCCGACGCGCGCCTGCGCGCCGGGCCTGGCCTGTTCGGCGGCGGACGCGCGGGCCTGGGGCCGGGCGGCCGGGGGACGGCCGCGGGAGTCCGTGGCGCGCCCCTCGCGTTCCGCGCCCGGAGGCACGGCGAAGGCCCGGACGTCGACCGAGTCGGTCACGGCGTCCGGGTCGCTGCGCGACTCCTCCTCCTCAGGCGAGCGCGCTTGCAGGTCCTTGGCGTACCGGCGCTCCATTCCCGCCCGTCCGGACAGCAGCCGGATGGCGGTGCTGAAGCGTTCCGTCGGACGAGCTTCGTTGAGCTCGTCCTGCCTACGGAGCCACATCGGCACCAAGTAGGCGGCCCAGGCCCCGACGATGACTGCGTAGATGAGGCCGCTGCTGCTCACGCCTCACACGGTAGAGGGGTTTTGTCGAGGCCATCCGCCAATTGAGCCGGTGTGTCGCACGATCTGGCTGATATCTCGAACTTTTTTTGTGACTGATGCGATCAACAGGCCGACGCGGCACCGAATTTAACGGTCACTCACCGATCAATTTCGAACAGGTATTTCATTTATGAGAGTGGCAGCATTGTGCCGTGCCAGGGGCGCGACGGCCCGTCAGGCGCCCGCTCCACGCGCTGCGGACGACGTCACGCGGTGTCACGCGGTGTTCTGCGGACGACGTCACGCGACGTCACGCGGTGTTCTGCGGACGCGCCTGCTGCCAGCGGCGCAGCAGCCCCTCGGGGACCTCTTCCACGGTGAGCGCGAACACCAGGTGGTCGCGCCAGGCCCCGTCGATGTGGAGATAGCGGGGCCTGAGCCCCTCCTCGCGGAATCCGAGTTTCTCCACGACCCGGCGGCTCGGCGCGTTCTCGGGCCGAATGCAGACCTCGATGCGGTGCAGCCCGACGGTGCGGAAGCAGTGGTCGACGGCGAGCGCCACGGCGGTCGGCATCACCCCGCGCCCCGCGACCGACTCGTCGACCCAGTAGCCCACATGGGCCGAGCACATCGACCCCCAGGTGATCCCGGCGATCGTCAACTGCCCGACGAGGCGGCCCTGGAACTCGATGACGAACGGCAGCATGCGGCCCGCGTTCGCCTCGGCGCGCAGGTGCCGGACCATCTGCCGGTAGGTGGGGCGGTGGGCGACCGGGCCGCTGGGGGTGGGCGGCGGGATCGTGGCCTCCCAGGGGCGCAGCCAGTCGCGGTTGCGCCGGTTCACCTCCCGCCAGGCGCGCTGGTCACGCAGTTTTATCGGCCGCAGGACGACATCGCCGTCCGTCAGCTCGGCGGGCCAGCTGGGGCTGTTCAGCTCGCACCCCCGTCGGTCCTCGGATGGTCGCCGCCGCGCAGCTGGTCGACGGCGTGGATCAACAGGGGCGTGAGGACGGCGAGTCCGTCGCGCACACCGCCGCTGGACCCCGGCAGGTTCACGATCAGCGTGCGCCCCGCCACCCCGGCGAGGCCCCGGGAGAGCACGGCGGTGGGCACCTTCTCGCGGCCGTACGCGCGGATCGCCTCGGGGATGCCGGGGACGTCGTGGTCGAGGACGCGACGGGTCGCCTCGGGGGTGGCGTCGGTGGGCGAGATGCCCGTGCCGCCGGTGGTGAGGATGACGTCGTACCCGGCGGCGACGCCCTCGCGCAGGGCCCGCTCGACGGGGTCGCCGTCCGGCACCACGCGCGGTCCTTCGACGGCGAAGCCGAGGGCGGCGAGGCCTTCGGCGAGGATCGGGCCGCCCTTGTCGGCGTAGACGCCGGCGGCGGCGCGGTTGGAGGCGGTGACGACGAGTGCCCGGTACGCCAGGCCCTCGCTCCCCTCGGCCGCCGCCCCGTCGTCGGCGGGCGCGCGGTGGGTCATGCCCCCGCTCCCCGCCGGTTCCAGTCGCCGGACTTGCCGCCCGTCTTCTCCTCGACCCGCACGTCCGTGATGACGGCGCCCTTGTCGACGGCCTTGACCATGTCGATGACGGTGAGCGCGGCGACGGTGACCGCGGTGAGGGCCTCCATCTCGACGCCGGTGCGGTCGGTCGTCTTCACGGTGGCCAGGATCTCCACGGCGTCGTCGGCGACGCTCAGGTCGACCTTCACTCCGGAGACGGCCAGCGGGTGGCACAGCGGGATCAGGTCGGGGGTGCGCTTGGCGCCCATGATGCCCGCGATACGGGCGGTCGCCAGGGCGTCGCCCTTGGGCACACCCTCCCCCCGCAGCAGCTCGATCACACGGGGCGAGACCAGGACCCGGCCGCTGGCGCGCGCGGTGCGGGCGGTCACGTCCTTCTCGGATACGTCGACCATGCGGGCGGCGCCCGCCTCGTCGATGTGCGTCAGTCGCTGCTGCGTGCTCATGTGCTGTGGCGCTCCCGGTCCGGGCCCCGCGCGGTGCGGTGCGCGGGCCTGCTGTGCGCGACACAGTACCGCCCCGGCGCCGCCCCGCCCGAGCCGCGCGCCCGCCCGGGCGGCGGGGCCCGTCAGCCGAGCAGCACCACGTCGACGTCCGTGCCCGGCTCCACGGACGTGGTGTCCTCGGGGACGACGATCAGGGCGTCCGCGTGCGCGAGGGCGGCGATCAGATGCGACCCGGAGCCGCCGACGGGCGTCACCGTGCCCGCGTCCGCGTCATGGCGTCCGCGCAGGAACTGGCGCCGCCCGGCGGGCGAGGTCAGCGCCTTGTCGGCGGTGAGCCGGGCGCGGGCGGCGGACCGGTGGACGTCCGGCAGGCCCATCAGGGCGCGCACCGCGGGTCGTACGAACATCTCGAAGGAGACGTACGACGACACCGGGTTGCCCGGCAGGGCCAGGAGCGGGGTGTGGTCGGGGCCGATGGTGCCGAACCCCTGCGGCTTGCCCGGCTGCATGGCGAGCTTGCGGAACTCCACCCCGCCGCCCGCGCCCAGGCCCTCCTCGTCGTCCGGGTCGCCGATGGAGTCCAGGGCCTCCTTGACGACGTCGTACGCCCCCACGCTGACGCCGCCCGTGGTGACGAGCAGGTCGGCCCGGATCAGCTGGTCCTCGATGGTGGAGCGCAGGATCTCGGCGTCGTCGGTGACCGCGCCGACGCGGTAGGCGATGGCTCCGGCCTCGCGGGCGGCGGCGGTGAGGGCGAAGCTGTTGGAGTCGTAGATCTGCCCGTCGGCCAACTCCTCGCCGGGCTGGACCAGTTCGCTGCCGGTGGACATGACGACCACGCGCGGGCGCGGGCGCACCTTGACCGTGCCCCGGCCGATCGCGGCGAGCAGGGCGATCTGCGGGGCCCCGAGGACCGTGCCCGCGGTCAGGGCGCGGTCCCCGGCGCGGACGTCGCTGCCCCGCGCGCGCACGTGGGCGCGTGCTTCGGCGGGGCGGTGCACCCGGACCTCGCCGGAGGCGCCCTCGGGGGCCGCGCTGTGGGCGCGCATGCCGGTGGCGGGGCCCTGGCCGAGCCCGCCGTCGGTCCACTCCACGGGCACGACGGCCTCGGCGCCGGGCGGCAGCGGGGCGCCGGTCATGATGCGGGCGGCCTCGCCGGGGCCGACGGTGGGCTGCTCGGCCTGGCCCGCGGCGACGTCCCCGATGACCGTGAGGACGGCCGGGAACTCCTCGCTCGCGCCCGCGACGTCGGCCACCCGCACCGCGTACCCGTCCATGGAGCTGTTGTCGAACGGCGGCAGCGAGACGGGCACCGTGACGTCCTCGATCAGGACACAGCCCTGGGCGTCGAGGAGCTGGAGCTCGATGGGCTCCAGGGGGCGGACGGTCGCGAGGATGTCGTCCAGGTGCTCGTCCACCGACCAGAGGCGGTCCTGGCCGGTGGTGTGGTGCGTCGTCGTGCCGCTGCTGCTCAAGTGCTACATCTCCTCGGTGACGTAACTGCGAAGCCAGGCCTTGAAGTCCGGGCCCAGGTCTTCACGTTCGCACGCGAGTCTGACAATGGCACGCAGATAGTCGCCGCGGTCGCCGGTGTCATAGCGGCGGCCCTTGAAGACCACACCGTGCACCGGGCCGCCGATCTTCTCATCGGCGGCGAGCTGCTGGAGCGCGTCGGTCAGCTGGATCTCGCCGCCGCGACCGGGCTCGGTCTTGCGCAGTATGTCGAAGACGTGGGGGTCCAGGACATAGCGGCCGATGATCGCGTAGTTCGACGGGGCGTCCGCCGCCTCCGGCTTCTCGACCAGGTCGGTCACCTTCACGACGTCGCCGTCGGCGGTGGGCTCGACGGCCGCGCAGCCGTAGAGGTGGATCTGCTCGGGCGCGACCTCCATGAGCGCGATGACGCTGCCCCCGTGCCGCTCCTGGATCTCGACCATGCGCGCGAGCAGCGGGTCGCGCGGGTCGATCAGGTCGTCGCCGAGGAGGACGGCGAAGGGTTCGCGGCCGACGTGGGGGGCGGCGCACAGGACGGCGTGACCGAGTCCTCGGGGGTCGCCCTGGCGGACGTAGTGCATGGTCGCCAGGTCGCTGGACTCCTGGACCTTCGCGAGCCGGGACTCGTCGCCCTTCTTCGCGAGGGCCGACTCCAGCTCGTAGTTGCGGTCGAAGTGGTCCTCCAGGGGGCGCTTGTTGCGGCCCGTGATCATGAGGACGTCGTCCAGGCCCGCGGCGACAGCCTCTTCGACCACGTACTGGATCGCCGGCTTGTCGACGACCGGCAGCATCTCCTTGGGCGTGGCCTTCGTGGCGGGCAGGAAGCGAGTGCCAAGTCCCGCTGCTGGGATGACAGCCTTGGTGATCTTGGGGGGAGACTCAGTCATGAGCGTTACCTTAACCGGTGCCTATGTGTGAAATCTGTGGCTCCGGAATAGAGGCCCACATGTACGCACAATAGGAAGGATTTGTGAGTTCACCATGGATCAACCCGGCCCGGGCAAGGGAAACAAGCGCACATTGCGTGCGGAGATCCTCGCGGTAAGACGTGGGTTGACGCCCGGTGACACGCAGAAGACGGCCGCCGCCCTCGCCGAGCGCGCGCTGGAGTTGCCCGAACTCTCCGGCGCCCGCACGGTCGCGGCGTACGTCTCCGTAGGCACCGAACCCGGCACCCGTGCCCTCCTGGACACCCTCCACGCGCGCGGGACACGTGTCCTGCTGCCCGTTCTGCTCCCGGACAACGACCTGGACTGGGCCGCGTACGACGGACCCGACTCCCTCGCCCCCGTCCAACACGCGGGAAAGATGACGCTGTTGGAGCCCGCGGGCCCGCGCCTCGGCCCTGACGCCGTCCTGGAGGCCGACGCCGTGCTGCTCCCCGGGCTCGCGGTGGACGCGCACGGGATGCGGCTCGGCCGCGGCGGCGGATCGTACGACCGGGTGCTCGCCCGCCTTGAGCGCGCGGCGCTCTCGCCCGCGCTCGTGGTGCTCCTGTACGACTCCGAAGTGGTCGCGCACGTCCCCGGGGAGGCGCACGACCGGCCGGTGCACGCCGTGGTGACGCCGTCGGCGGTGCACCGCTTCCCGTGACATGGCGAAGGGCCCTCCACGCGCGCGTGGAGGGCCCTTCGCCATGTCGTCCGCCCGTCAGGGCTTGAGCACCAGCGTGTCGTTCGTGCTGTCCTCGACGGCCTTCTCGGAGTAGGCCCACGGCAGCAGCTCGCCCTTGATCCACTTACCGGTCTGGTCGGTGTAGTGGTCGCTGTAGGCGTGCCCGGAGGCGCCGGTGAGGTTGATCCAGCGGGACTTGTCGAGGTCCTTCAGGTTCACGACCATCCGCATCGACGGCACCCAGATCACTCCGTAGCCGCCGGCCGCGTTCCAGCCGGTGGCGTTGACCGTGGCCTCGCCGCCGCCGAGCTTCCAGGGGCCGCGGTTGAGCACCCACTGGAGCCAGCCGGGACCCTCGGTGCCGAGCGTCTGGTTCTTCAGCGTGAGGGTGTGCAGGCGCCCCCAGCTCCAGGTGTCGATGTCCTTGCCGAGCTTGGCCGTCAGGTCCCAGCGGGCGTCCTCCATGGCCCGCGCGAACAGCTGGTCGCGGTTCTTGGTCTCCTTGTCGGTGCGCGTGCCCGGCGTCTTCCACCAGTCGTTGTCCTGGTCGTCGAGGATCTTGCGGATGACCTCGAAGTAGCGGTCGCCGCCGTCGGGCTGGGCGGAGTCCGCGTCGCGCTCGCCGCACTCGCGCACCCGGTTCTCCTCGTCGGCCGGGCGGGTGTTGCCCGTCGGCTCGACGGACAGGCACTGGCCCTTGACGCGCAGTTCCTTGGGCAGCTTGTTGCCGATGGCGAGCTGCAGGATGCTGCGCCAGACGGCGTTGAAGTACGCGGCGGCGGCCGAATCGGCGTCCTGGGTGTAGTCCCAGCCCTCCAGGAGCTTCTGCGCCTCACGGACGTGCTTGTCGTTGATGTCGATCTTCAGCAGCTTGGGCACGAGCAGCCGGGCGATCTCGCTGCTGTTGTCCGTCTGCATCAGCCGCATGTCCTCCGTGGAGATCTTGCCGCCGTTCTTCGTCTTGGACTTGATGAGGTCCTCGATGCGCTGGCTGCGCGCGCCGTAGCCCCAGTCCGACGTGAGCTTGTACGGGTACTTCTTGCCGCCGTCGTCGTCGATCACGGCCTGGTTGGCGGTGACGATGTAGCCGCGCTTGGGGTTGTACTCGTAGGGCAGCGCGTCCTGCGGGATCGGGTCGCCCCAGCGGTAGTCGGGGTCCCAGCCGGGCGCGGGCAGCGAGCCGTCGCCCTTGCCGCGGGTGGGGATCTTTCCGGGCGCCTGGTAGCCGATGTTGCCCTTGGTGTCGGCGTAGATCAGGTTCTGCGAGGGCACCTCGAAGTCGGAGGCGGCCTTGCGGAACTCCTTGAAGTTCTTCGCCTTGTTCAGCTCGAAGACCGCGTCCATGGACTTGCCGGGCTCCAGGGCGGTCCAGCGCAGCGCGATGCCGTAGCCGTCGCCGCGGTCCGGTGCGGACGCGTCGACCTGGGCCTTCTTGCCGACCTTGACCAGCTCGTCGTCGCGGTCGGAGATCAGCGGGCCGTTGTTCGTCTCCCGGACCGTGATCGTCTTGGTCTTGCCGCCCGCGACCTTGATCTTCTCCTCGCGGGGCTTGAACGGGACGATCTTGCCGTCGTACTGGTAGCCGTCGGCGGTGAACTTCTCCAGGTACAGGTCGGTGACGTCGGCGCCGAGGTTCGTCATGCCCCAGGCGATGTCCTTGTTGTGGCCGATGACCACGCCGGGCAGGCCGGAGAAGGTGTAGCCGCTGACGTCGTACTGGCACTTGGCCGACACGGACTTGCAGTGCAGGCCCATCTGGTACCAGACGGACGGCAGCTGCGGCGCGAGGTGCGGGTCGTTGGCGAGGAGCGGCTTGCCGGTGATGGTGTGCGCCCCGGCGACGACCCAGGAGTTGGACCCGATGCCGTTGCCGTTCGAGCCGAGGCCCGCGTCCGGGATCTTGTCGAGGACGTCGGAGAGGCCGGAGAGCTGGGACTGCAGGCCGCTGCCGGGGTTCTGGGCGCCGCCGGCTCCCGAGGTGCCGGTTCCCGTGCCGGTGCCTGTTCCCGTGCCCGTACCGGTGCCTGTGCCGGTTCCTGTGCCCGTTCCCGTGCCGGTCCCGGTACCCGTCCCCGTCCCGGTACTCGTTCCCGTGCCCGACTGCCCGCCCGTCGAGTCGTCGCCGCCGAACTTCTCGGTGACCTCGTTGTAGCGGCCCTCCTGCACGATGGGCTTGTGCAGGTCGAAGGGGTACTCCGGGTAGAGGTCCTTGATCTGCGACGGGCCGAGGCGGCTCGTCATCAGGGCGCGGTCGATCTCGTCCTGCATGTTGCCGCGCAGGTCCCAGGCCATGGCCTTGAGCCAGGCGATCGAGTCGACGGGCGTCCACTTCTGCGGCTTGTAGTCGTTCTCGAAGGAGAGCGCCGCGTACTCGACGGAGATCTCCTTGCCGTCCTTGCCGTCGAGGTAGGCATTGACCCCCTTGGCGTACGCCTGGAGGTACTTCTTCGTCTTCGGCGAGAGCTTGGAGTCGTACTCCTTCTTGGCCACGCGGTGCCAACCGAGAGTGCGCAGGAACTCATCGGTCTTGACCTGGCTCTTCCCGAACATCTCGGAGAGCCTGCCGGAGGTCATATGGCGGCGTACGTCCATCTCCCAGAAGCGGTCCTGCGCCTGCACGAAGCCCTGTGCCATGAACAGGTCCTCGTCGGACTCGGCGTAGATCTGCGGAATGCCGTTGCCGTCGCGCTTGACCTCGACCGTGCCCGACAGGCCCTTCAGGTCGATGGAGCCCTTGGTCTGCGGGAAGGAGGCGCGGACGGTGCTGATGCTCCAGTACGCGCCGAAACCGATGCCTCCTACGACGGCCAGGACCAGGACGATCACGATCAGTCGGGCTCGGCGCCCCTTCTTCCTACCGGACTTGCGACCGGAAGAGGCGTTGGTGTTGGAGGGCATCGCTGTCCTTGCTGTCCTTCGCGAGCGGCAGGGCGGGGCTTGTGCGGGTCCTGGAGTGCTGGAGCAACCATAGGCGCAGGGCGATACGGCCCCGGACGCGGAGTCGGAAACCGACGTCGAACGAAGGTTCGGAGATGCTGGAAGGAGCGCGGGGGCGTGCGTCAAGAGCGCGTTAAAGCTTAGGTAACGTAACGAAGCATCATGGCTCGCACGACGGAAGGATCGGCCCCTGTCTGTCCACGACCTCAACCAGCTTCTGCTCATCAGCTCACTCGTCCTGCTCGTCGCGGTCGTCGCGGTGCGCCTCTCCTCCCGCAGTGGGCTGCCGAGCCTGCTGCTCTACCTCGGCATCGGCGTCGCCATGGGCCAGGACGGCATAGGCAACGTCACCTTCAACAACGCCCAGCTCACCCAGGTCATCGGTTACGCGGCGCTGGTCGTGATCCTGGCCGAGGGCGGCCTTGGCACCAAGTGGAAAGAGATCAAGCCGGCGCTGCCCGCCGCGGCCTGTCTGGCCCTCGTCGGCGTCGCGGTCAGCGTCGGCGTCACGGCCGCCGGAGCGCACTATCTGGTCGGGCTCGACTGGCGGCAGGCGTTCATCATCGGCGCGGTGGTGTCCTCGACGGACGCGGCGGCCGTCTTCTCGGTGCTGCGCAGGGTGCCGCTCCCGTCCCGGATCACGGGGGTCCTGGAGGCGGAGTCGGGCTTCAACGACGCCCCGGTGGTGATCCTCGTCGTGGCCTTCTCCACCGCGGGACCGGTGCACCACTGGTACGCCCTGGTCGGGGAGATAGCCCTGGAGCTGGCCATCGGCGCGGCCATCGGGCTCGCGGTGGGCTGGCTCGGCGCGTACGGGCTCCGGCATGTGGCGCTGCCCGCTTCCGGTCTCTATCCGATCGCGGTGATGGCCATCGCCGTCGCCGCCTACGCCGCCGGGGCCATCGCCCACGGCAGCGGATTCCTCGCCGTCTACCTGGCCTCCATGGTGCTCGGCAACGCCAAGCTGCCGCACTGGGCGGCCACCCGCGGCTTCGCCGAAGGCGTCGGCTGGATCGCCCAGATCGGCATGTTCGTCCTGCTCGGCCTGCTGGTCACGCCGCACCGGCTGCTCGACGACATCTGGCCCGCGGTGATCATCGGCCTCATCCTGACCGCGGTCGCCCGGCCGCTGTCCGTCGTGGTGGGCCTGCTGCCGTTCCGGATGCCCTGGCAGGAGAAGGCGCTGATGTCCTGGGCCGGGCTGCGCGGCGCCGTGCCCATCATCCTCGCGACGATCCCGATGGTGAACGGCGTCGACAACAGCGAGGAGATCTTCAACATCGTCTTCGTGCTCGTCGTCGTCTACACCCTGGTGCAGGGGCCCACTCTGCCCGGCCTCGCCAGACTCCTCGGCATCGGCAAGGGCACGGAAGCCGCCGATCTGGGCATCGAGTCGGCGCCCCTGGAGCGCCTGCGCGGCCATCTGCTCTCGGTGCCCGTCCCCGAGGGCTCCCGGCTGCACGGCGTCGAGATCAGCGAGCTGCGGCTGCCCACGGGGTCCGCCGTCACCCTGATCGTGCGCGAGGGCACATCCTTCGTGCCGGGCCCGACGACCGTGCTGCGGCACGACGACGAGCTCCTGGTGGTGGCCACGGACCCGGTGCGCGACGCGGCCGAGCAGCGGCTGCGGGCCGTCGCACAGGGCGGCAAGCTGGTGGGCTGGCTGGGGCTGCCCGGTGGGCAGCGGTGAGGTGTCGGCGATGAGGTGTCGGCGACGGAGGGGGTCGGCGACGGAGGGGGCGGCGGCCTGACGGTCGCGGCAGCGTGAGGCCGGGCGGGGGTCCGGGGGTGGACGGGCGGGGGCCCGTGTGGGGGCAGTGCGGGGCGATGCGGGGGCAATCGCAGGTGGCGGGGGTCTCACTTCTCGTAATCCCAGGTGCGTCTTGCATAGCACCTGTACGATGAAGGCACACTCGGAACGTACCGAATCACCGACTCATCGGGCACTCGGTACCGACACTGATCGAACCAACTCTGTCTGACGCAGAGCTGGCGCGACCGTATGGCGGCCGCGGCGCCCTCGCAGTGGGCGACCGGTATCTACCGCAGTTCTGCGCAAGAGGACAGCTCTCGGCACCCCCGCACCGGAAAAGCGGGCGCGCTACCAGGCAGCAGAAAGGCAAGGGCCGTGGCGTCCACGGTCACCGAACCCCGCCCGGGCTACGGACAACTTCTGCGCACCCCTCGCGCCTGGACCTTCCTGCTCCCGGGATTCGCCGCGCGACAGCCGTTCGCGATGCTCACCATCTCCATCGTGCTGCTCGTGCAGCACACCACCGGCTCGTACGGGGCCGCCGGTGCGGTGTCGGCCGTCACCGGCGTCTCCATGGCCCTGTTCGCGCCCTTCACCGGCAAGCTCGCCGACCGCTTCGGGCAGCGCGCCGTGCTGCTGCCCGGCGTCCTCGTGCACGCCGCGTCCGGCGTCACGCTGACCGTGCTCGCGCTCACCGACGCCCCCCTGTGGGCGCTCTTCGTGGCCGCCGTGCCGACCGGTGCGTCGACCCCGCAGATCGGGCCGATGGTGCGGGCACGCTGGGGCGTCAAGCTCCAGGGCACCCCGCTCGCGCAGACCGCGGCGGCCTTCGAGTCCGTCACCGACGAGCTGACCTTCGTCCTCGGCCCGCTGGTCGCCACCGCGCTGTGCACCGGCGTCGACCCGGTGGCCGGACTGCTCACCGAGGCGGGCCTCACCCTCGTCGGCGGTCTGTTGTTCGCCGCGCAGAAGTCCACCCAGCCGAAGCCCGCCGTCGGCCACGCGCGCGTGGAGCACGATTCGGCGCTGCGAGTGCCCGGCGTACGCGTCCTGATCGTCGCGTTCCTCGGCATCGGCACCGTCTTCGGCGGCATGCAGGTCTCCCTGGCCGCCTTCACCGAGTCCATCGGGCAGCCCGGTCTGAACGGCGTCCTGTACGGCACGTTCGCGGCGGGCAACATGCTCTCCGGGATCGCCTGCGGCGCCATCGCCTGGAAGATCGCCCCGCAGCGGCGGCTCGTCCTCGGGTACGCCGGACTGACGCTGATGGCGTCCGGCCTGTGGGCCGCGCACTCCGTGCTCCTGCTCGCCGGGCTCGGCCTGCTCGTCGGCGTCTGCATCGCGCCCGCCCTGATCACCGGCTACACGCTGGTCGACAGCCTGGTCGCGCCGACCGCACGCACGGAGGCCTTCACCCTGCTCACCGGCGCGGTCGCGCTCGGGCAGGCGGCGGCCGTCACGGTCGCGGGACAGCTGGAGGACCGCTTCTGGGACGGCGCCGGATTCCTGGTGCCCCTCGGCGGTACGGCGCTCGCGCTCGCCGTGCTCCTGTCGCTGCGCTCCCGCCTCACTCCGAAGAGCCCGGGCCGCACCGTGGCACGTGGCGTCGGTCACCGCGTGCCGGTGACGGTGGACTGATCCCGCGGAATACGTCACTATGGACCGTCGTTAGCACTCATCGAGTGAGAGTGCCAGGAGGAAGCAAGTGCCGACGTACCAGTACCAGTGCACCGAGTGCGGCGAGGGCCTCGAGGCGGTGCAGAAGTTCACCGATGACGCCCTGACCGTGTGCCCGAACTGCGACGGACGCCTCAAGAAGGTGTTCTCGGCGGTCGGCATCGTCTTCAAGGGCTCCGGCTTCTACCGCAACGACAGCCGCGGCTCGTCGTCCAGCAGCTCGCCCGCGTCGACGTCGTCCTCGGCCTCCTCGTCGAAGTCGTCGGACAGCTCGTCGTCCTCTTCGTCGACGTCCTCCACCACGTCTTCGTCCTCGTCGTCGTCCTCGGGGTCTTCCTCGTCGTCGACGAGCTCCTCGGCGGCCTGACCGGGCCCACAGGGACTCCGGCTCACCGCCGGGACCCCCGCACTTCCCAGGACCCCGCTGTCGTACGACGGCGGGGTCCTCGGCGTATCCGGGCCCGGCTACTGTGCTGGCCATGGTGAATACGGCGAACGCGACTCAGGCCGAGATCGGCGTCATCGGCGGCTCCGGCTTCTACTCCTTCCTCGACGACGTCACCGAAGTGCACGTCGACACCCCCTACGGCTCCCCCAGCGACTCCCTGTTCCTCGGCGAGATCGCCGGGCGGCGGGTCGCCTTCCTGCCGCGCCACGGCCGCGACCACCATCTGCCTCCGCACCGCATCAACTACCGCGCCAACCTGTGGGCGTTGCGCTCCGTCGGCGTGCGCCAGGTGCTCGCCCCGTGTGCCGTCGGCGGGCTGCGGCCCGAGTACGGGCCCGGCACGCTCCTGGTGCCCGACCAGCTCGTGGACCGCACGCAGTCCCGCCCGCAGACGTACTTCG
Organism: Streptomyces sp. NPDC040610; assembly: GCF_055594065.1. Taxonomy (NCBI): domain Bacteria; kingdom Bacillati; phylum Actinomycetota; class Actinomycetes; order Kitasatosporales; family Streptomycetaceae; genus Streptomyces; species Streptomyces sp. NPDC040610. The sequence goes on along the minus strand of NZ_JBVIXA010000005.1, from coordinate 379,528 downwards.
ACGGCCTTCCGCTGGCCGACGGCAGCACGCCGAAGGTCGTGCACGTGTCGCTGGCCGACCCCTACTGCCCGACGGGCCGCGCCGCCGCCCTCAAGGCCGCGCGCGGCCGCGACTGGGAGCCGGTGGACGGCGGCACGCTCGTGGTGATCGAGGGGCCCCGGTTCTCGACCCGCGCCGAGTCGCGCTGGTACGCGGCGCAGGGCTGGTCCGTGGTCGGCATGACGGGCCACCCCGAGGCGATCCTCGCCCGTGAACTGGAGCTCTGCTACGCGTCGCTGACCCTCGTCACCGACCTCGACGCGGGCGCCGAGTCCGGCGAGGGCGTCTCGCACGACGAGGTGCTCCAGGTCTTCGCCGCCAATGTGGGCCGACTGCGGACCGTGCTGTTCGACGCGGTGGCGGGGCTGCCGGTGAACGCGGAGCGGGACTGTCTGTGCGTGGGGGCTCTGGGTGGGCTGGAGACAGGGATTCGGCTGCCGTAGGGGGCGCGGGGGCTGGGCGGGGGCCTGCTGGGCGCGGCCTGCTGGGGGTGGGCGGCGCGGGTGGCGAGGGCCACGCGGGCGGCGAGGGGGGCGAGGGGGGCGAGGGGTGGAACTTCCCCTTCGGGTGAGGGAGTTGTCCACAACCGGCGAGTAGTGCACGGGGCTCAGCGGGATCTGGCGGGGGCCTGCATCGTGAGAACGGAATCGGGATCGGGACCGGGATCAGGACCGGGATCAGGGTCCGAACTTCTCACGGTGGGTGGTGGTCGTCATGGCGCAGGTCCCTTCACGTACACATACCTCTCCGCCCGGCCGGGGCAGCGGTGCGCCGCCGCCCTGCCAGGTGCCGCACTTCTCCCCGCTGCATGTGCGCGGTGGACGGCAGCGGCTGCGGCGCCTGTTGCGGCACCGGCGGCGGGCGCTGGCCGTGGGCCTCGCGATGACGGCGGCCGCGCTGGTGACCGCGGGGCCGCGTGAGCCCGGGCGACCGCAGCCGCAGGGGTCCGCGGCGCCCGTGAGCGCCGGGGAGCACGGCGGGGGCCCGGCGCCGCAACGGGCGCGTCGGGCGGCCCGGTTGGTGACGGCGCCGGTGCGGATCGCGGACGCGGCGACGGTGCGGCTGCTGCGGCCGGGCGACCGGGTGGATGTCGTGGCCGCCGAGGGCGCGGGGGTGGACGGCACGGGGGCCGGGTCTGTGGGTTCGGCGGGTGCGCGGCCGGGCGGGGCGGCGCGGGTGGTCGCGGCCGGGGCGCGGGTGTCCGAGGTGCCGGACTCCTCCGACGCGGTGGCCGAGGGCGGGGCCCTGGTCGTCCTCGCGGTGCCGCGCGCGACGGCGGCCCGCCTCGCCGGGGCGAGCGCGACCGCACGGCTCGCGGTGACCCTGCGATGAGCCGGGTACATACCCGTCCGAGCGGCCGAAGCGGTTACGGCACGGCTGACCACCTGTCAAGTCGCTCATTCGCGTTATGGAATTGGACAGGGCTGCCACGCCCTGCCGTAGGTTGCGAGGCGGTTTGCCGCACAATCCGCACATGCAACGAAAGGCTCAGTGGTGAGCGAGAAGAAGGATCCGGGCATCTGGCAGGGCTTCAAGGCCTTCCTGATGCGCGGCAATGTCGTCGACCTGGCCGTCGCGGTCGTCATCGGCGCCGCGTTCACGAACATCGTGAACTCGGTGGTGAAGGGCGTCATCAACCCGCTGGTCGGCGCCCTGGGCACCAAGGATCTCGACCACTACAGCTCGTGCCTGAAAGCGCCGTGCGAGGTGAAGAACGGCGAGGCGGTCAGCGGCATCCCGATCCTGTGGGGCTCGGTGCTCAGCGCCACCCTCAGCTTTGTGATCACCGCCGCGGTCGTCTACTTCCTGATGGTCATGCCGATGGCGAAGTACCTGGCCAAGCAGGCCGCGCGGCAGGCGGCGAAGGAGGGCACGCAGGAGGTCATCGAGATCTCGGAGCTGGAGGTGCTCAAGGAGATCCGCGACGTGCTGGTCGCCCAGCGGAACGGCGGGGAGGACCGGCAGGGCGGCGATCAGACGCCCGGCGGCGAGGGCAGGCCGGGCGGCTCGGGGCTGTAGCCCGGCTCGGGGCTGTAACCCGGCTCGGGGCTGTAGCCCGGCCCGAGGCCGTGGCCCGGGGGCCCTGGTGGGCCCGGGGGCTCCGGCGGGCTCAGATGTGGTGGGGCGGCTTCTCGTCCAGGAAGCGGGCGAGGTCGGCGGCGCTGTCGCCGGACGACGTCGGCCGCTCACCCCATCCTCGGTCCGTGTCGTCCGTGGACTGCTGGGCCAGCGGGTCGTCGAAGACCAGCGCGTTCGCCGGCTTCTTGGCGTCCTGCAGGGGCTTCGCGTCCTTCGGATCGCGCGGTTCGGGGGCGGGGGCGGTGCTCATGCCTCCAGCGTACGTCCGCCGGAGGCGGCCGGCGGGCCGGGAGCGGCCGGGGTGGCCGCGGCGACCGGGGCCGCCGGGGCGGTGGGAGCCGTCAGACGGCCCGCAGGCCCCGTGCGGCGAAGATCTCCCTGGCCGCCGCCAGCTGCCGCCCGGTCGGCGCGGGGGTGTCCCGGAGGGTGAAGTCCTTGCCGAGGGCGTCCCACTTCGCCGTGCCGAGCTTGTGGAAGGGCAGCACGTCCACGCGGGAGACGTTGCCGAGCCCGGCGGCGAAGCGGGCGACGCCGTCGACGTTGGCCGGGTCGTCGGTCAGTCCCGGCACGAGGACGAAGCGCACCCAGACGTCCTTGCCGAGGGCGGCGAGGCGGTCGGCGAAGTCGAGGGTCGGCCGCAGCGGGCGCCCGGTGACCTCGCGGTACGTCTCGCGGTCCCAGGACTTGATGTCGAGCAGGACGAGGTCGACGTCACGGAGCAGCGCGTCGGTGGCCCGGACGCCGAGGAAGCCGGAGGTGTCGAGGGCGGTGTGCAGGCCCAGCTCGTGCTTGAGCCGGTGCAGGAGTTCGCCGGTGAAGACGGGCTGGAGGAGGGGTTCACCGCCACTGACGGTGGCGCCGCCGCCCGCGGCCGCGATGAACGCGGTGTACTTGGCGGCCTCCGCGAGCACGTCGTCGGCGGTGCTCCGGCGCCCCGAGCGCATCCGCCAGGTGTCGGGGTTGTGGCAGTACAGGCAGGTGAGCGGGCAGCCCGCGAGGAAGGTGACGAAGCGGGTGCCGGGGCCGTCGACGCCGGTGGACAGGTCCCAGGAGTGGACGGAGCCGGTCACGGGGCGGCGGGTGGCGGCGGCTGCGGGGGTCGTGGCGGGTCCGAGCAGGACGGTCATGGCGGGGCTCCAGGACTTCCGTGGACGGGACGTGGTGGTCGCGGCGCCCGGGGCCGGGGTGAGGGCCGGGCCCCGGGGCCGCGGGTCGGTGGGGCGCGGCGGGCGCGCGGCCCGGGGCGCGCCCGGGGCTCACAGGGAGCCGTGGAAGGTGCGGTTGATGACGTCGAGCTGCTGTTCGCGGGTGAGGCGGACGAAGTTGACCGCGTAGCCGGAGACGCGGATGGTCAGCTGCGGGTGGTTCTCGGGGTGCTCCATGGCGTCCTGGAGGGTGGCCTTGTCGAGCACGTTGACGTTCATGTGGAAGCCGCCGCTCGCCATGTAGCCGTCGAGGACTCCGGCGAGGTTGGCGACCCGCTCGTCGGGGGTGCGGCCGAGGGCGTCCGGGGTGATGGTGTTGGTCAGCGAGATGCCGTCCTCGGCGTCGTCGTAGTCGAGCTTGGCGACGGACAGGGCCGAGGCGATGTAGCCGTGTGCGTCGCGGCCGTTCATGGGGTTGGCGCCGGGGGCGAAGGGCAGGCCCGCGCGGCGGCCGTCGGGGGTGTTGCCGGTCTTCTTGCCGTAGACGACGTTCGAGGTGATCGTCAGGACGGACTGGGTGTGCACGGCGTCGCGGTAGGTCGGGTGCCGGCGGATCTTGCCCATGAAGTCGGAGACGATCCGCTGGGCGAGGGCGTCGGCCCGCTCGTCGTTGTTGCCGTAGGCCGGGTAGTCGCCCTCGATCTCGTAGTCGACGGCGAGGCCGGTCTCGTCGCGGACGACCTTGACCCGGGCGTGCTTGATCGCCGAGAGCGAGTCGGCCGCGACCGAGAGACCGGCGATGCCGCAGGCCATGGTGCGCAGGATGTCCTGGTCGTGCAGGGCCATCTCCAGGCGCTCGTAGGCGTACTTGTCGTGCATGTAGTGGATGACGTTGAGCGCGTGGACGTAGGTCCTGCCGAGCCAGCCGAGCATCGCGTCGTAGCGTTCGGCGACGGTGTCGTAGTCGAGGTAGTCGCCCTCGATCGGCTCGAAGCCCTCGACGACGAGCTTGCCGGTGAGCTCGTCCCGGCCGCCGTTGATGGCGTAGAGCAGGGCCTTGGCGACGTTGACGCGGGCGCCGAAGAACTGCATCTGCTTGCCGACGGCCATCGCGGAGACGCAGCAGGCGATGGCGGTGTCGTCGCCGTACTTGGGGCGCATCAGCTCGTCGGACTCGAACTGGACGGCCGAGGTGTCGATGGCGACGCGGGCGGCGAAGTCCTTGAAGGCGCGGGGCAGTCGGCCGGACCAGAAGACGGTCAGATTCGGTTCGGGGGCCGGGCCGAGGTTGTAGAGGGTCTGCAGGGCGCGGAAGGTCGTGCGGGAGACCAGCGGGCGGCCGTCCTCGCCGATGCCCGCCATGGACCAGGTGACCCAGGTGGGGTCGCCGGAGAAGCCCTCGTTGTACTCGGGGGTGCGCAGGAAGCGGACGATGCGGAGCTTGATGACGAAGTCGTCGATGAACTCCTGGGCGTCGGACTCGGTGATGAGGCCGCGGTCGAGGTCGCGCTGGAGGTAGATGTCCAGGAAGTTGTCGATGCGGCCGATCGACATGGCCGCGCCGTTCTGCTCCTTCACGGCGGCGAGGTAGCCGAAGTACAGCCACTGCACGGCCTCGCGGCCGGTGCGGGCGGGGCCGGAGATGTCGTAGCCGTACGACAGGGCCATCGCCTTCAGTTCGCCGAGGGCCTTGATCTGCTCGGAGAGCTCCTCGCGGTCGCGGATGACGTGCTCGGTCGGCCAGTCGAGGCAGCGCCGGGCCTTGTCGGCCTCCTTGGCGGCGATGAGGCGGTCGACGCCGTAGAGGGCGACGCGGCGGTAGTCGCCGATGATGCGGCCGCGGCCGTAGGCGTCGGGCAGGCCGGTGATGATGCCGGCGGAGCGGCAGGCGCGGATCTCGGGGGTGTAGGCGTCGAAGACACCTTCGTTGTGGGTCTTGCGGAGGTGGGTGTAGATGTCCTTGACGGCGGGGTCGGCCGGGTAGCCGTAGGAGTTGAGCGCGCTCTCGACCATGCGCCAGCCGCCGTTGGGCATGATGGCGCGCTTGAGCGGGGCGTCGGTCTGGAGACCGACGATCAGGTCCTTGTGGTCGGCGGCGGTGCCGTCGACGTAGCCGGGCTTGAAGGCGTCGATGCGGGAGGGCGTCGCGATGTCGACGTCGTGCACTCCGCGCTCGTTCTCCTCCGGGAACATCGAGAGGAGCCGCTGCCAGACGGCGGTGGTGCGCGGTGTGGGGCCGGTGAGGAAGGCCGCGTCGCCTTCGTACGGGGCGTAGTTGTGCTGCACGAAGTCGCGGACGTCGATGGAGTCGCGCCACAGGCCGCCCTTGAAGCCGTCCCAGGCCTCGCCGTGCGCCGCCGTTGCCGCAGGAGTCGCATCCGCAGGAGTCGCAGTCATCGCCCGCACCTTCCGAGTCGCCGTGTCGCTACGGCTCCATTGCACTCCCGCGCGGGCGGTCCGGGGCGCCGCGTTGGTCCCGGCTTGAGGGCCACAAGTCCCGTCTGTGGCCCGGGTTTCGCGAGGCGGACCGAGGTGAGCTGGGGATTCTCGGAGGACTTTGGTCCCGTGTTCGCTTGTGAAAGCATTCACAATATTTTCCCGAGGGGGCGCCCGCACCGCCCACTCGGGTGCTCCGGCCCCGACACGGCTCGCGCCGGGACGTGGGAACGCCGGGCTCTGCTGTTGTTGGCCCATGACGTCGACCACTCCCCCGCCGGGTGCCGCGACCGCCCCACCCGCACCGCCTCCCCCACTGCGTCCGATGGTCGCCCGCGGCCGCGAGGAGGAGCACCGCGCCGCGACGCCGCTGGAGCTCTTCTTCGACCTGTGCTTCGTGGTGGCGGTCGCCCAGGCCGGTGTGCAGCTGGTGCACGCGGTCGCCGAGGGGCATCCGGGCGAGGGGGTCCTCAACTACGCGATGGTGTTCTTCGCGATGTGGTGGGCCTGGATGAACTTCACCTGGTTCGCGTCGGCGTACGACAACGACGACACGCTGTACCGGGTCGTGACGCTCGTCCAGATCGCCGGTGTCCTGGTCCTGGCGGCCGGGGTCTCGAAGGCCTTCCAGGACCACGAGTTCCTGGTCGTCTGGCTCGGCTACCTGATCATGCGGCTCGCCCTGATCACCCAGTGGCTGCGGGCGGCGGCCTCGACGACGGGGGACGAGCGGCGCACGGCGCTGCGGTACGCGGGCGGGGTCGCGCTGTGCCAGGTCGGCTGGCTGGGGCTGCTGCTCCTGCCGGAGGGGGCGCGGGGGTGGACGTTCCTGGTGCTGGCGATCGCCGAGATGGCGGTGCCGACATGGGCGGAGCGGACCCGGACGACGCCCTGGCACCCGCATCACATCTCCGAGCGGTACGGCCTCTTCACGATCATCGTGCTCGGCGAGACGATCGCCGCGGCGACGGTCGCGGTGAAGTCGGGCATCGACGAGAACGACGCGCTCGGCGAGGTCCTGCCGATCGCCGCGGGCGGGCTCCTCCTCGTCTTCGCCGCCTGGTGGATCTACTTCGTGGTGCCGATCCACGGCCATCTGCGCTCCAACAGCCAGGCCTTCCTGTGGGGTTACGGCCACTTCGTGATCTTCGCGTCGGCGGCGGCGATCGGGGCGGGCATCGAGGTGGCGGTGGAGCAGGCCGTCGGCAAGGCGCACATCTCGGAGACGGCGGCCTCGGCGGCGGTGACGATCCCGGCAGCGGTGTACATGTTCACGGTGTGGCTGCTGCACTCGCGCTACTTCAAGGTCGGCCTCGCGCAGCAACTGGTGCTTCCGGTGACGGCGTTGGCGGTGCTCGCGTGCACGTTCGCGGGCCGCTGGGCGGTGTTCGCGGCGGGGATCGTGGCGGCGCTCGCGGTGGTGACCGGGGTGACGCTGACGTCGCGGATGGTGCGGGCGGAGTCGGCGTGACGTCGACCGGGTGCCGCGCGGCTTCGACAGGGTCCCGTACGACGTCGACCGAGTGCCGCGCGACCTCGCCCGATCGCCCTCAACACGCGTGATACGCATGGCGCATGACGACACGTGACGTACCGAGGGAATCCGGGCGGGCCGGTGGGCTGACCGACGTGGCGGGGCTGCGGGTGGGGCACGCGGGGCGCGCCGGTGGCGGCTGGCTCTCCGGCACGACGGTCGTGCTGGCCCCCGAGGGCGGGGCGGTCGCGGCCGTGGATGTGCGCGGCGGCGGCCCCGGCACCCGGGAGACCGACGCGCTGGACCCGCGGAACCTGGTGCAGCGGGTGGAGGCGGTGGTCCTGACCGGCGGCAGCGCGTACGGGCTCGACGCGGCGGGCGGGGTGATGGCGTGGCTGGAGGAGCGGGGCCGCGGGGTGCGGGTCGGTCCTGACCCGGCGCACGTGGTGCCGGTGGTGCCCGCGGCGTGCGTGTTCGACCTGGGGCGCGGCGGTGACTTCGGGGCGCGGCCCGACGCGGCGACGGGGCGGGCGGCGGTGGCGGACGCGGCGGCCGGGGAGAGCGGGCACGCGGTGGCCGTGGGCGCGGTGGGCGCCGGGATCGGGGCGGTGGTCGGGCAGGTCAAGGGTGGGGTCGGCACGGCGAGCACGGTGCTCGGCTCGGGGATCACGGTGGCGGCGCTCGTGGTGGCGAACGCGGCGGGGTCGGGGATCGAGCCGCGGACGGGGGTGCTGTACGGGCAGCTCTTCGACACGGGGGCCGGGGCCGCCGCCCCCGTGGCACCGCCCCCGCCCGAGGTGCACGCGGCCGCGCTGCGGCGGCTCGCCGAGGCCGCGGCGCGGAACGTGGCGCCGCCGCTGAACACGACGCTGGCCGTCGTCGCCACCGACGCGGCGCTGACCAAGGCGCAGGCGCAGAAGCTCGCGGGCACGTCGCACGACGGCATGGCCCGGGCCATGCGGCCGGTGCACCTGCTGCACGACGGCGACACGGTGTTCGCCCTGTCGACCGGCGCCCGGCCGCTGGACGAGGCCGATCCGCTGGCGCTGAACGAGGTCCTCGCGGCGGGCGCGGACATGGTCACGGAGGCGATCGTCGGGGCGCTGCTCGCGGCGGAGTCGGTGGAGACGCCAGGGGGAACATTCCCGGCATACCGGGATCTTTATCCGCAATAGCCCTATCGCCAATAGAGAACATTAAGTCCCCTTTAATCATGTGTTGTTAGCGTCGGACGAGGGCGCTCCGGTGTGCGTGCACTCACACCCCCGCGTCGGAACCGTTCCGCCGCCAGGGCGCTCTTTACTCGTACTGGACCAGACGACGTACTTGGAGCAGCTCGTGACAACGCCGGACATAGCAGCGCAGCAGCCTCAGCCCCGTCGCCGTCGGCGGGTGCTGCTGGCGACAGCCGCGCTCGCGGCCGTCGGCGCGCTGACCCTCTCGGCCTGCGGCGGTGACGGCGACGCCAAGGGCGACAAGAAGTCCGACACGTCCAAGGACGCGTCCGGCGCGCGCATCGCCATCTCGTCCAAGGACGGCGCGACCGACGCCTCCATCAACGCCACCGGCGTGAAGGTCAAGGACGGCAAGCTCACGACCGTCAAGATGACGGACGTGGCCTCCGGCGCGGCCGTCGAGGGCTCCATATCCGCCGACGGCGGCACCTGGAAGCCGAAGGCGCAGCTGGAGCGCGGCACCAAGTACAAGGTCACCGCGAACGCCAAGGACTCCGACGGTCGCCCGGCCACGGAGAACGCCACGTTCACGACGGTGTCGAACGCCAACAGCTTCATCGGCACGTACACGCCCGACGGCGGCACCAAGGTCGGCGCGGGCATGCCGGTCTCCTTCACGTTCGACAAGGCGATCACCGACAAGAAGGCCGTGCAGTCGCACATCACGGTCAGCTCCAGCAGCGGCCAGAAGGTCGTCGGCCACTGGTTCGGCAACCAGCGCCTGGACTTCCGCCCGCAGGAGTACTGGAAGGCCGGCTCCAAGGTCACGATGAAGATCGAGCTGGACGGCGTGAAGGGCGCGGCGAACGCGACCGGCGTGCAGGACAAGACGGTCACCTTCACCGTCGGCCGCTCCCAGGTCTCCACCGTCGACGTGAAGGCGCGGACCATGACGGTCGAGCGCGACGGCAAGGTCATCAAGACCATCCCGATCTCCGCGGGCAGCCCCCAGAACCCCACGTACAACGGGCAGATGGTGATCTCGGAGAAGTTCACACAGACGCGGATGAACGGTTCGACCGTCGGCTTCGGTGGTGAGTACGACATCAAGGACGTACCGCACGCCATGCGTCTTTCGACGTCCGGCACCTTCATCCACGGCAACTACTGGAGCTCCCCCTCCATCTTCGGCAGCGCCAACACCAGCCATGGCTGCGTCGGCCTCCGGGACGTCCAGGGCGCCCAGGGCGACACCGTCGCCAAGTGGTTCTACGACAACTCCCTCGTCGGCGACGTCGTGACGGTCAAGGGCTCGCCGGACAAGACCATCGCCCCGGACAACGGCCTGAACGGCTGGAACATGTCCTGGAGCCAGTGGACGGCGGGCAGCGCCACCTGACCGGAAGGTGCCTGAAGGCACCGAAGGGGCCTGAAAGGCCCACAGCGCGGGGCGCGTTCAGTGCCCCGCAAGAGCGCACAAGGTGCCCTTCGGGCGCCAACGGAACGAGCCGCACGGGAACTTGCCGTGCGGCTCGATCGTTTTCCCGTTCCCGGACATGATGTCGGACCCAGGGGCTACGGTATGCACGCACAAGGTGACATGCAGCAACGCCGGAAGCATCCGGGAGTATCCGTGAGCGTTCCGTACGAGACAGCGTACGAACCACCCGAGTCGCCCGAGCCAGCCTCCCCCGAGGAGCACCTCGAGCGACTGCTCAGCCGCGCCCTGAACTCCTTCGACCTGCCGGACGAGGTCGTGCGGCGCCTCGAGCGGGCGTTGGCGTACGACAGTTCACTGCACTCCGCGCACCACAGCGCGGGCCTGCACCGCGAGACCTTCCGCCACACCTGGCTGCTCGCCGACGGCCAGGCGCTCACCCTCTGGGAGTTGGCGCACAACACGGGTCCCGGCAGCCACGCGCAGTACGAGCTGTATCTGGACGAGGAGGAGGCGGGGGTCGCGACCGCCCGGCTTCCGCTCCCACCGGACACCCCCGCGGGCGACCTGCCCGTCCTGCTCCAGGCGCCCCCGCCGCCCGAGCCCCGGCACACGTACGTCCCGGACGACTCCGCCGACCACGCCCGCAGGTTACTGCGCCGCGCGGAGAACCCGGCGGGCGCGGACCGCCCCGGCGACGACATGGCCCGCCTGCTGCGCTCGGCGTTCGCCCACCAGATCACCCAGGCCTTCGGCCGCACCGGCGAGCCCCGGCTCGGCTTCTCGCTGTACGAGCACGCGTTCCTGCTGTTCGACGGCTCCGAGATCAGCCTCTGGGAGGTCGAGCACACGGCGACGGCCGACGGCCGGCACATGTGCGAGGTGTACACCAGCGAGCGCGCGGCACGGTCGGCGATGGCGCGCCGGGCGCGGGCGTATCCGGCGACCAGGTCCCGCTAGTCCGGCCAGGACCGCAGGACCCGCCGAACGCCCTTGGTCGTTACGGCCGACCCCGGCCGAACTGACGTATCAGACCGGCGAACGCGGCGCGCTCGTCCGGGGTCAACTCGACGGACTCCGCGCGCGGCGGCCCCGACTGGACCGGGAGCGAACCCAGCGAGGGGCTGCCGCCGGTCGCTGGTTCCGCCGCGCGGCGGCGCTGCACATGCAGGAACGTGACGGCCCAGATGGCAGTCAGCGCGGCGAGCAGGACCATGCCTGTCTGCTGAACGATCGATGCACCCTGGAACATGCCGCTCAGTAGACAACAGCGGCCGGATCTACAACAGAGGCATTAATGGGCCTTTGGTCCTGAAGTGACGCATCTCGCACATCACGGCTCACTACGGCTCACTCGTCTCGTTCCGTTTTGTCCGTTCCTCCGGGGGCACTTCACGCTCTCCGGTGAGGAAACCAGCCATCCGGATGCAGATCGCGGGCAGTTCGGGGGCCTCACGGGCCCAGTCCTCGGTGTCGACGCCCGCGAGCACGCTGCTGGCCCACAGGGTCGCGAGCAGCCGGGCGGCGAGGTCCGCGCTCGCGGGACCGGCGTCGGGGGCGCGCCGGCCGATGACCTCGGTGGCGTGCTCGATCAGATCCGGTTCGAGGATCCAGCGGATGCCCGTGCCGGTCTCGATGAGGAAGCCGGAGTAGACCGCGAGGAAGACGCGCGCCGCCTCGGTGTCGGTCTCGAGCTCGGCCTGTGCCTGCTCGGTGAGCTGGCCGACCATGGAGAGCAGGCTTGTGAGGTGACTCTGCTGAAGGTGGCTCACGTTGGCCCCCGCCAGGTGCCCGTACCCGGGTTCGAACCGCAGTACCAGCAGTATGCCCACGCGCGGGGCGTCCGGGAACGTGTGAAGGGCACGCCGGTGTCGACGCGCCCTTCACACCCCGCTCGTACGCCGCGCCCTCAGGCGGCCACCGGCACCCGGGCCTCGTCCGCCGCCGCGGCGGCCGTGCCGCCGTCACCGGCCGGGTCCGCCGTGCCGCGCGCCCCCTTCAGGAGGACGACCACGACGGTCGACACGCAGACACCCGCCGCGACGGCGACCAGGTACAGCAGCGGCTGCCCGATCAGCGGGACCACGAAGACTCCGCCGTGCGGGGCGCGCAGGGTGCAGCCGAAGGCCATCGACAGGGCGCCGGTGACCGCGCCGCCCGCCATCGACGCGGGGATGACCCGCAGCGGGTCGGCGGCCGCGAACGGAATCGCGCCCTCCGTGATGAAGGAGGCGCCGAGGAACCAGGCCGCCTTGCCGTTCTCCCGCTCGGTCCTGGTGAAGAGCCGCCCCCGTACGGTGGTCGCGAGGGCCATCGCGAGGGGCGGGACCATGCCCGCCGCCATCACCGCGGCCATGACCTTCAGGGAGCCGTCCGTCGGGTGGGTGAGGCCGCCGATCGCGAAGGCGTACGCGACCTTGTTGAGCGGGCCGCCGAGGTCGAAGCACATCATCAGGCCGAGGACGACGCCGAGAATGATCGCGTTGGCGCCGCTCAGGCCCTCCAGCCAGTCCGTCAACGCGCTCTGCAGCGAGGCGATGGGCTTGCCGACGACGAGGAACATCAGGAAGCCGACGACCGCCGCGGAGATCAGCGGGATCACCACGACCGGCATGATGCCGCGCAGTACGGGCGGGATGCGGACCCGTTGGATACCGAGGACCACCCCGCCCGCGAGCAGGCCCGCGGCCAGGCCGCCGAGGAAGCCCGCGTCGATGGTGACGGCCACCGAGCCGCCGACGAAGCCGGGGACCAGGCCCGGGCGGTCGGCCATGCCGTACGCGATGTAGCCCGCGAGGACCGGGACCAGGAAGGCGAAGGCGAGGCCGCCGATCTGGAAGAGGAGGGCCGCCCAGCTGGTGTGGTCCGTCCAGATGAAGTGGTCCGCCACGGACGGGGCCTTGTCGATCTTCCAGCCGCCGATGGCGAAGCCCAGGGCTATGAGGAGGCCTCCGGCCGCCACGAAGGGGACCATGTAGCTGACGCCCGACATCAGCCACTTGCGGAGCTTGGTGGCGTAGCTGTCGCCGCTGTCCCCCGCGTTGTCGACCGGGGTCGGGTTCGCCGAGGTCGTGACCTCGCCTCGGGCCGCCTTCTCCCTTGCCTCCGCGATGAGTTCGGCGGGGCGGTTGATGGCCGCCTTCACTCCAACGTCGACGGTGGGCTTGCCCGCGAAGCGGGTCTTGTCCCGTACGGGGACGTCGTGGGCGAAGACGACCGCGTCGGCGGCCTCGATCGTCTCGGGGGTGAGGCGGGTGAAGCCCGCGGAGCCCTGGGTCTCGACGGTGATCTCTATGCCCTCGGCGCGGGCCGCGTTCTCCAGGGATTCGGCTGCCATGTACGTGTGGGCGATGCCCGTGGGGCAGGAGGTGACCGCCACGATTCTGAACGTCGGGGCAGGCTTCTCTGCGTTGGAGTCGGGCTCAGCGGAACCGGGGGCTGTGCCCACCCGTTCCGCCCCAGCGGAACCGCTGCCCTCAGCGGTAGCGGCAGCAGCCAAGGCGCCGCCTGCGTCACCGGCCGCAGCGGTGGGTTCCTCGCCTCGGATCAACGTCGCCGCCGACTCCGCGTCGGGCGCGGCGCGCAGCGCGTCCGTGAACTCCGCGTTCATCAGCTGACGGGCCAGCGACGACAGGATCGTCAGGTGGGCGTCGTCCGCGCCCGCGGGGGCCGCGATGAGGAAGATGAGGTCGGCCGGGCCGTCGGGGGCGCCGAAGTCGATGCCGGTGGTGGAGCGGCCGAAAGCGAGGGTCGGTTCGGTGACGTGGGCGCTGCGGCAGTGCGGGATGCCGATGCCGCCGTCGAGGCCCGTCGGCATCTGGGCCTCGCGGGCCGCCACGTCGGCGAGGAAGCCGTCGAGGTCGGTCACGCGGCCGAGGGTCACCATGCGGGTGGCGAGGGCGCGGGCCGCCGCCTCCTTGGTGTCGGCGGACCGGTCGAGTTCGAGGTCGACCAGGTCCGCGGTGATCATTTCGCTGCTCATCGCGGGCTCCTTCGCACGCGTATCCCTCGGGGGCGGGGATGAGGGCGGGGGACGAGGGTGAGGGGTGGGGTCAGGGGGCGGGTTCCGTCAGGGCGCGGTCCAGGGGGACTTCGGACGTGACCGTGACGGTGTCCGGGGACAGGTCGGACGGGGTGGGCATGGCGCTGCCGGGGAGTTGGACGGCGGCGGCGCCGTGGGCCACGGCCGAGGCGAGGGCGGCGGGGCCGGAGCCGCCCGCGATCAGGAAGCCGGCCAGGGAGCTGTCGCCCGCGCCGACGTTGCTGCGTACGACGTCGACGTGGGCGGATCCGAAGTACGTGCCGGAGTCGTCGACGAGGAGTTGGCCGTCCGCGCCGAGGCTGGCGAGGACGGCGCGGGCGCCGCGTTCGCGCAGTTCCTCGGCGGCCTTGACGGCGTCGCCGACGGTGGCGAGGGGGCGGCCGACGGCTCCGGCGAGCTCCTCGGCGTTGGGCTTGACGACGTCGGGGCGCTCGGCGAGCGCGGCGAGGAGGGCGGGGCCCGAGGTGTCGAGGGCGATCCGGGCCCCGGCGGCGTGGCAGCGGGCGACCAGGTCGGCGTACCAGGAGGGGGCGAGGCCGCGCGGGAGGCTGCCGCAGCAGGCGATCCAGTCGGCTCCCGGTGACTTCTCCCCGATGGCGGCGAGCAGCGACTCGCGCTCGGCGGGGGTGAGTTCGGGGCCGGGCGCGTTGATTTTGGTGAGGGTGCCGTCCGGTTCGGCGACGGAGATGTTCGAGCGGGTCTGGCCGGATACGTCGACGGGGGCGACCTCGATGCCCTGCTCGTCCAGGAGCCTGGCGACGAGGGCGCCGGGGGCGCCGCCGAGCGGGAGGACGGCGAGGGTGCGGACGCCCGCTGCGGCGACGGCGCGGGAGACGTTCACGCCCTTGCCGCCGGGGTCCATGCGCTCGCCGGTGGCGCGGATGACCTCGCCGCGGTCGAGGGCGGGGACCTCGTAGGTGCGGTCGAGGGAGGGGTTGGGGGTGACGGTGAGGATCATGTGGGCGGTGCTTTCTACTGCTGCGGCGCCTTCTGCTGCGGCGGTGCCTTCTACTGCTGCGGTGGCGGCCGCTTCGCGTTGCACGGCCTCGTGAGCTGCTGCTTCGCGGGTCGTCATGCGCGTACGACCTCCGTGCCCGCCTTCTCGATCGCCGCGGCCTCGGCCGCGGGCAGGCCCGTGTCCGTGATGAGCAGGTCCACGTCGGCGAGGTCGCCGAAGCGGGCGAAGTGCTCCTGGCCGTGCTTGCCGGAGTCGGCGAGGAGGACCACGCGGCGGGCCGCGGCGACGGCGGCGCGCTTCACGGCGGCCTCGGCCAGGTCGGGGGTGGTCAGGCCGTGGGCGGTGGAGAAGCCGTTCGCGGCGAGGAAGAGGACGTCGGCGCGGATCTCGCCGTAGGCGCGCAGGGACCAGGCGTCCACGGCCGCCCGCGTGCGGTGCCTGACGCGGCCGCCGACCAGGTGGAGCTGGATGCCGGGGTGGTCGGCCAGGCGGGCCGCCGTGGGGAGGCTGTGCGTGACGGCCGTCAGCTCCGCCTCCAGTGGGAGGGCCGCGGCCAGGCGGGCCACCGTGGAGCCCGCGTCGAGGATGACGCTGCCTTCGGCGGGGAGTTCGGCGAGGGCCGCGTGGGCGATGCGGTCCTTCTCGTCCGCGGCCGTGCTCTCGCGTTCCGCGAGGTCGGGTTCGAAGTCCAGTCGGCCTGCCGGGATGGCGCCGCCGTGCACGCGGCGCAGCAGGCCCGCGCGGTCCAGGGCCTTCAGGTCGCGGCGGATGGTCTCCGCGGTGACCTGGAACTCGGCGGCGAGGGAGAGGACGTCGACGCGGCCTCCCTCGCGGGCGAGGCGCAGGATCTCCTGCTGGCGCTCTGGGCCGTACATGGCTGGGGGCCTCCTGCTTTTGCCCGATTGTGTGGGTTCTCTTGGAGAGTACGACCTCGACCTCTGGAAGTAAACATGAACGGGCACGCAGTGGACATGTTCGGGCTTTGGCCCTGGTGCGGGTGGGACCGAGGTCCCAGAACACGGCGCAGGGCCCCGGCCACCGAGAGGTGGCCGGGGCCCTGCGCCGTGTGGAGCTGTGGGGTCAGTGCGTCAGCGCCGCCTCGCGGGGCTCCGGCGTCTTCGACACCGGGGTGTCCGTCGGGTCGTCGGACGAGTCCGAGCCCTCGATGTGCTGCTTGGGGTGCTTCGGGAGGGTCAGCATCAGGAGGAAGATGGCGACGAGGACCGCCACGACCCACCACAGCGCGTGCTGGAAGCCGTTGATGAACTCGGCCGGGATCCGGTCCGGGGTGACCTTCTCGTCGATGACGCCGTAGAAGACGACGGACACCAGGCCGAGGCCGAACGCGTTGCCCATCTGCTGGACGGTGTTGAGGAGGCCGGACGCCGAACCGGCGTGCTCACGCGGCACCTCGGAGAGGATCGCGTCCGTCAGGGGCGCCACGATCAGGCCCATGCCGAGGCCCATGACGACCAGCGGAAGCGCCATCTGCCAGGACGCGATCCCGGCGCCGTACCGGTCGGCCTCCCAGATGTAGATGAGGACACCCGCGGCCATGGTCAGCGCACCGGCCTGAAGGACCTTGCGGCCGAAGCGGGGCACGAGCACCTGCACGGAGAGACCGGCCGCGGCGGACACCGCGATGGAGAAGGGCACGCCCGTCACACCGGCGCGCAGCGCGCTCCAGCCGAGGCCGACCTGCATGTACATCGTCCAGACCAGGAAGAAGATGCCGAGCGAGACACCGAAGACGGTCTGCACGGCGATGCCACCGGCGAAGCTCTTCACCTTGAACAGCGACAGCTCGATGAGCGGCGAACCGTCCTTCGTGCTCTTGTGCCTCTCGTACGCCACGAGGGCGCCGAAGACGACGAGCGCGCCCGCCATCATCACGTACCCCCACACCGGCCAGTCCAGCTCGCGGCCGCGCGTCAGCGGGTAGAGCAGCATCAGCGCGCCCGCCGTGACCAGGACGACGCCGACCAGGTCCAGCTTGAGGGCCTTGGGGGCCTTGGACTCCTCGATGAACTTGCGGCCGAGGATCAGGCCCGCGATGCCGACGGGGAGGTTGATGAGGAAGATCGGGCGCCATTCGAGGCCGAAGAGGTTCCACTCCGTCAGGAGCGCGCCGAGCAGCGGCCCGGAGACCGCGCCGAGGCCGACGACCATGCCGAACAGGCCGAAGACCTTGCCGCGCTCGTGCGCCGGGAAGGTGGCGTGCACGATCGAGAGGACCTGCGGCACCATCAGGGCGGCCATCGCGCCCTGCAGGATCCTGGACGCCACCAGCATGTCCGGGTTGGCGGCGAAGCCGCAGAGCGCGGAGGCGACGGTGAAGCCGGTGATGCCGACGAGGAATATCTTCTTGCGGCCGTAGATGTCGCCGAGCCGCCCGCCGGTGATCAGGCCCGCGCCGAGCGCGAGCGCGTACCCCGCGGTGATCCACTGGATGTGGCTGAACGAGGCTCCCTCGTCCCGCTGGATGGACGGGATCGCGATGTTCACGATCGTCACGTCGACCAGGTCCATGAAGGCGGCCGTCATGACGATCGCGAGGGCGAACCAGCGGCGCCGGTCCGTCGGGGACCCCGCTGCCGTGGGCTGGTGCCCCGCTGACGTAGAGGTGCTGCTGGAAGAAGTCATGCCGTAAGGCTAGGGGTCATATAGGTCAGGTCACGTCCTAGATATACGGGATCCTGGGCTCAGGTTCGGCACGGATCCGGGACCACGGCGTACGGGAGGCCCCTCATGAGTACGGACACACCGGCACGGCTGCTCCAACTGCTTTCCCTGTTGCAGACCCCGCGCGAGTGGCCGGGCGGTGAGCTGGCCGACCGGCTCAGCGTCAGCCGGCGCACGGTGCGGCGGGACGTCGACCGGCTGCGGGAGCTGGGGTATCCGGTGCAGGCGACGCACGGCGCGAGCGGGGGCTACCGGCTTGTCGCGGGGAAGGCGATGCCGCCGCTCGTCCTCGACGACGAGGAGGCGGTGGCCATCGCGGTGGGGCTGCGGGCCGGGGCCGGGCACGCCGTGGACGGCGTCGAGGAGGCGTCGGTGCGGGCGCTCGCCAAGCTGGAGCAGGTGCTGCCGTCGCGGCTGCGGCACCGGGTGTCCGCGCTCGGGGCCGCGACGATGTCGCTCGCCACCGGGGACGGTGTGCGGATCGCGCCGGAGACGCTGACGGTGATGGCGTCGGCGACGGCCGCGCACGAGCAGCTGCGGTTCGCGTACGAGGCGAAGGACGGGACGCCGTCGCGGCGCCTGACGGAGCCGCACCGGCTCGTGTCCACGGGGCGGCGCTGGTACCTGGTCGCGTACGACCTGGAGCGGCAGGACTGGCGGACGTTCCGGGTGGACCGGGTGTCGGAGCCGTTCGCCACGGGGGTGCGGTTCACCGAGCGGATGCTGCCGGGTGGGAGCGCGGACGCCTATGTGCGGCGCAGTGTCCTCGCGCGGCCGCAGGAGAGGACGGCGTACGAGGTGGATGTGGAGTTCCACGCCCCGCCGGACCGGGTGGGCGGGCGGCTGCCCGCCTCCCTGGGCGAGTTGGTCGCCTTCGGCACCGACCGCTGCCGCCTGCGGGGGACGGTGACCGAGCCCGTGGAGTGGGTGGCGGCGCGGCTCATCTGGGTCGAGTGCGAATTTCGCGTGCGCGGGCCGGAGGAACTGGTCGTGCGGGTGCGTGACTTGGGGACCCGCCTGGCGCGTGCGTCCGGTGCGGCCTAGCGTCTCGTTCGGCTTTCCGCCGGGGGGGTGGTGCCCCGCGCTCCGCGCGGGGTTTTCTCCACCTACCCGTTCACCCCCGGACGGAAGCGCGACGTCGCGGCGACCGCCGTCCCACCCTGAGGATTCCTCGCGGCTCTCCGCCACCGAGACGTACTTCCCCAGCCCCTCTCTCTGGGGCCGCCATCTCAGCCCGTCCGGCGACGATTTCAGCCCGTCCGGCGCTTGAGGACGAGGCGCGCAGCGCCGATATCGGTGACGGGCACCGCCGGAAACGCACCGCCGCAGACCGGGGCCCAGGGGGACGAACCCCCTGCTCGCCCGGCCGGCCTCAGGCCGCCGCGTCGAAGCCCGTGTCCCGCGCCAACTTCTTCAGCTCCAGCAGCGCGTGCTTCTCTATCTGCCGAATCCGCTCACGTGTGAGCCCGTGCTCCTTGCCGACCTCCGTCAGCGTCCGCTCGCGGCCGTCCACGATGCCGTACCTCATCTTGATGATGGAGGCCGTGCGCTGGTCGAGGCGGCCGATGAGGTCGTCCAGCTCCTCGCTGCGCAGCAGGGTGAGGACGGACTGCTCGGGGGAGACGGCGGAGGTGTCCTCCAGGAGGTCGCCGAACTGGGTGTCGCCCTCGTCGTCCACCGACATGTTCAGTGAGACGGGGTCGCGGGCCCAGTCGAGAACGTCGACCACGCGCTCGGGCGTGGACGCCAGCTCGGCGGCGATCTCCGCGGGCTCCGGCTCCCGGCCGTTCTCGCGGTTGAACTCGCGCTGCACGCGGCGGATCCGGCCCAGCTCCTCGACCAGGTGCACGGGCAGCCGGATGGTGCGCGACTGGTCGGCTATGGAGCGCGTGATGGCCTGGCGGATCCACCAGGTCGCGTACGTGGAGAACTTGAAGCCCTTGGCGTAGTCGAACTTCTCTACCGCGCGGACCAGGCCCGCGTTGCCCTCCTGGATCAGGTCGAGCAGGGGCAGGCCGCTGCGCGGATAGCGGCGGGCGACGGCCACGACCAGGCGGAGGTTCGACCGGATGAAGACGTCCTTGGCGCGCTCGCCGTCGGCGACGAGGGCTTCGAGCTCCTCGCGCGAGGCGGACACGGCGGACGCCTCGATCCCGTCGGCGTCGCGGCCCACCACACCGTCCAGTATCTGCCGGGCATAGACGCCCGCCTCGATGATCTGGGACAGCTCGACCTCCTTGGCGGCGTCGAGCAGGGGGGTGCGTGCGATCTCGTCGAGGTACATGCCGACCAGGTCGCGGTCGGCGATCTCGCCGCCTACGGCGCGAACACTGCGTGCCGCGTCGGTCCCGCCGGTGGCGGCGGACTTACGACGGGCGACGGCACGGGTTGCCATGCGTGCTCCCTTGCGTGGTTGTCACTGGTCGGTCCGTCATGGACCGGTGGCCCTGATGGTCCGGGCCCGGGGGCCGGGCCTGTGGTGGACGGCACACCTTCCCAGGTGCTCTGCATCCGATGGAAACAACGACTGGAATCCGGACAGAATTCCCAAGCCGCGCACCCGTTTTTGTGATCATGCAGTACCCTGTGCCGCCACAGCGGGTGGGCGATTGCCGTCGGAACGTACAGAGGTGCAGGTCAGACCGGGATCCGAGGCCGATCTCGAAGCTCGCGCCGACATCCACAACCACTCTGTACGTGAGACCGCCGTCACATGTGACACAGGCTCTTTCTTGCCTGAGTCTCGCCTGAGTCCTGCCCGAGTCTCGCCGGGGTCCTGCCGGGGTCCCACCGGAAGAGGGCCGCCTTTGGCCGTCCTCCCACCCAGAAGACGGCCCGCGTCGCCCGATGGTTGCCCAGCGGGACAAATCCGGCATTCCCGGGTACGTGACCTCCGGCACCCACGAGCCGGTACGCGAGGCCGCTCGGACCCAGGACCAGGCCCAGGGGACTAGTACCCCAGACCGTTACGGTCACCCACAGGCGCGCCTTAGCGTGCGGCCATGACCGACACCAGCGGAATCAGCCACACCGGCGGGACCGACGCCCCCGGCACGATCAGCGACAGCGGCATCCTCGACGAGGCCCTGCAGCGCCTGCACGCCTCCGGCCCCGAGCGGCTCGGGCGGCTCACCAACCACGGACCGATGGCCGTCGAGGCCCTGGTGCGAGGCGGGCAGGGCCGCTCCGTGCACCGCTGGCTCGACTACTACCGCGCCAAGCTGGAGGACATGCCCGCGCCCGACACCCGGGTCACCGACGCCAACTGGCGCACGGCCCTGGGCGACCCGCGGCGCGCCGCCGACTGGATCGGCTACTTCGAGCGCGCCCTCGCCGAGCGGCCCTGGCGCGAGGTGCTCGCCGACTGGTGGCCGGTGTTCCTTCCGGGCATCGCGGGCGGCTCCACGCACCCGGTGATCCGCGTCGGCCACGCCGTGCGCACCCTCCTCGGCCCCGGCGGCGAGACCGCGCCCCGCGTCGCCGAGCTGGCCCACGGCCTCGGCTACTGGGCCGCCCGGCACACCCCGCTGCCCCCGCGCACGCCCGTCGCCCTGCCGCCGTCGGCCGGGGCGGCGGCCGCGCTCGCCGCGGTGGAGCGCGTCCCCGTGCAGGACGGCAGCCTCCCGGACCGCTTCGCCCAGCTCACGACGGTCCCGGTGTGGCCCGCGAGCACGAATGACCCCGAAGCTGCCCGCGCCCGCCTCACCGACCTCGTCACCGCCGCCGTCCACCGCTTCGCCTCCCACGGCCACGGCGAGCCGATCATGCTGGTGCACGCCGCGACCGCCCCCAACGCCGTCCTGCGCACCCTGCCCGCGCTCCCCCGCGAGCTGTGGCCCGCCTCCCTGGACGCGGCCTGGGCGGCGAGCGCGGCGGTGACCGCGGCGTACTCGCCGGCCACCCCGGAGACGTACCGAGAAGCCGACGCGGAAGCGGGCCGCAGCACCTTCGACGAGGTCTTCGCGCGGGCCGCGGCGCACGGCGACGACCACACGATCAAGTTCGCGGACACCGCCCTGGACGTGGGCGACCGTCTGGCGCGGGCCGCGGCGCTGCGGGGCGTGGAGCTCAACCCGCCCGCCCTCTGAACGAGTTGACGCGCCCCGCTCCGGGGGACTCGGAGGGCACGAATCCGTGGGCCCGGAGGACACCACTCCGAGGGACACAGAAAGGCCTCGTACAGTGGGATACATGGACACGCCATCCACCGCGACCGCAGACGCCGTAGACGCCGCGGACGCCACCGTGCCGCGCTGGCTCGACGACGAGGAACAGCGCACCTGGCTGGCGTATGTGCACGCCTCCACGCTCCTGGAGGACTTCCTCGACCGGCAGCTCCAGCGCGACGCGGGCATGCCGCACGTCTACTACGGCCTGCTGGTGCAGCTGTCCGCCGCGCCCCGGCGACGGCTGCGCATGACCGAGCTGGCGAAGAGCTCGAAGATCACCCGGTCCCGGCTCTCGCACGCGGTGGCGCGCCTGGAGAAGAGCGGCTGGGTGCGGCGCGAGGACTGCGCCACGGACAAGCGCGGGCAGTTCGCGATCCTCACGGACGAGGGGTTCGAGGTGCTGCGCCAGACCGCGCCGGGGCATGTGCACGCGGTGCGCCAGGCCCTCTTCGACCGGCTGAGCCCCCAACAGCAGAAGTCCCTCGGCGAGATCATGAGGATCGTCGCCGAGGGACTTCAGCCCAAGGACGTGGGGGCGGACCTGCCCTGGCTCCGCTAGGAGCGCCGGGCAGGTCCGGCCCGCCGTGTCACACGGGTCGTACGGGTCGTCAGTGCGCCACGACCGGGATCTTCACCGCGTCCTCGACGCCCTCGCCATCGCCGGAGGCCGCCGCGGAGCCGTCGTCGGCACCGGTGTTGACCAGGACGAAGGCGATCGCCGACGCCGCCACGAGGATGCCGACCGCCCACCAGATGGCGGACGTGTAGCCCTCCACCATCGACTGGGCCGCGAGCAGCTTCTGCGCCGCCGGGGTGGTGGCGGAGGCCGCGTGGTCGGTGAGGTACGCGGTGGTCGCGGAGGCCGCGATGGTGTTCAGCAGGGCCGTGCCGATGGCGCCGCCGACCTGCTGCGAGGTGTTGACCATCGCGGAGGCGACACCGGCGTCACGCGGCTCGACACCGTGCGTGGCGAGGGACATGGCGGGCATGAACGCCGTACCCATGCCGAGACCCAGCATCAGCTGCGCGGGCAGGATCAGACCGGCGTACGAGGTGTCGACCTCCAGCTGCGTCAGGAGCAGCATGCCGACCGCGGCGAGCAGGAAGCCCGGAGCCATCAGCAGGCGCGGCGCGACGCGGGTCATCAGACGGGTGCCGATCTGCGTCGAACCCACGATCATGCCGAAGATCATCGGCAGGAACGCGAAGCCGGTCTTGACCGGCGAGTAGCCCTGGACGATCTGCAGGTAGTACGTGAGGAACAGGAACAGGCCGAACATCGCGATGATCGCGAGGCCGAGCGAGAGGTAGACACCGCCGCGGTTGCGCTCGGTCAGGACGCGCAGCGGAAGCAGCGGCGACTTGACCTTCGCCTCGGTGACGACGAACGCGGCGAGCAGCACGACGGAGGCGACGAACATCGTCACGGTCACGGCGTCGGACCAGCCGTCGGACTCGGCGCGGGTGAAGCCGTAGACCAGCGCGACCAGACCGAGGGTGGACAGGACCACGCCGGGGATGTCGAGCGGCGAGCGGTTGCGGCCCTCGGAGGGCTCACGGATCACGAAGTACGCACCGGCGGCGGCGATGATCGCGAACGGGATGTTCACGAAGAACGTCCAGCGCCAGTTCAGGTACTCGGTGAGGAAGCCGCCGAGGATCAGGCCGACGGCGCCACCGCCACCGGCGATCGCACCGTAGATGCCGAACGCCTTGGCGCGCTCCTTGGCCTCGGTGAACATCACCGCGAGCAGCGAGAGGGCGGCGGGCGCGAGCAGCGCGCCGAACACACCCTGGAGCGCGCGGGCGCCGAGCATCATGGCCTCGCCGGTCGCGGCGCCGCCGAGGGCGGAGGCCGCGGCGAAGCCGATGAGGCCGGTCACGAAGGTGCGCTTACGGCCCCACAGGTCGGCGATGCGGCCGCCGAACAGGAGCAGACCACCGAAGGCGAGGGCGTAAGCGGTGATGACCCACTGCTTGTTGCCCTCGGATATGCCGAGGTCCTCCTGGGCGGACGGCAGCGCGATGTTCACGATGGTCGCGTCCAGGACGACCATCAGCTGCGCCAGGGCGATGAAGACGAGCGCCTTCCAGCGCATCGGGTCGGGAGCGGGTGGGGTGACGGGTGATTGAGACATGGGTGGGTCCACCTAGGAAGACAAAGAGGTGAGTACGGGGTAAACGAGACACCTGAGGGGCCTGCGAGCGCATGGGCCCCTGGTCGTGAGGTCGGGTCCTACTTTTGACCCAGGCCCTCCTCGCTGTCTCGCGGCTGCCGCGGCCGCGAACTGTCGAGATCGCGACGCAGCTCCTCCAACGTCGCGGCGTGCCCCGGGAGTTCGGAGCGCGCCGGTGCCATCAGGCCGTCCAGGAACAGCTGCAGATGACGGTGGACGAACTGGTCGAAGTCCACCAGGCAGCCGGCGCCGGGCAGCGGCCTGGTCAGTTGGGAGAGGGCGACCATCAGATCTCCGACAGCGATGTCGGTACGCAGCTGCCCGACGGCGCGGGCCCGCGCCATCAGCCCTTCGACGGCGTCTTCGAGCCGGATGCGGGCGGCGTGCAGATCGGGGTGGTCGGGGTCGATGGCCTCGGACAGGATCGGGCAGAGGGCGCCGATGCGCTCGTCCACCGCGGCGTGGACGAAGGCCCGCAGCGCCTCGAAGGCGGCCCCGGGGTCGGCCTCGGCGGCCGCGATGGCGTCGTCGGCCTGGGCCGTGACGCGGTCGGTGACCGACAGGACGACGTGGTGCACGAGTTCGCCGCGGTCGGGGAAGTGACGGTAGACCGTGGCGTTGCCGACGCCGGCGCGGCGCGCGATCTCGTCGAGGGGCACGTCGGGGCCCTGTTCGACGAACATCTCGCGGGCGGCGGTGACGATCCGCTCCCGGTTGCGCAGGGCGTCGGCCCGCGGACGGGATACACGGCGCTGCGCGACGGTGGCGGTTTCCACGGCGAACACTCCTCTAAGCGGTCAAAGGCCTCAGGTTCGCAGGGCCCGCGGTGGCGGGTCCAACGATTTTCCCGGTGGGAGAACTGAGGTGTGCGATCCGGGGAGTGGATCCCCGTTTCGCACGGACACCGGTCTAAACGGGGAAACGATCCCCGCTTATTTCCCGCCTTTCATGTGACCTGCGCCACACTCTTCCTGGCCTGGTGCGCCCCCTCACCCCCGCCACCGCCCGCACCCCCACCCGCGACCCTCCCAATGGCCCAAACCCCCGCCGCGGCCGCCCCGCACACCCCCTCCCACCGGCAGAAACCCACGATCGGTCGCGCTCAGCGAGCGCCCGCGCACACCCCGGCACAGGGTGAGCGAACAGGGTGCAGCCAGGACCGGCGGCTGCCGCGGAGTGGAGGGCCCACGCATGCAGCAGCCGACCCCGAAGCCGATAGCCCGCCCCCGCCCGCGCACCCGGTCGGCCGGGACGGCCCGGGCGGCCCGACGGGTCCCCCCGCGCACGGCGGCCCTCGCCGGGCTCACTGCCCTCGCCCTCGCGGTCACCGCGTCGGCGAGCACCGGGCGGCTGATGGCGGAGGCGCCCTCGGCCGCGGGGTCCACGGCGCAGGCGCGGCCGAGCGCCCTCGGCCCGTGCATGATCAGCGGGGACCTCGGGGTGCAGATGCCGGAGGGCATCCCCACGGGCCCCGGCTACGCCCGCTCCACCGGCACGGTGCGCGCCCTGAACCTGATGGTCGACTTCTCCGACGCCCCCGGCGAGGGCTCCGCGCTCGACCGGCTCGGCGAGTTCTTCCCGCAGACCACGGACTGGTTCCGCACCAGCTCCTACGGCCGCGTGGACTACCGCGCGGAGGCGCCCGTCCAGGACTGGCTGCGGATGCCGAAGCCCTTCAAGAAGTACGGGATAGAGCGCGGCGCCCCCTTCGACCCCGGCTACCGGGAGCTGGTCGACGACATCGTGGCCGCGGCCGACCCGGACGTGGACTTCTCGCAGTACGACCTGGTGAACATCCTCGTCACCCCGAACGCGGGCCCCTCCGCCCTCGACACCGTCCTGTCGGTGACGTTCGCGGGCAACCACGAGGCACCCGTCGCCGACGGCGTGCCGGTCTCCAACGCGTCCTTCGTCTACAGCCGCCAGGACGACGGCTCCGGCAGCTACGACCAGACCGGCTACCGCGTCCTGCCGCACGAGAACGGCCACGTCTTCGGCCTGCCCGACCTCTACACGCAGGACGGCGGGGGCTCGGTCGGCCACTGGGACATCATGAGCGAGGACTGGGGCGCCAACAACGACCTCCTGGCCTGGCACAAGTGGAAGCTGGGCTGGCTCGACGACACCCAGGTGAACTGCGCCGCGTCCCCCGGCACCACGGAACACCTGCTCAGCCCCCTGGCCGGGCCCGGCGGCACGAAGCTCGCCTTCATCCCCCTCACCAAGAAGACCGGCTACGCCGTGGAGGTCCGCACCCAGGCGGGCAACGACGAGGCCGTCTGCCGCCCCGGCGTCCTCATCTACCGCGTCGACGCCGACGTCGACACCGGCCGCGGCCCGGTCACCGTCTCCGACTCCACCCGCGACAGCGGCGGCTGCACCCGCAGCCCCAACGTCCACGCCGAACTCTCGGACGCGCCGTACATCCCCGGCGAAACGTTCCGGGACCGGGACGCGGGAGTGCGGGTGACCGTCGCGGGGGCGGATCTGGAGGGGAACTATCGGGTGCACATCACGCGCGGCGACCGCTGAGAGAGCCATCACTGGGACAACTCGGCGGGATACTTCGCCGCAGGCCTCACGCCGCCACGGCCCCCGGCACCGTCTCCCGTACCTGCCGTAGGAAAGCCGCGTTGCTGGGTGTTCGCCGGATGTGGTCGAGGAGGGCTTCGAGGCCGCTGTCGTCGCGGGCGCGGAGGGCGCGGCGCAGTCCGCGCAGGGCGGTCAACTCCGTCGCCGGTACGAGGAGTTCCTCGCGGCGGGTGCCGGACGGTGTGACGTCGACGGCCGGGAAGACGCGGCGGTCGGCGAGCCTGCGGTCCAGGCGCAGCTCCATGTTGCCCGTGGACTTGAGTTCTTCGAAGTAGTAGTCGTCGGCGCGGGAGCCGGTTTCGACGAGGGCGGTGGCGAGGATGGTGAGGGAGCCGCCTTCCTCGGCGAGGCGGGCGGCGCCGAAGAGGCGCTTGGGGCCCTGGACGGAGCCCGCGTCGACGCCGCCGCTGAGGGTGCGGCCGCCGGACGCGGCGGAGTTGTTGTAGGCGCGGCACAGCCGGGTCAGGGAGTCGAAGAGCATCACGACGTCGCGGCCCTCCTCGACGAGCCGCTTGGCGCGTTCGACGGCGAGTTCGGCGAGGGCGATGTGGGTTTTCGGGGCCTTGTCGAAGGTGGACGCGAGCACTTCGCCGCGTACGGAGCGCCGCATCTCGGTGACCTCCTCGGGGCGTTCGTCGAGGAGGACGACCATGAGGTGGCACTCGGGGTGGTTCTCCGCGACGGCGGCGGCGAGCTGCTGGAGCAGGACGGTCTTGCCGGTGCGCGGCGGCGCGACGATCAGGCCGCGCTGGCCCTTGCCGACGGGCGCGACGAGGTCGACGACGCGGGTCGCGACGGAGCCGCGGGTGCCGCCCACGCTGTCGGGGCCGCCGGGCAGCTCCAGGCGCAGCCGCTCGCGCGGGTGCAGCGGGGTGAGGTCGGCGAACTTGCGGCGGGCGCCGGGCGCTTGGGGCGCGCGGCCGTTCACGCGGGCGACGTCGGTGAGCACGCGCGGCTTCTCGCCGCAGGTGCCCTCGACGAAGTCGCCGGTGCGCAGGCCGAATCGGCGGATGAGGGCGGCCGGGACGAGCACGTCGTCCGGGCCGGGGAGGCAACCGGCGGCGCGCAGGTGCCCGTTGGGGGCACCGCGACCGGCGTTGCCGCGGCCGGTGCCGTTGCGGTCGGCGCCGTTGCGGTCGGCTGCGGTGCGGGCGATGTCCAGGACACCGCTGTGGAGGATCTGGCTGGTCATGAGTGTGGGTCCTTTCGCGGACATGCGAATGAGGGGGCCCGCGCGGCGGAGAGTTCACGCCTGGTACGACGGGCGGATCGGCGGGAGCGCGGCCGACGGAACGCGGACCACGAGCGAGCCGTGAAGTGGAACGAGAACCCCGTACGGCGTGGAGCCGACGGGATCGAGCAGGGGGTGCCGAGTGGAGATGGGTGGAGGTGCGCCGTCAGACACGGACACCCGAGAACAGCCGTGAAGCACTGACACCCGAGAACAAGCTGCACCCCGAACGGGGAAGAGAAGCACCGGCGCCCAGAGGGGGCGTACACACGTGCTCTCCGCACCGTAGCACACCGACGGCGCTCACGGCGCAATCCGCTGGGGATCTTGAGCCTCCGCACGCCTGGTGACGCTACGTGCGTGATCCAGTACGGTCAGTACTCGTGAGGGACGCGCAAGCGGCCCCACAGGCAGGAGAACACCCCACGAACCGCGTCGGCCGATGCCCCTGAGCGCGTCGGCCGGCGCCCGGACGGCCCGTCCCACAGCTGACCGCCCCGCCCGACTGCGCCCCCCACGGGCAGCCGGACGGGGGTGGGCGCGGGCGGCGGGAGGGTCGCACGCGGTCCCAGAACGCCGCGTGCGACCCTGGCTGCCGGGGGCCCACCGACGCCCCGACCAGCACCCGAGGGACGTGGAGGGCCGAACACCCATGACGGACAGCCGAGTTGTCATCGTCACCGGCGGCGGTACGGGCATCGGGGCCGCCACCGCCCGCCAGTTGCGCTCCGCCGGACACCGCGTGGTCGTCTCCGGCCGCCGCCCCGAGCCGCTGCACCGGATCGCCGAGGAGACCGGCGCCCTCGCCCACCCCTCCGACGCCGCCGACCCCGACGCGGTCGCGGAACTGGTCGAGTTCACCACGCGGACGTACGGCCGCCTCGACGGCCTCGTCCTGAACGCGGGCACCGGCCGCCCCGGAGCCGTCGGCGACATCGACCCCGAGGACTGGGCCACCGTCATGGACACCAACCTCACGGGCCCCTTCCTCCTCCTGCGCGCCGCGCTCCCGCACCTCCTGGAAGCCCGCGGCTCCGTCGTCGCGGTGGCGTCCGTCGCCGCGCTGCGCAACGGCGTGGGCAACGCCGCGTACGCCACCTCCAAGGCCGCCCTCCTCCAGCTCACCCGCTCCCTGGCCGTCGACTACGGGGCGCGCGGCCTGCGGGCGAACTCGGTCTGCCCGAGCTGGGTGCGTACGGAGATGGCGGACTGGCGGATGGGACGGTTCGCGCAGGACGCGGGGCTCGGGGACGGGCCCGACGCGGTCGACGCGGCCTACGACGAGGCCACCCGGCTCACCCCCGCCGCCCGCCCCGGCCGCCCCGATGAGGTGGCCGAGGCCATCGCCTGGCTGCTGTCCCCCGCCGCGTCGTACGTGAACGGCGCGAGCCTCACGGTCGACGGCGGCGTGACGGCGCTCGACCCCGGCACGGCGGCGTTCAAGTTCCACCTGGAGCCACGGGACTAGGGCCTGCCCGACGGGACCAGGGCCGGTCCGCGCGGGCGGGACCAGCGCGCCCCGCAGGCCCGGCCCACGCCAGCGCCCCCCGAGGGACAAAGCCCCCCACAACCCCCCAACACCGCAAGAGACTCGACAACTCAGGCCGATCGCCCTGCCGTTCCGGCCCCGCCCCGCCGTACCGTTCTCCCATGCCCGAACTCCAGCGCCTGCGCCCCGACCACGCCCCGGCCCTGCTCGCCTTCGAACGGGAGAACCGCGCGTACTTCGCCGCGTCGGTACCGGACCGCGGCGACGCCTACTTCGCCGAGTTCGACGCACGGCACTCGGCACTCCTGGCCGAGCAGGAGGCCGGGGCCTGCCACTTCCACGTCCTCGTGGGCGGCGACGGCGAGATCTTCGGGCGGGTCAACCTCGTGGACGTGGCGGACGGCTCGGCCGAACTCGGCTACCGCATCGCCGAGAAGGCCGCCCGCCGGGGACTCGCCACGTCCGCCGTGGAGAAGGTCTGCGCCCTCGCGGCCACCGAGTACGGCCTGACGTCCCTGCGGGCGTCGACGACCCACGACAACCCCGGCTCGGAGGCGGTCCTCGCCCGCTGCGGCTTCGTCCCCGCGGGCGAGATCGAGCTCGACGGCCGCCCCGGGATCACCTACACACGGGACCTTACGGGCCGCGCCCGGACGGGGGCCGTGTCCGGGCGACGGTACACCGCGTAAGGAACATTCAGGACATTACGTAACCTCAGAGGGCCTCACAGGAAACAGGCGCCTCACAGGAAACGAGGGCCTCACAGGAAGCTGACGTTCTGCGCCAGCGCCAGCCTCCCCGAGTAGTTGACGGTGTTCGTCGCGGACCGCATGTACGCCCGCCACGCGTCGGACCCGGACTCCCGACCGCCGCCGGTCTCCTTCTCGCCGCCGAACGCCCCGCCGATCTCCGCCCCGCTCGTGCCGATGTTGACGTTGGCGATGCCGCAGTCGGAGCCCTCGGCGGACAGGAACAGCTCGGCCTCGGCCTGGTCGCGGGTGAAGATGCTGGAGGACAGGCCCTGCGGCACGTCGTTGTGCAGGGCGATGGCCTCTTCGAGGGTCTCGTACGTCATGACGTACAGGACGGGCGCGAAGGTCTCCTCGCGTACGACACCGGTCTGCGCGCCGACGCGGACGATCACCGGCTCGACGTACGCGGCGTCGGGCGCGATGTCCGCGAACCGCCGGCCGCCGCCCGCGAGCACCTTGCCGCCCTCGGCCTGGGCGCGGGCCACCGCCTCCTGCATGCGGTCGAGCGCGGCGGTGGAGATCAGCGGCCCGACGAGGGTGGCCTCGTCGAAGGGGTCGCCGACGGGCAGCTTGGCGTAGGCGGCGGTGAGCCGGGCCACGAGGGTGTCGGCGATGTCGCGGTGCACGATGAGGCGGCGCAGCGTGGTGCACCGCTGCCCTGCCGTGCCCGCCGCCGCGAACACGATGCCCTGCACGGCGAGGTCCAGGTCGGCGGAGGGCGCGACGACGGCGGCGTTGTTGCCGCCGAGTTCGAGCAGCGTCCGGCCGAACCGGGCGGCGACGCGCGGCCCCACCTCGCGCCCCATGCGGGTGGACCCGGTGGCGCTGACGAGCGCGACCCGGGAGTCGTCGACGAGCCGCTCGCCGACGGCCCGGTCGCCGATGACGAGCCGGTGCACGCCGTCGGGGGCGCCGACGTCCTCGGCGGCCCGGTCGAGGAGCCGCGCGCAGGCCAGCGAGATCAGCGGGGTCAGCTCGGACGGCTTCCAGACGACGGTGTCGCCGCAGGCCAGGGCCACGGCGGTGTTCCAGGACCACACGGCACAGGGGAAGTTGAACGCCGAGACGACACCGACGACGCCCAGCGGGTGCCAGGTCTCGGTGAGCCGGTGTCCGGGCCGCTCGGAGGCGATGGTCCGCCCGTACAGCTGCCGGGAGAGGCCGACCGCGAAGTCGCAGATGTCGATCATCTCCTGGACCTCGCCGAGCGCCTCGGAGCGGATCTTGCCCGCCTCGACGGTGACGAGGTCGGCGAGGTCGCCCTGGTGCTCGCGCAGCAACTCGCCGAGGCGGCGCACCAGTTCGCCCCGGCGCGGGGCGGGTGTGGAGCGCCAGGTCAGAAAGGCCGCGTGCGCGTCGGCCACGGCCTGCTCGACGTCGGCGGGGGTCGCGGCGGGCACGGGGAACAGGCGCTCGCCGGTCAGGGGCGTCCGCGCGTGACAGACCTCGCGCTCGGTCCCGCCGCCGCCCACGCCTTCGTCGAGCGAGACGCCGACGCGGTCGAGGGCGGCGCGGGCGCGGGTGCGGAGGTCGTCGGTGGTGGGGAGGGTGCGGGGCATGGGTCTCCTTGGTCGGGGTGGGGTGCGGGCCGGGGGCTTTGGGGTGGGGTGCGGGCCGGGGGCCTCGGGGCGGGGGTGCGGGCCGGGGGGCCTCGGGGTGGGCGGACGCGCCGGGCGACGCGCGGGTCAGGGGCCGGGGGCAGGGCAGGCCAGGGGGCGTGGGCGCGGCTCGGGCCCGGGCTCAGGCGGGTGGCGGCACCTCCACCCGCCCGATCCCCAGCTCCTCCGCCACCCGCCCGAGGGACCGTTCCTGCTGCCCCTCGTACAGGGCGAACGGATCGAGTACGTCACGGCCGACGGCGCCGGACAGCCAGTCGCTGTCGTACGCGGCGCCCGCCTCGCCGTCCTTGCGGGTGCCGGAGCCGTCCAGGTTGGACTGGAAGATCCCGGCGGCCGACCGGGGCAGGAAGTCCTCGTACACGATCGGATCGGCCCGCACCCAGCCCTCGCGGAGCAGACCGGGCAGGTCCGGCGGCGGGGTGCGGCCGTCGCGGGGCCGGTCGGCGACGACGTGGTACGTGAAGTGGGCGAGGCCGCGTTCGGCGAGGGCGTGCTCGGTGCGGGGGAAGTGGTCGGGCCACAGGGCGCGGGCGCGGTCGGCGCGGGTCGGGGCGGCGCCTTCGTGCACCCCGGCCGCCCCCTCCGCGTCGAGCCGCGCCAGCAGCTCGTCGTACAGCGCCCGCCCCCGCCGGCTGAGCGCGATCCCCCGCGCCTCGACCTCCCCGAACCGCACCCGCAGCGCCCCCGGGACCACGCTCCCGTCCGGCTGCCGCATGGCGCGCGGCTCGTCCAGGGCCCGGAAGGAGGTCTGGCGAAGCAGCACGTCCGGCCCTTCCCACTTGGGCGGCCCCTGGATGGCGTCGATCATCCGGACGCCCCGGTCGGTCATGCGCCGGTACAGCTCGTCGATGTCGAGGACCCGAGGCGTCAGATGATTGATGTGGGTGCTCCGCACGCCCCCGATGTCGGCGGCGACGGCGGAGACCCGCTCCAGCGTCTCGTACCATGCCCGGTCGACCGGCTCGGGCGACAACTCGAAGGCGCCGACGGCCAGTTGCAGGAACCGCTCGGCGTCGCCGCCCGGCAGTCCCTGCTCCGCCTCCGCCCGGTCGGCGAGGGCGAGCAGCTCGGCGGGGAACAACTCCCGCTCCCCCAGGAACCGTTCGAGCCCGTCCCGCAGGTCGGCGTCGAAGAAGCGGGGGTCGGCCGGGGTGAGCAGCGAGGTGAAGACACGGAAGGGATTGCGGGCCAGCTCGTCGCCCTCGACCGGACGGAAGGCGGTGGACACGACGGGCACGGCGCTCGCGGCGGCCTCCCGCAGGTCGTAGAACCCGACGGGCCGCATCCCCAGGGCGCCGAAGACCCGGCCGACCTGCGCCAGCTCGGCGGGCGTCCCGACCCGGATGGCCCCGTGCCGCTCGGCGGTCACCCGCCCGATCGCCCCGAGCCGCTCGGCGTCCGCGCCGCGCTCACGCAGCACGTCCTCGTTCACCTCGCGCGAGACGTCGACGAGGGTGGTGTACGCGGGGACCTCGCGCCCGTACATCGTGGAGAGGCGGGCGGCGAAGGCGGCGCGGAGCTGCCATGGGGTGAGCCGGGCGGCCCCTTCGGGGATGGTGCCGGACACCTCGCGCGCTGCCTGATGATCCATCAACTTGCCTCCCTGTCCGACAGTTCCTGCTCGTCACACGACGTGGGCCTCGGGCCGCCCGCCGGTGGCCCCGCCGCCCTCCCGGAAGCGGTCGGCGTCGAGCGGGGTGACGTCGACGACCGGCCGCCGCCCGAGGTACAGATCCCGTACAACCTCTCCCACAGCCGGGGCCTGAAGGAACCCGTGGCCGGAAAACCCGGTGGCATAAAGGAAGTTGGAGACGCGCCGGTCCCGGCCGATCAGGGCGTTCCGGTCGGGTGTGAGCTCGTAGAGACCGGCCCACCCGTCGGCGATCTCCAGGTCCGCGAGGGCGGGGGCGCGCCGCCTGGCCGCGTCCCGGAACAGCTCGACCCAGTCCTCGGTCCAGGTCGTGTCGAAGCCCTCCTCCTGGGCGGGGTCGGCGAGGCCGACGAGCAGCCCGTCGTCGCTGTTGTGGAAGTAGGCGGTCGAGGAGAAGTCGATGGTGAAGGGGATGCGCGGGGCGGGCGGGTCCAGCGGCCGGGTGAGGGCTATCTGCCGCCGCACGGGCCGTACGGGCAGCCGCACCCCGGCCGCGTCGCCGACCCCGGCGGACCAGGCTCCGGCGGCGCACACGAGGGTGGAGCAGGGGATGACGCCCCGGTCGGTGCGGACGGCGGTGACGCGCCCGCCGTCGTCGTCGAGGTCCACGCCGGTGACCGTGGTGCCGGTGCGGAACCGGACCCCGGCGCGGGCTGCGGCGCGGGCGTAGCCCCGGATGACGAGGCCGGGGCGGGCGTGGCCGTCGTCCGGCGAGTGCACGGCGCCGACGAGGCCCTCGTCGCGTACGTACGGACACAGCTCACGCGCCCGCCGCGGGCTGATGACGCGGCTGGGCACCCCCAGGGCGTTCTGCGTGGCGACGCCCTCCTCGAAGGCCGCGAGGTCCGCGTCGTCGCTCAGCAGGAACAGATACCCGGCCCGCTCCAACCGGATGTCGCCGCCGGGCCGACGCCCGAAGTCCCCGTACGCCCGCAGGCTGCGCAGCCCCAGCTCGATGTTGACCGGGTCGGAGAACTGCGCCCGCACCCCGCCGATCGGCTTGCCCGAACTGCCGCACCCGAGCGTGCCGCGCTCGACGACGACGATGTCCCTGACCCCGGCCTCGGCGAGGTGGAAGGCGATGGAGACGCCCATGACGCCGCCGCCGACGATGACGAGGGAGGGGGCGTTGGACGGAGAGGTCAAGGTGCGCTCCCGTTCGTCAGGGGCTCGACTCGATCTACCGGACATCGTGCAGCAGCGCGACCATTGACGTCCATGAACAGATCCTGCGCGTGACCGTTGAGCGCCGCTATACGAACGTGCCGAGGGAACGCCGGAGGAAACACCGCAGAAGACCCCGGACGAAACACCGCAGAAGCGAGCGGACGGAAGGCGCACGACGTGAACTGGACCAGCGCCCAACTGCGCTCCCTGGTGGAACTCGGCAGACGGGGCACGATCACGGCGGTGGCCGCCGCGCTCGGCTACACCCCCGGCGGCGTATCGCAGCAGATCGCGGCGCTTGAGCGGGCCACGGGCCGGGAACTGCTGCGCCGGGCGGGCCGCAGGGTGGAGCTGACCGAGGCGGGCCGCACCCTCGCCGCGCACGCGGAGCTGATCCTGGCCGCGGAGGCGGAGGCCGTGGCGGCCGTGGAGCGCACGCGCACCGAGATCACCGGGATCCTCCGGGTCGCGCTGTTCGCGACGGCGGCCGCGGACATCCTGCCCGAGGCGCTGCGCCGGGCCCGCGAGGCCCACCCCGGCCTGGAGGTGCGCAGCAGGGACATGGAGGTGGACGACGTGTACGACGCGGTGGCGTCGGGGACGGCGGACCTGGCGCTCGGCCTGGACTACCCGGACGTACCGATCCCCCGGGACCCGGCCCTGCGCGTACGCCACCTGCGCACGGAACGCTTCGCGCTGGCGCTGCCACCGGGCACGTACGCCGACCGACCGCCCGCCCCCCTCCCCCTGGCCGACACCGAACCCCTCCCCTGGATCCTCCCGTCCCCCTCCTCCTACTACGGCCGAGCGATCCGCACGGCCTGCCGCCGAGCGGGCTTCGAACCCCGGGTCCACCACGAGGTGACCGACACGGCGGCGGCGCTGGCCCTCGTGGAGGCAGGCATCGGCGTCACCCCGGTCACCAACCTGATGCTCCGCCTACGCCCCTCCCACGTGGACGTGCTCCCCCTCACCCCACCCCCGGAACGCCACATAGTGATGATCTACCGCACGGCCACGGCGTCCCTGCCCACGCTGACCTCACTGATCGCCCTCCTCGAAGGCGAAGCGGCCTAGCCCCCCAAGCGGGCCAACCCGGCGCCCCCACAGCCCGACCTGCCTCCTGCCCCCTGCCCAGGCACCGCCCCCACCACCGTCCACCCCGACACCTCGATCCGCTACGCTGTCCTGGACTGCCACACACGGCAGCCCAGGCCCTTGCGGCGACAGGACACGGCCCGGCGATTCCACCGGACCAGCCCACGTTCCCAGCAAGGCCGGCCTTCGTAGCTCAGGGGATAGAGCACCGCTCTCCTAAAGCGGGTGTCGCAGGTTCGAATCCTGCCGGGGGCACCAGTTCATAAGGGGTCCACCTCCAGATTTTCGGAGGTGGACCCCTTATGACATCCAGATCTGACATCAACGGCGACGGTCACTGACGACCGGGGCGCTTCCTGAGCAGCCGGTCCATGTGGCTCATGGCCTCACGCTGCGTGTCCTGCACGACGTGCGTGTAGACGTCCATCGTGATGCTGATCTGCGAGTGCCCAAGGATCTCCATCACGACGCGGGGCGCGACTCCGGCCGCCGTGAGGAGAGTGGCCGTGCCGTGGCGAGCGTCGTGCAGCCGGATGACGCGGAGGCCGGCCGACTTGGCGACGCGCGTGAATGAGCGGTAGATGTTGCGCGGCTCGACCTGGCGGCCGGTGCGGGTGGTGAAGACGTATCCCGACCCGTGCCACTGCTCCCCCGCCTTCGTGCGTGCAGCGGACTGCCGCATCCGGTGCCAACGCAGTGGTGCGATGCAGAGCGCGGGCAGCGGGACGGCGCGACGGCGACGGCTCTTGGGGTCGTCGTCGTACAGGACGCCACGACGCCTCTGGGTCTGCTGACGGACGTAGAGGACGCGGTTTTCGAGGTCGAGGTCCGACCAGCGCAGACCGACGATCTCGCCCCGCCGGAGGCCCATCGCGATGGCGAGCACGAAGGCCGCGTAAAGCGGATCTCTGCGAGAGGCTGCGAGGAAGTCGAGCGTCTCGTCCAGGCTCCAGGGATTCAGCTCCCGGTTATCCGTGCGGGGCGGCTCGACGAGCTTGGCGACGTTGCGCGTGATGAGTTCCTCTCGGCAGGCAGCCGTCAGGGCGGAACGCAGCACGCGGTGAGACTCCTTGGCCGTTGCTGCGGTGGCCGCCTTCTCCAGAAGGACCAGGAAGCGCCGCACATCCGCGACCCCGAGGGATTCGAGCCGCTTCCCACCGAGAACCGGCACCAAGTACAGCCGGACATGCGCCTCGTACTTGTCGTACGTGCTGAGCTTCCGCCGAGGCTTGATCACGTTGTCCAGCCAGTACGGCAGCCATTCGGAGAGCTTGGCCGAACGAGTCGGCACAGGCACGCCCTGATCAACCTTGGCGAGCAGCGCACGGCGCTTGGTGTCACACTCCTGCCAGGTCTTGCCGTAGGCGAACTTCCGGGCACGGGTGCCGTCCGGCTGGAGCACGTACACGGCGCACTGATAGCGCCCGTCCTTGCGCTTGGTGATGGTGCCCGCGCCGTTCGGATTCCGCTTGCGATTAGCAGCCATCAGGCAGCTACCTCCAGTTCGTTGGCGATGTAGTCCCGCAAGGCCCGAGCCGGGATACGGCGGCACCGGCCGATCGTGAGCGAAGGCAGCCGACGCGAGCGGATCAGGTCATAGACCGTCGATCGTCCGAGCTTGAGTCGCGCCACGACATCGGCCACGGTCAACAGCTCGTCGTCACGCATGCGTCGGTTCTCCTTCTGTTCCGGGGGCAGGTTCGAGGGATTCAGCGAGCCAGGCTTCGGCGTCGGTGAGGCCGGTCCCGGCGTAGACCCAGTGGGCGAGGACGAGGGTCGTGTCGACCACCTCCGGATTTCCGTAGGTGGTCGGGGCGGCGGTGGCCGCTGTGGCTTGCGTTGCGCGCCATTCGGCGCGGGCCGTGCGAAGGGCACCGAGGGTGGTCGAGTAGCGGCGAGACTTCGTGGAGAAGTGGCCGCGGAATCCGAGCATGTGGGCCCAGGCCCGGAGCCGGAGTTCTGCCAGTTCCTTGCGAGCGCCGAGAGCCCAGGCGGTGCGGATCATGCGGCGGGCATGGTCGCTGATGTCGAGCTGGGCCAGCTCGGCGAGGAACTTCAGCGGGCGGTCCAGAGCTCCCGTGGCAGTCTCGGCGCCCTTGGTCGCGTACTTGGCGATGTAGGCGGCGACAGCCCGTTCAGTCAGCTCCTCGCCACCGTCGAAGTCGGCCGAGCGGATCGTGCGTACGTCGAGTTGGTGGCCGAAGGTGAAAGCGTGGGCGCGTCCGTCGACGACCGGGCCGTCCACGCGGGCGGCGGTCGCGGCGGCTCGGATGGCGTCGGTCAGTAGCTCGGCGGTCGCCCAGGCGGGAGGTGGGGTGTCACCGCCTCCCGGGCCGTCGATACGGATGACCGCGTGGAAGTGGACCGCACCGCGCTTCTGGTACTCGGCGACCTTGGCGAAGGACACCCGCGCGTACGCGGGGAGGGCCCGCTGCGTGAGTCCGGCGCGCTTGGCGACCTCCCGGCGGACGTAGGTGGAGAAGCGCCTCCAGAGCGCTCCGGCATGCGCGTTCCAGAGCACGGCCGCTTCGTAGTCGTAGGTGTCGGGGTTCAGGGGGGTGCCGAGGGCGGCGTCCTCCTGGTCGTGGAGCACACCGCAGCGGCAGGGGCGGACTGTTCGGGCCGGTCCCTTGGGGCGGTTGTGAACCCGGCCGAACCCGGGAGCAGTGAAGGTGGCGAAGACGCGGGGGTGGGCGGCGACCCGTTCGGGGACGCCCTTGCCGCCGCGCAGGCCGGAGGTGATCAGGTGGAAGGTGTCACGGCGGTAGACCTCCGCGCAGGCCTCACAGCGGGTCGTACGGCGGTTGTTGCAGCGGACGAGAAGGTGACCGGCCGGAAGGCCTGCGGAGTCGAGGTGGTGGAGGACGTTGCCGATCTCGCCGGTGCGGGTGTCCACGGCGCGCTCGGTGCGGTGGCCGTCGAGGCGGATCGGGTGCGTGCAGCCGCCGAGGCCGGAGAGCTGGCGCAGGAGCGCGGGCATGGTGCCGAGTGCGGCCAGTTGACCGAGTTCGCGGAGCGGGGGCGGGGTGGCGCGGGTGATGATGGCTGTTCTCCTTCTGGCTTCGGCTAGGAGGGGCAGGGCCCCCGGGGCGGCGGATGCTTGGCGGTATCAGGGCCGCCCCGGGGGTCTGGCAGTGCTGGCGACTAGCGCCGCCGCTGGTCGCGGAGCATCGAGCGAATGACCACGGCGCACACGGCGACGGAGATGGCCGTGACGGCGACGGCGGCCAGGAGCGCGGTCAGCACGACACCGCCGACGAGGACGGCCACGACCGCCCCGGAGGTGACGGATATCTGGGGCGTCGGCCGCGGCACGGGGGCCGGATCGGCCACGGTGTGGATGTGCGCGGGCGGCGGCGTCGGACTGTCGGGGTACTTGGGCAGGAACACGGCGAAGTTCTCCTTACCTACTCGTCTAGTCATGTGAGCCGTTTACGATGTCGACGCCGGACCATGTGCCGGAGTCGATCGCGGGTGCCATGAAGGTGTGCGAAAGCAGGAAGCCGAACAGGGCGATCACGACGACGATCCAGGTGCGGACGCCGAGGAACTTGATCGCTCCCCAGGCGAAGAAGCCGAGGACGACGACGAGCGGCAGGCTGACGGTCACGGGGGCGGGTCCTTTCAGCGCACGGGGCAGCGGTGGGTCCGGGCGGCCAGTTCGGCGGCGGCGCGGCTGTCGTAGTCGGCGGAGAAGCCGCAGCGCGGGGCCGTGCAGGCGGCGGTGTGCTTCTCGCGGCCCCGACTGTCGTACGACGTGCCGACCTGGACGGGACCGATACGGGCGACGGAGCGGAAACGGCGGTTGGCGCTCATGTGGATCTCCCTTCAGAACGTTCCGAGCTTTCAGAGCTGAGCGGCGATGGCGTCGGCCATGGGCATCGGGACGCCGAGGCGGGCGCGCAGGGTCGTGGTGTCGATGGCCGTTCCGGTACGGGTGTGGTGCTCGGTGGCGACTTTGCGGGCGTGCTCGACCAGGGCGGCCGGCACGGAGACGGGAGTTGGAGAGGTGGGCGCGGGTTCGGTGGCCGGTGGCGGCGGGAGCTCCGGTACGGGATCGGGCGCGTCCTCCTGGCCGCCCTCCTGGTCGTCGATGCGCTCGGGCTGTCGGCCGTCCTCCTCGGTTACCTCGTGCCCGGTCGGTGCCGAGTGGGCAAGGAGCGTTCCGCCGAGGAAGGCGACCGCAGGCCAGCCCGCGACGAGGATGCGGAGCCAGGCCGGCACGTGGTTCATGTCGAGCAGTCCGGCGGTGGCGACGTTCGCACCGAGGGAGGCCGCGAGCGCGATGACGAACCAGCACCAGCCCGCGGCTTTGGCGTCACCGGTCCGCAGCCGACGCCAGGCGGCGACGAGCAACAGATCCACCGAGACCGGATAGGCCCACGCTTTCCACCCGTCCTGTCCGGCCGCCGAGGCGACGTCGTGCAGGTGGGCGAAGGACAAGGCTGCCGCGATGACGGCCTGTACGAGCACCGCATCGATACGGCCGAGTTGGGCGCGCATGCTGCGGCTCCTTCCGGATTCAGGCATGGCAGGGGTAGGGACGTGGCGCGAGACGGTCACGCCGACCGGGGGTGCGGGAAGGTGCGGCTCAGCCGGTGACCGGTCGCGGCTGCACGACCGGGTTGGCCGGGGACTCGACCGGCTGCGCGGGCACGGAGGGCCGGAAGGGCTCCAGCGCGGGCAGGTCGGGGACCATGTGGGCCGACGCGCGGCAGGTCTCGGCAGCGTCGGACAGGGAGAGATACGGCGTGCGGATGCGGGACCAACCGCCAGAGGTGTCACCGGCGACGGCGAGACCGGGCCGTTCGGCAGGGATGGCGCAGGCGGCGGAGACCGCTTCGGGGGCGATGTCGCCGAGCGCCATTTTCGCGGAGGCTTCGTCGTTCACGCGGTGGCAGACCCGCCCGGTGAGCTGGGCCCGCAGCATCGTGGCACCCTTGCCGAGCTCGGCGCCGAATCGCTGCCCGCACACCTCCAGGTAGATACCGGCCGCACGGCCGAGTTGGGCAAGCCGGATGAGCTGAGTGACCATCTCGTCCCGCCGCTCTTCCTCCTTCCTCGTGGCGACGAGGAAGAGTTCCGCCACTTCGTCGACGAACAGGACTACGGGCACGGGCCGTTCCTGCTCGGGAAGCCCCCAGATGTCGGAGGTGATCTCCTCGTTCGGCGTGCCTGGTGCGATCCTCTGGCGTGCCTTGATCAGGTCGTACCGGTCCTCCATTTCCTTGATGAGCACGGGCAACAACTCAGCAGCTTGCTCGGGATCGGTGGCGAGCGCCGACAGCCGCGAGGCGAAGGGCGCCAGCTCCACACCGCGCTTGCAGTCGATGCCGACCAGGGCGACGGGCTGCGGCGCGAGTCCGGCAACGAGGTGCCGCAGGTACATGGACTTGCCCGACAGGGTGGCGCCCAGGGAGAGGCCGTGCGGCACCACGCGGTAGTCGCGTACGAATGGTGTGGCGTCTTCCCGCAGCGCTACGGGCACTTTCAGGAATCCGCCCGCCGCTTTGCGCGGCATACGGACCTCTCGCAGCACGTCATAGCCAACGAGTCGCAGGTCGACCACGCCAGGCTTGACCGTGGTCACGTAGACGGCGTGAACTCCCCATGCGTGCCGCAGCCGTTCGGCCGAGGCGGCCACGTCGGCGGGTTCCTGGCCCGGTGCGAGCCGCAGGCGGAGCCGTAAGCCGGTCGTGGTCGGGCGGATGATTCCGCGCCGAGGCGGTACGGGACGGATCTCCCCACGGGTTGTGGCCTTGACCGCCAGGACACGCAGTCGGGATGGAGTCACGGACAGGCCGCAGGCCTCCATGACCGAGCCGTAGGAGCTGAGCAGCCGGGCCGTGGATATCGGCAGGCCGACCGCAGACCAGTAGACCCCGGGGTGCTTGGCCCGGGTGTAGGCAGCCCCGCCGCCGAGTGCGGCGACAGGACCACCCACCTCCAGAAGCGTCGTCAGGTCCGTCATCAGGCCGAGGCCCCCATGGCGGCCGGGAAGCCGGCCGGAGTGACGGCAGCGCAGCGGTAGGCGATGCCGTGCCGCTGCTGGCCGTTGAAGACGCTCTCCCACGGTCGGGCGACGAGTCCCGGCAGCGAGACCGGCGCACCGAGCGTCAGCCCTTCGGCCACTCCGCTCTCCGGGATGGTCACCTTGATCAGGGACGACTCGCCCTCCTCGATGTAGACGACGCCGATCGTCATCAGCGATTCACCGCTGGTGGCGTCCTTGGCGATCTCGCCGGTCTGACGGTCGCGGACCTTGGGCTCGGGCGCCTCAGTAAGCAGGATCGTCGCGGCCGAGGTCTCCACGCGAATGGTTCGCAAGGTTCTTCCCATCTACTCGTCTATACAAGATGCGGCGTTCGAACCCGATCTCCGGGAACGCCGTCCACTGTGCCACACAACTTGCCAACTCGTCTATACGAGTAGGCCTGTTGGCGTATACGAGTTCAGGGTGAGGACCACCGCGCGCCACAGTCGTCAGGCCCTCACGTGGCCGGGAGCTGGTACGACAGGACGTAGGCGTCCGCCGCCATGACGGTGTCGCAGACCTCCACGGCCCGCCCTTCGGTGTCGTACGCGGTGCGGACCAGGTGGATCACGGGTACACCGGAGGCCAGCCGGAGCGTCTTCACCTCGGACGGTGCGGGCATCCGGGCCCGGATCTCCTCGTCGAAGTGGTCGAGGTGGTGGCCCAGTTCTTCGAGGCGGGCGTAGATGCCGCCAGGACCGGGGTTGGGCTCGGCAATCTGCGTGCCGCGCGCGATGTCGAGCGGGAGGTAGGAGGTGGCGAACTCGACCGGCCGGCCGTCGAGCAGATACCGCCGCCGCCGAGCGAGCACCCGCCGCACCGAGCCAAGCCGGGTGGAGATGTCCTGACTGGCCTTCTCCTCCTTGACCTCCAGGCTGTCGACCTGCGGATGACTTCCCGCCGCGTCGGCCTCGACGATGAAGGCAGACTTGCCCTGCTCGCGGTGGCGCCGGGCGAAGCGGTCGGAGGCGAGCCGTCGCACGGGAGGCCGCGGTCGTACGAAGACGCCCTTGCCATGCTCGGCATGGACCAGGCCCTCGCCCTGCAACACGGAGAAGGAGTTCCGAACGGTCATCCGGGATACGCCGTAGTGCTCGACGAGTTCGGCCTCCGAAGGCAGCTTTTCGCTCTCCTTGAATCGCCCACGGTCGATGGCCTCGCGCAGCTGGTCGGCGATCTGCCGAAAGACTGCACGATCACTCGTGGGGTCGATGTCGCCGAGCAGGCTCGGGAGTGACGTCACGTGTACTCCTTTAGGTATCTAGACGAGTGGGCGAGTGTTGTTGCTACGGTGGAAAGCCTAGCCATCCGAGAGGGTCGAGGACCGTGAGCACTGACCGTCCGCACTCCGTGAGCGTTGCCGGAGTCATCGTCGACGATCAGGATCGTGCCCTCCTGATCAAGCGCCGGGACAACGGCAAGTGGGAGCCCCCGGGCGGAATCCTCGAACGCGAAGAGACCATCCCCGAGGCCTTGCAACGCGAGGTCCTCGAAGAGACCGGAATCAAGATCGTGCTTCCGGCGACCCTCACCGGCATCTACAAGAACATGACGGGCTTGATCGTCTCCATGGTCTTCCGCTGCGAGGCCGCCGACGGTACGCCCACCACCGGCGACGAGACCCGCGCTCTGCGCTGGGCGACCCGCGAAGAAGTCACCGAACTCGCCGACGAGGCCTACGCGATCCGCGTACTGGACGCACTCGACGCAGCATCCCCGCCGGCCATTCGCGCCCATGACGGCGTGAAACTCGTCTAGCTCGAACCCGCTGCACATGGCGGCCTACCAGCACGAAGGAACTTGTATGCACGAGTATACGAGCACTATCCGAGTCTGGGGCCTCACTTGCCCAGGTTTCCCAGAAGAGGTCAGCCGGGTCCGGCGCTGGACGCGGGACATCCTGAGTGGCTCGCCGCTGGCGGAGGACGCCGAACTGATCGTGAGCGAGCTGAGCGCGAACGCGATCCTGCATACGGCGAGCGGTCGCCAGTCGGGCAGCTTCTCCCTCGCCGTCGAGGTATCACCACAGATGGTTGCCCTGTCGGTCACGGACGACGGGAACACGAGAACCGCGCCGAAGGTCGAGCACCAGGGCGAGGAGGCAGATCACGGCCGGGGCCTGGGCATGGTCAGCGCGATCGCACACCGGGTCGTCGTCCACGACAGCGACAAGGGCCACACGGTCACCGCGGAGCTCTTCACCGATGCCGGCCGAGGAGTCCAACCATGCGGATGAGAGGGCC
This sequence comes from Streptomyces sp. NPDC040610, assembly GCF_055594065.1. NCBI lineage: Bacteria > Bacillati > Actinomycetota > Actinomycetes > Kitasatosporales > Streptomycetaceae > Streptomyces > Streptomyces sp. NPDC040610. The sequence continues at coordinate 335,838 of NZ_JBVIXA010000005.1, read as the reverse complement.
CCGACGCGGCTACTGGTGCGAGTGCTGGACGGAGACCACCGCAGGCCATCAGGGCGAGCGACAGCTACGGGCATCATTCGACGCCTACTCGGCAGCGCAGGCCGACAGGTGGGTGGCGATCGCACTCCGCACCATCTCACCGGCACTCGACACCGACGCTTCGGACGATGCCTGGGGGTGGCTACACGCGGGACGGGTCCAGACCCGCAGAGCGCTCCTGGGCATGGAGCCCTGCACGGTCTCTGTGACGCATGCCGACACTCGGATCACCTGGACGATACGACCGGTTGTCTTCCTGCCCCTCGCCCATCGCCCATCGCCAGGCAAGCGAACTCCCGGCCTGCGCACACAACTTCAAGCCCCAGCAGACGAACTGAGTTACAACTTTCTCTACTGGTTCAAGCCCCGGCTGCGCTCCGCTCCGCCGGGCGGGCTTTCCGGCTCCGCTGCCCTTCGCGCTCATGCCTTCGGCCCGCGCTACGGGCGCTGCGCCGACGCCCGCCCACTGTGGATAGGCCCGGAGGCCATGAGTCGAGCACCCGACCTCTGCGGCCCACAGTCAAAGACATGCCTCCGGCGGGGGATCGGCCGGCACCGGGGGGAGGGGGCGCCGTTCCCGGCCGCGGGCACATCGTGGTGAGCGTGGGGAGGCTCCCATCCCGTCCACCGTCGACCCAGGCAGAGCCGAGCAGACGCGGCCCATGGCGTCCAGGTCGTTCGTACAGTGGCGCGCTCCACCTGGACGCCATGAACCACGCCCGCTCCACGGTGTGTGGGTCGACGGCGGACGGGATGGAAGCTGGGGCGAGTGGTGGGTTAGGGGATTTGGGTATCTGCGGGAAGGCCGGGCGTGCAACATATGGCTATGCAGCTTGATTCCATAGCCACCGTTGCCCCTCTGTTCACAGCAGGTGCCGCACTCATCGTCGGAGGCGTCACCTGGGCGACACAGAGAGGTGTGGCTCGGGATCGAATCCGGTGGGAGGGCAAACTAGAGGTCGCGAAATTCGAGGTCGCTCGGTTCGAGACCACCCTTGAGCACTTCATCGAGGCCGCCGATGCAGGGGATCAGTACATGGACGCGCGCAGGGACATAGACGTGAAGGACTACGAGCAGCGAAGAGAGTACGTCTTCGCGATCTTGGGTCCGATTCGTCGGGCAAGGGTGGAGGCCCATGCCCTGCCCGATTTCCCAGGAATCGATGAGGTCAAAGCCTCGATCAAAAGGCTAGAGTCACTGACCTATGCCGCGGGTGACTCAGACGACCTTCGCGCGATCTGGGATCCGAAAGGCATCGGGGACGCCATCACCCTGCTAAGTAAGGGGCGAAGCGCGTACATGCATGAGGTAACACATCCAAAGTCTCCCGGATGGCGAAAGTTTCTGCCATGGCGCAGCTCAAGCACCCCAGTAGCACAACCTGGTGAACAGTCAAGTGGCGTACTGACGTCTGACATCACCAGCTGATACCAACAGCCGCGAACGGCTGCGGTCGGAGCCGAACTCTGACGACCGACTACCAAGGGCGTACCGGCGGTTGGTGCAGGCGATCAGACCCCCATGATCGACCTGATAAGGATGAGGACACAGCACTAAGTCCTCGCCCGCGATGTGATTGCGAGTGCCGGTCACCGTTAGGCGAGAACACTCATGCCAACTACCGCAATTGACGTAGTAGAGTTCAGCCATAAAGTTCTTGATCGGTTGAACCGGACCGGCGTGCGGTGGGTAGGGTCCCGCTGAACTGGGACGCCGTAGGCAGCACCACGGAGGCCTGTTGGCCGCACTCAACTCCCTAGAGCCAGCCATCGTTTTGGCAGAGCTGGTACAAGACCCCACAGCTCCGGGTATCGAACCCGCAGGAAAAAAGAAGTAACGAGTCACAATCCAGAACCGGGGGCAGCATGGGACTCGCAAAACGCCATGCGATGGAAATCGAAGAACAAGGCTGGGCTCCAACGTATGACACATGGGTCTGCGAAAACTGCGTCAACGAACCTTTCCTTGCAGGGAAAGTCAGGGAATCAGCCCACAAAGAAGAGGAATGCAATTATTGCGGAGAAAGTCCGGCCGCCGAGCTGGATTTCTTCATTGACGCCTTTGTTCAAGGAATATTCACCCATTACGGAGACGCGCAAGAGATACTGCCCTACGACAGCGAGGACGGTGTTTACATCGGCAGCACTCTGGACACTGAGGAATTGGTCGGAGAGTACTGCAATATCTTCCGCGAGCCACTATTTCAGGAAGCAGTGGCCGACGCGATCAATGATAAACTCTGGACTGACTCGTTTGCCTGGTATAACTCACCAAGCGAAGCTCTTTCTGCCGGTTGGGAACGATTCCGGGAAGCCGTCATGTACGAATCCCGATATGTTTTCTGGTTGCGCAAGGACTGGCAAGGCCAGGATTACGACGCCGACGGCGTTCACCCGGCCAGAATCATGGAATCACTGAGCGAGCACATCGATGAGCACAACCTGTACCACACCATCGAGGTAGGTGACACTCTCTGGCGGGCCCGCACACACACAAACGAAAAAGTTTTCTGGGGAGCGAAGGACCTGGGAACAGCCGGGCGAGAGCACGCGAAGCAAGCAAATCGCATGAGTCCTGCCGGCATACCCATGTTCTACGGTGCCGAAGATAAAGACACCGCGGTGAGGGAGAGCCTTGTCCGCACCGGCGACACCCACGTCAGCGTTGCTGCCTTTCGTGCAACACAAAGATTTACTGTAGTAGACCTGACTGGAAGCAAGCTCCCCGCAGTCCCCTCCGAATTCGATGTCGACCGGTTCACCGATCGTCATGGCATTTTGTTCCTCAAAGACTTCGTGAAGGACCTGACTCAGCCGATTCGGGAAAATTACGAGCAGATCGACTACGTGCCGACTCAGATCTTGACTGAGTACCTCCTCAAGGTGCATCAGCGCGAGGAGGGCGACGTCAGCGGCTTGATGTACACCTCTGCTGTGACGGGCAAAACCTGTGTCGTGCTCGACGTACCCAACAAGCGATGCATCAATCAGGATGACGAGATCGAGCGCTTCGCAAATGACAAGCTCCATCTGAAGATGGATGCTGCATCACTGAGAACGTTCAAGATTAAGCGAGAGTACGAGCCGTTGCCGCCATCCAACGACGACCCCTTCGACTAGCCGCTCGAGTGAGGGGTTATGAGTTCATCAACTAGCGCACTGGTTATTGCCTTCGTGGGCATCGTAGGCACACTCACTTCGGCGCTCCTCACTCAACGCAGCGCCAACAGCAACAAGTTACGAGAACTTGAGCGGGCCGACCAGCAACGCAGAGAAGACCGTGCCTATCAAACCGAACAAGCAACTATTGAGGGCCGGCGTGTCTGCTATGTCGCCCTCAACATCTCCGCCCGCTTGTATCAGACTGCACTGACTAACTACCTTGTCGCCATTCGCTCCGGTGCCGTTACCGATGAGATACGCACCGACGTGGACGAAATGCGACGAGATCACAGAGCTCGCCATGCAGAAGCTCAGATGCTCGTTCCCGACGCCGTGTTAGTTTCAGCTAGCACCGTGAACAGCCATCTCAGCAACCTGTATGGAATCTTGCGGCGAATCGATATCGGAGAACCTGAACCAGGTGAAACCATCGAAGTGGCCGCAGAGGCGCGGAGCGGAACGTGGGACATTTTATCCGCGATGAGAACCGTCATGCGACGCGATCTAGGCATCGCTCCATAGGGAGAACAAATTGCACTGACAACGGTCCGGGCTCAGTCGGAGCGACGGCGCCTCGCCGCTGTACAGCAACGAAGTGCAGCAACCCCAGAGGGCTTCTGACATCTACGGCTGACATCAACGACGCCGGACGGGGGCGTACATCAGCAACTCTGTCCGGCCGCGGCACCAGTCGACGACACCAGCGGGAGCGGGCTCAGATCGAACTCCTAAAGCGGGTGTCGCAGGTTCGAATCCTGCCGGGGGCACAGCACTGCGTAGCAGGTCAGCGAGTCAAGAGGCTTCCCGTTCGTTCGAGCGGGAGGCCTCTTTCGTTCGCGGATGCCACACAGATGTCACGCCCGCTGATCACGGTCACAGACCGCGCCCAATCGGAGGGCCGGCCGCCCGGCCCGAGGAAGAACCTGGATCACGGGCGGAACCCGGAACCGTTCCGGGCGGCTGCTGAATAGTGAACCGGCGTCACCCACCGTGGGTACGGTGAGAGCCAGGCGAAGCGGTGTACCGACAACGCGGTGCGCGAGCTGTACGACGAGACCGGCCCGGTGAGTCATGTATGCCGACACACCGGGTGTTGTCGTCAGAGCGGGGGATGAGAACGCCTTCAGGACCTGGGGCCGACGCATGGCCCTGACCAGGACCAGGGTCCTGGTCAGGGATCGGTCCCGGGTGCCGGTCCGGGGCCGGGTGCCACTGCGAAAATGGTCCACGGACGTCGGCTTCACCCCGGGACTGCGGGCCGCCGCGGGGGACGGCTCCCGGACGGAGGTCGCGAGCAGACCGGCGAAAGCCGGGATCGACCGGCCGCGGAAGGGACCACCACCAGCATGTCGACGCATCACCGGCCGCTGCCGCCGTCACCGAGACCCAGCGGCCGGCCCTGGACCGTCAGCGACTGGCTGGTGGCTGTCGGGGCGGCCGTCGTCGATCTCCTCGGCTACACGGTCGGCGGGCCGGGCGACGGACGGCCGGTCTCCCTGACCGCGCTGGTTCTGCTCGTACTGGCGGCCGTGCCGCTGCTCACCCGGCGCCGCTTCCCACTGGCGTCATTGGCGGGTGTGCTGGCCCTCGGCCTGGCGCTGAACCTGAGCGGGCCGATGCCGCACCACTTCAACGGCACACTCGCCGTGGCGCTGTTCGCCGTGACCCAGTACCGCGGTCTCGCGGTGGCGGCGCCAGCCGCCCTCGTGGCGGCCGCCGTGCCGCTGCTGGGCCGGGGGCATCCGCTGCCCCCGGAGGTCGGGGACGCGGTGAGCAACGTGATCGCCGCGACGCTGGTCATCGCCGCGGCCGAGGCGTTGAAGCGCCGGCAGCACGTGGTGGAGGTCCGGCGCAGGCGGCTGGCCGACCGCGCGGTGGCCCAGGAACGGCGCCGCATCGCACGGGAGTTGCATGACATCGTCGCCCACCACATCACCACCATGCAGCTGATGGCCGGGGGCGCGAGGGCCAACCTCGGGGGCGGCTCCGAGGTGGTGCGCGACGCCCTGGTCACCCTGGAGGGCTCCGGGCGCATCGCGCTGCGGGAGATGCGTCAGCTGCTCGACGTGCTGCGGGCCGGTGACGAGCTGGAGGAGGGGCCGTCAGCGCCGCAACCCGGTGTCGGAAGTCTTGAGCAGCTCGTCGAGGAGTCCCGGAAGGCCGGCCTGCCCGTCGACTTCGCGGTCCTCGGGAAGGAGCGTCCGCTGCCGCCGAGCACCGGTCTCGCGGTGTTCCGGATCGTCCAGGAGGCCCTGACCAACACCCGCAAGCACGCAGGCCGGGCCCAGGCGCGCGTGCGGCTGACGTACCACCCGGACCGGATCGCCGTCGAGGTGTCCGACAACGGCACGGCCGCGTCGGCCGACACCTTGGTGGGCGCCCTGGCGGGGGCGGCCGGTGCGGCAGGGCCGAGGGCGGGCCGCACCGGGTACGGTCTGATCGGCATGCGCGAGCGCGTCGCGCTGCAGGGCGGCAGCATGGTGGCCGACGCCCTCGACGGCGGTGGCTTCCGGGTGGCGGCCACCCTTCCGGCGGCGCCGGTCGACGGAGAGGAACGGCTCGGATGACGGGACCCGAGGACCGGATCAGGGTGCTGATCGCGGACGACCAGCCCCTCGTGCGGCGGGGTCTTGCCCTGATCCTGACCCCCGACCCGGCGATCGACGTGGTGGCCGAGGCGGACGACGGGCAGCGGGCGTTCGAGCTCGCGCACCGACACCGGCCCCACGTCGTGGTGATGGACATCCGGATGCCGGTTCTCGACGGGGTCCAGGCAACGGAGCGGCTCACGCGAGAGCTGCCCGCCTGCCGGGTCCTGGCGCTGAGCACCTTCGACATGGACGAGTACGTGGTCGCCGCCCTGCGCGCCGGAGCCTGCGGATTCCTGCCGAAGGACGTCTCTCCGGAGGAGCTGCTTGCGGCCGTGCGCACCGTGCACAGTGGGGAGGCGGCCGTGGCGCCGCGCCTGCTCACCCGGCTGATCTCCACCTACGTCACCGCGCCCCGCCGTCCGCGGCCGCCGTCGTCGGAGCCCGGCGGGGGCGAACTGACGCCCCGCGAGGTCGAGGTGTGGCAACTGCTGGCCACCGGTCTCGACAACTCCGAGATCGCGTCGGCGATGAGCGTCAGCCCCTCCACGGTCAAGAACCACATCACCAGTGTCTTCGCCAAGCTGAGTGTCCGCGACCGTGCCCAGGCGGTGATCGCGGCCTACGAGTCGGGCCTGGTCGAGGCCGGGTCGGTGAACGCGGCGGGCTGAACCCCGGTCGGGCCCGGCTGGCGGGAGACGGCCACGCGGGGCCCGGAGGGGGCGCTGTGCCCGTCCGGGGACGCCCTGTGGTCGACATGCGGAGGCGCGGATCAGCGGCACAGGGCCGCGTCCACCGCGGCCTCCGCATGCCGACCGGCCGCGTCACTCGGGATCATGGTCACCGCGATGCCGGCGGCACGCCCTTGGGGTGGGCCTCGCGGATGGTCATGTCCCCAGGGGCGGGGAAGCAGGTGTGGCGCAGGCCGACGCGGTTGATGACGCGCTTGGTGATCTCCTCGGCGAGGGGCCGCTTGGTGACCTCCTGGATGATCAGGTCGGCGAGCAGGTGGTTGCTGTTGTCGTACTCCCAGCTCGTGCCCGGGGCGAGGTGGGCCTTCTGGGCCAAGGCCGCGCCGAGGAGTTCGCGCGGTTCGTGGTACCGCGTCGGATCAGCGAGGACGGCCTTCGTGTCCGGGTATTCGGGCAGGCCGCTGGTGTGCCGGAGCAGTTGGCGGACGGTGATCTCGCGTTCGTCGATGCCGTCGCTCCGGCCGCCACGACCCCGGCTGCCATGAGCGCCACCACCCCGCGCCGACCGCGGCGGGAGTGTGAGAAGCGACTGTGCGGTGCGTGTGCGTGCACGAAAGAACCCCTCTGCTGGACGGCGCCGGTGATCCCCGGCCGTCATCCAGAGGACCACTCGGGGGCACGGGAGTTCATCCGCTCCCAGGACGAGACCGCCCCCAGGAGCGGACTCCTGGAGATGGCCCTCAGCCAGGACCGTGCTCCTGACTTAGGGCCATTTCCCGAACAGATACGCCCGGCGAGTCAACTCCTGTGCTTCTGGGCGCAGTCCCTCCCTGCGACCACGGATCACCGCGACCCCACGAGCTTCACGAGGGGCGCACGGACCGGGTGAGTGCCGCGGCCGCGGCACGGCACGCTCAATCGCAAAGGAGCACGTCATGGCAGTACGTCGACGAGTGCGCACCGGGATGGTGGGGCTCGCCGCAGCGGCGGTGGCCGCTACCGCGTTCACGTTCCCCGCACACGCCGAGCCCGGGAAGGGGCACCCGGCGACCCAGCGTGCGATGGACGCCATGGTGGCCGACGGGGTCCCCGGGGTCACGGCCGCGGCAGTGGGCAAGGGCGGGGCCTGGCAGGGGACTTCGGGCGTCGGCAACCTGAAGACGGGCACGCCGCGCGGCGCCGACGACCGGTTCCGGATCGGCAGCATCACCAAGACGTTCGTGGCGACCGTGCTGCTGCAGATGGAGGCCGAGGGCAGACTCGACCTCGACGACACCGTGGAGCGTCGGCTTCCCGGCCTCGTACGGGGCAACGGCAACGACGGCCGCAAGATCACTGTGCGCCAACTCCTCAACCACACCAGCGGGCTCTTCAACTACACCAGCGACCCCGAGTTCGCGCACGACAACCTGCTGGAGGGCTTCCCCGCACACCGCTACGACACCCACACGCCGCGGGAACTGATACGGGTGGCGCTGTCGCACAAGCCGGACTTCGCGCCCGGCACCAGGCACGCGTACTCCAACACCGGTTACGTCCTGGCCGGGTTGATCATCGAGAGGGTCAGCGGCAACAGCTACCGGCACGAGATCCGTGAGCGCGTCATCAACCCGCTCGGCCTGCGGACCACCCGTATCCCGGGCGCCGATCCCTTCCTGCCGAAGCCGAGCAGCCGGGCGTACTCGAAGCTGAGCAAGGATCCCGCCGCGACGAGGATCCACGACGTCACCGAGAACAACATGTCCTGGGCCTGGGCGGCAGGCGAGGGCATCTCCACGACCGGCGACCTCAACCGGTTCTTCAGCGCCCTGATGCGCGGCAAGTTGCTGCCCGAGAAGCAACTCGCGGACATGCAGACGACGGTGCCCACGCCCGACGACCCCTACTACTCCGGCTACGGCCTCGGGCTGTACAGCGTCAGGACGAGCTGCCACGCGAAGCTGTGGAGCCACAGCGGTGGCACCCCCGGCTCCATCACGGAGACCGTGACCACTCCGGACGGCCGTCACACCCTCACGTACAACGCCAACGGCGACTGGAGCGCGAAGGGAGACGTGGTCGACGCGGAGTTCTGCAAAGCGGTCGGCAAGGGGAAGCGGGGGGAGCGTCCGGCGCCGCGGCTGTGAAGTGCCGCCAGGACAAGTGAGGCGCGGCGGACCGGGAGTCCGCTCCCAGGGAGGTTCTGGGAGCGGACTCCCGGGGAGGCCGAGGGTCTGGTCAGGGTCATCCCTGATGGGTGACGGTGGGTGCCTCCAGCAGAGTTGATCTCGCCGCTCAGGCCCGTCACCCCACTCTGGAGGAACCCGATGCGTCAACGTCTCGCCCTGACCACCCTTGCCCTGGCCACCGCTGTCACCGCCGGTGTGGCGGCACCCGCGAGCGCCGCCCGGCCGGACCCCGTGCGACAGGGTCTTGAGACGCTGGTGGACTCGGATCACGCGCCCGGCGCGCTGGCGAGTGTGCTGGACGGCAAGGGGAAGTTCCGCACCTACACCGCGGGGGTGGGAGACCGGGACACGCACGCGAAGATGCCCCGCGACGCCCAGGTGCGGATCGGCAGCGTCACCAAGTCGTTCACCGCGGCGGTCGTGCTGCAACTGGTCGGCGAGGGCAGGATCAGCCTCGACAAGCCGGTCGACGAGTATCTGCCGGGGCTCGTCCGGGGCGAGGGGATCGACGGCAACCACATCACGGTGCGCCAGCTCCTGCAGCACACCAGCGGCCTGCCCGACTACGAAGACGACGTCACCAGCGACATCCTGGAGCGCCGCTACCTCTCGCCCCGCGACGCCCTCGACATCGCCCTCAAGCACAAGGCCGTCTTCGAACCCGGCAAGAAGTGGTCGTACAGCAACACCAACTACCTGGTGGCCGGCCTGATCGTGGAGCGGGTCACCGGACGGCCCCTCGCCGAGCAGATCGACAAGCGCGTCATCCAGAAGCTGGGGCTGCGCCACACCTACTTCCCCGCCCCCGGCGAGACGACCATCCGGGAACGCCACCCCCAGGGCTACCGCCCGGAGCCCCCGGGCGTACCCGCGCGCAACGTCACCGAGATCGACCCCTCCGCGGCCTGGGCGGCGGGCGCGATCGTCTCCACCAACTCCGACCTCAACCGCTTCTTCTCCGCGCTGCTCAAGGACGACGGCAACCCTCTCCTCAAGAAGGCCCAGCGCAAGCAGCTGCGCACCACCGTCCCCATGCGGAAGGGGAACTCCCGCTACGCCATGGGACTGGGGATCATGCGTGTTCAGCAGTCGGACAAGTGCGCCTTCTGGGGCCACAGCGGCGGCATCCCCGGCTTCGGGACCTGGGCCGGGGCCACCGACGACGGCCGCGCCGCCAGCGCCACGATGAACCTCGAACCGAAGACCGGCGAAGCCGTGCAGCACCTTGAGGAGACCGTGGCGGCGGGTCTGTGCCGTCGCTGAACCACGCCGCCTGCGGGGGCAAACACCACCGCTCATGGATTCCGTCCCGCTCCTGAAGCGGGTGTCGCAGGTTCGAATCCTGCCGGGGGCACGCCTGAGCAGCTGGTCGAAGGCCCTGTCGCCCGCTGGGGCGCCAGGGCCTCCGCCGTCCGGCGCGGATTTGGCAGGGCGGGCTCAGTCGGCTGCGCGGGGCGTGGTGTCTGTCGCGTGGCTCATTCCCTGCTCGTACGACATGGCGCGACCCGCCTCGTAGCCGTGCTCGTAGGCCGGGTCACCGATCTTGTCGCGGAGGGCGCGTTCGCAGGCTTGGCGGGCGGCGATCAACTCCGGGGAGTTCAGTTGGGCGCGGCCGCCGGTGCGGTCCCACAGGCGCTGGGCGATGCCGAGGAGTTCGGCCGCCCGGTGAGCTTCGCCCGCGGCGACGGTGGCGGACGCCAGGGTGTCGAGGGCCAGGGCCGCGAGGCTGCCGGCGCTGCGCAGCAGCCGGTGTGCGGCAACGGCGCGGGCGGCGTTGCGGACCCCCGAGGCGATGTCGCCGTGGGCGAGGTCCAGCATCGCCACGACCACGTCGACGGCCGAGCACGTCCAGTGCTCGCCGCGCCGGGCGCATGCGGCGCGGACCTCTTCGGCCACCGCGCGGGCCGCTTCGTGCTTGCCGCTCATCAAGTGCGCGTACGCCAGGGCGCCGATCGACTGAAGCTGGGCCGAACCGAGCCAGTCGTCCCGGACGGGCAGGCGGGCGGCGGCGGACATCGGGCCGACCGCCTCGGCCGACCGGCCGCTCATGGCAAGGTGGGCGCCCGTGAGGTAGGCGGAGACGGAGAGGGCCACCGGGTCGTCCTGTCGGCGTGCCTCGTCGGTCAACCGCCGTCCGCACTCGGCCGCGGTGTCCACATCGCCCTGCAGGATCGCTCCGGCGCCCCGCGTCCACAGGGCCCGCAGGAGGTCGGGCCCGGGAGCCGGATCGGCGACGAGCGCCCGGTCGAGACACCGGTTCGCGTCGCGCGCATGGCCGCAGTGCCGCCACAGGAAGCCCACGGTGCCCGCGATCTCCAGGGCGGCCTGCCGGTCGGGCCGGTCGAGGGACCAGTCCACCGCGGCGCGCAGGTTGGCGTGGTCGGCCAGCACGCGTGCGCTCCACTGCACCTGGCGGCCGGTGTTCCACTCGGCGCAGCCGTCGCGGGCCAGGCGTCGGTAGTACTCGCGGTGACGCAGCCGTACGGCGTCCTCCTCGCCCAACTCCCCCAGCCAGTCCGCGCCGTACTCGCGCACCGTGTCGAGCATCCGGAAGCGGACCGTGCCGGTGCGCTGGTCGTGCTGCACGATGGACTGGGCGGCCAGCTCGTCCAGCAGGACGGGCACCTGTCCGGCCGCCAGCGGTCCCCCGGCACACACTTCCTGGGCGGCCTCGGCGTCGAAGCCGCCGGTGAACACCGAGAGTCGGGCCCACAGCAGCCGCTCCAGCGGGGCGCACAGCTCGTGGCTCCAGCCGATGGTGGTGCGCAGGGCCTGGTGGCGCGACGGCTCCTCGCTGCCGTCGTCCGAGGCCAGCAGGGCAAGGCGGTGGTCCGTCCGCGTCCCGAGGTGGTCGGCAAGCTCGGCGAGCGACAGGGTGGACAGCCGGGCCGCGGCCAGTTCGACGGCCAGCGGGATGCCGTCCAGGTACCGGCAGACGGAGACCGCGACCGGCCGGGTGGCCTCGTCGAGTACGAAGCCGGAGCGCACGGCGGTCGCCCGCTCTGCGAACAGGGCCACCGCGTCCCCGCGAACCGCGGTACCCGACTCGTCCACCGGCAGCGGCTCGACTTCCAGACACTGCTCCCCGGGCAGCCCGAGCCGCCGGCGACTGGTGGCCAGGATGTGCACGTGCGGAGCGAGCCGCAACTCGTCGATGAAGGCCGCGCAGTCCTCCAGCAGGTGTTCGCATGAGTCCAGTACCAGCAGCAGTTGCTTGTCCGCGATCCACTCGGCCAGCGCCGCCGTCGCCGGGCGCGTCGTCTGGTCGGACACCCACAGCGCCTCCATCGTCGCCAGCCCCAGCGTGCTGGGCCCGGTCAGACCGCTGTTGTGCAGGCAGGAGAGCTCCACCAGCCACACACCGTCCGGGTAGGCGGGCCGCATCCGGCGCGCGGCCTCCACCGCGAGACGTGTCTTGCCGATCCCACCGGGTCCCAGGAGAGTCACCAGTCGGCACCCGCCGTTCCGGTCTCTCCGTCCCCGTCCGCCCTCGGTCGCCCCGTCGTCCGGCCGCAGCATGACGTCGAGCAGGGCGAGTTCGTCCTGCCGTCCGACAAAACTGCGAGTCTCCGGCGGCAGGTTCCCCGACCACTCGCCCATCCCCGTCTCTCCCGGCACGCCGTGTGTCACGGGCCCCCTCCCTTGGCTGACTCCCCGACTCAACCCCGCAGAGTCTGCTCCGGCGGTACCCCCCTGTGGCGGGGCACCGGCCATGCGGACAGAAACACGGCATCGCCTGGCCGTCCCCGTTCGCTTCGGGGTACATGGCGACCGGTTCGTCTCGGTCCACGACCGGCGGGGCTGTCGAGTGCACGGCGCGCACTACGGAGCGTCGCCATCGGCACGCCCCGGTGAACGGACAGCGCGCCCTGACGCCCATCCAGGCGCCGCCGGTGCGCCGGTTGTACGCGTGCGAAAGGCGCGGAATGGTGCCCGCCGTACCGGGGGCATATCGCCTCGGCAAGCGTAAGGAGTTCTGCTCATGACCAGATGTTTCCCACGCTTCGAAGGCCGCCCGACGTGGAGAGCCCACGTGGCAGCCGTGTCCGCCCTGGCCGTGGGCCTGATGGTGGCCCTGGCACCCACCGCGGCGGCCGCGCCCGGTGACCTGGACACCGGTTTCGGCACCGGCGGCAAGGTCACCACCGACTTCGGCGCCACCCCGTCGGAGCCCGAGATCGGCAACGACCTGCTCCGTACGTCCAACGGCTCCCTGTTCGTCGCCGGGCGAGCGGGATTCGGCACCCCCGGCGTCGGCCCGAGCGATTTCGGCGTGGCCAAGTACACCTCCAGCGGAGCGCTGGACACCGGCTTCAGCGGCGACGGCAAGGTCACCACCGGCTTCGGCGACACCCTGTCGATGGCCCGGTCGATCATCGACGCCGGCGACGGGAAGATCCTGGTGGGCGGGTTCACCGGAGGGGAGCAGATAGCCGACCTGGCGCTGGCGAGGTACAACTCCGACGGCACCCTCGACACCTCCTTCGGCGGCGACGGCAAGGTCACCACCGACCTGACCGGCGGGCTCGGCGACGGTGTCCGTGGGCTGAGCCTGACGAGCAGCGGCAAGATCCTCGTGGCCGGGGCGGCCGGGGCGGACTCCTTCATCGCCCGCTACAACTCCGACGGCACCCTGGACACCGGCTTCAGCGGCGACGGCATCGTCATCACGGACTTCGGCACCGGCGACCACCTCTTCGCCCTGGAGGAGCTGTCCAGCGGGAAGTTGGTCGCGGCCGGCAGCGCCAACAGTGACTTCCTGCTGGTCAGGTACAACTCCGACGGCACCCTCGACACCGGCTTCAGCGGCGACGGCAAGGTCACCACCGACTTCAACGGACTCTCCGACCTGGCGTTCGGCTTCACCCAAGCGCCAGGCGGCGACTACGTGCTCGCGGGCGCGGTCGACGCTCCCGAGCCGTTCGGCATCGCAGGCCCCATCAAGGTCGGCGTGGTCCGCTACAACTCCGACGGCAGCCTGGACACCGGCTTCAGCGGGGACGGCAAGGTCACCACGGACGTGAACACCTTGCGAGCCGACGAGGCGCGCGATGTCGCCGTGGACAGCGACGGCAAGATCGTCATTGCCGGACTGGCCGGAGAATCCGTCGTGTTCCCCATCGACCCCGTCGACGGGGACGCCCTCGTCATCCGCTACAACTCCAACGGCACCCTGGACACCGGCTTCAGCGGGGACGGCATCGCCACCCTCGACTACTCCGGCGGGGCCGATGTCGCTCGCGGCATCGCACTGACCGGCAGTGACGACATCGTCATCGCCGGCGGCGCGACATCGAGCGGCACGGGGCTCGACTTCACCCTGGCCAAGTTCCAGGGGTAGGGCGGCCGCGGAGGACGGCGGCGGTGATCCGGGGCGGCGATCCCGGATCACCGCTGTCCCTTGTCCACACCCGGGTGCCCTGGGAGGCGGCCTCGCGAAGCGGGGACGCGGGCGCGCCGCGCCACGGCGCCCTCTCCCCGACTCCGTCCCCGGGCCACGCATGTCACGAGAGGCCCTCTTCTTCGAGCAAGGCGCTCACATGACCGCACCACGGCGAACACACCCGACCGCCTCTCGGTCCTCTCCGGTCGGCCGGACCTGCCCAGCGGCGCGTTGGACCAGAGTGGCCGTCCTCTGCCGCGGACTCACGAGACAGAGGGGGAGGCTGGGGCCGCACATGGGCGTCAGGGCAGTCGGGCGGTGGTGGCGGAAGACGAGCACGCGGAGTTGGCGCGGCCGGGGCCGGCCGGTGCTCGCGCTGGGGGTGAGTGTCCTGCTCGCCGTCCTCAGCGGTCTTGGCAGTTGGCGGCCGGGAGTCGCCGTACTGGTCATCGGTCCTGTGCTCGCCTGCGCCCGCCTGGACGCACGGCGCACCGCGGCGGTGGTGGCCCTGGCGCTGTCGCTCGCTCTCGGAGCGGGCGCCGCGAACGGCCTCGTGGCGACTCCGGGTTTCGCGATCGAGTTCCTCGTCCTGCTGGTCGGCGGCGCGCTGGCCGTCCGCGATGCGTCCCGGCACACGGCCGACGCGGCCGCGCTGGCCCGGGCCACCGATGTCGCGCAGGCATCCCAGGACGCGATCCTGCGGCCGATGTCGGTGGAGTTCGGCGGCATCGAGGTGTGCGCCCGGCACCGCTGTGCCGTGCAGGGGGCGTCGGTGTGCGGGGATCTGTACGACGTCGTCCACACCGCGTACGGAGTGCGCCTGCTCATCGGGGACGTACGCGGCCACGACCTGGACGCCCTGCGGACGACCGCGGCGACCATCGGGGCCTTCAAGGACCTTGCCTACCTCACTCCCGACCTCGCCGACCTGGCGACGGCCCTGGACGCCAGGCTCGCCCCGGAACTGGAGGCGGAGGACTTCGTCACCGCCGTACTCGCCGAGTTCGCCCCGGGCGAGGTCCGCATCGTCAACTGCGGGCACCCCGCGCCCGTACGGGCAGGCAAGCAGGTCAGGCTGTTGGAACCACTCATGCCGACGCCCCCGTTGGGCCTGGGTCCGAAGCCGCGGCTGTACCGCTTCTATCTCACGCATGGGGACCGGCTCCTGTTCTACACCGACGGCCTGAGCGAGGCACGCGATGCGAACGGCGCCGACTTCCCGCTCCTCGAACAGGTCGGTGACGCACTGGCGGTGCTCTCCCCCTCCGACGCGCTCGACACGCTGTACGCCATGGTGGCCGCGCACACAGGCCGCGCACCGACCGACGACATCGCGCTCGCCCTGTGCCAGCCGACCAGCATGGTCGCCCCCTCGCCCGCCGCCCGGCCCCCGAACCCCTCGGCGCGCAGGGAGCCGTAGGTGGTGGAGCCGTGCCAGGCAGTCGTCCGTGCGGGGGGGCAGGGCGCCCGGCTCACCACGTGCGACAGGAGGAGCGGTGGTGGCGAACAGGACGCATACGTGAGTGACGACGGGCACTGCCTGGCCCCTGTTCCGGCAAAGAAGAGTCAGAAACAGGCGCTTGGTGACAAGCTGCCCGCGCCGGAGCTGCTTGATGCTGACATGTTCCATGGCACAGGGTGAGCACAGAACGGGTCCCCGCATGTTCCCCGTAACCGGGGAACCATTTCGCGCGCTGCTGGAGGCGGCTCCGGACGCGATGGTCATCGTGGACGACGCGGGCATCATCAAGCTGGTCAACGCCCAGACCGAGACGCTGTTCGGGTACCCACGAAACGAACTGCTCGGCCGTCCGGTCGAGATTCTGGTGCCGCAGCGCTTTCGGGACCAGCACCCGGGTCACCACCTGGGCTACTCCGACAACCAGCAGGTCCGGCCGATGGGCGCCAACCTCGAACTGTACGGACTGCGCCGGGACGGAGCCGAGTTCCCGGTCGAGATCAGCCTCAGCCCGCTGCAGACCCCCGACGGTCTCCTGATCTCTGCCGCCGTGCGCGACGTCAGCGAGCGAAAGGCCGCCGAAGCACGCTTTCGAGCCCTGCTGGAAGCCGCTCCGGACGCCATCGTCATCGTGGACGACGCGGGCATCATCCAGTTGGTCAACGCGCAGACCGAAGCCCTGTTCGGCTATCGGCGCGAAGAGCTCCTGGGGTGCCGGGTGGAAATCCTGGTTCCCCAGAGGTTCCACCAGCATCACCCCTCCCACCGCCACGGCTATGTCAGCAACCGCCGCGTGCGCCCCATGGGCGCCGGTCTGGACCTGTACGGGCTGCGCAAGGACGGAGCCGAATTCCCGGTCGAGATCAGCCTCAGCCCCCTGGAGACCCCGGAGGGCACCCTGGTCTCCGCGGCCATCCGGGACGTGAGCGAGCGCAAGGCGGCCGAGGCCCAGCTCGCCGAACTCTACGAACAGCAGCGCCACGTCGCCCTGACCCTGCAGCGCAGCCTGATGGGCTCACCCGCCCCGCTGCCCGGCATGGACACCGCCAGCCGATACTTTCCCGCCCGGCAGGGCCCAGGTGTGGGCGGGGACTGGTTCGATCTGATCGCACTGGGCAGCGGCCGCGTGGGAGTACTGATCGGTGACGTCATGGGCCGAGGGCTGGAAGCCGCTGCCGTCATGGGTCAACTGCGCTCGGCCTCCCACGCCCTGGCCAAGACCGGCATGCCGCCCTGGCAGCTGATGCGCGCCCTGGACGCGGTCGTCAGTGAACTGCCCGACCAGCTCGTCACCTGCTGCTACCTGATCCTGGACCCCGACGACAGCACGCTGACGGTGTGCTCCGCCGGACACCTGCCCGTGCTGATGGTGGATCCCACCGGGCAGGTCCGAAGGCTCCCGGTCCCAGTCAGCGTGCCCCTGGGCGTCGGTGAGGTGCCCCACCAGGAAACCCGCCTGACCGTGCCACCGGCCTCGGTGCTGGCCCTGTACACCGACGGCCTGGTGGAGACCCCGACCAGCGACATCGAGGAGCAGATCGACGCCCTCGCCATCGCCCTGGAGAAGGCCACCGCCGATCTCCCTTGTCTGGATCGGGCCGCGGACTCCGTACTCGCCTCCCTGCTGCCCGGCCTCCAGGACTACGCCGACGATGTGACACTGCTGCTCGCCCGCGTCCCTCCCGCACCGGTGACCACCGTCACCACGCTCCTCCCGGCGCAACCCATGAGTGTGGGCGACGGGCGCCGCTTGCTGCGCCGCACCCTGCAGGACTGGGACTGCGAAGACCTCACCGACACCGCCTGCCTCCTGGCCTCCGAGCTCCTGTCCAACTCGGTACGCCACGCCTGCGACCCACTGCGGCTACGACTGCGCCGCACCAGGGACGAACTCCACGTCGAAGTCAGCGACGGCAGCCCCGTCCTGCCGCACGCCCGGACCGCGCGCCCTGATGAGGAGTCGGGCCGCGGCCTGGCCCTCCTCGACCAACTGGCCTCCTCCTGGGGTGCCCTGCTCACCCAGGAGGGCAAAGCCGTGTGGTTCTCACTCCCACTGCACCCGAGGACGGGAGGCCCCGGGAAGACCTGAGAACCGCCTCGGCAGGTGCCGTCGGTTTCGGTCGGCCGGACGTAGGGGCACGCACGGCGTCGGCAGGCCTGAAACAGGGCTCTTGGGCTGCTCGGCCGGATTCAGGGCTGTTCGTCGGGGGCGTTCGCTGGTTGGGTCCCCACTACGCGGTGGGCCCGGGTGGCCGCCGTCAGGGGGATCACCCATCGACCAGAGGGGGCCGCCATGGCCGACGTACTCAAGTACGGCGACAAGGTCCACATCCAGAACGGCTACAGCAACTGGAGCGGTGGGTACCTCGACACCAATGGCGGGAGTCAGCAGAGCGGGGCGCTGTACGGGGTGTCGACCGCTGATACGCCCACGCGGGGCAAGGGCACGGGGACCTGGGAGGTCGTCTCCGCCACCGGGAAGAAGGCCGGGGAGCAGGTGCTCAGCGGGGACGTCCTGCATCTGCGGAACCTGTGGGCCAACGACGGGGGGTACCTCGACACCAACGGGCACGCCGCGTCCTCCCAGGGCCCGGCCGCCAAGTACGACGTGAGCACGAGCAAGGACCGGGACCGGGCCGGGGAGCACACCGGGAGCTGGCGGATCTTCGCCCAGACCTCCGCGCCCGCCGACCAGGCCGTGCGGTTCGGCGACATCGTCATCCTGTGGAACCTGTACTCGGCCACCGGCAGCTTCCTGGAGACCAACGGCGGCACCAGCGCCGTCGGCGGCAAGTACGACGTGTGCACCAGCGCCTACTGGAACCGGTCCAGCAACGTCGGGGACTGGCGGATCAGCAGGGCCCAGGGTTAGGCATCGGCCTCGGGCGATCGGGGCGAGGCCCCAGGGCCGTGCGGCCACCGGCCCAGTGGCGGTGGCCGCACGGGTGCGCGGTTGCGCGGGTGTGTGCCGAACGAACGCCCTCAGCGGCGTCCCACCGGCCCTGACGTCCGCACCGCCCCCACCGTCTTCAGGAGCCGGTCCGCCGGTTTCCGGAGCTGGGGGTGGGCCAGCACCGTGTTGCGCAGGCCGCGGACCGGGCGGCGCCAGAGGCGGTGGGCGACGGCGACCGGGTGCGGGCGGCTCGCGAAGCCCTCGCAGACGCGGAGTTCGCGGGTCTTGAGCCAGTCCTTGTACTCCTTCTCGCCGCGCCCCAGGTCCATGATCCGCACGCCTTGGCGGCCCGCGGCCTCGGCCATCCTGAGGTGCATGATGAGCCCGGGCGAGTAGTAGCGCAGCTCCGGGTCGTACGCCGTGAACCAGGCCGCGAACACCGTGCGCGACCTCGGCCCGAAGTGCGCCGCGACCGGGCGGTCCCCGGCGTACACCACGGAGAGGACCCCTGTGAAGTGCTCGTGTCTGACCTGGAAGAGGTGGTTCACCAGGTCCACTATCCACGGCTTCGCGAACCGGTCCATCCGGGCCGTCCTGCGGTACTGCGCCGATTTCCAGTCCATGAGCTGCCGCAGCACCCTCGGGTCGCGGTCGTCGAACACGAACCGCATCTCGCCGAGGTCGCGGCCGAGGCGGCGCTCCTTCTTGAGGGTCGTCTTCGCGAGTCCGGGGTACGTCGCCCGCAGCCACCGCGCGTAGCCGTCGGCGTCCCCGCCGTCTCCACCGCCCCCGTGCGTCAGGTCCACCACCGGCGACGCGAACGTCCCCGTGACGTACTCGCCGAACGGCTTCTGCTCCTCCACGAGATGATCGAACTCGAAGACGGAGAGGCCGCAGGCCCGCAGCAGTTCCTGGGGGTCCCAGGTGAACCCGGGGCGGTGCACCAGGCCCTGGCAGTCGGAGAGGCCGAGGCCCACCGCCCGTCCGACGCCGAATGCGCCGCGTTCGTAGGGGAAGAAGCCGACCGGCTCCCCGCCCTCGTGCATGATCGCCACCCGTGCCCCGCCCCGGCAGTGGCCCACTCCGGCCGCGAACTCCGGTGCCAGGAACGGGTTGGCGTATTCGGGTGACTCCTCCATCGCTCGGTACCAGGCCCCTCGGAGCGTCGGACTCAGCTCCTCGGGCCTGTGGTTCGTTATGTCCACCTCAGGTCAACCGCCCTTCCACAGGCTCCGCGAGGGACATCCCGGTCGCAGTGCGGGCCCGTAGGGCGTGTAAGACGCGTGGATCGGTATCACTGCGTCGCATGGGCGACTGCTCCCCCCAGTTCCCCCCGACGCGCCTCGTGCGCGCCGTGTCATGTGTCGTTCAGGTCGCGCCCGTCCTCTTCGTGCAGGTCCTCTTCGTACAGGTCCACTTCGTGCAGGTCCCGGGCTTCTGCCTGGGCTCTCCCTGACTGCCGAGGGTCCATCCCGAGTACCCCCTCGTGGCCCGGCACACTTCAAGAGTGCCGCTCATCGCCGGGGAACGAGGGGGAAGTTCCGTTCTGTTGGGGGCTGGGGCGTCCCGTCGGGGGGAAGCAACCGCGTGTTCACGCCCGCTTCCGCAGCCCGTTCAGCACCGCCGCGCCCCGCTCCGCGTCGTCCACCGACAGTGTTCGGCGTGGGCCGACTCGATGTCGGCGGCGCGCCAGCGGCGGGCGGGCCGGGCGAGCGGCCCGAAGGCCACCTTCAGGCCGACCTCGGTCACGACGACCTGGACGGAGGCGCAGCAGAGGGTCGTCACGGCGACGACGGCGAACGGGATCGCCAGCGCCCACAGGGGGGCCGTCGCCCCGCCGACCGTCAGGGCGACCGCGACCAGCGCCACCGCCCCGGCCACCGCGGCGAGCGCGTGCAGACCGGGGCTCGCCGTGCGCGCCGCCCAGAGCACCTCGCCTTCACGTGCCCCGCCCGTCGTCCCCGTACCACCCTCACCGATGCCGTCGCCGTCGCCGTTACCGTTCATGGCGCGCCCCCCTGATCGAAGATCGACTCGCTCCAGGGCAGGAGAGCGGGCCAGGCGTACGATATGGGGCCTGACCTGGCCAAGTGCCCCCAAGTCACCGCGCCCTGCCCCACTGTTACGTGCCGCTGACACCTCCGCGCACAACCCTCGTTCCCCCAGGGGCACTCTCTTGGATCATGGGGACACACGCGCAACGCGTACGCGCGCACGCGAAGAGGATCACGACCCGGACGCGTCGTCGTCGGCGGCGGCTGATCGACTATCCGCGGCAAGGGCGCCGGGGCGCACGGCGGTGGCTGCCGTCGTGGCGGCAGTGGTTGGGGAGTTTCCTGCTCGGCACCGGCGGGCTCGCTGGGCTCTTCACGTACGTGTACGTCACCGTGGACATACCGGACGAGAACACCGCGGCCAGTCGTGAGGCCAACGTGTACTACTGGGCCGACGGCACGCAGATGGTCAGCACCGGGGACGTCAACCGGCAGAACGTGGACCTCGACGACATCCCCGAGTCCGTACGGAACGCGGTCATCGCGGCGGAGAACGCGAGCTTCTACAGCGACTCCGGGGTGTCCCCGATGGGGCTCGGGCGGGCCGTGGTGAACATGGTCAAGGGGCAGGAGACGCAGGGCGGTTCCACCATCACGCAGCAGTACGTGAAGAACACCTACCTGTCGCAGGACCAGACGATGACGCGCAAGGTCCGGGAGTTCGTCATCTCGCTGAAGGTGGACCAGCGCAAGACCAAGGACGAGATCCTCCAGGGGTATCTGAACAGCAGCTGGTTCGGGCGCGGGGCCTACGGGATCGAGGCCGCCGCGCACGCGTACTACGGGGTGCCCGCACGGCAGCTGAACGCCAGCCAGGGCGCCGTGCTCGCCGCCCTCCTCAAGGGCGCCGAGCTGTACGACCCCTCCGGGAGCGCCGCCAACCACCGCAGGTCCGAGGCCCGCTGGGCCTGGATCCTGGACCGGCAGGTCGCCGTCGGCCGGATGAGCGCCAAGGAGCGCGCCCGGTACAAGAAGTTCCCCGAGCCGCAGAAGGAGTCCCGCTCGACCAGCCTGAGCGGGCACTACGGCCAGACCGGCTACCTCGTCGACATCGCCAACAAGTACCTGAAGCAGCGCACCGGCCTCACCGACAAGGACCTCGCCCGCGGCGGCTACAAGATCCACACCACCTTCGACAAGCGCCGTGTGCACCAGCTCGCCCGCACCGCCCGGCGCGCGCTCGACGGCCTCGACCCGAAGAAGCGCCCGCAGGACAAGGGCGTCCAGATCGGCGCGGCCTCCGTGCGCACCCAGGACGGCGCGCTCCTCGCCGCGTACGGCGGCGCCGACGCCACCCGCCACTTCAGCAACAACGCCGACACCTCCGGCGTCCCCGCGGGCTCCGCGTTCAAGCCGTTCGTGCTGGCCGCCGCCCTCCAGGACGGGCTGCGCGCCGACAAGGAGGGGCCGGGCGGGCTGACTCCGGGCGAGGCCATGGTCGAGGGCGGCAACGCCACGTACCAGCAGCTCGGCAAGAGGATCGGGATGGAGCGGGTGCGGGAGGTCGCCGTGGACGCGGGGATGCTGGAGGCGAGCATGGCGCGGCCCGACGACTCCTTCCCGCTCGGCACGTCCACGCCGAGCGCGGTGCGGCTCGCGAGCGCGTACGGCACGTTCGCGCGCGGCGGCCTCCAGCACGACCCGTACTCCGTGACGTCGGTGACCAGGGAGGGCGACGCCGAGGGGGACGGCGGGGAGCGGGAGCAGATCGAGGGGCTCGAACCGCCGCGCACCCGGCGCGCCCTGGACTCGCGCGTCGCCACGCAGGTCGACACGGTGCTGCGGGACGTCGCCGAGGACAGCCTCGGCAAGGTCGCCGGGGTCGACGGGGCGCCCGTCGCGGCGGGCCGCACCAACGACAAGGACCGCCTGAAGTCGGCGTGGTTCGCCGGGTACACGCCCAAGGTGTCCACCGCGGTGACCCTGTTCCGGCTGCGCCCGCGCGATCCGCTGCTCCAGCCGCTGTCCGACGTCGGCGGCCGCGGGTCGCGGCACGGCAACGCCCTCACCGAGCGGATCTGGCGCGACTCCCTGCTCGGCGTTGACCTTGCCCCTGGGTCAGGGTCCAAGGTCGGGTGACCGAAGGCAGCCGCCTTCGGTGACCGGTGACCGCCGGTCACGGACAATGACCACGTGGACGTACCCGGCAGAGATCCAGAACCCGCCAGGGAGCCCGGTCTCCTGAGCATCGGCGCCTTCGCCGCCCGCACCCGTCTGTCCGCCAAGGCCCTGCGCCTGTACGACCGCCAGGGCCTGCTGCCCCCGGCGTACGTGGACGAGGCGACCGGCTACCGCTACTACAGGACCGACCAGGTCGAGCGGGCCCGCTCCGTCGCGCTCCTGCGCCGCCTCGACATGCCGCTCGCGGACATCGCGGGGGTCGTGGGGCTCGACGACGCGGCCGCCGCCGCGGCGCTCGGGGCGTACTGGGCCGGTGTCGAGGAGCGGATCGCCGCCCAGCGCACCCTCGTGGACTACCTCCGTGGCCGGCTGTCGGGAAGGAGTCCCACCTTGTACGGCAAGTTCGAGATCCGCACCGCGGACGTCCCCGAGGCGTTCGTCATCTGCGAGCGGCGCCATGTGTTCACCCACGAGCTGTCCACCTGGATCGACGCCTCGTTCGAGCGCCTGGAGCGGGTCGCCGAAGAGCTGTGCGGCGGCATCCCCGCCTCGCCGTTCGTCATCTACCACTCCGAGGTCACCGAGGACAGCGACGGCCCCGCCGAGGCCTGCGTGCCCGTCGCCGACCCGGAGGCGGCCCGCGCCTGGGCCGAGGCGCAGGGAAGGCAGCGGGACATCCGGGCCCGCGCCGAGCCCGGCTGGCGGCTCGCCTACGCCCGCATCACCAAGGCGCAGGTCGCCTACCCGCAGATCATCGGCGCGTACGACGCCGTCGAGGAGTGGATCACGCGCGAGGGCCTTGACCAGGCGGGCCCCTGCCGCGAGGTGTACTTCACGGACTGGGACGCGGCGGGGCCGGAGGACGACGTGTGCGATGTGGCGTATCCGGTGAGGTGAGGGGGCCTGCGCGGCACGACGGTGACGCTTCGTCATATCTCTTGCGGACTCCTGTACTTCACTTGATGTCGCGCGGGCGTCAACGTCCCCCTCCCGCACCTATTCTGGTGAGACATGGAGGGGGACGGGACCGGCACCCGACCCAACTCGACGCGGACCGAGTCGGGCTGGGGCGACGCCTCGCGCCCCGAGTCGTCCCTGCCGCCCCTGTTCGTCGCCGGGCCGCCGCTGCGCGCCGCCCGCGTGGAGCTGCCCCCGGAGAGCCCCGACCCGACCGTCCTGCCCGAGATCACCCTCCTGGACCGGGCGGTCTCCCGCGGCGAGGACCCGGACGCGCTCGACGGCCTGCCGCTGCCGCCGGACCGGCTGCTCGCCCGGCAGTACCGGGTGGTGCGGCCGCTCGGGTACGGCGGCATGGGCGAGGTGTATCTGGCGCTCGACACGAAGGTCGGCGGGCGTGAGGTCGCCATCAAGATCCTGCGCCCGGACAACGCCGGCCGCGAGGGCGCCGCGCCGCAGCCCGCACCCGACTCCCCCGAGCACCCCCTCGCGCGCGAGCGGCAGGAGCTGGTCGAGCTCAACCACGAGGACATCATCCGGGTCTTCAACTACGGGCACCATCCGGACGTGGGTGACTTCCTCGTCCTGCAGTACGTGGACGGGCCGACCCTCGAAGAGGTGCGGGCCCGGGCGCAGTTGCATCCGGAGGAGTTCGGCGGCTCCCGCTTCTACGAGTTCGTGCTCGCGTACGGGGTGCGGTTCCTCGCCGGGCTCGGGTATCTGCACGCGCCCGAACGCGGCAAGGTGTACGGGGACCTGAAGCCGTCGAACGTCATGCACGACGGGGCCGCCGTCAAGTTCGTCGACGTCGGCAGCGTGCGGCGGGCGGGGGCGCCCGGGCTCACCTCCGCGGACTACCGCGCGCCGACCGTCGGCCCGTGCGGCGAGTCCACCGGCGCCGACGACCTGTTCAGCCTCGGCGAGACGCTGCGCCACCTGTGCGGGCTCGGCGACCTGGACGAGCTGGCCGGGCTCCCGCCCCTGGCCCGCCCCGACGGCACGCCGGAGCCACCGGGGCCCCCGGACCGCGCCACCCAGCTGATGACGGTGCCCCTGCCCCCCGACGGCCTCGGCCTCGGCCTGCTCTCCCTCGCCCGCGCGCTGCGCCGGGCCACCCGCCCGCACCGGGCCGACCGGTTCGCCACGGCCCGCGAGATGGACGAGCAACTGCGGGGCGTCTTCCGCGAGTTGCGCTCCCTGCGCCTGCGCACGGAGACCTTCGAGCCGTCCCCGCTGTTCCTCCAGTCGGCGTACGCCCTGGACGGCGGCCTCGGGGTACCGGCGCCGTTGTCGCGGTGGGTGGGCCCGCACCCCGCCCCCGCCCCTTACGAAGCCCCCCGCCCCGGCGACATCGCCCAGCAGTTGCCCGTCCCCCGGCCCGATCCCGACGACGCCCGCCGCGCCGAGCTGAGCCGGCTCGGTGACGACGACCCGGCCGCGCTGCTCCAGCACACCGCGGAGTGGCCGGGGTCGCCCGAAGTGCAGTTGCTGCGCTGCCGTCTGACGATGCGGATCGCGCTGCGGCCGGGCGCGCAGGTGCCGCCGCGCCTGCACGACGCGTCCGTCGCCCTCGTCCGCGCCGAGCACGCGATCGGGCCCGGCGCGGCCCCGTACGACTGGCGGCTCACCTGGCACCGCGGGCTGCTGGCGCTCGCCGCCGACGACGTGCCGCTCGCCCGCGGGCACTTCGACCGGGTGTACGCCGCCATTCCCGGCGAGTACGCGCCCAAGCTGGCGCTCGGGCAATGTGCGGAGCGGCTCGGGCGGTGGCGGGAGGCGCTCACGTTCCACGAGGCGGTACGGGTGCGCAATCCGTCGCTGGGCGGGGCGGCGTTCGGGGCGGCACGGGCGCGGCTCGCGCTCGGCGGGTCGCGGGCGCTCGCCTACGCCGTCGAGGCGCTGGACGCGGTGGCGCAGCACTCCCGGCACCGGACGGCGGCGCGGGTCGCGGCGGTGCGGGTGTGCGCGGACCACGCGCGGGGCGCCGAGGATCTCGCGGAGGTGGTGCGGCGCCTCGGACGGCTCTTCTACGCGCACGGGCTCACCGACGAGCAGGCGCGGCTGCGGATGCGGGCGCAGGTGTGGGAGGTGGCGCGGGCGCTGCTGAGCGAGGGTGCGGTGTCCGCCGCCGGGCTGCGGGACGTCGCAAGCGGGGCGGACGACCGGCTGCGCTTCCCCGGGTCCGAGCGGCAGGTCCGCGTCGACCTCTCCGGCTTCTGCGTGGGCCTGGCCCACCAGGCGGCCCGCGACCCCGCGGGCGCCGACACCCTCCTGGCCGAACGCCTCCTGGACCGCGCCTACGCGATCCGCCCCTTCGGCCTGCGCCACCACAGGGGCCCCCGATGACCCGATCCCCCCACCCACCCTCCACACTCCGCCCACCGCACCACCGCCACCCCGCCTCTCCCCACCCGGCCACCACACAGCCACCCGAGACGGCGCCCGCACCGGCCTGGCGGGGAACGTGGACCGCCCCAGCCAAGCGCCGGAAGGCGTGGGCCGCCACACCGACGCGCCAGGAAGCGTGGGCCCCCACACCGACGCACCGGAAAGCGTGGGCACACACTGCGGGAGGGCGGTACGGGCCGCACCTGCCGCCCCGCCTTGCGGCCGACAGCCCGGCCCCCCGGAGAGCGACAACGGCGACCCCCGCTCCTCGCGCGAGGCCGGGGCCGCGGCGCAGGCGGAGGTGCGTGTGAAGGGCTCGGGCCTCTGGAAGTGGGTGTGGGCGCCCGGTGTCCGGGGCTGCCGCAACCACGCGTACCTGCGGGAGCGCCTCCTCGCGCTGCCCCTCCTCACCGCCCTCGCCTTCACCCCCTTCGCCTGGGCCCACAGCACCGTCCGGGCCGACGCCGCGTACATCCAGGACCGCGCCGCCCCCGCCCTCGGCGACCTCGCGGACGTCCGCGTCTCCCTCCAGATCGCCGACGGCGAGGCCGCCGACAGTCTGCGGGCGGGCCGCGCCGTCGAGCTGAGCGGGCTCAACGAGCGCTACCGCACCCGCACCACCCGCGCCACCCAGCGCCTGAACCAGGTGGCCCGCAGCGGCGCCCTGTCCACCTCCGAGCGCCAGGACCTCGACGTCGTCGCGGGCCTCGTCGCCGACTACGGCACCTGGACCGCCTGGGCCCAGGCCAACGCCTCCGACCGCGCCCTGCGCGAGGCCTCCCTCGCGTACGCCCGCAGCATCCTGTGCTCCACCCGCGCGGACCCCGCCACCCTCGTCTGCCGCCCCGCCACCGGCTCCACCGCCACCGCCGTCGTCGACCGCGTCACCGCCCTCGAACACGCCCTCCAGGACCGCATCGCCGGCCGCGCCGCCCCCGGCGCCGACGTCCTCGCCGCCTTCGCCGTCTCCGGCGTCGCGTTCCTGCTCCTGGTCCACGGCCTCTGGCGCACCCAGGTCCTCCTCCACCACCGCTTCCGGCTGTACGTCAGCCTGCCCCTGCTCGCCGCCGCCCTGCCCCTGCTCGCCCTGCCCCTCCTGGCCGCCGACGCCGTCCTCGTACAGAAGGCCCAGCGCGCCGCCGAGTCCACCGCCCGCGCCCTGTCCACCAAGACCTCCCCGCGCGTCGAGTCCACCGCCGAGGCCCACCCCTTCGCCGCCCCCGACCGGTACGTCATCGCCGCCCTGGAGGACTCCGTGGACCGCGAACTGGCCGACGGCCGCCTCACCTTCCTCGGCCCCGCGCCCGCCTGGGTGATCCCCGCGGGCCTGTTCAGCGCCGCCGTCACCGGCGCCACCCTGCACTCCTACCGGCGCGAGTACGTCCGCCTCACCCACCCGGGGACCACCCCATGACCCGCGGCACCCGGCGTACGGCCCTCGCCTCCTGGCTCACCGCCCTCGCCCTCGTCGCCGCCCTCACCAGCGGCGGCTGCTCCGCCGAGAGCCGCGACACCCTCGTCGTCCTCGGCCCGTGGACCGGCGCGGAGGGCGCCGCGTTCGAGGCGATGCTGAAGCGGCTCGACGACGGCACCGGCGAGACGTACGCCTACCGCGGCACCCGCTCGCTGCGCGAGACTCTGGTCGCGCAGCTGGAGGCCGGTGACCCGCCGGACGTCGCCGTCCTCAACAGCCTGGGCGAGTTGACCGAGTACGCCCGCCGCAACCGCCTCGAACCCCTCGACGCCCCCGGCCACCCGCCCTGGGCCCCCCGCATCCACATCGACGGCTCCCACCGCACCTACTGGGTCCCGTTGAAAGTCGATCTGAAGAGTCTGGTCTGGAGCAAGGAGAGGGGGAGGGAGCAGGGGAAGGGGAAGGGGGAGGGAGAGGCGGGGCTTGGGGAGGGTGCCGTGTCCCGGTGGTGCGTCGGGCTTGCCTCTCAGGCCACCTCCGGGTGGCCCGGCACCGACTGGATCGAGGATCTGGTCCTGCACCGGTCCGGTCCCGATGTCTACGCGCGGTGGGCCGCCGGTCGGCTGAGCTGGCGCAGCCCCGAGGTGCGGGGGGCCTGGACCGCGTGGGCGCGGCTGCTGGGCGAGCGGTCCAGGAGGTCGGTCGACCTCTCGCTCACCACCTCGTACGAAGGGACCCGGGATCCGGACGCCGAGCGTCCGCGCCCCCGAGGGCTGCTCAACTCGCCGGAGCTGGACTGCACGCATGAGCACCAGAGCGCCTTCATCCGGTATCTGTATGCGAACGCGAAGGGTAAAGAGGGCGCAAAAGGGAGTGGTGGCGGGGGTGTGCGGGTGGATCCTTCCGCCCGGTTCCTGCCCGGGCCCGCCGCCCACGACGACGCGTACGAGGTCGCGGGCGACATGGCGGCCGTCTTCAGGGGCGGCCCGGAGGCCCGTGAGCTGGTCGAGCGGCTTTCCGGCGGCGAGGCACGGCGGCTCTGGCACGAGGAGGCCGAGCCGGAGCTGCGGCCGTTCTTCCCCGGCGCGGACGATCCCCGGCCGACCGACCCGGGCGGCGACGAGGTCGCGGCGATCCTCACGGGCGGCGCCGGGACGCTGTGCTTCGACGCCTCGGACGCGATGCCGCCCGCGCTGCGGAACGCCTTCCACCGCGCGGTGCTCCGCTACTTCCGGGACCCCTCGGCCACCCGCCTCGACACCCTCCTCGGCCAGCTCGACACCGTCCGCGAGGAGACCCGCGGCAGGACCCTCGCCCCCGGCCCCCTCTGCGCACCCCCCGCGGCGGGGTGAGCCGCCCCACACACCCGCCCGGCGAGGGCACCCGACCTCGCCCGGAACGACCTGCGGGAACAGACATTCGGTTGCATACTTACATGGACCGGGCCCCCGGGGTCGCTGTCTGCCAACCATTCCGCAGCGGTTAGCGTCTACTCCGAAGGAGTTGTCCCAGCCAGCCGAACGGACCGCCGACCGTGGCCTCTGCCGACCTGTCCACCCCGACTCTCAGCCGAGCCGACCGGGGCAGTGGCATGCCCGAACCGTGGCACGTGCGGTACCGCATGCCGCTGCTGATCACCGCCGGCGTGCTGCCGCTGTATCTGCTGTGGTGGACCGTGTTCGCGACGGGCGGCGGCGACCTCGCTGCCCAGGAGGCGTGGGCGGGCTTCGCCCGGCGCTACCCGGGCTCGGCGTACAGCCTCTTCTGGTACGGCGGTCTGCACACCGCCAACTACAGCGTCATCTCGCCGTATCTGATGGCCGCGTTCGGCGTGCGGACCGTGGCGGCGGCCTCCGGCATCGCCGCCACCTGGATGGGCGTCGCGATCATCATGCGCAGCGGCATCCGCAAACCGCTGTGGCCATCCGTCATCGTCGGCTTCTCGATGTGGTGCCAGGTCGTGTGCGGCCGGGCGACGTTCATGCTGGGCGTCGCGTTCGGCGTCGGCGCGGTCCTGGCGGTCACCGGCACCGCCAACCGGCGCCGGGTCGCGGCCGCCACGCTCTGCGCGGCCCTCGCGACCATGGGCAGCCCGGTCGCCGGTCTCTTCCTCGTCGTGGTGGGCGGCGCCTATCTGCTGCTGCGTGAGTGGGGCAAGGCGCTCGCCCTGGTCCTGCCGCCGTTCGTCGTCGTCGGCCTGACCACGTGGCTGTTCCCCTTCGAGGGCGAGCAGCCGATGGCGTTCATCCGGATCTTCCCGCCGGTGCTGCTCTGCGGGGTCGTCATCCTGGCGGCGCCGCGCTCCTGGAAGCTGCTGAAGGTGGGCGCCGCGGTGTACGCGGTGGGCGTGGTCCTGACCTGGCTGATCCCCACCCCGATCGGTACGAACGTCGAGCGCTTCGCCGAGATCGCGGCCCCGCCGATCCTGCTTGCCGCCGTCCTGAACCGGAAGTTCCCCACCCTGCGGCTGCTGCGGCCCAGCGGCAAGCCGCGCCACTTCTGGCACCGGACGGTGCTGATCTGCGCCGTCGCCCTCTCCCTCATCTGGGTGTCCATCAAGACGACCTCCGACATAGTGGCGTACACCAAGGTGCCCACCTGGGCCGTCGAGACCGACGGCGTCGTCAAGGAGCTCAACCGCCTGGGCGCCGAACGCACCCGCGTCGAGGTCGTCCCGGCCCGCGACCACCGCGAGGCGGCCGTCCTGTCGCCGTACATCAACATGGCGCGCGGCTGGAACCGCCAGGCCGACGTGGAGCGCGGCCGCCTGTTCTACGAGGGCAGGCCGGTCTCCGAGGTCAAGGAGGGCATCTTCACGTCGTCCTCGTACCGCGCCTGGCTGAACCACTGGGCCGTCGGCTTCGTGGTGCTCTACAAGGGCGACGGCAAGCCGGACGGCGCCGCCGAGCGCGAGCACGACCTGGTGACCAGCGAGCCGAGCTATCTGGACCAGGTCTGGCACGACGACAACTGGCGGATCTACCGCGTCAAGGACGCCGTCCCGCTGGTCGACAAGCCCGGCTCCGTGGTGACCGCCGACGGCGCCCACCTCACCGTCCGCATGCCCGAGCCCGGCTCGGTCACCGTCCGCGTCGCCTACTCGCCGTGGCTGTGGGCGGAGGGCGGCTGCCTCTACAAGGAGGGCGACTTCACGCGCCTGACGGTGAAGAAGCCCGGTGACGTGCGGATCGCGTCGAACTACGGGGGCCCGACGGGGCCGCAGCCGAAGTGCGAGCCGGAGCCCGACAAGGACTAGCGCGTCGGGCGTACGACAAAGGGGGGTGGGGGGGGGGGGGGGGGGGTCCCCCCCCCCCCCCCCCCCCTCCCCCCCCCCCCCCCCCCCCCCCCCCCCAGCCCCCCCCCCCCCCCCCCACCCCCCTTTTTCCCACCATCTTACGTAGCGTGGTCGCATAGGATGC
>NZ_JBVIXA010000005.1:142879-305091 GCF_055594065.1 Streptomyces sp. NPDC040610 | reverse complement strand
GAAGGAGGGGCGGGCCCAAGAAAAGGTCGGCCTTGGGGTGGGCAAAAAAGGGGGGGGGGGGGGGGCCCTTCCCCCCCCCCCCCCACCCCCTTCTCGTCGCGCTTCTCGCCCCGCGTCAGCTCACGCGGGTCAGCTTCGCGCCGAAGCCCGGCTCGGAGAGGTCCTTCTGCAGGGCCACCGGGACCTTGATCGCGCCGCTGGTGGTGCCGTCCCCGACGAGCAGGCGGCCGACGACCGTACCGGCCTTCGCGGAGTGCGGGGGCGTCTTGCCGCCGTCCGAGAGCTCCGCCTTGACGGTCAGGCCGGACCAGCCGACGGCGGTGACGTTCCTGGTGGCGACGACCGGCGTGGTGCCGCCGAGGCCGTCGTCGATCTCGCCGACGACCTCGCCCTTCTTCACCACGGTCTTGGCCTTGAGGGCGTCCTGCCCGGCCGCGATCAGGTCCTGGGTGACCTTGGTGACCTTGTCGATGTTGGCCACGCCGTTCGAGCCGAACTGGGCGAGGGCCGCGCCGATGACCATGTGGGTCTTGCCGCCGACGCGCTTCTCCGCGGCGAAGAGGATGTTGCCGCCAGCGGCCGAGGTGGTGCCGGTCTTGATGCCGATGGCGACGGTCGGGACGAGACCGAAGAAGTTGTCCTGCTTGTCGCCGTTGATGTCCTTGTAGCTGCCCTGGCCCGCGATCTCCTTGAAGGTCGGGTTCTCCATCGCCACGCGGCCGAGCTTCACCAGGTCCTCGGCGGTCGACACGGTCGTCTTGTCGAGGCCGCTGGGGTCCGTGTAGTGCGTGTTCTTCATGCCGAGTTCCTTGGCGGTCTTGTTCATCTTGGCGACGAACTTGTCCTCGGAACCCTTGCTGTCCCAGCGCGCGAGCAGCCGGGCGACGTTGTTGGCGGACGGCAGCATCACGGCCTGCAGGGCCTCGTACTCGGTGAGCTTCTGGCCCTCGGTCACCTTGACCACGGACTCGTTGGCCGGCTTGCCCTTCTCGTAGTGCCGCTGCGCCTCGGCGTCGACCTCGATGGTCTTGCCGTCCCCGCCCTTCTTGATCGGGTGGTCGCGCAGGATCAGATAGGTCGTCATCACCTTGGCGATGCTCGCGATCGGCACGGGCTTCTGGTTGCCGGACGAGCCGAAGCTGCCGATGCCGTCGACGTCCATGGCCGCCTGGCCCTCCTCGGGCCACGGAATCGACGGCTTGCCGCCCTCGAAGGAGTGCGTGCCCGCGGCCGTCAGGGTCAGCTTCGGCTCCGGAAGCGGACGCAACGCCTGTGCGACTGCGAACACAATCGCGAGGAGCACGACGAGCGGCGTCCAGATCTTGACCCGGCGCACGATGGTGCGGGTCGGGGTCTCCGGGGGCGGCGGCGTGTTCGTCAGCTCGGCGAGCAGATCGAGGGGCGGCAGCGGCGGCAGGGGCTGCTGGCTGGTGCGGTCTCCTGGCGGGGGCGCCTGGACGGGGGTGCCCGCTCCTCGCGGGGCCTGTACGGGAGTGCCCTCCGGGGCCGACGGCCGCGCGGCGGGCTTTCCGGGCGCGGCCTTGCCCTCCTGGCCGGGCTTCGTGCCCGGCGCGGGCTGCGCCTTCGGCTCGGGCTTCGCACGGGGCTCGTCGAGCGGCTTGAGCGCGACGAACTTGCTGGTCCGCTCGGACTCCGACTCGGCGGCGGGCTTGGCCGCGGGCTTCGCGGCGTCATCGGACTTCGGCTTGCGCTCGGGTACGTCGCCGAGCTTCAGCATCGTGGTCGGCTGGTCCACGCCCGCGGAGGCGGGGCGGACGGCCTTGAAGACGGCGGTGGCCTGGTCGAGCGGGCGACCGGAGGTGTCGGGCTTGTCGCCGGACTCGGCGTCCGACTTGGCGTCGGGCTCGGCGTCGCCCTTGGCCGGGGCCTTGGCGTCGGCCTTGGACTTGGCGTCGTCGGCCTTGGACTTGGCGTCGGCCTTCGGCTTGGCGCCCTGCGGCTTGGCGTCGGCCTTGGCGGCGGACTCGGACTCGGGCTTGTCGGCCTTCGGCTCGGCGTCGGCTTCGGGCTTCGGGTCGGCCGCGGGCTCGGCGTCGGCCTTGGCGTCGGCTTCCGGCTTGCCCCCGGCCTCCGGCTCGGCTTCAGGCTCGGCCTTCGGCTTGGCGTCGGCCTTCGCGGTGAGCGTCAGGGTGGCGTCGGACTTCACCGGGGCCGTCGGCTTGGCTGCGGGCTCCGGGTCGGCGTCGGCCTTGGCAGCGGGCTCGGCTGCGGGCTCCGGGTCGGCGTCGGAGTCCGGCTCCGTGGCGCTCCCGGGCTCCGCGTCGGCCTTCGGCCCGGCGTCGGACTTCCCGTTCACACCCGGCCGTACGGTCGTGAACACCGCCGTGGCCCGGTCGACCCGGGGGTCAGCGGGCTCGTCCCCGGAGTCGTCGGCGGAGTCGTCGGCGGAGTCGTCGGCGGAGTCGTCAGCGCCTGAAGAGCCCCCGGCCTCGGCCTTCGCACCCTCGTCGGCGCCGTCGCCGTCACCCTCGGCGTCGTCCACCCGCGCCTCGGGCCGCGCAGCCGTGAACACGGCCGTGGCCATGTCGACCGCGGACCCCGCGTCCTCGGCGCCGCCGTCGGCACCGGAGCCGCCGTCGGCACCCCCGGCCACGCCGGAGGAGGAACCTTCCGGCTCAGCCGAGGAGGAACCTTCCCCCGCAGCCGCGCCGGAACCCTCCGCCACGTCATCCGCCCCGGACGCGGTGCCGGACCCGGCACCGACCTCGGACTCGGACTCGCCCTCCTCGGATCCCGCGACCCACGCGGCAACCGCGGCGCGCAGTCGTGCGTCTCCCTTGGCGTCGCCCGGCGCGGAGCCGACCGCGGAACCGGACGCCGACGAGGCGTCGGCCGCACCGTCCGAGGCGCCCCCGCCAGAAACCGTCTTAGACCTGTCGGGGAACTCGCCCGCCACCGATGCCTCCTCGTACTCGCCGTACTCGCCGCGCCCAACCACGGCCCGGACCCGCTGTCCGAACCATGTCCCAGTGTCCTGTGTGAGGGCTTAACCCCCGTGGTAGACGAGAACGACATACCTACTGGTTCCCGTACGTACCGCCCACGCACTCTCGACAGACCAATGTGAGAGGGGTCACCCTGTCATTCATCCACGCGGGGAGGCATGGATGGGCAGGAGCCGCAGAACAATTCCGGAGGAGCTTCTGCTGCTCGCTCTGGACCCGGCCACGGGTACCACAGCGCAGCCGCAGTCGCTCGACCTGGGTCTGGCCGGCGCACAGCTAGTAGAGCTGGCACTGGCCGGACGGATAGCCCCTGACGGGGATCGTATCGCCGTGGTGATGCCACGGCCGACCGGAGATCCGACTCTGGACTCCGCACTGGAACTGCTGCGCAGGCGCGGCAGCCCGGTTCGGGCGGTCCACTGGATCGGCGGGCCCCGCCTGGGGCTGCGCCAGACCTACCTTTCGCATCTGGAGCGGTGCGGCATGGTGCATGCCGTGGCGGGTCAGATGTGCGGGGTACTGCCGACGACTCGCTATCAAGCGACGGACACGGCGATCAGCCGGGAAATCAGGTCCCGACTGGATTCGGCGATCCGCACCGGCGTACCGCCGGACCCGCGGACCGCGGCGCTCGCCGCGCTGGCCCACGCGGTCGGACTCGGCAAGCACCTGTATCCGGGCAACGAGGGACGCTCGTCCCGCTCCCGGCTGCGCGATCTGATCAGGCACGACCCGATGGGCGGCCTCGTGGCGCACGCCGTGATGGACGTCCAGAACGGTGTGGCGGCACAGCCGCGCCGCAGTCCCGCGACCGCGGGGCAGGGCGGCGGGCGACAGCCCGCGCAGACGGCGCGGACCGCACCGGACCCAGGCAGGGTTCCGATGCAGCCACGCCGAGGTGCGGGAGCCATGGCCCGCGCCGTGGCCCACTGAACGGGCCACACCCGCAGCACACGCGTCATCCGCGCCACCGCACCGCAGTCCCCCAGACCCGGTTCGGGAGCCGCTGAGCCGCGCGGGCGGGGCACCGGGCGTCCAGGACGGACGCCGGTGCGCCGCCCGCGCGGCCGCAACCGCCTCATGGGGCACGCCTGTTGAGGCAGCACACGCGGCGCGCGGCGCGTCGGCACCCCCACACGCCGCTGTTCTGCTGTTTCCCAGCGCCGAGTTGACCCGTGGTGGCACTCTGCATGGCAGCAGACACGCAAAGTAGAGGCATAGTGCCGGAGGTGCACGTCCCGTGGCGTCCAACGTCAATCCCACCGTCAGGCGACGCCGGCTCGGCCAGGAGCTGCGTCGGCTGCGCGAGCTGAAAGGCATGACAGCCGAAGAGGTGGCGGAGCGGCTGCTGGTCTCGCAGTCGAAGATCAGTCGCCTGGAGAACGGCCGCCGTTCGATCAGCCAGCGCGACGTCCGCGACCTCTGCGGGGTGTACGAGGTCGAGGACCACCGCATCGTCGACTCGCTCATGCAGATGGCCAAGGACTCCCGCCAGCAGGGCTGGTGGCACTCCTTCGGCGACATCCCGTACAGCGTCTACATCGGTCTGGAGACGGACGCGGCCTCGTTGCGCGTCTACGATCCGCAGGTCGTCCCCGGCCTGCTCCAGACCCGGCCGTACGCGGAGGCCCTGATCACCGGCGCGCTGCCGGAGACCACCCCGACGGACATCGAGAAACGGGTGCAGGTCAGGATGCGCCGCCAGGAGCGCATCGCGGCGCCGGAGAATCCGCTGCGCCTGTGGACCGTCCTGGACGAGTCCGCGCTGCGCCGCGTCGTCGGCACCCGCGCGCTGATGCGGGAGCAGTTGGAGTATCTGGTGGAGCAGTCCCAGCTGCCGCACGTCACGGTGCAGGTGATCCCGTTCGACATGGGCGCGCATCCGGGTCTGAACGGTCAGTACGCGATTCTTGAGTTCCCGGACGCCTCGGATTCCAGCGTGGTCTACATCGAGGGCGTCACGAGCGATCTGTATCTGGAAAAGGCGAATGACGTGCAGCAGTACAGCGTCATGTACGAGCATTTGCGGGCACAGGCGCTGAATGTGGATCATTCCCGTCAGCTGATCGCGGACATCGCCAAGGAGTACGCCCGCTGAGGTCCGACGGTGCCCGGCGGGCAAAAATGCCGCACGGTACACCTTCGCCATAGCGTGGCGGAAGACCCCTCTGGAATATGCCATCCGGTTGAGTGAACGACCCATCCGCCGGTCGATGTTGGCGAGTAGCGTCATTCACGCCAACAGCAAGAACGTTGGCGTATACCGCTCTCAGGCGGTTACAGCAATTCACCAACTGCGCAAAACGGAGCAAACATGGCAATCCAGCAAGGTGCCTCGCACGCTTGGACCAAGTCTTCCTACTCCACCGGGAACGGCGCCTGCGTCGAGGTCAAGTCCCCCGTGACACACGCGATCTCCGTGCGGGACTCCAAGGTCACCGACGGCGCGGTCATCGCCTTCCCCGCCGACTCCTGGAACGTCTTCGTGGCCGAGGTCCGCGAGGGGAACTACAACCACGGGTGATACGTGCCACCGACGCAACACAACCGCATAGCAGTACCGCATGAGCCCTCTCGACTGGTCCGCCGTCCTGGCCGAGGGGGCTCGGCCTTTGCCCCGCCGCCCCGGCGAACCGCCGCCCCGCTAGCGCAGCTGGTCCACGTACCGGTCCGTCCCCGGCACGGTCGGAATGAACGGCGCCACCAGCTCCACCCGCCCCAGGCCCGAATCGGCGACCTGCTCGACGGCCCCGGCGAACCGCTCGTCCCAGCACGCGCGCGGATCGCCCTCCAGGAACCACAGCAGGGTCAGCCGGGTGTCGACGCCCTCGACCTGCTTCACGTACGTCATCCGGTCGCCCGGCAGCGGTGTCGGCCGGAAGACCGTCACCAGGGCGGCGGGTGAGCCCGCGAGGGCGCGCGGGAGGCGGCGGGCGAGCAGCCACTCCAGGAGTTCCGGCCGCCGCTCGGGGCTCTCGGCGTCGATGACTTCGAGGACGAGCCCCTGGTAGGGGTGGTCGAGGGCGTGGAAGTCGCGGGGCCCGGCGGCGCCGTCCCGGTACACGGTGGCCTCGTGGTCCTGGAAGGCCGTGAAGACGTGGGTGCGGGCCTGGTGGACGCGGCCGTCGCGGTTGAGGCGCTTGTTGATGCCGACGGTCCACTTCATGTGGTGGTCGTAGCGGCCCTGGGTGATCCAGTACGTGGAGAGGTAGCAGCCCGCCGTCACGGGCTGCGCGACCGCCGACTTCTCGGGCAGGCGCAGGAGTTGCAGCTCACGGGTCGCCACCCAGCGCCGTCCCGCGTACATCCACGGCATCGCCATCGCGCCCGCGTAGTAGTGGTCGTCCTCGTACCAGCGGTTGTAGGCGTACTCCTGGCCCGGGTGCGGCTCGACCATGGTGATCAGCGCATGGCCCGGGCGCACCCCGTAGGGCCCTACGGCGGCCAGCTCGGCGTACACCTCGGCGCGGGTGTCCTCAGTCACTGGGCTCCCCTTCCTTCCTCCGTTGGACGCCCATACTCTGACGCCCCGTCAGAAAAACTGCCAGAGTCCGGAGGTTCCTCATGTCACTGCTCGACGGCAGGACCGTGATCGTCTCGGGGGTCGGCGCGGGGCTCGGCCACGAGGTCGCCGCCGCCGTGGTGCGCGACGGCGGCAACGCCGTGCTCGGCGCGCGCACGAAGGAGAACCTCGCGCGGTCCGCCGCCGCGATCGACCCGGAGGGCGAGCACGTCGCGCACCTGCCGACGGACATCACCGACGAGGGCCAGTGCGAGGCGCTGGCCGCCCTGGCCGTCGAGCGGTTCGGACGGATCGACGCACTGGTTCAGGTCGCCGCCTGGGACAGCTACTTCGGCGGCCTTGAGGACGCGGACTTCGGCACCTGGGACGGCATCCTGGACGTGAACCTCCTCGGCTCGCTGCGGATGACCCGGGCCTGTCTGCCACACCTGAAGGAGCGCGGCGGCTCGGTCGTCCTGATCGGTACGCAGTCGTCGGTGGCCGCGCCCTCGCAGGTGCGGCAGGCGGCGTACGCGGCGTCGAAGGGCGCGCTGGTCTCGGCGATGTACTCCCTCGCCCGCGAGCTGGGCCCGCACCGGATCCGGGTGAACACCGTCCAGCCGGGCTGGATGTGGGGGCCGCCGGTGGAGGCGTACGTGAAGTTCACCGCGCACACCGAAGGCGTGCCGGAGGCGGAGGTGAAGCGGCGGCTCACCGAGCGGATGGCGCTGCCGGAGCTGGCCACCGACGGGGACGTCGCGGACGCCTGCGTGTTCCTCGCCTCCGACCGGGCGCGGGCCATCACCGGCCAGTCACTGCTGGTGAACGCGGGCGAGCTGATGCGCTGAGCGCCGGCCGGGGACACGCCCCCGAGGGGTGGCCGACAGGTACCCCTTCGGGGGCTTTTGCCGCCCCCTCTGAGTCACGTATCTGAACCAAGGTCGCCAACTCGAACGATTTTACTTCCTCTTGACCCTGCGGGCGGTTGTCCGCGCGCTCCCGCCGAACCGACTATGAGCGGGCACTTCGCGGCCGTTCAGGCGCCGCCACAAGGAAGTGGGCGCCGTTTCAGCGGAGTTGACCGAGTTCACAAGTCGGACCCCTGGGAGGGGCAATGAACGGTCTCGACTGGGCCGTGCTCATCGCGTATTTCGGCGTGATGGTCGCGATCGGCGTCTGGTCCCACAAACGCGTGGACAACGTCAGTGACTTCTTCACGGCCGGCGGGAAGATGCCCTGGTGGCTTTCCGGCATCTCGCACCACATGTCCGGCTACAGCGCGGTGATGTTCACCGGTTACGCGGGCATCGCCTACACCTACGGTGTCACGTCCTTCATCACCTGGTCGTTCCCCATCGCGCTCGGCATCGCCATCGGCGCGCGTCTGTTCGCGCCCCGCATCAACCGTCTGCGCTCACGCCTGCACGTCGCCTCGCCCCTCGAATACCTGAAGAACCGCTACAACCTGAAGACCCAGCAGGCGCTCGCCTGGTCCGGCATGCTCCTGAAGATCGTGGACGTGGGCGCGAAGTGGGCCGCCATCGCGACCCTCCTCTCCGTCTTCACCGGCGTCTCCCTCAACCAGGGCATCCTCATCACCGGCGTGATCACCGCGATCTACTGCACGATCGGCGGCCTGTGGGCGGACGCGCTCACGGAGTTGGGCCAGTTCATCATCCAACTCCTCGCCGGTGTCGCGATGTTCGTGGCGGTGGTCGCGAAGCTCGGACCGTACGGCGGGTTCTTCGGCGTCTGGGACGAGCCCGCGCTGGACGGCCACGCGAAACCGCTGGTCGGCCCGTACGGAACGGTCTTCCTCCTGGCCTTCCTCTTCATCAAGCTCTTCGAGTACAACGGCGGCATGCTCAACCAGGCCCAGCGCTACATGGCCACGGCCAACGCCCGCGAGGCCACCCGCTCCGCGAAGCTGTCCGCCGTCCTCTGGCTCGTCTGGCCGCTGGTCCTCTTCTTCCCCATGTGGATGTCGCCGCTCCTCGTCGACGCGAAGAAGCCCGACGGCTCCGACTCCTACGCCCTCATGACGGAACAGCTGCTCCCCCACGGGCTCCTCGGCCTCGTCATCGTCGGCTTCTTCTCCCACACCATGGCCATGTGCTCCTCCGACGCCAACGCCATCGCGGCCGTCTTCACCCGCGATGTGGCGCCCGTCCTCTCCAAGCGGGCCCGCGCCTGGACCGACCACACCGGGCTCATCGCCGCACGGCTCACCACCGTCGTCTTCCTCGGCCTGTCCATGGCCGTGGCCACGCAGGTCAACTCGCCCGCCTTCAAGGACATCATCACCGTCGTCATCAAG
This sequence comes from Streptomyces sp. NPDC040610, assembly GCF_055594065.1. Lineage (NCBI taxonomy): Bacteria > Bacillati > Actinomycetota > Actinomycetes > Kitasatosporales > Streptomycetaceae > Streptomyces > Streptomyces sp. NPDC040610. The sequence goes on along the minus strand of NZ_JBVIXA010000005.1, from coordinate 296,306 downwards.
TGGGTCGCCGGTCTCATGGGCCCCATCGCCATCCCGATGATGCTCGGCCTGCTCCGCCCGTTCCGCCGCTCCGGCCCCACGGCGGCGCTCACCAGCTGGGCGCTCGGGCTGCTCGCCTTCTGGCTGGTGAACTACCCCATCCACTGGAACGTGGACGGCGGCGTGCCGCTCCAGTACCAGGTGTCGATCCCGCTCGCCGTCTCGCTGATCCTCTACATCGCCATCGGGTACTTCAAGCCGGAGGACACGCCTGAGCGGGACGCCTTGATCGAACGCATCAACACGGACGACGACTCGGCCTCGGCGGCACTGCCGTCCCAGCAGGACCAGGAGCCCACAGCACCCAAAACGGTCAGCTGACCCTGGGCCGGGGCCTGCCCCCCAAAACCCCCGCCGCTACCGCGGCGGGGGTTCCTCCCACCCACCCACCCGATACTCCAGTCCCAGCCGCACCGCAGAACCCCACAGCACGGAACCCGCTCCACGCCCAGCCACACAGCGCGGGCCCCACTCCGCGCCCCAGCCGCACGAGCACGGGCCCGGGGGAAACCCGCACCCGCCCCTCAGCCGCCAACGGCGAACAACCCCCACGGGAGAGGCCCACCATCCGCCCAACTGGAAACGGGCGGGCGGGCGACCGACCCACCGCGGTAGCAGCGGGAAACCACCCACCACCTGTAGCCGCCAACGGCGAACGAGCCCCACAGGCGGCGCCCACCATCCGCCCAACTGGAAACGGGCGGGCGGGTGGGGAAGCAAGCCGCCGCGGTAGCGGCGGGGAAACCCACCCGGCAGCCGCAGGCGCCGACGGCGGGCCAGCCCCGCAGGCGGCGTCCACCGGCCGGTCGAGTGGAAACGGGCGGGCGGGTGGGAGGGCGGGGGCCGACCAGCCACCCGCAGCCGGAGGCGGCGGCTCGTGGTGGGATGCCCCCCATGCAGACCGCGAGACGCGTGCTGATCGTGGCGTACGACAACGTCCAGATCCTGGACATAGCCTGCCCGAGCGGCGCCCTGGACATAGCCAACCGCTACGGCGCGAACCCCCCGTACCGGATAGACCTGGGCACGGTGGGCCGCCGCCCGGCCCACAGCTCGGCGGGCATAGCCCTGGCGGCAGGCCAGCAACTGGAGACGGTGACGGGCGAGTTGGACACCCTCATGGTGGTGGGCGGCGCGGGCTACGAGGAGGCGGCGTCCGACCCCCGCCTGGTCGCCCAGGTGCGCCGCCTCGCGGAACACAGCCGCCGCGTGGCAAGCGTCTGCACGGGCGCGTACGTCCTGGCGGCCGCAGGCCTGCTGGACCACCGCCGGGCGACGACCCACTGGGGCTACGGCGACGCACTGGCGGCCCGCCACCCCACGGTGGCCGTGGACGTGGCCCCCCTCTACGTACGCGACGGCAACGTCTACACCTCAGCGGGCGTCACCAGCGCCCTGGACCTCACCCTCGCCCTGATCGAGGACGACCACGGCCCCACCCTGGCCCGCGCGGTGGCCCGCGAGCTGGTCTCGTACCTGCACCGCCCCGCGGACCAGGCGCAGATCAGCATGTTCCTGGCGGCCCCGCCCCCGGGCGACCGCCTGGTACGCGACCTCGCGGGCCACATCGCGGCCCACCTGGCCGACGACCTGACCCCCGCCGCGCTCGCCGCCCGCGCGGGCGTGAGCACCCGGCACCTGACCCGCCTGTTCTCGACCCACCTGGGCACGACCCCGGCCCGCGCGGTGCGAGCGGCCCGCACGGAGGCGGCCGCGCACCTGGTCCGCGCCAGCGAACTCCCCCTGTCCGCGATAGCGCGCCGCTGCGGCTTCGGCTCGGCGCAGACGTTGCGGCAGGCGTTCCTCGACCACTACGGCATGGGCGGGGACAGGATTCGCAGGATGCCGGACATGCCCCGCCCACGAGCACCGCGGCCCGCGCAGACTCCCGTGCCATGACGCATCCCACAGCCCGCACAAGCCGCACGACCCGCCGCACCCTCCTGCGCGGCACGGCCGCAGCGGCCACGGCCACCCTCGCCACGACGACCCTGGCCCCGTCTGCCCACGCGGACACCGCCCCGTACCCCTCGAACCCCGGCACCCCGCCCGAGGGCCCCCGGATCGGCATCCTCCTCTACGACGGCTACAGCCTCCTCGACCCCACGGGCCCCGCCGAGGTCCTCTCCCGCGTCCCCGGCGCGAGCGTCACGATGATCGCCGAGCGGCGGGGCCCCGTGCGCACGGACACCGGCGACGTGGCGGTCGTGGCGGAGCGCACGCTCGACGAGGCGGGCCGCCTGGACGTCCTCCTCGTACCGGGCGCGGGCAACCGCGGCGTCATCGCGGCGATGGAGAACCGGACGCTCCTGAAGTGGATCAGGCACACGAACCGCCGCACCCGCTTCACCACGTCCGTGTGCACGGGCTCCCTCGTCCTGGCGGCGGCGGGCCTCCTGGACGGCCGCCGCGCGACGACGTACTGGGCGTCGGCCCCGTACCTGGAGAAGACCTTCGACATCACGTACGTGCCGGAACGCTACGTACGGTCGGGGAAGTTCATCACGGCGGCGGGCGTCTCGGCGGGCCTGGACATGGCCCTGTATCTGGCGGCGCGGCTGACCGACGAGGACACGGCGAGGGCGATCCAGCTCGCCGTGGAGTACGACCCGCGGCCGCCGTTCGACGCGGGGAACGCGCAGGAGGCGAGCGAGGAGCTGAAGGCCCGCGCCTTGAAGATCGTGGAGGACTCGCAGGCGTGAGCGCGCGGGCCCCGGGCGGGGGTCGGGCCCGGGATCAGGCGCGCGGATAGCGGGCGAGCCACCCCGGCGCGGCCCCCGCCGGGCTGTGCAGGGCGGGCCCCTGCGTCATCTCCATGGCGAAGTCGTCGGCGAGTTCGAGGACGGTCGCGCGGCCCTCAAGTTCGGTGAGCCAGCCCGGGGGCAGCGCGGTCTCCCCGTGCAGCGCGCCGAGAAGCGCCCCGCACAGCGCCCCGGCCGCCGCCGACGCCCCGCTGTGGTTGACGGCGAGCCGCAGCCCGTGGCGGACGTCCTCGCCGACGAGGGCGCAGTACACGGCGGCGGCGAGCGCGCCGACGGCCTCGCCCTCGCCGACGAGTTCCTCCACGCGCCCGGCCGTGGGCATGCCCTGGCGGACCGCGCCGAGGGCGTGCCGCAGTGCGTCGGTGACGGGCTGGTGGCCCGGCCGTGCGGCGAGCAGGGCGAGGGTGCGCTGGATGGCGCCGTCCAGGGACTCGCCGCGGGCGAGGCCGTGCACGAGGACGGTGTGGGCCCCGGCGGTGAGGTAGGCGACGGGATGGCCGTGGGTCTGGACGGCGCACTCGACGGCGAGTTGCAGCACGAGCTGCGGTTCCCAGCCGACGAGGAGCCCGAAGGGCGCGGACCGGGTGGCGGCCGCCGGCCCCTGGTCGCCGGGGTTCTTCGGTACGTCGAGGGTGCCCATGCGCTCGTCGGCGAGCCCGGTGAGGCAGGCGCGGGCGGGGCCGCGGCGGGCGTACAGCCACTCCTCGCGGGCCAGCCACCCGTCTTCCTCGCGGCGCTCGTCGGGCCCCCAGTCGCGCTGGGTGGCGGCCCAGCGCCGGTAGGCGCGGTGCAGGTCGGTCGGCGGGTGCCAGGCCCCGGTGTCGCGGCGGACCTGGGCGCGTATGAGCCCGTCGACGGTGAACAGCATCAGCTGCGTGGCGGCGGTGACGGTGCCGCGCCCGCCCCCGTGGGAGGCGGCCAGCTCGGTGAGTCCCTCGGCGCCGTGCGCCTCGCGGATCGCGCCGAGGCCGAGGCCGTCGACGGGCGCGCCCAGCGCGTCGCCGACGGCGGCTCCCAGCAGCGTCCCACGCACCCGGCTGCGGAAGTCCTGCTGCTCGGTGCGGCCCCACACCCCGGTGGCTGCTGCAGTGCTCACCGAACCCCCTTTCCCGTGCCCTGGCGTCCGACTCCGCAGCACTGTAATCGAACGGGAACGGTGGGTTCAGGGCCCAAGTGGTTTGTACGGAGGTGCCCTTTCTCTAACTCCCGTCAGGGGTTGGGCGGTGTTCTACGTACTCGATGACGGTGCCGTCGGGGTGCCGTGCGGTGAAGCCCGTGCCGGTGGGAACACGGTGCGGCGGGACCAGGATCTCCGTGCCCTCCTCGGCGGTGAGCCGGGCCAGGTACGCGTCGGCGGAGTCGACGAGGAGCGTCCCGTCGGTGGCCCGAAACGGTTCCAGGACCTCCTCCGTGGCCTCGACGAGCAGAAAACTTCCGACGACGGCGAGGGTGAGTTCCCTGGCGGGATACGTGAAGTACATGTCCCGTTCCACCCCGAGGAGCCGCTCGTAGAAGGCGGTGACGGAGTCCAGCGTGCCGGGCGGGGTGTAGACGCGGATGAGGGTGCGGGGTTCGGTGAGGTGGGAGGAGTCGTTGTGGCGGCGGATGACGACGGGGGTGTCAGGAGCGACGGGGGTGTTGGGGGTGCCGGTTGCTTCGGTTGCTTCGGTCATGCGACAAGGATCCGGCCGGGAATGGGGCGCTGCCAGGCGGGTGTTCATGGGGTGAGCGGAGGTCACAGGATGACGGATACGGCCCAAGGGGTACGGGGTGCGCTGCGGCGCGAGCTGGGCGGCTTCCTGCGCGCGCACCGCGAGCTGCTGGCCCCGGTGGACGTGGGGCTGCCGCGCACCCCGCGGCGGCGCACCTCGGGTCTGCGGCGCGAGGAGGTCGCGGCGCTGTCGGGCGTCTCGGTGGCCTGGTACACGTGGCTGGAGCAGGGGCGTGTGGACACGTCCCGGCAGGTCCTGGACGCGGTGGCGCGGGCGCTGCGGATGGACGGGGCGGCGCGGGAGCACGCGCTGGCGCTGGCGGGGTTCGCCCCGGACGGCCTGGACGCACCGGACGGCCCCGCCGCTCCAGGGGTCGACCACCAGCGCCTGCTGGACAGTTGGCCCGCCAGCCCCGCCCTGCTCCTGGGCCCCGCCCTGGACATCCTCGCCTGGAACCCGGCCTACGCGGCCCTCTGGCCCGACCCCGCCCCCACACCCCCCGACCACCGCAACCTGCTCCTCTTCCTGACCGCCGACCCCGCCCACCAGCGCCTCCTGCCCGACTGGCACCCCCTGGCGATGGACCTCTACCGCCACTTCCGCACCCGCGCCGACCGCGACCCGCTCTCGGCGCGCTTCCGGCAACTCACGACCCGGCTGCGTGCCGAGCGCCCCGACCTGGAGGAGTGGTGGGACTGCCGCTCGGTGGGCGACTTCGCACCCCGGACCATCGAACTGACGCTCCCCGGCGGCCAGTTGGCGCGCTACGGCGTGACGCTCCTGCTCACCCCTGAGCCTCGGGGAGGGGCAGTGCTGGTGCAGACTCCGGCGTCCTGAGCGGCAGCGGATCGGCGTACCGCGCCCGGACGGCGTCCCGGGCGGCGATCACGCGCGCGAGACGGGGGCCGAGGCGGGCCCGGTCGGCGCCGGGTGCGTGGAGCAGGGTGGTGAGGTCGTCGGCGAGTTCGGCCAGGTCGGCCCAGTGGGTGGTGGGGGCTTCGGCGGGGGCGAGGAGGCGGGCGAGGCGGGCGTCCAGGGCGGTCCAGTCGGCCAGGCCCGCGGCGATCAGGACGTACAGGTAGTCGTGCCACGGGGAGGGTTCGTCGTCGGCGCGGGCGAGGCGGACGGCCCGCAGCCACAGGGGGCGGGCGGCGGCGGGACCTTCGGCGCCGCCGACGGCGAGGGCGAGCAGTTGCAGGCCGTAGGCCTCGTCGGCCTCGTACGCGGCGAGGGCGGCGCGGCGGGCGCGGGCCCACTGTCCGGTCACGCGGTACGCCTTGCTCAGCGCCTCGACGGACTCGCTGCCGCCGTCCGTGAACTCTGCCCTTTCACCCGCGAGTTGGGCGAGGGCGAGCCCGGGGCGACCGCACCACAGGTGCACGTCGGCGGTCGTGCGCCGCGCCCACCCCGGGTCCTCGCCGCCGGTTTCGGCGTACCGGGCGAGGTCGGCGAGGGCCTCGTCCGTGCGGCCCATGGCGATGTGGACGAGGGTCAGCATCCGGTGGGCGAAGGGGTGGTCCTGGTCGAGCCGCACGGCCCGGTCCAGGTCGACGAGCGCTTCGCCGTAGTGGTCGAGTTCGTACAGGACGGCGCCGCGCAGGGCGAGGGCCGACGCGTCCCCCGGGTCGAGGTCGACGACCTTGTCCAGGTCGGGGCGGGCCTCCTCCGGACGGTCCAGGTCGTACAGTCGGCAGGCGCGTTCGTAGAGGATCCAGCCGGAGTCCGGGACCAGGGACTTGGCGCGGTCGACGTCGGCCATGGCCCGCTCGCTGTCGGACAGGGCCAGGTGCGCCGCGGACCGGTGGACCAGCGCCCAGGTGTAGTCCGGGCGCAGCTCGATGGCCCGGTCGAGGTCCCTGAGGGCCGCCTCGTTCCGGCCGAGACGGTGCAGGGCGAGGCCGCGGCTCGCGTACGCCGAGGCGTACGCGGTGTTGTGCTCGATCGCGCGGTCGTAGTCGGCGAGGGAGTCCTCGTGGCGTCCGGCGACGCGCAGGGCGTCGCCGCGCTCGCAGGCCACCCACGTCGAGTCCGGGGCGAGGTCGACGCACCGGTCCAGGTCGGCGATGGCCGCCTCGTGCTCGCCCCGGTCGCGCCGCACGCGGGCTCTTCGGACCCTTGCCCACAGGAACTCGGGCTTGATCCGCAGCGCGCGGTCGAGGGCGGTCAGGGCTTCCTCGTACTGGCCGAGGGCGCTGTGGGTCTCGCCCAGCTCGGCCCAGCTTCCCGCGTGGTCCGCGGCACGTTCGACGGCGCGGGTCAGGTCGGCGAGTGCCGCGTCGTAGGAGCCCATGAGGCGGTGGATCCGGCCGCGCAGCGAGAGGACGTAGTCGTCGTCGGGACCGAGTTCGTCGGCGCGGTTCAGGTCGGCGAGCGCCAGGTCGTACGCGCCCATCAGCAGCCGTGTGTAGCCCCTGCCGTAGTGCGCCCGCAGCAGCGTCGGGTCGGCCGCGAGTGCCAGGTCGTACTCCGTGACGGAGGCCGGGTAGTCCCGGCTGACGCGCAGCTCGCGTCCCCGGACGGCGTACGCGAGGGCCCGTGTGGGCGGGTCGAGCCCGGCGCGGTCGAGCAGCACCTCAAGGGCGCCGGGCAGCCCGCCGCCCTCGAAGGCCCGCAGCAGGTCCCGCCCCCACGTCCCGACGTCCCGCGCGTCGGCGTCCTCCCCCGCCTGGACCAGGGCCTCGGCGCATCTCCGGGCGGCCTCCTCGTCCCAGCCGCCCGCCTCGACCACGGCCCGCAGGGCGGCGGGCAGCGCGCCCCGCTCCCCCGAGCACAGCAGGTAGTGGACCTCCGCGAGCCGCAGTTCGCGCCACCGCTCGTCGCCCCAGAGCCCATCGGGGTCGATCCCCGTCCCGGCTTCGGCCCGCCACTCGCCGAAGGTCTCCGCCAACTGCCGGTGGGTGCACGCCCACCAGCGGGGCGACCGGCACCGCTGGAGCCGCAGCATCGGGGCCCGCACGACGTCGTGGTACTGGAGCCGGTTGCCGCGCTCGCTCACGAACGGCAGCCCCCGCAGCCACGCGAAGAGCCCCGGCACATCGTGCTCCGCGCACACGCCCGCGACGGCGGCCCCGAACACGTCGGCGTCGAGCCTGCGGGGCAGCGCGCACGCCAGCGCGACGGCCTGCCGCACGGGGTCCTCTTCCCACTTCAGGAACCGTTCGACGGCGGAGGCGCAGGGGTCGCCGACGTCGTCGACGCTCTCGGGCCGGTTCTCGGCGAGGGTGGACACGAGGACGGGCAGTCCGCCGGAGAGCCGCAGCACTTCTTCGACGACGGCCTCGGCGACGACGCCCTTGCCCGCGAGGAGCCCGCGCGCCTCCAGCTCGGTGAACGGTTCGAGCGGGACGTCGGCCATGAAGTCGGCGTAGTCGCCCCACCGGGCGGCGTCGAAGGCCTGCTGCCCGGCGATGACAGCCACGACGTTCGCGGGCAGTTGCCCGTACTTCTCGCTGATCATGAGGTCGCACAGCCACGCGTCGAGGAACGGTGCGGTCCGCTCGTACGTGTCGAAGAACAGCACGACCCAGGGCACCGAGGCCGCGACCTCCCCCAGCTCCTTCAGGAACACGGGCGTGAGGACCCGCTCCGGGGAGAGGACCAGCTGCACGTCGTCCTGACTACGGAAGCGCGCACCGAGCCCGGCCCTCAACCGGTCGGCGCCATACGCGAGTTGGGCGGGGTCGACCGCGCCCGCCAGCATCCCGACGCCGGGCAGCAGCCCGAGTCCGGCGAGGCCGGCGCGGGCGGCGGTCATGCTTCCGGCAGAGGGCTGGGGCGACTGGCTTCCGGCGGAGGGCCCGCCGGGCTGGAGCGCCTGTTCCTCCTGCGGCCCGTTCAGCGCGGCGAGGGCGGCGGACTCGGCTTCGTACCGCCGCTCCCGGTGAGCGACGAGCAGCCGCTCCAACTCCTTGAACCCGCCCGCCTTGCCTCCCTTGCCCCCCTTGCCCTCCCTGCGCCCGAACTCCGCACTCACGACCCCCAGCGCGTCCGCGACACTCCCCACGGACTCATCCACATAGGCGGTCAGGGCGCCCCGTTCCTCGGCGAGTTGCCGCAGCTCCCGTACGAGGGACGTCTTCCCCACGCCCGCGTTGCCACGGATGTGGAAGAGGAAGCGGTGCCGCTCGTCCTCCGGCGGCAGGTCGAAGTTCTCGCGGAAGAGGGCGAGTTCGTTGCGCCGCCCCACGAATCCGGCGCGCTTGCGCAGTCGGATCAGCTCCTGCATGGACGGCTGCCTGCCCGCGTCCGACGCCATCGGCTCCACTCCCCGCATGGTGCGCGTTCCCCTGCGGGCAAGTGTTCCATCACGGGCTGGGACGCGGGCTGACTGGCCGAGCAAAAACCAGGTGCGGGCGGTCGCCGCGACGGTGTGGGATGCGGGGCATGACGATCGCTCTGAACGAGCCCGGCGTCGACGGGCTGGCCGGGGCCGTGGCCGCCCTCCGCGCGTGGCAGGACGACCGCACGCCGCTGCAACTCCACCCGGGAGACCTCGGCTGGGCCTGGGCGCTGGGCGCGGAGAGGCTGGCCCCGGCCGTCCGTACCTGGAGCGTGGACGGCCGGATCATCGCCGTCGGGTTCCTGGACGGCCCTGATGTGCTTCGCCTGACGACCGCGCCGGACCTGCGACAGGACGGTGATCTGGCGCGCCGACTGCTGGCGGACCTCGATGATCCGGAGCGCGGGGTCCTGCCGCCCGGGAAGGTCGGCCTCGAAATCCCCGACGGCGCGCTGCTCCGCGAGGTCCTCCTGGAGGCGGGCTGGAGTCTGGACGAGCCGTGGACGCCGCTGCACCTCGACCTCGCCGAGCCGGTGAGGGACTCCGGCCTGCGGATCGAGGTGGCCGGTCCGGAGACGGCGGGGGTGCGGACCGCGGTGCACCGATCGGCGTTCGGCAGCCCGACGTTCACCGAGGAGATCTGGCACGTCCTCGCGGCCGGTCCGGTCTACGCCGACGCCCGCTGCCTGATCGGCTACGACGACGAGGACAACGCGGTCGCCGCGGCGACGGTCTGGTCGGCCGGACCCGGCAGGCCCGGCCTGCTGGAGCCGGTCGGCGTGCACGCCGACCATCGCGGTCGCGGCTACGGAACGGCGATCGGCGTCGCCGCCGCGGCGGCCCTGCGCGAACTGGGCGCATCGAGCGCACTCGTCAGCACCCCCAGCTCGAACGCCGCCGCCGTCGCCGCCTACAGGGCAGCGGGATACGAGCCGTCGCCCGAACGGCTGGACGTCAGCCGAGCCGCCTGAAGGCGATCAGGCGGCGGTATCGGCCGGGCCGCGTCGCCCCAGGGGTACGACGAAGGCCCCCTCGCCCATGGCCGGGGGCCTTTTCGCGCTCAGTCGAGCGCTGCCAGTTCAGCGCGGACGATGGCCTCGGTACCGCCGATGTTCTTGCGCAGCGCCTCTTGGCAGAGCAGTACGTGATACGTCCGGCCCCCCTTGCCGATCAGTTCGGCGCGAGCCGTACGGGCTCGCACGCCGTCCTCCACGTCATCCGGCGTCTCAAAGAAGTTGACGACCAGACGGAGCATGGCCCGTACGTACTCGGGGGTTTGCAAGTTGCCCCAGGCGGGGGCGGCATCAATCGCACCTTAACCTTAAAACCGTGCAAGTTCACGCAAGTTCGGTGCGCGACAAGGTGACTTGAGCGCAAGCTCGTACACAGCGATCGTCTTCAACGAGCAAGGTGGTCACCATGGCATTGCACATGCTGGGCAAGGACCCGAACTCCCCCGAGGGCAAGTCGGCGACTGTCTACTACGACGACGTGGCGGACCGGTACCTCGTCCAGGGACTGAAGGTGCTGGACGCGGAACGGCTCTCGCAGATGGATCTTCCCGACTACGAGACTGTGGTGGAGATCCCCAAGTACATGGTGCAGTTCTTCCCGGAGGTGGACGGTGGCCGAGGAGCCGACGTTTGAGGGGTTGTTCCGGCAGGCGAAGCGCTCTGCTGTGCACCTGGAGATGCGGGACGGCTACATGCGGTCGGACCCGAGCTACATCTCCTGGAAGCAGGACCCTCACAGCGTCGCGGCCGAGCGTGACCCGGACTCACGGCCCTGGCTCCGGCTGATGAAGGAGATCACCAGTCGTGGGGTGGAGGTGCGTCGCGCTCGGATCTTCTCCGAGCCGATGAGCGACTACCTACGCTTTGAGCACTACCTCACGCCCAGCAACGTGGGTGCTGGTGAGCAGGTCCGTTGGCTACCGCGTTGCGAGGCGTCCGACATCGCCCTGCCCGGCAACGACTTCTGGTTGTTCGATGACAGCCTTGTCGTCTTCCTGCACTTCACCGGAGAAGGTGAGCTGTCGCCAGAGGGCGATGAGGAACGCACAACAGCACCGGGAGCAGTACGGCTTTGCTCGACGGCCTTCGAGGCGGTCTGGGAGCGCGCCACACCGCACGAGGAGTACAGGCCGGTCTGATGCGCGAACAGGACTGACGCCCCCGTGTCACCGTCGCCGTCGCCGTCGCCGTCATCAAGCGTCCGGAGCGCCAAGGAAGCGCTCGGGAAGCGTCTCCGAGAGATCCGCAAGGCCTCCGGCAAGACCGCTCGCGCCGTGGCGGCGGCGGCAGGGTGGCACGAGTCGAAGAGTTCTCGTTTGGAGAACGGCAGGACGCCTCCTTCCGACGAGGACATTCGGATCTGGACCCGCATCTGCGACGCGGAGGACCAGGCCGCAGATCTCATCGCCACCGCACGCGGCATCGACGGCATGTACGTCGAATGGCGCCGCCTGGAAAGCAGTGGCCTCAAGCGCGTCCAAGAGTCAGTGCTCCCACTCTTCGAGCGCACTCTCTGGTTTCGCTTCTATCAGTCCTGGGTCGTCCCCGGCCTCCTTCAGACCGAGGACTACACCCGAGCCGTGCTGAACACGGTCGTGTCCGTCCGAGACACCGTGGATGACACCGAAGAGGCCGTCGCGGCACGAATGGAGCGGCAACGCGTGCTGCACGCCAGGGGTCGGCGTTTCGCGTTCTTGATCGAGGAATGGGTTCTCCGCACCGTCATCGGCGACGCGGAGACGATGGTCACCCAACTCGGGCACCTGATCGGCATGACGGCAACGCCGTCCGTGAGCCTCGGCCTCACGGTGACACAACCCCGTGAGATCGCCGACTACGGCAAGGCGTTCGCCGAACTGGCAGGCATCGCCGCCTATGGAGCAGCCGCCAGGAAGCTAATCACTACGGCGATCGACGCCTGCCAGTGAATTCGTGCAAGTCCGTAGAAGTTCATTGAGCCCCGGGACCCGGTAGCTCGATCCTCAAAGCATCGTCATACCCACGCGATATCCCCTGGATGCCCTCCCCGGCGTTCCTTGGACCGGTTGGCCGGGGAGGAGCAACGCCCGTCAGAGCGGGCGAGCAAGTGCACAACGAGCAGGGGAGGCACCCCTGTTCGCAGCTTGAGGAGGCGTAAGCCTGTCCCCGGCTCCGGTCGGGGGCCGCTCCTTCCCTGACCACCCCACGCCCGGAAGGGTGCAGGCCGAGTGCACCTGCTTGTCGTTGACTGGGACTTCTTCTTCCCCACCCCTACAGCCGGGGCACCGCTGGGTGATCATCCCGAGCTGTACGCCTGGCCGGTCGCCGAAGACGCCACCCACGTCGAAGCCATGTGGCTGAAGCGACTGCGGGACTTCGAGCGGGCCGACGTCGACCTTCCCCGCTGTCGCGGCTATAAGGGCTTCTGGGACCGCTTCACCATCGCACCCGGGGCCCCGGTCTACTACGCCGACTCGAACGCCTGGGCCGCCCAGATCTTCCCCTCGAACCTCGGAGGCGAAGGCGGCTGGGAAATCGTCCACCTCTACGACGCGCACCACGACTGCGGCTACAAGAACAACACCGCGACGTTCGAGGAGTGGAAGGCCAAGGGACAGATCAGCGCCGAGAACTGGATGCTCGCGCACTACTGGAGCCGGTCGAAACTGTTCGTCCACTTCCCGCCCTGGCGAGAGTCGCTGGCCAGACCCACCGAGCAGCCCGTCATTCCCGTCAGCATGGTCATTGACGACGGGGAGGCGCCGAGCTGGTGTGACGACCAGTTCGAGGACTTCCTGAAAGCCTGCCCGGCTCGACCAGTGGAACATCCGCACAACGCGTGGAACCAGCCCCGAGCGGACGTGAGGCGCATGGAGATGCTCTCCCGGCGCGTCGGACACTCGCACCCAGGATGCTGAGATCCCTGGTCGCGTCCCGTGGGTACGACGAAGGCCCCCTCGTCGCTGACGAGGGGGCCTTCGTTCTGCTGGAGCGCCCGGCAGGCCTTGCACCTACATTTCCCATCGGATGATGGGCGTCTTTCCTTGGACCACAGACGCGCGACTTCCGTGCTGTGCACCGAAGTTACGTATTGATCGTACACCCTCGTGAGGGTCCGTCACGCCACACCCGCGCACCGTGGCATCGGCCCACCGGGCAGAGGAGTCGGCCTTGTTCACCCGCGAGAGGGAGCGACGGGGTGGGTGAGGTCGGGTAGGTCTTTTCCCCGGTCCTTTTTCTCAGCTCGGAGGTGGGCCGCATGGAGGACGAGGAAGCCGCGGCGGTGCTCAAGGCCGTGGGCCGCCAGATCAAGGCGTGGCGCGAGGCGGCGGGGATGCGCCGCTCGGAACTGGGCGCGGCCATCGGGTACGGCGAGGAGATGGTGTCGTCCGTGGAGCGGGGGCGCCGGATCCCCAAGCCGGAGTTCCTGGACAACGCGGACGAGGTGTTGGGGGCGGACGGGAAGCTCTCCGCGATGAAGCGGGATGTGGAGGAGGCTCGGTACCCGAAGAATGTTCGGGACTTGGCCAAGTTGGAAGCGCAGGCCATGGAGCTCGGTGCCTACGCAAGCCACCACATCCACGGCCTGCTCCAGACCCCGGAGTACGCGCAGGCGCTGTACGAGATGCGGCGCCCCTCGTACACGGAGGAGGAGATCGACCACCTGGTCGGCGCCCGCATGGCGAGGAAGGCCGTCTTCGAGCACGTTCCCCGGCCACTGATCACCTTCGTCCAGGAAGAGGTGACACTACTACGGCCCATCGGGGGAAGAATGGTGTTGCGGCAACAGATCGAACACCTGTTGGACATCGGCAAGTTGAGGCACGTGGAGATCCAGGTCATGCCAACGGATCGTGACGACCACGCTGGGATGGCGGGCTCGCTCCAACTGCTGAAGCTTCGGGATGGCACGTCGCTCGCGCACTCAGAAGCCCAGCTTTCCAACCGGCTGATCAGCGACTCCCGGGAAGTCCAGATCATGGAAATGCGCTATGGAATGATCCGGGCGCAGGCCCTGACACCGCAGGAGTCCCTGGCCTTCATCGAGAACTTACTGGGAGAAGCATGACCCCCAACAGCCAGGACGCCGGGGCTGGTCCGGCACTGAAGTGGTTCAAGAGCAGCCACAGCAGCAACGACGGGCCCGAATGCGTCGAGGTCGCCGTCGCCCGGACCCGCGCCGCCGTCCACATACGCGACTCCAAAAACACGGCCGCCGCCCACCTCACCGTCGCCGAAGCCGTCTGGGCTGACTTCGTCGGGTTCGCGACGAGGGAGGGCCACCGGCCAGTCGGGTGACCTTCGGGGGCGGGCCGGTGTGGCCCGCCGGACGGACCGGAAAGGCTTCCTGCGCCCCCGGCAAGCCCTCGCCGGGGGCGTCTACGAGTCGGAGGTCTCCATGTCGTCGCGTATCCGGAAGACCGTTGCGGCCACTGCCGTCGCAGCCTCGTGCGGTCTGGCACTCATGATCGCCCCCGCGCAGGCAAGCACGCCGGCCCCGGCACATCACCAGACGGCGGCCCAGGCGGCCCGGGCGTGCGGCGCATGCCCCATCCCCAAGCTCGGCATCACTGAATCCGCGGTCGCCGACAATGACGCAGAGGTCGAGATCAAGAAGATGGCCCCGGACGGGCCCGCCTCCAAGGCGGGCCTGGACAACGGGGACGTGCTCCAGTTCATCGACAGCGCCGAGACCGTCGGCAGCGGCACCGCCATCCTGGACCCGGATCACCTCAACCAGCTCCTCAAGGACCGGGCGTCCGGGACGCAGGTCAAGTTCCAGGTCTTCAAGACGGCCGAAAGGGGAGAGGCCTACATCGACGTCACGATCGACTGACGGCGCGGGCCGCCCGCAGCAAGGCCGACGCCCCGGTCGGCGCCTCTCGCGTGGCGGACCTTGATCACCGGTGTAACGATCCGCTTGTGCGAGCGAGCAGATCTCGGTCGCACAAGCGGCTGTTGAAATCGGATCACCTATTCCTGGGGACCTGGTCCAGGGCGGCTTTCCGGAGTCACGTTCGCCGGCACCCTGACCGTGGTCATCAAGAACAACACGTTCAAGTACCCGATCACCATCACCTCGCAGGCGCTCAACAGCAACATCCTGCAGGTCAACGCCAAACTGCAGTCCGACCAAGAGGTGTCCACCACCAGCAGCTTCACCCTGGACGTCGACAGCCTGGGCCGGGGCAAGATCTTCTTCCAGTCCCCGACCGGTCACGGCAAGACCACCAGCATTCACTGCGGAGGCGCGCTGCTGTCCACCCGCGTCATCCAGATGACCGGGAAGATGACCGACCCGACCATCACCAACAACGCCCAGGGCGACTTCACCGTCACCCGCCCGGCGCTGTAGCCACACGCCGGACAGCCGCAGGGCTGCGAGGTCGCGTTGATCCGAGCCGCAAGCGAAGCCAACGCGACCGCGTAGCCCGGATGGCAGAGCGCGCGAGCGCCCGCAGTGAGCAGCGAAATTTGCTCCTGTACGCCCCTTGATCACCTCTGAGCGCCTTCGAACCGGGGCTCATGGAAGCGGTCTACCGGAGATGATCATTCCGGATGGCTGACAACTGGTCGGCTGCCACTGAACAGAGGAACCTCCCCCCATGCGTCTTCGTCATGCGGTCGGCGCCGCCCTCGGCGCCCTCGCCCTCATCGTGACCATCCCCACCTCGGCCAACGCCACCTCCGGCTTCTTCTTCTACCAGTACGGCGACTCGGCCAACCCAACTGCTGGGAAGCTGGAGGAGCCGGACGCGCGCGTGTGCATCAATATCCCCGAGGTCGAGGGCAAGCCCGGCAGCGCGTTCTCGCCGAGCAACGACGTAGGCGATTCCGAAGCCATGCTCTACAGCGAAGAGGACTGCGAGGGCACGACCACGAAGATCGTCCAAGGCCAAGAGCTCGGCGCCGACGTGAAGTTCAAGTCCGTGATCTTCGAGATTGTGTGAGCCACCCCACTCCACCCCGGTGCGGGCCGTCACGGCCCGCACCGGGGCGGTGCCATGTCACGGCCCTCGCGGCCGAACGGATCGCGGACCGAAGTGACCGTGTGTACACGCGAGTTGATGTACGGTGACCGCAGACAGAACGGCCCCCGCGCTGGCGGCAACCAGCAGCGAGGGCCTTCACGCCGAGTGCTTAACAGGAGCACCCGAAATGCATCGCCATGCTATCTCCCCCGCCCGATTCTTCTCCCAGGTGCCGAACGAGATCATCCGCCATCCGCGGCTCTGCTCGGACGCGGTCCGGCTTCTGACCTGGCAGCTCTCCCTCCCGGAGGGGGCGGACGAAACACTCTCCGCCACCGCCCGCAGCGCGGGCATCGGGCGCGCCGGATTCAACCGCGCCAAGCGGGAGTTGAAGGCCGAGGGCTACCTCCACGAGTGGCGCGAGCAGCGCGAACGCGGCCGGTGGGCCACTAGCCAGCTCATCTCGAACGTTCCGCTGAGCCTGGAGGAAGCCGCGTCCTTACGCGGTGGCGGCAGCGGCGCCGGTGTCGGCGTCGTACCGAGTGACCGGTCTCCGGCCGTCGGTCGGCCGACGCCCCCGACCGTCGGCGGTCATCCAGACGCGACACCCCCGGTGAACACCCCCCAACCATCCGCACCCGCAGCCGAGTTGCCGGACGCCCAGCGGCTCATCCAGGACCTCCCCGGCCTGGACCCGCGTCTGCGCGTCCCACGCGGCATGCTGCCCCAGCTCACCGAGCTGGCCGAGCGGTGGCTCGCCCTCGGCCACACCCCCGACGACGTACGCAGGGAGATCCGGCAGGGCCTGCCCCCGGTGATCCACCGGCCGGGAGGCCTGCTGCGCCACCTGCTCAGCGACCCGGCCCCGGCCCGCCCGCCACAGGCGCCCGTCGCCGCCCTGCGGGAGTGCGCGGGCCCGCACCCGCAGCCGCTGGTGTTCCGGCCGGTGGCCGGTGAGGACCGCTGCGGAAGCTGCCGCCAGGACGGCGCGGCGCGACAGGCCGCCGTCCGGGCCACCGCACGGGGCGCCCTGGCCGCCCGCACGGCCATGCGCGGGGCGCGGGCGTAGGTCTCTCCACCCCCGCCTCGGGTACCCGCCGGAGGGCAGGAGCGGGATCGAGCCAACCGGGACGGTTCCAGCCGCCGTTCGCCGCGAGTTGTCCGCGTACATCCCCGGAATTGTCCGTGATCCGTAACAGCGGGATCCCCCGGCCCGTCCGCCTCATCCTGCCAGGTGGCCGCGACGCGGCCGGTGGGGATCGAGGGACTTCGCAAAGGGGCGGACATGGCGCGGCACAGCGGCGGGCGGGGCTGGTACGGGAAGGTCGCGGGGGCGGCGCTCGGGGTGATGATGCTCGCCACCGGGGCGTCCGTGTGGACCGCGCAGGCCGGTGCCACGGACGAGCCGACGCCCAGGGCGAGCGCGCCGAGCAGCAAGGTCAAGCCGGTCGACGACACCATCGTGCACGCCTCCGACGCGGGCAAGCGCGGCGTGAACATCACCATCGACGACGGGCCCGACCCCAAGTGGACCCCGCAGATGCTCGACCTGCTGCGGCAGTACAAGGTGAAGGCCACGTTCTGCATGGTCGGCACGCAGGCGCAGGCCCACCCCGACCTCGTCAAGAAGGTCGTCGCCGCCGGGCACCGGCTGTGCGACCACTCGGTGTCCCACAACACCGCCATGGACAAGGAGTCCGCGGCCTACCGCTCCCAGCAGATCCTCGACGCCGAGCGCATGATCACCAAGGCGTCCGGTGGCGTACGGCCGATGTACTACCGGGCGCCCGGCGGGGCCTTCACCCCCGACAGCCGCAAGCTCGCCGCCTCCCGGGGCATGCGCCCGCTCGGCTGGAACGTGGACAGCAAGGACTTCGAACTCCCCGGCACGAACGCCATCGTCACCACCGTCCAGCGGGAACTGGCCAACGGCCCGACGGTCCTGTTCCACGACGCGGGCGGCGAGCGCGGCCAGACCGTAGAGGCCCTGCGCCGGCTCCTGCCCTGGATGAAGCAGCAGGGCTACTCGTTCGGCTTCCCGGTGCGTTGAGAGCGTTGAGACAGGCCCCGGCGAGCCTCAGCAGGCCTCATCACGGTGACGTTCAGATCGCGGTGACGTTGACGGCCGACGGGCCCTTCTGCCCCGCCTCGATCTCGAACTCGACGTTCTGGCCCTCGGCGAGGGTCTTGAAGCCGTTGCCCTGAATCGCGGAGAAGTGCACGAAGACGTCCTTGCTGCCGTCAGCCGGGGTGATGAACCCGAAGCCCTTGCTCTCGTTGAACCACTTGACCTGCCCCTTGATCTTGGCCATGGCCCCCAGCTCCTTCGGCTGAACACGTCACCCCACGACGGTGACGTTGCGATGCGCTCAACTTAGCGAGGCTCCTCGGCCAAGGTCATCAACGCGTTGCCAGCCAGGCGGCCAGGGCGGGTTGGCCGGATCCGGGCCACGGCGGCTCAGTCGGTCCGGCGGGCTCCGTCTCGGGCAGGGCGCTTAGCCCCAGGTGCGTTCGCACAGGACGAGGCGGTAGCCGTCCGGGTCCTCGATCGTCACCCCGTACTCGTCCCAGTACGGGTTGTGCGCGGCGACGCGCGTTCCGCCCCTGGCCGTCAGGCGGGTCACCAACTCCTCGTCCACCGGCGCCCCCAGGTACACCACGAACAGGTCGTCCACCGTCGGGGTCGGGCCCAGGGGGGCCTCGGGGTCGTGCGTCAGCTCGAAGTGCCAGGCGCCGCCGCGCGGGCCGACCATGATGAGGTCGTGCTTGCCGGAGACGCGTTCGGTGGTGCGCCAGAGGACGTCGAGGCCGAGGCCGTCCACGTAGAAGCGTTCTGCGGCGGCGAGGTCCCGGGAGGGGCGGGCCACGCGGATGTGGGTCGTGGAGTCGATCACTTCGCGGCCTCCGCCTTCGCGGCTTCGGAGTTCGTGGCTTCCAGCTTCGCGGCCTCCGCCTTCGCCGACTCCAGCGCCGCCCGCCACACCGGGCTGTCCACGTAGTGGTTGTCGAAGCGCTCCGACGACTCCGCGATCTCCTTCGGGTCCGCCTCGCCGCGCAGCACCCGGCCCAGCAGGCGCAGGTAGTCGAAGCGGTCCATGCCCGGCGTGAACACGAACATCACGTCCGCCTCGCAGCCGGGGGCCGCGGCGAAGGCGTGCGGGGTGTGCGGCGGGACCGCCAGGAAGTCGCCCGCGTTCAGGACGGTGATCTCCTCGCCCACGAGGACCTGGAGGGAGCCGCTGATGACGAAGAACAGCTCCGTCGCCTTGGTGTGGAAGTGCGACGGCGCCCCCACCGCGCCCGTCGCGAAGGTCGACCGGTAGCTCGTGAAGCCCGCCGCGCCGGACGACTCGCCGAGGAGGGTCATCACGCTGCTCGGGTCGGCGCAGGTCTCGGCCTGGGCGGCTCGGGTCAGCACCGCCTTGGGGGCCGCGGTGGCCGTCGTGTCGGTCGTCGTGTTCGTGTGCGTGTCGTTGTTCATGATCATGACTCTACGGTCCCCAGTGACCTGCTGGATAGGTCATTTCCATGGCAGAAATACGGGTCAATTACGCGTCCGGGCCACCGCCGACGCGGAGACCAGCGTCGCCCCCGCCAGGCTGCCCCAGAGCGCCGTCGGCCCGTACGGAGCCAGCGACGTGATGGCCATCGGGGAGACCGCGAGGCCGAAGCCCGTCGAGAGTTCGAAGCGGGCGAGCGTGCGGCCCAGGGCGTGCGGCGGGGCCAGGGCCGTGACCAGTGCGGTGGCGCTGCCCGCGTAGACGATCTCACCGATCGTGCAGATCACCGCCACCGCGGCGATGGCCGGGGCGCCCCAGCCGCCGCCCAGCGCTGTGGCCGCGATGAAGCCGAGGTACGAGGCGGTGAGTACGACACCGGCGAGGGACAGGACCGTCCGCCGGGGGAAGCGGCGGGACATCAGGACGGTGACCGGCACTTGCAGGGTGACCACCAGCACCGTATTGACCACGAAGATGACCGCCGACCACACCGGGGACGCGTGCAGTTGGGTCACCAGGACCAAGGGGAGGGCGATTTCGGGGACGTTGAGGCAGAAGACGTAGATGACGTTGGCGGCCAGCAGCGTACGCATCCGGGGAGCGGGTTCCTCGCGCCCGCCCCCGTCGTCCCCGCCCTCGTTGTCCCCGCCCCCGGCCGGGTCAGCCGCCCCCGCCTCCGCCGGACGCACGTCCAACCGCACCGACCACGCCAACCCCGCCGCCACGACGTACGCGACCCCCGTCGCCCCCGCCAACGCCTGCAACGCCCCGGCCCCACCCGCCAGGCACACCGTGGCCACCAGCGCCCCCACCCCCATCCCCGCGTTGCGCAACGCCCGGCCCGCCGCGAGCGCCGCGTCCCGCTCGCGGCCGTGGGCCACCGTCGCCACCAGCGCCGCATGGGCCGCGGGCCACGCCTGGTTGCCGACGCCGAGGACCAGCGCCGCCGCCCCGAACAGCCAGACGTGCCCCGTCGGAGCGGCGAGCAGCAGCACCACCCCCACCGCCCGCACCAGCATCGACGCCGCCACGACCGTGCTGCGGGCGCCCCGGTCCAGCCAGCGGCCCACCGCGGGCATGCACACCAGGCCCACGACGATGCCGACCGTCATGGCGATGCCGGTGGCGGGAGCGGAGAGGCTCAGCACCGTCACGCCGTACAGGAGCAGGAAGGGCCGCAGCAGGCCGGTGCCGAGGGCGTCGACGGCCAGGGCGACGGCGTAGCGGGGGCCGCCGGAGGCACGGATCAGGGCGCGGGGGCGGATCTTGGTGGTGGTTGCCATGACGGCAACGGTGCGGTCGGCGGCCGGGTCCGGCCCGTGGGTTGACCGACACCGTCAATCCACGCCGTCGCGGGCCGCCCGGCCAGGGATGATGACGGGATGACGTTGCGCATCGACATCAGCGGCCCGTCGTCCGAGCGGGTGCGGTTCGCCGCCTCGCCGCTGGCCGAGCTGACCGCGATGCTGCACGTGCTCGCCGAACCCGGGCACCACCCGCAGCTCGCCGACTGGGCCGGGGACGTGTGGGCCGGGCTCGCGCCGGAGCCGGCCGAGCGGCTGCGGGAGGCCGAGTTCCTCTGGCGGTCCTCGCAGGCCGACTTCCTGCTCCCGGCCCGGCCGCGGCCGACCCTCGCCGAGGAGCTGGACGACGTGGACCGGATCGACGACGAGTCGTACGTGACGGCCGCGCTCATCACCACCTGCGGCGGCCGCGCCCACCTCACGGCGGCTTCGCCCCTCACCGACGCGGCCGCGCGGGAGCGGGCCCTGGACCTGGCTCAGGCCCGCGGCCCGCGCCAGGAGGCCTTCGCGGAACGGCTGCTCACGGATCCGGCGGCGGTACGCGCACGGGTCCGCCGCACGCTCGAACAGTGCGCCGACGCCTTCTTCGACGCCGCCTGGGCGGAGGTCGCCGTGCGGCTCGCCACCGATCTGCGCCTGAAGAACGACCTGCTGCGGCGCCAGGGCCTCGGGGCGGCCCTCGCGTCGGTCTCCGGCGCGGTCAGCCTGGCGCCGGACGGGGACTGCATCGTCGTGGACAAGCTGCAGGACCGGGCGACCGCCGCGCACGGTTCCGGGGCGACCTTCATCCCGAGCGTCTTCGGGCGCCCGCACCTGGTGGTGGTGCACGCGCCGGGGTGGCAGCCGGTGGTGCAGTACCCGGTGGCCGAGGCGGGTCCGGCGGAGCCGGTGTCGCTGGACGTGGTCACGCTGCGACTTGAGGCGCTCTCCCATCCGGTGCGGCTGCGGCTGCTGCGCACCCTGGCCCGCGGCCCGCACACCAACCGGGAGCTGGCCCACGCCTGGGAGCTCTCGCCCCCGGAGGTCTCCCGGCACCTCGCCGTGCTGCGCCGCGCGGGCCTGCTCAGCACCGAGCGCCACGGCCGCTACGTCCGCTACACCCTCAATCTGCCCGACCTGACGGCCCTGGGCACCGACCTCCTGTCGGCCGTACTGCGCTGAGCCCCGCCCCAACCCCCCTCCGTACACCCCGACTTCACCCCCGTACAACCGTCCCTTCCCCTCGCACGTCTCCCCCAGTGGCAAACCGCGATCCCACAAGCAGCACCACAGCCACAGGAGGATCAGTGCGACGCACCCTGACAGCGGCCCTCGCGGCGACGGCGGCCACCGCACTCGCCGTGCCCCTCATCGCGGCCGGGACCGCGTCCGCCGCGACCGCCGCCCCCCAAGCCCCCCGCGCGCCCCTCACCGACTTCAACCACGACGGCTACGGCGACCTCGCCATCTCCGCCCCGTACGCCACCCTCGGCGGCAAGACCAACGCCGGGTACGTCACCGTCGTGTACGGCTCCAAGAACGGCCCCGACCGCGCGCACCCGAAGATCATCGACCGGGGGACGGCCGGGGTGCCCGGCGAGATCACGCAGGACGGGAACTTCGGGTCGCAGGTGAGCGTCGGCGACCTGGACGGGGACGGGTTCAGCGATCTGGCCGTCGGCAGCGGGTACGGGGACGCACTGCTCGTGCTGTGGGGGTCGAAGGACGGCCTGACCGGGTCCGCCGCCGAACTGCCCGCCACCTCCGCCGGGTTCGGCACCGGCGACTTCGACGGCGATGGCCACCGCGACCTCGTCTCCCACGACTTCCCGGAGAACGAGGACGACCGGGCCGGGATGACCGTGTCGTACGGGCCCTTCACGCGCGGCGGCAAGCCCGAGCGGCAGGAGGCCGTCTACACCGGCCAGACCTTCGGGCCCATCGACATGATCCCCGGCGACGTGACCGGCGACGGCATCGACGACCTCGTCACCAGCCACGGCTTCGAGGAGTCGGCGTACCCGAGCCGGTTCTGGAAGGGCACGAAGGACGGGCTGAGCCAGGACACCAAGAAGCTGAAGTCCTCCCTCGGCGGCGCCGTCGCGGACGTCGACGGCGACGGGTACGGCGACTTCGTCACCCGCGACAACGGCTCCAGCAACGACGACAACGAAGCCGACAAGGGCACCGTCCGCGTCGACTACGGCAGCAAGGACGGGCCCGCCGCCACCCGCACCAAGAAGATCACGCAGGACTCGGCGGGCGTCCCCGGTGTCGGCGAGACCGGCGACCAGTTCGGCGCCGACATCGCCGCGGGCGACGTGAACGGGGACGGGCTCGCCGACGTCGCCGTGGGCGTGCCGAACGAGGACATCGGCAGCGGGTCCGCGAAGGTCGCCGACGCCGGGTCCTTCGTGCTGCTCAAGGGCGCGCGCGGTGGCATCGGCGGCACCGGCGCGCAGGCCTTCGACCAGTCCAAGCCCGGTGTGCCCGGGGCCTCCGAGGCCAAGGACTGGTTCGGCCACCGGGTGCTCCTCGCCGACCTCGACGGCGACGGACTGGCCGAGCTGACGGTGGCCGCGCACGGGGAGGACGGGACGTACAAGGACTCCGGGGCGGCGTGGGTGTTCCCCGGCACGCGGGCCGGGCTCACCACGACGGGCCTCGTCTCCTTCGGCCCGAAGGGGTTGGGGGCGCCGGAGCGGAATGCGACCTTCGGTCAGGATGTGGGGCGGGGGTAGGGCCTCGCGGGGCGCCCCAGTCCCGCCCCTTCTCCGAAACCGGGGGCTGCGCCCCCTGGACCCCGCTGATCGGCGCTTCGCGCCTCGTCCTCAAACGCCGGACGGGCTGGAAAATCCAGCCCCTCCGGCGTTTGAGGAGCGGGGGTCTGGGGGCGGAGCCCCCAGTTACGGGAAGGGGCGGGACCGGGGCGCCCCCGCGAGGACCTACGCGTCGAGCACCGGCAGCAGCTCCGGCAAGTGCCCGTCCGACGCCGCGGCAGCACGAACGCGTTCGTCGGGGACCTCGCCGTACAGGGTGGTGCGGGGCTTCGAGGGACGCCCGGCCGCCTCCGCGATGGCGACGAGGCCGGCCACCGACTGGTACGAGCCGTAACTGGAGCCCGCCATCCGGGAGATGGTCTCCTCCATGAGCGTGCCACCGAGGTCGTTCGCGCCGGAGCGCAGCATCTCGGCGGCCCCCTCCGCCCCGAGCTTCACCCAGCTGGTCTGGATGTTGGGGATGTGCGGGTGCAGCAGGAGGCGGGCCATGGCGGTGACCGCGCGGTTGTCGCGGGTGGTGGGGCCGGGCCTGGCGATCCCGGCGAGGTAGACGGGGGCGTTGGTGTGGATGAAGGGGAGGGTCACGAACTCCGTGAAGCCCTCGACTCCCTTGTCCAGGTTGGCCTGTTGCATCGCGGCCAGGGTGCGGAAGTGGCCGAGCCAGTGGCGCGGCTGGTCCACGTGGCCGTACATCATCGTGGAGGAGGATCGGAGCCCCAGCTCGTGCGCGGTGGAGACGACCTCCTTCCAGGTGGCCGTGGGCAGCTTGCCCTTGGTGAGGATCCAGCGGACCTCGTCGTCGAGGATCTCGGCGGCCGTGCCGGGGATGGAGTCGAGGCCGGACTCCTTGGCCCGCGTCAGCCACTCCCGTATCGAAAGCCCGGTGCGCGTCGCGCCGTTGACGACCTCCATCGGCGAGAAGGCGTGCACGTGCATGCCGGGCACGCGCTCCTTCACGGCGCGCGCGATGTCGAAGTACGCCGTGCCGGGCAGGTCCGGGTGGATGCCGCCCTGCATGCACACCTCGACCGCACCGACGTCCCAGGCCTGCGCGGCGCGGTCGGCGACCTGTGACAGGGAGAGGGTGTAGGCGTCGGCGTCGGTGCGGCGCTGGGCGAAGGCGCAGAAACGGCAGCCCGTGTAGCAGACGTTGGTGAAGTTGATGTTGCGCGTGACGATGTACGTGACGTCGTCGCCGACGACGGACTTGCGGACGTCGTCCGCGACGGAGCAGAGGGCGTCGAGGGCGGGCCCGTCGGCGTGCAGCAGGGCCAGCGCCTCGTCGTCGGTGAGCTTCGTCGGGTCGTCGGCGGCCGTGGCGAGGGCGGCGCGGACGTCGCCGTCGATCCTTGAGGGCACCATGCCGGGCGCGGCCTGCTCGCGCAGCGCCTCCCAGTCGCCGTACACCTCGTCGAAGTCGTCGCGCCGGTCGGCTGTGCGGCCCGTCGTGTCGATGGTGCGGTGCAGGTCGGTGCGGCCCGATGACTTCGTGGCCACGTACCCCTCGTCGGGCTCCTGCCAGGGCAGGCCGCGCACGGGGGCGTCGGGGTCGGCGAGGCCCGTCTGCGGGTCGGCGAGGGCCCGCACGTGCGGGAGGAGGCGCGGATCGAGCCACGGCTCACCCCGCCGTACGAACTCCGGATACACGCACAGCCGCTCCGCGAGCCGGAAGCCCTCCGCCTCCGACCGGGCCGCCAGCTCCTCGATCTTCGGCCACGGCTTCTCGGGGTTGACGTGGTCGATGGTGATCGGCGAGACGCCGCCCCAGTCGTCGATCCCGGCCCGGATGAGCCGCCCGTACTCCCCGTCGACGAGGTTGGGCGGGGCCTGGATGCACCCGGCAGGGCCCATGATGTGCCGCGCCACGGCGACCGTGGCCACCAGCTCGTCCATCTCGGCGTCCGGCATCCCGCGCATGGCCGTGTCCGGCTTGGCGCGGAAGTTCTGGATGATCAGCTCCTGGACGCCGTGGTACGACCGGGCGACGCGGCGCAGCGCGAACAGCGAATCGGCCCGCTCCTCGTAGGTCTCCCCGATCCCGATCAGCAGCCCGCTGGTGAACGGCACGGACGACCGTCCGGCGTCCTCAAGGACCCGCAGCCGCACCGCGGGTTCCTTGTCGGGCGAGCCGTGGTGCGGCCCGCCCGGCTCGCTCCACAGCCGCGTCGCCGTGGTCTCCAGCATCATGCCCATGCTGGGCGCGACGGGCTTGAGCCGCTGGAAGTCGGTCCAGCTCATGACGCCGGGGTTGAGGTGCGGCAGCAGCCCGGTCTCCTCCAGGATCCGGATCGAGATGGCCCGCACGTACGCGATCGTGTCGTCGTACCCCGCCGCCTCCAGCCACTCCCGGGCCTCGGGCCACCGCTCCTCCGGCTTGTCGCCGAGCGTGATGAGGGCTTCCTTGCAGCCCAGCTCGGCGCCCCGGCGCGCGATGTCGAGGACCTCGTCCGGCGACATGAACATCCCGTGCCCGTCCCGGCGCAGCTTGCCGGGGACGGTCACGAACGTGCAGTAGTGGCACTTGTCCCGGCACAGCCGCGTCAGCGGAATGAACACGCTCTTCGAGTACGTGATGACCCCCGCGCGCCCCTCGGCCGCGAGCCCCGCGTCCCGCACCCGCCCCGCCGACGCGGCCAGATCCTCCAGATCCTCCCCCCGCGCCCGCAACAGCACGGCGGCCTCCGCCACATCCAGCGCGACCCCGTCCCGGGCTCGCCTCAACGCCCGCCGCATGGCGTTGGCGGTGGGCCGGGCCCCTGCCCGGTCGGGATCCTGCGGCGCGCTGTTGGTCATGCCACCGAGCATACGAGCGACATCCGGCAGCCCGTGGGGCCGGTGGCCGGAACACCGGCCCACCGCCCGGGGCCGCCGCCCCGGCCCCGCCCCGCGGCCCGTCCCGACGACTGCGCGCAACCCCCCGACCCTCTTCCCTTACAAGGGAGTTCACGGCTCAATACCAGAGTTGCACGCACCACCCGCGCCACGCAGTCACCGTCGAGCACGCCTTGACGCCGTCGATGCAGAACTCTGGGGAGCCGCAGCATGTGCGAGGACGAAAGCCACCTGAACAGACGCGCGCTGCTCGTGACGGGGGCGGCCACCGCCCTTACGTTGGGCAGTGTGACCTTCGCCAGCAGCGCCGGCGCCGAGGAACGGCGGACCGGCAAGGAGACGAAGACGGTCAGGGGCACGTTGCCCACCGGATCGCCCGACTTCGTGTATCTGCCGGTCGAGATCCCGCGCGGGGTCCAGCAGATCCACGTCTCGTACAGCTATGAGAGGACGCCGGTGCCGCCCGGGACCGCCGGGAACGCCCTCGACATCGGGATCTTCGACGAGCGCGGCACGGACCTCGGCGGGAAGGGGTTCCGCGGCTGGTCGGGCGGGGCGCGCACCGAGTTCTTCATCCGGGGCGACGACGCGACGCCGGGGTACATCCCGGGTCCGGTGCGCGCCGGGACCTGGAACATCGCGCTCGGGCCCTACACCGTGGCCCCGCAGGGCCTGCCGTACGAGGTGACCATCACCCTCACGTACGGGGCGCCCGGGACCACGCCGAAGCCGAAGTATCCGCCGGAGCGGGCGAAGGGGCGGGGCCGGGCCTGGTACCGGGGCGACTGCCATCTGCACACCTGGTACTCCGACGGCCGCCGCACCCCCGCCGAGATCGGCGCCCTCGCCCGCGCCGCCGGGCTCGACTTCATCAACTCCTCCGACCACAACACCCACTCCGCGCACGCCCACTGGTCCGAGGTCGCGGGCGACGACCTGCTCGTCCTGCTCGGCGAGGAGATCACCACCCGCAACGGCCACGTCCTGGCCCTCGGCACCGACCCCGGCACCTTCGTCGACTGGCGCTACCGCGCCCGCGACAACCGCTTCGGCCACTACGCCCGCCAGGTCCGCCGCTCCGGCGGCCTCGTCGTGCCCGCCCACCCGCACGCCACCTGCGTCGGCTGCAACTGGAAGTTCGGCTTCGGCGAGGCCGACGCGGTGGAGGTGTGGAACGGCGCGTTCTCGCCGGAGGACGAGGTGGCGATCTCCGAGTGGGACAACGCGCTCGTCGCCGCCGCCCGCGGCGGCCGCCGCTGGACCCCGGCGATGGGCAACAGCGACGCCCACCGCGACCCCGACCCCGTCGGCCGCCCCCAGACCGTCGTCCTCGCCGACGACCTGACCCGCGAGGCCATCCAGGAGGGCATCCGCGCGGGCCGCTCCTACCTCACGGAGTCCAAGGCCATCGAGCTGACCTTCGGCGCGTCCGGCGGCAAGGGCAGGCACGCGGGCATCGGCGAGCGGCTGCGCGTCGACTCCGACGACCCGGTGACGGTACGGCTCGACGTGAAGGGCGTGCCGGGCTGCACCATCCGGTTCATCACGGACCAGGGCGTGCTGTTCACCAGCCCGGTGATTCCCGAGTCGGGGGCGGGGTCCGCGGAGTGGCGGACCACCGCTTCGTACGCGGCGTACGTACGGGCCGAGGTGCGGGCGGCGGCGGTCGCGCCGCCGCTGCCGGGGCCGATGAAGGCGCTCACGAACCCGATCTTCCTGGGGCGTTGAGGGCCTCGACGGCCACGGGGGTGGCCCTGGGCGCGGAGTCCGCGTCCGGTGTCGCCCCCGCCTGACCGTCCACCGTGCGGGCGGCCCCCGAGCGCGGCAGGGCGAGGGCCAGGGCCAGGCCCGCCACCATGCCCGCCGCCGTCAGGAGCACCACGACGAAGCCGCCGTCCGCCGTCGCGGCCCGCAGCGCCGGGCCCGTCCTGCCCTCCGTGCCCGTGTCGGCGACCACCGTGAACACCGCGAGCCCGATGGCGTTGCCGATGTTCAGGGCCGTGGACGCGATGCCGTTGGCGACGCCCTGTTCCCGCGCGGGCGTGCCGGTGGCGGCGGCGATCCACATGGCCGTCCAGACGACGCCCTGGCCGAGGCCGGAGAGGACGAGCCCGGGTGCGAGCAGCCCGTACCCGGCGTCCGCGTCGAAGCCGAGCGCGAGCACGGCGGTCCCCACGGCGCCGGACCCGAAGCCCACGAGGAGCGTGGCGCGGGTGCCGGTGCGGGTGGCGAGGCGCTCGCCGAGCTGGGTGCCCGCGGCGATGGCGACGGACGGGACGAGGAAGGCGAGGCCGGTCTCCAGGGCGCTGTAGCCGTGCACGGACTGGAGCAGGACGGTCAGGAAGTACGGCAGGACGCCGAAGGTCGCCATGTAGACGAACGTGACGCTCGCGCCGATGGTGAGGCTGCGGTTGCGGAAGAGACGGAAGGGCATCAGCGGGTCGGCGCTGCGGGCCTCGACGGCCACGAAGACGGCGCCGAGGACGGCCGCGAGGACGAGCGCGCCGGTCACCAGCGGGTCGCTCCAGCCCAGTTCGGGCCCCTCGACGAGCGCGAAGACCAGGAGCGTGGAGCCGCCGGTGACGCTGAGGGCGCCCGGCAGGTCGAAGCGGCGGCGCTCGGTGCGGGCCGGGTCGCGCGGGATCACGTAGAGCGCGGCGAGGGCGACGAGTCCGGCGAGGGGGACGTTCACGTAGAACACGGCGGGCCAGCCGAAGCGTTCGGTGAGGACGCCGCCGAGCAGCGCGCCGAGGGTCAGGCCGCTGGCGCCGGCGCCGCCCCACACGGCGAGCGCGCGGTTCCGCTTCGGCCCCTCCTCGAAGAGGGTGCCGATCAGCGACAGGGTGGCGGGCAGCAGCAGCGCGCCGCCGACGCCCTGCACCGCGCGGGCCGCCACGATGACGCCCGCGCTGTCGGCGAGGCCGCCCGCGAGGGAGGAGAGGCCGTACAGGACGAGGGCCAGCACGAACATCCGGCGCCGCCCCAGCAGATCGGCCGCGCGCCCGCCGAGCAGCAGGAAGCCGCCCGCGAGGACGACGTAGGCGCTGACCACCAACTGCTGGGTCTGGCCCGGGAATCCGAGGTCGGAGCCGATTTCGGGGAGCGCGACGAAGACGATGTTCAGGTCGAGGGCGTAGATCAGTTGGGCGAGGGCGAGCAGGGCGAGGATCAGGCCTGGGCGGCGTTGGTCAGACACGGGGGTGCCCCTTCGGGGTGCTCGGAACGCTTCCGTACGACTGTACGAGTTCTTACGTACGATTGACTGTACGCATCCTTACGTACGATCGCCGCGCACGGCAAGAGGGGGAGGGCGGCAACAGTTCGTATGTCGCCGTACAGAGGTACCGTGGGCGATATGAGCTACCGCCACCCCGAGCGGGACCAGATCCGGGTCGACGTCGTCCTGACCGCCCTCGGCAACCCGCTGCGGCTGTCCGTCGTCCGCCTCCTCGACGAGACCGGCGGCGACCACAACTGCACCAGCGTCCTCAACACCCTCGGTGTCTCGTCGAAGTCGACGATGACCCACCACTGGCGGGTGCTGCGCGAGAGCGGCGTGATCCGGCAGGAGCCGTCCGGCCGGGAGAACCTGCTGTCGCTGCGGCGGGCGGACCTGGACGCGCGGTATCCGGGGTTGCTGGACGCGGTGCTCGCGGGAGTGCGGACGGATTCCGTCGCCGACTGATCGGGTTCCCTCGGCGTGGGGGGCGTGCCAATCGGTTCCCTCGGCGTGGGGTGCGTGCCAATCGGTTCCCTCGGCGTGGGGTGCGTGCCTACCATCGAGGCATGAGCCGACGACATTGATCCACGAGCGCCACCTCACGCGGCCGCCGCACCGGCACGACCGGCGGCCGCCGTACGGCCCGCCGCCGTCTCGCGGCCACGCTGTACGGCTACTCCTTCCTGGACGACTGCGTCCTGCTCTACCCCGTGTACGCGCTCCTGTTCAGCGACGCGGACCTCTCCGTCACGCAGATCTCGTCCCTCTTCGTCCTCTGGTCCCTGACCGGGATCCTCCTAGAGGTCCCCTCCGGCGCCCTCGCCGACGCGGTCTCGCGCCGCCTCCTCCTGTGGACCGGCCCCCTCCTCACCGCCACGGGCTTCGCCCTCTGGACCCTCACCCCCTCCTACTGGACGTTCGCGCTCGGCTTCGCCCTGTGGGGCGCGAAGGGCGCGTTCGGCTCCGGCGCGCTGGAGGCGCTGGTGTACGAGGAGTTGGCCCACCTGGACGCGGCGGACAACTACGCCAAGGTCATGGGCCGGGCCCGGGCGGCGTCCCTCCTGGGCGTGATGACGGCGACGGCCCTGGCGGGCCCGGCACTGGCGGCGGGCGGGTACGGCCTGGTGGGCGCGGCGAGCGTGGCGGCGTGCGTGCTGACGGCGGGGGTGGCTCGGGGGCTGCCGGAGCATCGGGGTGCGGAGGGTGGGTGCGGCGCCGAGGGCGAGTCCGACGGTTCGGGCTGGTGGGGTGCCCTGCGGGCGGGGTTCGCCGAGGCCAGGGGTGACCGGGCGGTGCGCGGGGCCCTGCTGCTCGTACCGGCGGTGACGGCGGTGTGGGGCGCGCTGGACGAGTACACGCCGCTGCTGGTGCGGGAGGCCGGGGTGGGGGACGCGGAGGTGCCGTGGTGGCTGCTCCTGATCTGGGTGGGGGCGACGGCGGGCAGCCTGCTGGCGGGGGCGGTACGGGGTGTGGGCGCGGCGGGCTTCGCGGGGCTGCTGGCGGGGGCGGGCCTGGCGCTCGCGGCGGGCGCGGGCCTGATCCTCGCGGCGGGCACGGCACTCCCGGGGCGAGGGCTCCCCCTCCCGGCGGGCATCACCCTCATCGCCCTGGCCTTCTGCGCCTTCCAGCTCACCACGATCCTGGCCGACGCCCGCCTCCAGGACAGCGTCCGGGGCCCGAGCCGGGCAACGGTGACGTCCCTGGCGGGCGCGGCGACGGAGCTGACGACGGTGGCGGTGTACACGACGTACGGCTTCCTGGCCCCGGCGACGACGCACGGCACGACGTTCGCGGTGTTCGCGGCACCGTACGTACTGATGGCGCTGGCGATGGCGATGAGTAATGGCCGCCGCAGCAGTCACAACAGACAACAACGCCAACGCAAGCGCCACTAGTCCTGCCGGAGGGCGCCCGCCCCGAAGCACCGAAGACGGTCACTCCTCCGCGAACAACTCCTCAGCGGAAGCCACCGTCAACGACCGATCGAACCAGACGCCGAGGGTGTCCAGATCGTCACACTCCACGACCTGCTCCCGTACCCGCTCGGGCACCTCGATGCCACGCCGGTCGAGAACTCGCAACACGGCTTCGGCGCGCTCTGCCACACGCCCTTCGGTGCGCCCTTCAGTGCGCCCTTCAGTGCGCAACCGCTCAGACGTCTCCGACCGGAAAAAGGAAAGCTCGACGGTCACCAGTTCCCTCCAAGTCTTGAGGGCCGGGCTGTTGGCCAGGCCCTGTTCGGTGAGTTCGGAGAAGATCTCCGCGTTTTCCCTGTCGATCGTCTTCAAGGCAGCGACCAGCGTCTTCAGTATGGCATCGGCGTTCGCGTCCTTACTATGCGTAATCGCAGACAGCGTCGCGAGGGGAATGTCCGCGGCCGCGGCCCGCACATCGGTGATCACCGGGACGTTGTGCGGGCCGAGGACCAACGGCCGGATCGTGAGCATGGGCCAGTGGGCCGGACCGACGCTGAAGGGGCCCGCGGCCCAGACCGCCGTGGACTTGTCCTGGCAGGTGACGAGCAGCACCGTCGGCAGGTGGTACTTCGCGTGCAGATACGAGGTGTAGTAGGCCCAGCTCGCCGGTTTTCCGGAGTCGCGTCTGCCCTGCGACTCCACCGCCAGGAGAAAGCTGCCCTGGTGCTCGGTGTCGAACCGGAGCAGCGTGTCCACCCTGCGCTCGAGCGGCGCCGTCTCCGTCAGGTCGGTGGGCATGAGAGCCACCGACACCGGTTCGGGGAACGGCAGATCGAGTGCGCGGATGGCGCGGCCGAAGACATCGGGTTCCTTCTGGAAGATCCGGTGCATCGCTTCGTGGGATGAACTCACCATGTGCGGAACGCTAGGGAGGGCACGGCAATTGCCGCAGGGATATTGACCCCCATCACCCGATCGTGCGTACGAGGGCGCAGGGGCGCCCCGAAGTTGCCGTGGCTCACTCCGCCTTCGGCAGCACCACCCGCACGTTGAAGCCGTACGTCCCCTGGGACACGGCGATGCCCATGAAGAGGTGGGCGAAGTGTTCCTGGCCTCGGGCCGTTTCTATGGAGCCGAGGTCCAGGTGGGTGGAGGGGGGCCAGCCGAGGTCGGTGAGGAGGGTGGCTGTCTGGGCTTTCGCGGTGGGGTCGTTGCCGGAGAGGAAGACGGTGCTGGGGCCTTCGAGGGTGTCGGGGGACGTCATGACGACGGAGTCCATCGTGCTGAGGGTCTTGACCACCCGGGCCTCGGGGAACGTCGACTGGATCTCCTCGCC
Source organism: Streptomyces sp. NPDC040610 (assembly GCF_055594065.1). Lineage (NCBI taxonomy): Bacteria > Bacillati > Actinomycetota > Actinomycetes > Kitasatosporales > Streptomycetaceae > Streptomyces > Streptomyces sp. NPDC040610. Next base: position 263,683 of record NZ_JBVIXA010000005.1, on the reverse strand, counting down.
CAGGGAGACCGTGGGGTGGGAGAGGGCCGTGCCGTGCGGCGGCTCCTCGGTGAAGCCGACGGCGATGTCGATGAGGAGCTTGCCCGCGAGGGACTCGGCGCCCGCGATGCGGAGGGCGGCGATCGACTCCGCTCCCGGGGTCACGTTCACCACGGCCTCGCCGTGCTCCGCCGCCTCCGCGATCCCGACGACCGGCACGCCCAGCTCCTTCGCCAGGTCCTCCTTGGCCTCGGGGTCGCGGGAGCCGAGCACGACGTCGTGGCCGGCCGCGGCCCAGGCCTTGGCGAGAGCGCGGCCGACGTTGCCTGTTCCGATGAGTGCTATTCGCATGATGGGGACGGTAGTTGGGCCAGCGCGGAGGGCGTATCGGTCGAGGGGACCAAGGGGTGGGGCCCTCGGGACTAGGGCTGAAGGTCCCCGGGGGGCGGACGGCGGGGAGCCGTCTGCGCGGGTGTGGGCCGTGGGCTCCCCGGGCCGTGCCCCCGTCCGGCGCGGGGAGTCCGGCCTCACGCGTACCTCGTCGACACCTCCTGCCACACCTTCGCCAACCTCTCCGCCAGCGCCGACTGGCCCCACAGGTCCGCCGGGTCGTCGGGCATCGCCTCGTCGTACAGCGCCAGGCGGGCCGCGGTGGGTATGCGGAGGAGGCGGTCGCGGGCTGCTCTTGCGTCGGTCACCTTCAGGGAGAGGGCCTTGCGGGTTTCCGGGGGGAGGAAGTTGTGGTCGTGGTTCGTGATGTGGGGGAGGCCGGTGAGGAGTAGGGCGGAGGCTGCGGGGGACAGGTCCGTGGCCTCGGTCAGGTGGGTCGCCGCGGCCAGGGTGAAGGGGATCGGGCCCCGTCGGTCCAGTTCGGCGAGCAGGGCGGACAGGCGGTCGGGGGTGGCCCAGCCGTCAGGGGTGACTTCGATGTCGAGGACCCCTGTGTGGCGGGACACCGTCCCGCGCTGCAGGAACGCCGCGACGCTTCCGCTGCTCCGGTCGGCGTGGGCGCGGCCCCACGCGCCGTGCGCCATGGTGATGGCCAGTGGGAGCTGCGCGCCGTTCTCGTCGGTCAGCGCCACGCGGCGGTCGCTGTCCAACAGGCCCCGGTGCAGGCCCGGTTCTGCCAGGGGCGAGCCGGCCCAGAAGCGCAGCAGCCGCGCGAGTGCCTGGCGGTGCGGGACGGCGGTGACGGCGCTGGTCGCGCGGACGGCCAGCCCACCGACGCGGCCGGGCAGCTCCGTCCAGTCGTACGTGGAGGAGTGGTCCAGCCAGTCCTCCATCGCGGTCTCCGCGTCGATCGCGCCGCTGAAGAACGCCGAGGTGAGTTCGATCTGCGTCGCCGTGCCGCCGTACCCGTTGTTGTACTGGCTGACCAACCCGTCCAGCGCCCCGCCGAGGTCGTCCTCCGTGACCTTGAGCCGTACCCGGCGGACCTTCGCGAGGCGGGTCAGGAGCCGGGCCCGGCGGGAGGCCAGGTCGGCGGCCTCCCTGACGCAGCCGGTGACGCCCCGGACGAGCAGCGGGTGGCCGACCTCGGGCAGCAGCTTGCCGACGGCGGTGCGCAGGGCCTCCTCGGAGGTGGCCGCGGCGTCGAGGAGGCCGCGTGCGGTGTCCTCGGTGACCGACCGCAGCGCCGCCGATCCGGCGGGGTCGCGCGGGGTGAGGAAGTGCCAGAAGGCGGGCGGCGGTATGAGACGCGTCCCGGCGGCCATCGGGTCGGGTTCGCTGTCGGTCCAGCCGTCGTTCTTCAGCTCGGCGTCCCAGTACCGCTCCCCCGTCTCGGCGTCGCGGGCCGCCACCGGGTCGTACCTGCGGACCCCGCCGCTGAGCACCAGCCGCCGGTCCGTTCCCGGCACGTCGAGCAGGCCCCAGACGGCCGTGGCCCCGGCCCCGTCGAGCACGCCGTGGACGCCGTCGACGCGGTGGTAGCGCACCTGCCGGGTCACCGCGTCCTCGGCGACCCGCAGGCCCACGCGGGTGCCGTCGCTGCCCAGCGGTGACCCCTGCACTCCGTACGGCAGGGGCGCCAGGGAGGAGGACTCGAAGTTCCACCGCTCGTTCGCGCCGAGGTCGGACGGGTCGAGGAAGTCCGGCAGGTCCTCGGCCTCGGCCAGCTCGCCGGTGGTCAGGTCGACCCGCCGCACCCGTGGCTCCCCGCCCTCCGCCGCGTACCACCAGAAGTCCCGGCCGTCGTGGAACATGTGTCCGTTCGGGCCGACCCGCTCCTCGCGCGGGTCCAGGACCCGGTGCCCCATGAACCGGCGGCCGCTCGGCGCCATGAACGTGTACCCGTGCCGCGCCGGTTCGTAGTGGAGCGACTCCCAGAGGCCGGGGCGCACGGCGAACCGCTCGTCCGGCGCGTCCGACCAGTAGTGGCCCTGTCTGCCGTTGACGTAGTGGAGGACGAGGAACTGGCCGTCGGAGAAGTAGACCTCGGGGGTTTGGTGGAAGCGGGACGCCTCGCTCGGTACGCGCAGGCTGTGCTCCGCGATGCGGCCGCCGGGGCCGATGGCGATGGCCCGCCGACGGTCGTGGACGGTCAGGACCGGCCAACTCGCCCGGCACCAGAGGTTCTTGTCCTTGAGTTCGGCGGCGGCCTCGTCAAGGGCTGCCCAGCCCAGCTCGTCCAGGATGCCCGCGCGCAGCGTGCGGGTCAGCGGGGTCACCAGGTCGAGCGCCGTGATGCGGGCGGACAGGTCGGGCCTGTCGGTCAGCATGTCCGAGCGGAGGACGTCCTCCAGCCAGCGGAGCGCGTGGGCGGCGTCCGCCATGCCGCCCGACTGCACGCGCCGGACGTTGCCGTCGACGATCTCGCGCAGGACCGGCCGGAGGGCCTTCTTCCCCCACAGCGCGCGGAACTCGTCCGCGTCGTACGGCCCGTGCGGGACGGAGCGGACGAGCACCGGCCCGAATTGCTTGTCGTCGAGCAGCGTCCGGAGCGCGGTATCGGCGAAGCCCTGCCAGTTCCGCAGGTGCGTCCCCGGGCCGGGGTCGGCCACCGGGAGCCCCGCCGCCAGGCAGCTCAGCAGCGCTGCGGCGTCGACGCCGCAGTAGTCGTGGGGGGCGCCGGAGCCGAGGCGGACGGGCGTGCCCGCGTGCCGGACCCGGTCCGCCAACAGGTGGGGCAGGCGGAGCAGTTCCTCGGGGACGGCGGGGGACGAGGCCTGCGCGTACCGGCTGAGCAGCGCGGACAGCCACTCCCCCGCGTCACCGGCCCCCGCCTCACCGTCCAGCCCCGCAAACGCCCCCGTCTCCTCCAACAGTCCGCACCACCACGCATCCAGCCCCGACGGCGCCACCTCCGCCACCCGCCACAGCAACCGCCCCCGCAGCACCGCCGACGCGGTGACCACGGGCACGAGGAGCTTGCGCTGTGCCGTCCAGAAGGTGTCCGCCGCCCGCCACAGGGCGGGTGTGTCCACCAAGTCCTCAAGCAGCAGCCGGTGTTCGATGACGACGTCGAGGCCCGCGGCCTTGGCCAGCTTGCCGAGTTGCTTGAGCATCTCGGGCCAGGGCGGGAGTCCGCCCGTCGTCCGCCGTACGGCGAGTTCCCGCAGCTCGCGGTACGCCGCCAGGGGGTCGGGCCCCTGGGTAAGTTCCCCTACGTACGCCTTGATGTCCTTGGCCGAGAGTGCGCCCGCCAGCGCGAACTCCAGGAACACCGCGCGCCGCCGGGCCGGGTCGACGCCCCCGGTGGCATGCCGGTCGGCGGCCCGCGCCCTGCCGAACATCAGCGCGCCCTGCTTGTCCCGCCCGGCGGCCAGGAACATCCGGCCGGCCTCCTCCCAGTACAGGGAGAGGTGGTCGAGGGGCAGCGTCGCCGCGATCCGCTGGAAGTCGTCGAGGGCGGGGCCCGGTCGCGGCCCGACCAGGCGTCCGGCGCGCGCCATCTCGACGCCCGCGGTCAGGGCGGCCTCGGCGTGCGCAAGGTCGTGGACCAGCGCCCACGCGGGGTAGCGCAGCTCGGGGCGGTGTCCCGCAGCGACAGGGTCCCCGGCGTCGGGAGCCGTGCAGCCGAGGTCGGCCAGGAGCCGGTCCTCCACGGGGCCGAGGGTCCGGGACGTCAGCCGGACCATGGGGCGCGCGCCCAGGTACGGGTGGCTGTAGCTGCGGGCGGTGATGTCCTCGCCGCCGGGGGTGCCGGGCGGGGCGAGGCCCGCCGCCAGCGCGGCCGCCTGCCCCGGCGCGGGTTCCGCACCCACGCCGTCGCTCGCCCCTTCGATCTCACCCACGTCCACGCCGCCGCTCACGCCGCCGCTCACGCCACTGCCCCCGTGCAAGTCCCGCCTCATCGCTCCTCGTCCCCCCGTGCGTCCGTACCGCCGTACACCAGCTCCGCCATCCGCCGGCCCTCGGACCAGGCCACCGGCCCCACCTCGGCGACCGGCAGCGGCCGTTCCGCCCCATCGACCCAGAGGAGCCGTCCGGCCTCCCCGGCCCCGGACCCACCCGCGCCACCGGGCCCCGCGGCCTCCCCGCTCCCCAGCCAGCACCGCACCTCGACCGCGGCACCCCGCTCGCTCATCCCCAGGACCGCGAACCCGCCCCGCACCGCGAACCCGTGCTCGACAGCCCGCTGCCGGGCGGCCCCGGACACCTCCGCGTACGCGTATGCGCCCCCGGGCACCTCCACTCCGACGCCCTCGGGGCCCCGCCCGTCCCGCCGCCGATGCACCCGACGGCCCACCTGCTCGACCCCCTGAGTGCCCCCGTGCTCGGCCAACAACAGCCGCCACCCGTCCAGATCGTCGAGCAGCACCGGATGCACCGCCGTCACGGCGGCCCCGGCCGAGGCCTCGTACAGCTCGCCGTCCGCCTCCCGGACGCTCGCCCGCCCGTCCTCGGACATGTCCGTGAGCAGCCCGAGCCGTCCTTCGATCCGCACGACCAGGTGCCGCAGGCAGGTGCGCCAGCCGGTGTCGTCCCACACGCGGGCGAGGAGCGGTCCCGGCACCGGTATGCCGCCGAGCAGCCAGGACTCGACGGTGGCCCGGCACTCCCGCTCGTGCCGGAGCACCTGCTCCCGCAGCGCCTCGAACCGCTCGCCGACGGGGCTTTCGCGCACGGCGGCGGGCACGGATCTCAGGACCTTGCCGCCGCTCTTCCGGCATCTCAGGTCCGTCCCGTCCAGTGCCAGCTCATGGCCCTGATGCGCGTGCACCCACGCGAGTGGAGTCGTCATGCGGCCGACTATGACATCCCCCACTGACAATGCCCCGGCCGCCCGGGCACGGGGCAACTAGCCAGTCAGAGAAGGCGAGTTGACCCGTAGGGGATCTATGCAGATATCACGTAGGGGATGTGGAGGGTGCCCCGCAGGGGGCGCTCACCCCGCCCACACCACCGCCTGCGTCTCGCTGTACGCGTGCAGGGCGTACGACCCGCAGTCGCGCCCCACCCCGCTCTGCTTGAAGCCGCCGAAGGGGGCCTCCATGTTGCGGCCGATGGTGTTCACTCCGACGCCGCCCGCGCGCAGTCGCGCCGCGACGCGGAAGGCGCGGGCCGTGTCGGCGGACCAGACGTAGTCGATCAGGCCGTAGTCGCTGTCGTCGGCGAGGGCGACGGCCGTGTCCTCGGCGTTCTCGCCGGTGCCGTCGAAGGGCACGACCACGACGACGGGACCGAAGATCTCCTCGCGGACCACCCGCATCTCGGGCGCGCAGTCGGCCAGGAGCGCGGGGGCCACGTAGAAGCCCTTGTCGAGGCCGGGCCCGGGGCGCTCGCCGCCGACCACGACCCGCGCGCCCTCCTTGCGCCCCAACTCGACGTAGGACTCGACGCGTTCGCGGTGCGCGGCGGAGATGAGCGGTCCGACGACCGTGTCCCGGTCGCGCGGGTCGCCCACCTTCAGATGGCCCGCGTACCGGACGAGCCGCTCCAACAGCGGCTCGTAAACGGATCGTTGGACGAGCACCCGGGTCGGCGCCGTGCAGATCTGTCCGCTGTAGAACGAGAACGTCGTGCCGATGCCCGCGGCCGCCGCGTCCAGGTCGGCGTCGTCGAAGACGATCGCCGCGCCCTTCCCGCCCAACTCCATGAGCTGGCGTTTCATGCCGCGCCCGCACACCTCGCCGATGCGCTGCCCGATCGCCGTGGAGCCGGTGAAGCTCACCATGTCGACGTCCGGGGAGTCGACGGCCGCCTCGCCCACGTCGACGGAGGCGCCGGAGACGACGTTCACGACGCCGGCAGGCGCGCCCGCCTCCGCCAGGGCCGCCGCCAACCGGTAGACGGACAAGGGGTCTTGGGGCGCGGGCTTCACCACCACCGTGTTGCCCATCGCCAGGGCCGGGGCGACCTTGCCCGCCGGATTCGCCCAGGGGTTGTTGTAGGAGGTGATACAGGTGACGACGCCGACGGGGCGGCGGACGGCGACGGCACCGAGGGCCGCCGCCCTGCCCAGCGGGCCCGCCTCGTTGATCTGGGGCGGGATGCCGGTCTCGACGGGTTCGAGGGCGCCGCGCGCGTACCGCCGGAAGCGGGCCACGGCCACTGCCACCTGCATGCCGCGCGCGGTCGCCGTGGTCGCGCCGGTCTCCGCGCGGGCCAGCTCCGTGTGCCCGGCGAAGTCGCGTTGCAGCAGGTCGGCGGTCCGGTCGAGGACGGCGGCGCGCTCCTGCGGCGACGTACGCGACCACGTGCCGAAGGCCTCCCGCGCCGCCGCTGCGGCCTGCCACACCTGGGCGCGGCTCGCCTCGGGAGCGAGGCCGACGACGTCCTCGGTCGCCGGGTCGATCACTTCGTAGTGCCCGCCGTCCGGCTCGACCCACTCGCCGCCGACGAAGAGCCGCTGCGGACCCCCGGCCGGACCCACCGGGCTCACCGGATCCCCCGACCCCGCCACGCCCCCGCTCACCTGGTGCTCACCGTCCTGGTGTCGCGCCCGGACCGCAGCACCGTCCCCGGCACCGCCCCGGTCACCACGTCGTCGCGGATCACCTCGACGCCGTTGACCCACACGGCCTTCACGCCGATCGCCTTGGAGTCCAGGCGGGGGCTGTCGCCGGGCAGGTCGTGCACGAGGGTGGCCTTGCCCGCGTCGATCCGCTCGGGGTCGAAGAGGACGAGGTCGGCGTGGAAGCCCTCGGCGACACGTCCGCGCTCGCGCAGGCCGAAGAGCCGGGCCGGGTCGTCGGTGAGCATCTTCACCGCCTGCTCAAGGCCGACCAGCTTCCGGCCGCGCAGACAGTCCCCGAGGAAGCGGGTGGTGTACGGGGCGCCGCACATGCGGTCCAGATGGGCGCCCGCGTCGGAGCCGCCGAGCATGACGTCCTCGTGGGCCCAGGTCTCGGCGCGCAGCGCCCAGGAGTCCGGGTCGTTGTCGGTCGGCATGGGCCACAGGACCGTACGCATCTCGTCGTTGGCACAGATCTCGACGAGGCAGTGGAAGGGCTCCTGGCCGCGTTCGGCGGCGATGTCACCGACGACGCGGCCGGTCAGGCCCTCGTTCGCGGCGGAGTAGGTGTCGCCGATGACGTACCGGTCGAAGCGGGCGAGCCGCCGGAACACCCCGGCCTCCTTGCTGCCCGCGCGCCGCAGCATCTCCGCCCGTACGTCCGGGTCGCGGAGCTTGGCGATCCGCTCCGGCACGGGCAGGCCGAGGACGTCGCCCCAGCCGGGTATGAGGTTGAGCGCGCAGAAGGTGCCGAGGGACATGTTCATGGGCGTGAGGATCGGCATGGTGAGGGCGACGACGCGGCCCCCTGCCTTGCGGGCGCGCTCGCTGGGGATCAGCTGGCGCGGGACCCGCTCGGGCACGGCGGCGTCGATGGTGAGGACGTTCCAGTTCAGGGGGCGGCCCGCCGCCGCGCTCATCTCCACGAACAGGTCGATCTCGGCGTCGTCGAACTGGTCGAGGCACCCGGCGACGATCGCCTCCAACTGCGTGCCCTCGTGCTCGGCGACGGCCCGCGACAGGGCGAGCAACTCGTCGGGCCCGGCGTGCCGGGAGGCCACCGGCTGCCCGTCCCCGTCGGAGTGCGTGGACGACTGCGTGGTGGAGAGCCCCCAGGCCCCCGCGTCCATGGCCTCGTGGAACAGGCCCAGCATCCGCTCCAGCTGCTCGGCCGACGGCTGCCCGCCGACCGCGTCCGCCCCCATCACGTACCGCCGCAGCGCGCAGTGCCCCACCATGAACCCCGCGTTGACGGCGATCCGCCCCTCCAGCGCGTCCAGATACTCCCCGAACGAGTGCCACGACCAGGGCGCGCCCTCCTCAAGGGCCACCAGCGACATCCCCTCGACCTTGGACATCATCCGCCGCGTGTAGTCGGCGTCCTCGGGCCGGTCCGGGTGCAGCGGCGCCAGCGTGAACCCGCAGTTCCCGCCCGCGACGGTCGTCACCCCGTGGTTCAGGGACGGCGTCGCGTACGGGTCCCAGAAGAGCTGCGCGTCGTAGTGGGTGTGCGGATCGACGAACCCGGGAGCGAGGACCAGGCCGTGGGCCTCCTCCTGGGTACGGGCCTCCTCCGTGACGGAGGGCGCGACGACGGCCACCCGCCCGTCCCTGATGCCGACGTCGGCGACGCGGGCGGCGCCCCCCGTCCCGTCGACGACGGTCACCCCCTTGATGAGGTGGTCGAGCATGACGAACTACCCCTTTTCCTTAGGGAACCTGGGCGCGCCCAACGTCCGGGCGAGCGTTCTCAGCCCGTCCGGCGTTCGAGGACGAGCCCGAAGGGCGATCAACGGCCACCACTCCCAGGGGCGAGGCTCAGCCGGCAGCGTTCCGCATCCGTGAGGTCCGGTGGACAGGGTCGGTGTCGATCTTCGGAATGACGTGCTCCCCGATCAGCCGAATCGTGTTCTTCGTGTCCTCGGGCGAGATCCCGATGGGCAGCCCGAACGACAACTGATCGGCCCCGGCCTGCTCCCACCGCTTGCACTGCCGGGTCACCTCGTCCGGATCCCCGCAGATCATCAGCTCCTCGGCGATGAGCAGCTCGATGATCTCCTCGGTGTAGTCGGGCAGCACCTCGGGCCACTCGGGGATCCCCTCGGGCCGGGGGAAGGTGTCGTGGTACCGGAACACCAGCGACTGCAGGTAGTTGAGCCCGCCGTTCACCGCGATCTGGACGGCCTTCTCATGGGTCTCCGCGCAGATCGCGGTCGACGTCACCATCACGTTGTCGTTGACGAAGTCCCCGACGGGCTCGGCGTCCCGGATCGCGGTCTTGTACTGCTCCAGGACCCACTCCATGTCGGAGACCTTCTGCACGCTGAAGCCGAGGACCCCGAGCCCCTTCCTCGCGGCCATGGCGTACGAGGACGGCGACCCGGCGGCGTACCACATGGCCGGGTGCGAGGCGCCGTACGGCTTGGGGAAGACCTTGCGCGGCGGCAGCTGCCAGTGCTTGCCCTGGAACCCCTCGTACTCCTCCTGGAGCCACATCTTGGGGAACTCCGCGATGGTCTCCTCCCAGATCTCCTTGGTGTGGTTCATGTCGGTGATGCCCGGCAGGAAGCCGAGGATCTCGTGCGACCCGGCGCCGCGCCCACTGCCGAACTCGAAGCGCCCTTCCGAGAGATGGTCGAGCATGGCGACCTTCTCGGCGACCTTGACCGGGTGGTTCACCTGGGCCAGGGGGTTGAAGATCCCCGAGCCGAGGTGGATGCGGTCCGTGGCGTGCGCGAGGTAGCCGAGGAAGACGTCGCTGGCGGAGAGGTGCGAGTACTCCTCCAGGAAGTGGTGCTCGGACGCCCAGGCGTACTTGAAGCCCGACTTGTCCGCCTCGATGACGTACTCGGTCTCCTCCATCAGCGCCTTGTGCTCGGCGAGGGGGTCGGTCTCGGCCCGCTTGCCCACGTATCCCTGTACAAAGAGCCCGAATTCCAAGGCGGTTCACCGTCCTCGTGAGTTTCTGACGTACCGTCAGATTCGCTGGTCCGACTGTTCCACCGCACCCTGGGAGCGTCAAGACCCGCACCCGCCCCCAGCTGACTGCCCGTCAGAGAACGCTGACCCCGGCGAGCCAGCCGCCGTCGATCACGAACGGCTGGCCGGTGATGTACGCCGAGTCCTCCTCGGCGGTGAGGAACAGCGCGAGCTGCGCCACCTCCTCCGCCCTGCCCACCCGGCCGAGCGGCACGAGCTTGCGGTACAGCGCGTCCAGGCCGCGCGAGGCCTTCGCCACGTCCGCCTCCGGGTCGAGCTGCGCCGGATTGCTCATGGCGGTGTCGATGGCGCCGGGGCAGATCGCGTTGACGCGGATGTGCCGCTTGGCCAGCTCCAGGGCGGCGACCCGGGTGAGGCCGATGATGGCGTGCTTGGTCGCGCTGTACGCCCCGATGTACGCCATGCCCGTCATCCCCGCGTACGAGGCGGTGTTCACGATCGAGCCGCCGCCCGCCGCCGCGATCTCGGGCGCGGTCGTCTTGATGCCGAGGAAGACACCGGTCTGGTTGACCCGGACGATCCGCTCGAACTCCTCCAGAGGAGTGTTCACCAGCTCGTTGAAGCACAGGATGCCCGCGTTGTTCACCAGCCCGTCGACCGCGCCGAACGCGTCCTTCGTGGCGCTGACGGCGGCCGCCCAGTCCGCCTCCTCGCCGACGTCCAGGTGGACGTACCGGGCGCTGTCGTGCCCCAGCTCCTTCGCGAGCGCCTCCCCCTGCTCGTCCAGCACGTCGCCGACGACCACCCGCGCGCCCTCGGCGACGAAGAGCCGCGCCTCCTGCTCGCCCTGCCCGCGCGCGCCACCGGTGACGATGACGACGCGCCCGTCCAGCTTGCCCATGCCGGCCTCCTGGTCCGGTTCGGTGAAACGAACGCCCTAATCGAGGTGGGGCGCGACCTCGGCGCCGAACGCCGCCATCTGGTCGGTGAGTTCGGCGCGGTCCCGGCTGCGGAACCGCACCTGGATCTGGTGCACGCCCATCTCCCCGTACGCGCGCAGCGACTCCGCGAGGGCGTCGGGCTTCCCGCTCAGCGCCCGCCGCCCCACCGGCCAGGAGGGTGCGCCCACGTACAGCGGCTCGGTGATGGCCCCAATGGTGACGGGCGCCTCGATGCCCGCGTCGGCCCGCAGCCGCCGCAGCCTGGCGATCTGGCCGGGCAGCCGGTCGCGCGGGTCGCCCTGCGGCAGCCAGCCGTCGCCGCGCGTCGCGGCCCGGCGGACGGCGGCGGGCGAGGAGCCGCCGACCCAGATCGGCACCCGCTCCTGGGCGGGCCGGGGCCGCTGCCCGAGGTCCTCGAAGGCGAAGCGCTCGCCGTGGTGCTCGGGGAACTCCTCGGGCCCGAGCGCGGCCCGCAGCGCGTCCACAGTCTCGTCGAGCAGCGGCCCGCGCCCCGCGAAGTCGGCGCCGAGGACGTCGAACTCCTCCGCCACGTGCCCGGCGCCGACGCCGAGGATCAGCCGGCCGCCGCTGAGGTGGTCGAGCGTGGCGTACTGCTTGGCGCTCAGCAGGGGGTGGCGCAGGCCGACGATCGCGACATGGCTCAGCAGGCGGACGCGTGCGGTGACCCCGGCCAGGAAGGAGAGGGTGGCCACGGGGTCGTACCAGACGGTGCCCATCGCGTCCGCGAGCCGCCGCGGGATCGCCACGTGGTCGCAGACGGCGAGGTACGCGAAGCCCGTGCGGTCGGCCGTGCGGGCGATCTCGACCAGGTCGTCGGGGCCCGCGTCGGCCTCCCACGGCTCGGCGAACAGCGCGCTCTGGGACTGCACCGGAAGCTGCATCCCGTACGCGAGCCGCCCGGCGGGGAACGGCTCGGCCATGGCGCTCAGGCCCCCGGTCCCGGCCACAGGCCGTCCTTCGTCAGGCCGAGGAGGTCGATGGCGTTGCCGCGGACGATCCGCTCCACCACGTCCGGTGCCAGGTGTCCCATCTGCTCCTCGCCGACTTGGCGGGATGTGGGCCAGGTGGAGTCGGAGTGGGGGTAGTCGGTCTCGTAGAGGACGTTGCCGACGCCGATCGCGTCGAGGTTGCGCAGGCCGAAGGCGTCGTCGAAGAAGCAGCCGAAGACGTGGTCGGCGAAGAGCTCCGAGGGCGGGCGGTGCACCTTGTCGGCGACGCCTCCCCAGCCGCGGTTCTCCTCCCAGACGACGTCGGCGCGCTCCAGGATGTAGGGGATCCAGCCGATCTGTCCCTCCGCGTACATCACGCGCACGTTGGGGAAGCGCTCGAACTTGCCGCTCATCAGCCAGTCGACCATCGAGAAGCAGCAGTTCGCGAACGTGATCGTGGAGCCGACGGCGGGTGGTGCATCGGCGGAGGTCGACGGCATCCTGCTGGACGAGCCGATGTGCATCGCCACCACCGTGCCCGTCTCGTCGCAGGCGGCGAGGAACGGATCCCAGTAGTCCGTGTGGATCGACGGAAGTCCGAGATGTGGCGGGATTTCCGAAAAGGCGACGGCCCTCACCCCGCGCGCCGCATTGCGCCGCACCTCGGCGGCGGCCAGTTCGGCGTCCCAGAGGGGTATGAGGGTGAGCGGTATCAGCCGACCTTGCGCGGCGGGGCCGCACCACTCGTCCACCATCCAGTCGTTGTACGCCCGCACGGAGAGAAGCCCCAGGTCACGGTCCGGCGCCTCGGTGAACGTCTGGCCGCAGAAGCGCGGGAAGGTGGGGAAGCACAGGGCGGACTGGACGTGGTTGACGTCCATGTCGGCGAGCCGGTCGGGGACGCTGAACGAGCCGCGCCGCATCTGCTCGTACGTGATCACTTCCAGCTTGATCTCGTCGCGGTCGTAGCCGACGGCCGTGTCGAGCCGGGTCAGTGGGCGGTGCAGCTCCTCGTACACCCACCAGTCCCCTATGGGGCCATCGTCCCCTTTCTCCCCCATCACCGGGGCGAACTTACCGCCCAAAAAGGTCATTTCCTTGAGCGGGGCACGGACGATGCGCGGGCCTCGGTCCTGGTACTTCGCCGGGAGGCGGTCCCGCCAGACGTGCGGCGGCTCCACCGTGTGGTCGTCCACCGAGATGATCCTCGGGAACGGCGGCTCGGCGGGGGCGGCCTCCTGAGTGCTCTCCATGGTCTCCATAGGGCTCACGGTAGCGCGCATCTGACGATCCGTCAGTTGTCCGGATTCAGTCACTGGTGCGGGAACCCTGTGAGAGCCGTCTCCCACGGCTGACGCATCCGCTCCGGACAAGGCAAACTGTGCACCGCAGTAAGCCGCACGGGCAGGGCAGGTCCGAGGCGGGCACAAACCAGGCACAGCCGGGCACAGTTGGGCGTATTTGAGAAGACTTCAGCAACTGCGTACGGCAGGGCAGCAGGGGGAGCGATGGACGGACTACCGCGAGTGCCGGAGCAGCGGCGTTCGGCGGCGGAAAGCGACCCTGGGACCACGACGCGGGCGTCGCGAGCTGTGGACGAGGAGGCGCGGGGTGCGCACGTGAGCGGGCACGAGCCGGACCCGGCCGCGGCCCCGGACGGGCCCGGCACCGCCGACGCGCCGCCCGCCGCCCGCTTCAGCGTGCTCGGGCCCGTGCGCGCCTGGCTCGGCGAGGAGCCCCTGCCCACCGGCTCCCCCCAGCAGCGCGCCCTGCTCGCGGCCCTGCTCCTGCGCGACGGCCGCACCGCCACGGCCTCCGAACTGATCGACGCCATCTGGGGCGAGGACCCGCCGTCACAGGCGCTCGCCGCCATCCGTACGTACGCCTCGCGGCTGCGCAAGGTCCTCCCGGCCGGCGCCCTCGTCAGCGAGTCCGGCGGCTATGCCGTACGGGCCGCCGACGGCGTGCTCGACCTCGCCGAGGCGGAGCAGCTGTGGGCCGCGGCCGAGCGGGCGCGCGGGCTCGGTGACCTGCACCAGGCCCGTTCCCTGGTCAAGAAGGCCCTGTCCCTGTGGGACGGCGAGCCCCTCGCCAACGTCCCCGGGCCCTACGCGGACGCCCAGCGCACCCGCCTGGAGGAGTGGCGCCTCCAGCTCCTCGAGGCCCGCCTCGACATGGACCTGGAGCAGGGGCGGCACGCCGAGTCCGTCTCCGAGCTGACCGCCCTCACCGCCGCGCACCCCCTGCGGGAGCGCCTGCGCGAACTCCTGATGCTCGCCCTCTACCGCTCCGGCCGCCAGGCCGAGGCCCTCGCCGTCTACGCCGACACCCGCCGCCTCCTCGCCGACGAACTCGGCGTCGACCCGCGCCCCGGCCTCCAGGAACTCCAGCAGCGCATCCTCCAGGCCGACCCCGCCCTCGCCGAGCCCTCCGCCCCCGCGGCGGAGCCCTCGGCGGGCGTCGTCCGCCCGGCCCAGCTGCCCGCCACCGTCCAGGACTTCACCGGCCGCGTCTCCTTCGTCAAGGAACTCAGCGACATCCTGTCCACGGCCGAGGGCCGCGTGATGGCCGTGTCGGCGCTCGCGGGGATCGGGGGGGTGGGCAAGACGACGCTTGCGGTGCATGTGGCGCATGCGGCGCGCACCCGCTTCCCGGACGGGCAGCTCTATGTCGACCTCCAGGGCGCGGGGCCCCGCGTCGCCGAGCCCGAGACGGTGCTCGGCGCCTTCCTGCGCGCCCTCGGCACGCCGGACTCGGCGATTCCGGATTCTCTGGAGGAGCGGGCGGCGCTGTTCCGCTCCGTCCTCGACGGCCGCCGCGTCCTCGTACTCCTCGACAACGCCCGCGACGCCGCCCAGGTCCGGCCCCTGCTGCCCGGCACGGAGGGCTGCGCCGCGCTCGTCACGTCCCGCACCCGGATGGTGGACCTGGCCGGGGCCCACCTCGTCGACCTGGACGTCATGTCCCCCGACGAGGCCCTGCAACTGTTCACGAAGATCGTCGGCGAGGAGCGGGTGGCGTCCGAGCGCGAGGCCGCGCTCGACGTGGTCGCCGCGTGCGGCTTCCTGCCCCTCGCGATCCGCATCGCGGCGTCCCGCCTCGCTGCGCGGCGTACGTGGACCGTGTCGACGCTCGCCGCCAAGCTGGCCGACGAGCGCCGCCGCCTCGACGAGCTCCAGGTGGGGGACCTGGCCGTGGCCGCGACCTTCGAGCTCGGCTACGGCCAGCTGGAGCCGGCCCAGTCCCGTGCCTTCCGCCTCCTCGGCCTCGCCGACGGCCCCGACATATCCCTCGCGGCCGCCGCCGCGGTCCTCGACCTGCCGCCGGAGGACACCGAGGACCTGCTGGAGTCCCTGGTCGACACCTCCCTCCTGGAGTCAGCGGCCCCCGGCCGGTACCGCTACCACGACCTCGTACGCCTCTACGCCCGCGCCTGTGCCAAGCGCGACGAACTCCCGCCGAGCGAGCGGGACGCGGCGCTCTCGCGGTTGCTGGACTTCTACCTGGCGACGGCGGCCGAGGTGTTCTCCATCGGGCGCCCCGGCGACCGGCTGGTGAACCACCTGGAGCCCACCCGCTACGCGGGCCTGACGTTCGACGACAGGGACGACGCGCTGAACTGGCTCTACACCGAGGCGAACTGCCTGCTGGCCTGCGTGCAGCAGGCCGCGTACGGTCCGACCCTCCGCCAGGCGATCGACCTGCTGTGGGCCGCACAGGACCTCGGCGAGTCCGGCGCGAACTCCAAGCAGTACGAGGCGGCGGCCATCGCCGCCCGGGCAGCCGCGCAACAGGCCGCCGACACGCGCGCGGAGGCCCGCGCGCGAACGACGCTCACCAATGTCCACCTGGTGGCGGGCCGGTACAACGAGGCCGACGAAGAGGCTCGGGTGGCCACGGCCCTCGCGCAGAGCGCGGACGATCTCGTGCCCGTCTACTGGGCCATGAACGACCGCGGCATCATCGCCGTCAACCAGGGGCGCTACGCGGCGGCCGAGGAGTTCCTCCTCAAGGCCATGGAAGGGTCGCAGGCGGACGGGAACCGCCCCGGCCAGGCGAGCGCCATGTGCAACCTGTCCCGCATGCACTTGTTCATGGGCAACACCGCGCGTGCCATCGAGCTGGCCCAGCAGGGCGTCGACATCTACAAGACCATCGGCCACGCTCTGCGCCTGCCCAACGCCGAGTACGGCCTGGGCATGGCCTACACGCAGGCGGGCCGGCACAGCGAAGCGCTGGAGCAGCTGGACGGGTCGCTGCACAGGTTCCGGGTGAACCGGCAGCGGCTCTGGGAGGGTACGGCGCACTTCCGCATCGCCCAGGCCCACTTGGCGGCCGATCGGCCGACGCTGGCCGCTCAGCACGCGGAGCAGACCCTCGCCATCGGCTTCATCGGCGGTGACCGCATCCGGGCCCAGGTCCTGACCACGCTGGGACGAGCCCTGGACCGCCTCGGCCAGAGCGACCGCGCGCGGGCCTGCTGGCGTGACGCGCTCAACCTGCACGAGCAGTGCGGCACCAGCGACGCGGACGAGGTCCGCCGCCTGCTCGCGCCGCCCCTTTCCGCGGCCTGAGCAGCCGCTCCAGCGGCTCTGCGGGGGCGTTCATCGATTGTTTATGCCAACCAGGCATGCTTATCTCAGTCGATCCGTCGCGTCGGGGGGCAGACGGGTCGCCGGGGGACCGTCGATTTCGTTGGCGGCCCCGGAACGCCCGTTCGGCGGTCCTCGGGGGAGTTGCCGAGCGGGCGTTTCCCCCGACGGCTCGTCGTCACAACTGGGGAGACTGCAATGAGCAACACCGAGAAGAAGATAGTGAAGCCCAAGGTCGCGTCCAAGGGGGACCACCACAGCCCGGCACCGCCGCCGGTCGACGGTGACATCACGACGCAGGGCGACCACCACAGCCCGGCGCCGCCGAAGGACGGCGGCATCACGACCAAGGGTGACCACCACAGCCCCGCACCGCCTTCGGGCGGAAACTGATGCTTACATCCTGACGGGGGTTCGGCCGCGGCGGCGCGGAGGGGGAGCCGCCGCGGCCGAAGCATATTCAGGACAGCCGACTACAGCATCAACTCGCCAATATTTAGCGGCATTTGTTCGAACATGCTGCGGTATGTACGACTAGAGTCGATTGTTGAAAGTCGGCCCCCTCCAAGGAGTTGGAATGACTCGCACGCGAAGAATCCTCGTCACTCTGGCCGTCATGGCCGCGGCCTCGGCCGCAGCGACCGCTCCGGCGCTCGCCGACCATCACGCTCCCGCCCCTCCGGGGGACGGAGAGGTGACGGTCAGCCCGCTGGGCGATCACCACGCACCGGCGCCGCCCGTCAACGGGCACGCCCTGACAGCAGCACAGCACTGATCACCCGGGGCCGAGCCGCCGCTCGGCCCCGGCCTGTCGCCCGGGCGGGAAGCGGGCAGCGGCCCCGTGGAATTTCGGTGGACCCGCCCCACCCCTCTGCCCGATAGTGCGCCCATGACCACTCTTGTGCGCCACATCACCTTCGACTGCTCCGACGCCCACAGGCTGGGGTCCTTCTGGGCCCAGGTCCTGGAGGGCTCGCTCGCCGACGACGACTTTCCGGGGGACCCGGAGGCGCTGGTGAGCACGCCCGGCGGACCGGCGCTGCTGTTCGTCACCGTCCCGGACGAGAAGACC
The DNA here is from genome assembly GCF_055594065.1 of Streptomyces sp. NPDC040610. NCBI lineage: Bacteria > Bacillati > Actinomycetota > Actinomycetes > Kitasatosporales > Streptomycetaceae > Streptomyces > Streptomyces sp. NPDC040610. Next base: position 246,311 of record NZ_JBVIXA010000005.1, on the reverse strand, counting down.
GTGAAGAACCGCGTGCACTTCGACCTTCAGCCGCAGGACCGCACGCGGGACGAGGAGGTCGAGCGGGTCATCGCGCTCGGCGCGACCCTCGTGGCCGACCACCGGCTGCCGGACGGGCGCGGCTGGGTGACCCTCGCCGACATCGAGGGCAACGAGTTCTGCGTGGAGCGCAGCGCGGGAGAGCGCGCCGCGACGGCGTGAGGGCGTGACCGCGGCGTGAGGGCATGACCGCGGCGCTCGGGAACACAAAGCCCGCTCAGGGCAGCCTGCGCAGCTCCCCCTTCAGCACCTTCCCGCTCGCGTTCCGCGGCAGCTCCCGTACGAACTCCACCGCGCGCGGCACCTTGTAGTTGGCCATCTCGCGCCGCGACCAGGCGATCACGTCGTCGGCGGTGAGGGTCGAGCCCGGGCGCCGCACCACGTACGCCTTGCCGACCTCGCCGAGGCGTGCGTCGGGGATGCCGATGACGGCGGCGTCGGCGACTTCGGGGTGGGTGCCGAGGAGCTGTTCGATCTCGGCGGGGTAGGCGTTGAAGCCGCCGACGATGAACATGTCCTTGATCCGGTCGGTGATGCGCAGATTGCCCGCCGCGTCCAGGACGCCGACGTCACCGGTGCGCAGCCAGCCGTCGGGGGTGCGGACCTTGCGGGTCTCGGCGGGGTCCTCGAAGTAGCCGCTCATGACGTGGTGGCCGCGGACGAGGACTTCGCCGGGGGTGTCGGGGGGCAGCGGGTCACCTGCGGGCGACACCACCTTCACCTCCGTGTCCGGGATCGCCCGGCCCGACGTGGACGCGATGACCTCCGCCGGGTCGCCGCGGCGGCACATGGTGACGATGCCGCTCGCCTCGGAGAGGCCGTACGCGGTCAGGACGGTGGCGATGCGCAGCTCCGCGCGGAGGCGTTCGACGAGGCGCAGGGGGACCACCGCCGCGCCGGTCACGACGAGGCGCAGGGCGGAGAGGTCGTGGGCGTCCCGGGCGGGGTGGTCGAGCAGGGACTGGTGGAGGGTGGGCGGGCCGGGGAGGACGGAGATGCGTTCGGCGGCGATGTTCGCGAGGACGGTGTCGACGTTGAAGACCGGCTGGGGGACCATCGTGGCGCCGCGCATGAGGCAGGCGATGATCCCGGCCTTGTAGCCGAAGGTGTGGAAGAACGGGTTCACGATGAGGTAGCGGTCGCCCTCGCGGAGGCCTGCCAGGTCGCTCCAGATCGCGTAGCAGCGCAGGGTCTGGGCGTGGGTGATGACGGCGCCCTTGGGGCGTCCTGTGGTGCCCGAGGTGAAGACGATGTCGGAGGGGCGGTCTCCGGTGACGGCGGCTGCCCGGGTGCGTACGTCCTCGGCCGTGATCCGGTCGCCGCCGGCGAGGAAGTCCTTCCAGGTGCGGAAGTCCTCGGGGGCGTCGTCGGCGAGGACGACGACCTGCTCCAGGTGCGGAAGCCCGGGCAGCGGCCCCGCGCCGCCCGCCGCCGCCCCGCCCCCGAAATCCGGCGGCTCCCCCGCCGCCCGCCGCAGCGACGCCACGTACGAGGTCCCCAGGAACGTACCGGTGACGAAGAGCAGCTTGGCCCGGGAGCGGGCGAGGACGTAGGCCGCCTCGGTGCCCTTGAAGCGGGTATTGAGGGGGACGAGGACGGCGCCCGCGCCGACCGCGCCGAGGGCGGAGACGATCCAGTCGAGGGTGTTGGGGGCCCAGACGGCGACGCGGTCGCCGGGTTCGACGCCGGTGGCCACGCAGGCGGCGCTGGCCCGTTCGATCCGGTCGCCGAGTTCCCGGTACGTCACCCGGGTGCGGCCCTCGACGACCGCCTCCCGGTCCGCGTACCGCTCGGCCGCCGCCCGGACCAGGCCCGGTACGCTGCCCCACTCCAGGTCGCCGCGCATGGCCGCCCCTCCCGCCGTCGCCCACTAGCTGACTATCCGTCAGATTAGCGGTAGCCTGACGCGCTGTCAGCAGCGAGGGCTCGCCACGACGCGCGCGGAGGTGTGCAAGCCATGGCCTCACTCAAGGACGCCACAGCGATAGCCGGTATCGGACAGACCCCCTTCGCCAGACAACTCCCCGAGAGCGAGAAGACGTTGGCCTGCCGAGCCGTCCTGGCGGCGCTGGACGACGCGGGCATCGCGCCGTCCGAGGTCGACGCGTTCGCCTCGTACACGATGGAGGAGACCGACGAGGTCGAGGTCGCCAAGGCGATCGGCGCGGGCGACGTCACGTTCTTCAGCAAGGTCGGGTACGGGGGCGGCGGTTCCTGCGCGACCGTCGCGCATCTGGCGTCCGCCATCGCCACCGGGCAGGCGAGCGTCGGCGTCGCCTGGCGCTCGCGCAAACGCGGCAGCGGGCCCCGGCCGTGGCGGAACACCACCGCCCAACTCCCCACCCCCGCCCAGTGGACGCGCCCCTTCGGCCTGCTCCGCCCCGCCGACGAGATCGCCATGCTGACCCGCCGCTATCTGCACGAGTACGGCGCGACCCGCGACCACCTCTTCAACGTCGCCCTCGCCTGCCGCAACCGCGCCAACCAGAACCCGGCCGCGATGATGTACGAACGCCCGCTGACCCGGGACATGTATATGACCTCGCGCTGGATCAGCGAGCCGCTCTGCCTCTTCGACAACTGCCTGGAGACGGACGGGGCGTTGGCGTGTGTCATCGTCTCGGCCGAGCGGGCCCGCGACTGCCGCCGCAAGCCGGTCTACGTCCACTCCGCCGCCCAGGGCCTGCCGGCCCAGCACCACGGCATGGTCAACTACTGGAACGACGACCCCTTGTCCGGCCCCGCCTGGACGGCCGCCCGACAGCTCTGGAAGCAGGCCGACTTCGGCCCCCACGACGTCGACGTCGCCCAGATCTACGACGCGTTCACCCCTCTCGTCCCGCTCTCCCTGGAGGGCTACGGCTTCTGCGACCGTGGCGAGGGCGGCGCGTTCACGGAGGGCGGCGCCCTGGAGATCGGCGGCCGCCTCCCCCTCAACACGAGCGGCGGCGGCCTCAGCGAGGCGTACGTCCACGGCTTCAACCTCATCACCGAGGGCGTGAAGCAACTGCGGGGCACGAGCACGGCCCAGGTCCCGGACGCGGCGACGTGCCTGGTCACGGCGGGCGAGGGAGTCCCGACATCGGCATTGCTGCTGCGAGCCTCGTGAGGGAGCGTGAGGGAGCACCCGACGGCCCGCGGAGGCGGACCCACCCAGGGGCGCGGGGAACTGCGCGACCAGCCACAACGAACCCGCACACGGAAAGGGAGAGCAACATGGCAGACGCGACCCCGACAGCGACGACGGAACTCCTGACCCCGGTCGTGGACGACGACGGCACCCCCTTCTGGACCTACGCCGCCCGGGGCGAACTCCGCATACAGGCCTGCGCCGACGAAAGCTGTGGCGAACTCCGCTGGCCGCCAAGGCCCTGCTGCCCGCACTGCCAGTCCTTCGACACCACCTGGCGCCGCATGACCGGCAAGGGCAAGATCTGGTCGTACGTGATCCCCCACCCCCCGCTCCTCCCGGCCTACGCCGCACTCTCCCCGTACAACACGATCCTCGTGGAACTGACCGACGCCCCCAGGGTCCGCCTGGTGGGCAACCTGGTCACCAAGGCGGGCGCGCCCCCGAACTCCGTCCCACCGGAACGCCTGCGCATAGGCGCCCGCGTCCAAGTGGTCTTCGCCGAGCGCAGCGGCATCGCGCTGCCGCAGTGGGTACTGGAGCGGCCGTGACGGACCAGGAGGCGGCCGGGCTGCGGGTGGAGCGGGACGCGGGGACCGGGGTCGCCGTGGTGACGCTGGACCGCCCGGAGCGGCACAACGCGCTGACCCCGGAGACGGCGGCAGAACTCGCCTGGCTGTGGCGGCAGTTCAGGGGCGACGACACGGTCGGGGCGGTCGTCCTCACGGGCGCCGGCGAGCGGGCCTTCTGTACCGGCGTCGACCGCACCGCCGAGGTCCCGCAGCCCTCGTCCCCGTACTCGATCGAGGATCCCCTCCTCACCGTCGGGCCGAAGGCCAACGACCTGTGGAAGCCGGTGCTCGCCGCCGTGAACGGCATGGCGTGCGGCGGCGCTTTCTACCTCATCGGCGAGTGCGAGTTCGTGATCGCTGCGGAGCACGCCACGTTCTTCGACCCGCACACGACGTACGGGATGGTCAGCGCGTACGAGGCCATCGCCATGGCGCAGCGGATGCCGTTCGGGGAGGTGGCGCGGATGTCCCTGATGGGGACGGCGGAGCGGGTGTCCGCGCGGCGGGCGTACGAGATCGGGCTGGTGTCGGAGGTGGTGGCGGGCGACGAGGTGGTGGCCGCGGCGGTGCGGGCCGCCGCCACGATCGCCGCCTTCCCGACGGAGGCCGTGCAGGGCACGGTACGAGCCGTGTGGTCCGCCAAGGAGGCCGCGCGGAGCCAGGCCATGGCGCACGCCCCGCACCTCATCGCGCTGGGCAACGCGAGCCCCGGCCGGCAGGCGCAGCTGTTCGCTTCGCGCGGGCGGGGCGGGGACTTCCGGACCCGGTAGGGCGCCCCGGCCTCAGCGCGAGGTCGCCGTCCCCCGCTCCGCGTCAAGCGCGTACACGCAGCGGTCCTTGCTGCACGCGTACACCACGCCGTCCCTGACCACCGGCGCGCCGGTGATCTCGCCGCCGGTGGCGAGCTTCCAGCGGAGGCGGCCGTCGTCGGCCTTGAGGGTGTAGAGCAGGTGGTCGGTGGCGCCGAAGTGGATGCGGCGGTCGGCGACGACCGGGGAGCCGACGACCTCGCCGCCCGCCTGGAAGCGCCACTTGGGGGTGCCGGTGACGGCGTCGAGGGTGTAGAGGCCCTTGCCGCTGCCCACGTGCACGTGGCCGTCGGCGACGAGGACGGGGTCGACGGAGGAGCGGGCCTCGGTGGCGATGCGCCAGCGGTCGCGGCCGTCGGTGGCGTCGAGGGCGTACACGGTGCCGAGGTAGTCGGCGAGGTACACGCCGCCGCCGGTGACGGCGGGGCCGGGGGCGAAGGCGGGCGGACAGAGGAACGCGGCGGGCGCCTCGAAGTGCCAGCGGACGTGCCCGGCGGCCACGTCGACGGCCAGGACGCGGGTGCCCGCGGCGATGTACACGTACCCGTCGGGCGCCTGGGTGACGCGGACCGGCACGCCGCCGCAGGACGCGGCGTCGCCGACGGGGTAGGACCAGCGCTCGATGCCGGTGCGGGCCTCGACGGCGCGCAGCCGGGCGTCCTTCCAGACGTACACGGTGCCGTCGACGATGACGGGCGCGGCCTCGGGCGTCTCGAACTCGGTCTGGGCGTTCGTGATCTCCCAGAGCTTCTCGCCGTTCGCGGCCTCCCAGCCCTGCACGCCGCCGCCGCGGGTCGCGGTGACGACGGTGCCCCGGTCGGCCTGGAGGGCGTACACCCAGGCGTCGGTCTGGATCCGCCACAGGTCGGAGCCGTCGGCGCCGTCGAGGGCGTAGAGGGTGGGGCCGTCGGAGGCGTGGATGCGGCCGTCGGCGACGGCCATGGACCAGGCGACGTCGCGGGTCTTGAAGCTGCGCCGTCCGGTGCTCACGTCGAGGGCGTGCACCTCGAAGGACGTGACGTACACGAGGTTCCCGGCGACGGCGGGCGTGCCCCAGACGTCGTTGGACATCCGGAACCGCCAGGGCCGCCAGGAGGCCGGGGCACCGGAGGCCGGGGCCGGAGCGCTCACGCCCCCCGTGACCCCCGCGTCGACCCCGTTGGCCCCGGGCCGCACCGCCCCGGGAGCCTGCGCCGACCGCGACCACGACCCGGCGAGCCCGGAGTCCGCGGGCGCCGCCGCACCCCGGGCCTCGGCGACGCGCGGCCCGGGCCCGATCGGCACCTGGGCCCCGGCGAGCTGCACGGGCCCGGCGTCGGGCGCGGCGTGGCCGGGCGCCTGGAACGGCTGGGAGGCGCCGGGGTGCGGCGCGTGGAACGGCTGGGACGCCCCGTTGGGCACCTGGGCGGGCAGTCCGGGGGCGTGCGAGGGCACGGCGGGGGCCTGCCGGGGCGGCGGCGGTACGGCGGACACGGGCGCGGCCGAGGCCCCGGCGGCGGAGTTGCCGCGCGCTCCCCGGCCCGCGGAGCCGCCACCGGCGGCGGCGCGCATGGCGGGGCGGCCGCCCCGGCGTGCCTCGATGAGCGCGACGGCCCGCTCGGGCAGCCAGGCGGAGGCGGTGCCGCTGTCGTCGCCGTTGCCCTCGGAGGCGAAGAGGTGCGGGGCGAGCTGGGACTGGAGGTCGTTCGGGGTGGGCCGGAGGGCGGCCTCCATCTGCATGCAGGATTCGATGAGGGGCCGCAGCTCGTCGGGCAGGCCCTCCAGGTCGGGGCCCTCGCGAAGCAGCATGAAGACGGTCTCGACGGGGTTGGCGCCGTGGAAGGGGGCGTGTCCCGTGGCGGCGAAGACGAGGGTGGAGCCGAGGGAGAAGACGTCGCTGGCGCCGGTGACGCTGCGGGAGTCCTTGGCCTGCTCGGGCGACATGTAGGCGGGGGTGCCGACGGCGACGTTGGTCATGGTCAGGCGGGTGTTGGAGACGCCCGACGCGATGCCGAAGTCGATGACGCGGGGGCCGTCCTCGACGACGAGCACGTTGGACGGCTTCAGGTCGCGGTGGACGAGCCCGGCGCCGTGGATGGACTCCAGGGCCTCGGCGACGCCCGCGGCCAGCCAGCGCACGGCCTGGGTGGGCAGCGGCCCGTGCTCGTTCACTATTTCCTCGAGCGAGGGCGCGGGCACGTACGCCGTGGCGAGCCAGGGCACCGCGGCGCGCGGGTCGGCGTCGACCACGGCGGCCGTGTAGAAGCCGGACACGGCCCGGGCCGCCTCGACCTCACGCGTGAAGCGGACTCGGAACAGCTGGTCCTCGGCGAGCTCGGTTCTGACCGTCTTGATCGCCACGCGTCGCCCGGAGGCGGAGCGCGCGAGATAGACGAGCCCCATGCCACCGGCGCCGAGCCGTCCAAGGACCTCGAACGGGCCGATCCGCCGCGGATCGTGCTGCGTCAGCTGGTCCACCACTTGCCTGCCACCTCCCCGTACGCGCGGCCACCGTTCCGAGCAGCCCCGTGCAGCGTCTCACCACCGAGCCGCTACGGCGGCACGCACCCTGATTCTTCCTGGCTCGGGCCACGGTTGCGAACCCGGGGCAAGATCGGGCCGTTTCGGGACAAAAGTGACGTACGGGTACATCAAATGGGGTGATGCCCTCCAATACCCCTCCCGCACTCTCCCGCACCCCTCCTGGTTCACACCCTGTTCACACCTGGTCCGGCTCCTGGAGGACGGCGAAAGCCGCGCCCTGGTTGTCCACGAGGGTGCAGACGCGGCCGTACGGAGTGTCCTGCGGCTCGTCGCGCACGCGGCCCCCGAGCCTGCGGGCGGTGGCGGCGGCCGCGTCGCAGTCGGCGACGACGAAGTAGTTGAGGAAGTGCGGGGGCATCTCGGCCGGGAAGGCGCCGCCCATCAGGGCCCGGCCGCCGATCGCGGTCTCGGCCCCCGGCCGCGCCCCGGCGGGCGACCAGATCCGGAAGTCCTCGCCCGCGTCGTCCAGGTCCTGGCCCCCGTAGCCGAAGACGCCCTCGTAGAAGGGGTCGACCGCCTCCTTGGCGCGGGCGTACAGCTCGGTCCAGCAGAAGGCGCCGGGCTCGCGCTGGACGCCGAAGCCCACGTGCGTGCCCGCCTGCCAGAGGCCGAAGACGGCACCCTCGGGGTCGGCCGCGAGCCCCATCGTGCCGAACGGGCCGACCGGCATCGGGCCCGTGATCATCTGCCCGCCCGCGCCCTTGATCCGCCCGGCCAGCGCGGCCGCGTCCGGCGTCGCCAGATAGACCGTCCAGGACGTGGGCATGCGCCCGTCCGGCTTGGGGGCGAGCGCCGCGACGGCCTCACCGGCGAGGAACGCCTGGGTGTAGTTCCCGTACTCCGCTCCGGCGCCGTCGTCGAAGGTCCAGCCGAAGAGCTCGCCGTAGAAGCGCTTGCCGCCCTCGACGTCGGGGAGCATCGCGTCCACCCAGCAGGGGACGCCTTCCGCGAATTCCATGAGCCCGTTCCCTCGGTTCACCCGCGGAGGGCCTTCCTGTGGCCTCCGTCACAGTCAAGCTAGCCGCACGCCGACGGGCCCGCAGCACATCGATTCGAACGTATGGCCAATTCCGACGGGGCCACTCAGGGTCACGACGGGGCGCGGGGAGGTGGCTTCCAGCGCCCCTCCGACACCCCTCTGGCACCCCTTCAACCCCATTTGCACTCGGCCGAATCGCGCTCCGATCACCCCTCGGTAAGCTGACGGCATGACAGGACAGGTACGTACCGTCGACGGCCGTGTGGCCGGTCGACGTGGTCAGGCGACACGTCAGAAACTGCTGGACTGCCTGAGCGAGATGCTCAGCTCCTCGCCCTACCGGGACGTCAAAGTCATCGACGTCGCCCGGAAGGCGGGCACTTCGCCGGCGACGTTCTACCAGTACTTCCCGGACGTCGAGGGCGCCGTCCTGGAGATCGCCGAGCAAATGGCCGCCGAGGGCGCGCAGTTGACGCAGCTCCTCGAAGGCCGCTCCTGGGTCGGCAAGGCGGCCCTGCAGACCTCCCAGGACCTGGTCGACGGGTTCCTCGACTTCTGGCGGAAGAACGACGCGATCCTCCGGGTGGTCGACCTCGGCGCGGCCGAGGGCGACAAGCGGTTCTACAAAATCCGGATGAAGATCCTGAATTCGGTGAACAACTCCCTTACGGACACCGTCAAGGAGCTCCAGTCCAAGGGCAAGGTCGACAAGGACGTGAGCCCGGCGGCGATGGCCGGTTCGCTGGTCGCGATGCTCGCCGCGGTCGCCTCGCACCAGCGCGGCTTCCAGACCTGGGGCGTCAAGCAGGCGGAACTGAAGCCGAATCTCGCGCTGTTGGTGCACCTGGGCGTGACGGGCAAGAAGCCGACGAAGTAGCCGTCGACGTAGGCGCCAAGCACCGGAGTCCTGTCACCACGGCGGCGGATCACTGTCTGTGATCCGCCGCTGTGCTCTCCGCATGCCTTCGCCGTGGGGCGATCCGGATGCGGACGCCCGCACCCGTTCGGATGCGCTGTCTGTTCTTCTCCGCGGGTGCGCTACCGCCGTTCCAGCCGGAACAGCCGGATCTCGCGGTCCACCCGCGCCTGGTACGTCGCGTACGGCGGCCAGAACGCCAGCGCCGTCCGCCAGGCCTCGGCCCGCTCCTCCCCCGCCAGCAGGCGGGCCCGCACCGGGATGTCCCGGCCGCGCCAGTTGATGGAGACGTCGGGCCCGGCCAGCAGGTTCGCGGTCCACGCCGGGTGCGCGGACCGTCCGAAGTTCGACCCGACGAGCAGCCAGCTCCCGCCCTCCTCCGGCACGCACGCCAACGGAGTACGCCGGTCGAGCCCGCTCCGCGCGCCCCGCGCCGTCAGGATCACACCGGGCAGCATCCGGGCGCTGAGCAGCACCTTTCCCCGAGTGAGCCGGTGCACGCCCCGATCCATGGCGGGTACGACATGGGGGGCCACGCGGGCGAAGACGCGGGTGGCGGACACCTTGCGCACCAGCCGGAGCCCGACCCCGGCGGCCATCAGCGGCCCGCCCCGTCGGCCAGCCGCCCCCGGCCCGCACCGACCACCCGAACGGCGGGCGCGCCCCGCCCCGGCGTCCCCGCGGCCACCGCCCCCGCTGCCGGATCCGCCCCCTCCGGCGCGAACAACCCGGCGCGCTCGGCCGCATGCGCCCGCAGCCGGTGCACCGGCCCGAAGAGCAGCTCGTCGCCGGACGCCCGCTTGAGGTACAGGTGGGCGTCGTGCTCCCAGGTGAAGCCGATGCCGCCGTGCAGCTGGACGGCCTCGGCGGCGGCGGTGCGCAGCGCTTCGAGGCCCTGCGCGAGGGCGAGCCCACCGGCCCGCTCGGCACGCCCGCCGTGGCCCCCGTCCCCGTCCCCGTCCTCAGCGCCGCCGTGGGCGTCCGCCGCCCACGCCGCGTAGTACGCCGCCGACCTGGCCGCCTGCACCCGTACGTACACATCGGCCAGCCGGTGCTTCACCGCCTGGAACGAACCGATCGCCCGCCCGAACTGCTCGCGCTCCTTGACGTAGGAGACGGTGCGGGCGAGCGCGCGGTCGGCGGCGCCGACGGCTTCGGCGGCGAGCAGGACGGCGACGCGCTCACCGGTCCCGGCGAGCGCGGAGCCCACGTCCGAGGCCGCGCCTCCGCCTCCCGTGGCGCCGGCGTCCGCGCCGCCCAGCAACTCCCCCTCCACATCCCGCAGTTCCAGCCGGGCGCGCGGCCGGGTCTCGTCGAGCGCGGTCTGTCGGACGCGTACGAGACCGGGGGCGTCACCGCGTACGAGGAACAGCAGCACCCGCGACCGGGCGAACCCGCCGGTGTGCGCGGCGACGAGGAGCAGCTCCGCGCTGTGCCCGTCGAGGACCTGGTCGACCTGCCCGTAGAGGCGCCAGGTGCCGTCGGCCGTCCGCGCCTGCACGCCGCCCGCGCGGCCGCCGCCCGCCCAGTCGTCGCGGTGGGCTCGGTGCTCGTCGTGCTCGTCGTGCTCGCCGACGAGGCCGAGGGCGGTGGCGAGGGCGGCGCCGGGGACGGCGAGGGCGGCGGTCAGCTCGCCGGTGGCGACGCGGGGCAGCAGCTCGGCGCGGCGGCGAGGGGTGCCGAGGGCGAGCAGGAGCGGGGCGGCGAGCCCGGCGGTGGCGACGAGGGGGGAGGGAGCGAGGCCCTGGCCCAGTTCCTCGCAGGCCAGGGCGAGTTCGAGGGTGCCGCAGCCGGTGCCGCCGACCCCCTCGGGCAGGGCGAGGCCGGGCAGGCCGAGCTGTCCGGCGAGGGCGGCCCACAGCCCGGCGTCGTACCCGGCGGGGGTGCGGACGGCGGCCTTGACGTCGTCGGGGCCGCAGCGTTTGGTGACGATCTCGCGCAGGGTGCGGCGGATCTCGTCCTGTTCCGCGGTGAGGGCGGCGTCCATCGGCGGGCTCCTCTCCCGGGACCGGCGGACCCGGATCCCAGATCTGACGAACCGTCATATGCATTGACGGGCCGACATGCTAGGACCCGGGGGCGCGGTTGCCCAGGGCCGTGACGCGCCCGTCCCGGCAGGACCCCGAGCCCTTCGCCTCCGCAGGCGGCCTCCCACCCTCCCCCGAATCTGATGTACCGTCAGATCCATGGCCGTTGACACTGGTTCACGCCGCCCCCGGGGCACCCGCGGTCCTGGTCGCCGGAAGGTCGCCGTCGTAGGAGTGGCCCTCTCGGACTGCGGGCGGGTCGACGACGCGACGGCGTACGCGCTGCACGGGCAGGCGGCCCGGCGCGCGCTCGCGGACTCCGGGCTCGGCCGCGAGGTCGTCGACGGGATCGCGTCGGCGGGCCTCGGGACGCTGGCGCCCGTCGAGGTGGCCGAGTATCTGGGCCTGCGTCCGCGCTGGGTGGACTCGACGTCCGTGGGCGGCTCGACCTGGGAGGTCATGGCGGCGCACGCGGCCGACGCGATAGCCGCGGGGCACGCCAACGCCGTCCTGCTCGTGTACGGCTCCACGGCCCGCGCCGACCTCAAGGCGCGGCGGCGCACGGCGAACCTGTCCTTCGGGGCACGCGGACCGCTCCAGTTCGAGGTCCCCTACGGGCACACCCTGATCGCCAAGTACGCGATGGCGGCGCGCCGCCACATGCACGAGTACGGGACGACGCTGGAGCAGTTGGCGCGGGTCGCCGTGCAGGCACGGGCGAACGCGGCGGCGAACCCCGAGGCGATGTACCGCGACCCGATCACCGTCGACGACGTCCTCACCGGACCGATGATCGCGGACCCGTTCACCAAACTGCACTGCTGCCTGCGCTCCGACGGCGGCTGCGCGGTACTGCTCGCCGCCGAGGAGTACGTGGCGGACTGCGCGAACCCGCCGGTGTGGGTGCTCGGCTCCGGCGAGCACATCTCGCACACCACGATGTCCGAGTGGGAGGACTTCACGGTGTCCCCGGCGGCCGTCAGCGGACGCCTCGCGTTCGAACGTGCCGGTGTCGGCCCCGCGGACGTCGACATCGCCGAGATCTACGACGCCTTCACGTACATGACCCTGGTGACCCTGGAGGACCTGGGCTTCTGCGCCAAGGGCGAGGGCGGCGCGTTCGTGGAGAAGGGACGGCTCCTGCGGGACGGCGAACTGCCGACCAACACCGACGGCGGCGGACTCTCCGCCCAGCACCCCGGGATGCGGGGCCTGTTCCTGATCGTGGAGGCGGTACGGCAGTTGCGCGGGGAGGCGGGGGAGGCACGGCAGGTGCGGAGGGCCGGGGGTCGGCTGCCGGAGGTGGCGGTGGTGTCGGGGACGGGTGGGTGGTTCTGCTCTTCGGGGACTTTGGTGTTGGGGAGGTAGGTGGGGTGGAGTGAGTTGGGTGGGGTGGGGTGGGGTTAGTGGGGTGAGGTGATTGGGGTGGGTGGGGCCGGTGGGTTGAGTGCGGGGCCTCACAATTCCCTTGCCCTAAGGGGTGTTTCAGGGTCGGGCCAGGGCTGTCCCTGATCATCGCGAGGGCGAATCGGCGGAGCCTTGAGGCATGGCTACTTCTTCCGCTGCTCCGTGTTCTTCGTCGTCCGCTTCCCGCTCTGCTTCCCCCCTCGCCTCCCCGACCGCTTCCTCGTCCGTGGCGGGGCTCCGGCCCTCCCGCAGGACCCTCGTCCGGGGTGCGGTCGCCGGGGGTGTGCTGGCGGCGACGGCGGGGACAGCGGCGACAGGACCCGCCTTCGCGGCCGGGTCTGCGGGACGTGCCCCGCGTGGGGGTGACGACTTGGCGCCGCTGGATCCGGCGGCGCTGCGGGCGGCGATAGCGGACCTGTCCCACCCTCGGGCGACGGCGGCGCACCTGCGGGTGGCCGACGCGGGGGCAGCGGGCGGCGCGGGCAGCGGCTCGGGCGGCGTGGGCCCGGACGGAGTGGGCCCGGGCGGATCGGGGGACTCGGGCACTTCCTGGTACGGGACTTCGGGTGTCGCCGACCTCGCGACGGGCCGGAAGATCGGCCGCCACGACCGCTTCCGGATCGGCAGCATCACGAAGGTGTTCGTGGCGACGGTCGTGCTGCAACTGGCGTACGAGGGCAGGCTCCAGCTGCACGCACCGGTCCAGCGGTACCTGCCCGGCCTGCTCCCCGACACCTACGCGCCGGTGCGGATCACGCACCTCCTCACACACACCAGCGGCCTGCCGAGCGAGAGCGGCCCGGACGTGCCGGACCTGTCGACGCCGGAGGCGGTGGACGCGCACCGCCACGACCGCTGGACGCCGGAGCGCCTCCTGTCGACGGTCACGCGCGAGCGCCGGATGAAGTTCCGCCCGGGCAGCGCGCAGGAGTATCGCGGCACGAACTACGTCCTCCTGGCCCTGCTGATCCGCGAACTCACGGGCCGCTCGCACGGAGCGGAGATACACCGCCGAATCACCCGTCCCCTCGGCCTGACGGAGGTCACGTCGCCGGGCCACGACTCCCGCATCCACGGCCCCCACGTCCGTGGCTACTTGGAGATGACGGACGGCCGCCTCAAGGACTTCACCGAGTACGACCAGTCGTACTCGTGGGGCGAGGGCGAGCTGATATCCACCGGCGACGACCTGGACCGCTTCCTGGCCGCGCTGTTCGCGGGCCGCCTGCTCCCGCCGCACCTGCTCCGGCTCATGCACACGCTCCCGCCGGAGGACGTACGGATGGTGGACGGCTCCCCGGCGCGCTACGGCGCTGGCCTGCAGACGGCCACGGTCAACGGCGTCCCGCTGTGGGGCAAGACGGGCGAGCAGTACGGCTACGCGTCGGCGGCGTTCTCGACGGTGGACGGGCGGCGGAGGTTCGTCCTGTCGTACAACCCCGTCGGGGCGAGTGCGGCGGGGCGGCCGACGATGACCCAGCGGGTCGCGGAGGCGGTGACGCGGCGCCGTGCGTGAGGGAGCCCCCGCTCCCCCACACACGCCCAGGCCGGGTCAGTCCTGGTGCAGTTCGTTGCGGCCGGAGCCGCCCTTGAGCTTGTCGGTGCCGGTGCCGCCCCACAGGACGTCGTCACCGCTGTTGCCCCACAGCGTGTCGGGGCCCGCGCCGCCGTACAGCTTGTCGTTGCCCTTGCCGCCGTAGAGGGTGTCGGGGCCGGCCTTGCCGCGCAGGACGTCGTTGCCGTCCTCGCCGTGGAGGTTGTTCCCCTCGCCGGTGCCGGAGAGCGTGTCGTTCCCGGGGCCGCCGAAGCAGTCCTGGCCGCAGTTGACCAGGGTGTCGTTCCCGGCGCCGCCGTACGAGCCGAAGCCCTTGGGACCGCCGCCGCCGTCGAGGTGGTCCTTGCCGTCGTCGCCGTGGAGCATGGCGTTCGCGGAGCCCTTGAGTCGGTCGTCGCCCTTGCCGCCGTGGACCCGGCCCCATGCCTCGCCGTCCGCGGGCAGGGTCGCGGTGTCGTCGCGGTCGCCGAGGTCGACCTGGAAGGTGTCCGAGTCGTCGGAGCCCAGGGGGACTTCGAAGGCGCACCGGACGACGGTGCGGTCGCTCGGCGAGGGGTACGCACACTCGTCCCACTCGGCCGCGGCGGCGCTGATGGTGATGGCGGCGCGGTCGCGGAAGGTGACTTCGAAGTACTGCTCGAACTCGCCGCGGCTGACGATCTTCTCGTCGACCTTCAGCTGGTTCTTCTGTCCGGGGGTGGCCCGGTAGAGGAGCTCGTCGCCGTCGTGGACGAGGCGGGCGGAGGTCGTCGGGGCGGCCTGGGCGGTGGGCGCCGCGAGGGCGGCCCCGCCGAGGGCGAGGACGAGGGAGGCGGTGGCGGTGATGGTCCTGTAGGTGCGCATGCGGAAGTGCCCTTCGGGATGTCAGTGCGCTGTGGTGCTTTCGGTACATCCCGTTAGACCAGAGGCATATGAAGGGAGTTGTGTAGTTGATCATGAACATAGGCGGTCTGCGCCGTTGCCGGGACATGGACGCGGTGGCAGGGGCTTGCGACGGGGATGTGGACGTAGGGCGCGCGGCGGGGATGGAGGCGCAGCGGTGAGGCTTGCGACGGGGACGGGGGTGGGTGGGACGACAATTCCCCCATGACGACACCCACGCCCGAGTCCCGGCCCGAGTCCCCCGCCACGTCCGCGTCGGAGTTCCGGCGGCTGCTTCGCGCCCAGAAGGTGTGGGACGTGCGGCTGCCGGAGTTCGACGAGCTGCTGCCGGAGTTCGAGCCGGAGGAGGCGCCGCCCGCTCCGGTGGACCTGTTCCACCGGTGGTTCGCGGAGGCCGCGCGGGCGGGGCAGCCGGAGCCGCACACGATGGGCCTGGCGACGGTGGACGCGGCGGGCGACCCGGATGTGCGGACGGTGATGCTGCACGACGCCGACGACGAGGGCTGGCACTTCGCTACGCACGCGACGAGCGTCAAGGGCCGACAGCTCGCGGCGCACCCGTACGGGGCACTGCACTTCTACTGGGCGGCGCGAGGACGCCAGGTCAGGGTGCGCGGCCCGGTGCGGACGGCCCCGCACGCCGAGGCCCTGGCCGACCTGCACGCGCGGTCGGCGGGGGCGCTGGCGGCGGCGCTCGTGGGGCGGCAGAGCGAAGTGCTGACGGCGTACACGGAGTTGGAGCGGGCCTCGGACGCGGCCTGGGAGCGGGCCGCGCGGGAACCGGACGCCGACGCGCCGAGCTGGACGCTGTACGTACTGGTGCCGCAAGAGGTGGAATTCTTCCAGGGAGACGCGCGGAGGCGGCATGTGCGGCTGCGCTACCGTGCGGCTGGAAACGGGGGCTGGGCAAGGGAGTTGATGTGGCCGTGACGACCCACGAGGAACCCGTGGTGGAACTGCGCCCCGCGACACCGGCCGATGTGGCGGCCATCGCTCGGATCTGGCACGAGGGCTGGTCCGACGGCCATCTGGGCAACGTACCGGCGGCGCTGGTGGCGGTGCGCACGGCGCAGTCGTTCGGGCTGCGGGCGCCGCAGCGGGTCGCGGACACGGCGGTGGCGATCGTCGGCGGCGAGGTGGCCGGTTTTGTGATGGTGGTCGACGACGAGGTGGAGCAGGTGTACGTCGACGCGGCCCACCGGGGCACGGACGTGGCCCGCGCGCTCCTCGCCGAGGCGGAACGCCGGGTGGCGGCCAGGGGCTACGCCCGCGCGTGGCTGGCGGTGGTCAACGGCAACGCGCGGGCCCGCAGGTTCTACGAGCGCAGCGGCTGGACCGACGAGGGCCTGTTCGAGTACTTGACGGCGAGCGACAGCGGGCCGATCCATGTGCCGTGCCACCGGTACGTGAAGCGGGTCGCGGCCTCCTGAGCGCCCGGCCGGGCGGACGCCGCGCTACGCCGCGCCCCGGGGCCGGAACACCGGTACCGTCACGCCCTCGGCGTGCTCCCGGAACGTGACCTGGAGCGGGAGGCCGGGGCGCGGGGCGAGGCGGGTGCCGTCGTCGGGGGCGACGAGTTCCGTCATCATGCGGGGGCCCTCGGCGAGGTCGACGACGGCGGCCGTGTAGGGGACGCGGGTGCCGAAGGGCGGCAGGTCGTTCCGGTGGACCACGGACCAGGTGTAGAGGGTGGCTCGGCCGCTCGCGCGCTCCCAGGTGACGTGCTCGCTCCAGCAGTGCGGGCAGAACTCGCGCGGGTAGTGGTGGGCGCGGCCGCAGGCGGGGGCGTGGCAGCGCCGGACGAGCAGGTGGCCCTCGGCGGCGGCGTCCCAGTAGGGGCGGGTGAAGGGGTCGGGTTCGGGGAGGTCGAAGCGCAGGGCGGTGGTGTTGGTGGTGGGGGCGGTGCCGGCGGCGCCGGTACTGGTTCCGGCGGCGGGGCGGTCCGCACGGCCGCCGGCCGGGGCCACCTCACGCCCGGGGTCCGGGGCTGCCGCCCGCCCGGGATCCGGGGCCACCTCACGCCCAAGCCCCGCCCCCTCCGCCCCGCTCACCGGAGCACCCCGCACCCGCACCCAGCCACGACCCCCGCACCCCCGGCACGCCCCACACCCCCAGCGGCCCCGGCACGCCCCGCACCCCCCTCGAACCAGCCCTTCTCCCCCACACCCCGCCCACCCGCCGACCACCACGGCCCGAGCCCGACACCGGGCGCACCGAGTCCTCCGACCTCACCGAGCCAGACGTTGTCCATGCCGCGACGACCTCCCCAGTTCTCCGCAGTTCTCCGCATCAACGCCCGTCGGCCCCCACCCCTGGCGCCGCATACGCCTCGGAGGGGGATGTTCCGGGCAAGGAACAAGCCTTTCTGACGGTACGTCAGTTCAGCGCACCGGGCGGCGGGGCGCAAGACGGGGGCAGGGTGGAGCCCGGGAACACGTGATCGGATCGCAACCGGTTTCGGACTTGTCCGTCACCCATCAAGTGACGGCGTGGTTACTCTCCAGAACATGGCCGACTCCACCACCCCCCAAGCGCGCCGCGACCAGCGCCCCGCGCCCGGCCGCCCGGCCGACGACCATCCGGTGTACGTCATCGGCGGCGGCCCCGGCGGTCTCTCCGTGGCGGCCGCCCTGCGCGCACGCGGCGTACGCGCCGTCGTCCTGGAGAAGTCCGACCGCGTAGGAGCCTCCTGGCGCACCCATTACGACCGTCTCCGCCTGCACACCACCCGCCGCCTGTCCGCGCTGCCCGGCCTCGCGATGCCGCGCTCCTTCGGCCGATGGGTCGCGCGCGACAACGTGGTCCGCTACCTGGAGAAGTACACGGAGCACCACGAGCTGGAAGTCGTCACCGGTGTGGAGGTCTCCCGCCTGGAGCGCACCGCCGACGGCGCGGGCTGGCTGCTGCACGCCACCGGCGGCCGCGAGCTGACCGCCAGCGCGGTCGTCGTCGCCACCGGCTACAACCACACCCCGCACCTCCCGGACTGGCCGGGCCGCACCACGTACACCGGCGATCTGCTGCACGCGAGCGACTACCGCGAGCCCACCCCGTACGCGGGCAAGGACGTGCTCGTCGTCGGCGTCGGCAACACCGGCGCGGAGATAGCCGTCGACCTGGTCGAGGGCGGCGCGGCGCGGGTGCGGCTCGCGGTGCGCACGGCGCCGCACATCGTGCGCCGCTCCACCGCCGGATGGCCGGCGCAGCGCTCCGGCATCCTGTGCCGCAGGCTGCCGGTGCCCGTGGTCGACCGCCTGGGCCGCGTCATCGCCAAGGTGAGCGTGCCCGACCTGGCCGCGCGCGGCCTTCCGCGACCGGACACCGGCCTGTACACACGGGTCCGCGAGGGTGCCATCCCGGTGCAGGACGTCGGCCTGATCGACGCCGTCCGCAAGGGGCGGGTCGAGCCCGTGGCCGCCGTCGAGTCCTTCGAGGACGACAAGGTGGTCCTCGCGGACGGCACCCGCGTCGGCCCGGACACCGTCATCGCCGCCACCGGCTACGTCCGCGCCCTGGAGCCCCTGCTCGGCCACCTCGGCGTACTGGACGACCGGGGCCGCCCCCGCGTGCACGGCCCGCGCACCGCCCCCGGGGCCCCCGACCTGTACTTCACCGGCTTCACCAACCCCATCAGCGGGATGCTGCGCGAACTGGGCAGGGACGCCGGGAGGATCGCCGGGGCGGTGGCGAAGCGCCGTAAGTAACCGGCCAGTTCGCTTCCGCACCCTTGGCACGGGCGGGCTTCTGCGGTTCCGTGGTGGTACCGGTGTTACCGGGCGTACGCGCATGTCGCACCCACCCCAGCAGCCCCACGTACCACCACACGACCTACGGCCTCACGCAGCTCACAACTTCACCGCACCAAGGCAGCTCCCTGTGCCACGGCAAGTCGGCCTCCCCCGCGCCGTCGTACAAAACCCGCAGCCCCATTCCTGACACAGCGTCAGTTCAGTAATCTGACTATGCGTCAGTTATGTTGCTGTCACACAGGAGCGGGCGGACCGATGCTTGGATCGACATACGGCACCTTCACCTCCGACCCCCGTCGCGCCCGCGCGGTGGCCTGCGGCAACCTGCCCGCCGCCACCGTCCACGGCCGCGCCGCCGCGACCGGCGACCTGGACGTCGGCGGCCGACCGCTGGCCGCCGACGTACCCGACCTCGACCGCTTCTTCCGCCCCGAGTCGGTCGCCGTGATCGGCGCGTCGGACGCGGAGGGGCGGCCGAACACCGGCATCACGCGCCAGCTCGTGGCGTGGGCGGAGCGCGTCGGAGCGCGTCTGCACCCGGTGCACCCCACCCGCCCGGCGGTGTTCGGCAGGCCCTGCTTCCCGTCCGTGGCCGACCTGCCCGAGCCGATCGACCTCGCCGTACTCCTGATCAGTGACCCGCTGCCGGTGATCGAGGAACTGGCCGAGGCGAAGGTGAAGTTCGCGGTGGCGTTCGCGTCCGGCTTCGCGGAGACCGGCGAGGCGGGCGCGCTCGCGCAGGAGCGGCTCGCGGCGGCCGTCAGCCGCTCGGGCATGCGCCTGCTCGGCCCGAACACCAACCTCAACGCCTTCGAGCGGTTCCGCGACGACCTCGAAGGCCCGGCCATCGCCCTCATCACCCAGTCCGGCCACCAGGGCCGCCCCCTCTTCACGCTCCAGGAGCTGGGCGTACGCCTCTCGCACTGGGCGCCGACGGGCAACGAGGCGGATCTGGAGACGGCCGACTTCCTCTCGTACTTCGCCGAGCGGCCCGAGGTGGGCGCCATCGCCTGTTACGTCGAGGGGCTCAAGGACGGCCGCTCGTTCCTGCTGGCCGCGGACCGGGCGGCGCGGCGCGGGGTGCCGGTGGTCGCGGTGAAGGTGGGCCGGACGGAGACGGGGGCGCGCACGGCGGCCTCGCACACCGGGAAGCTGACCGGGGCGGACGCGGTGGTGGACGCGGCGATGCGGCAGTACGGGGTGATCCGGGTCGACGGCCTGGACGAACTCCAGGACACGGCGACGCTGTTGGCGCGGGCGCGGCCGCCGCGGGCCGACGGAGTGGTCGTGTACTCCATCTCCGGCGGCACCGGCGCGCACTTCGCCGACCTGGCCACCGAGGCGGGTCTGTCCCTGCCGACGCTCTCCGCCGCCAAACAGGACGAACTCCACGACTGGATCCCGCACTACCTGAACGTCGCCAACCCCGTCGACAACGGCGGCCACCCCGTGGGCGACTGGCGCGGCCGCAAGATCATCGGCGCGATCCTGGCGGACCCGGAGGTCGGCGTCCTCATCTGCCCCATCACGGGCCCCTTCCCGCCGATGAGCGACAAGCTGGCGCAGGACCTGGTGGACGCGGCGGAGCAGACGGACAAGCTGGTGTGCGTGGTGTGGGGTTCACCGCTGGGTACGGAGGCGGCGTACCGCGAGACGCTCCTCGGCTCGTCCCGCGTGGCCACGTTCCGCACCTTCGCGAACTGCGTCGGCGCCGTGCGCGCCTACCTCGACCACCACCGCTTCACCGCCTCCTACCGCTCCCCCTTCGACGAGGCGCCGCGCGCGGTCTCCCCGTCCTTCCGCAAGGCACAGGCGCTGCTTCGCCCGGGCCAGCGGCTCAGCGAGCACGCCGCGAAGCAGCTCCTTCGGGCGTACGGGATCCGGGTGCCGCGCGAGCAGTTGGTGACCAGCGCGGCGGCGTCGGTGCGGGCGGCGGGCCTCGTCGGCTACCCGGTCGTCATGAAGGCGTCCGGCACCCGCATCGCCCACAAGACCGAACTCGGCCTGGTCAAGGTCGGCCTCACCTCCGCGAGCCAGGTCCGCGACGCCTACCGCGACCTCACCGACATCGCCCGCTACGAAGGAGTCGACCTCGACGGCGTCCTCGTCTGCCAGATGATCGAACGCGGCGTCGAGATGGTCGTCGGTATCTCCCCCGACCCCCTCTTCGGCCCCACCGTCACGGTCGGCCTCGGCGGCGTCCTGGTGGAGGTCCTGCGCGATGTGGCCGTGGGCGTCCCCCCGTTCGGCGAGGAGGAGGCCCGCCGCATGCTGTCCTCCCTGCGCGGCCGGGCCCTCCTCGACGGCGTCCGCGGCGCGCCACCGGCCGACCTGGACGCCCTGGTCGAGGTCGTCCTGCGGGTCCAGCGCATGTCCCTTGAACTGGGCGACACCCTGGCGGAGCTGGACATCAACCCCCTCCTCGTACTGCCACGGGGGCAGGGAGCGGTGGCGTTGGACGCGTTGGCGGTGTGCCACTGATGACCACCGCCCCCCTCCTCCACACCGTCACCCCCAACGGCGTCTCCTGGATCACCCTCAACCGCCCGGAGGTCCTGAACGCGATCACGGCGGAGCAGCGCGACGACCTGATCGCCCTCCTCGACGAGGCCACCACGACCCCCTCCATCCGAGCGGTGGTCCTCACGGCCACGGGCAAGGGCTTCTGCACGGGCGCCGATCTGCGCGCCCCCGGCACGCCCCCACCCGCCGCCGAACCCACGGCGGGCGACATCTCCCGCACCCTCCGACAGGGCGCCCAACGCCTCATCACGTCCATCCTGGACTGCGAGAAGCCCGTCCTCGCGGCGGTGAACGGCACCGCGGCGGGCCTCGGCGCCCACCTCGCCCTGGCCTGCGACCTGGTCCTCGCCGCGGAGTCGGCCCGCTTCATAGAGATCTTCGTACGCCGCGGCCTGGTCCCCGACGGCGCGGGCGCCTACCTCCTCCCCCGCCTGATCGGCCCCCAACGCACGAAGGAACTCATGTTCTTCGGCGACGCGCTCTCCGCCACGGAAGCGGCCCACCTGGGCCTGGTCAACCGGGTCCTCCCGGACGCCGACCTGGAAAAGACAACCCACACCTGGGCCGACCGCCTGGCCGCGTCCCCCACCCGCGCCCTGGCCCTCACCAAGCAGTTGGTCAACGCGTCCCTGGACTCGGACCGCGCGGCTGCGCTGGCGGCGGAGGCCGCGGCGCAGGAGATCAATATGGGGTCGGCGGATGCGAGGGAGGGGGTGGCGGCGTTTGTGGAGCGGAGGGGGGCTGTGTTTTGGGGGAGGTGAGGGGGGTGTGGTGGCGTTCTGCGTTCCGGTGGAGCAGCGCGAGCGCCAGCAATGGGGTTGCCTCAGCCCTGCTTTGCGAGGGCAGGGGCGAAACCCCGCACACCCCCTTGGCGGGAGGGGCCCTTCACTTTTCGTTCGTCAGCCTCGGCGTGCCGCACCCTCTGGCCACACGACATCGACGGCAAGCCCCTCGGCGCGTGCTTGCTCGACCGTGTCGGCCGTGCCACCCCCCTTGCCGGAGGGCGGAGTACCGTCCCACACCGCGACGAGCCGGTCGCCACGGCGCAGCAGCTCACCGTTCGCCGACTCGTACGCCTGCCGGTTCGCGGTCTCGTGCGGCATGACGACGACCTCGGCGGCCGCTTCGACGAGACGGTCGAAGGTCTCGACGTGCTGGGGCTTCACCTTCGCCCACCGGTAGTCCTGCGACGGCAGTACGACGACGAGACGGCCCCCGGCAGCGAGCAGTTCCTCGGCAAAGATCGAGTCCGAGCCGGCAGCGATGCACGAGATCCCGACGAGGTCGCCCTCGGTATGCCGGGCGAAGACCTCGCGCAGCGCGTCACGCACGAGCCCGACGCTCTTGTCGGTCAAGTCCATGTGTCCGGTAACGGCGTACGTCGTCATGCCTGTACCCCTCTCATCAGCTCGCCAACAGGCCGCGAACCCTATCCCGTGCCTCCCTCATACCGCGGTTCGCGTCTCGCCCGACGGTGTACGGGTACAGCTCGCCCAGCAGATCGCGTACGCGTTTCGACTGCGTCCGCTCGGCGGCGTCGACTGCTCTGTGCGTCTGGCGGACACCTGACGCGATGTCACCCATCAGGAAGTAGCACTCGGCGAGACCGATGTGGTCCAGTGCGTGACTGCGTCCCGCCTCGGCACCACGATGTTCCAGAGCTGTGCGGATCTTTCCTGCGGCCGTCTCGGCGTACTTGCTCGCGTCTTGCCGCGCGAGGTCGAGCAGCCGACCGCCGGTGACCCCGGCGAGTTCGGCCTCGTCGAAGTAGGCGATCCAGAAGGGCGCATCAGCCCTCTTCGCTTCGTGAAGCACTTCGGCCGCCCGCAGGGTCGCGCGCTGGAACGCCGCTACGCGTCCCATCGCGGCGTACGCCCACGCCTCACGGGTGTGGAGCATGGCCCGCACCTGGGGGCCGACCTTTCCGCGGGCGCCGTCCTGGGCCAGCCGAACGAGGTCACCCGCGTCCTTCGGACGGCCACGACAGAGCATCTGGCGCGCCATTCCGGCGATCACATTCGTGCCGAACTCGACGTCACCGGCCGCGTGTGCGGCGCGCAGAGCGAGAAGGTAGTACCTCTGTGCGTCCCGTTGCATGCCCGAGTCCCAAGACATCGTCGCGGCCATGCCCGCGAGCTGCGCCATGACGCCGAGCAGACGTCGCTCGATCACCGACGTCTGATGACCGTCGAGCGCGTCCGACACCTCAGCGAGCTGCCCGATCACCGCCTTCCGACGCAGCCCGCCCCCGTACGCGTGATCCCACTCCCGGAACTTGCGAGCTGTCGATTCAAGCTCGCCGCACTCCCGTGCACCAAGCCGCCCACGGGGCAGGGCGACGGGGACGGTGACGTTCGGCGCGTCGAGAGGCAGGAGCCACCCCTCCAGTGGCTCGAGCAGAGCGGCGCCACCAACTGCGGCCGCGGCGATCGCCTTCGACGCCGCGCGACGATCCATCACAAGGTCACTCCTGGTCATGCGCGTGGCCATGCTCACTGTGATCTCGCGCCGCCATGGCATGTCGTCGATCTCGTCGACCGACGGTCCCTCGACGATTGCCTCCTCGGCTTCCTCTGCTCCCCCTGACTCCCAAGGGCGTTCCGCGAGCCCGAGCAGCTTGCCGGGAATTCGTAACCCGTCGGCGATCCGCGAAACCACTTCGAAACTCGTGATCTGCTGCGCACCCTTAATGACCTGCGAAACCTTGCCGGGCGTAAGCGAACACGCTGCCGCGATCCTGTTCTGAGAGATGCCACCGTATTTCTTCAACAGCATGAAGAGAGCGGCGAAGTCGTGTTCCGCGAGGGCGCACTTCACATCGACCCGTTCGAGGATTCCGGCGGGCAGCGGACCGGGGTTCGTGGCGTTCATGGCGGCAACTTCCGCAGCAGGGTAGGCACAGCAAAGCAAGATTCCACGAGTGGAACGAGTGTATTACCGCCTCGGTAACACCCGCCGGTCATCCCGGAGTTGCACGCACAGGACGACCCTCGATGGTGAACGGAACAGACGACCCCGGCGACAGCGCGAACGGTCCCGGGGCGTGGCCGACCATTGAGGAGTCGATATGGGCGAGGCTATGGCCCCCACGCCAGGCCCGAGAAGCAGCGCACGGGAGCAGAGTGCGAACCGCGGCGCCATCGCCGACTGGCTCGCGAGAGCCCATTCGTCCCCCCGCGAGGCCGTGACCGAGTGGGCGAACAGGGGTGTCTCGCTGCTGCCTCTCGGCGTGCGGTTCGACGCGGTACGCGTCCCGGCATCGCGCATCCACCGCTCCGTGTGCAGTGAAGATCCGACGGCGGTGGCTGCCGCGCTCGACGACTGGCTCTGTGGGCCTGTCGTCCGCGACCTGCGGGCGTCCAGCGGTGACTACTACGTACTCGTGGCACCAGGAGCCGAGTGGAATGGCACGGAGGAACGCCTCGGCAAGGGCAGCTTCCTCGTCGTTCCGCGCATCGGAAACCTCTCGATGATCACTCACTGGGTCGTACCCCCGCGACACCCCGGGAACCTCTGCTCCACGGCCCGCCTGCGCGCGCTGCTCACGCTCGCCGAGGCCCTGGACGCGCCCGAGTCATGACCGTCACCGACGGCGCGGCGTCACGCGCGGAGGAGCTGTACCGAATCCACCTCCGCCATCTCGACGACTGCCTGGTGTGCCGCAAGGGCGTCGAGTGCGGCCAGGGCGTGCGCCTGCGCCGGGCTGTGCGCGCGGCGCGGCTCGCCGCCGACACGGGGCGGCCCCGGTGGACGTGACCGACGTGGCCGAGGCCGTACGAGCCTTCCTCGTCCCCGCTGCGGACACCCTCACCGTCGAGCAGCGGTAGGGGCAACGTGTACGTGTAGTGCCCGGACGTGATCCTGCCCGGCGAGGGGGTGAGCCTCGGCGGAGCCTATGACTGCCATCCGCACGCCTGCCCGCCGTGCCACGAAGCCCAGGGTGCGGCTCTGGCCACGCACCTCGACTGGAACGGGCACGTCACGCACTGCACGATCTGCCGGACCGGCCCGTGCGAGACGACCCTGACGATGAAGTACGAGGCCATGCGGGCGCGGGAGCGAGCGGGGTGGGGAGCGGCCTACTGCGCGTGCTGCCAGCGCCCGTTCGGCCCCGGCGAAGGGTTCATGCCCCACATCTGGCTCGGCGCGTCCCGCGTGGTGCTCTCCCTCGTGCACACCGGCCCGTGTGGGTTGCCCCGGGTCTCCGACAAGTACTGAGGGCCCCTCGATGGACGAATGGCGACCGCCGGAGCGGCGCGAACGATAGGAATAGGGTTGCCTGAGGCGTAAGACCGACGACAATTCCTGTTGGCTAGTTGGCGTATGCGCCATACACGCGGGGTGTGGATTTGTGGTGACAGGAGGGAATGTCGGAACCCACAAGGCGGCCCACCAGGACCAGACGCCGCCAAAGTGGAAAGTGAGAGTGGCCATCCCGGAGAGGTGCGCGGCGAGTATCCAGCCGGAATCGTCTCCTGCCCGGACCATGGGCCCACTTCCCCTCTGATTAACCACGGCCAGAACCTTTCCATGCACTAAGCAGGAGGGAACGGTTCTTAGCGGTCCTCAGAACCCTGGCTGCCGATCCGTGGCACAGGCCGAAAAGGACCCAACTGAGGCCGCTGCTTCTTCCAGAGATAGCGATGCCACCGCTTTACGCACCACACAGCAAATGCGATCGGCACGAAAGACATCATTGTGGGGACCGCTGGCGGAAGCCAAGGCCAAAAGGAAAATGGCCACACTGTAGCGACGACGATGGGGAGCACGACACTGAGGCCAAGCAGAAGTGCCCCCCATACGTCGTCAACCCGAGACCACCATGATTTGCCCTGCAGGTACGGTTCGAACCGCATCATTATGGAAAGCGCCAGCGTCGTAACCGGCGCCAGCAGCCATGGAGATGCGGGCATGCCACGGTTTCCGAAGCATTCACCAATCAAGGTTGCGGGGATGTACGCAGGAAGCAGGAACATGCCCATATAGACGGCTGCTGACGCCACATTCCCGAGGTCATCGTCCGAGTCATCAACCTGCCCGCCTGAGGCATGTTTCACGGTGGCCTTATCCTCTCACCCTGGCTACAGGCATGCCTCCGCTAACGCAGGAAGGCCCGTAGAGTTGACTATCAGGTTAGCGATGTCATCGTCGATGTGACCAGGGTACTTCTTGTGCTTCAGGTATGCCCAAACGGCTTTCGCTATCTTCTTGCCATTCTTGACGATTTTATACACCTTGGCGATGCCGATTCCATTCTCGGCAGCGAATTTTGCCACTGCGGTAGTGCACTGGAACCATCCTCGCGCGGCGGGTTCAGCAGTGGAATTCCGTTTCAGGAATTCCACTACCTCCTGGAGCGCCCCCTGATCACCTGCCTCAACACGCTGGATGAGCGACTCAGGGATCGAGCCGATGAGGTCCAGCGCCTTCTGGATCGCAGCCTCACCTGCCTCGTCGCTAATTCCGGACAGATCGAGACGGGACTCGATGTTTCCAGCACCCTGGACCGCGACTGCAAGTGTTGATGCGCTCGATTCTTGTGTGCGATCGGCAGCAAAGGCCGGCCCGGAAATCACCGTACCAATCATTGCTGCGGCCACGAGAGCAGCAGTGCCCGCCCCTAAACGGCGGCGGCGAGTCCAGTATGACGACATGACGCTCCTTCGAGTCTCAATTTCAGACGCAGAGCGAATCATGAACCGAAATGAGATCGATCCAGTTCGTTCAGACGGGACCCGACACTACTCGGCTTTTCGAGCGAGATGAATCAGAAAAATCCGATATACTGACAGGGATTCCATTTCACCTCTCTATATCCCAGCGAATCGATCGCTTCATGGTGAGTCGCAGGCACCACGCGTAGGGACAAGATGGAATGCCTGAAGGCCTCGGACCGCACCTCTGCAGCGAGGTCCTTCGCTATCCCCGCCCTCGCTGAAGAAGCCACCGAGCCCGCCGCCGGACCCGCCCCGCAGCTACTGAGCTTGAACTTGGGTTGTCGTAATTGCTGACAGAGCTTGATCCTCGCGGTGCGCCGTCTGTCATGAGGTATGCGCAGGGCGGCGGTCTGTCGGACGAGCGTCGGCAGTTCCGCGAGGGGATCAGGCCGCGGGCGGCCGAGCGGTTCGCCCAGGTTGAGCGAGGCCCACTTCGCCTAGCTGGAGGCGGAGTTGGCCAAGGGACCGGTCGCGCACGGCTGGCCGGACCAGCGGTGGACGCTGTCGAGGGTCAAGACCGTGATCGGACGGCGCTTCCACAAGAGCTACACCCCGCAAGGGGTGCGCAAGCTGCTGATCCGGCACGGTTTCTCCTGCCAGATCCCGGCGAGGAGAGCCGTCGAACGCGACGAGGAGGCGATCTGCGGCTGGGTGAAGGAGACCTGGCCGCAGGTGGAAGGACCGCGGCGGCGCTCGACGCATGGGTCGTCTTCGAGGACGAGTCCGGCTTCTCGATGACGCCGCCGACCGCCCGCACCTGGGCCAGGCGCGGACGCACCCCCGTCATCCGGGTGCGCGGCCGCTCGCGGCGCCGCATCTCCATCGCCGCCCTGACCTGCTGCAAGCCGGGTGAACGCTCTCGGCTGATCTACCGGCCTCGTCGCGACGACGGCCGGCGCGGCTGGCTGTCCAACACCGCCTTCACCACCCCCGAGCACCTCATCCAGACCATCCGCCACGGCATGCGAAAGACCCAGTACCGCCCCCACCTCATCGACGGATGCCTCGCCGGAACCGGCCTGGCCCTCACGCCGACGACATCAGTGAGTTCAAGCTCAGTAGCCGCCGCACAGAGCCGCAGGTCGCGGCCTGTGGTCCCCGCGCGTGCGGGGGTAGCCCCCAGGTCAAGTGGGGGGCCCGGGCAGCCTCTCCGTGGTCCCCGCGCCTGCGGGGAAGGCAGCCCCACCCCCTCACCAAACAGACCCTCCCCAGCACGCTGACAAGATGGACGAATGGCAACGAAATCCGGGACCCCCTCACCCCCCGGCCCCCACACCCCGCCCCCCTGGACCACCCCAGGCCCGCCCGGCCCCGGCCCCGTCCACGACGACCTCCTCGCCACCAAAGCACTCCTCTACGACCCCCTCGGCCTCACCTGCTCCCAGCCGACCCCCGAACCCGAGAGCGCCGAGTACGGGGCGCATGCCTTCACGCTGGACGGGCTGGACGTGCGGTTCCGTGTGGCCAAGACGACGCCCACCAAGGTGGGGCAGTTCGTCACCGTGTGGCAGCGATCCGAGGAAGGGCCGATCCGGCCGTTCGACGACGCGGACGGCGTCGATCTGTTCGTCGTCAGTTGTCGTGACGGGGACCGGTTCGGGCAGTTCGTGTTCCCGCGCGATGCGCTCCGGCGGCGCGGCATCGTGTCCCACGGCGGCGTGGGCGGGAAGCGGGCCTTCCGGGTCTATCCGCCATGGGTCACCACCAGCAGCCGTCAGGCGGGGAGCACGCAGGTCTGGCAGCAGGCCTTCTTCCTGTACGTGCCCGAGGGCGGCGGCCTGGACTCCGAGCGGGCCCGGAAGCTGTACCACCCGTAGGCGCGGGCCAGTCCGGCGTTGCCCCAGGGCTTCCGATCTGACGGATCGTCAGGTTCACTGGAAGCATGATGGGACACGCAGGGATGGCCGCCACCGTCGTCCGGTACCTGAGGTCGGTCGGAGCCCCGACCGCCGCCGCCCAGCCGGTCGAGGCGCTGCCCCGGCCACATCTGCGGGCCGTCCGCGAGGACGAGCGCGCGCCGGTCGACGCGGCCGAATTCCGCCGGGTGCTGGGGCACTTCGCGACCGGCGTGACCGTGGTGACCGCCCCGGCCGCGCCCTCGGCTGCCCCGGCCGCACCCTCCACCTCCTCGGCCGCCCCGGCCACCCCCTCGGCTGCCCCGGCCAACCCCTCGACCACCCCGGCCGCACCCTCGGCCACCCCCTCCGCCCCTGCGGGCCCCGCAGGCTTCGCCTGTCAGTCCTTCGCCTCCCTCTCCCTCACCCCGCCCCTCGTCTCCTTCATGGTCGCCCGCTCCTCCACCACCTGGCCCCGCATCGCCCGCGCGGGCGTCTTCTGCGTGAACGTCCTGGGGGCCGACCAAGGCGACCTGTGCCGTGCCTTCGCGGTCAGCGGGGCGGACAAGTTCGCGGGCGTCGACTACGACGCCGCCCCCGTCACCGGGTCGCCCCGGCTCGCGGGCGCCCCGGCCTGGATCGACTGCGTCGTGCACGCCGTGCACACCGGCGGCGACCACCTCATCGTCGTCGGCCGCGTGGAGGCGCTCGGCACCGCCGAAGGTGCCGACGAGGACGGCCGGGAGGGTGCCGCCGCGCCCCTCCTCTTCCACCGCGGCGCCTTCGGCGGCTTCACGCCCCACGGCGCCCACGGCGGGAAGTAGGCACCGCACGCCGCGGAACAGGCCCCCTCACACCACCAACTCCCCACCCCCCACCCCCCTCCGCCGAATCACCAACACCATCAGCGCCGCCGCCGCACACAGCGCCCCGGACGCGTACCAGACCACGTCGTAGCTCCCGAAGACGTCCCGCGCCACCCCGCCGAGGAACGCGACCACCGCCGCGCCGACCTGGTGCGACGCCAGGACCCAGCCGAAGACGATCGCGCTGTCCTCGCCGTAGTGCTCGCGGCACAGCGCCAGCGTCGGCGGCACCGTGGCGACCCAGTCGAGGCCGTAGAAGATGATGAAGAAGATCATCGGCGGGTGCACGGTCGGCGCGAGCAGCATCGGCAGGAAGAGGAGCGAGATGCCGCGCAGGCCGTAGTAGACCGCGAGCAGGCGGCGGGACTCGAAGCGGTCCGTCAGCCAGCCGGAGGCGATCGTTCCGACCACGTCGAAGACGCCGATGACCGCGAGCAGCGACGCCGCCGCGGTGATCTGCATGCCGTGGTCGTGCGCGGACGGTACGAAGTGCGTGCGGATCAGGCCGTTCGTCGAGGCGCCGCAGATCGCGAACGAGCCCGCGAGCAGCCAGAACGGCCCCGTCCTCGCCGCGTCCGCGAGCACCCGCAGCGTCCGCCGCGCCGCGCCCCGCGTGGGCTCCGGCTTCGGCGTGAACTCCCCTCCGTACGGGGCGAGTCCGACGTCCGCCGGATGGTCGCGCAGCAGCAGCCACACGAACGGCACCACGACCAGCGCGGCAAGCGCGACCGTCACCGACGCCGGGCGCCACCCGTGCTCGTCCACGATCCACGCGCACAGCGGCAGGAACACCAGCTGGCCGGAGGCCCCCGCCGCCGTCAGGATGCCCGTGACCAGGCCGCGCCGCGCCACGAACCAGCGGTTGGTGACCGTCGCCGAGAAGGCGAGCGCCATCGATCCGGTGCCGAGGCCGACGAGCAGGCCCCAGTAGAGCATCAGCTGCCAGCTCGCCGTCATCCATACGCTGAGCAGCGCGCCCGCCGCGACCAGGCTCAGCGCCGCCACCACGACCTTGCGGATGCCGAAGCGGTCCATGAGCGCGGCGGCGAACGGCGCGGTCAGGCCGTACAGCGCCATGTCGATCGAGACCGCGAAGCCGATCTCGCCGCGCGACCAGTCGAACTCCTCGTGCAGCGGGTCGATGAGCAGGCCCGGCAGGGAGTTGAAGGCGGCGCCGCCGATGATCGTCACGAAGGCGACGGCGGCGACGAACCAGGCCCGGTGGATACGGAACTTCCGGGTCCGGCCACTGCCGCCGCCCTCCCGCGGCTGCGGCGACTGCGACGGCTGCGAGTGCGGCTGCGACGGCTGCGAGTGCGGCTGCGACCGCGACGGCCGCGCCTGCGCCTGCGACTCCTGCGGCCGCGGCGACTGCGGCGGCTTCGACAGCTCCGGCCCAGCGTTCCGCACCCGCGGATCGGTTGTCTCGTTCACGTCACACAGCATCCGCAGCAGCGGCCCCCGCCATCGAGTGGCCCAAAGGACAGCATTCGCTAGGATCGGGCCATGAGCGAAGCCCGGGAGCGAACCGCGGAGCAGCGGGAGCGAACCGCCGAGCAGGCGGAGCAGCACGCGCCGACGCGGCGCCACCGCGTCGTCGTCCTCGCCCTCGACGGCGTCATCCCCTTCGAGCTGGGCATCCCGCAGCGGATCTTCGGTCGGGCGCGGAACTCCGCGGGTGATCGGCTGTACGACGTCGTCACCTGCTCCGCCCGGCCGCCGGGCCCCGTCCGCACAGACGCGGACTACGCGATCCTCGTCGAGCACGGCCCGGAGGCCCTCGCCGAGGCGGACACGCTCGTCGTCTCCGCCTCGTACGAGCTGGGGCCCGTGTACGAGGAAGGCCGCCTCACCGACGAACTGGCCGCCGCCCTCGCCCACCTGAGGCCCGGCGCCCGCCTCGTCTCCATCTGCACCGGCAGCTACGTCCTGGCCGCCGCGGGCTGGCTGGACGGGCGGCCCGCGACCACGCACTGGTCCTCGGCGGACCACTTCCAGCGGCTGTTCCCGCGGATCAAGGTCGACGCGGACGTGCTGTTCATCGACGACGGCGACGTGCTGACCTCGGCGGGGGTCGCCGCGGGCCTCGATCTGTGTCTGCACCTGGTACGCCGTGACCACGGCACCGGGGTCGCCAACGAGGTGGCCCGGCGCACCGTCGTACCGCCGCATCGCGACGGCGGGCAGGCCCAGTACATCCAACGACCCATCCCCGAGCCCCAGTTGGCGACGACCACCATGGCGCGGGCGTGGGCGCTCGGCCGGCTGCACGAGCCGATCCAGCTGCGGGACATGGCCGAGCAGGAGGCGATGTCCGTGCGCACCTTCACGCGGCGCTTCCGCGAGGAGGTCGGGGTCAGCCCCGGGCAGTGGCTGACGCGGCAGCGGGTGGAGCGGGCGCGGCACCTCCTCGAATCCAGCGACCTGTCGGTCGACCAGGTCGCGCGGGACGCGGGGTTCGGTACGGCGCAGTCGATGCGGCAGCACTTGCAGGCGGCGCTCGGCGTGACGCCGACGGCGTACCGTCGGACGTTCCGGGCGGAGGACACACGCCAGGACCACTGACGGCGCGCCCGCCGACAACCCGCCGACAATGGGCGCACGGCCAGCACAGCGACCGAAGAACGAAGCGCGACGCACGAAGCGCGACGCACGAACATCGGGGAGGCGCCGACCATGTACGCGATATCCCTGGGAGCCGACGGTGCGGAGCTGCGCCCGTTGGAGCCCTGGCAGGCCGAGGAGTTCCTGGCCCACATCGACCGGGGGCGGGAGTTCATCGGGCAGCACAACGGCCTGCCGGACGTCGTCCACGACCTGGCCTCCGCTCGGGCCTACCTCCAGGCGTACGCCGACAAGGCCGCCACCGACACCGGCCGGATCTGCGGCATCCACCTGGACGGCGAGCTGGTCGGCGCGGTGATCCTGCGCACCATGGACGTGGCCCAGGGCACCGCCGAGGCGGGCTGCTGGCTGGAGCCCGCGGCGGCCGGCAGGGGCCTGGTGACCCGGGCCGCCCGCGCCCTCATCGACTGGGCCGTCGAGGACCGCGGCATCCACCGCGTCGACTGGTGGGTCTCCTCGGCCAACACCCCCAGCATCGCCGTCGCCCGCCGCCTCGGCATGACCCGCGACGGCATCCTCCGGGAGAGCTATCTGTACCGGGGGCAGCGGCACGACGAGGAGATCTGGTCGGTGCTCGCGCCGGAGTGGCGGGCGGCGAAGTCGGCGCCCGCGCCGAGAGGTTGAGCCCCGACCACGGGCAGGGGCGCCCGTGGTCCCCGCCACATGCGGGGGTGTTCCGCCCAACAAGGCGGAGGGGACCGCGTGGGAGTGGTGGTCCCCGCACCTGCGGGGCGACGAGCCAGGGCCCACAGGCCCAGATGGCATGGCCGACCCAGCGCCCGCGCGGGGCGCCGCTCCCCGTCCCGGGCCGCACCCCACACCCTCCCCCCAGCCTTCAGCACCTCCGCCCCGACCCGGAGCCCTCCGCGTCCACCGCACCGTCGGCCGCACCCACCGCACCGTCCACCGAACGGTCCCCCGCACCACCCCCCGAACCCGCCGCGATCCCCCCACCGCCCACAGGCCCGGGCCGCACCTCCGCCAGGGTCCCCACCAGGGTCAGGACGACCGTCAGCGCGACCCCCGCCAGGATGGCCGTCGACGGGGTCGTGACGCTGAGGAGGCCCCCGGCCATGGACCCGCTGACGGCGTAACCCGCCCCCACCGCCGCGTACATCAGGGAATAGCCCGCCGCCAGCGCGCTCGGGGGCAGGACCTCGCGCAGGGTCAGGTTGCGGGTGAGCATCGAGCCCGCCTGGAGGAAACCGGCGCAGGCGAGGCCGACGGCCAGCCACGTGGCTGTGGGCAGGACGGCGACCGCGGCCAGGCAGCCGCTGACGCCGAGCATGCACACCAGGCTCTGCGTGCGCAGCCGTCCGGGCCACTTCCGCAGCCCGTACACGAACGACCCGGCCGCCGAGCTGACCGCGAGACCCGCGAGGAGCGGGCCCGACATGCCGACGGATATCTCGCGCTGCTCCAGGAGCGCGGGCAGCACCAGCTCGGCGAGGGCGAGCAGGGAAAGGCCCGCCGCGCCGGTCACGTACACCGGCCAGGCGCGGGCCATGATGCGCAGCATCGGCTCGCCGTCCCGGTCGGACTCGTCCGCCTTCCAGCCGACGGGCAGCAGCCAGAGACCGGCCACGGAAAGCCCCATCAGGACGGCGGCCAGAAGCAGGGGCAGGCCGGGTGCCACGCCGAGCGCGAGGCCCGTGACGGCCGCGGGCGCGACGGCCCATATGCCGAAGACCAGGACGGACTCGGCGGACATGGCCTGCGCCACGGCCCGCTCCGGGACCAGGCTGTTGAGCAGCGCGCGCAGCCCGCCGGGCGCCGCGCCGGGGGCACCGCCCGCGACGAACGCGCAGGCCGCGAGCACCACGGCGGGCGCGTCCGGCAGCGCGCCGAGGACCGCGAAGCCCACCGCGCCCACGCCGAGGCCGACGGCCAGCTGCGGCCGCGCCCGCTCGGCCCGCATCCGCATGCCGAGGAGCGCGGCCCCCGCGATCTCGCCGATCACGTACACCGCGGCCAGGATCGCGCCCAGCGCGTACCCGCCGTCCCGCTCGCGGACCAGGAACACCACGGCGAGCGGCGCCATGGCCACGGGCATCCGGGCGCCCACGGCCACGGCGGCCCAGGCGAGGGTCCCCCGCGACGCGATCTCGCGATAGCTCATGCGTACGAAGGTAGGACACGCCACTGACATCGCCCCACGGCTTTTCCCTCGGGGCGGAGGGGGCCGGAACCCGGCTACGACGACAGCGGCGTCAGAACACCAGCACCCCCCGAGCCACCCTCCCCACCTCCGCGTCCCGCCGCGCCACCGCGAACTCCTCCACCGGATACGTCCGCGTCACCAGCTCGTCCAGGAGCAGCCGCCCGGCCAGGTACAGGTCGGCGTACAGCGCGAAGTCCCGCTGCGGGCGCGCCGAGCCGTAGCGGCAGCCGAGGATCGACTTGTCCAGGAACAGGGACGAGACGAGGAACGAGGCCTCGGCCGTGGCGGGCGGTACGCCGAGCAGGACGGCCTGGCCGTGGCGGTCGAGGAGGTCGACGGCCTGGCGGATCAGCTCGACGCGGCCGACGCACTCGAAGGCGTGGTCGGCGCCGTTCGGCAGGATGTCCGGCACGCCCTCCGCGGACGGCAGGAAGTGCGTGGCGCCGAACTGCCGCGCCACCGCCTCCTTCTCGGGGTTGGCGTCGACGGCGACGATGGTCGTGGCCCCGGCGATGCGCGCGCCCTGGAGGACGTTGAGGCCGATGCCGCCCGTGCCGATGACGACGACGGAGTCCCCGTACGCGACCCGCGCGCGGTTGAGCGCGGCGCCGACGCCGGTGACGACACCGCAGCCGATGAGGGCCGCCGAGGTCAGCGGGATCTCCTTGGGGATGCGGACGGCCTGCACGGCCTTGACGAGGGTGCGTTCGGCGAACGCCGAGTTCGCGGCGAACTGGTACAGCGGCTTGCCCGCGCGCGAGAACGGCTGTTGGGGCATCCCGATGGCCTTGCGGCACATGGTGGGGCGGCCCCGGTGGCACTGCGCGCAGGCCCCGCAGTTGGCGATGGTGGACAGGGCCACGTGGTCGCCGGGCGCGACGTGCGCGACCCCCGGGCCGACCGCCTCGACGACGCCCGCGCCCTCGTGCCCCAGGACCACGGGCGGCGGGAACGGGATGGTGCCGTCGATCACCGACAGGTCGCTGTGGCACAGCCCGGCCGCCGCGACGGCGACCAGGACCTCCCCGGGCCCCGGGTCGCGTATCTCCAGGTCGTCGACGACCTCGACCCGCACCCCGTCGAACACCACGCCCCTCATGGCGTACCCCTCACCGGCCCCTTGGCCTCTCTCGGCAGTCCGAGCACCCGCTCGGCGATGATGTTCCGCTGGATCTCGTCCGAGCCGCCGTAGATCGTGTCGGCGCGGGAGAACAGGAACAGGCGCTGGAGCGCGTCCAGTTCGTACGGAGCGGCCGCGCTCCAGTCCGTGGGCCCGACGGCGGCGGCCGTCCCGCGCACGGCCATCGCCAGCTCGCCGAGCCGCTGGTGCCAGCCGCCCCACAGCAGCTTCGCGACGCTCGGCGCGCCCGCGACCCCACCGCCGTTGCCCAGCGTCCGCAGCGCGTTCCACCGCATCACCCGCAGCTGAGCCCACTGCCGCACGAGCCGGTCCCGCAGCACCGGATCCGCCGCCGTCCCGCCCCGCAGCGCCTCCCGCACGACCCGCCCCAACTCCTCGGTGAAGCCGATCTGCTGGGCCAGCGTGGACACCCCGCGCTCGAAGCCGAGCAGCCCCATGGCGACCCGCCAGCCGTTGCCCTCGCCGCCGACGACGTGGGCGGCACGCGCGCGTGCCCCGTCGAAGAAGACCTCGTTGAACTCGCTCGTGCCGGTCAGCTGCCGGATCGGCCGTACGTCGACACGGCCGGGCTGGTCCATGGGCAGGAGCAGGAAGGACAGGCCGTGGTGGCGGCGCGACCCGGGCTCGGTGCGGGCCAGGACGAAGCACCAGTCCGCCTCGTGCGCGAGGGACGTCCAGATCTTCTGTCCGGTGATCCGGTACGTCCCGTCGGCGTCCCGCACGGCCGTGGTGCGCAGGCCCGCCAGGTCGGATCCGGCGCCGGGTTCGCTGTACCCCTGGCACCACAGGGTCTCGCCGCGGGCGATGGCCGGCAGGAACTCGTCCTGCTGCTCCTTGCTGCCGTGCGCGAGGAGGGTGGGCGCCAGCAGGTTCTCGCCGATGTGGCCGCAGCGGCCCGGCGCGCGCACGCGCGCGTACTCCTCGGCCCAGACGACCTGCTGGGTCAGCGTGGCCCGCCGGATGCCGTACGCGGACCCGTCGGCGCCCCGGCCCGTGTCCCAGCCGATCCCGATCCACCCGCCCCGCCCCAGCTCCCGCTCCCACGCCCGCCGCACGTCCCCGCGCTCGTGCTCGCTGCCGGGCCCACCGCGCCCCGCGGCCCCCGCGAACTCCCCGGTCAGCCGCTCCTGGAGCCACTCCCGCGCCTCCCGCCGGAACGCCTCGTCCGCGGCCCCGAACTCGAAGTCCACGGCGCGGCCTAGGCGTCGGGGCGGGAGGAGGAGGAGGAGGGGGCGGGGGCGGCACCGGGTCCGCCACCTGGGCCGGGACCCGCACCGGAGCCCCCACCACCCGGCCTCCCCCCAGGCGCCACCCCCGCGTTGGGCCGCTCCTTGGCCGCCGCGGCCCGAGCCATCTCCTCCAGCTTCGTGAGCAGCGGCATCGGGTCCGTGCCGACCGTCCCGGGCAGGAACTCCGCGATCCGCTCCGGCGTCCAGCCGCCCTCGGCGTACCCGGCGCGCAGCTCGCGCGGCTGCGCCCAGACGGCGATCTTGGGGCCCGCGACGGTGTACACCTGGCCGGTGATGCGCTCCTGGCGCGCGCGGTCGCTGAGCAGATAGACGACGAGCGCGGCCACGTCCTCGGGGTCGCCGATCTCCGTCAGCTCCATGGGGACGTTCGCGGACATCCGGGTGCGGGCGACGGGGGCGACGGCGTTGGCGGTGATGCCGTACTTGTGCAGGCCGAGGGCGGCGCTGCGGACCAGGGAGATGATGCCGCCCTTGGCGGCGCTGTAGTTGGCCTGGGCGACGGAGCCCTGGTGGTTGCCGCTGGTGAAACCGATGAGGGTGCCGGAGCCCTGTTTGCGCATGACGGCGGACGCGGCCCTGAAGGCGGTGAAGGTGCCCTTCAGATGGGTGGCGACGACCGGGTCCCACTCCTCCTCCGCCATGTTGAACAGCATGCGTTCGCGCAGGATCCCGGCCACGCACACGACGCCGTCCACGCGCCCGTAGCGGGCGAGCGCCACGTCCACGATCCGCTGGCCGCCCGCCATCGTGGAGATGTCGTCCGCGACGGCCACCGCCTCGCCGCCCGCCGCCTCGATCTCCTTGACGACGGCCGCGGCGACCTCGCTGGTGGGCTCGGCGCCCTCGACGGACACCCCGTAGTCGTTGACGACGACCTGCGCGCCCTCGGCCGCCGCGGCGAGCGCGACCGCCCTGCCGATGCCCCGTCCGGCGCCCGTGACGGCGACCACCTTGCCTGCCAAGAAGTTCCCCACACCGGCCCCTTCCCGCGGTTTCTGACGGACCGTTAGATTTTATGGCCCGTCAGACACCGGAAGACAAGCCCCGGGGAGCACTCATGTCAGCGCCGTCCGACCCCGCGGCCGCCCCGGCCGCGTCATCCGCCCCGCCCATGCCGCCCGAGTTCCTCGACATCGCCGAGCGCGTCAACAACTGGGGCCGCTGGGGCGCCGACGACGAGATCGGCACCCTGAACCTGATCACCGACGAGGTGGTGCGCGCGGCCGCCGCCACGGTCCGCTCGGGCCGCCGGGTGCCGCTCGCGCTGCCGCTGCGCCGCGACGGCGTGCAGACAGGATCGATCCCCGGCCGCGTCAATCCGCTGCACACGATGGTGCAGATCAACCAGCCGCTCTTCGGGCCCGGTTCGGTCGCGACCAGCGACGACATCGTCACGATGGGCCTGCAGGCGGCCACGCACTGGGACGCGCTTCCGCACGCCTCGCACTCGGGCCTGATCTACAACGGCCGCCCCGCGGACACGATCACCGCGCACGGGGGCGCCCGCTTCAGCGGCATCGGCACGGCCGCGTACGTCGTCTCGCGCGGCGTCCTGCTCGACGTGGCCCGCGCCAAGGGCCTCGACCGACTGCCCGCCGATCACGCGGTGACCCCCGAGGACCTCGACGAGGCGGCGGAGTTCGGGGGCGTCACCGTCGGCGCCGGGGACGTCGTCCTCGTACGGACGGGGCACGTCCAGGCGTATCTGGCGGGTGACCGGCGCGGTTACGGTTATCCGTCGCCGGGTCTTTCGGTGCGGACGCCGGAGTGGTTCCACGCGCGGGACGTGGCGGCCGTCGCCAATGACACGCTGACCTTCGAGATCTTCCCGCCGGAGATCGAGAACCTGTGGCTGCCGGTACACGCCCTGGACCTGGTCGAGATGGGCATGCCGCAGGGCCAGAACTGGAATCTCGAAGAGTTGTCCACAGCCTGTGGAGAAGAGCGCCGCCACAGCTTCCTGCTGTCGGCGACCCCGGAGCCCTTCACCGGCGCGACGGGCGCACCGGTGGCACCGGTCGCGGTCTTCTGAGTCGGCGGACCCCGAGCGGGTCCGCGGGCCCCGGGTCCGAGCATGGACCTCCGGGTCGGAGTTCGGGTGGCGGCGCGTCGGCGCCCGCCCCGAGCGCTGTACCGCGCGCCGCCATCCGGCTCCGGCGTACGAGCCCCCGCCCCCCTTCTGCCCTGAAGGAGCGCCACGCCGAATCACGATCCGCACCTCGCCAAGGACCGGGCCACAGGCGCCAGCGCCCCTCGGCGTCCCCTCGCGGCGAATCGCTGCCCACCAGCGTGATCAATTGGTCACGGTACGTCAACACCGAGTCGGGGATTTATGGGGTTTGCCGTTTTTGCCCCTGCCCGCGCACGGCCGCGCATCGGGGCACGGGACGGCGCATACGACGGCACGCCGGGCGGCGCGGGTGCGCGGGGCGTCGTGCGGCCACGGAGGGAGGCAGGCGGGGAGCGGGGGCGGTCGGGGGTCACACGGATTCGCCCTGGGGTCACACGGTTTCGTACGGGGGGTCGCACGGGTGCGGCCGGGGCTGCGGGCGGGCGGGGCGGCGGGTGAGCCGGAGCGGAGGGTGAGCCGGAGCGGCGGGCCGACCGGACCGCTTGGCCCGCGGGCGCTACACCGCTTCGTACGCGACGTCCTCGTGGGTGGTCCCGTCGAAGGTGACGGCGGGGGTGCCCGCCTCGCACCGGTCGACCTCGCACCAGATGCTCTTGCCGGTGCCCTCGTGGCGCCAGCCCCAGCGGTCGGCGAGTCCGTCGACCAGCTCCAGGCCGCGGCCGTTGGTGTCGTCGCCCTCGGCGTGCCGGGGGCGGGGCGGACGGGCGCTGCGGTCGGCGACCTCGACGCGGACGGTGCCGGGCTCGTCGGCGGGGACTCCGGGCAGCAGCATGCGCAGGACGGCCGGACAGCCCGTGTGCACAACGGCGTTGGTGACCAGCTCCGAGATCAGCAGGATCAGCGTCTCGGCCACCGGCTCGTCGGCAGCTATGCCCGACCCGGCGAGCCGCGACCGGGCCCATCTGCGGGCCCGGCCCACTTCCGCGGGATCGGGACCTACTTCCAGCTGAACTTGAAGCACCTGCACCGCTCACACCATCCGAACCGGCGGACACATCGCCTCGTGACTCCACAAGGTCACAGAACGTGAAACCCTTGAGAGACAGCATGGTTGACGTTCAGTCACCCCAACAAGCGCTTCGGGCATATTCCAGCGCGAAGGAGTACGCGTGCGGCATACTGTGCGACGCGCGCCGCAGGGTGTCGAACAGGCGGGCGCTCGGCCTCGTCCTGCGCGGCGAGAGGAGCGCGTTACCAGGCACGGAGTTGCCTCGGGGGCAACACCGGCACAGCTCGGCCTCAGGACCTCTCGCATCTGACACAAGGTACCGGAGCCGGGCGTCGACTCCGCGTCGCGACGAGTCACGCCTAGGACACAACCCGATATCGACGCTCGGTGCGACGCTCAGTAGCCTTACCGCCTTTCCCCGGCCGCACAAGTCGATCATGAAACCGGGCCCGCGCCGCCCCTTCGGCCACCCGCACCGACCCCCTCCCGGCGCCGCTCACAGCGCCGCCGCCAGCGCCTCCTCGGCCGCCGCCGGGCCTGCGCCGAGCCCCGCCCGCACCCACGCCCGCTTCAGATGCAGATGGACGTCGGACTCCCAGGTGAACCCCATGCCACCGTGCGCTTGCAGACAGTCACGGGCGTTGCGCACGGCCGCGTCGTCGGCGAGCAGCCGGGCCCCGACGGCTTCGAGCGGGTCGCCGGTGACCGCGGCGGCGTACACGGCGACGCGGGCCAGCTCCGCGCGGACCAGCATGTCGGCGCACAGGTGCTGCACGGCCTGGAAGCGGCCGACGGGGCCGCCGAACTGTTCCCGCTCCCGGGCGTGTTGGACGGCCAGCTCGCCGGTGCGGGCGGCGGAGCCGAGCTGTTCGGCGGCGCGGAGCAGGGCGGCGCGGGGGTCCTGGGCCTCCCCGCCGGACCCCCGACCACGCACCCGGTGCAGGGGCGTCAGCGGATCGACGGACCGTACGGCCACCGCCCCCGCCACGTCCCCCCGCACCACGTCGGCCTCGTCCAGCCACGGCACGAACGGCCCTTCGGCGGCGGTGACGGCCGTCCTCCCCTCGGCGGCGCCCGCGACCTCCCCGGCCGCGAGGAACGTCGCCACGGCGGGCCCGGGCAGCAGCACCCGCCCCGCCTCCTCGAAGGCCAACACGGCCTCGGGCAGGCCGAGTCCGACGCCGCCCGCGTCCTCGGGCAGGCAGAGCGCGAAGAACCCCGCGTCGCCCAGAGCCCGCCACAGCTTCCGGTCGAGGCGGGGCTCCGCGACGGCGGCCCGCAGCGCGTCCCGGCCGAACCGCCCTTCGAGCACGTCCCGCAGGCCCCGCCGCAACGCCCGTTGATCATCACTGAGTTGGAAGTCCATGCGCCGCTCACCGCCCCTTCGGCAGGCCGAGGATCCGCTCGGCGACGATGTTCCGCTGGATCTGCGAGGTTCCGGCGGCGATGGTGTACGACAGCGAGGAGAGGCGTTCGCGCGTCCAGGGCTCGTCGAGGTCGAGGGCGCCGGGGCCGAGCACCTGGGCCGCCGTGTCGTACAGCTCCTGACGGGCGTGCGAGTAGCGCAGCTTGAAGACGGAGCCGCCGACGCCGGGGACGCCGCCGGTGCGCTGGGCCTCGCTGACGTTCCACTGGGTGAGCCGCCACAGGGCGGCGAACTCCGCGCTGAGGCGCCCGAGCCCGCGCCGCAGGACCGGGTCGTCCCAGCGCCCGTCGGCGCGCGCGGCGCGGGCAAGGTCGCCGAGCAGCCGCCGGCAGGCCACGACCTCCCCCACGAAGGCCGTGCCCCGCTCGAACGACAGGGTCACCATGGTCACGCGCCACCCGTCGTTCTCGGCGCCCACCCGGTTGGCGACCGGCACCCGCACCTCGTCGAGGAACACCTCGGCGAACTCGGCGGTGCCCGCGAGGGTCCGCAGCGGGCGCACGGTGATCCCGGCCGCGTCCATGGGAAGCGCGAGCCAGGTGATGCCCCGGTGCTTGGGCGTCTGTGCGCTCACGGGGGTGGTCCGTACCAGGAGTTCGCACCAGTCGGCGACCTCCGCGTGCGAGGTCCAGATCTTCGAACCGCTCACTACGTAGTCGTCGCCGTCCCGCCACGCGCGCGTGCGCAGCGACGCGAGGTCGGATCCGGCGTCCGGTTCGCTGAAGCCCTGGCACCACACCTCGTCCCCGCGCAGCATCGGCGGCAGCCACCGCTCCCGCTGCTCGGGGGTGCCTTCGGAGGCGATGGTGGGTCCGGCGTGCAGCAGGCCGACGAAGTTGGCGCCCACGTAGGGGGCACCGGCCTTCTCGGTCTCCTCCAGGAAGATCAGCCGCCGGGTCGGGGACGCGTCCCAGTGCACCTCGCCGTACCCCGCGTCGTGGAGCGTCCGCTGCCACGCGGTGTCGTACGCCCGCCGCCCCGGCCAGTCGTCGGGCGACGGCTTCCCGGGCAGCTTCGGCAGCACCTCGGCGAGCCACCCCCGCAGCCCCGCCCGGAAGACTTCCTCTTCCTCCGTGTACGTCAGGTCCATCGAGGTCCCCTCGCCCGACCATTTCTGACGGATCGTCAGCCAGCAGGCTAGCTCCGCACCCCTGGACCGACAAGGAGCGGGGCTCTACGCTCACCGCACGATCTGACAGCCCGTCAGACATCGCCGTCCCGGGCACCACCGCGACCACGAGGGGGCCGCCGTGCACGACGACACCGCCCATGCCCTGAGCGCCTGCGGAACGCTCTGGGAGCTGATCGAGCGCCGCGCCGCCCTCACCCCGGACGCCCCCGCCCTGATCCAGGCCGCCGCCGACCCCGCCGCCGACCGCGTCCTCACCTTCGGCGGGCTTCGGGACGCCTGCGAGCGGGTGGCGGCGGGGCTGTACGGGATGGGGGTGCGGCCGGGGACGGTCGTCGCCTGGCAGTTGCCGACGCGGATCGAGACCGCCGTCCTGTCCTTCGCGCTCGCCCGGATCGGCGCCGTCCAGTCACCCGTGATCCCGTTCTACCGGGACCGCGAGGTCGGCTTCGCGCTGCGGGAGTCGAAGGCCGCGTACTTCGCGGTGCCGGGGGTGTGGCGGGGCTACGACCACACCGGCCTCGCCCGGCGGCTCGGCGCGCGCGGCGTGTTCACCGCGTACGACGAACTGCCCGAGGGCGACCCGGGCGTGCTGCCCCCGCCGCCCACCGACGGCCGCGCGGTGCG
This sequence comes from Streptomyces sp. NPDC040610, assembly GCF_055594065.1. Lineage (NCBI taxonomy): Bacteria > Bacillati > Actinomycetota > Actinomycetes > Kitasatosporales > Streptomycetaceae > Streptomyces > Streptomyces sp. NPDC040610. Next base: position 203,343 of record NZ_JBVIXA010000005.1, on the reverse strand, counting down.
CTGGATCTACTGGACGTCGGGGACGACGTCCGACCCCAAGGGCGTCCTGCACACCGACCGCTCCCTGATCGCGGGCGGCTCCTGCCTGGCGCACGCGCTGCGCCTGACACCCGCCGACGTGGGCTCGATGGCCTTCCCCTTCGCGCACATCGCGGGCCCCGACTACACGGTGATGCTGCTCCTGTACGGCTTCCCCGCCGTCATGTTCGAGCACTTCGCGCTGCCGGACGCGCTGGCCGGCTACCGGCGGCACGGGGTGACGGTCGCGGGCGGCTCGACGGCGTTCTACTCGATGTTCCTGGCCCAGCGGCGCGAGCGGCCCGCCGAGCCCCTCATCCCCACGCTCCGCCTGCTCGCGGGCGGCGGCGCCCCCAAGCCCCCCGACATCTACCACGCCGTCGTACGCGAACTCGGCTGCCAACTGACGCACGGCTACGGCATGACCGAGGTCCCGATGATCACGATGGGCGACCCCGACGACACCGCCGAGAACCTGGCCACCACGGAAGGGCGCCCGCCCGCCGGGATGGAGATCCGCGTCACCGACGCCGACGGCAAGGAACTGCCGGCCGGCACCGACGGCGAGGTCCGGCTGCGCGGCGAGGCCGTCTGCGCGGGCTACTTGGACGCGGCCGCCACCCGGGCCGCCTTCGACGCGGACGGGTTCCTGATCACCGGGGACCTCGGGCACGTACGGGAGTCGGGGCATCTCGTGCTCACGGGCCGCGCCAAGGACATCATCATCCGCAAGGGCGAGAACATCTCCGCCAAGGAGATCGAGGACCTGCTGCACACCCACCCCGCGGTGGCCGACGTGGCCGTGATCGGCCTGCCGGACGCGGAGCGCGGCGAGCGGGTGTGCGCGGTCGTGGAACGGGCCCCCGGCGCCCCCGCGTTGACGCTCCCGGAGGCCACCGCGTACCTGCGCGGCCAGGGCCTGTCCGTGCACAAGCTGCCGGAGCGCCTGGAGCTGGTGACGGCGCTGCCCCGCAACGAGGCGCTGCGGAAGGTCCTCAAGTACAAGCTGCGGGAGCGCTATTCGGCGTGAGCCACGCGCGTGCGTGCGCGTGGCTCACGACAGAAGCGGTGAACGTACGCCCTGCTCGGGGGCCGTGAAGCGTACGTCCTACTCGGGGACCGTGAAGTACGAAGCGAAGGCGGTGACCACCTGGTCCTCGGTGACCGGGCCCAGGTCGGCGGCGGCCTGCGCGGCGACGCCCGGCTGCACGCCGAGGACCCGCAGCACCCGCTCGACCTCCGCGCCGGTGACCGACCCGTCGCCGTCGCCGTCCGCCAGGGCGATCAGCGCGTGCAGGAACGGCCGGGCGATCTCCGCGAACCGCGCGGGGTTGTCGCGCAGCCGCTTCACGGCGCCGCCCACGAACTCGTCCCGGGTGATCCGCTGGTCCCCGTCCCGGTCGGCGATGCCCGCCATGCCCTGCCAGAACGCCTCGGCCCCGATGTAGAGGGCCTGGCCCTTCTCGGACCGCGCCGTCACCCCGAACTCCGCGAGCAGCGCCTTGGCCGCCGTGCTGAAGTCCTCACGGGAGATGTAGCCGTTGCCGTCCTGGTCGAAGGTGGCGAAACGGGCCGCGATCCTGCGTTCGTACTCGGCACTGTCCATGGTCTTCGGGCCGCCTCACTTCTCATGCGGTTGGGGGGGTTCGGCCGCCGCGACCGGAGCCGGGCGGCCGTACTACAGGTATCTGTCCAGGAGCGTACGACGCCGTCGCCCGCCGGGAGGCGGAAAAGCGACGCCTGTGCCAAGACCGCTGGAATTCCGGGACACAGGTGTGTCACGGGCGCGATCCTGACGCGGCGCGCGCCGGTCGCGGCATCCGCTCGGGACGGTTGTATCAGCATTCTGATCTTGACCGGGACGTGGGGCTCCGGTTGCCCTCCGCTTGCCCTCGGTCCCGGCCGCGCGGGCTACGCGGTCAGCGGCGCGGCGCTGTCGTCGACGGCCGACTCGGCGTCCGGGTACACCTCGAAGAGGCGGCGTACGCCGAGGGCGGCGAGGACGCGGTTCACGTGCGAGCCGTCGACGGCGCCCTGTGCGGGCAGGATCAGGCGCAGCCGGCCGCGGCAGGAGCGCATCAGACGGCGCGTGGTGATCAGTACGCCGACACCGCTGGAGTCGCAGAAGAACACGTCGGACAGGTCGAGGACCAGGCTGCGGCGGCCCTCGGCCACGGCGTCGTGCACGCGCTGGCGCAGCACGGGTGACGCCAGGAGGTCCATCTCCCCCGACACCCGCAGCACGACCCAGTCGCCCTGCTCGCCCACGGCCACCTTCAGCGCCACGCGTCAGCCTCTCGTCCGTCGATCCGACTCTCGTCCGTCGATCCGGCCCTCGTCCGTCGAGCGGGAGGCCATGGTCGGCGTCGTGCTCTCGTCCACTGATCCGGAAGCCGCTCCTTCGGTTCCTCTTTCGCGGCTGCCCCACGGCTCTTCCATGAAACACCAGAGCCCCACGCGTCCCGGAAGCGGGCCGCCGACCGAGGCCGAGTTCAATATCATTCGCGGCCGCGCCGGGGCCCGCTTTGCCGCAAAGAACGGGAAAGCGCGGGGAAAGGGCGGTGCGCTGTCAGTGCCGCCGACTACATTCGATGTAACGGTGAGGGTGAGGACTGAGAACGGCTAGCGCACGAGGGGGCCGCATGCCGAAGGACGCGCCGCGTCGCTGGGACCGCCGCATGCAGCAGCGCCTGGCACACGGAGAGGCAGCCGCGCTCGGCGAGCTGTACGACCACTTCGCGTCGCTGGTGCACGGCCTCGCGCACCGCGTCCTCGGCGACGTGGCGGCGGCCGACCGCATCACGCGCGAGGTCTTCACCCACGTCTGGGAGAACCCCGAGGCGTACGACCCCAAGCAGGGCCCGCTGCGCTCCTGGATCGCCATGCTCGCCCACCAGCAGGCCGTGCGCCGGCTGCGCCAGACCGAGTCCGCGGCGCTCGCCCGTGGCGGCGAGGGCACCACCGAGGACCTGGAGCGCACGGTCCGCCGCGCCTCCGCCGCCGCCCGCGCCGACTACATCGTCACCGCCATGCCCGCCCCGCTGCGCGCCGCCCTCGAATTGGCCTATTTCCAGCGCCGGGACTATCGCCAGACCGCCGCGGACCTCGGCGTCACCGAGGACGAGGCCCGCCGCAGGCTCCGCCTCGGCCTCCAGCTCCTCTCCACCGCGCACGACACCGCGCACGACACCGCGCCCGCCGACGAGCCCACCGACACCGGGGCCCACGGCTACGGGAGAGCACTGTGACCAGGCCCGACCAGCCGGACCCGTACGAGGACGACGGCCCGTCCCGCCCCGACGGCGAGGAGGCCCCCGGCGCGGCGGGACGCACCGGCGGCGGTGCGCCGCGCATACCCGCGCCGCGGGTCTCGGTGGAGGACGGCGGGGGCCCGCTGCCGGAGGGCTGGGGAACTCCGCAGCGGGGGGCCGGGGACGGGGCGCGGGAGCCGGGCGCAGACTGGGGGACGGGGCCGGAGGCCGACGCGGCGCGGGGCGCGGAGGCCGACGAAGGCACGAGTACAGGTACGCGTACTGGTACGGGTGCCGGATCGGAAGCTGGGACGGGGGCGGGGGCCGCGTCGGACGGGGGTGTGGGTATGGGGGCGCGGGACGCCGACGCGTTCGACCATCAAGTGCTGAAGTCGCTGCTCGGGGCCTGGGCGCTCGCCGCCTGCTCCGCCCAGGAGTCGATGGCCGTCGAGGAACATCTGGGCACCTGCGGGCCGTGCGCGGAGGAGGCGCTGCGGCTGCGCGAGGCCGTCGGCCTGCTGCACCCCGAGGAGAGCCTCGACCTCGATCCGGGCCTGCGGACGCGCGTCCTGGAGAGCTGCCTGGGGCGGCGCCCGCCGCGCATCCCGCTGCCCGAGTGGGCCGCTCCGTACGACGCCGAGACGGCACGGCTCGACGCGCTGCTCCAGGACATCGGGGACGCCGAGTGGCACGCGCCGGTGCGGCTGCGGTGGTTCGAGAACGACGGGCCCGTGAGCCGCAAGACGACGGTCGCCGGGGTGATCGCGCACCTCCTCGCCGTCGACGGCCTGGTCGGCACGGCGCTCGGCCTGCAGGATCCGCTCGGTGTGGAGGCCCCGCCGGTGCCGGACCCGACCCGGCGCACGGAGGTGTTCTGGCGCGCCTCGCACTTCCCGCCCACGCGCGCGGTACGCGGGCCCTGGCGGGACCAGACGCACGAGCTGATCCGGACCGTGTCCTTCGCGGGCGGCGGGTCGGGGCGGCTAGCCGTGGGGTACGGCACGGCGGAGGACGCGCCCGGCGAGGACGGGCAGCGGGTCGAACTGCCCCTGCGGGACTCGATGGTGGAGCGGGCCTTCGAGTGCTGGATCCACGCGGAGGACATCGCCGAGGCGGTGGACTACCCCTACGAGCCGCCCTCGCCCCGGCACCTCCACCACATGATCGACCTGGCGGCCCGGATGCTGCCGACCACCCTCGCCGAGCGGCGGCGCTCCGGCCGGGCCGCGCCCTCCCGCGAGTTGGTCGCGGCGGGGGCGCCGGGGCGCAGCCTGCGCCTGGAGGTCGAGGGGGTCGGCGGCGGCGAATGGTTCATCCCGCTGGACTCCCCCGGGGCGAGCGGGTCCGCCGAGTCCGAGGTCGCGCACATCGCCCTGGACGGCGTGGAGTTCTGCCGCCTGGCGGCGGGGCACGTGGCCCCCGAGGAGGCCGCCGCCGGCCAGCTGGGCGACCGCGAGGCGATCCGCGACGTCCTGTTCGCAGCGGCGTCGCTGAGCCGCCTGTAGCCCGGCGCCCCCCGGAGGCCCGTCACCTCAAGGCCGACGCTGACGCGACCGTCGACCGGGGGCGAGAGCGTTCGGCCCCGGGTGACCGTCCGGTGCGGAGCAAACGGATGGGGCAGGCCCCGCGCGCAGCGCGGGGAAACCGCCCACCGGCCCTGGCGACGCCGAACGGCCGGACCCGGCACCGGAGGTGTGGCGCGGCCCGGGCCGGAGGCCGGGGCTAGGCGAAGACGACGGTGCGGTGGCCGTTGAGGAGGATGCGGTGCTCGGCGTGCCACTTCACGGCCCGCGCCAGCGCCTGGCACTCCACATCCCGGCCGACGGCCACAAGCTGGTCGGGGGTGACCCCGTGGCCCACCCGCTCGACCTCCTGCTCGATGATCGGCCCCTCGTCGAGCTCGGCGGTCACATAGTGCGCGGTCGCACCGATCAGCTTCACACCACGCGCATGCGCCTGGTGATAGGGCCGCGCCCCCTTGAAGCTCGGCAGGAACGAGTGGTGGATGTTGATGATCCGCCCGCTGAGCTCCTTGCACAGGTCGTCGGAGAGGACCTGCATGTACCGGGCGAGCACGACCAGCTCGACCTCCTCGTCCCGCACCAGCTGCAGCAGCCGCGCCTCCGCCTCGGCCTTGGTGTCCCGCGTCACCGGAATGTGGTGGAAGGGAACGTCGTACGAGGCGGCGAGCTCGGCGAAGTCGGTGTGGTTGGAGACGACCGCCGCGATCTCGACGGGCAGCGCGCCGATGCGCGAGCGGAACAGCAGGTCGTTCAGGCAGTGCCCGAACTTCGACACCAGCAGGACGATCCGCATCTTCTGGTCGGCGCGGTGGAGCTGCCAGTCCATCTGGAAGGAGTCACCGATCGCCGCGAAGCTGGCGCGCAGCTTGTCGAGGGTGACGGGCGACTCGGCCGAGAAGTGCACCCGCATGAAGAAGAGTCCGGTGTCGTGGTCGCCGAACTGCTGGCTGTCCTCGATGTTGCAGCCGGTCATGAAGAGGTAGCTCGACACGGCGTGCACGATGCCCTGTTTGTCGGGGCAGGAGAGGGTGAGGACGTACTGTTCGGCGCGGTCGGCGCGCTGGTCACTGGCGACGGCGGACTGCTCGTTCATCCGCCCAGGGTCCCATACCCGGGGGCACCCCACGGACCGCCGCCGAACCCCCCGCGCCCGCCCCGGGCCACGTACCGGAGCCGATCGACCGGCCCGGCGTACGAGATCGAGTCAGCCCGAGCGCGTACGAGAACCCGTCAGCCCGACCGCGTGAGGATCCGCAGGACCTCGAGCGTCCGCGGCGCCCCGTCCGGGTCCTCCCCGTCCGCGGTCGCGAGCCGCACATGCGCGTCCCGGGCCGCCCGCACCGCGTCCGGCCAGCCGGGGTGGTCCAGATACACGGACACCGCCGCGTCCGGGCCCGCCTCGTGCATGATGCGCAGCACCCGCAGCACGGCGGCGTCGACGAGCGCCGCCTCCTGGGAGTCCCTGAAGATCGTCCCGACGTACTTCTCCGCGGACCAGTTGTCCAGCCACGTGTCCTCGACCAGGCGGTACACGGCGTCGGTCACATCCCCGTACTCCTCGCGCCCGGCGAGCCAGCACTCACGCTGGAAGACCGGGTCGGAGAGCATGTGCAGCGCCGAGCGCACGTTGCTGCGCCAGCGCCACCACGGCATGTCGTTCGTTGGCATGCCGCCTATGGTCGTCGACCGACGGCCGCGACGGGAAGACTTCTCCGTTCCTTGCACGGTCATCGATCGTACGTTCCCACATCCCCTACGCGCTTACGGCCCCACCAGTTCACTCTCTGGTCACCAACCGTTGAATACGCGTCACTCCGCGGTTGGTCCGCTGCCGGAATCGTGCGTGTCCATGACCGCCTTGCGACGCGTCTTCCCTCCCCGCCCCGACCAGACCGCGCCCCGAGCGAGAAAAGCGCTGTTCGGCGCGGTGGTCGTGGCGGCGTGTGCGTCCCTGGCCGTCGGCTGTGGGGTCATCCCCGGTACCACGGGGGGTTCCGAGGATGACCCCGTCACGGTCATGACCTGGGCGCCGGAGCACACCCGGGCGACCAACAAGCCCGGCATGCCCGCGATGGCCAAGGCGTACGCCCGCTGGGTCAACGACAGCGGCGGCCTCGACGGCCGCAAGCTCGAAGTCATCACCTGCAACGAACGCAACAACCCGGTCGGCGCGGGCAACTGCGCCCGGCGGGCCGTGGAGGAGGACGTCGCCGCCGTCGTCGGCTCCTACAGCCCGCACGGCCGCGCGTTCTTCGGGCCGCTGGAGGCGGCGGGCATTCCGTACATCGGGGGCTACGGCCTCACCGACGAGGAGTTCTCGAGCCCGCTGTCGTACCCCGTCAACGGCGGGCAGCCCGCGCTGCTCGCGGGCAACGGGCGCCAGCTCGCCGACGTCTGCGACCGCGTCTCGCTGGTGCGGCCGGACACCATAGCGGGCGACAACCTCTCCAAGCTCCTCGACTCCGGCCTCGCCCAGGGCAACCGGTCGGCGTCCGCCGACATCCGGGCGCCCGAGGACGGCACGGACTACACGGCGCAGGCCGAGCAGGCACTGAACCGGGCGTCCGGCAGCACGGGCTCCGGGGCGGGGGCGGGCTCCGGGTCGGGCTCCGGCTCGGGGACCGGCTCCGGTGGAAGCGGAGGGTCCGGCTCGGGCTCCGGCAGTGCCGGTGCCATCGGCACGCGGGACGCCGCCGGGCCCCGCGCGGGCGGCAAGGCGGGCTGTGTCGCGGCCGCCCTCGGCGCCCGCACTGACACCTTCTTCGACTCGTTCCGGCGCACCGAGGACGCGTACCCGCCGGTGCGCACCGCCTCCGTGCTCGGCAGTGTCGACCAGTCCCTCGTCGACCGGACGGGCGGCGCGAACGGCCCGTACGAGGGGGCGTACGTCACCGGCTGGTACCCGGCCTCCAGTGACGCGCGCTGGTCGAAGATGCGCGAGGTCATCCGCGAGCACGCCTTCGGCGACAACCGCGTCGACGCGACGGACGCGGGCACCCAGACCACATGGATCGCCTTCACCGTGCTGCGGCAGGCCGTCGAGTCCCTGAACGGCGACGCCGTCACCGCCCGTTCGCTGCGCCGCACCCTCGACCAGGGCCTGCGCGTGGACACGGGCGGGCTCACGCCGATGCTGAGCTGGCGCTTCGAGGACATGCTGGCGGCGGGCGACTATCCGCGCCTGGTGAACGCGGACGTCACCTTCCAGGTGGTGCGGGACGGGCGCCTGATCCTCGCCCGCAAGCAGTTCGTGAACGTGGAGAAGACCCTGGAGTCGGCCCGCTGAACGCCCGAACGGCCGGTGCCCCCGAATCGCTCGGGGGCACCGGCCGTTCACGTCCGCGTCCGCGCGCTCACGGCTGGGTGCCTCACAGCTGCGTCGGACTCCGCTTGGTGAGGCCGTGCCGCGTCGCGATGGCGTTCCACAGCGTCGCCGCCTGCTGCTTCGCGCGGGTCGCCTCGCCGCTCGCGCGGTTGCCCGCGGCCGAGTGGTTGGTCTGGCGGGCGTGGCCCTTGCGGCAGCCCTTCTTGCGGGCGACCTGGTCGGCCCACGCGGCGTAGTGGTTGTCGGCGGACGCGGACGCCTTCCACGCCTTGTTCAGCTCGGCGGTCAGGCGCTGGTTCGAGGGCAGCCTGTCGACGGTGAGGCCGGAGAGCCTGCCGACGAGGCCGTTGCGCTGCTTGGCGGCGTCCCGCAGGTCGGTGGCGGCCTGCCGCAGGTTGTCGCACCTGCCGACGTCGCGGACGGCGCCGATCACCGACTCGCGGCTGTTGTTGCTGTCCGCGAGGAGCTTGTCCAGGGCGACGGCCTGCTTCTTGGCGGGGTCGGCGCTCGGCGACGGCTTCTTGGACTCCTCGTCCCCGGCCGGGGCGGTCGCGGCGAGCGGCTGGTTGTCGTCGTCCTTCTTGTCGTCGTCGCCCCCGCCGGAGAGCATCGCGCCCGCGCCGACGCCGAGCACGGCGATGGCGACGCCGACGGCCACGAGCAGCGGCGTCTTGGAGCCGGTACGGCCCCGGCCCTTGCGCCCGGCCGCGGGCTCCGGCTCGGCCACGGGGCCCGGGGCGGGCGCGGCGGCGGCCGTCTGGAAGCGCGGCATCTGCTGGGTCGACGCGGGGCCCTCGTCGGGCTCCGGCTCCCGGCGGAAGAGGCTGTCGAACTCGGCGGGCGGCTGCCGGTCCCCCGGCTCGCCGGGGCGCACGCCGTACGAGGCGTTGGCGGCGGGCGGGCCCGCGGGGGCGCCGCCGTCCGTGATCGGCGCGATGAACTGGGTGGGCGCGTTGTCGTCCGGGGCGGCGGGCATGACGTCCCCGGCCCGGCCGAGGAACTGGGTGGAGCCGTCGGCGGGCATCTCGGGCGGCAGCGCGCCGGGGGAGGCGGGGCCGCCGACGGGGGCGATGAACTGGGTGGCCTCGGCGTCGGGCCCACTGGGTGCGGGCGCGGGCGCCGCGTGCCGTCCACCCGCGTCGGCGGCGGGCGGCGGCGTCCCGTAGCCACCGTCGTGCGCCCCGGCGCCCTGTCCCGCCGACGGGAGCGGCATGCCTCCCGGCACGGCGGGCGGAAGCGGCGCGGGGGCGTGCCCGCCGTACGAGGCGTCGGGCACCCCGTGCCCTTGCCCCTGGCCGTGCTCTTGGCCGTGCCCGGCCGGGGGGAGCGGGTGGCTCTGGTGGGCGCCCTGGGGGTGGAACTGGCCGGGCGGCTGGGGCCGGCCGTGGTTCGGGCCCTGCGCCTGCGGCTGGGCCTGCATCGGGGGCTGACCCTGGAAGGGGGGCTGCGCCTCCGGCTGGGCCTGGCTCGGGTTGCGCCCCGGGAACTGGCCCTGCGCCTGGCTCTGGAGCCGACCCTGCCCCTGGAACTGGTCGTACCCCTGAGGCAGCATCGGATGCCCCTCAGCGGGTGTCGGACCCTGCCCCTGACCCGGTATTCGGTCCGCCCCGGGCATCGCCCCCGCGCCCTGGCCGGGCATCGCACCCGCCCCGGGCGCGAACCCCTGCCCCGCCCCCTCGGGCGGCAGCGGCGCCCCGTACGACCCGCCGTAACCGGCGCCCCCGTACGAAGAGGAGTCCGGGTACGACGCGGCCTCCGGCGGCCCCGCGGGCGGCAGCGGCGTGCCCTCCGGCGGCAGCGGCACCCCGGCCCGGCCCTGCGGCGGCGCGGCGGGCTCCTGCTGGGACGGCGGCTGGTAGGGCGCGGCGGGCTCCTGGTGGGCCTGCTGGTAGCCCCCGGCGGGCTGCTGCGGCGTGCCCCAGGCCTGGCCCGCGCCCGGTGCGGGTGGTGCGGGTGACGCGGTCTCGGGGCCCCAGGGGTCGCCCCAGGGGCTGCCGACGGGTGGGGCGGCGTGGTCGCCGGTGGTGCCCGGCATCAGCGGCTCGCTGCCGTCCGCGGGCAGCACGATGCCCTCGTGCGCGTGCCGCGCCGCGGGTTGCTGCGGTTCGGAGGAAGCAGCGCCTTGCCCGCTCTGCTGCGTCACCGGGACTCCTACGAATGGGGGACCTTCGGAACGTCGGCTCACGCTACCGGGTCCCCGTGGCGCTCGGCCACGCAGCTCAGAGCACGCCGGACGCCACCCCTGACGCAGGTGTCACTTGAGTAACAGATGTAGTACGGCAGACGCTGTTGAAGGGGGCGTGCGTCCCGGCGCGGGGGTTTCCTACGCCCCTTTCACGCCACACGCCCCCCAACAGTCCGTCAGCGGCCGTACGCGCCGTGGCGACCGTCACGCCGCCTGCAGGTCGAGCCGCGCCCCGAACTCGCGTACCACCGGCTCCTCCCGGAACGGTTCGAGCCGCTGCTGGAAGTCGTCCAGGTACTCCGCGCCGCGGTTGGACCGCAGGGTGCCGAGGAGTTCGACCGCCTTCAGGCCGGTGTGGCAGGCCTGTTCGATCTCGCGGCGCTGCACCTGGGCCGTGGCGAGCAGCACCAGGCCGATGGCGCGGCGGCGCGCCCGGGTCGGCGGATGCCCGGCCAGGGACTCCTCCGCGCACCGGGCCGCGGCGTCGGCCTGACCCAAGTCGCGGTGGCAGTGCGCGAGTTCGTCGGCGAGATACGCCTGGTCGAAGTGGCGGATCCACACCGGGTCGTCGCCCGAGTCCTCCTCGCCCACGGCCCGCTCCATCGCCTCGACGGCGCGCCCCGCCACGATCTGCGTGGACCGGGCGTCGCCGAGCAGGGCGTGGCCCCGCGCCTCCGCGGCGTAGAACATCGACTCCGCGCGCGGCGAGACCCGCCCGCGCGCCCCCTCCTGCGCCGCCCGCGCCAACTGCGCGATCTCGCGCGGGTTGCCGAGCTGCGCGGCGAGGTGACTCATCGACGCCGCGAGCACGTACCCGCCGTACCCCCGGTCGCCCGCCGCCTGGGCCAGGCGCAGGGCCTGGATGTAGTAGCGCTGGGCGAGGCCGGGCTGGCCCGTGTCGACGGCCATGTATCCGGCCAGTTCCGTCAACCGCGCGACCGCGGCGAACAGTTCGCGGCCCACGGCCTCGCGGTAGGAGCCCGCGAGCAGCCCGGAGACGACGGAGTTGAGGTAGTGCACGACGACGGGGCGCACGTGCCCGCTGCCGTACTGGTGGTCCAGTTGCGTCAGGGCCTCCGTCATCGCCTTCACGGCGGCCACGTCCGAGAGCCCGACGCGCGGCCCGGCCGTGCGGCCGACCTGCGCGTCCGGCGAGGAGATCAGCCAGTCCCTGCTCGGCTCCACGAGCGCGGACGCGGCGACGGACGAGCCGGACAGGAAGTCCCGCCTGCCCACGTCGCTGCGCCACAGCTCGCAGACCTGCTCGATCGCGCCGAGCACGGTGGGCGAGAACTGCAGACCCACGCCGGAGGCGAGGTTCTTGCCGTTCGCCATGCCGATCTCGTCGATCGTGACCGTGCGCCCCAGCTTGCGGCCGAGCGCCTCGGCGATGATGCCCGGCGCGCGCCCGCGCGGCTGCTGGCCGCGCAGCCAGCGAGCCACCGACGTCTTGTCGTATCGAAGGTCGAGACCGTGCTCCGCGCCGCACATGTTCACGCGACGGGCCAGTCCGGCGTTGGAACAGCCGGCTTCCTGAATGAGCGCCTGCAGCCGTTCGTTCGGCTGCCGTGCGACGAGAGGCCTGGCGGCCATGGCGTACCCCCTGTGTGCACCGTGGACCATCTGGAACTTCGGATGTGGATGTCGAATGAGGAACGGTCCGGGCCGGTTTGCCCGCATCGCCCAGATGATCAATGCCCTGGGAACAACCGGAAGATGCACCACATACACCACAAATGAACAGCAACCTGCCGAAACTTGATGTTTCGCACTTCGACACGGCAGAGTGCCGCACACGTCAGCGAGCCGGGTGAACATGGCTGCCCGATGACCCCGATGTAGCAAGGATGAACTCGGTCGAACTCCGACTGCCCCAGACGTGGCTACCCGCGCCCGGCCCCCCTTGCCCATGCGCGCCCCCACCCGTGCACCCATGCGCCCCGCCGCAGGATCGATGCTCCTCCCCCGCGCACATGACACCCCGTAACCCGACATGACGCGCGCAGTTGAGAGGTTCGTGGAAGAGACCATCGGAGTCACGTCAGCCGCGCAGATCCCGAAGCAGCGCGGAGAGGCCCTGCAGGACACGGCCGTTCGGTACGCGGAGGAACGCCACTGGGATGTCTTCCCCGGCGCCTGGCTCGAGTCCGTCGAGGGCACGTGGCGCTGCTCGTGCGGCGAGGTCGCCTGCCCCGCGCCCGGCGCCCACCCCGTGCGCGACGACTGGCCCACGCAGGCCACGGGCAGTGCGACGGTCGCCCGGCGGATGTGGGCCAAGCAGCCGAACGCCTCGATCCTGCTGCCCACCGGCCGCACGTTCGACGCGATCGACGTGCCCGAGACCGCCGGTTTCCTCGCCCTCGCCCGGATGGAGCGGATGGAGCTGACGCTCGGCCCCGTGACGTGCACGCCCGACCGGCGCATGCAGTTCCTCGTCCTGCCCGGCGCCGCGGCGAAGGTCCCGGACCTGGTCCGCAAGCTCGGCTGGCCGCCCGCCGCCCTCGACCTCGTCACCCTCGGTGAAGGCGGCTACGTGGCCGCGCCCCCCACCCGCTTCGGTGCCTCCGGCGCCGTCCAGTGGGCCAACCGCCCCACCCCCGCCAACCGCTGGCTCCCCGACGCCGAGGAAGTCATCTCCCCCTTGTCCTACGCCTGCGGCAGGGAGGCCCGCAGGAAGTAGCCCCTCCGGGGCTTCACGTTCAACGGCCACCGTCAGTCCGACAGCCATCCGTCCGACGTATCGTGCGCAGACAGGACGACGGCAAGGACAAGGGGCAACGGTGGCCGACCCGACGGAATCCCCCGCGGCAGCGGTGCGCGTGCACAACCTGTGGAAGGCCTTCGGTCAGCAACTGGCCGTGGCCGGCATCGACCTCACCCTCCCCGCGGGCAAGTTCATCGGCCTCGTCGGCCCGAACGGCGCGGGCAAGACCACCACCCTCTCCATGGTCACCGGCCTCCTCCGCCCCGACCAGGGCACGGTCGAGGTCGTCGGCCACGACGTCTGGCGGGACCCCGCCGAGGTCAAGGCCCGCATCGGCGTGCTCCCCGAGGGCCTGCGCCTGTTCGAGCGCCTGTCCGGCCGCGAACTCCTCGCGTACACGGGAAGGCTGCGGGGCCTGCCCGGCGAGGAGGTCGACAAGCGGGCCACCCAGCTCCTGGACGTCCTTGACCTCGCGGGCGCGCAGCACAAGCTGGTCGTCGACTACTCCACCGGCATGCGCAAGAAGATCGGCCTGGCGGCGGCCCTGCTGCACAACCCGGAAGTGCTGTTCCTCGACGAGCCGTTCGAGGGCGTCGACCCGGTCTCCGCGCAGACCATCCGCGGCGTCCTGGAGCGCTACACCGCATCCGGGGCGACGGTGGTCTTCTCCAGCCATGTGATGGAGCTGGTGGAGTCCCTGTGCGACTGGGTCGCCGTGATCGCGGCGGGCCGCATCCGCGCCCAGGGCCCCCTCGCCGAGGTCCGCGGCGACGCGGCGACGCTCCAGGAGGCGTTCCTCGAACTCGTCGGCGCGAACGGCCGCGACGCGGGCTCGGACCTCGACTGGCTGGGCGGCGGCGCCCGATGACGGCCACCGCCGCGGCCCCCAGCACCGGCCTGACCCCCGTCTTCGTACGCCTGAAGCTGTCCCTGCTGCGCAACGGCCTGCGCCAGTCCTCGGGACGCCGCGCCGCGTACGTGGCGTCCGCCGTCGTCACGCTCCTGTTCGCCGCGCTCCAGCTCCTCGGCCTGATCCTGCTGCGCGGCAACGAACACGCCGCCACCGTGTCGATCGTCCTCGTCGCGGTCCTGGCGCTCGGCTGGGCCGTGATGCCGCTGTTCTTCCCCAGCGGCGACGAGACCCTGGACCCCACCCGTCTGGTGATGCTGCCGCTGCGCCCGCAGCCCCTCGTACGCGCCCTCCTGGTCGCCTCGCTCGTCGGCATCGGGCCGCTGTTCACGCTCTGTCTGGCGCTCGGCGCGGTCGTCGCGGTGGCGGACGGCGGGGCGGCGGTCGCCGTGGGCGTCGTCGCCGTACCGCTGACGCTGCTCGTCTGCGTGGCGCTCGCGCGGGCCGTCGCCGCCGCCAACATCCGCCTGCTGACCAGCCGCAAGGGCCGCGACCTCGCCGTCCTCAGCGGACTCGTCATCGCCGTCGGCGCACAGGTCGTCAACTTCGGGGCGCAGCGGCTCGGTTCGTCGGACGCGGGCCTCGGCGAGCTGGATCCGGCGGCGGACGTGCTCGGCTGGATCCCGCCGTCGTCGGCGCTCTCGGCGGTGCAGGCCACCGGCGAGGCGCGGTACGCCACGGCGGCCGCCCAACTCGCCCTGTCCGGCGCCGCCCTCGTCCTGCTCCTGCACCTCTGGCAGCGCAGCCTCACCCGCCTGATGACCTCGCCCGACGGCTCCACGCTCGCCGCGGCGGAGCCGTCCCGCAAGGGCCGCGGCGGCGGCTTCTTCGCCCTGCTCCCGGCGGGCCGCACCGGGCCCGTCATGGAGCGCACCCTGCGCTATGTCTGGCGCGACCCCAAGACCAAGGCGGCCTGGGTGACGTACCTGGCCATCGGCCTGATCGTGCCCCTCTTCAACGCCCTCCAGGGCACCGGCTCCCTCTACCTCGCGTGCTTCTCCTCCGGGATGCTCGGCATCCTGATGTACAACCAGTTCGGGCAGGACACGTCCGCGTTCTGGATGGTCGCGATGACGATCTCCTCGACCCGGGACGCGTACGAGGAGCTGCGGGCCCGCGCGCTCGCCCTGCTCGTGATCACGCTGCCGTACGCGACCCTCGTCACCGTCCTGACGGCGGTGCTCCTCGGCGAGTGGCGCGCCCTGCCGGAGGCGCTCGGTCTGTCCTTCGCGCTCCTCGGCGCCATGCTGACCACCGGCGCCTGGTCGTCGGCCCGCTTCCCCTACTCCATCCCGCAGCAGGGCTACAAGAACGTCGCCCCCGGCCAGGCGGGCCTCGCCTGGATCTCCATCTTCGGCGGGATGATCGCCGCCGCCGTCCTCTGCGCGCCCGTCCTCGCCTTCACCATCTGGCTGCACAGCGCCGACCACGGCTCCTGGAGCTGGGTCCTGCTGCCCCTCGGCGCGGCCTACGGGGCCGCCCTCACGGCGGCGGGCCTGCGGATCGCGGCGCCGCGGGTGGCGCGGCGGCTGCCGGAGATCCTGGCGGCGGTGAGCAAGGGGTGAGGCGGGCGACCCCGGGGTTCCGGGGGACGTAGGTGCTGGTCCCGTCCCGGACACGGAGCGACCCGCGAGCCGTGGTTCCCCTGCCGTGAGGCCGGGGAAGCCGGCCGGACGTACCGGCGGCTCGCGGGTCGGGTGACTGCTTGGAATTACGGCCGGCTGCGTGCTCGTATCGCACGCTGGTCCGGCACCGCACTCAGTGTGGTGGCGGGCCGCTAGCCCGCAGCCACCTCTTCCGTCCGGTATTCATACATCTGCCGAACCACCTCCTCTCCGAAGTGACACCCACCCTAGGAAGCCCGCCCGAGCCGTTCAACTGTTTTTCTGAGACCTTGGTACGGCAACGATTTGCCTCAACTTCCGGGAACTTACTGTGGGCTGTGTCACGTTCAAGTTGAATGATCTGGCGACGAGGACGATGAGGACACAGCCTGCAGGGGGGTCCGGGTGAGTGCTTCCCGACAGAGCGGAACCACCGACGAACTGGGCCCCGAGGAGCCCGAGCCCGGCGGCGCCGAACTGCTCGCGGCGCTGCTCGACGGGATGGACGCCGCGTTGTGCGCGTTCGACGCCGACGGGGTCGTGACGCACTGGAACCGCGAGGCGGAGCGGATCCTCGGCTGGTCGGCCGCGGAGGCCGTCGGGCGGCGCGGGTTCGCCGGCTGGGCGGTGCGCAGCGCCGACGCCGAGGACGTCGAGGGGCGGCTGCTCTCCGCCATGCACGCGCCGGGGCGGCAGGTCGACGAGTTCGCGCTCCTGACCAAGGACGGCGGGCGGGTGCTCGTGCGGACCCAGACCTCGTCCGTGCGCGGCGGCGACGGCAAGCCGAGCGGGGTGTACTGCGCCTTCAGCGAGGTGCACACCCAGATCGACCTGGAGCGGTCCATCGCCCTGAGCGAGGCGCTGTTCGAGAACGCCTCGTGGGGCGTGGTGCTCGTCGACGCCGATCTGCGGCCCGCCGTGGTGAACGCCCACGCCGCGCGTGCCCTCGGCATGGGGCGCACGGCGCTCCTCGGGCGGCCGCTGGGCGAGGTCCTCTCCCAGGGCGTCGAGGAGTTGGAGAGCGCCCTCACGCATGTGCTCGCGGAAGGCGCGCCGCCCGCCCCGGCGGAGATGTGGCTCGCCGTCCGGGGGGACGGCGGCGAGCCGGAGCGGCGCTGCTGGCGCAGCGGGTTCCTGCGGCTCGGGTCGCCGCTCGCCGAGGAGCCCGTGCCGCTGGGCGTCGGCTGGCTGTTCCTCGACGTCACCGAGGCCAAGCAGACGGAGGCCGAGGCGGCCCAGCTGCGCTTCCGGTCGCAGCAGTTGCACCGGGCGGCGCGGGCCGCCGCCGAGTGCGAGGACCCCATGGAGGCGGCCACCGTCCAGCTCGACTTCGCCCTCGCCGGGTTCGCCGACCACGCCCTCGTCGACGTGGTCGAGGCCGAGGAGCCCCAGCTGCGGCTCGTCCGGGCCGCCGTCACGCCGGCCGGGGCGCCCGGGCCCTGTCAGCCCGCGGGCAAGGCGCGGTTGCCTCTGCGGTATCTGGAGGGGCACCCCGCGTCGCAGTGCGTCGAGCGGGTCGGGTCGGTGCGGGCCACCGCGGCCACCGCCGATGCCGGGCGGGCCCGGGAGTGGGCCCTCGCCCGGCAGTGGCCCGAGTCGTCCGTCCACGCGCTGTGCGCCGTGCTCCGCAGCCGGGGGCGGACCCTGGGGGTGGTCACCTTTCTCCGGGGGGCGGCCCGGGCCCAGTTCGAGCGGGCCGATGCCGCGTATGCGGAGAGTGTGGCCGCGAGGGTTGCGGCTGCGCTGGATCTGGCGGGGGTGCGGGGGTAGGTCCTCGCGGGGGCGCCCCAGTCCCGCCCCTTCTCCGAAACCGGGGGCTGCGCCCCCGGACCCCCGCTTGTCGGCGCTCCGTGCCTCGTCCTCAAACTCCCCCAAGCTCTTAAGGAGCAGGGGGCGCCCCCATGACGGGCTGGAAAGTTGCCGGGGCGGGTGGGCATGTGCGACTGCGTTTCGGCCCGCCCGCGGAGTCTTAGCCTGTCCGGCGTCTGAGGACGAGGCGCGGAGCGCCGATCCGGCGGGGGCCCGGCCCAGCCGGACGGGACACCCACCCCCGGGGTCCAGGGGCGGAGCCCATGGTTTCGGGAAAGGGGTGGGATTGGGGAGCCCCCCGCAAGGCCACGCCTACGCCGCGTGCAGCGCCAGTGTCGGGGACAGGCGTGCCGCCCGTACCGCGGGGTACAGGCCCGCCACCGTGCCGATGGCCAGGGTCGCGCCGAAGCCTGCCGACACCGACCACAGGGGGACCACCCAGGGCAGCCCCCCGGACGCCGCGTACGCGGCCGTCGCCGCCGCGCCGAGCGCGACGCCCGCGAGGCCGCCGAGGCCGGACAGCATCAGGGACTCGGTGACGAACTGGACGCGGATCTGGCCGCGGGTGGCGCCGAGGGAGCGGCGCAGGCCGATCTCGTAGCGCCGCTCGAGGACCGAGATGATCATGGTGTTGGCCACGCCGACGCCCCCCACGAGCAGGGCGATGCCGCCGAGGCCGAGGAGCAGCGTGGAGAACGCCCCCTCCGTGTCGGCCTTGGCCTGGAGCGCCGCCGACGGATCGGTGACCTTCACGTCGCGCGGACTCTCGGGCGAGATCGACGCGGCGAGCAGCGCCCGCACGTCGTGCACGGCGTCGTCCGCCGACCGCTCGTACAGCGACGTCGGATGCCCGTCGAAGCCGAGCAGCGACTTCGCCGCGGCCCACCCGGTGAGCGCCGAGCGCTCGACGTCGGGCGCGAGCGGCAGCGGCGCGAGGATGCCGATGACCGTGAAGTACCGGTCGTCCACCCACACTTGCTGCCCCGGCGAGGTGATGCCGAGGCGCCGGGCGGCGACATGGCCGAGGACGATCGAGGGATAGCGGGCGTTGGCCGCGTTCAGCCAGGTGCCGCTCGCCGTCCGGCCGCGCAGGACCTTCAGGAGGTCCTCCGTGGCCGCCTTGACGGCGATGCCGCCGGTCTCGCCCTCGGGGATCTTCTCGCTGCGCCGCACCGTGCGGTCGATGTCGCCGGTGGCCCCGACGTCCTCGACGCCCTCGATCCGGGACACCCGCCCCACCGCGTCCTTCGGCAGCTTCGGCTCCTCGCCGGAGAACAGCGCGTCCCCGGGCGCGGCCACCAGCATGTTCGTACCCAGCTTGTCGAGTTTTTCGAGGAGTTGGGCCTTGCTGGAGGCCGAGACGCCCACCACCGCGACCATCGTGGCGATGCCGATCGCGATGCCGAGCGCGGACAGGACCACGCGCATCGGGCGGCTGCGCAGCCCGGACGCGCCGACGTGGGCGATGTCGCGGGGGCTCAGCCGGGCGGCGCGCAGCCGCCTTGGCTGCGTACGGTCAGCGGTCATCGCGCCACGGCTCCCTGTGCTGGTACGTCCTGGACCGCGCGGACGCCGTCGTGCACCACCCGGCCGTCGCGGATCCGCACCTGCCGGGGCAGCCGGTCGGCGATCTGCCCGTCGTGGGTGATGACGGCGATCGTCGCGCCCTCGGAGTTGAGACCGTGGAGGAGTTCGATGACCGCCTCGCCGGAGGCGGAGTCGAGCGCTCCGGTGGGTTCGTCGGCGAGCAGCAGGTCCGGTTCGCCGACGACCGCGCGGGCGATGGCGACGCGCTGCTTCTGGCCGCCGGACAGCTCGTGCGGCCGGTGCCGCATCCGGTCGGCGAGGCCGACGCGGTCCAGGGCCTCGGCGGCGCGGGCCCTGCGCACGGCGCGCGGCAGGCCGGAGTAGAGCAGGCCCTCGGCCACGTTGTCGCGGGCGCTGACGCCGGGGACGAGGTGGAAGGCCTGGAAGACGAAGCCGATGCGGCGGGCGCGCAGCGCGGACAGGCTGCGGTCCGACAGGGACGCCACGTCGTGCCCGGCGATCTCCACCGTCCCCGCCGTCGGCCGGTCCAGCGTGCCGACGATGTGCAGCAGCGTCGACTTGCCCGAGCCCGACGGGCCGACGATGGCGAGGAGTTCGCCCTCCTTGACGTCGAGGTCGACTCCGCGCAGGGCGGCGACACCGCCCGGGTACTCCTTGGTGACTCCGGTGAGGCGGACGACCGGCCGGGGAGCGGGGCGGCCGCCGTCCCCGGGTGCCCCCTCCCCGTACTCTGCGAACTTCGCGGGCTCTGCGTACTTCGCGGACTCCTCGTACTCTGCGTACTTCTCGTGCGTGCTCTCCGCACGCCGCGCGCTCATATCTTCGGCACCCCGACCTTCATCCCCGCCCGCAGCCCCCCGCCGCTCACCTCGACCCGGCCGGAGCCGAACATGCCGAGCTTCACGCGGACTTGGCGGGCCTTGTCCCCGGCCACGACCTGGACGCCGTAGCCGCCGCCGGGCAGGGCGAGGAGGGCGTTGACGGGGACGGAGAGGACGCCCTCGCGGGTCTCGCCGGTGAGGTTCACGGTGACCGGGGACTGGTCGAAGCCGCGGACGTCCGAGGGGTCGCTGAAGGACACCGTCACCGGGATCTTCGGGGTCTTGTCGGACGGATCGTCGCCGGGCTTCGCGGTCCGGCCGACGGCGGCGACGCGGCCGGACGCCGTCGAGCCGTCCGGAAGCGACACCTCGACCTTCGTGCCGACCTTCGCCAGCTTCCCGTCGGACACGTCGAGCCGGAACCGCACGACCCGCTCGGACGCGGTCGTCGTGAGCACCGGCCGGCCGGGCGCCACCTGGTCGCCGACCGCCGCGGCCACGGACTTCACGCGCACCGCGGACGGCGAGAAGGCGATGTCGCCGGGCTCGACCCGCCCGGTCTGCCGCCGCTCGTGCGCCTTCTGCCAGCGCTTCACCGCGGCTGCCGTCCCCGCCGTGTACTCGTCGTCGACGGCGAGCCCGGCCGCGTACCCGAGCGCCTGGAGGTTCAGTTCCAGCTGCCGTACGTCCTCGCCCTCGGAGCCGGGCTTGAGGGTGCGGTACATGGGCACGGTGCCGTACATCAGGCGGACGGGCACGCCGTTGACCTCGTACAGACGGCCGTCGCGCCGGATGGTGTCGCCCGTGCCCGGGGTGCGGGTGAGGATGCCCGCGCCGCCCGCGTTGACCTTGCGTTCCTTGGCGTAGCCGAGGGTGCCGTCGACCTGGGTGCCGCTGCTGAGGTCGCCGCGCTCGACGGCCGCGGTGGCGGGCGGCAGGTCCGCGCTCCGCGTCGATCCGCCGCCATCGCCGGAGCCACCGATTCCGGTGACCGCGACCCCGGCGCCGGTGACCGCGAGCAGCGCGACGACCGTCGAGACGACTGCCGTGCGCCGCCTCATCCGACGATGCCCTTGCACGCCTTGGCGGCCTTCTCCATCTTCTTCATCTCGGCGCCCTTCGGAGCGGGCAACGCGCGCGCCATGCCGTCCTTGAACTCCGGGTCCGGCATGTTGAAGCCGTTCTTGCGCATGCACTGCGCGTACTTGACCATCTTGTCCTTGTCGGCCTGCGAGACGCCGCCGCCCGCCGAGCCCGGGCCTTTGCCCGTGCACTCCTTGAGGGCCTTCTGCATCTTCTCCTTGCTGAGGTCCCCGCCGATCGTGATGCCGTTGCCGTCCTCGCCCGACTTCGGCTCGGGGACCTTCAGGCCGTGCTTGCGCAGGCACTCGCGCTCCTTGAAGGCCTTGTCGGCGGCGTTCTCCTTGCCGCCGGTGTCCTTCTTGCCCTCGCCCCCGTCGTCACCGCCGGAGCAAGCGGTCGCGAAGAGCGCGAGGGCGGCGGCCGCGGCGGCGAGGGCGGCGGAGCGCGGGTGCGTACGGGTACGTGACGTGGTGCGCGTACGTGAGGTCATGGCTTCCCCTGGTGTCCGGTGGTGTCCGGTGGTGTCCCGGCCCAGGTTCGGGGGAAGCGGGGTTTCGTCTCTCTCACGGCAAACCTTTACACCGGCGAAAGGTGGCCCTCGGGTACACAGGGCGGCATGCGCGTACTGCTGGTGGAGGACGAGGAATTCCTGGCCGAGATGATCGCCGTCGGGCTGCGCCGCGACGCGCTCGCGGTCGACGTGGCGGCGGACGGCCTGACCGCGCTGCGCAAGCTCCAGCTCGGCGAGTACGACGTCCTCGTCCTCGACCGGGACCTGCCCGGCGTGCACGGCGACGAGGTGTGCCGCCGTGTCGTGCGCCAGCGCCTGCTCACCCGCGTCCTGATGCTCACGGCGGCGGGCACGGTGCGCGACCGGGTCGCGGGCCTCGGGCTCGGCGCCGACGACTACCTGACCAAGCCGTTCGCGTACGACGAGCTGCTCGCCCGGGTCCTCGCCCTCGGGCGGCGCGCCCGGCCCGCGCTGCCGCCGGTCATCGAGCGGGCGGGCGTCGTCCTGGACACCGCGCGCCGCCAGGCCAGCCGCGACGGCCGCCACCTGTCGCTGTCCCGCAAGGAGTTCGCCGTCCTGGAGGCGCTCCTTCGCGCCGACGGCGCCGTGGTCAGCGGCGAGGACCTGATCGAACAGGTCTGGGAGGAGGACACCAGCTACCGCACCAACGCCGTCCGCGTCACCCTCTCCAAGCTCCGCGCGAAGCTCGGGGAGCCGGGGGTGGTGGAGACGGTGCCGGGGGCGGGCTACCGGATCTCGGGAGTGGCCCTGTGAGGCCCGCCGCCCCGGGCGCGTCCGCCGTGCCCCGCCTGCCCGGCGGCCACCGCCTCCGCGTGTTCGGCGCCCTCCGTGCGCGGGGCGCCCCCCGTCGGCCCGGAGCGCCCCGCGGCCTCGGCATGCGCGGCGAGCGGGTCCGGCTGACCGTGCTCTACGGCGTCCTGCTCGTCCTGGCCGGGGCGCTGCTCACGGGTGTGGTGTACGTCCTCGTGCGGCAGGGCCTGTACTCGTCGATCAGCACGGCGGTCACCACGGCCGTGCCCGGGACCCGGATGGACCGGGACTACTTCGGCCCGCCGTGGGCGATCCAGCCGACGGCGGGCGTGGCCGTGCCCGCACGGCCCCTGCTCCCCGCCGACACGGTCCCGGCGCAGGCCGTGACGCGGGTGAGCGACGCCGCCGGGGAGGCCGCGCTCGGCAGGCTGCTCTCGGTGTCCGTGATCGTCCTGGCCGCGTACACCGTCCTGTCCATCGCCCTGGCCTGGTGGATGGCGGGGCGGGTGCTCAGGCCCGTCGCCGTGATCACCGAGAGCGCGCGCCGCCTTTCCGGCTCCAACCTGCACGAACGCATCGCCCTCGACGCGCCCCCGGGCGAGCTGAAGCAGCTCGCCGACACCTTCGACGCGATGCTCGACCGCATCGAGCGGCTGGTGGGCGCGCAGCAGCGGTTCGCGGCCAACGCGGCGCACGAGCTGCGTACGCCCCTGGCCGTGCAGCGGGCCGCCGCCGAGATCGGGCTCGCCGGGGACCCGCCGCCCGAGCACGTCGCCCGCATCCGTACGAAGCTCATCTCCGTCGCCGACGACAGCGAGCACCTCATCGAGGGCCTGCTGCTGCTCGCCACGACAGAGCAGGCGGCCGGGGGCGCCGGGCAGGGCGGGCACGAGCCCGTCGCCCTCGACGTCACCGCGCACGGTGTGGCCCGGGCGCTCGCCGATGAGGCCGCCCGCCACGACGTCACGGTCACCGTGCGGGCCGAGCCGCTCACCGTCCACGGCGACGGCGTGCTCCTGGAACGCCTGGTGCACAACCTGGTCGCGAACGCCGTACGCCACAACGTCCCCGGCGGCCACGCCGAGGTGACCACGGCCTCCGACACGATCACGGTCACCAACACCGGCCCCGCCGTCCCGCCCGACACGGTCACCCACCTCTTCGAGCCGTTCCACCGCCTGCGCCCCCGCACCCACGCGCGCGGCGAGGGCGCGGGGCTTGGCCTGTCGATAGTGACGGCGATAGCGAGGGCACACGGGGGCACGGCGGAGGCGGAGGCGAACGGGGCAGGGGGCGGCCTCCGGGTCAGCGTGCGATTCCCGCAAGACCCCGAGGAGGGCGCGCCCCGCAGGGGCGCGGGGAACCGCGCGACAAGCCCCCACCACCCCGCAGACAAAAGACACCCCACCCAGCGGAGCCCTCAGTGCCGGTAGAAAATCCGATCCCCGTACTCGGAGAAGACCCGCCCGTTCCAGTCGTGCCCCCCGTCGACATTGGCGGACCGCAACAAGGGCGGCTGAATCCCCCGCTCGGCCAGCGCAGCGGCCGCCGTGGCCATCACGGCCTGCATGAGCGCACTGGCGACCATCGTGGACGCGGGCCCGAAGGGCGCGTCCACGGAGTCGAGGGCAAGCTCCGCGTCCCCCACGGCGATCTTGGAATCGAGGACGAGATCGCAGTGGTCCTTGAGGAAGGTCCCCGAGACATGCCGGGACCTCGTCTCCGTGGCGTACGCCACGGAGGTCACGCCGATGACCTTCAGGCCGAGGGCGCGGCCGTTCATGGCCATCTCCACGGGCAGCGCGTTCCGCCCGGACAGGGAGATGATCACGAGTACGTCGCCGGACCGGGCCGGGCTGGAGTCGAGGACGGCGCCCGCGAGCCCGTCGACGCGCTCCAGGGCCGAGCCGAGCGTCGCGGGCATCACGTCGACGCCGACGACACCGGGCACGGAGAGCAGGTTCATCAGGGCGAGGCCGCCCGCGCGGTAGACGACGTCCTGGGCGGCGAGCGAGGAGTGGCCCGCGCCGAAGGCGAAGAGGCGCCCGTCCGCGGCGACGGCGTCGGCGATCAGCTCGCCCGCGGCGGTGATGCGGCCCGCCTCCTCGTCGCGTACACGCTGCAGGAGGCCGATGGCGGCGTCCAGATACCGCCCGGCGAGGTCGTGGTCGCCGGGCGCGCCCGCGCCACCGGTGCCACCGGTGCCGCCGGTCCCGCCGTCACGCATGCCGTCGCTCATCCGCGAAACCCCTTCGTCCCGCCGTCGTCCCGTCGTGTCGCGGATCACGGTGCGGTCTGGACCAGCGCCCTGTCAATACGGCCCTGGGCCGCCTCTTTTCCCGGCGCAACCCGGTTGTCAGTGGTATGCGTCAGAATTGAGGGCAGGGCCAGCGCACGAGCGAAATCTGAGGGGCACCCATGTCGGGGCTTATTGACACCACTGAGATGTATTTGCGCACCATCCTCGAGCTGGAGGAGGAGGGTGTCGTCCCCATGCGCGCCAGGATCGCCGAGCGGCTCGACCAGAGCGGTCCGACGGTGAGCCAGACGGTGGCACGCATGGAGCGCGACGGCCTGGTGGCCGTCGCCAGCGACCGGCACCTGGAGCTGACCGAGGAGGGCCGCCGTCTCGCCACGCGCGTGATGCGCAAGCACCGCCTCGCCGAATGTCTCCTGGTCGATGTGATCGGCCTGGAGTGGGAGCAGGTGCACGCCGAGGCCTGCCGCTGGGAGCACGTGATGAGCGAGGCGGTGGAGCGCCGCGTCCTTGAGCTGCTGCGCCACCCCACCGAGTCGCCGTACGGCAACCCGATCCCGGGCCTGGAGGAGCTGGGCGAGAAGGACGGCGCCGACCCGTTCCTGGACGAGGGCATGGTCTCCCTGATCGACCTCGACCCGGGCACGGACGGCAAGACGGTCGTGGTGCGCCGGATCGGCGAGCCGATCCAGACGGACGCCCAGCTGATGTACACGCTCCGGCGCGCGGGCGTGCAGCCCGGCTCGGTCGTGAGTGTGACGGAGTCCGCCGGGGGGGTACTCGTGGGCAGCAGCGGCGAGGCCGCCGAGCTGGCGGCCGACGTCGCGTCGCACGTGTTCGTCGCCAAGCGCTGACCGCGCCCGGCTCCGGACCCCGGCGGGCCCCGTCACTGGCGTCAACTCCCGTTACCACAGGTGCAGTTGAGGCGAGTCCGAGACCCGCCGGAGTCCAAGATTCAGTGTGCCGAATCGCAGCGCCGAGGCGGTTTGCGTGCGAGGCTGTCGCGTGAGGCATATGACCTGAGGGCTCTTGACCGCGTCGGTACCGGGGCGGCCGGAGAGGGGACAGACGATGTGCCCGGCAGGTGAACTGGGGCGCGCGGGGCGCGGTGCTTCGCGCGCCGCGCACACAGAGGGCCCCGGCGCCCTTGAGCGCCGGAGCCTGTCCTCCCCTGTGCTGACCCGGAGCCCCGAGCTCCCAGGGTCACCCCCCTCGGACCGGCTTCCCCTAGCGGCCCGCCCCCCGTTGAAGATCTCCCCTCGGCGGCGGCGGTCAATCCTTGAGCATGGTCACCCGAACGAGGGGTGTTGGCGGCAAGACGGCCGCTACCGAATGAGAGTTCGATAGCGTGCCGGGGTGCGTGAGTGAACAACCCGAGCGGAGTCAAGGGGGGTGCCTGGGACCATGGTGCGGCGCATCGACGTGACCGGCGCGGGCGGCGTGAGCCTCGCCGCCTGGGAGTACGCCGACCCTCCCAAATCCAGGGAGGCCGACTCGCCCCCGGGCGGAGTGCTGTTACTGCACGGCCTGATGGGCCGGGCCTCGCACTGGGCGGGCACGGCACGCTGGCTCTCCGAGCGCCACCGCGCGGTGGCGCTCGACCAGCGGGGCCACGGCCAGAGCGACAAGCCGGCCGAAGGACCGTACGACCGCGAGGCGTACGTGGACGACGCCGAGGCGGCCCTTGAGCAGCTCGGCCTCGCGCCCGCCGTGCTCATCGGGCACTCCATGGGCGCGCTCACCGCCTGGCAGCTCGCCGCGCGCCGCCCGGACCTGGTCCGGGGCCTGATCATCTGCGACATGCGCGCGTCGGCCCTCGGGGCCGCCTCCCAGCGGGAGTGGGAGGACTGGTTCAAGTCGTGGCCGGTGCCGTTCGCGACGCTCGGGGACGTGCGGAAGTGGTTCGGCGAGGACGATCCGTGGGTGGAGCGGCCGAACCCCTCGCGCGGGGCGTTCTTCTCCGAGGTCATGGCCGAGGGCGAGGACGGCTGGCGACCTGTCTTCGACCCCGCGCAGATGCTGAAGTCCCGGGAGACCTGGGTGTACGACGCGCACTGGGAGGAGCTGGTGCAGGTCCAGTGCCCCGCGCTCGTCGTGCGCGGGCTCGACGGCGAGCTGGGCCGGGCCGAGTCCCAGGAGATGGTCCGCGTCCTGCCCCGCGGGGCGTACGCGGAAGTGCCCGACGCCGGCCACCTCGTCCACTACGACCAGCCGGAGGGCTGGCGCCAGGCGATCGAGCCGTTCCTGGACGGAGTCCTGGCGGGGTCCTAGCCCCCGCCGGATCCCGCCGGGAGTCCTAGCCCCGCCGGAGCCCGCCGCCACCGGCCCCACCGGAGCCCGGCGCCGCCCGCCCCGCGAGGCCGCGCCGCCCGGTCAGGGGCTGAGGCGCTGCAGGGTCCAGGACGACTCCGGCGTGGCACGGCCGTAGACGAGGCGGTCGTGCAGCCGGTTCGTGCGGCCCTGCCAGAACTCGACCGTCAGCGGGGTGACGCGGTAGCCGCCCCAGTTCGGCGGGGCGGGGACCTGCTCGCCCTCGGGATAGCGCGCCGCCAACTCCGCGTACGCGGCATCGAGTTCGTCCCGGGACGCGATCACGGAGGACTGCGCGCTGGCCCAGGCGCCGAGCTGCGAGCCGTGCGGCCGCCCCCGGAAGTACCGCACGGTCTCGTCCCGCCCGATCCGCTCCGCCGTACCGGCGACGATCACCTGCCGGGCCATCGGATGCCAGGGGAAGAGCAGCGAGACATGCGGGTTGGCGTCGATGTCCCGGGCCTTGCAGGACTCGTAGTTGGTGTAGAAGACGAAGCCCCGCGCGTCGTAGCCCTTCAGGAGGACCGTGCGGGAGCTGGGCCGCCCCTGCGCGTCGGCGGTCGACACGACCATGGCGTTCGGCTCCCTGATCACCCCGTCCCCGGCGGCGGCCTCGGCGGCCGCGGCCGCGAACCAGTGCCCGAACTGTTCGACGGGATCGGCGGGGAACTCGGCCTCGGCGATGCCGTCGGCGCGGTACTGCGCCCGCATGGCGGCCACGTCGGAAAGGGCGCCGCCGAGGCCGGAAGCAGCAGGCCCGGGCGCGTCGGGGGCGGTGGCACGGAAGTCGGTCACGCGGTCATCTTGCCGTATACGAACACCTCGCCCCACAGCGGCAGTCGGCGGGCGCACGGACCACCTGAAGGTGATGTGTGGCACTGGGTGCCGCGGTCCATCGCCAAGGGTGGCACCAAGGGTTATCGTTCCGAAGCCGTGTCGGTTGGGTGACCTCCGGCCGCGCGGGGCATCACCGGGTTACCCCGACCCCAGGGCCAAGGCCTCGGGTCGCACACATGCCAGTCGTACACACACCGCCGTACACACCGTGTCGCCCACATCATGAGGAGCCGCCTGATGTCCGACTTCGTACCCGGACTTGAGGGAGTCGTCGCGTTCGAGACGGAGATCGCCGAACCGGACAAGGAAGGCGGTGCCCTGCGCTATCGGGGCGTCGACATCGAGGACCTGGTCGGCAACGTCTCCTTCGGCAACGTCTGGGGCCTGCTCGTCGACGGCGCCTTCGACCCCGGGCTGCCCCCGGCCGAGCCGTTCCCGATCCCCGTGCACTCCGGTGACATCCGCGTCGACGTCCAGTCCGCGCTCGCCATGCTCGCCCCCGTCTGGGGCCTGCGCCCGCTCCTGGACATCGACGCGGCCCAGGCCCGCGACGACCTGGCCCGCGCCGCCGTCATGGCCCTCTCCTACGTCGCCCAGTCCGCGCGCGGCCAGGGCCTGCCGATGGTCCCGCAGCGCGAGATCGACAAGGCCGAGACCGTCGTGGAGCGCTTCATGCGGCGCTGGCGCGGTGAGCCCGATCCGCGTCACGTCCAGGCCGTCGACGCGTACTGGACGTCCGCCGCCGAGCACGGCATGAACGCCTCCACCTTCACCGCCCGCGTCATCGCCTCCACCGGCGCCGATGTCGCCGCCGCCCTGTCCGGGGCCGTCGGCGCCATGTCGGGGCCGCTGCACGGCGGGGCGCCCTCCCGCGTCCTCGGCATGATCGAGGAGATCGAGCGCACCGGTGACGCCGTCGCCTACGTCAAGCACGCCCTCGACAAGGGCGAGCGCCTGATGGGCTTCGGGCACCGCGTCTACCGCGCCGAGGACCCGCGCGCCCGTGTCCTGCGCCGCACCGCCCGTGAGCTGGGCGCGCCCCGCTTCGAGGTCGCCGAGGCGCTGGAGAAGGCAGCCCTGGACGAGCTGCACGCCCGGCGCCCGGACCGCGTCCTCGCCACGAACGTGGAGTTCTGGGCGGCCATCGTCCTCGACTTCGCCGAGGTGCCCGCGCACATGTTCACCTCGATGTTCACCTGTGCCCGTACCGCGGGCTGGTCGGCGCACATCCTGGAGCAGAAGCGGACCGGGCGCCTGGTGCGGCCGTCCGCGCGCTACGTCGGGCCGGCCGCGCGGGGGCCGCAGGAGATCGGCGGGTACGGGGACCTCAAGGGCTGAGGGGTGGGTGGGGTGGGGGCCCTGCCGGGGGCTCCCCAATCCCACCCCCTCCCGAAACTGGGGCTCCGCCCCAGACCCCGCTCCTCAAACGCCGGAGGGGCTGAAATACAGCAGGAGCCCCGGTTTCGGGAAGGGGCGGGGTTGGGGAAGGCTCAGCGCAGCGCCTCGTCCACCAGGCGTCCCCACTCCACCACGACCCGCTTGCGCCGACCCCCGTCGTCCGTGAGGAGGTTCGCGAGGCCGAGGCCGCGCGCCATGTCGAGGAGGCCCTGGACGGTCTCGCGCACGCCGGGCACGCTCTCGTCGGCGCCGAGCAGCTCCACGGCGATGCGATGGGTCTCCCGGCCGACGCGGGCCTCCAACTCGGCGACTCGGGGCCCGAGTTGGTCTTCGTTGGAGGCGGCGACCCACAGCTGGAGGGCGGCCCGGAACAGCGGCCCGGTGTACAGGTCGACGAGGGCGGCGACGACCGCGGTCCGGTCGGCCCCGGCCGCCGCGCCCTCGGGGAAGAGCCCGCGCAACGCGGCGGACCGCTCCTCGGCGACGTACTCGACGGCCGCGGTGAAGAGTTCCTCGCGGGTGCGGAAGTGGTGCTGGGCGGCGCCCCGCGACACCCCGGCCCGCTCGGCGACGACGGACACCGTGGAGCCCGCCCAGCCGTGCTCGGCCAGGCAGGCCACGGCCGCCTCAAGGAGCCGCTGCCGGGTGACCCGGCTGCGGTCCTGCTTGGGCGCGCGGTCGTCCTCGGTCACAGCGCCCATGAACGCTCCCGTCGTTCGAGGAACGCCTCCATCCCCTC
Source organism: Streptomyces sp. NPDC040610 (assembly GCF_055594065.1). Lineage (NCBI taxonomy): Bacteria > Bacillati > Actinomycetota > Actinomycetes > Kitasatosporales > Streptomycetaceae > Streptomyces > Streptomyces sp. NPDC040610. Next base: position 173,739 of record NZ_JBVIXA010000005.1, on the reverse strand, counting down.
CTTGGCCTCGGCGGAGCCGAAGCGGTGGGCGGAGAGGGCGACGAGGGCGTCCGCTTCCTTGTCGAATGCGTCAAGAACCCTAGCCGTGACGAGTTTCTTCGCGTCGGCCAGCGCCCCCGGAGCGGCCTTGCGCAGCCCTTCGAGCACCGGGTCGAGGACCACGCCGAGGCCGTCGTCGGCGCCCGCGTAGGCCGTGACCAGGCCGATCCGCGCGGCCTCCGCCCCGCCGAAGCGCTCCCCGGTGAGGTAGTAGCGGCTCGCGGCACGCGCGTCCAGGCGGGGCAGGAGCGTCAGGGAGATCACCGCCGGTACGACCCCGATGTGCACCTCGGTCAGCGCGAACGACACGTCCGGGCCGCCCGCCACCACGATGTCGCAGGCCCCGAGCAGCCCGAGCCCGCCCGCCCGGACATGCCCGCGCACCCGCGCGACGACGGGCTTGGGCAGTTCCACGATCTGCCGGAGCAGCGCCACGAACGCCCCGGGGTCCGGCGGTTCGCGCAGGTCGGCGCCCGCGCAGAACGTGGTGCCGGTGTGGCAGAGCACCACCGCGCGCACGCTGTCGTCCGCACCCGCCGCGGCGAGCGCGTCCGCCAGTGCGCCCACGAGGGCCGCCGAGAGCGCGTTGCGGTTGGCGGGCGAGTCCAGGGTGAGGGTGACGACGCCCCGGTCGGGAGCCGAGACCAGGACGGGACCTGTCCGGTTTTCCATCAGAACTCCCTAGTACGACTTGGGCAGGCCGAGGCTCTGGTGGGACACGAAGTTCAGGATCATCTCCCGGCTCACCGGTGCGATCCGCGCCACCCGGGACGCCACGATCAGCGAGGCGAGCCCGAACTCCTTGGTCAGGCCGTTGCCGCCGAGGGTGTGCACGGCCTGGTCGACGGCCTTCACACAGGCGTCGGCCGCAGCGAACTTCGCCATGTTCGCGGCCTCCCCCGCGCCCAGGTCGTCCCCGTCGTCGTAGAGCCGGGCCGCCTTCTGCATCATCAGGCGGGCCAGTTCTATCTCGATGTGGGACTGGGCCAGCGGGTGCGCGATGGCCTGGTGGGCGCCGATCGGGGACTTCCAGACGCTGCGTTCCTTGGCGTACGCGACGGCCTGCGCGAGGGCGAAGCGGGCCATGCCGAGGGAGAACGCTGCCGTCATGATCCGCTCGGGGTTGAGCCCGGCGAAGAGCTGGAGCAGCCCGGCGTCCTCGTCGCCGACGAGTGCGTCGGCGGGCAGCCGCACCTCGTCGAGGACCAGCTCGAACTGCTTCTCCGGGGCCTGGAGTTCCATGTCGATGCGGTGGCGGGCAAAGCCCGGGGCGTCGCGCGGGACGATGAACAGGCAGGGCTTCAGCTTGCCGGTGCGGGCGTCCTCGGTGCGGCCCACGACGAGGGTCGCGTCGGCGATGTCGACGCCGGAGATGAAGACCTTGCGGCCGGTCAGGATCCAGCCGTCGCCGTCCCTGCGGGCGGTGGTGGTGATGCGGTGCGAGTTGGAGCCCGCGTCGGGCTCGGTGATGCCGAACGCCATCGTGCGGCTGCCGTCGGCGAGCCCCGGCAGCCACGTCTGCTTCTGCGCCTCGGTGCCGAAGCGGGCGATCACGGTGCCGCAGATCGCCGGGGACACCACCATCATCAGCAGCGGACTGCCCGCCGCCCCCAACTCCTCAAGGACGATGGAGAGTTCGGCGATGCCGCCGCCCCCGCCGCCGTACTCCTCGGGCAGGTTCACCCCCAGGTAGCCGAGCTTGGCGGCGTCCGCCCACAGCTCGTCGGGGTGGCCCTCGTCCCGTACGACACGGGTCATGTAGTCCCGTCCGTAGCGCTTGCCGAGCGCCGCGACGGCCGCGCGCAGCGCCTGGTGTTCCTCGGTTTCGAGCACGGGAGCGTTCACAGTTCTTCCTCCTGTACGTCTTCCTTGACCACAGTGAGCTGTACGTCTTCCTGCACCGCCGCGTCCGTACGTCCCGTGGGGCCGCCGTCGGCTACGCGTCCTCCTGGACCACCGCGAGCAGCGCGCCCACCTCGACCTGCCGCCCCGGCACGGCGTGCAGCGCGGCGAGGACGCCCGCGGCCGGGGCCACCACGCGGTGCTCCATCTTCATCGCCTCCAGCCACACCACCGGCTGCCCCGCCTCGACCCGCGCGCCCTCCGCCAGGCCCTCCGCGACCCGCAGGACCGTCCCCGGCATCGGCGCGAGCAGCGAGCCCGGCTCCTGCCGCACGGTGGGCTCGGGCAGCGGCACCAGCACGTCGAGGGCCACGTTCCCGACGTACACGCGCCCCTCGCCGTACGACGCCACGGCGAACTCCCGCCGCACGCCGTCCGCTTCGAGGACCACGGCGTCGGGCGCGGCCCGCACCACCCGCACACCGTCGGCGGCCGGGCCGCCGCGCGTGTGCGTGTACCGGACCTCGTGCTCGGCGCCGTCCGCCACGGTCCGGTACCGCTTGACCTGGTGCTGGGAGCGGAGGTTGCGCCAGCCGCCGAAGCGGGAGCGGCCGCAGGCGTCGGCGAGTGCGGCGGCCAGCGGGGCGTGCCGGACGTCGGGGCCCGTGCCGGGGCCGGTCAGCGCGGGCAGGTGCCGGTCGTAGAACGAGGTGTCCATGCGGGCCGCCGTGAACTCCGGGTGGCGCAGGGAGCGCACGAGGAGGTCCCGGTTGGTGACCGGGCCGTGGACCACGGTCCGCTCCAGGGCGCCCGCCAGCTTGCGCAGGGCCTCGGCGCGGGTCGGCGCGTGGGCGACGACCTTCGCCAGCATCGCGTCGTAGTGCACGCCGACGGTGTCGCCGTCCGCGTAGCCGGAGTCGAGGCGCACCCCGTCGGGCACGGCGACGCGGTGCAGGGTGCCGGTCTGCGGGGCCCATCCGGCCGCCGGGTCCTCCGCGTACAGGCGGGCCTCGACGGCGTGGCCGTGCGCGGGCGGCGGCTGGGGGCCCGGCAGCGGCTCGCCCTCGGCGATGCGGATCTGCAGCGCGACGAGGTCGAGGCCGAACACGGCCTCCGTCACGGGGTGTTCGACCTGGAGGCGGGTGTTCATCTCCAGGAAGTGCGCGGTGCCGTCGGGTGCGAGGAGGAACTCGACGGTGCCCGCGCCCCGGTAGTCGGTGGCGCGGGCGGCCCGGACCGCCACGTCGTGCAGGGCGCGCACCTGCTCGTCGGAGAGCCCGGGTGCCGGGGACTCCTCGACGACCTTCTGGTGGCGGCGCTGGAGGGTGCAGTCGCGCGTCCCGAGCGCCCACACCGTCCCGTGCGCGTCGGCCATGATCTGCACCTCGACGTGCCGCCCGCCCTCGACGTACGGCTCGACGAACACCTCGCCGTCCCCGAAGGCGCTCGCCGCCTCGGCCCGCGCGACCTCCAACTCCCCCTTCAGGGCGTCCAGTTCCCGTACGACCCGCATGCCGCGCCCGCCACCTCCGGCGGCCGCCTTCACGAGCACCGGCAGGTCGGCCTCCGTGACCGCGTCCACGGCCGGTGCCGCAAGGCCCATCAGCTCCTTGGCGCGCGTCTTGGACGCCATCGCCTCGATGGCCTCCGGCGGCGGCCCGATCCACACCAGGCCCGCGTCGGTGACGGCCCGCGCGAAGGAGGCGTTCTCGGACAGGAAGCCGTAGCCGGGGTGGATCGCGTCGGCGCCCGCCGCCTGCGCGGCCTTCACGATCAGCTCGCCGCGCAGATACGTCTCCACGGGCGCCGCCCCGGGAAGGCGTACCGCCTCATCGGCCTCGCGTACGTGCAGTGCGTCCGCGTCGGCGTCGGAGTGGACGGCGACCGTGGCGATGCCGAGATCACGGCACGTACGGAAGACGCGGCAGGCGATCTCGCCCCGGTTGGCGACCAACAGCTTGGAAATCATGGGTGGTTCCGTCACCTCTCCTCACATCCTGAAGACGCCGAAGCCGCCGCGCGCGCCCTCGACCGGGGCCGTGTGCAGCGCGGACAGGCAGATGCCGAGGACGGTGCGGGTGTCGCGCGGGTCGATCACGCCGTCGTCGTAGAGGCGCCCCGAGAGGAACATCGGCAGCGACTCGGACTCGATCTGCTGCTCCACCATCGCGCGCAGGGCCGCGTCGGCGTCGTCGTCGTACGGCTTGCCCTTCGCCGCCGCCGACTGCCGCGCCACGATCGACAGGACGCCCGCGAGCTGCTGGGGGCCCATGACGGCGGACTTGGCGCTGGGCCAGGCGAACAGGAAGCGGGGGTCGTAGGCGCGCCCGCACATGCCGTAGTGCCCGGCGCCGTAGGAGGCGCCCATGAGGACGGACAGATGCGGGACCTTCGAGTTCGACACCGCGTTGATCATCATGGCGCCGTGCTTGATGATGCCGCCCTGCTCGTACTCCTTGCCGACCATGTAGCCGGTGGTGTTGTGCAGGAAGAGCAGCGGGATGTCGCGCTGATTGGCGAGCTGGATGAACTGGGCGGCCTTCTGCGACTCCGCCGAGAACAGCACACCCTGCGCGTTGGCGAGGACGCCGACCGGGTAGCCGTGCAGGCGCGCCCAGCCCGTCACCAGGCTCGTCCCGTACAGGGGCTTGAACTCGTCGAAGTCGGAGCCGTCGACGACGCGGGCGATGACCTCGCGCGGGTCGAAGGGGGTGCGCAGGTCGCCGGGGACGATGCCGAGGAGTTCGTCGGCGTCGTACTTGGGCGGCTCGGCGGGGGCGGCCGGGTCGGCGTGCGCCTTGCGCCAGTTGAGGCGGGCGACGACGCGGCGGGCCTGGCGGAGCGCGTCGCGCTCGTCCTCGGCGAGGTAGTCGGCGAGGCCTGAGGTACGGGCGTGCATCTCGGCGCCGCCGAGAGACTCGTCGTCACTCTCCTCGCCGGTGGCCATCTTCACCAGCGGCGGCCCGCCGAGGAACACCTTCGCGCGCTCCTTGACCATGATCACGTGGTCGCACAGGCCGGGGACGTAGGCGCCGCCCGCCGTGGAGTTGCCGAAGACCACGGCGACGGTCGGGATCCCCGCCGCCGACGACTGCGTGAGGTGCTTGAACAGGGCGCCGCCCGGGATGAAGATCTCCTTCTGGGACGGCAGGTCGGCGCCCCCGGACTCCACCAGGTGGATGGACGGCAGCCGGTTGGCGTGGCCGATCTCGTGCGCGCGGAACGCCTTCTTCAGCGTCCAGGGGTTGCTGGCACCGCCGCGTACCGTCGGGTCGTTGGCCGTGATCAGGCACTCCACGCCCTCGACGACACCGATGCCGGTCACCATGGAGGCCCCGACCGGGTACTCGCTGCCCCACGCCGCGAGCGGCGACAGCTCCAGGAACGGCGTGTCCGGGTCGAGCAGCAGCTCGATGCGCTCCCGCGCGAGGAGCTTGCCCCGGTCGCGGTGGCGTTGGACGTACTTCTCGCCGCCCCCCGCCAGCGCCTTGGCCTGCTCGGCGTCGAGGTCGGCCAGCTTGGCGAGCATGGCGGCGCGGTGGTCGGCGTACTCGGGGCTCGCCGGGTCGAGCGCGGACGCGAGCACGGTCACAGCAGTACCTCCGGTATGTCGAGGTGGCGGGCGCGCAGCCACTCGCCGAGGCCCTTGGCCTGCGGGTCGAAGCGGGCCTGTGAGGCGACTCCGGCGCCGAGGATGCCCTCGACGTGGAAGTTGAGGGCGCGGAGGTTGGGGAGCAGGTGGCGGGTGACCTTCAGCTCGCGGCTCTCCGGGATGAGGCTCTGGAACCGGTCGGCGGTCAGGTGGTGGGCGAGCCACCGCCAGGCGTCGTCGGTGCGCACCCAGACGCCGACGTTGGCGTCCCCGCCCTTGTCCCCGCTCCGGGCACCGGCGATCGTCCCCAGGGGCAGGCGCCGGGTCCGGTCGTACGCCAACGGCTGGGGCAGCTCCGGTGGTTCGACGTCGGCGAGCTCTCGCGTCCCGCCCGCCGTGGCCGGGGGGATGTCCACGCGCAGCCCGTCCGGCGTCACCGCCACCTGCCGTACGGAGGCGGCGTCGACGTGCACCGCCTCGAACACGCCGTACGGAGTGCCCTTGCCGGGCGGGGCGGTGACGTGGAAGCCGGGGTAGCTGCCGAGGGCCAGCTCGATCGCGGCGCCGCTGAGGGCGCGGCCCACCACGTCCGCGTCCCGGTCGCGCACGACGAGCCGCAGCAGGGCGCTGGCGGTCTCCTCGGTGTCCGCGTCGGCGCGGTCGGTGCGGGCGAGTTCCCAACGGACGGACGCGGGGCGCGACGTGGCCCGGTCGAAGGCGTCCTCGATCTGGGCGCGTACGAGATCCGCCTTCGCGTCGACGTCGAGGCCGGTGAGGACGAAGACGACTTCGTTGCGGTGCCCGCCGACGCGGGTGAGCCCGGCCTTGAGGGTGGGCGGCGGCGCCTCGCCGCGCACGCCGTCGACGCGGACGCGGTCGGGGCCGACCTGGGTGAGGCGGACGGTGTCGAGGCGGGCGGTGACGTCGGGCCCGGCGTAGCGGGCGCCGGACGTCTCGTACAGGAGCTGCGCGGTGACCGTGCCGACGTCGACGACTCCGCCCGTCCCGTCGTGCTTGGTGATGACGCAGGAGCCGTCGGCGTGCACCTCGGCGAGCGGGAAGCCGGGGCGGGCGAGCGCCGCCGGGTCGAACTCGTGGAAGAAGGCGTAGTTGCCGCCGGTGGCCTGGGTGCCGCACTCCAGGATGTGCCCGGCGACGACGGCGCCCGCGAGCCGGTCGTGGTCGCCGGGGCCCCAGCCGAAGTGGGCGGCGGCGGGCCCGGTGACGAGGGCGGCGTCGGTGACGCGGCCGGTGACGACGACGTCGGCGCCCGCGCGCAGCGCCTCCGTGATGCCGAAGCCGCCGAGGTAGGCGTGCGCGGTGAGGGCGTCGCGGAAGCGGGGGCCGAGGTCGTCGCCCTCCACGTGGGCGACGCGCACGTCCAGGCCGAGGCGTTCGGCCAACTCCCGCAGTTGCTCGGCGAGTCCGGCCGGGTTGAGGCCGCCCGCGTTGGTGACGACCCGCACGCCCCGGTCGATGGCCTCCCCCAGGCACTCCTCCATCTGCTTCAGGAACGTCTTCGCGTACCCCCGGTCCGGGTCCTTGAGGCGGTCCCTGCCGAGGATGAGCATGGTCAGCTCGGCGAGGTAGTCGCCGGTGAGGACGTCCAGGGGGCCGCCGGTGAGCATGTCCCTCACGGCGGTGTGGCGGTCGCCGTAGAAGCCGGAGGCGTTGCCGATCCGCAGGGGGCCGCGCCCGCCCCTCCCCTCCGCCTCGGCGCTCACGCCCCGCCCTCCTCGGCGCCCTTCGCGCTCGCCCGCCCCTCCCCCGGCGGCCCCGCGAACGCCTGCGCGATGTCGAGCCACTGCTCCGCGTCGGGCCCCTCCGCACGCACCGCCAGATCGTCGCGGTGCACCCGACGCGTGGCGAGCAGACAGAAGTCGAGGGCGGGCCCGGTGACCCGCTGGGCCGCTTCGACCGGCCCGTACGCCCACAAGTCGCCGCTCGGCGCGACGAGTTCGACGCGGAACTCCTCGGCGGGCGGGGTGAGTCCGCGTACCGCGTACGCGTAGTCGCGGGCCCGGACGCCGATGCGGGCGACGTGCCGGAGGCGGTCGGTGGGGGCGCGCCGGACGCCGAGGGTGTCGGCGACGTCCTGGCCGTGGGCCCAGGTTTCCATGATCCGCGCGGTCGCGACGGAGGCGGCGGACATGGGCGGCCCGTACCAGGGGAAGCGGGCCCCGGCGGGCGCGGCCCGCAGGACGCACTGCAACGCGTCCCGCCCGGCCCGCCACCGGGCAAGCAGCTCTCCCGGCGCCGCCGCGGCCCCCTCCCGGGCACCGTCGTCGACGAACGTGTCCGGCGACTTCAGGGCGACGGCCGCGTGCGCGGCGAACCCGTCGGCGTCGGTCACCGCGAGCAGCGCGGCCTGGTCGGTCCAGGCGAGATGGGCGATCTGGTGGGCGACGGTCCAGCCGACCGCGGGCGTGTCGAGCGCCCAGCTCGCCTCCCCCAAGTCCCCGACCAGCTGGTCGAGTTCGTCGCTCTCGGCACGCAGATCGTCGAGCACGGCACTGACGTCGGACACGGTGCGCTCCCCTCCGGGCAGGGCGGTGTGCCAGGGAGCATGGCAGCGCGAGAAGAAACAAGCAAGCGTGCTTGGTTATTTTTTTGCGGGACGGGACCTACGCCCCGCCTCCCCGCACCCCCACGGACCACGGGGAGGCGGCCTGCGCCTCCCGCCACGCCCGGCGCAGGCGGGTGCCCTCGGCGCAGGCGGTCGTGATGTGGTCCTGCGGGCAGGCGTCGAGGTGCCGCAGGTAGGCGGCGTAGAGGCGGGACGCCCGGTCGTCGGGCGGGGGCGCGACGGGGCGGGGCGGGCTCATGGTTCGACCCGCCTCAGGGCGTCGGCGGTCGAGAGCAGGGCCCGCAGGTGCGCCGGGTCGCAGAGGCCGCCGGGGTGCGGGGGCGGGACCACCCAGGCCGCGAGCATCGAGGGGCCGCCGAGGCGGGGCACGCCGAGGTAGGCGCCGGTGCCGAGGCGTTCCTCGGCGCCGTCCCAGTCGGCGCACGGGGCGACCAGCACGTAGTACGCCTGGCCGTCGCCGCGGGTGTCCCGGATCACCGGGCCCTGCATCCAGTCGGCCAGGGCGGCGGCCACCGTTCGCGGTTCGTCGCTGCCCACGGCGGCGTGGACGCGCCGGGCGGGAACGCGCACGGCGTCGAAGCGACGGCCGAGCGGGAGCAGCGCGATGCCCCGGTACGCCCACTCCGCACGGACGCGGTCCGGGGCGGGGTCGGCGTGCGCCAGCCAGTCGGAGATCGCCCTGTTCTCGTAGATGGTCATGAAGCACTCCTGCCCGTCGGCGCGCCGCCCTGCCCGCCCCACGCCGGTTCCTTGACGTGCAGGAAGCCCCCGGCCCTCTCGATCGCCCGCGCCACCTCGTCGTACTCCTGGGCGACCGGCGAGATCATCGCTCGCCATGCCGTGAGCACCGCTCCCGCCGCGCGGGAGTTGACGTACTCGACGGCCCGCCCGAGCCCGGGACGCCCATGCGGCGGCAGCAGCCCCGCGTACTCCTCGATCACGTCCGCGATCTCCCACCCGAACGCCTCGGCGTACTCCGTGCACTCCTTGCGGGGCGCCGCCATGTCCACGCACGCGGCACCGCACAGGTAGATCACACAGCGGAACCGCTCTATCCTCGCGGCCCGCGCCGGCACGTCGGCCTCCCCCGGCGCGAGGCCCGCCGCGGCGTCGGCGAGCCCCGCCCGCCGCCTCAACTCGCCCTCGGTGCGGCGGATTCCCGTCCGCCCCTGCCTCTGCTGTCCGCTCTCGATGCCGACCATACGGAAAGCGTGCCCGGACGATCACACGGAGTGAAGTGATGCGGCGTGCGACCGCGCGAGGTTGCCAGGCCCCCGCTCGTACGCTCCGTAGGGCTCAGGCGATCAGGGGTACGCCGATCAGTTCGCTGATGGTCCGCACGCGGGCCGTGGACACCTTCGCCAGGCGCTTGCCGATGACGCCGGGCAGCGCCTGGTGCCTGACCCACTCCGGGGCGTCGAGGCCGACCTCGATCAGGGTGTCCCCGGCCTGGTCGTGGAGCCCGGCGGCGCACTGGGCGAGGGCGACGTCGAGTTTGTAGCGGTTGCGGGCGAGTTTGGGCATGGAAGAGGGCAGTTGGGTGTGCGAGGCCAGTTTCAGCGCCTTGCCGTGGTTGCCCAGTGCCACGGCGATGCCCACCGCCTCGGTGTTCGCCGCGGTAGGGCCGAAATGCGTGCCGTACATCGCCTCGTCACGACCGAGCCGGGCGGCTGCCGCGTGCGCCTGCGAGAGGTAGTCGTCCGCGGACACGGCGTCTCCTCGCCGCGAGGCGGCCACAGCTGCGGAGATCATCAACCTGCCATACGCCATCAGCTGGGGGCGGTCCGCGCTGCTGAACGACGGCTCGATCCGCAAGGCCGCCCGCTCCGCGACGGCAACCGCCCGGGGAACCCTCGCGCTCCGCAGGTGAATCCACGACAACGTCGACTCCAGGAGCGCAGCGAGCACAGCGTCACCGGAGTCGTCCGCCAGATGGCGCGCGGAGGTGAGCGCGCTCAGGGCGAGATCCCGCTGCCCGAGCAGGACCGCGGCCGACGACGCGAACTGGTAGGTGCTCGCCAGGAGCGAGCCCAGACGTTCGCGTTCAGCGCCCGTCGCTTGCCCGTACCTGGCGCTCCCTTCGAGCAGCACCCTGGCGATGAGTTCGCTCAACTCCCCGTACTCGCCTCGCCAGTAGGTGGCGCACACACGATCGTGAGCGGTCGACAGCTCGGCGAGTGTGCTCGGGTCCTCGATGCCGCCCCAGTCGCCGAGGGCACTGTCGTGCACGGCGTCGGAAAGCCGTCGTACAGCAGTCCTGGCGTCCTGGCTCATCCCCCGGCGAGGGGCCTGCTGCCCCAGAATCACCGACACGTCCGTGTTCAACGCATGCGCCAGCTTCAGCAACGAACCGACAGACAGCTCACCCCGGTCCTGCTCGGCCTTCTGCACCAGCGCGAGGGAGAGCCCCGCGGCCTCGGCGAGCCGCTGCTGCGTCAGATCCGAGCCCCGCAGGTGCTTGATCCGCTTACCGTTCGTCAAGTCGGCCCAGTTGCTCACGGTCACCCCAGTGCGTTCGCTCAGGCTGCTGCACTTCCGATGGTAAGTCCCGGCTCAGGGCGCCGTCTTCGCCTTCCCCCGACCCACCTGCGTCCGCACCGCGCCCATGCTGGCCGCGATGACGAGGGTGATCGCGAGGGACTCGACGAGAGTGAGGGACTGGTCGAGGATCAGGAAGCCCGCGACGGCGGCGATGGCCGGTTCCAGGCTCATCATCACGGCGAACGTGGAGGCGGGCAGGCGGCGCAGGGCCAGGAGTTCGAGGGTGTAGGGCAGGACGGAGGACATGACGGCGACCGCGGCCGCGAGGCCCAGGGTGCTGGGGACCGTCAGTTTCGAGCCGGACTCGATGATGCCGAGGGGCAGGACGAGGACCGCGGCCACGGCCATGGCGAGGGCGAGCCCGTCCGCCTGCGGGAAGCGGCGGCCCGTCCGGGCGCTGAACACGATGTACGTGGCCCACATCGCCCCCGCCGCGAGGGCGAACGCCACGCCGACCGGGTCGAGTTCGCCGAAGCCGCCGCCACCGAGCAGGAAGACGCCGCACAGGGCGAGCCCCGCCCAGACCACGTTGACCAGGCGGCGCGAGGCGATCACGGACAGGGCGAGCGGGCCGAGGACTTCGAGGGTGACCGCGGGGCCCAGCGGGATGCGGTCCACGGCCTGGTAGAAGAGGCCGTTCATCGCGGCCAGCGTCGCGCCGAAGGCGAGGACGGTGCCCCAGTCGGCCCGCGAGTGCCCGCGCAGGCGGGGGCGGCAGACGACGAGCAGGACGAGGGCGGCGAAGAGGAGGCGCAGGGTGACCACGCCGAGCGCTCCGGCGCGCGGCATCAGGCTGACGGCGATGGCCCCGCCGAACTGGACGGAGACACAGCCCGCGAGGACGAGGCCGACGGGGCCGAGGGCCGCGCGACGGCCTCCGCCGGTGTCGGCGGACACCCCTCCGTCGGCACCGAGGGCCGCCGCCCCCGCCACCTCGGGCTGCCCGACCGTGACCGGCGCCTCGGCGGCAGCCAGACCCTCGGGCGCCGCCGCCCCGTCCGTACGCGAGATGTTCACGCCAAGCCTTTCCCGCCGTCGCCGCCACGACGACCACCCGTACAGTGCAACCTCATGGACTTCATCGTCCAAGGTAATGGACTAAGCCGGGATTGTGAAACCTTTTGGCCCCGGCCCCACGCTCACCCCTCGTCCAGCGCCTCCGCGAGCACCTCCGCCAGGTGCCGCCCCCGCACCCCCGCCAGCTGCTCCAGCTGGGTGCGGCAGGAGAAGCCGTCCGCCAGGACCTCCGCGCCGGGCGGGGCCTGCCGGACGGCGGGCAGCAGCTGCTCCTCCGCGCAGGCCGTCGACACGTCGTAGTGCCCCTTCTCGAAGCCGAAGTTGCCCGCGAGGCCGCAGCAGCCGCCGGACAGCTCGCCGTCGAGGCCCGCGGCGGCGCGCAGCCGGCGTTCGGCCGCGTCGCCGAGCACGGCGTGCTGGTGGCAGTGGGTCTGGCCGACGGCGGGCCGGTCCAGGCGCGGCGGCCGCCAGTCGGGGGCGTACTCCTCAAGGGCCTGCGCGAACGTGCGCACCGACGCGGCCAGCTCCCGCGCCCCCGCCTCGTCCGGTGCGGCCAGCTCGACCAGGTCCGTCTTCAGGGCCGCCGCGCAGCTCGGTTCGAGGACGACGAGGGGCGTGCCCGCGGCCAGGAGCGGACGCATCAGCTCCAGGGTGCGGCGCTGCACGGCGCGGGCCTGGTCGAGCTGGCCCGTGGAGACGTAGGTGAGCCCGCAGCACACGCCGTCCGGGGGCAGCACGACGGTCAGCCCCGCGGCTTCGAGCACGCGGACGGCGGCGCGGGCGACGGAGGGCGAGAGGTGGTCGGTGAAGGTGTCGGGCCAGAGGACGACGGTGCCGCCGGGGGCGACGGTGCCGACCGTGCCATGGGTGGACATGTCACCGCGCGTACGCCGTCGCCACCACTGCCGGAAGGTCAGCGGCGCCACCCGCGGCAGCGCCCGCCGGGGCTCGATCCCGCCGAGGCGCTTGGCGAGGGCGGCCAGCGGGCCGACGGCGGCGAGGAGGTTGGCGACGCGGGCCGTGCGGGTCGCGGCGAGCAGGCGGAGCCAGCGCGGCAGGCGGCCCATGGCGTAGTGCGCGGCGGGCCTGCGCCGCCCCGCGTAGTGGTGGTGCAGGAACTCGGCCTTGTACGTGGCCATGTCGACGCCGACCGGGCAGTCGGAGCGGCAGCCCTTGCAGGACAGGCACAGGTCGAGCGCGTCCCGTACCTCCGTGGAGCGCCAGCCGTCCGTGACGACCTCCCCGGCGAGCATCTCGTGCAGGAGCCGGGCGCGCCCGCGCGTGGAGTGCTCCTCCTCGCCGGTGGCGCGGAAGGACGGGCACATCACGCCGCCGCCCGAAGCGGCCGTCGTCGTACGGCACTTGGCGACGCCGACGCACCGGCGGACGGCGGCGGAGAAGTCGCCGCCGTCGTGCGGATAGCCGAAGGCGACGTCGACGGGCTCGCGGGGCAGGGGCGTGAAGCGGAGGTTGGTGTCGAGGGGGGCGGGGCGGACGAGCATGTCGGGGTTGAGGAGACCGGCGGGGTCCCAGAGGTCCTTGGCGCGCTCGAAGAGGCGGACGAGTTCGGGGCCGTACATCTTCGGCAGGAGTTCGGCGCGGGCCTGCCCGTCGCCGTGTTCGCCGGAGAGGGAGCCGCCGTGGACGACGACGAGGTCGGCGAGGTCCTCGGAGAAGCGGCGGAAGCGGGCGATGCCGGGGCCGGTGAGCAGGTCGAAGTCGATCCGCACATGGATGCACCCGTCGCCGAAGTGCCCGTACGGGGTGCCGCGCAGGCCGTGCTCGCCGAGGAGGGCGCGGAAGTCGCGCAGGTAGGGCCCGAGGCGGGCGGGCGGCACCGCGCAGTCCTCCCAGCCGGGCCAGGCCTCACTGCCGTCCGGCATCCGCGTGGCCGTGCCGGAGGCGTCCTCGCGGACCCGCCACAGGGCGCGCTGGCGCGCGGGGTCGGTGACGACGACGGCGTCCAGGCAGTCCGCGCCCCGCACGACGGCGTCGGCGCCCGCCCTGGCCTCACCCGGCGTGCCGCCGCCCGTCTCCACGAACAGCCAGGCGCCTCCCTTGGGCAGGCCGCGCGGGTCGCGCACGAGGTCGGCGGCCATGCCCTCGACGGTGAGGGGCCGGTACGGGAGCAGGCCGGGGGCGGCCTCGGCGGCGGCGCTCTCGTCGGCGTAGCCGAGGACGGCGAGGGCGCGGGCGCGCGGCGCCTCGACGAGGCGGACGGTGGCCTCCGTGAGCACGCCGAGGGTGCCCTCGCTGCCGCAGAAGAAGCGGGGCAGGTCGGGGCCGTGCTCCGGCAGGAGGGCGTCGAGGGCGTAGCCGGAGATGCGGCGGGGCAGGTCGGGAAAGCCGGTGCGCAGCAGGGCGAGGTCGCCCTCGACCAGGGCGCGGAGGCCCTCGGGGGCGCCGTCCCAGGTCCCCCGCTCCAGGCGGCGGGGCGCGCCCGTGGGGTCGGCGGCCGAGACGACCGTCAGCCCCCGGACGTTGTCCGCGGTCGTGCCCCAGGCCACGGAGTGGGAGCCGCAGGAGTTGTTGCCGATCATCCCGCCGAGGGTGCAGCGGCTGTGGGTGGAGGGGTCCGGCCCGAACGTGAGCCCGTGCGGGGCGGCGGCGCTCCGCAGGGTGTCCAGCACGAGGCCGGGCTGCACGCGGGCCGTCCGGGCGTCCGGGTCGAGCTCCACCACGTCCGCCATGTGCCGCGTGAAGTCGAGGACGACCCCCGCCCCCGTGGCCTGCCCCGCGATGGACGTCCCCCCGCCGCGCGCCACCACCGGCACATCGTGCTCCCGGCAGACGGCCAGCGCGGCGGCCACGTCCCCCGCGTCCCTCGGGGCGACGACGCCCAACGGCACGCGCCGGTAGTTGGACGCGTCCATGGTGTTCAACGCCCGCCCCGTAACAGAGAAGTCCACGTCCCCCCGGACGTCACGCCGCAGTACCTGCTCCAAGTCGTTTCCGTTACCCATGCCCCACAGGTTGCCCACGCCCGCGCCCCTAGTCACCGCGAACATCAACTCCAGGACGAGCCCGCCCGCTCCCGGGTGACCTTCCGGCGCGGGGCAAACGGGTGGGCGGGTGAGGCAGGCCCCGCGCGGTAGCGCGGGGAAACCACCCACCGCCCGCACAGGGCAACGTCTCGCGGGATGGACCAGCCAAACCCCCCACGTCCAGAAACAGCTACGCTCCCTACGTGGCTGAGATCCAGATTCCCGCTGACATCAAGCCCGCCGACGGCCGTTTCGGCGCGGGCCCCTCCAAGGTGCGGACGGAGGCGCTGGACGCCCTGGCCGCGACCGGTACGTCCCTGCTCGGCACGTCCCACCGCCAGGCCCCGGTGAAGAACCTGGTGGGCCGCGTACGCGAGGGCGTCCGCGAGCTGTTCCAGCTCCCCGAGGGCTACGAGGTGATCCTCGGCAACGGCGGCTCGACCGCGTTCTGGGACGTGGCGACGCACGGCCTGATCGAGAACAAGTCCCAGCACCTGTCCTTCGGCGAGTTCAGCTCGAAGTTCGCGAAGGCGGCGAAGCTGGCCCCGTGGCTGGCGGAGCCGACCGTCATCGCGTCCGACCCGGGCACGCACCCCGACCCGGAGGCGGAGGAGGGCGTGGACGTGTACGCGTTCACGCACAACGAGACGTCGACCGGCGTGGCGGCCCCGATCGAGCGGGTCCCGGGCGCCGACGCGGGCTCCCTGGTCCTGGTGGACGCGACGTCGGGCGCGGGCGGCCTGCCCGTGGACATCGCGCAGAGCGACGTGTACTACTTCGCGCCGCAGAAGTCCTTCGCGTCGGACGGCGGCCTGTGGGTGGCCGCGTTCTCCCCGGCGGCGATCGAGCGCGCCGAGCGGATCCACGCGAGCGGCCGCCACGTACCGGAGTTCTTCAGCCTGCCGACGGCGATCGACAACTCCCGCAAGAACCAGACGTACAACACCCCCGCGCTCGCGACCCTGTTCCTGCTCGGCGAGCAGTTGGACTGGCTCAACGGCCAGGGCGGCCTCGACTGGTCGGTGCGGCGCACGGCGACGTCGGCGCGGACGCTGTACGGCTGGGCGGAGGAGTCGAAGTACGCGGCCCCGTTCGTCACGGACCCGGCGAAGCGCTCGCAGGTCATCGGCACGATCGACTTCGCCGACGAGATCGACGCGGCGGCCGTCGCCAAGGCGCTGCGCGCGAACGGCATCGTGGACACGGAGCCGTACCGCAAGCTGGGCCGCAACCAGCTGCGCGTGGCGATGTTCCCGGCGATCGACCCGGCGGACGTCGAGGCACTGACGAAGTGCGTGGACTACGTGATCGAGAAGCTGTAACCCCGCACACCCCGAACACCCCGCACGAGGACGGCCCGGGTACGCACTGAGCGCACCCGGGCCGTCCTCGTACCCGGAACCCGCCCCCGTACCCGGACCCCCTTCCGCGTACCCAACCCCCTTCACCGACTCAGCCGCTGAAACCTCCGCACAGCCATCGGCAGGAACACCGCCGTCACCACCAGCGGCCACACCACCGCCATGAGCACCGCGTTCTGCTCGACCCAGCTGGACCCGCCCGCGCCGGGGTTGCCGAAGAGTTCGCGGGCGGCCGTGCCGGTGGACGACACCGGGTTCCAGGCGGCGACGGGCGCCAGCCAGTCCGGCATCAGGGACGGCGCCACGAACACGCTGGAGATCATCGTCAGCGGGAACGCCACCGCGTACAGGCCCCCGGCCGCCTCCGCGCTGGGCACGAGCAGGCCGAGCCAGACGCCCACCCAGATCAGGCTGAAGCGCAGCAGCAGAAGGAGCGCGAACGCGGCCACCGTGTTGAGGACGCCGTTGCCCGGCCGCCAGCCGATGGCGAGGGCCGTGAGCGCGAGGATCGTCAGCTCCGCGCAGGCCACGACGAGGTCGGAGAGGCCGCGCCCGGCCGACACCGCGGAGGGTGCCATGGGCATGGAGCGGAAGCGGTCGATGACGCCCTTGGAGGCGTCCGTGACGACGCCCATCGCGGTGTTCATGAAGCCGAAGGCCATGGTCATCACGAACATGCCGGGCATCAGGAACTGCTTGTAGTCGCCCTCGCCGCCGGGCACCTTCATGGCCTCGCCGAAGACGAAGCCGTACAGGAGCACGCTGATGATCGGGAAGCCGAGCTGCCAGGCGATCATGATGGGCTGGCGCTGGAAGTGGGTCAGGTAGCGACGGGTGATGTTGAGGGTGTCGGCGACCGCCCAGTACGCCCGCCCGTGCTCCGGCCCGCCGACGAGGCCACCGCCGACGCCGCTGCCGCTCCCGCTGCCCCCGCCGCTCGTCGTCCCGCTCGTCGCTGTCGCCATCACGTCACTCATGCCGCGGCTCCCGTCCGGTCGAACCCCTGCGCCTGCCCCTGCGTTTGGCCCTGCGTCTGCGTCTGCCCGTCCGGCTCCCCCGCGGGCCGGCCCCCCGTGAGCCGCAGGAACACGTCGTCCAGGCTCGGCCGCCGCAGCCCGATGTCCTCGACCGCGACGCCCTCGTCCTGGAGGGTGCGGGCGACGTCGGTGAGCGCGGCCACCCGGTCGGTCACCGCGGCCTGCACGCGGCGCTCCGCGTCGACCGTCTCGGGCACGCCGTGCGCGACGCGGGCGACGGCCCTGACGGCGGCGGGCAGGTCGGCGGGCTCGGCGACGACGACTTCGAGCTGGCTGCCGCCGACGGTGGCCTTGAGGCCGTCGGGGGTGTCGTCGGCGATGGCGCGGCCCTGGTCGATGACGGTGATGCGGGATGCGAGCTTGTCGGCCTCCTCCAGATACTGCGTGGTGAGCAGCACGGTGGTGCCGCGGCCCACCAGGTCCCGTACGGAGTCCCAGACCTCGCTGCGGCCGCGCGGGTCGAGGCCGGTCGTCGGCTCGTCCAGGAACAGCACGGACGGGGCGAGGATCATCGACGCGGCGAGGTCGAGGCGGCGCCGCATGCCGCCGCTGTACGTCCCCGCCCCCTTGTCGGCGGCCGCCTCCAGGCCGAACTGCTCCAGGAGTTCCTGGGCGCGCAGCGCGGCCCGCTTGCCGCCGAGGTGGAAGAGGCGGCCGAACATCTCCAGGTTCTGCCGCCCGCTGAGCATCTCGTCGACCGCGGCGTACTGACCGGTCAGGCCGATGCGGCCGCGTACGACACGGGCGTCGCGCCGGACGTCCGCGCCGCCGACCGTGGCGCTGCCGCCGTCGAGCCGGACCAGCGTGGACAGGATGCGCACCGCCGTGGTCTTGCCCGCGCCGTTCGGACCGAGCAGGCCGTGCACCGTGCCGTGCGCCACGGTCAGGTCGAAGCCGTCCAGGGCCTTCTTGTCGCCGTACCGCTTCTCCAGGCCGCGGGCCCGCACCGCGTACTCGCCGACGTCGTCGCGCCCACCGATTCCACTACCGCTCACTGCCCCTCCGCCTTCCACTCCCGACCCCATGCCCGACCCCTTTCCCGAGCCAACCCACCGAACCGAGTACACCGTACCCAATTAAGAGTACACCGTACCCAGTTTTCCCCCAAGGGCTTATCGTGAGATCCATGGCGACCACGGAGACCAGCGGCAGCGGCGACATCACACGCAGCCTGGAACTGATGTGGGGCGGCGGAGAGCGCCCCACGCGCGGACCGAAACCGGCCCTGACACTGGAGCGGATCGTCACCGCGGCCGTGCGGCTCGCCGACGCCGAGGGCATCGCCGCGGTCTCCATGCGCCGCCTCTCCACGGAGCTGGGCACGGGCACGATGTCCCTGTACCGCTACGTCCCCGGCAAGGCCGAGCTGCTCGACCTGATGCTCAACCACGTGCAGGCGCCCGGCGACGACGAGGAGGCCTTCCACGGCGGCTGGCGCGCGGCCGTGGCGGCGTACGGCCGCTCGACGCTGGCGCTGCACCAGAAGCACCCGTGGCTGCTCCAGGTCAACCAGGCGCGGCCCGTACTCGGCCCGAGCGCGGTCGGCGGCCTGGAGCGGGTCCTCACACACATCAAGCCGATGGGCCTGACCGACCCCGAACTGATCTCAGTCCTGATCATGGTCGAGGGATACGTGTCGGGAGTCGCCCGCAATCACGTCCACGCGGCCCAGGCCGAGGCCGACTCCCAACTCTCCGACGAGGCGTTCTGGGAGGCCCAGCGCCCGGTCCTCGAACGAGTCATGGAAAGCGGCGACTTCCCCCTCCTCTCCACCCTCTCGGAAGACGCCTTCGGCTCGGACTTCGACCACTTCGAATTCGGCCTCCAACGAATCCTGGACGGCCTGGAGGTACTGGTGGAACGCCGCAAGCGGGAGGCCGCGGGTTAGCCGACGCCGCGCCGGGGGCCCGTCCGGAGCTAGCTCCCCTTCTTCCCGAACAGCCGCTTCAGCCCGAACACCGCCACCAGGACGGCGGCGATGGCGAGGGCCCCGCCCTTGTACCCGCCGCCGAACACACCCCCGTCGTCGTCACCGTCGGCGCCTCCCCCGTTGGACGACGATCCGCCGGGGGACCCCGCCCCCTCGACGTCCCTCGGCTCGACGTCGCTCTCCTGGCCCTCGGTGCCGTACATGAGACGGGAACCGTCGGGGCTGTACGTCACCGACTCGCCCTGGCGCTGCAGTGGCACGCTCAGCCGGCCCTCGCGCTTGATCTTGCCGTCGCCCTCCCAGCGGTAGGAGACGCCGCCGAAGTAGCCGCGCAGGGCGAGCTGCTTGCCGTTGGGCGAGAAGGCGCCGTCGGTCGCCCACAGGTCGACGTCGGCGACGCGCTGGAAGACGTTGGTCCGGGACGTGGACATCCGCGCGGGCGGCGGGCCCTGGTAGAGGCTGGCCTCGCCGTCCTCCTTCTTGTCCACGATGTAGACCCGCCCCGTCTTCGGATGGACCATCATCGACTCGGCGTCACGCGGCCCGTCCGAGTACTTCACCACGTACTGCTTCGCCCGGATCGACTGATCCTTGAGCTCCTTGGGCTCGGGCAGCTTGTAGATCCACACGAAGGACCACTTGCCGCCGAGGTTGTCCCCGATGTCCCCCACGTACAGATCCCCGTCGGGCCCCATCGAGATCGCCTCGACGTCACGCGGCTTGCCGACGCCCGTCATCGTGACCGTGGCCACGGTCTTGCCGGTGGCGCTGTCGACCGCGTACAGGAAAGCGCCCTTGTCCTGGTCGTTGTGCGTCCAGTACACCCCGGGGTGCGCGCGGGACGCGACGAGCCCGCTGGACTCGGTGATGCGGGGGTCCTTGATGCTGAACCCGTCGTTGCCCTTGCCGCCCTTGCCGTCGTCGGCGTGGGCCGCCGGGGCGGTGAGGACCGAGAGGGCGAACGCCGTGGACACGGCGACGGCGGCGGTGGCGACACCGGGGACCACAGACGGAAGCGAGCGCATGGCCCAAGCGTGCCATCCGCGCGGCGCACCCGGCCCCGGGGCCGTGCGGCGTGCTCAGCCTCACACGCGGCGGGGCGGCCTGAGGCGCCCCGGTACCGCGATGATGAGCGGATGCTCAGGTTCATGTTCGTCGGCGACTCGATGACCATCGGAAGCGCCGGTGAACACACCTGGCGCTACTGGATGTGGCGCCACCTCTGCGCCACCCACGGCGCCCCCTTCAAGATCGTCGGCCCCCGGGAGACCTTGTACGACAAGGCGACCGAGGCCCCCACGTCGTACGAGTACGCCGAACCCGACTTCCCCCGCCGCCACTTGGCGGGCTGGGGCGAGGGCTGGCAGCACCTGACCCCGCTGATCGCCGACGCCGTCAAGGCCGACCGCGCGGACGTCCTCCTCGTCTCCCTCGGCCTCATCGACCTGGGCTTCTACACGAACGCCGAGCAGACCGCCGCCAACGTGGCCCGCTTCGTCGCCGAGGCCCGCCGCGCCAACCCACGCGTCGCCCTCGCCGTCCTCCCCGTCATACCGAACGTCCGCGCCGAGGACGACCCCGACTTCGCCGCCGAGCTCACCCGCTTCAACGAACTCCTCGCCAAGACCGTCGCCGACCTGGACACCTCCGCCTCCGCCCTGCTCCTGGCCTCACCCCCGCCCGAGTACGACATCCACCTCGACACCTACGACGGCACCCACCCCAACGAGCACGGCGAGCGCAAGCTGGCTGCGGCGTTCGCGGCGGCGATGTGGGAGGCGTGGGGGCTGGGTGGGCCTCCGGAGTAGCCCCGCTCTGGATGAGCCTCCGGAGCAGCCCCTCCGGCGCGGCCGACCCGAGGAGCCCGGGGCCCGTCAGCCCCCGCAGAACTCCGCCTCGACCACCGCGTCCTCCCCCTTCTGCTCGCCCCAGTCCCCGTTCCGGTTCAGGGTCAGCACATGCCGTCCGTCCGCCGACGCCACCGTGCGGCTCGCCGATCCGGGGATCATGCCGCCGTGGCCCCAGGCCCAGCAGCCCTCCTTCAGCTTGAAGTGACGTATGCCGAGGCCGTAGACGTCATCCGGGCCGCCGTGTCCCTTGTCGCCGTCGACGGGGACGGCGGCGAGCAGGGCCCGCTGCTGGGCGGGCGGCAGGAGTCGGCCGCGCAGCAGCTTCGCCATGAAGGTGTTCACGTCGCCCGTGGTCGATATGAGCTGCCCGGCGGCGAAGGCCACCGTGGGGCTGAACTCGGTGACGTCGCGCACCTTCGCGTGCGGTGGGTCCTCGAAGAGCGTGGAGTAGTGCGTCGCGTGCGGCCGGGGCACTTTGGGCGAAAGGCCTGGCACACTCGTGCCGCGCAGGCCGAGCGGGTGGATGACGAGCCGGTCGACCGCCTCCTTGTACGTGTCGCCCGTCGCCCTCTCGATGATCATTCCGGCGAGTATGTAGTTGGTGTCCGAGTAGTCCCACTCCCCGGCGGAACCCGGCCTGCTGCCCTGCTCCGGCTGGAAGTCGGGCGGGTGGGCGAGCGCTATGTCGACCAGTTGCGTGGGCTTCCACCGGATGTGGCGGTTCTTGTCGAACGCGTCCCCCGCGTACTTGGCGCGGAAGCCTTCGTCCATGTTGTAGTCGAAGATCCCGCTCGTGTGGTTCAGGAGGTGCCGCACGGTGATGGCCCCCGGTCGGTACCCCTTGCCGCGCACCACGCCGGGCAGCCACTTCTCGACGCTGTCGTCCAGGGACAGGCGGCCCTCGGCCTCCAGCTTGAGCAGCACCACGGACGTGAAGGTCTTGCTCAGGCTGGCGATGCGGAACTTCTCGTGGCTGCCGCGCTGGTGCCCGGTCGTGAGGTCGCGGACCCCGGCACGGCCGTTCCACACCCGGCGCCCGTCCCGGACCTGGGCTATGACGCCGGGCGTGCCCTGCGCGACGATCCGGTCGAGGGCCGCTTGGGTCGGCGCGTGCGTCGGTGGCGGGGGTCGGTGCGGTTTGTCGGCGGGGGCCTGGGCGGGTGCCGGTTTGGCAGGGGCAGGTGTGGCGGAGCCCGGCGCGGCGGCGGTGAGCGCGCACACGGCGCCTAGGGCCACGCCGAGGGCGACAGGCAGACGACGGGGACGGTGGACGCGATGGGGACGGGGACGGGGACGGCGGGAAGGTAAGCGCAGCGAGCTGTGGTTCATGGCACCAGCACATCAGCCGGGCCCACCCCGCCCCATCAGGAATCCCCCGGATATCGATCAGGGGAACACACTAGGGGCCCACGCCCCCCACCCCTGAGCGCCACGCCCCCCACCGCGCTCCCACCCCCAAGCCCTACGCCCCCCACCCTCGAATCCCGAACTTCCCACCCTCCCGCCGCACTTCGGCCACACCCGAGCCACCGAAGTGCGCGGGCACGAACAACTCCCGCTCATCAGCAGCCCGTTCAAGCACCCGCCGCCGACTCACAGCCGCCCCCTTCGGGTCCTCGCACAGACAGCTGCTGCACCCCGGCTCCAGGATCTGCACCGGCGTGTGCAGCAGATCGCCCACGAAGACGGCCCGGTCCGCGCCGGAGGCGAGCCGCAGGACGGAGGAGCCCGGGGTGTGACCGGGGGCGGGTTCAAGGGTGAGGTGGCCGTCGATGCGATGGCCGCCCTCCCACAGGACGGCCTGCCCGGCCCGGACCACCGGCTCCACGCTGTCCGCGAAGATGTTCCGCTGCTCATCACGCCGGGCGCGCCCGGCGTCGTCGCGCGGCGCGGGGCGTCCGGCGGCGCCCTCCGGCGAGAAGTAGGCGTGGTCGGCGGCGGGCATGAGGTACGAGGCGTTCGGGAACGTCGGCACCCAACTGTCGCCCTCCGCCCGCGTGTTCCAGCCGACGTGATCCCCGTGCAGATGGGTGTTGACGACGACGTCCACGTCCTCGGGGCGTACGCCGACGGCCGCGAGCCGCCCCAGGTAGTCCGTCTCCAGCTGGTCGAAGTGCGGCGAGCCGGGCCGCCGCCGTCCGTTGCCGACGCCCGTGTCGACGAGGATCGTCCGCCCCTCGCTGCGCAGCACCCACGTCTGTACGACGCCCACGACCTGGTCGTCATCGGGCTCCCAGAAGTCCGGCTCCAGCCACTCCCGGTGGGCGTCCCACACCTCGGGCGGGCAGTCGGGCACGAGCACCCGCCCGGACCCGAAGCGCCCGCGCAGCTCCTCGACCCGCAGGACCTCGACGTCCCCCAAAGTGAACCGCTCCATGACTCCGCCCTCCATCAGACTCGGGTCGGCCTTCGACCACCGCACCCCCACGCTAGGAGCCACTCATGAGCGTCTCAATGCGCGACAACCTCATCCAAATACGCGAACGTCTCACTCTCCGCGTACGCTGACCGCATGGACGTGGTGAGCGACGCGATCGCGGCGGTACGGGTCGGCGCCCCCTCGGCGAACCGGGTGCGGGCGGCGGGGAGTTGGTGCGCCCGGCTGTCCGCGTACGAGGGGGCGGGCTTCCATGTGGTCCTGGCAGGCGGCTGCCAGCTGCTCCTCGACGAGGGGCGGCGACCGGTCGCGCTGGGCCGGGGCGATGTGGTGCTGCTGCCGCACGGCTCGGAGCACGTGCTCGCGGACGCGACGGCGGAGGGGCCCGCGGCGGCGAGGCGGGCGGTGGACTTCGAGAGCTGGTCGGCCCAGCGTCAGCAGCGCGCCCCCGGAACCGGGACCTTTGCCCCCGACACCCCCGGCCCCGACACCTCCGACCCCGACACCCTCGAACCCCACACCCCCACCGCAGAGCTGATGTGCGGCAAATACCGCCTGGACCAGGCCCGCGCCCACCCCCTCCTGGCCGAGCTGCCCGACGTGGTCCACCTCCCGGCGGCCCCGGACCGCCACCCCGAACTGCACGCGGCGCTGGGCCTGTTGGCGCACGAGACGACGGGCACCCGCCCCGGCGCGGACATCGCCGTACCGGGCCTCCTCGACCTGCTCCTCGTCTACCTGATCCGGGCGTGGCTGGCCGACCGTGCGGAGGCGGGGACGCCGGGCTGGGCGTGCGCACTCGGCGACCCGGCGGTGGCGACGGCCCTGCGCCTGCTGCACAGGGACCCGGCCCACCCCTGGACGAACGACGCCCTGGCGGCCGGCGCGGGCGTCTCCCGGGCCACGCTGGCCCGCAAGTTCACGGGCTTGGTCGGCCGCCCGCCGATGGCGTACCTGAGTTGGTGGCGGATGACGCGGGCAGCGGCGCTGCTGCGGGACAGCGAGGTGCCCTTGGACGCGATCGCGCGCCGGGTGGGCTACGGCTCGCCGTACGCGCTGTCGCACGCGTTCAGCAGGGAGTTCGGGGTAACGCCGGGGCGGTACCGGAAGCGCGCGAGCACGCCCGGCACCACACCCTGCCGCGAGAGCCCTTAGAGTCCCTTCTTCACCAAGAAGTCCACGAACTTCTCCAGGACGTTGGAGGCGTCGCTGCGGGGCTGCCCTTCCACATAGAGGCAGGCGACGAGGGCGGTCTTGGACTTGGCGGCGAGAAAGCCGTTGAAGCCGTTCGAGCCATGGAGCGTACGGACTTCGTGCCCGAGGTTGGCGTACTCGTGGCCGCCTATTCGCACCGACCGGGAGCCCAGGTTCTCCGGCTCGTCGACGAGGGCGCCCAGGAGACAGCCCTCCTTCTCCGTGACCTGGATGTCGTAGGAGGTGGCGAGGGTCTTTCCTTCCAAGTCGAGGATGACGCCGCTGGCGAAGGCGCCGCTGCCCATCAGGTAGTAGTCCATGTACTGCTGCCACTCGTCACCGGGCTTCGCGGACCACTGCCCACCGGGCCGCTGGTACTGATCCCCGAAGTCGTCCCCTTGCCCCAGATACTTCTGCCAGCGCTCACGCACAGGTGCCTCCTAGCCGACCGTTCCACTGCTTCTGACGGCGTCCCCCGAGAGGATCTCTCCCGGGAAACGTAGTGTCCGCGGCCCGAGTTCCGATATGGAGATCCCGGCCACGGCAGTGCCGGTTCGCCCTGGGCCGATGGGCGCCTCCCCCAAACGGTGGAGGAGTTCCAGCCGTGCGGCTGATCCCCCGTCCCAACTGCCCCGCGACGCTTGATCCATGGCACCGAAGATCTTTCACACAGCCCCGCCGGTCAGTGACACCGAGCGGCCGGTTCCGCGTTGGGCGATGCGGTTGGCGTACGCGCTGCCGCTGCTTCTGCTGCCGTCGTGTCTGTGGCGGTTGCCGTTCGCCGTGCACTTCGAGATGGGGCAGGTGCAGGAGCAGGGCATGCCGTCGTACTGGGTGAGTGTTCCGTACGTGTTGGCGCTCAGTGTGCTCACGGAGGTGACCGCGATCCTGGCCATCGGGCTGGTGCGGGGGTGGGGTGAGGTGGCACCCGACTGGATACCGGTCATCGGCGGCAGGCGTGTGCGGCCGCTGGCTGCCGTCGTCCCCGCTGTCGTCGGCGGTCTGATCCTCAGCGCGTTGTTCACCGACGTGCCGATCGGCGGCCGCCGCAGGCTCACCGTGTTCGGCGTCGTCGAGACCGTCGAGTACTCCAACAGCGCCTGGCACACGCTCGCCCAGGTGTGCGTCGCACCGACCGCCGTGTGGGGGCCCATCGTCATCGCCCTCGCCATCGCGTACTACCGCCGTCGGCGCGGCGGCGCCCCGTCCCGGCTCGCGAGGACGCGCGCGCTCAGCGGGCAGGCGTGTGAAGGATGCCGTTGATCAGGACGTTCAGGTGCCACGTGTCGCGGTCGCCGGGGGCGAACAGGGCCTCGCGGAGTCCGGTGATCATGGGGTACTTGTCGGCGGGGAGGGAGGCGTAGCGGCGGTCGGCCGCGGTGATGGTGTCCTCCTCGTCGGTGTCCTTGGTGTTGTACGCGGCCTGCTCGGCCGCCGCCGCGGCGATGTGGAGGAAGAGCAGGTCCACGGCCCAGGCGGCTGTGACGTCGTCGAGGCCGCCCTCCTTGAGCAGGGCGAGCATGCGGTCCAGGACGAGGAGGGCGTTGTCGCCGGTGGGGATCGCTCCGAGGGCGACGGCGGCCAGGCCCTCGTGGCGGCTCATCGCCTCCGTCGCGGCGGTCATCAGCGTACGAAGCCGCTCCTGCCAGGCGCCCTCCGACGTGAGGGGCACCTGCGCGAGGGCCGCGTCGAGCATCGCCGTCATGAGGTCGTCGCGGTTGGCCACGTAGACGTAGAGCGAGGCCGGGCCGGTGTCCAGTTCCTTGGCGACGCGGCGCATCGTCAGGGCGTCCAGGCCGTCCCGGTCCAGGATCTCCAGGCCGGTCCGCACGATGACGTCGCGGCTGAGGGGGGCCTTGGCGGGGCGCGCGCGGCGGCTGATCGGCGGGGTGGTCATGAGGGAAGCGTAGCCCGGGGCGAACGGCGTTTGACACGAACAGCGTTCGTTACCTAGCTTGAGGAGGAGCCCGAGCGAACGCCGTTCGTTACGAACGGGAATCGTTCGCTGCGGAATCGTTCGCCGTTTCTCCTGGTAGCGGCGGTACACGAAAGGACCCCAAACCCCATGATCCTCATCACCGGAGCCCGCGGCGCGGTAGCCACCCACCTCGCCGCCCTCCTCCACGCCGAAGGCCTCCCCCTTCGCCTGGCCTCGGCGCACCCCGACGACCTCGCCCCACCCCCCGGCGTGCCCACCACGCGCCTGGCGCTCACCGACCCGGCCGACTTCCCCGCGGCCCTGGCGGGCATCAAGACCGTCTTCCTCTACGCCTCCCCCGACCGCATCACCGACTTCGTCGACCACGCCCGACGGGCCGGAGTCGAGCACATCGTGCTGCTGTCCTCATCGAGCGTGCTGGGCCCGGCCCCCGAGGACGACCCGCTGGCCGCGTCCCATCTCACGGTGGAGAACGCCCTGTTGGCCTCGCCGATCACGACGACGATCCTGCGCCCGGGTTCGTTCGCGTCGAACGCCGGAGCCTGGGCGTGGCCCATCAAGGCCGGCCGCCCGGTGAGCCTGCCGTTCCCGGACGCGCACAGCGACCCGATCCACGAGCTGGACGTGGCGGAGGCGGCCCGGGCCGTCATCCGGGAACTCCGCCACCACGGCGGCACGTTCACTCTGAGTGGCCCCGAGTCGCTCTCGTTCAGCGAGCAGATCGACCGACTCGCCGCGGTCACGGGCAGCCCGGCCACGATCAAGCAGGTCACCCGCGAGGAGTGGAAGCAGGAAATGGCGGACTACATCCCCGCCAGGTACGCCGACGCCCTCCTGAACTGGTGGGAGTCCAACGACGGCAAGCCGGTCGCTCTGACCTCCACGGTGGAGGAGCTGACGGGCCACCCGGCGCGCCCGTTCACGACATGGGCCGCCGATCATGTCGCCGACTTCGCGATCAACTGAATAGAGCGTTCTAGTCTGTTGTGGGACATGGTGGTTGGGGCGGGGGGCCGGACTACCGTAGGGAGGCATGGCGGGCAACCACATCTCCGGCGGCGAGCAGCGCGATGTCATCCAGGCGCAGTCGATCGGGTCCGTCACGTTCGGTACGGAGCGGGCGGGGCCGCCGCCGCAGCGGTACTTGCAGGACCCGGACCGCTGGCCGCTCGCCCGGGAGTGGGACGCCCTCACGGCCGGGGCGCATCGGGCGCGGCCCGGCGAGGACGGCAGCAAACTGCCCCCATACGTGGCCCGGGACGTCGACGCCGAGCTGCGGGAGCGGATCCGGGAGGCGGCCGAGGACGGGGGCCTCGTCCTGGTGGTGGGCGACTCCACCGCTGGAAAGACCCGCGCCGCCTTCGAGGCCGTACGCGAACTGCTCCCCGAGCACCGGGTGTTGGCGCCCCCGGCGGGCGCGGGTCTCCGACCCGCCCCGGACGCCGTCGAGGCCTGCGCGCACCGGCGGTGCGTGGTGTGGCTGGACGACCTTGAGCAGTACCTCGGGCCGGACGGCCTGGAGCCGGAGCTGCTCGCGGAGTTCGTACGCCTACGCGTCCCCGTCATCGCGACGATGCGACTCAAGCCGTACGAGACGTTCAGCGCGGACACCGACGACGGCACCGACGAACGGCGCTGGGCGGGGCTGAGTTCGCGGGTCCTGCGCACGGCGGAGGTCGTGGACCTGGACCGCCTGTGGAGTGCGGGCGAGCTGTCCCGCGCCGGGGCCTGCGACGACGCGCGGATCGCGGACGCAGTCGCCCACCACGGAACCTACGGGATCGCCGAATACATCGCCGCCGGACCGGTGCTGCTACGGGAATGGCGCCGGGCCCAGCGGGCGGGCGGCGGCCATGCGCGCGGCGCCGCACTCGTGACGGCGGCCGTCGACCTGTCACGGGCGGGGCTGCGCGGACCGTACTCCCGGGGGCTCCTTGTGGAGGTCCACGAGCGCTGCCTGGCCGACGCGGGCGGGTCCGTACTGCGGCCGGAAGGCCTCGACGACGCCTTCGCGTGGGCCGCCCGGGTGCGGCTCGGCGTGACGAGTCCCCTGGTGCCGGTGGCCGAGGGCCGGTGGTCGGCGTTCGACTACCTCGTCGACGGCGCGGAGTCGCCCGTACCGGACTGGATCCGGGAGACGGCACTCGCACACGCGGCGGACGACGACGACCGCTACGCCATCGCGACCAGCGCGTACAGAGCCGACGCACTCCGTGTCGCCGAAGCCGCCGTGCGCCCCCTGGCGGACGGCGGCAACCTGACAGCCACGTTCAACCTCGCCCTGCTCTCGGCCAAGGCCGGGCGCGTCGAGGAAGCCGAGGCCCTCTACCGCCACGCCCACGACAACGGCCAGCTCGACGCCACGAACAACCTCGCCCACCTCCTGGCCGACGTCGGCCGCACCGAAGAGGCCGAGGCGCTCTACCGCCACGCCCACTCCCACGGCCACCTCGACGGCACCTTCAACCTCGCCGTCTTCCTCGACGAAAACGACCGCCCCGAGGAAGCCGAAGCCGTCTACCGCCACGCCCACGCCAAGGGCCACCTCGCCGCCACGAACAACCTCGCCATCCTCCTGAAGCAGTCCGACCGCCCCGAGGAAGCCGAGTCCCTGCTCCGCCACGCCCACACCCACGGCCACCTCGACGCGACCTTCAACCTCGCCGTCCTCCTCGACGAACTCGACCGCATCGACGAAGCCGAGACCTTCTACCGCCACGCCCACGACAGGGGCCACCCCGAGGCCACGCACAACCTCGTGCTCCTGCTCGACGAATTCGGCCACACCCGGGAGGCGGAAACCATCCGCCGCGAGACCGCGCCCGACGACCTCCCGGACTGACCACGCACCCCACGGCCCCAGTCACCCCCGACTACCGTAGGTAGGCATGACGGGCGACAACCACATCTCCGGCGGCGAGCAGCGCGACGTCATCCAGGCGCAGTCGATCGGGTCCGTCACGTTCGGCGGGGAACGGGCGGGGGCGCCTCAGCAGCCGTACTTGCAGGACCCCGACCGCTGGCCGCTCGCCCGCGACTGGGACGCCCTCACGGCCGGGGCGCATCGGGCGCGGCCCGGCGAGGACGGCAGCAAGCTCCCGCCGTACGTCGAGCGGGACGTCGACGCCGAACTGCGGGAGCGGATCCGGGAGGCGGCCGAGGAGGGCGGCCTCGTGCTGGTGGTGGGCGACTCCACGGCCGGGAAGACGCGGGCGGCGTTCGAGGCGGTACGGGAACTGCTGGGCGCGTACCGGGTGTTGGCGCCCCCGGTGGGGGCGAGGCTGCGGCCTGCTCCGGAGGTGCTGGAGTGCCACAGGGGCCTGCGGTGTGTGGTGTGGCTGGACGACTTGGAGCAGTACCTGGGGCCGGAGGGGCTTGAGCCCGAGGTGCTCGCGGAGTTCGTACGGCTGCGGGTGCCGGTGGTGGCGACGATGCGGCTGAAGCCGTACGAAACGTTCAGCGTCGGCGGAGATGACGGTGGCGTCGCGCAGAGCTGGGCAGGGCTTGGGGCGCGGGTGCTACGCATGGCGGAGGTCGTGGATCTGGACCGGCTGTGGAGTGAGGGCGAGTTGGCCCGCGCCGGGGAGTGCGACGACTCGCGGATCGCGGATGCCGTTGTGCACCACGGGACGTACGGGATCGCCGAGTACATGGCCGCCGGGCCGGTGTTGTTGCGGGAGTGGCGGCGCGCTCGGCGGGCGGGTGGCGGCCATGCGCGTGGGGCGGCACTCGTGACGGCCGCCGTTGATTTGTACCGGGCGGGATTGCGGGGGCCGTACTCGCGGGGGCTGCTGGTGGAGGTGCACGAGCGGTGCCTGGCGGATGCGGGCGGTTCGGTGCTGCGGCCGGAAGGGCTTGAGGAGGCGTTCGCGTGGGCTTCTCGGGTGCGGCTGGGGGTGACGAGTCCGCTGGTGCCGGTGAGGGAGGGGTGGTGGTCGGCGTTCGACTATCTCGTGGACGGGGTGGAGTCGGCGGTGCCGGAGTGGGTACGGGAGGTGGCGCTCGCGCACGTGGCTGACGATGACGAACGCTTCGCCGTCGCGGGGAGCGCCTACGAAGGTGGCGTACTCCACGTCGCGGAGGCAGCTATGCGACCACTGGCCGACAAGGGCGACAGCCTAGCTGCGAACAACCTCGCCCTCATCCTGCACCAGACCGGCCGCACCAATGAAGCCGAACCCCTCTACCGCCAAGCCCACGACACAGGCCACCCCGGCGCCACGAGCAACCTCGCCATCCTGCTGGAGGAAACCGGCCGCACCGAGGAAGCCGAAGCCCTCTTCCGCCAAGCCCACGACAGGGGCAACCTCGAGGCCACGAACAACCTTGCCATCCTCTTGGAGGAAACCGGTCGCACCGAGGAAGCCGAAGCCCTCTACCGCCAAGCCCACGACACAGGCCACCCCGAAGCCACGAACAACCTGGCCATCCTCCTGCACCAGACCGGCCACACCGAAGAAGCCGAAGCCCTCTTCCGCCAAGCCCACGACACAGGCCACCCCGAAGCCACGAACAACCTGGCCATCCTCCTGCACCAGACCGGCCACACCGAAGAAGCCGAAGCCCTCTT
>NZ_JBVIXA010000005.1:0-142782 GCF_055594065.1 Streptomyces sp. NPDC040610 | reverse complement strand
CTTGCGTCAACTCCACTACAAAGGCCGCCCCGAAGCCGCGAACAATCTCGCCCTCCTGCTGGAGGAAACCGGCCGCCCTGAAGAAGCCCAAGTCCTCCGCCGCCAAACAGCCGACACACCCCCGGCCTGACCCCTCACCCGACGGCCCCGGCAGCCCCGACCACCCCAGCCGTCACCCCCGCCACCCGCTCCCTCCACGGCACCCCCCGCGCAACCCCCTCCCGCCCGGCAGCCGCCCCCTCAGCCGCACCCACCCGGCACCGCCCGCACTCCCGCTCCTCCCCCACCCGCCGAAACACGTGCTCATCCCCGGGCCCCTCGCACGTCACCAGCGCCCCAACCCCGGCCCCGACCGCAGCACCAACTCCCGCCCCGGACCCGGCCAAGGGCACCCCCTCCCCCACCGCCGGAAGCTTCCGCTCCAGCCGATGTCGTACGAACGCGGCAGCGGACCGCACGCCCTCCGCCGGTAACCCGGCCGTCAACGCGAACCGCAGCTCCGCCGCCGAGACGCCCCGGCGCAGCCACTCCGCCGCCACGTCCGCGAGCCCTCTGGCCTCCCGCACCCCGAGCAGCAACTCCCGGCTGGCATGCCGCAGCGACAGCAACACCCGTTCCGCTTCGGCGACTTCCGGCGCGGGCTCCGGTCCGGACTCAGGCTCGGGATCGGATTCGAGTTCGGATTCGGGTTCGGGTGGGAGGGCGGAAAGATCTTCCCCCACGTTCTTGTCCGGGTAAGAGCCACCGACCTCCCGACCCCTCGGCCCACCGACCGTCCGCCGCTGAGCACTCGGCGATACAGGCGGCACAGGCGGCACCGGCGGCACCGGGGGCTCGGGCCGCTCAGGGCAACCGCCCTCCCGAACCACCCCCGCCCCCTCACGCGTGAGAGTGACGTTCGCCAGCAACTGGTCCGTGATCCAACGCCCCCGCTCCCCCTGCCACCGCCACTCGTGCAAGTAGCCGCCGTCGGCCAGGAGTTGTTTGGCCCGCTGGTAGGCCCGACCCGTGATCCCCAGGCGAGCCGCATGCCCGCTCAGCGACTTGGCCGACGCGTCCGCGTCCGGGAGCCCCTGTACGTACAGGAGCAGAATCTTCGCGTCGCTGTTCAGACACGGATGCCGTACGACGTCGTGCGAAGCCTTCGTGTAGCGCCGCGCAGGCGCGATAGCATGCCGGAGCATCCCGGTGGACCTCTATTCCACTCGGTGGTGAAGGTCCTCGGACGGTGTTACAGCACCTCCGAGGACCGCTCTAAGCGGCCTTGCCGCACAGAGCGTGATTGCGCGGTCACCGTACCGTAGTCAAGACCCGCTCCACCATTTGTTGCAGCAACTCACCCTCCACGAACGGCGTTTCCCACGTCGGCAGCGAGCGCCAGTCCAGCGGGAAGGTGTTGCCGTCCAGGGCGGGTACGCCGACGAAGGCCACGCCCCGGCCGTCGCGGCCGAGCGCCCGGGCCCCACCGCGCCAGACATGCAGGGCGGCCGTGCCCGCGCGGAGGACGAAGTACATGTTCCGGGCGCCTGCCGCCTCGCGGATGATCGGGCCCGCCTTGAAGTCGGTGAACTGGATCAGTTCGTACGCGACTTGGTCGCCCAGCTCGCCGGGGATCCGGATCGCGTCGAAGAGGATGCCGGTGTGGCGCAGGGCGTGGCCGTGGGTCGGGATCCAGGGGTGGACGAGGGTGGGGGGATTTTCCAGGTTCATGGAGCAGATGTTTACGGGCGCTCACATACTGTGACCAGGGCCTGGTGGAGGCCGTGCGATGTTGTGCACCTGGGGAGGACGCTGTGCACTCCGGTGAACGAGGTTCGGGGAACCTCAAGATGTTCGGTGCGTTGCTGCGCTTCTTCCGCGAGCGGGCCGGGATGACCCAGGACGGCCTTGGCACGTACGTGAAGTACTCCAAGTCTCAAGTGGCCATGGTGGAGCGGGGAGAGCGGGCGCCGAAGGGGCAGCTCGCGGAGATCGCGGACGACATTCTGGGTGCACAAGGTGCACTGTTGGCCGCCAACAAGGCGCTGCGGGTCAGTCATCTTCCGTCATGGTTCGCCGAATACGCGGAGGAGGAAGCGAAGGCCGTCGCCCTGCACGTGTACCAGAACCACGTTGTCCCTGGGCAGCTACAGACTGAGGCCTACGCACGGGCGGTCTTCGACTGTCACTGCCCGCCGCTGGACGACGAGCAGATCGAGGCGCGTGTAGCGACCCGACTGGGACGCCAGGAACTCCTTCACCGCAAGCCCGCGCCCATCGTCAGCTTTGTCCTGGAAGAGATCACGCTCACTCGCCCCATCGGTGGTCCACAGACCCTCCGGGAGCAACTGCACCACCTGCTGGACATCTCCCGACTCCGCAATGTCGAGATTCAGGTGATGCCGCCCACGCGCGAGACTCACGCAGGACTGAACGGGCCCATGACGTTCCTGGAGACCGCCGAACACCGGCAACTCGCTTACGTCGAAGGGCAAAGTGGCGGATTCTTCGTGGACGACCAACCAGAACTAGGTCACCTGTTCGCACGCTATGGGATCCTGCGAGCCCAGGCTCTAAGTCCGGAAGACTCGGCGAAACTGATTGAGCGGGTGGCAGGAAAAGTATGAGCACCGGTCTGAACTGGTTGAAGAGTAGCTACAGCGGCGACCAGGGGGACTGCGTAGAAATGGCCCCCTGCCTCACCCCTGCCGGACAGGCAACCGCCGTCCACATACGCGACTCCAAGAACCCAACCGGTCCGATCCTCCACCTCCGCCCCGCCACCTGGACCGCCTTCCTCGCCTCACACTCACCTTTGGGTAGCCGCAGATAGCCGATCGGCTGACGCTCGGCCCGGGGCGGCAGCCATAGCGTCGAAGCATGACCTTCGACATCGCTGCCGACGAGGCGAACCGACCGGCGGCCCCCCGCCCGACAGGGGTCCGCGCAGCCGAGCGCGCCCTCGCACCAGACCTCGCCCGAGGGCTGATGCTGCTGTTCATCGCGATGTCGAACACGGCGTTCCACCTGTGGAATTCGGATTACGGGCCATCGGGCTGGCAGCCGGTGAACGGCGGCTGGCTGGACCACACGGTGCAGTTCGCGATGATCGTGGGCCTGGACCTCCGGATCTATCCGCTGTTCGCGTTCCTGTTCGGGTACGGAATGATGCAGCTGTATCTGCGCCAGACGGCGACCGGCACGTCAGGGCGGAAGGCGGCCGCGCTGCTGCGCAAGCGGAGCCTGTGGATGCTGGTCATAGGGCTGGCGCACGCGTGGCTGCTGATGGCGGGGGACATCGTCGGGTACTACGGGCTGCTGAGCCTGGGCCTCGGCTGGCTGTTCCTGCGGCGCGGGGACCGGGCGCTGAAGTGGTGGATCTGGATATCCGTGACGGTGACGGTCGCGGCGGCGGTGCAGCCGGTCGTGACGGCGGCGCTCCAGGGCGAGTTGGGCTCGCTGGGGGACGCGGGGGCGGACCCGGGGAGCGAGGCGTACGGGGCGGGCGAGGAGAGCTGGCTGACGGCGGCGGGCACGCGCATGATGACCAGCTTCTTCCTGGTGGGCGTCGCCGCACCCCTCGTGCTGGTGACCGGCGGTGGCTTCATCTTCCTGCTGGGCTTCTGGGCGGCACGGCGCCGCATCCTGGAGGAGCCGGGCAAGCACCTGAGGCTGCTGCGGGGCACGGCGATCGTCGGGATAGCGGTCGGCTGGCTGGGCGGACTGCCCGCGGCCCTGGCGCACGTCGGCGCGCTGAACGTACCGGCGGACGTGGAGAGCGAGTCGGGCGCGCTGATGGCGCTGCGGGACGTCACGGGCAGCGCGGCGGGCCTCGGGTACGTGGCGCTGGTGGCCCTGTTCGTCCACTGGTGGACGCGGCGGCAGGAGCGGCAGCGCGGGGACAAGTCGGCCAAGGCCGTCACGGCGATCTCGGCCGTGGGCAAGCGCTCCCTGTCCTGCTACCTCACGCACTCGCTCCTCTTCGCCCCGCTGCTCGCAGCCTGGGGCCTGGGCCTCGGCAAGCACCTGACCAGCGCGACCATGGTGCTCTTCGCGGTGGGTGTGTGGCTGGTGACGGTCGCGGGGGCGTACGCCCTGGAGATACGGGGGAAGCGCGGCCCCGCGGAGACACTCCTGCGGCGCCTGATGTACGGGAAACGGACGTGAGCGTTCCTGCCCGGCTGCGCTTATCATCTGGCTGGATTTGATCTTTTGGCGGCTATTCCGGGCATCCGGACCTCCGGTTCGCCCGGTCCGCCATGGGAAGTGGGGGGACCACATGCGCCGCAGAGCGCTCACCGCGGCCGCCGTATGCGCGGCCGCACTCGTCGGGACGACAGGGCTGGCACCCGCCGCCCTGGCCGCACCGACGGCGGACACATCAAGCAAGCAGGCGGGCACCGCAGCCACGCGGGGAGGCACGGCAGACGCCAAGGCCGACTTCAACGGCGACGGTTTCCCGGACCTCGCCATCGGCGCCCACACCGCCACCGTGGGCGACATCAAGCGCGCGGGCGTCGTCACCGTGGCGTACGGCTCGGCGACGGGCCTGAAGTACGAGACGGCGGGCATTCTCAGCCAGGCCACGCCGGGCGTCCCGGGCGAGCCGGTCGCGGACGGGAAGTGGCGCGAGGTCAGCGCCGCGGGGGACCTGGACGGCGACGGGTACGACGACCTGGTCGTGCACTACCTCCAGAAGAACATGGTGCTGTGGGGGAGCAAGGACGGCATCACGGGCGAGGGCACCGCCCTGCCGCCCGGCAACTACACCTCGGCCTCGCCGAAGCTGCTCGGCGGCGGCATGGGCGTGGGTGACGTCAACGGCGACGGCGTCGACGACTTCGTGAGCCGCGCCGCCGACGGCCACTCCTACGGCGTCACGGCCCTGCTCGGCCCGCTGAACCGCACCACGGGCAAGCCGGCCGGGGTGTGGCACCGCGCCGTGGACAAGGAGGACAAGCTCGTCATCGGCACGGTGTACGTGGGCGACCTCACGGGCGACGGCATCGACGACGTCGTGGCCAGCGGCGGCGTCGTCCTCGGCAGCGGCAAGCCGGGCGGGTTCGTGCTGAAGGGCTCCGCCGACGGCTGGGTCAAGGGCAGCGAGTTCGGCGGCCCGTACGTGCGGGAGGACTCCATGCCCTCCGCGTTCGGCGACCTGAACAAGGACGGCTACCAGGACCTCGTCACGGGCTACCCCAAGCAGAACAAGGTCTATGTGACGTACGGCGGCAAGGACGGCGTCAGCACCACCGTGAAGTCCCGCGCGTACACGCAGGCCAGCGCGGGCGTCCCCGGCGCCGAGGAGGCGGGCGACAAGTTCGGCTCGTCCCTCGCCATCGGCGACACCGACCGCGACGGCTACGCGGACCTGGTCGTCGGAGCCTCGTACGAGACCGGCTCCGACGCCGCCGCCACCGGCTCGGGCGCGATCACCGTGCTGCGCGGCAGCGCCGACGGGATTACCACGACCGGCGCCGCCTCGTTCACGCAGAACTCCCGCGGCATACCGAGCACTTCGGAGAAGGACGACCACTTCGGCGCCTCGGTTGCCGTGGTCGGCTCGGGCGCCGACGGCGCCACGGAGCTGTACGTCGGCGGCAACGGCGAGGACGGCTTCAAGGGCCGCGTCTGGAAGCTCGCCACCGGCGCCTCCGGTGTCACCGGCGAGGGCGCCACCAGCTTCCACCTCGGCACGGTCGGCGGCCCCGCGACCGGCGGCAACTTCGGCTACCGGATGGCAGGCTGACCATGACCAGCAGAAACGCCAGAAGCACCAGAGTCGGCGGATCCAACAGGCCCAGCAGGAGCGCCAGTTCGGCCCTCCTGGGCGGCGCGCTCGTCTCCGCCCTCGCCCTGGGCGCCGCCACACCGGGCGCCCAGGCGACCACGCCCACCGCACCCAGCGCGGCCACCAAGGCACCCACGCCCGCGAACGCCGTCCCGACCGGGCTCGGCCCCTGGGCCGCGCCCAAGGAACTGCCCGGTGTCACGGGCGTCGTCGACCTGAAGGCGACCTCGGGCGGTACGGTCGCCGGGCTGTTCACGCAGGACGGCAAGACCGTCCTGTCGGTGCGGCCCGCGGGCAGCACCACCTGGAGCCCCGCCACGCCCGCGCCGGGCGCCACGCTCCAGCGCACCGACGACGGCGCGCTCTCGCTGCTGTCGTGGACGGACGCGGGCGACAACGGCAGCCGCACCCTGAAGCTGTCCCGCCTCGCCCCCGACGGCAAGGACTTCGGGCCCGCCGAGGACGTCACCACCGGCACGCTCGCCCGCGACTGGGCGCACTCGCGCACGCAGTTGACCACCCTCGCCGCCAACGCCAAGGGCCACCAGGCCGTCGCGTGGATGGACGCCGACCACCGCCTGACGGTCGTCGACCGCAGCGGCCCGGACGGCGAGTGGTCCGCGCCCAAGACCCTCGACCGGCTCCCCGACCCGATCGTCCGCGACGACAACGTCTACAACTACGTCCTGTGGGACCTGCGCGTCGCCGTGGACCCCGCGGGCACCGTCGGCGTGATCTGGGGCGGCAACAGCCACTACACGGGCGACGGCGTCGACCCGGACCCGTCGGCGTACAAGTGGCACTACAAGTTCCTGGAGAAGCCCGCGGTCGGCGACTCCTCCTGGAGCGCGCCGCGCGACCTGCCGCAGCTCGGCGAGAAGCCGAAGCAGATCGCGCTCGCCGCCCACCCCGAGGGCGGCTTCCACCTGCTCGCGAACGGCGGCGCCTACGCCCGCAAGACGGCCGGAGCGGCCGAGTGGGGCGCGGCCGAGCAGACCGGCGTGGGCGCGCGGACGTACGCGCCCGCCGAACTGCTCACCACCCCGAACGGCGACGTCACGGCGGTCGGCCTCATCGGCAAGGACACCCCGGGCGTCGCCACCCGCCCCGCCGCCAAGGGCAGTTGGGGCGGTGCCCGCAAGCTCGCCTCGTACGTCGACCCCGAGTCACTGGGCGCGGCGGCCACGGCGAACGGCAGCGTCGTCGTCACGTACACCCAGAAGCGCTTCGAACTCAGTCGCACCGTCCGCAAGGACTTCGTCGCGCAGACCGTCAAGGGCGGCGACCTGTCCAAGCCGCGCACCCTCAGCGCGCAGACGAAGGACAGCGCGAGCACCGGCCTCGTCGCCGCCGACGACCAGGGCCGCCCGGTGGCGGTGTGGACGCAGCAGGCCGCCGACGGCAAGCGCGCCACGTACACGGCGACCACGGGCACCCGCGCGAAGCCGCAGTGGCACGACTACGCCGACGACTCCCGAGGGGACGTCGTGGGCCTGTCGCTCAGCGACTCCATGAAGCTGTACACGGGCGACGCCACGAACCCCACGGAGACGTTCTACGCCTCCCCCTGGGACGACAAGGCGCGCGTCGTGCCGTTCGGCGACGCCGACGGGGACCGCTGCAACGACCTGATCGTGCGCCTTCCCGACGGCGAGGCCCGCCTCTACACCCCGGTGTGCGGCGGCCTGCCCACCCCGGACTCGCCGTACCAGCGTCTGGCCCGGGACTGGAGCAAGTACGACACGCTCCTCGCGAGCGGCGACCAGACCGGCGACGGCCGCCCGGACCTGCTGGCCCGCGACAAGGCCACCGGGGACGTGTACGTGTACGCCCACGACGGGGCGGCGGGCTTCAAGCCCCGGGTGAAGGTCCGTTCCGCCTGGACCGGCTACACCCGCGTGATCGGCGCGGGCGACCTCAACGGCGACGGCATCGGCGACGTCCTCGCCCTCGACAAGTCCGGCGAGCTGTGGCGCTACGACGGCCTGCGCACCGGCAAGCTCAAGGACCGCGTCCGCGTCTTCAAGGACTGGGGCGCCTCGTACAAGGACGTCATAGGCGCCGGTGACGTCAACGGCGACGGCAAGCACGACCTGCTGGCGCGCGACACGAGCGGCCGCCTGTGGCTCAACGCGGGCAAGGGCGACGGGACGTTCGGCAACCGGGTCGCGTCCGGCGAGGCGCCGTACTGGAAGCAGTGGGCTTCCCTGGGCTAGCCCAGGGCGCCCCTCGGCGGCAGCCCCAGGGCTGCCCGGCGGTCGCCGCACCCCGCGGCGGCCGCCTCAGCCGACCGCCGTCTTGATGAGCTGCCCGATGCGGGCCTCGTCGGCGGCGGTCAGCTCCGTCAGGGCGAACACGGTCGGCCACATGGTGCCGTCGTCGAGCCCGGTCGCCTCGTCGCTGAAGCCCAGCGTGGCGTAGCGCGTCTTGAACTTCTGCGCGGCCTGGAAGAAACACAGGACCTTGCCGTTCCTGGCGTACGCGGGCATGCCGTACCAGAGCTTGGGCGTCAGCTCCGGCGCGTTCGCCTTCACGATCTCGTGGATCCGCTCGGCGAGCACCCGGTCCGCCTCCGGCATCTCAGCGATCTTCGCGAGCACGTCGACCTCCGGATCCGCCTTCGCCGAGCGCGAGCCGCGCCGCGAGGAGGCCTTCAACTCCTTCGCGCGTTCCTTCATGGCGGCCCGCTCCTCCTCGGTGAACCCCTCGTGCTTCTCACTCTGCTCGACGGCGGCGGCGCTCTTGGTGGTCTTCTTGGCGGTAGCCATGACAGTTCCTCTCAGAAGGACTTGGGGACGAAGGGCTGACGAGCGAAGGGCTTACGAGCGGCGGACTTGCGGACGTGCGACGTCAGGCGAGCCAGTGGCCGTCGCGCATGAGGTCGCGGCCCTGGATCTCGTTCGCCTCGCGCCAGGCCTGGATGCGCCGGGGCCGGATGCGGAAGTACTGGTAGGGCTCGTCGAGCTCGCGCGGGTCGAAGCCGGTCTTGGCGGCGAACGTGTCGCCCGTGCCGGGGGCGAGGTCGGCGAGGTCGACCGGTTCGGCGGTGCCCTGGACGGCGACCACGTCACGGGTCGGCCCGAGGCCGAGGCGCACCTGGCCGTCGGCGAGGAGGTTACGGCCGGTGACCGAGGCGCGCGGCGTGGAGACGAGGAAGGCGGTGCCGTCCCAGGAGTACGAGAGCGGGACGAGGTGGGCGCCCGCGGGGCCGGACGTGGCGACCCAGACGTCGATGTCGCCCTCCAGCCGTGCGCGGGTGTCCCGCAGCCTCTCCGCCAGCGGGCGCGGCCCGGCGGGCGTCAGATCGGCCTGTTCCTTCGCGGCGGTGCGGGCCTGGGCCCAGGCGGGACTGCACATGCGTCGGCCCCCTCAGCCCTGGAGTTCCTGGATGCGGATGAGGTTGCCCGCGGGGTCGCGGAAGGCGCAGTCGCGGACGCCGTAGGGCTGGTCGGTGGGCTCCTGGACGACCTCGGCGTCGGCGGCCTGGACCTTCGCGAAGGTGCCGTCGAGGTCGCGGGTGGCCAGCAGGATCCAGCCATACGTGCCCTTGGCCATCATCTCGGCGATCACGCGGCGCTCGTCCTCGGTGATCCCGGGGTCGGCGGCGGGCGGCGCGAGCAGGATGGACATGTCGGGCTGGCCGGCGGGGCCGACGGTGATCCAGCGCATGGTGCCCTCGCCGACGTCGGTGCGGACCTCGAAGCCGAGGGCGTCGCGGTAGAAGGCGACGGAGGCGTCCGGGTCGGTGTGCGGAAGGGCCGTGGTGTGAATGGTGATGTCCATGGCTGATATTTAACTGCGGCCCGGTGACCGGCGCTTCTCGATTCCTGACCGGTCACCGGGGCCGTGGCTCAGACGGCGCCCGTGAGCCGGTTCGCGAGGGTCGACATCGTGTACGTACCGATGCCCATGACGACCTCCAGGGCGTTGCGCTCCGTGTAGCCGTGCGCCAGGAACGCCTTCACGTCGGCGTCGTCCACGCCACCGGCACGCTCAAGGACGCGGAGCGTGAACTGCCGTACCGCTTCGAGGCGTTCATGCCCCTCGGGCAGCTCCCCGCCCTCCCGGAGCGCGACCACGAGCGCCGCGTCGGCGCCGAGCTTGCGCAGCTTGCCGGTGTGCAGCGTGACGCAC
Organism: Streptomyces sp. NPDC040610; assembly: GCF_055594065.1. Lineage (NCBI taxonomy): Bacteria > Bacillati > Actinomycetota > Actinomycetes > Kitasatosporales > Streptomycetaceae > Streptomyces > Streptomyces sp. NPDC040610. Next base: position 132,878 of record NZ_JBVIXA010000005.1, on the reverse strand, counting down.
ACGTGGCAGTCGTTGCGCACGGCGATCGTCATGATGACGGTCTCGCGGGCCAGCGGGTCCAGCGTCGTGCTCTCGAACTTCGCGCTCAACTCCAGGAAACCGGTGAGCAGTTCGGGCGACTCGGCGAGCCGCCCGACGGCGTCCGGCAGCACGCCGAAGGCCCGTACGACGCCCTCCATGGCGGGACGGGAGGCTTCCGGTGCGGTCTCAAGGGTGTGTGCGGCGAACAATCCGGCCCCCTAAAATGGACAACATGGTTGACGACAAGAAGGTAAACCAGGTTGTCGAAAAAGGGAAGGGACCGACTCAGGGGTCGGCGCGCCCCGGCTACGAGCTGCCCCTCCTCCTCTTCGCCGGATTCCGCACCCTCATCGACCGTCTGCACGCCGACCTCGCCCGCCAGGGCCACCCCGACCTGCGCCCCGCGCACGGCTTCGCGATGCAGGCCGTCGGCGCGGGCGGGGCGAGCGCCAGCGAGATCGGGCGGCGCCTCGGCGTCACCAAGCAGGCGGCGGGCAAGACCGTGGACCGCCTGGTCGCCCTCGGGTACGCCGAGCGCGCCGACGACCCGGCCGACGCCCGCCGCAAACTGGTCCGCCTCACCCCGCACGGCCTGGACGCCCTCGCCCGCTCGGCGGCGGTCTTCGACGAGCTGCGCGCGGAGTGGGCCCACACGGTCGGCGCCCACCGCCTCGCGGCCCTGGAGGACGACCTGCGCGCGGTCGTCCCTCCGGAGGCGTTCCGCCTGGACGCGGCGGGGTGGCTGGGCGGGGCGTGACGTCGCCTCCGTGCGTATCGTTGTACTGCGCGGCTGCGGGTATTCGACCGGCGGCGGGGAAGAGCGCCACGATGACCGTCGCTGAGACCGGCAGGTTCGAAATGGCCGACGATGGCGCCGCCGAGTGGGGCTTGGACGAATGGTTCGAGCTGATCGAGCGGGCGATCCCCGAGGGAATCAAGGCGGAAGTCGTCGAGGGGGCCGTCTCCATGGTGCCGCAGCGCAACGTGCGCTGGCAGATCATCCGAAGGATCCTCTACGCACTGGATGACAGGTTCAGCCGGGACGTGATGGCGATGACGGACGTACGCATCGACTTCCCCGGGTACCAGAACGGCTTCTGCCCGGACATGGCCAAGCTCCGCGACGGAGCAGAGCCGGACAAGGAAGGGCGCTGGCGCTACGAGGACGTGGAGTTCGCCGCCGAGGTCATCTCCCGAGGCACAGGAATGAACGACTACGGCCCGAAGAAGGCCACCTATGCCGAAGCCGGTGTCGCCGTCTACTTCATCGCCGACCCCTACCAGGGCCGCTGTCACGTCTACACCAACCCCAAGGACGGCGAGTACCTCACCGAGTCCAGGGCCTCCTTCGGCGACGAGATCGACCTGACCGGCACCGTCGTCGACCTCGTCCTCAAGACCTCCGACTTCCCCCGCGACTGACCGCCCCCCTCCCCCACACCCCCTTGCCTAGAGCGCACTCCACCCCGTTGCCTTGACTCCCATGAAGTACACGCAGCTGGGACGCACCGGACTCAAGGTAAGCCGCCTCACTCTCGGCACGATGAACTTCGGGCCGCAGACCGGGGAGGCGGAGAGCCACGCCATCATGGACGCCGCGCTCGCCGCGGGCATCAACTTCTTCGACACCGCCAACACCTACGGCTGGCACGAGAACAAGGGCCGCACCGAGGAGATCATCGGCACCTGGTTCGCGCAGGGCGGTGACCGCCGCGACAAGGTCGTGCTCGCCACGAAGGTGTACGGGAACATGACGCCGGACGGCGTCGCCCCCTGGCCGAACCACGACAAGCTCTCGGCGGTCAACATCCGCCGCTCCGTGGAGGCCTCCCTCAAGCGGCTGCAGACCGACTACATCGACATCTACCAGTTCCACCACATCGACCGGAACACCCCGTTCGAGGAGATCTGGCAGGCCGTCGACGTCCTCGTCCAGCAGGGCAAGATCCTGTACGCGGGCTCCAGCAACTTCCCCGGCTACAAGATCGCCCAGGCGAACGAGCTGGCCGCCCGCCGCGGCAGCTACGGCCTGGTCACCGAGCAGTGCCTCTACAACCTCGCGGAGCGCCGCGCCGAGATGGAGGTCCTGCCCGCCGCCCGGGACTACGGCCTCGGCGTCATCCCCTGGTCCCCGCTGCACGGCGGGCTGCTCGGCGGCGTCCTGAAGAAGGAGGTCGAGGGCGGCCGCCGCGCCTCGGGCCGGGCCGCGTCCGCGCTCACCGACCCGGCAACGCGCGCGCAGGTCCAGGCGTACGAGGACCTGCTCGACAAGCACAGCCTGCACCCCGGCGAGGTCGCCCTGGCCTGGCTGCTCACCCGCCCCGGCGTCACCGGCCCGATCGTCGGCCCGCGCACGGCGGACCAGCTCGACTCGGCCGTGCGGGCCGTCGAGCTGAAGCTGAGCAAGGACGTGCTCCTGTCGCTCGACGAGATCTTCCCCGGCCCGGGTCCGTCCCCGGAGGCCTTCGCCTGGTGAGAGGGCCGTCACCCCGGTGAGGGGCTCTCACTCCGGTGACGGCGACGGCGAGGGGACACACGCACGCGCCTGCGGCGGCCTCGGCTATTGGCCGAGCGCCGCCGCGAGCGCCACGACGACGAACATCAGCACGAGCACACCGGCCATGATCCGGTTCCTGGTCTTGGGGTTCACGCCATCGAGGTTAACCGGCCGCGTCCGCGCCCTTCGCGGCGCCTCCCAGCGGCCACCGCCCCACCGCCTCGTACCGGGGCCGCTCCCCCGGCACTCCGCTCGTGGGCAGATTGCTGCGTACGAGCACCAGCTCGGGCACGGTCCAGGGCGTGCCGGCGAAGTCGCCCAGCGCTTCGACGTACGGCGTGAAGTCCGCGTCGCCGCGCGAGCGGGCCAGCGTCAGGTGCGGGCGGTAGGGCCGGTGCTCGGTCATCGTGACGCCCGCCTTCCGCGCGGCCGCCTCCGCCCGTCCCGCCAGGATCCGCAGCTCGGCGACCGCGCCGCCCGCCCCGGCCCACAGCGCCCTGCCGCCGAAGTGACCACCGCCGCGCAGCGACAGCGCGAACGGCGCCGTGCGCCGCGCCGCGCGCTCCATGCGCTCGCACACCCCCGGCACCACCTCGTCGGGCACCTCGGCCAGGAACGCCAGCGTGAAGTGCCAGTTCTCCCGGCTCGACCACCGCACCCCGTCCGGGCCCGGCAGCTGCCTCAACCCCGCCACCACACCGGCCAGTTCGTCCGCCACCGGCTCCGGAGGCAGCACCGCCGCGAAAAGTCTCATGCGACTAGCCTGCCTCCATGGACGATTTGGATCACTCCGATTCCGTACGCATCCGCGCCGCCGGACCCGCCGACGTCCCCGCCTTCCTCGGCATCCTCGACGGCGCCGTCGCCTGGCTGGTGTCCCGGGGCCACACGAAGCAGTGGGGCACCGAGCCGCTGTCGCGGAACCCGAAGGTCGTCGAGGCGATCGAGAAGTACGTGGCCACGGGCTCGCCGTGGATCGCCGAGGTCGGAGGGGAGCCCGCGGGGATGCTGATGCTCACCGACGGCCCCGGCTCCTACATTCCCCCGGTCGCCGAGCCCGAGCAGTACGTCCACTACCTGGCCACCGACCACCGCTTCGGCGGCCTGGGCGTGGGCCGCGCCCTCCTGGCCCACGCCGCGGCCGAGACCCGGAGGAAGGGCATCTCCCTGCTCCGGGTCGACTGCTACGCGGGCAACGAGGGCCGCCTCGTCGCGTACTACGAGAGCAACGGCTTCGTGAGGACGGAGTCCTTCACGGAGAAGGACGGCACGTGGCCGGGCCAGATCCTGGAGATGCGCCTGTGAGCACCCAGGTGGCACCCCCGAAGGGGCGCGGGGAACTGCGCGACCAGCCCCCACCGGGCAGCAGCCCGACGAGAACGCGCAGTCCCCCCACCATCCGCTATGCCGCAGGCGCCAACTCCCGCTCCCGGGCGACAAACTCCACGTGGGTGCGGCCCCGCCGCAGGTCCACCTTCAACCGGAGGTTGGCCGCGCGCGCCAGCATCAGACCGACGCCGAGCGCGGCGACAGCCACGATCAGCCCACCCAGAGCGAAGCTCACGCGCACGCCATACGCATCGGTGAGCCACCCGAACAACGGCCCCCCGAAGGGCGTACCGCCCACGAACACCATCATGAACAGACTCATCACCCGCCCCCGCATCTCGGGGTCGGTGGCCATCTGCACCGATGAGTTGGCGGTGACGTTGACGGTGAGCCCGATGGCGCCGACCGGCACGAGCAGCGCGGCGAAGGCGTAGGCACTGGGCACCGCGGCGACGGCGATCAGCGCGACGCCGAACAGACCGGCCGCGCCCGCGAGCATCCGAAGGCGCGAGGACCGCCGCCGAGCGGCGAGCAGCGCCCCGATCAGCGACCCCGCCCCCATCAGCGTGGTGAACAGGGCGTACATCCCGGAGCCGCCGTGGAAGACGTCGTCGGCGTACGCGCTGAGCCAGATCGGGAAGTTGAAGCCGAACGTGCCGATGAAGCCGATGAGCACGATCGGCCAGATCAGCTCCGGGTGCCGGGAGACATAGTTGAGGCCCTCGCGGAGCTGCCCCTTGCGGCCGCGTGGCGCGAGCGGGCTGCGGGTCAGCTCGGCGGTGCGGATGAGGAGGAGTCCGGTCAGCGGCGCGAGGAAGGACAGGCCGTTGGCGAGGAACGCCCAGCCGGGGCCGACGGCGGCCGTGACGAGGCCCGCGACGGCCGGGCCGATGAGGCGCGCGGACTGGAAGTTCGCGGAGTTCAGCGAGACGGCGTTGCGGAGCTGGTCGGGGCCGACCAGCTCGGACACGAAGGACTGCCGGGTCGGGTTGTCGACGACGGTCACCAGGCCGGTGAAGAACGCGGTGACGTACACATGCCAGACCTGGACGTGTCCGGAGAGCGTCATCGCGGCCAGGAAGAGGCCGCCCACACCCATGGCGCCCTGGGTGAAGAAGAGCAGGTTCCGCTTGGCGAACCGGTCGGCGATGACTCCGCCGTACAGGCCGAAGAGCAGCATCGGCAGGAACTGCATCGCGGTCGTCACGCCGACGGCGGCGGACGACCCCGTGAGGCTGAGCACCAGCCAGTCCTGGGTGATGCGGGCCATCCAGGTGCCGGTGTTGGAGACGGCGGCTCCCGCAGCGAACAGCCGGTAGTTCCGGATGTGCAGGGAGCTGAACATGGACGTCTTGTGGGGGCGGACAGGTTTGTCGAGGGCGGTTGGTGCGGGGGCGGAGTCTGCTCCGGATCCCGTACTCAAAAGGGTTCGCCTCCTTGGCGTCGGATCAGAGGTGGGCCAGCTTCTCCAGGACCGGCGCGGCGGCGCGCAGCGCCTCCCACTCGTCCTCGTCGAGGTCGGCGGCGAGGTTCGCGAGCCACGCGTTCCGCTTGCGGCGGCTCTCCTCGAGCATGGCTTCGGCCTGCTCCGTCTGGGTCACCACCTTCTGGCGGCGGTCCTCAGGGTGCGGTTCGAGCCTGACCAGGCCCTTGGCTTCGAGGAGCGCGACGATGCGGGTCATCGACGGCGGCTGCACATGCTCCTTGCGGGCGAGTTCACCCGGTGTGGCGCTGCCACAGCGGGCGAGGGTGCCGAGCACCGACATCTCGGTGGGGCTCAGCGACTCGTCGACCCGCTGGTGCTTGAGTCGACGGGAGAGGCGCATCACGGCGGAGCGCAGCGAGTTCACGGCGGCAGCGTTGTCGCCATGGGAGAGGTCCGGCATGTTCTTTAGCGTAACTCATTACCCTAACTAAAGACCACTCGGTTACCGCCGAGGGAAGCCCGGGTTGCCCGTGATCTGGCACACAGAACCCTTTCGTCACCCAAATGAGTGAGCTGGATTCGGAAAGCCGGGCGTCCCCCACGAGGGGGCGGCAACGCTGTCCTCATGGCATCGACAGTGCTCAGCCTGCGGATAGACGGCGATCTGCTCGACCGGATCCGGCAGCACGCCGCGAAAAGAGGAATGAGCGTCCAGGACTATGTGGCCCGGACGCTCATCCGTGATGACTTCGACGAGCGGTTCAAGTCGTCCGTCGAGGCGACGGAGAAGTTCTACGCCTAGGGGGCGCCCAGGGGCACCGCCGGGGCCCCCGCCCCCCGGCCCGCACCCGCGGACCCGCGCCCCTTCGGGGTGCTACGTGAGACCGAGCGCCGGCATCAGGTAGTAGAAGGCGAACACGGCGGACACCACGTACATCGCGACCGGCACCTCACGGCCCCGTCCGGCCGCGAGCCGCAGCACGGTGAAGGCGATGAAGCCCATGCCGATGCCGTTCGTGATCGAGTACGTGAACGGCATCATCAGCATCGTCACGAACGCCGGGATCGCGATGGTGTAGTCGCTCCAGTCGATCGCGCCGATCGAGCCGGACAGGATCAGGAAGCCGACCGCGAGCAGCGCGGGCGTGGCCGCCTGCGAGGGCACCATCGTGGCGAGCGGCGTGAGGAACAGCGCCACGGCGAAGAGACCGCCGGTGACGACGTTGGCGAGGCCGGTCCGCGCGCCCTCGCCGACGCCCGCCGTGGACTCCACGAAGCAGGTGGTGGCCGACGCGGAGGAGGCGCCGCCCGCGGCGACCGCGATGCCGTCGACGAAGAGCACCTTGTTGATGCCGGGCATGTTGCCCTTGTCGTCGGTCAGGTGGGCCTCGTCGCCGATGCCCATGATCGTGCCCATCGCGTCGAAGAAGCACGACAGGAGCACGGTGAAGACGAACAGCACGCCCGTGAGCACGCCGACCTTGTCGAAGCCGCCGAACAGGCTGATCTCGCCGACCAGGCCGAAGTCGGGCGTGGAGACCGGGTTGCCGGGCCACTCGGGCGTGGTCAGACCCCAGGACGGCACGTCCGCGACCGCGTGGATGATCATGGCCAGAACCGTCATGACGACGATCGAAAGCAGGATCGCGCCCGGCACCTTGCGCACCAGCAGCGCCAGGGTGAGCAGCACGCCGAGGACGAAGACGAGGACCGGCCAGCCGTTGAGGTGACCGTCGCCGCCGAGCTGGAGCGGGACGGTGGTGTGCGCGGCGTCGGGGATGCGCGAGACGAAGCCCGCGTCGACGAGGCCGATCAGCATGATGAACAGGCCGATGCCGATCGCGATGCCCTTGCGCAGGCCCAGCGGCACGGCGCTCATCACGCGCTCCCGCAGGCCGGTGGCCACGAGCAGCATCACCACGAAGCCCGCGAGGACGACCATGCCCATGGCGTCCGGCCAGGACATCCGGGGCGCCAGTTGCAGGGCGACCACGGTGTTCACGCCGAGTCCGGCGGCGAGGGCGATCGGCACGTTGCCGATGACGCCCATGAGCAGCGTGGTGAACGCGGCCGTGAGGACGGTGGCGGTGACCAGCTGCTTGTTGTCGAGCTGGTGGCCGTACATGTCCTTGGCGCTGCCGAGGATGATCGGGTTCAGCACGATGATGTAGGCCATCGCGAAGAAGGTGGCGAAGCCGCCCCGTACTTCCCTGGCCAGGGTCGAGCCCCGCTCCGTGATCTTGAAGAAGCCGTCGAGCCCGCCCTGCGGGGAATTCGGGGGCTGCTTGGCGTCGACCGGAGCGCTGGCCGAGGGGGACATGCGGGACCTCATGACCTCTGTGGAACGGAATGGGCCGGGCTTGTGCGAAATTGTTTCTTCGTACGAAAGCAACTGGCCATTAAGAAGCCGTTTCAGTATGAATACATGAACGAGAAATGGCCATCTCCGCGCGTAGAGCCTTGTGGCACAAGGGGTGCGAGCGCCCGCGGAGGGCCGGAACCGGCCCCTACTAAGCTGGGGGTCATGGCGAAGTGGACACCCAAGCACGAGGCGCCGGAGCCCCTGGAGGGCCCGATCGTCGCCACCATCACCGGCGGCACGATCCTCTGGTTCGCCCTCTTCGTCGTGCAGCTGCCGTTCTACGGCTGGTTCGACGACCGCGACATCACCTGGTGGGTGTGGACCTGCCTCGCCGGCGGCGGCCTCGGCCTGATCGGCATCTGGTACGTCCGCTCGCGCGACGCGGCGATCAAGCGGGCGCGGGCCGAGGCCGCGGACAACGCCTGAACGGAGGGTTCCGGCCCGGTGTAGTACGTCGGCAGTACGGCATACGACCTGAGGGCAAACCCCGTCCTACCGAGGTCGGATCTTTCCGGTACTCAAGGGGTGAACCCCCCACTCCCCCCGTACCGTCGTCTGCATGACGCATATCGACGCGGGCGCCGAGCTGGACCCGGTCCACCCGGTGGCGCCGCCGACGGCACGGGCCACCGGCCTCACGGCGGCCGAGGTCGCCGAGCGGGTCGCCCGCGGCGAGATCAACGACGTACCCGTCCGCAGCAGCCGCTCCACCACCGAGATCGTCCGCGCCAACGTCTTCACCCGCTTCAACGCCATCATCGGCGTGCTCTGGGTGATCATGCTGTTCGTGGCGCCGATCCAGGACAGCCTCTTCGGCTTCGTGATCGTCGCCAACACCGGCATCGGCATCATCCAGGAACTGCGCGCCAAGAAGACCCTCGACGGGCTCGCCGTCATCGGCGAGGCCAAGCCCACGGTCCGGCGCGACGGCGTGGCCGCGGAGATCTCCACCTCCGAGATCGTCCTCGGCGACCTGGTGGAGCTGGGCCCCGGCGACAAGATCGTGGTCGACGGCGAGACGGTCGAGGCCGACGGCCTCGAAGTCGACGAGTCGCTGCTCACCGGCGAGGCCGACCCGGTCCTGAAGAAGCCCGGCGACAAGATGATGTCGGGCTCGTTCGTGGTCGCGGGAGGCGGCGCGTTCACCGCCACGAAGGTGGGCCGCGAGGCGTACGCGGCGCAGCTCGCCGAAGAGGCGAGCCGCTTCACGCTCGTCCACTCCGAACTGCGCTCGGGCATCTCCACGATCCTCAAGTACGTGACGTGGCTGATGATCCCGACCTCGATCGGCCTGATCATCTCCCAGCTGGTCGTCAAGGACGACAACTTCAAGGAGTCCATCGCCTACACGGTCGGCGGCATCGTCCCGATGATCCCCGAGGGCCTGGTCCTGCTGACCTCCGTGGCCTTCGCGATCGGCGTGATCCGCCTCGGCCGCAAGCAGTGCCTGGTGCAGGAACTCCCCGCCATCGAGGGCCTCGCGCGCGTCGACACCGTCTGCCTCGACAAGACGGGCACGCTCACCGAGGGCGGCATGGACGTCACCGAGCTGCGCCCCCTGAACGGCTCCGACGAGAGTCACGTACGCAAGGTCCTCGGCGCCCTCGGCGAGTCCGACCCGCGCCCCAACGCGTCCCTCCAGGCCATCATCGACGCCTACCCCGACAGCGACGAGTGGCGCTGCACGGAGTCACTGCCGTTCTCCTCCGCCCGCAAGTACAGCGGCGCCAGCTTCAGCGAGGGCGACGGCGAGAACTCCACCTGGCTGCTCGGCGCCCCCGACGTGCTGCTCCCCACCGGCGACCCGGCCCTCGACGAGATCGAGGAGCTCAACCACCAGGGCCTGCGCGTGCTGCTCCTGGCCCGCGCCGCGGGCGACCTGGACGCCCCGGACATCGCGGCCGGGGCCCGCCCCACCGCCCTCGTCGTCCTCGAACAGCGGCTGCGCCCCGACGCCGCGGACACCCTGCGGTACTTCGAGGAGCAGAACGTCCAGGCGAAGGTCATCTCCGGCGACAACGCGGTCTCCGTCAGCGCCGTCGCGGGCAAGCTCGGCCTGCCCGGCGCCGAGAACACCGTCGACGCCCGGCAGCTCCCCACCGACCAGGACGAGATGGCGGAGGCCCTGGACGCCAACTCCGTCTTCGGGCGCGTCACCCCGCAGCAGAAGCGGGACATGGTCGGCGCGCTGCAGTCCAAGGGCCACACGGTCGCGATGACCGGCGACGGCGTGAACGACGTCCTCGCCCTGAAGGACGCGGACATCGGCGTCTCCATGGGCTCGGGCTCCGAGGCGACCCGCGCGGTCGCCCAGATCGTCCTCCTGAACAACAGCTTCGCGACGCTGCCGTCGGTGGTCGCGGAGGGCCGCCGCGTCATCGGCAACATCACGCGCGTGGCGACCCTCTTCCTCGTCAAGACGGTCTACTCCGTAGTGATCGCCCTGCTGGTGGTCTGCTCCCAGGTGGAGTACCTCTTCCTGCCCCGCCACCTGACCCTGCTCTCCACCCTCACCATCGGCGTCCCGGCGTTCTTCCTCGCCCTGGCCCCCAACAAGGAGCGCGCGAAACCGCACTTCGTCCGCCGGGTCATGCGCTACGCCCTGCCGGGCGGCATCATCGCGGCGGTCGCCACCTTCGCCACGTACCTCCTGGCCCGCCACCACTACACCGGCGAGGGCGCCCGCGAGGCCGAGACCAGCGCGGCCACGCTGGCCCTGTTCCTGGTGTCGTTGTGGGTCCTCGCGATCATCGCCCGCCCCTACACCTGGTGGCGCATCGCCCTGGTCGCCGCCATGGGCTTCGCCTTCCTGCTCGTCCTCGTCATCCCCTGGCTCCAGGACTTCTTCGCCCTGAAGCTGGTCGGCACGACGATGCCGTGGGCGGCGGTCGCTATCGCGGCGGTCGCGGCGGCGGCGATCGAATTCGCCTTCCGCTGGGTCGACCGCCGCTTCGCGGCGTAGTCGGGCCCCTGGGCCTTGGGCGGTTCTTCCCCGCGGGCCGGTGGGGGCTTGTCGCGCAGTTCCCCGCGCCCCTTTTGGGGGCGCGGGGCTCAGCGTACGTCGACGGAGTCCCCGGTCGACGTGACGGCCGGGGTCGTCGACGTACCCGCGAAGACATAGCGGAAGGTGCCGTCGGCCGACGCCTTCACCGTCGTCTTCAGGTTGCCCTTCGTGTCGGACGCGACCGTCTTGACGGTCGTGTAGGACGCGGCGCCCTTCTTCTTGAACTGCAGCTTCACCGGCTGCTGGGTGTAGCCCGCGTACTTGTTGGTGTCCCAGTTGGCGCGGGTCAGAGCACCGGCCACCGTGATGGTCCTGCCCTTCTTCACCGGCTCCGGGGACGCGTCGACCGTCAGCTTCGCGGCGCGCTGGAGGCGGACCTTCGTCGGATACGAGTCGACGACCTTCATGTCGTCGTCCTCGGCGCGCGCGTAGGCGAAGACCTTCCAGTCGTCGGCCAGAGAGTTCTTCTTGAGGTTCTTCTTCGGGTCGGCGATGACGGTGCCCGTGCACGTGGAGGTCTTCGCGTTCACCTCGACGCACGAAAGACCCGAACCCTCGTCGAGGAACAGCTCGCCGTCCTTGTTGGCGAAGTTCGGGCCGTGCCACAGCGCGGCGGCCGCCACCTCGATCCCGGACGGGTCGGTCGCGGTGACCGAGACCTTGAACTTCTTGGCGGAGGTGCCGACCACGACGTCCTTGCCGCCGTTCACCACGACCTTGGTGATCTCGACGTCGCCGTCGGCCTCGTCCGCGTGTGCGGCCGGAACGGCGAGGACGGAGAGGGCCAGAGCGCCGGTCAGCGCGCTCACAGTGGCACGTATGCGCATGCGATTCCCCAACTGGAAAGCGGGACCCCACGTGCATGGATCGTCACGCGGGGCCCGGTGATCGAGGAGCCTGTTGGCTCGCAGGATCAGACATGCGACAGGCATCACTGGTTGTACGCAACCGCTTCACCGGGTGCGCACAACTCGCGATGGGTCAGGCGTCGTCAGCGGACGTCGATGGCGTCGCCCGCGGAGGTCACGGCCGGGGTCGTGGACGTACCCGCGAAGACGTAACGGAACGTGCCGTCCACCGACGCCTTCACCGTGGTCTTCAGGTTGCCCTTGCTGTCCGACTTCACCGTCTTGACCGTGGAGTAGGCGCTCGCGCCCTTCTTCTTGAACTGAAGCTGCACCGACTGCTTCGTGTAGCCCGCGTACTTGTTGGTGTCCCAGTTCGCGCGGGTCAGGGCACCGGCCACCGTGATGGTCCTGCCCTTCTTCACCGGCTCCGGGGACGCGTTGACCGTGAGCTTCGCGGCGCGCTTGACGCCGACGGTCTTGTACGTCTCGTTGATGGCGTGGTCCTCGGCGCTGCCCTTGGCCAGCAGGCCGGCCATCACCTTCCACTGGCCCGCGTTGTTGTTCGCGAGCTTGCTCGGGGAGGCGACGAGGGTGAGCTTGCACGTGCCGGTGGTCGCGTCGACCTGGGTGCACTTGGCGTCGTTCCCCGGGGCCAGGACGCCCGTCAGGTGCCCGGGCTCGAACTTCGAGCCGCGCCACAGGATGGCCATGCCGTCCTTGATCCCCTTCGGGTCGGTGCCCGTGACGGTGACCGTGATCTTCTTGCTGGACGTGCCGACCACGATGTCCTTGTCGCCGTTCACGACGACCTTCGTGATCTTGGTGTCGCCCTGGACCGAGTCGGCGGCCTGCGCGGCCGGGACGGCGAGGGCGGACAGGGCGAGGGCGCCGGAGACGGCGATGACGGTGGCACGGGTACGCATGATGTTCCTCAGGTGGTGCGGGCCCCGCGGCGCGCCGGGGTGGCGGCGCCGCGGGGCGGGGGTGAACTGGGGGCCTGCCGGAGGGCTTCGGTCAGCGGACGTCGATGGCGTCGCCCGCGGAGGTCACGGCCGGGGTCGTGGACGTACCCGCGAAGACGTAACGGAAGGTGCCGTCCACCGACGCCTTCACCGTGGTCTTCAGGTTGCCCTTGCTGTCCGACTTCACCGTCTTGACCGTGGAGTAGGCGCTCGCGCCCTTCTTCTTGAACTGAAGCTGCACCGACTGCTTCGTGTAGCCCGCGTACTTGTTGGTGTCCCAGTTGGCACGGGTCAGGGCGCCCGAGACCGTGATGGTCCTGCCCTTCTTCACCGGCTCCGGGGACGCGTTGACCGTCAGGCGGGACGCGCGCTTCAGGCGGACGTCCGACTTGAGGCCCGTCGGCTTGACCAGCTCGTTGTCGTTGTTCCGCACGGCCGCGTAGACGTTCCAGCGGACGCCCGCGCCGGCGTTGCCGAGCCGCGCCGGGTCGGCGGTGACGTTGAGGGTGCAGGTGGAGGTGGTGTCGTCCACCTGGACGCAGGTGGGGTTGTACTCGGCCTCGGTCGCCGGGGTGATCAGGGCGGCCGTGTCGAGGTCCGGGCCGAGCCACAGGAAGCCGCTGGAGACCTTGATGCCGACCGGGTCGCTGGCCGTGATGGCGAGCGAGAACTTCTTCTTCGCGGTGGTGCCGATCACGACGTCCTTGCCACCGTTGACGGTGACGTCCTTGACGGTGACGTCGGCCGCGGCACGGCGCGCGCCCTGGGCACCCACGGCGTCCCCGGCGTCGGCGACGGCGGCGGACGGCTTGGGGGCGACCGGCTCGTCACCCGCGTGGGCGGCCGGAACAGCGAGAGCGGACAGAGCCAGGGTGCCGGACACAGCGGCGACAGTGGCACGGATACGCATGGTGTTTCCCCAGGTGGAGAAGGGGTCCGCGCGATGTTGAAGCCCGCTCGCGAGGTCCCGGTGATCTAGGAGTCTGATTGACTCGGCAGATCAGACCCACAACCCTGGCCAGAGGTTGTACGGGGGGTGAATTCGCTGTCTTCGGCCGACGGCTCCCTGACCGCCTCGACGAACGCGCGGACCCGGGCGTCCTCCTGGCTGGTGCGCCACACCATGGCACGCTCCATCGGAGGCATGTCGGTGAACGGCAGATAGGTGATGTCGGGGCGCAGCCGGTAGGTCGCCATGTCGGCGCCGCCCACCGAGACCGCGCGCCCGGCCGCGACCATGGCGAGGACCTCGGTGAAGGTGTCGCACCGCTCGGCACTGCGGGCGATGGGGCGACCGCTGGGCGTCCGGCGGGCGTAGAAGTGGTCGATCCAGTACTCCGGTACGGACGCGGCGAGCGAGGCCCAGGTCTCCCCGGCGAGGTCCTCCACGCACACCGAGGACTGCCGGGCCAGGGGGTTCTCCGAGGACACCGCGAGGTGCAGGGTGTGCCGGACGACGACAGGACCCACGGTGAGGTCCGGCTCGTCCACCGGCAGGGGGATGATCACGATGTCCGCCTCGCCGCTGCGCAGCTGGGCGCAGTGGTGGCGCATCTGGGTCTCGACCACACGGACCGCGCAGCCGGGGTGGCGCTCCCGGAAGGCGTTCGCCGCGGCTTGGCAGATGTTCCCGGCGAGTACGCCCATGAACCCGACCGTGACCACGCCCTGGAGACCGTGGACGGAGGCCTTGAGCCGGTCGACGGCCTCCTGGATCCCCTGGAAGTGCGGGGCGATGTCGGCACGCAGCCGCTCGCCGGGGCCGGTCAGCGCGACCTTGCGGCTGGTGCGTTCGAACAACGGCACGCCGAAGCGGCGCTCCAGCTTCTTCACGGTCTGGCTGACCATCGCGGGCGAGAGCCGCAGCCGCTCCGCCGTCCGGCCGAAATGCAACTCCTCGGACAGCGCCAGGAAGATCTCCATCTCGTACCGTTCCATCCCCCGTGCCTCCCCCTCCGTACGCCCTCCGCACGCCGCCCGGAAGGGCAACGCAGGTCCCCCAAGGGCCGAATTCAGCTCGTGCGGCGCAACTTTACGCAGGTCAACGGCGTGAGGTAAGCGGTAGTGAAGGTTGGGTTCAGTGCTTCGTCATTGATCGACTCCGGGGCCCGGAAGGAAGGTTGACCCATCGGCGCGATCAACCGGCCGACCACTTCGCACCCTTGGGGGACCTCATGGACAAGCTCTTTACCGGCCTGACTCTCGGCAAGCTCGACCTGCCGAACCGCCTCGTGATGGGCCCGATGACGCGCTCGCGCGCCAACGAGGCCGGTGAGATCCCCGCCCTCGCCGCCGAGTACTACAGCCAGCGCGCCTCCGCGGGCCTGATCATCGGCGAGGCGACCCAGGTCAGCGCGCTCGGCAAGGGCTACATCAGCACGCCGGGCCTGCACACCCGCGAGCAGGTCGCCGCCTGGCGCACGGTGACCGACGCGGTGCACGCCGCGGGCGGCCGGATGTTCGCGCAGCTGGTGCACTGCGGCCGGATCGGACACCCGAGCCTGTACGAGACCGGTGAGGCGCCCATCGGCCCCTCCGCGATCGCCTCCGGCGAGCAGCTCTTCACGGGGGCGGGCATGGTGGACCACCCGGTGCCGCGCGAGATGACCCCCGCCGACCTGGAGCGCACCCTCGGCGAGTTCGTCGAGGCCGCCCGCAACGCGATCGACGCCGGGTTCGACGGCGTCGAGGTGCACGCCGCCAACGGCTTCCTGCTGCACCAGTTCCTCTCCGACAACACCAACCGGCGCACCGACGCGTACGGCGGCCCGGTCGAGAACCGCGTCCGCTTCGTCGTCGAGGTGATCGAGGCCGTCGCCGCGGCCGTCGGCCCCGAGAAGGTCGGCGTCCGGCTCTCCCCCGGAATCACCTTCAACGGCATGGACGAGAGCGACGCCGCGGCCGTCTACCCGGCGCTCGCGCGGGCCCTGCGGCCCACTCCCCTCGCGTACCTGCACGTCCTCGAGATGGTCACGCGCGACATCACCAAGGCGATCCGCGGCGAGTGGCGCGGCGCGCTGCTGCTGTGCGCCCACCCCACGCCCGAGTCGTTCCCCTCGACCCCCGAGGTCGGCGCCGCCGCCGTCGAGGAGGGCATCGCCGACGCCGCCGTACTGGCCACCGCGTGGCTCGCGAACCCGGACCTGCCGGAGCGGATCCGGCAGGGCGGCCCCTACAACGAGGCCGACTCCACGACGTTCTACGGCGGCGACCACCGCGGCTACACCGACTACCCGCCGCTCGGCGCCTGACCAGCTCCCGGCCTTCCTCGCCCGCCCCCACCACCGCACCGAAGGAGCGCCGCGATGCGCGCACTGTTCCACGGACCACAGGGCCTCCACCTGGCGCCCGCCCCGGACCCCGAGCCCGGGGACACGCAGGCGCTCATCGAGGTCGCCGCCCTCTCCCTCAACTTCGGCGAACTGGCCTACCGTTCGCCGGACACACCCGCCGACCACATCCCCGGCTGGGACGCGGCGGGCGTCGTCCGCACGCCCGCCCGCGACGGCTCGGGCCCCGCCGCGGGCACCCGCGTCGTCGGGTTCGGCTGGTCCGGCGCCTGGGCCGAGCTGCGGGCCGTCGACACCGCGGACCTCGCGGTCGTCCCCGACGCGGTCGACCTGGGCGCGGCCAGCGCGCTGCCGGTCGCCGGGGTGTCCGCGCTCCAGGCCGTGCGGCGGCTCGGGGAGATCGAGGGCAGGCGCGTCCTGGTCACCGGCGCGTCCGGGGGCGTCGGCCGCTTCGCGGTGCAGCTCGCCGCGCTCGCGGGTGCGCACGTCATCGCCTCGACGGGCAGCCCGGAGCGCGCCGCGGGCCTGCGCGAACTCGGCGCGGCGGAGACCGTCCAGGGGCCGACCGGGCTGACCCTGCCGGTGTACGGCGTCCTGGACACCGTGGGCGGGGCGCAACTGGCCGAGGCCTTCTACCGGATCGAGGACGACGGGGTCGTCCAGGCCGTCGGCCGGGCGTCCCGCGAACCCACCACCATCGACTTCGAGCTGGCGGGCACGAGGTCGGCCCGCGGCCGCCTGGAGAACTTCAACGTCACGGCCCCCTTCGGCAAGGACCTCGACCACCTCCTCGGCCTCCTCGCCTCGGGCCGCCTCGACCCCCAGATCGGCTGGCGCGGCCCGTGGGACGCCGCCGCGGAAGCCGCCGACGCCCTCCTCGGCCGCCGCGTGCGCGGCAAGGCGGTGCTCGACGTGAAGGAGGCTCCGGCGGAGCGGTGAGCCGGGTGGGGGCGGCGGTTCTCCCCCTTCGCCGGTACGGGACCCGCCCGACGCGGCGCAGGACGACCACTTGCCCGCACCGGTCCGGGCGACCATGTGCCCCCGCCAGGCCAGGCCCTCAGGGGCGCGTCCCATGCGTCGGCGCGCCCCTCAGGGCGTACCCGACCCATCGACGCGCCCCCCAGACACACCCGTGCCCAACCCGTCGTCGCGCCCCCAGGACGCACCCGACGCGTCAGCACGCCCCCTCTAGTCGAACCACCGGTCCCGAGCCAGCTCCTCCGTGCGCGACGGGTCCTCCAGGAGCGCCGCCACCTCGAACCGCCGAGGCCACTGACGGGCCGCCCAGGCGAGGCCCGCGGCCACGCCCTCCACGGTCGCCGCGTGCACGACCCCGTCGGGGGTGCGGCGCCACTCCAGGTCGACGCCGTCGGCGACCAGCTCCTCGTACTCCCGGTACGTGGCCGGGGTCGCGGAACCGAGCAGCACCCGCACGGACTCCGGCACCTCGTGCTCCACCCCGCCCTCGGGGTCGACCTCCGCCGCCACCCGCTCGCTCAGGCGCCGCACCTGGAAGAGCTCGGCCAGGTCGGCCGCCCGGGACGGGGCGACGGGGAGCAGCGGCACGCCGGAGGCGAACGGCAGCAGGTCGGGCGCGTCGGCGACGACCGCGTCCGCCGCGTCGACGATCACGATCTCGCCCGCGTCACCGTCCGGGCCGCCGCCCAGGACCGCCCGCACCTCGTCCGGCAGCGTCACCTGCTCCGGGTCGAGGTCGGCGAGCGCCCCGTACAGCGCGTGCAGTTGGGCCGCGGAAACGGTCCGCTCCGGGTCCGCGAGCCGGTCGAGCAGTTCCGCCGCGCCGCCCGGCTCCGCGAGCAGCGAGCCGACCGACGTCCGCACGCCGAGCGCCCGAAGCACCTGCTCGTCGTCGAACCCGGACGCGTCGGCGTCGTCGTACAGGCCGTCGAGCAGCGGGTCGCCGCCCGCGGCCCGCAGACCCGCGGGGCGCCGCCCGCCGAGCACCGGGTGGCCGCGCAGCCACCACGCCGTGTACGACCGCACGCTCTCCGTCGTACCGTCCGGAAGGAGCACCCGCACCGGCTGGGTCAGCGCGTCGCGCAACGGCGGCCGGGACAGCAGGGCGAGGGCCCGGGGCCAGGCGTCGTCGTCGACGAGGTCGAGGTCGCGCACGGCGACGACCTCCGTGGCGACCGGCGGCACCGGCGTGTCCGGCAGCCGGTCGATGATGTCCTCGCACCACACGTCGACGGCGTCGAGCAGCCCCGCGTCGTCGGGCTCCGCGAAGTCCCCGTCGCGGGGCTCCAGTTCGTCGGGGTCGAGGACGACGTCGGTGGCCCGTACGAGCGCGAACGAGGCGAGCACCCCGCACGCGGCGAGCGGCTGCTCGCCCCACCGCTCCGCCAAGTCGGCGTCCACCCCGGCGAGTTCGCCCTCCCGCATGACCGCCTCGAACGCGCTGCCGGGCAGCACCAGCTCACCGGCGGGCGCCGGTTCGCCGTCCTCGTCGGGCAGGGCGAGCGCCCCGAGCCAGGGCTCGTCACCGGGCGCGAGATCCGCGTCCCGTACGAGGGTGAGGACCAGGTCGGCCAGCTCCTCGGCGTCCAGGGCCCCCTCACCGCCGGGTCCGTCGCCGTACCAGCTGTCGTCGTCCAGGGACGCCGCGACGGCCGTCCGCACCTGCGGGGTCGTCAGGACCGCGCGGGGCGTGGCGGGCAGGGCGCCCAGCTTCTCCAGGAGCGGATGGGCGGCGTCGGCGTGCGCGACCTTCAGGCCGATCCTGGCGAGGGCCGCGGAGCCGCTCCCGTCGGCGGTGCCGGTGTCCGGTGCGGGCAGCAGGACCTGGCGGGGGCCGATGGTGGTGCGGCCGTCGGCGAGCGGCACCGGCAGGCCCGAGAGCCGGTCCGGGTCGACCCCGGCGAGCGTGTCGTAGAGCCGCCGCCACCAGGACGGCTCCCGCTCCAGACCGGCGAGCCGGTCCACGGCCTCGGTCAGCGGGACCCGGGCGACGCCGATCGTACGCAGCTCGCCGCGCCGCTCAAGGCCCGCGGGCAGCAGGCTGGGCAGCACCTCGGCGAGGACGCGCACGGTGTCGGCGCCCGCGCCCTCCACCACCTCCGCGTCGCGCGGCCGCAGCGTCTCGGGGACGGCGGTCGCCTCCGCGTCCAGCCACTCGTCACCGCCCGCGTCGCCGTCCGTCCGCGCAGGCGGCACGGCGGGAGGAAGGAACGCGGTGCGCGGCAGCCGGTCGAGTACGGCGCCCCGCAGCGCCCCGTCCAGCTCGCTCTGGCCGAGCGGACCCGGCACCAGGCCGATGACGCCCTCGGTCACCGGCCGCCAGGCGGCGAGGAGTTCGGCGTACGCGTCCGCCGCGCGCTCCACCAGGAAGTCCGTGAGCGGGCCCGGCGCGGCGTGGCGGCGGCTGGTGTCCAGCGGGAACGACGCGATGAGCAGGGCGGGTACGCCCAGGGGCTCGTCGCTGGGCGTGGGCGCGTGCACGACCGCGCTCGTCCGCGGCCGCTCCGGGGCGCCGTCCGGGCCCGCGGGCACGGCCCACGTCAGATGCCAGTACGGGCGCTGCCGCTCCTCGACGGGCCGGTCCGCGAGCAGCTCGGGGGCCAGCGTGCCCTGGCGGCTGACGGTACGCCAGCGGGTCGTGCCGTCACGGCTGTCCTCCACGACGGTGTACGGGCCGTCGGCCGCGCGGCGCAGCGTGCGCGTCGGGCCGCCCGGCACCGTGACGGTGACCTCGTCGAGGCCCGGCAGGGCCAGCAGCAGCGCGTCGTCCACGCCCTCCAGGAGGCGGGCCACCAGGTCCTGCGCGGCGGCGTCCCGCAACGGCAGGATGACGACGGTGTCGTACCCGTCCGGGGCGGTGCCCTCCGCGGGCAGCGGCAGCCGCAGCAGCGGTACGTGGCCCTCCCTGCGGCGGATCTCGTCCCCGAGGCCCGGGCTGAACCTGGCCGTCTCCGCGGCCAGTTCGCGGGCCTCCCCGAGCGAGAACCGGACGCCGCCGGTGCGGCCCACGACGGCGGGGGCGTCGGAGACGGCGAGGACGGCGGCGAAGCCCACGCCGAAGCGGCCGGTCGTCCGCCTGGGGGCGGGGTCCTCGTGGGCCTGGTCGGCCTGCTGCCCGTTCGGGCGGTCCAGTCGGTTGTCGTCGCGGTCCTCCCGCTTCGCGGAGGCCCGCAGGGTCGACAGCGACTCGACGCCCGTCGCGTCCAGGGGGGCGCCCGTGTTCGCCGCGGCGAGGACTCCGTCCTGGAGGGTGAGGGCCAGACGGCCCGGTACGCCCGCCCGGGCGGCGGCGTCCGAGGCGTTCTGGGCGAGTTCCACGACCAGGCGGTCGCGGTAGCCGCCGAGAGCCATGTCCTCCTCGGCGTTCGCGTCCTCGCGGAACCGGGCCGGGCTCGCCGCCCAGGCCTCCAGGACTGAGCGGCGCAGGCGGGCGGTGCCGAACGGGTCGGTGCCCTCGTCGGCCGGCCGCACGGTCTTGCTCACGTGGTCGCTCTCCCTCTGCCTGCGTACGCGGGGCCTGCGGCCGCGGGCTGTGGTCGTGGTGGTGGTCGTCGTCGGGGGGCGACGGTATCGCGTCCCGCCGGGGGGTGGATCTCGGGTGCGCCGCGCTGCGCGCAGCGTGCGTCCCCCCCGCCCGCCCACCCGTTACCCGGAACCGGACGGTCGGGGTACGGGACACTCCTCGGCCAACCGTCAGGCTCGGGGAGACCGGGGAGGGGCCCGTGAACCTTGACGTTGGGGGCAAACGGATGGGCGGGTGGGCAAAGCACCGCGCGCAGCGCGGCAAAACCACCCACCGCCCCGCACGCGAAGCCCCTCAGCCTTGACGTTCAGGGCAAACGGGTGGGCGGGTGGGGCAGGCACCGCGCGCAGCGCGGTGTTACCACCCACCGGCCCGCACGCGAGGGGGTGCCGGGGCCCGGGCGCACCCGGAGTCCCAGGGACCGTAGAGGCTAGGAGTGGCCGAGGTCCTCACCGACACCGACCGGCAGCACCGAGCCGGAGTCCGGCGCGGGCCGCAGCGGCAGCACATCGACCTTGGTCTCGTCGAGCACGGGCGGAGCCGGCCGCGGCGGCTTCGGCATGACGGCCGCCTCGGAGTGCCCCCCGCACCCGTACGAGAGGGACACCACCCGCCCGTCCGCAGGCCCGAACTCATTGGCGCACACCCCGAACGCCTGCCCGAGCGACCCCCCGATCGGTACGAGGAACCCACAGCTGACGCAGGGCGCGGGCGCGGCCTGCGCCATCGGGGTCTTCGGGCCGTACGCCTCCTCCCAGCGGTCGGCCGCGGTGTGCAGCCCGTACCGGGAGAGGACGCGGGCGCGCCGCAGCCCCAGCTCGTCGGCGATCGCCGCGAGCGACCCGCGGGCGGGCGCGACGGTGAGGTCAGCGGGCGACCCGGCGGTGACCTCGGCGTCCTCCGCCTCGACGCGCTCGGCCATGTCCTCGGACAGGACGGAGTTGGGCGGCGGCTCGTCCTCGCCGGAGTAACCCGGTTCGAGCCGCAGGTCCTCCGCGTCGGTGGGCAGGAGGTCGCCGGGCCCCATGTCGCCGGGCCGCAGCCGCTCGCTCCAGGGCACCCACTCGGGGGCGAGGAGGGCGTCGGGTCCGGGCAGCAGGACGGTCTCGTCGAGGGTGACGACCTTCGCGCGGGAGGCGCGGGCGACGGTCACCGCCCAGCGCCAGCCCCGGTAGCCCAGTTCCTTGCACTCGAAGAGATGCGTGACGACGCGGTCGCCCTCGACGACGACCTCGACGTGCTCACCGACCACCCCCGGTGCGGCGGCCTCCTCGGCGGCGGCACGGGCCAGGCCGATCGCCTCGGCGCAGAGACGGTCGGGGGTGCGCGGGGTGCGCGGGGTACGGCTTCGCGTTGTCGCTGCGCTCACAGGTATCGCTTCTCTCCTACGCCGTCTCACGAGTGCGCCACTCTTACGCGGCGGCACGGACGGAGCGGACCAGTGGGCCGCGTCGACGTCCGCGCCCGACGTCACCGGGCGCACCTACGCCATCCATTCTGCGGGATGGCCTGCAGGCGCGCGGCCGAGGACTGCTGCCGCAGGCGCGTTACGCACGCTACCTTCTCCTGGCCCCTGGGCCCACACCGGCGTACCGGGCGCCTGCTCCGGGGTGGGCCCCCGCGCCCCCGTTTTCCGGGCCTGCGGCCCTCGTCCTCAAACGCCGGACGGGCTTTTTTCTCCCACCCACCCGCCCTCGCTGTCCGTGCCTTGGCCAACAGCCCGGCACCTTCAGGCCGACCCCGGCACCGTTCCAGCCCGTGAAGGGGCGGGCCGGGGGCACCCCGCGAGGGCCGAGGTCGGCTCACGGGTGGTTATCCCGCTACTCCACCCCCGGACGGGGCACTATGACTGGGTGACTGGCGTCAGGTCGTCGTCTCGGCGAGCGGGCACCGCGGGTGTGACAACCCGCGCGGCCCGAGCGCTCGGCCGCGCCCTGCACCTCCCGTTCACCGGCACGGCAAAAGGCATCCGCAAGGCGACCCACGCCCACGGAGCGGGCGAGTCGGGCCTGGGAAAGCTGATCGAGCTGCACGCGGTGAACGGCGCGGGCGACGTGATGATCACGATCGCGCTGGCGTCGACGGTGTTCTTCTCGGTGCCGACGGACGAGGCAAGAGGCCGCGTCGCCCTGTACCTGGCGATCACGATGGCCCCGTTCACCCTCCTCGCCCCGGTCATCGGCCCCCTCCTGGACCGCCTCCCGCACGGCCGCCGCGCGGCGATGGCGGGCGCGATGCTGGCGCGGGCGCTGCTCGCGCTGACGCTGTCGGGCGCGGTGGTGACGGGCGGCC
This sequence comes from Streptomyces sp. NPDC040610, assembly GCF_055594065.1. NCBI lineage: Bacteria > Bacillati > Actinomycetota > Actinomycetes > Kitasatosporales > Streptomycetaceae > Streptomyces > Streptomyces sp. NPDC040610. The sequence continues at coordinate 110,346 of NZ_JBVIXA010000005.1, read as the reverse complement.
TCGAGCTGTATCCGGCGGCGCTGGGCGTCCTGGTGGCGTCGAAGGCGTACGGGGTCGTGCGCAGTGCCGTGGTGCCACGTCTGCTGCCACCGGCGTTCTCCCTGGTGAAGGCGAACTCCCGGGTGACCCTCAGCGGCCTCCTCGCCACGGGCGTGGCGGCACCGGTCGGCGCGGGCCTGCAGGCGCTGGGGCCGCGCTGGCCGCTGTACGGGGCGTTCGTGCTGTTCGTCGCGGGCACGGTCCTGTCGTTCACGCTGCCCCACAAGGTGGACTCGGCGAAGGGCGAGCACAAGGCGCTGCTGGTAGCCGACGAGGAGCACCTGCACCTGGCCCGCGCCCGGGACCGCGAGGACACCTCCCGCAGAGGGCGCCTGGGGCTGCGTACCGTCGGCCCGTCCGTGACCCACGGCCTCGTCGTGAACGCCGCGCAGCGCGGGCTCTCCGGGTTCCTCATCTTCTTCCTCGCCTTCCTGCTGCGCGAGCATCCGCTGGCCGGGCAGAGCGCCGCGGTGTCGCTGGGCATCGTGGGCGTGTCGGCGGGCACGGGCAACGCGCTCGGTACGGCGGTCGGGGCGTGGCTGAAGGCCCGGGCCCCGGAGCTGATCATCGTGACGGTGGTGGCGGTCGTCCTGGGGGTGGCGGTGTGCGCGGCGCTGTTCGTCAGCCCGGTGGGCATCGCCGCGCTCGCGGCGGTCGCGGGCTTCGCGCAGGCGCTGTCGAAGCTGTCGCTGGACGCGCTGATCCAACGGGACGTACCGGAGGAGGTGCGGACGTCGGCGTTCGCGCGGTCCGAGACGTTGCTGCAGATGGCGTGGGTGGTGGGCGGCGGCATCGGCATCGCGCTGCCGCTCAACGGCACGCTGGGCCTGTGGGTCGCGGCGGGGATCGTCGCGGTGGGCTGGGTGCCGACGGTGAAGGGGCTCCTCGCGGCGGCCCGCAGGGGCGGCGAACGACGCCCCCGAGTGGCCTGACCCGCACGGCCCGCGCCACGCCACCGGACCCGTCCCGGCCACGCAGCCCGGCCCGCCCGACCCCACCGCGAGTGGCGGCACGCCGCACCCACCTCGCAGTCGTCACCCCGGCGCCCGATAGCCTTCCGCCATGACCTTCCTGGTACCCCGCTCGGCGCGTCGCCGCCGCACCGTCGCCGCTCTCGGCGCCGCCTCCGCCGGACTTCTCGTCCTGTCGGCCTGTGACAAGCCGACGCCGCTGGCCACCGTGACGGTCGGCAGCGACTCCGTGCACTCCGAGGCGTCCTGCTACAACGACGGCAAGGAACTGACGGAGTCCGAGGTTCAGGACTGCCTGAAGGACAAGAAGGACATCAAGACCATCACCGTCGACCCCGACGAGAAGGTCCGCTTCGGCGTCGACCCGGAGATCGCCGACAAGGGCTGGACGCTCCTGATGAACGGCCGCCCGCTGACCGAGGCCAGCAAGAAGACGTACGTCGTCATCCCGGGCAGCGTGTTCTTCAACCAGCAGTACGGCGGCAGCGGCGACGCGACCACGGTGAGCCTCCTTGAGGGCGGCAAGGCCGAGGGCGGCGCCAAAGCCACCGGCCTGTGGTCGTTCAAGTTCAAGAAGGACTCGGACGCCTGACCGGGACCGCACCACGGACCCGGCATCCGGGCCCGCGCGTCCTGATCGCCACCGCGGTCCCCGCCGAGCGGGACGCGGTGGCGTCCGGCCTGTCCCAGCGGTCCGACACCCCCGGCGGTGACCGCGCCCCCGTCGTCGACCTCCTCGTCGCCGGGGTCGGCCCCGCGGCCGCCGCTGCCGCCACCGGCCGCGCGCTCGCCCTCGCCTCCGCCGCCGACGCCCCCTACGACCTGGTGGTCTCCGCCGGTATCGGCGGCGGCTTCCAGCCCGGCGCCCCCGTCGGCTCCCTCGTCGTCGCCGACGCCGTCACCGCCGCCGACCTGGGCGCCGAGACGCCCGACGGGTTCCTGCCCGTCACCGACCTCGGCTTCGGCCGGGTCACCCACGTACCCCCGCCCGCGCTCGTGAGCGCCCTGGCCGCCGCCACCGGCGCCGCGGTCGGCCCCGTCCTGACCGTCTCCACCGTGACCGGCTCCGCCGCCCGCGCCGACGCCCTGCGCGCCCGCCACCCCGGCGTCCTCGCCGAGGCCATGGAGGGCTTCGGGGTCGCCGAGGCCGCCGCCCTGTTCGGGCTTCCCGTCCTGGAGGTCCGCGCCGTGTCCAACCCGGTGGGCCCCCGCGACCGGGACGCCTGGCGGATCGGGCCCGCGCTCGCCGCGCTGACCGGCGCGTTCGGGAAGTTCACGCCCGTACTCGGGAAGCTCACGCCCGTACTGGAGAGTTGGAACAGGCATGACTGACGCCCCGCCCCGGTCCCTGAAGATCGCCTACTCGCCCTGCCCGAACGACACCTTCGTCTTCGACGCGTGGGCGCACGGGCGGGTGCCGGGCGCCCCCGAACTCGACGTCACCTTCGCCGACATCGACATCACCAACGGCATGGCCGAGCGCGGCTCCGCCGGGTTCGACGTCCTGAAGGTGTCGTACGCCGTGCTGCCCTACGTCCTCGACGAGTACGCGCTGCTGCCGTGCGGCGGTGCGCTCGGGCGGGGGTGCGGGCCGCTCGTGCTGACCCGGGAGGCGGGAGCCGACTTGAGCGGGAAGACCGTCGCCGTCCCCAGCGAGAAGTCGACCGCCTATCTCCTCTTCCGGCTCTGGGCCGCGGACGTCCTGCCCGAAGGGGTCGGGGAGATCGTCGTCCTGCCCTTCCACCAGATCATGCCCGCGGTGCGGGACGGGGACGTGGACGCCGGGCTCGTCATCCACGAGGCGCGGTTCACTTATCAGGACTACGGGTTGCACAAGCTCGCGGACATGGGGGAGCACTGGGAGGCCGTCACGGGGCTGCCCATTCCGCTCGGGGCGATCATCGCTCGGCGGGCGCTCGGGGAGGACGTCCTGCGGGAGCTTGCCGCTGCCGCCCGCACGTCCGTGCGGATGGCCTGGGACGATCCCGAGGCGTCCCGGGCCTATGTCCGTGAGCACGCCCAGGAGATGGATCCCGCCGTCGCCGATCAGCACATCGGGCTCTACGTCAACGAATTCACCGCCGACCTCGGCGAGGACGGCTACGCCGCCGTCCGGGGGCTCCTCACGCGGGCGGCCGCGGAGGGCTTGGTCCCCGCGCTGCGCCCCGGGGCGCTGGCGTTTCCGTGAGGGGTGGGGCCCTGCCGGGGCCTCCCCAAGCCTGCCCCTTCCCGTAACTGGGGGCTCCGCCCCCAGACCCCCGCTCCTCAAACGCCGGAGGGGCTGAAATACAACAGCAGCACACATCCAGCCCGTCCGGCGATTGAGGACGAGGCGCGAAGCGCCGATCAGCGGGGGTGCGGGGGGTTGGGGAGCTACACGTCCAGCTGGTCGGCCACCGCTCGGAGGAGGCCTGCGATCTTCGCGCCCGAGGCCTTGTCCGGGTAGCGCCCCTTTTCCAGCATCGGCGTGATGTTTTCGAGCAGAGTCGTCAAATCCTGGACGATGGACGCCAGTTCGTCCGGCTTGCGCCGCTGCGCCGCGGCGACGGACGGCGTCGGGTCGAGCAACGTCACGGAAAGAGCCTGATCCCCCCGCTGCCCGGCGACCACGCCGAATTCCACGCGCTGGCCGGGCTTGAGGGTGTCGACGCCGTCGGGCAGTACGGAGGAATGCACGAAGACGTCGCCGCCGTCGTCGCGGGAGAGAAAGCCAAAGCCCTTCTCGCTGTTGAACCACTTGACCTTGCCGGTAGGCACGTGAAGTCCTCGTCCTCGTACTCGTCGTCGTACTCGTCTGTGCCGCGACGCGTTCCGGCGGACGGGTCGGTCCGGCCCGCCGGGCGTAAACGGCTCTGGATAGCAGTACAGCGGGTCGCCCCGACCCGCCGGATCCAAGACTATTGGTCCCCGGGCCGGTGACAAGACGTCCCCGGTTTCTTCCTACGCGCTGGGAACTACCCTGGTCCGGTGCGTGACAAAACCCAAGCGAATTCCACCGGACCGGGCGACGGCCTCGTACGGATTGGCGCGATCGTTTTCTTCGTCGGCGCCGTGGCCACACTGGCCACGGTGGCACCGCTGTTCCTCGGCGGCGACACTTTCCCACCCATCGCGTACGCGGTCTGCATGCTGATGGGGGTGGGCTTCCTCATCGCGGGCGCGGGCGTGCTGCGCGGTATCGCGGTGCAGCGGCGTCAGGCCAGGTCGGCGACGGAGCCGTCGGCCCGGTAGGCCGCGAGCCAGGCGGGGAACAGGGTCAGGTCGTCGAGTACGACGTCCGCGCCCGCCGCGCGCAGTTCCGCTGCGTCACACGGCCCGGTCGCCACCGCCACGGACAGCGCGCCCGCCGTACGCGCGCCGCGTACGTCACCGGTGTGGTCGCCGACGTACACCGAAGCCCCGTGCTCGGTCAGCGCCTCCGCCTTCTTCTCCGCCCACAGGTCACCTATGACCGCGTCCACGTCGATGGCCAGATGCTTCAGATGGAGCTTCGCGTTCGGCTCGAACTTGGCGGTCACGACCAGGGCGCGGCCGCCCGCCGCGTGCACCGCGTCGACGGCCTCGCGGGCTCCGGGCAGCGCGGGCGTCGCGGTGATCGCGTATGTGGGATACATCTCACGGTAGAGCGTGGCCATGGCCGCGACACGATCGGCTGGAAACCAGTGCTTCAACTCCTCCTCCAGGGGCGGTCCGAGCCGGGTGATCGTCAGGTCCGCGTCGATGTACGTCCCCGTACGCGCGGCGAGCTCCAGGTAACAGGCGTGGATGCCGGGCCGGGAGTCGATCAGCGTCATGTCGAGGTCGAAGCCGACGGTGAGGGGGGCGGTGGTCCGGTCAGTCCGTGAGGTCATGGGGCCATTGTGCCGAGGCCCGCGGATCCCCGGCGGGGAACCCGGCCCCGCTTAGACTTAGCCAAGCCTTACCAGCCCCTGCGAAACGAGCCCCAGCCGATGCGTGTGTCCGTCAGACGGGCTGTCGCGATGACGGCGGCCGTCGTGGCCCTGCTGCTCGCGATCCTGTTCAGCCTCGCCGTCGGCGCCCGCGCGATCGCGCCCTCCGCCGTCCTCGACGCCCTCCTGCACGGCGGGCACAGCGACGCCGCGGAGGTGATCCGGGAGCTGCGGGTGCCCCGCACCGTCATCGGCGTGATGGTCGGCGCTGCCCTCGCCGTCGCCGGGACCGCCCTGCAGGGCATCACCCGCAACCCCATCGCCGACCCCGGCATCCTCGGCATCAGCCAGGGCGCCTCCGTCGGCGTCGTCCTCGCCATCGCCTACGCGGGCGTGCACACCCTGACCGGCTACGTCTGGTACGCCTTCGCGGGCGCCGGGATCGCCTCCGTCGCCGTGTACGCCATCGCCAGCAGCGGGCGCGGCGGCGCCACCCCGGTCAAGCTCGCCCTCGGCGGCGCCGCCATCAACGCCCTGCTCGTCTCCGTCACCACCGCCGTCCTCACCACCAAGGCCTCCGCCCTGGACGAGTTCCGCTTCTGGCAGGTCGGCTCGCTGTCCGGCCGCGACGCCGACATCGCCGCCCAGATCTGGCCCTTCCTGCTCGTCGGGCTCCTCCTCGTGCTCTTCGTCGCCCGCGGCCTCGACGCCCTCGCCCTCGGCGAGGACGTGGCCAAGGGCCTCGGCCAGAAGGTCGCGACGGTACGCGTCGTGGGCGGCCTCGGCGCCACGGTCCTCACCGCCGTCGGCGTCGCCGCCGCCGGACCCATCGCTTTCATCGGCCTCGCCGTCCCGCACATCGCCCGCGCCATCATCGGCAGCGACCACCGCTGGGTCCTGCCCCTGGCGGCCCTCCTCGGCCCGGTCATGCTCCTGGTCTCCGACACGGTCGGCCGCGTCGTCTTCCCGCCGAGCGAGGTCCCGGCGGGGGTCATGACGGCTCTGATCGGGGTGCCGTTCCTGGTGACCCTGGTCCGCAGGAAGGCGGTGGCGGCATGACGAAGACCGACGACCGATCCGCTTCCGGCCACCCGGCCGCTGCCTCCACGCGCCCTGCCCCCGGTGCCGGGCAGCCGTACCGCGCCCGTCCCCCCGGCTACGCCGTCCTCCGGTTCAGGAAGGCCGCCTTCCTCCTCCACCGCCGCTCCGCCGTCGTCGCGCTGGCCCTCGGCCTGGCCCTCGCGGGCGCCTGCCTGGCGTACCTCTGCGTCGGCGAGACCTTCGTACAGCCCGTCGAGGCCCTGAAGGTCGTCTTCGGCCACCCCTCCCCCGACGAGCTGGTCGTGGGCACCCTGCGCGAGCCACGGATGACGGTGGGCCTCCTCGTGGGCGCGGCCTTCGGCGTCGCGGGCGCCCTCATCCAGACGGTCGCCCGCAACCCCCTGGCCAGCCCGGACATCATCGGCATCAGCCAGGGCGCGAGCGCGGTGACGGTGGGAGCGATGACGTACGGCGTGACGTCGTACACGCTCCTGCCGTACCTGTCCGTGGCCGGAGGCATCCTCGCCGCCCTGCTCGTGTACGTGTTCGCCTGGCGAGGCGGCCTGCACGCCACCCGCTTCGTCCTCATCGGCATCGGCTTCGCCATCGCGCTCCGCTCGGTCACGACGCTGTTCATGACGAAGGGCGACTACCTGGTCGCGCAGCAGGCGCAGATCTGGATGACGGGTTCGCTGAACGGCCGCGGCTGGCCGGAGGCCGACCCGCTCGCCCTGACCCTGCTCGTACTGCTCCCGTTCGTGGCCTGGGCGGCCCGCGCCCAGCGCACGGCCGCGATGGACGACGACACGGCGACGGCCCTCGGCGTGCGCCTGGGCCGCGTCCGCTTCGGCCTGGTCCTGCTCGGCGTGGTGCTCGCGTCCGTGGCGACGGGCGCCGCGGGCCCGGTCGACTTCGTGGCCCTGCTCGCCCCGCAGATCGCCCGCCGCCTCACCCGCACCGCCCAGATCCCGCTGCTGAGTTCGGCCCTCCTGGGCGCGCTGATCGTCGTCCTCGCCGACCTGCTCGCCCGGAAGCTGTTCGCGCCGACGGAGCTGCCGGTGGGTGTCCTCACGGCGGCCGTCGGGGCCCCGTATCTGATCTGGCTCATCATCCGCAGTCGTTCCGTACGCAATGGAGGCACCGCGTGACCGCCCCCGCCCCCGCAAGCACGGCGGCCGCCCGCCTCACGGCCCGCGAGCTGACCCTCGCGTACGAGGACCGCACCGTCGTGCACGACCTGGACCTCGCGATCCCCGACGGCAAGGTCACCGTCATCGTCGGCCCGAACGCCTGCGGCAAGTCCACGACCCTGCGGGCCCTCGGACGGCTCCTGAGGCCCAGGAGCGGGGCCGTCCTGCTCGACGGCGAGGCCCTCGCGAAGCTGCCGACGCGGCACATCGCCCAGCAGGTCGGGCTGCTCCCGCAGACGCCCGTCGCCCCCGAGGCGATCACCGTCGGCGACCTGGTGGCGCGCGGCCGCCAGCCGCACCAGCGCTGGTGGCAGCAGTGGTCCGACGCCGACGAGACCGCGGTGACCGAGGCGATGGAGCGCACCGACGTGGCGGCGCTCGCCGAGCGGTCCGTGGACGAGCTGTCGGGCGGGCAGCGCCAGCGCGTGTGGATCGCGATGGCGCTCGCGCAGCAGACGGACATCCTCCTCCTGGACGAGCCCACGACCTATCTGGACATCTCCCACCAGGTCGAAGTCCTCGATCTGGTGCGCCAGTTGGCCGCGCCCACGCCGGAGGGCGACCGGGGCAGGACGGTCGTGGTCGTGCTGCACGACCTGAACCAGGCAGCCCGGTACGCCGACCACCTCGTCGCCATGAAGGAGGGGCGGGTGGTCGCCCGCGGAACGCCCGCGGAGATCGTCACCGAGGAACTCGTGCAGGAGGTCTTCGGCCTGCACTGCGTGGTCGTCCCCGACCCGGTGACGGGCTCGCCGCTGGTGGTGCCGGGCACGCCCTGGCAGCCGCCGGCCACCGGGAGGTCCGCGGCCCCCGCTGGGCCGTCGGCTCCCTCGGACAAGAAACCACCCCTCGACGAAAGGCCCACGTCATGACTGGTTTCCCCCGTCGCCGCGCCCTCACCGCGGGCGCCCTCGCACTGTCCGGCGCCCTCGCCCTCACCGCCTGCGGGTCCGACTCGGACGACTCCGGCGGCTCGGGGTCGGGTTCGGGCAGGACGCACACGGTCAAGACCGCCATGGGCGACGTGAAGGTGCCCGTCGAGCCGAAGCGGGTCGTCGTGCTCGACACCGCCGAGCTGGACTCCGCGATCACCCTCGGCGTGAAGCCGGTCGGCGCCACGCACGTCGAGGCGGCCGAAGGGTTCCCTGGCTATCTGCCGAAGGACGAGGTCGCGGGCATCAAGGACGTCGGGGAGATGCTGAACCCCAACATGGAGGTCATCGCCGGTCTCAAGCCCGACCTGATCCTCACGTCCAAGATCCGGCACGGGGCGAAGTACGACCAGCTCAAGCAGATCGCGCCGACCGTGATGACGGAGACCACCGGCTACCCCTGGAAGGAGAACTTCCAGACCCACGCCGACGCCCTCGGCAGGAAGGCCGAGGCGAAGAAGGCCGTCGCCGACTACACCGCCCACGCCAAGAAGGTCACGACGGCCGTCGGCGGCCCCGCGAAGGCCAAGGCGACCGAGGTCAACGTCGTCCGCTTCGTGGAGGGCGCGGACATCCGCGTGTACGGCGAGCAGACGTACGTCGCCACGATCCTCAAGGACGTCGGGCTCGGCCGGCCGCCGCTGGCGAAGAAGGCCAAGGACGGGTTCTCGTACGACCTGAGCCCCGAGAAGATCGACATGGCCGACGCGGACGTCATCTTCCAGTCCACGTACGGCGATCCGGAGAAGTCCAAGCAGACCCGGACCGTGCGCAGCGGGCTGTGGAAGAACATGCAGGCCGTGAAGTCCGGCAACGTCCACGTCGTCGACGACGAGTTGTGGATCCAGGGCATCGGCTACACGGCCGCCGCGAAGATTCTGGACCAGATGCAGGCCGACCTGACGAAGTAGCCTTCCGGCCGCCCGGGTTCGGCTCCCGGGCGGGCGCGGGCCCGCCTTCGCGGGGGCGGCGCTAGTCCGCCGACGGCCGTCGCCGCTGCGCCCTCCACACCAGGAAGAGCGCGGAGGCGACGGCCGCCCCGCGGACCACCCACGGCCAGGTGTCGGCCACCGCCTCGTTCATGTGCCCCTTGACGATGGGCTCGCCCCACTTGCCCTGCGAACGGCCCCACAGCCAGGCGATGCCCGACGCGATGGCGAGGCCCGGCACGACGAACACGCCGACCTTCCGCTCCGCCGGGCTGAGCTTCCGCGAGAACCACGCGACGACCCAACCGCCCGCCAGCGCGAACCAGTTGCCGATGACGGCGCCGACGACGAGCGCGATCGCCGCGAGGAGCGGGACGGGGTTGGCGAGGGCGCGGGCGAGACCCGCCTTCGCGTTGGCGCCCTTCGCCACCGGGGCGGGCTCGTCCTCCTCGGCGGTGTCCTCCTCGGGGAGGGCCTTCGCGGCGGGTGCGAGGAGCCGTCGCAACCGGCTGCGCGGGGCGGCCTCGACGGCTTCGCCCTCGCCCGCTTCCTCCTCCGCCCCCTCCTCTTCGGCCCCGTGGACCTCTTCGTCGTCGTACTCGTCCCCGTACTCGTCCTCGGAGTCCTCGGTCCCCGGCGCGCCGGGCCCCCGCTTCGCCATGCTCACCGAAGGGCGCTTCAGCATCTCGGGGATCTCCACCCCGCCGACGAAGCCGGGCACGGTGTCCTTGCCCGCCGCCGGTGAGCTGTCGACGCGCCACCAGTCCGGCTCCAAGTCGGCGCCGGTGACGCCCAGTTCGTCCGTGCCCGCGAGGTGCGGGGGCGCGGGGCGGGGAGCGGGCGGCGGGGCGGCGGGGCGGCGCCTGGCGGGGCGGGCGGGGCGGGACTTCGCGGGGCGGGGGAGGCGTTCGGGGGCCGGGGGCTCGGGGGCGGGGCGCGCGGGGTTGTCCGTGGCCGCGGGGCGCTGCGTCGCCGGGCGCGGGCGGGGCCGCGGGACGACTCGGCGCAGGCGGCCGGTCTGGGGTTCCGCGCGCTGTTCGGGGATGGCGGCGCTGATGTCGTCGGGGTTGTCGGCCGCCGCGTCGACCAGTTCGTCGGGGGTGCCGAGGCCGTCCAGGATGCGGCGGATCGCGGCGGGGCTGTCGGCGGCGCCCGCGCGGCGGCGGTCGATCTCGCCGCGCAGCCCGGAGACGAGCCGCATCCGGGTGCCGGACGGCAGTTGGCGCTGCTGGGCCACGTCGCCGACGCGGCTCAGATAGTCGAAGACGAGCTGGTCGCTCTCGATCCCCACGAAGTTCCCTCCGGGGCTGCGGTGTTGTGGCCCGACCTCGACGTTACCGTGATCCGCGGCGCCCGGCGCCCCTGCCCCCGAGGCGGCCGCACCGCCCCGGCCGTCCCCCCGTCCGTCGCATGCTTCTGCCACGGACCTCTGTCACGAACTTCTGTCACAGAACGACGACAGCGCCAACCGAACACACGTGTTCCCCGTTCTTGTAGAGCAGCCCGACACCTTCTGTTCGTTGATCGCTGTTCGCCGTTCGCCGCCCGCGCCGAGTTGAGGAGACCCCCGCCATGACCGCCACACCCCCTTCCCTGTTCCGGCGCCTTCGTGGCCGCGCCAAGGGGCTCGCCGTGGCCGGTGCGGCCCTGGCCGTCGCCGCGCCCGTCGTGGTGACCGCCGCGGCCGGTCAGGCAGGTGCCGCCGCCGACCCGACCTCCGCGCTGAAGTTCACCGCCGCGGAGCGCAAGGACGCCCTCGCGTACTGGACGCCCGCCCGGATGAAGGCCGTCGGCAGGTCCGTGGACCTCGGCCCGTCCGGCCCGAAGGCCAAGCCGTGGCAGGGCCCCAAGCTCAAGACCGTGGGCCGCCTGTTCTTCGTCAACTCCGGCGGCGCCGACACCTGGTGCACGGCCACCGCCGTGAAGAGCGCCAACCGCTCCGCCGTGATGACCGCCGCCCACTGCGTGCGCCGGGGCTCCTCCCCCGTGAACACCAACATCGAGATGGTGTTCGTACCCGGCTACCACCAGGGCAAGGCGCCCCACGGCGTGTTCCCGGTCCGCCAGGCCATCACCCCGCGCGCCTGGGAGACGGACTCCACCGACGACATGGCCACGCTGGTCGTCGCCCCCGACAAGAACGGCAAGAAGCTCACCGACGTCGTGGGCGCCCGCGCCGTCGCCTTCGACCGCCCCGTCGGCGGCACCGTCTCCGCCCTCGGCTACTCCGCGACCCGCCCGCAGCGCGGCGAGTCCCTGCTGCGCTGCGTCGGTACGGCGAAGAAGGAGCACGGCACGCAGGCCATCCCCTGCGACATGTCCGGCGGCTCCAGCGGCGGCCCCTGGTTCGCCGACTTCAACGCGAGCACCGGCCGGGGCACCCTGATCTCGGTCAACAGCGCGCTGGACTCCCTGGAGCCGACGAAGATGTACGGAGAGGTGTTCGGGGGGCTGGCCAAGAAGGTGTACGACCGGGCGCAGCACGCCTGACGCGGCGGGCGGGACACCTGAACCGGTGCCCGCGCCGCGCCTGAAGCCCGGCCCCGCACGGTGCCGCGCGGGCGCCCGCCCCGGCCCGGCCCGGCGGGCGACCCGCTACCGTGGCGAGGATGAGCACCCCGGACGCCCCCCGTTCCCTGGCGGAAGCCCTCCGGGCGAGCGACGACGCGGCCATGGTCGCGTTGTTGCGGACCCGGCCGGACCTCCTGACGCCGGTCCCGAACGACCTCACGCAGCTCGCGACGCGCGCGGGCACGCGGGCGTCCGTCGTGCGCGCGCTCGAACGGCTGGACCGGTTCGCGCAGCAGGTCGCGGAGGCGCTGGCGGTGGCGCGGGAACCGGCGACGTATCCGGAGCTGCTGGGGTTGCTGGCGGGGGACGACGGGGCGACGGGTGGGGGCGGGGCCGACGCGGCCTGGGCCGACGGGGCCGACGCCGCCGGAGTGCGGGGCGCCCTCGACCGCGCGCTCGCCACGCTGCGCGGGCAGGCCCTCGTCTGGGGCGGCGACGACCGTCTCCGCCTGGTCCGCACCGCCCGCGAGCTGCTCGCCCCGACCCCGCAGCGGCCGTCCCCGACGGGCCTCGGGCCGACCGTCGCGGAGGCGATGGCGGGGATGTCGCCGGGGCGGGTGCAGACCCTGGTCGCGGCGGCGGGGCTCGCCGCGACGCACGACGCGGTGTCGGCCGTGGAGGCGCTGACGGCGCTGTTCACCGACCGCAAGCGGATGGCGGCGCTCCTGGACGAGGCGCCCGCCGAGTCCGTGGAGGTCCTGTCGCGGCTCGTGTGGGGGCCGCCGTACGGCCAGGTCACCGCCGAACCGGCGGCGCACCTGCGCTGGCTGATCGACCGGGGCCTGCTCCTGCCGACCGCGCCGGGCACCGTCGTGCTGCCCCGGGAGGCGGCCCTGCACCTGCGCGGGGGCCGCGCCCACCGCGTACTGGAGGCGACCGCGCCGCCCGTCGAGGCCGCGCGCGAACACCGTCCACAGGTTGTGGACGCGACCGCCGCGGGCCAGGCGCACATGGCGCTCGCCACCGTCGAGGAGCTGCTCAAGGACTGGGACGAGGGCGGGCCCGCGGTGCTGCGGGCGGGCGGCCTGAGCGTGCGCGACCTGAAGCGGACCGCGGTGGCCCTCGACGTGCCGGAGCCGCAGGCCGCGTTCTGGGTGGAACTCGCGTACGCCGCCGGGCTCCTCGCGGCCGACGGCGAGGCCGACGAGCGGTACGCGGCGACGCCCGCGTACGACACCTGGCAGGAGCTGCCCGCCGCCGAGCGCTGGGCCCGCCTCGCCACGGCGTGGCTCACCGCGACCCGCACGGCGGGCCTGGTCGGCGGCCGCGACTCCAAGGACCGCACCCTGTCCGCGCTCGGCCCCGGCCTCGACCGCTCCGCCGCCCCCGAGGTGCGCCACCGCGTCCTGACCCTCCTCGCCGACCTCCCCGAAGGCTCCGCCCCCGCCCCCGACTCCCTCCTCGCCCGCCTCCGCTGGGAACGCCCCCCTGGCGCGGGCGCCTCCGACCTGCGGGCCCGCCTGGCCACCTGGACGCTGGACGAGGCGGAACTCCTCGGTGTGACGGGGCGGGGCGCACTCGCGTCCCACGCCCGCGCGCTGCTGGCCGCGGGCCCGGAGGCGGGCGAGGCGGACGCCGCCCGGCTCCTCGCCCCCCTCCTCCCCGAACCCCTCGACCACGTCCTCCTCCAGGCCGACCTCACGGCCGTCGCGCCGGGGCCGCTGCGGCGGCCGCTCGCCGACGCGCTGACCGTGCTCGCCGATGTCGAGTCGAAGGGCGGGGCGACCGTGTACCGGTTCACGCCCGGCTCCGTGCGGCGGGCGCTCGACGCCGGGCAGAGCGCGTCCGACCTGCACGCCTTCCTCGCCGCGCACTCCCGTACGCCGGTCCCCCAGCCCCTCACGTACCTGATCGACGACGTCGCGAGAAAGCACGGCCATCTGCGCATCGGCGCCGCGTCCGCGTACGTCCGCTGCGACGACGAGGGCGTCCTCAACGAGATCCTCGCCGACAAGCGAGCCCAGGGCCTGCGCCTGCGCCGCCTCGCCCCGACCGTCCTCGCCACCCAGGCCGACCCGGCCGCGCTCCTCGACGGCCTGCGCTCCCTCGGCTTCGCCCCGTCCGCGGAGAGCGCCGAGGGCGACGTCCTCATCACCCGCACCCACAGCCACCGCACCCCGCCGCGCACCCCGCCCGAGCCGGTCCCGGACGGCCCGCCGCTGCCCGACACCACCCTCATCGACGCCGCCGTACGCGCCATCCGCGCCGGCGACCTCGCCTCCACCACCCCCCGCAAGACCACCACCCCCGACACCGGCGAACTCCCCCGCACCACCCCCGCCGAGACCCTCGCCACCATGCAGGCAGCCGTCCTCACCGGCGAGACCCTCTGGATCGGCTACGTCAACGCCGAAGGCGCCGCCAGCCAACGCGTCATCGCCCCCGTCCGCGTAGAGGGCGGCTTCGTCACGGCCTACGACCACACGGCCGACGAGGTCCGCACGTATCCCCTGCACCGGGTCACGGGGGTCGCGGAACTGGCGGACGACTGAGTCAGGACGACGCGTTCCCCGTCAGCAGCAGCACCAGGAACACCATCACGCCGAGCGCCTCCAGGATCGGCTTGGCCAGCAGGAGTGCGGTCGTCAGCAGGGCCGCGGTCAGCGTCGCCGTCAGGGCGAGGGTGCGCCGTGGGCTTCGGGGGGTCGGGGGTGCGTACCACTGGGGGCGGCCGGGGCGGGTGTTCATGGGGACAGCCAAGCCGTCGGGGCGGGGGTGCGACACCGTGCGGGTACTCAGGCGGCGGGGCCGCGGCCGTGTGTTCGTACTCAGGCGCCCCAGCAGGCAGCCGCCGTCCGGGCGGGGATGCGGCACACTGGATGTTTGGCCTAGCGAAAGGGCACCCCCTGGTGAACGGACCGCTCATCGTCCAGTCGGACAAGACTCTGCTTCTTGAGGTCGACCACGACCAGGCCGACGCCTGCCGCCGCGCGATCGCCCCGTTCGCGGAGCTGGAGCGTGCGCCGGAGCACATTCACACGTACCGCGTCACGCCGCTCGGCCTGTGGAACGCGCGGGCCGCCGGGCACGACGCCGAGCAGGTCGTGGACGCCCTGGTCGAGTTCTCCCGGTATCCCGTGCCGCACGCCCTGCTGGTGGACGTGGCCGAGACCATGGCGCGGTACGGGCGCCTCACGCTCAGCAAGCACCCCGTGCACGGGCTCGTGCTCACCTCCACCGACCGGCCCGTGCTCGAGGAGATCCTGCGGTCCAAGAAGGTCCAGCCGCTCGTCGGCGCCCGGATCGACCCGGACACCGTCGCCGTGCACCCCTCCGAGCGCGGCCAGATCAAGCAGACCCTCCTCAAGCTGGGCTGGCCCGCCGAGGACCTCGCCGGGTACGTCGACGGCGAGGCCCACAAGATCGACCTGCGCGAGGACGGCTGGGCCCTGCGCCCCTACCAGCGCCAGGCCGTCGAGGGCTTCTGGCACGGCGGCAGCGGCGTCGTGGTGCTGCCCTGCGGCGCCGGCAAGACGCTCGTCGGCGCCGGTGCCATGGCCGAGGCCAAGGCCACGACCCTCATCCTCGTCACGAACACCGTCTCCGCCCGGCAGTGGAAGCACGAGCTGGTCAAGCGGACCTCCCTCACCGAGGACGAGATCGGTGAGTACAGCGGTACGAAGAAGGAGATCCGGCCCGTCACGATCGCCACGTACCAGGTGCTGACGACCAGGAGGAAGGGCGTCTATCCGCACCTGGAGCTCTTCGACTCCCGGGACTGGGGGCTCATCGTCTACGACGAGGTGCATCTGCTGCCCGCGCCCGTCTTCAAGTTCACCGCGGACCTGCAGGCGCGGCGGCGGCTCGGTCTCACGGCGACGCTGGTACGTGAGGACGGGCGCGAGTCGGACGTCTTCTCCCTCATCGGGCCCAAGCGGTTCGACGCGCCCTGGAAGGAGATCGAGGCCCAGGGGTACATCGCGCCCGCCGACTGCGTCGAGGTGCGCGTCAATCTGACGGACAGCGAGCGGCTCGCGTACGCCACCGCCGAGGCCGAGGAGAAGTACCGGTTCTGCGCGACCACCGCGACCAAGCGGAAGGTCACCGAGGCGCTGGTGCGCAAGCACCAGGGGCAGCAGACGCTGGTCATCGGGCAGTACATCGACCAGCTCGACGAGCTGGGTGAGCATCTCGACGCGCCCGTCATCAAGGGTGAGACCACCAACGCCCAGCGCGAGAAGCTCTTCGACGCCTTCCGCCAGGGTGAGATCTCCGTGCTCGTCGTCTCCAAGGTCGCCAACTTCTCCATCGACCTGCCCGAGGCGACCGTCGCCATCCAGGTGTCCGGGACGTTCGGGTCCCGGCAGGAGGAGGCACAGCGGCTCGGGCGCGTGCTGCGGCCCAAGGCCGACGGGCACGAGGCCCGCTTCTACTCCGTCGTCGCCCGGGACACCATCGACCAGGACTTCGCCGCGCACCGGCAGCGGTTCCTGGCGGAGCAGGGGTACGCGTACCGGATCCTGGACGCGGATTCGGTGCTGGCGGAGGAGTAGCGGGCGGGCGCGAGGAGCGCGGCGAACGGCGGGCGCGAGGAGCGCGGCGAACGGCGGGCGCGAGGAGCGCGAAGCCGGTGCGGGAGGTGGCAAAAAGGAGGATTACGGTCACCGCGGTGGGTGACGAAGGGGTGACAGTACGTCGCTTCGCGACGGTGGCCACGGACAGCGGCGGGAAGCGCGGCCGGCGGCGGGGAGCGCGGTCAGCGGCGGCGGACACCCGCCTCTTCCGCGTACTCGCCGAGGACGGCCACGCCGAACGCCGCCGTGGCGAACACCTTCGCGGCACGCAGGGTGGCGCCGAGGCGGTGCGGGCGGTGGGTGTCGGAGAAGGCCGTCGCGCCGGGGGCGGGGCGGGGTCCGGGGAGCTTCGGGGCGGACAGGGACGCGGGGGTGAAGGTTGCGCTGCTCATGTCTCCATGGTCGGTTTCGCGGGGCCCGCGCACATCGGCCTGCGGGGGTAAACGTCGGCGTCCGCCGGTAGGACTCGGGGGTCATGGGCGGCCTCCGCCGGTAGGACCGCCGGGGGTCTGCCCGTACGCCTCGGGAGGGACGCGCGGGGACGCCCGCCCTCAGGGTTTTCTCGGGGGTGCGTCAGGGTTTGCCGCCCTCGACGCCTCCCGGGTCCCGCCCCGCCGAAAAACCGTTTGGCCCGTCCCACCCCCCTGACTAGGATTCCCCCTTCCCGCCTCCCGCCCTGTTGGAGCGCCGCCGCCCGGCCGGAAACCGGCGGCCCTGAGCCACGCACCGAGCACATCCCGCACCCGCCGCCGGAGGCCCCCGTGAACGCCGCGCCCCCAGACCCCCTTGCCCGCGAACAGGCGCACCTGACCGCGTCCCGTGCCGCGCTGCGCGCCATGCGCGAGGACGCGGAGTCCCTGGACATCCGGGACGTGACGGCGAACTGGGTCAACGCGGAGGTACTGCAGGGCCAGATCGACGAGCGCATCAAGGCCCTGGCCGACCTCTCGCACACACCGCTGTTCTTCGGCAGGCTGGACTTCCTGCACGCGCCCGGCGCGGACCAGGCCGAGGGGGCGGACGGCGAGAGGTTCTACATCGGGCGACGGCACGTGCACGACGCCGACGGCGACCCGATGGTCATCGACTGGCGCGCACCCGTCTCACAGCCGTTCTACCGCGCGTCGAAGAAGGACCCGCTGGACGTCGGCCTCCGCCGCCGGTTCGGTTACACCGGCGGCGACCTCACGGCGTACGAGGACGAGCACCTGACGGACACCACCGAGGCCGAGCAGGTCAGCAGGCTGCTCCAGGAGGAGATCGAGCGGCCGCGCGTCGGCCCGATGCGGGACATCGTCGCGACGATCCAGCCGGAGCAGGACGAGATCGTGCGCGGCGGCCTCGGCGGGTCCGTGTGCGTGCAGGGCGGGCCCGGCACGGGCAAGACGGCGGTCGGCCTGCACCGGGTCGCCTACCTCCTCTACGCCCACCGGGAGCGGCTCGCCCGCACCGGCACGCTGGTCATCGGGCCGAACCGCTCCTTCCTGCACTACATCGAGCAAGTGCTGCCCGCGCTCGGCGAGTTGGAGGTGCGGCAGGCGACGGTCGCCGACCTCGTCGCGCATGTCGAGGTGCGCGGCACGGACGAGCCGGAGGCCGCCCTGATCAAGGGTGACGCGCGGATGGCGGAGGTGCTGCGGCGGGCGCTGCGGTCGCACGTCACGATGCCGAGGGAGGCGATCGTGGTGGTGCGCGGGTCGCGGCGCTGGCGCGTACCGGCGTACGAGTTCGAGGAGATCGTCGGGGAGTTGCTGGCCCGCGACATGCGGTACGGGGCCGCGCGCGAGGCCCTGCCGCAGCGCGTCGCGCACGCCGTGCTCGTACAGATGGAGCGGTCCGGGGAGGCGCCGGACGACCGGGTGCAGGACGCGGTGGCGCGCAACGCGGCGGTGAAGGCGGCCGTCAAGGCGGTGTGGCCGCAGGTGGATCCGGCGCGGCTCGTGCTGCGGCTGCTGGGCGACGCGGAGTTCCTGGCGGAGCACGCCGAGGGGCTGCTCTCGGAGGCGGAGCAGAAGGCGGTGCTCTGGGCGAAGGCGCCGCGTACACCGAAGAGCGCCAAGTGGTCGGCGGCGGACGCCGTCCTGATCGACGAGGCGGCGGACCTGGTGGCCCGTACGCACTCGCTCGGGCATGTCGTCCTCGACGAGGCGCAGGACCTGTCCCCGATGCAGTACCGGGCCGTCGGGCGGCGCTGCACCACCGGGTCCGTGACCGTGCTCGGCGACCTCGCGCAGGGCACCACGCCGTGGGCGACGCCGAGTTGGGACGAGGCGCTGGCCCATCTGGGCAAGTCCGACGCCGTGGTGGAGGAGCTGACGGCCGGTTTCCGCGTGCCGCGCGAGGTGATCGCGTACGCCTCGCGGCTGCTGCCCGCCATCGCGCCCGGCCTCGCCGAGGTCAGCTCGGTGCGCCAGTCCCCCGGCTCCCTGTCCGTACGCCACGTCGACGACCCCGACGCGGCCGCCCTCGCCGCCTGCGCCGAGTCCCTCCGCCACGAGGGGTCCATCGGCCTCATCGCCGCCGACCACCGCGTCCCCGCCCTGGCGGCGGCACTCGCCGAGGCCGGGGTCACCCACCTCTCCCCCGGCGAGGAGACCACCCCCGACACCCGCCTCACGCTCGTCCCCGCGTCCCTGGCGAAGGGCCTCGAATACGACTACGTGGTCCTGGACGAGCCCGCGGCGGTGGTGGCCGCCGAACCCGACGAACGCACCGGCCTGCGGCGCCTGTACGTGGCGTTGACGCGGGCGGTGTCGGGGCTGACAGTGCTGCACTCGACGCCGCTGCCGGAGGTGCTGGCGACGGCGTGACGTGGCGGTCGGCCGGAGCCGGAGCGTGCCGGTCGGCCTGGCCCGCCCGGGGGGGGCGGGTCAGGCGTCCAGCGCCCGCCGCCAGGCCGAGACGGCCTCCGCCGAGACCGGCGCGTCCCACCCGTCGGGCCGGGCCGCCCCGCCGATGTGGAAGGCGTCGAGCCCGGCCGCGCGGAGTCCCGGCACGTGGTCGAGGCGGAGGCCGCCGCCGACGAGGATGCGGGGCTCGTACCCCGGCTCCCCGGAGCGCGCGGCCTCGGCGAGGAGCGTGGGCAGGCCCTCGTCGACACCGGCGGCGGCACCGGCGGTGAGGTAGGTGTCGAGCCCGGGCAGGTCGGCGAGCTGCTTGCGCAGGGCGTCCCGGTCGGCGGCCCGGTCGATGGCCCGGTGGAACGTCCACCGGCACCCGTCGAGGACCTCCACGACCGCGTCGACGGCGGCGACGTCCGCGCCGCCCGCCTCGTCGAGGAAGCCGAGGACGAACTCGTCGGCCCCCGCGTCCCGCAACTCCCGCGCCCGGCGCGCCAGCACGGCCACGTCCCCGGCGGCGAACCCGTCGGCGAGCCGCAGCATGACGCGCAGCGCGATGTCGACGGAGGAGCGGATCTCCGTGAACGTCGCGACGGACGGCGTGAGCCCGTCCGCGGCCATGTCGGTGACCAGCTCTAGGCGGTCCGCACCTCCGGCCTGGGCGGCGACCGCGTCCTCGGCGTCGAGGGCGATCACCTCCAGGAGCGCGCGCTTGCTCATGGATGTCTTCCTTCTGGAGTCGGGGCCGACTGTGGGCTGACGTCGTGCGGAGCGCCGACTACAGAAACACAGGTCTAGTCCAATTACCAGGGTACGCGCAGATCACCCCGGCGCGAATCGAACCGCACCGGGGTGATCAGGCCACGAACCGAGTTGATCAGGCCACAGCAGTGTCAGCTCAGCGGCTTGAACCCGCGCAGCCGCAGGCTGTTGCCGACCACGAAGACCGACGAGAACGCCATCGCGGCGCCCGCGATCATCGGGTTCAGAAGTCCCGCCGCGGCCAGCGGCAGCGCGCCGACGTTGTACGCGAAGGCCCAGAACAGGTTGGACTTGATGGTGCCGAGGGTGCGGCGCGAGAGCCGGATGGCGTCGGCCGCGGCCCGCAGGTCGCCCCGGACGAGGGTCAGGTCGCCCGCCTCGATGGCCGCGTCCGTGCCCGTGCCCATGGCGAGCCCGAGGTCGGCCTGCGCGAGCGCCGCCGCGTCGTTGACGCCGTCGCCGACCATCGCGACCGAACGCCCCTCGCCCTGGAGCCGCTTGACCACGTCGACCTTGTCCTGCGGAAGCACCTCGGCGATGACGTGCTCCGGCGCGATGCCGACCTCGGCGGCGACGGACCGCGCCACGGCCGCGTTGTCGCCGGTGAGCAGGATCGGTGTGAGGCCGAGGTCGCGCAGGCGGCGGATGGCCTCCGGGCTGGTCTCCTTGACGGCGTCGGCGACTTCGAGGACGGCCCGCGCCTCGCCGTCCCAGGCGACCGCGATGGCCGTACGCCCGGCCGTCTCGGCCGCGTCCTTGGCCCGCTTCAGCCCCTCCGGCAGCTCCATGGCCCACTCGGCCAGCAGTTGCTCACGGCCCACCAGGACCGCGTGCCCCTCGACGATCCCCTGCACCCCGAGCCCGGGGACGTTCGCGAAGTCCTCCGGCACCGGCAGCGCGCCGACCCGCTCGGCGGCGCCCGCCGCGACGGCCTGGGCGATCGGGTGCTCCGAAGCGTGCTCCAACGCGCCCGCGAGCCGCAGGACTTCGTCCTCACTCGTGCCCTCGGCCACGTGCGCGGCGAGCAGCGTCATCCGGCCCGTGGTGACCGTGCCGGTCTTGTCCAGGACGATCGTGTCGACGCGGCGCGTGGACTCAAGGACCTCCGGGCCCTTGATCAGGATGCCGAGCTGGGCGCCGCGCCCGGTGCCGACCATGAGCGCGGTCGGCGTGGCGAGGCCGAGGGCGCACGGGCAGGCGATGATCAGTACGGCGACGGCGGCCGTGAACGCGGCGGTGAGGCCCGCGCCGTTGCCGAGCCAGAAGCCGAGCGTGGCGACGGCGAGCGCGATGACGACGGGCACGAAGACGCCCGAGATGCGGTCGGCGAGCCGCTGGGCTGCGGCCTTGCCGTTCTGTGCGTCCTCGACGAGCCGCGCCATCCGGGCGAGCTGGGTGTCGGCGCCGACGCGGGTCGCCTCGACGACGAGGCGGCCGCCGACGTTCAGGGTGGCGCCGGTGACGGCGTCGCCGGGGGCGACCTCCACGGGCACGGACTCGCCGGTGAGCATGGAGGCGTCGACGGCGGACGAGCCCTCGACGACGCGCCCGTCGGTGGCGATCTTCTCGCCGGGCCGGACGAGGAAGTGGTCACCGGCCTTCAGCTCGCCGACCGGAACAGTCTCTTCCCGCCCGTCCCGCACCACGGTGACGTCCTTGGCGCCCAGTTCGAGCAGCGCCTTCAGGGCCGCGCCCGCCTTCCGCTTCGACCGGGCCTCGAAGTAGCGCCCGGCGAGGATGAACGCGGTGACCCCGGCGGCGGCCTCCAGGTAGATGTTCGCGGCGCCGTCGCTGCGCTCGATGGTCAGCTCGAAGGCGTGCGTCATGCCGGGCGTCCCGGCCGAGCCGAAGAACAGCGCCCACAGCGACCACAGGAACGCCGCCGACGTACCGACCGATATCAGCGTGTCCATGGTGGCCGCGCCGTGCCGGGCGTTGGTGACCGCCGCCTTGTGGAAGGGCCAGGCCGCGTACGTCACGACGGGCGCCGCGAGCGTCAGGGACAGCCACTGCCAGTACTCGAACTGCAGTGCCGGGACCATCGCCATCGCGATGACGGGCACGGAGAGCACGACGGCGGTGATCAGGCGCTCCCGCAGCGGCCGCAGCGCGGCGGCGTCGGCGTCCTCGCCGCCCGCCTCGCCCACTCCTCCCCCGCCGGGCTCCGCGCTCGGCGGGGCGGGCTCCTTGGCGGTGTACCCCGTCGCCTCGACGGTGGCGATCAGGTCGGCCACGGCGATGCCGTCGCCGTCGTAGGTGACCTTGGCCTTCTCGGTGGCGTAGTTGACGGTCGCCGCCACGCCGTCCATGCGGTTGAGCTTCTTCTCGATGCGGGCCGCGCACGAGGCGCAGGTCATGCCGCCGATGGAGAGTTCTACCTCCGTGGTCCCCGCCGCCTGCGGGGAGCCGGTGGGCCGGGTGGACTGCGTGGTCGACATGTCAGCCGCTCTCCTCCTGCCCGGCATACCCGGGCCCGGTATCGCTTACGAGTCCATGTATACCCCTGGGGGGTATCAAGACGCAAGCAGATCACCCTCGGGGCAACCGCTTGACTTCATACCCCCAGGGGGTATCGTCGTCGACATGAAGACCGGACTGAGGATCACCGCGTACGCCGCGGCCGTAGCGGCCGCCTTCACCGCCGCGTACGGCGTCGGCACGAACGTCGACACCGTGAGCAAGCCCGCGGCGCACAGCGAGAAGAGCGAAGGGGGGCACGGGAAGGACGGCGGCAGGCACGAGAAGCCCGCGGGCGCGGCCGCCGCACCGGCCGGGCTGCAGGTCTCCGACCAGGGGTACGCGCTCGACCTCAGGACCCCGCGTGCGAAGGCGGGCGAGCGCACCGACCTGCGCTTCACCGTCCTGAAGGAGTCCTCGGGGGCGCCCCTGAAGACGTACAAGAAGGACCACGGCAAGGAGCTGCACCTGATCCTCGCCTCACGGGACCTGACGACCTACCGCCATCTGCACCCCGCGCGTGCCGCCGACGGCACCTGGTCGGTCCCGGCGACGCTGCCGAAGGCCGGGGACTACCGCGTGTTCGCGGACTTCACGCCCCGGGGCGCCGACGCGAAGGTCACCCTCGGCACCGACCTGGCCGTGACCGGCCCGTACGCCCCCGGGAAGCTGCCGCCCGCGACCGCGACGGCAAAGGCCCCCGACGGCTACGAGGTGCGGCTGACCGGCGGGCTCACCCCCGGCAAGCCCCGCGAGGTGACCCTCCGCGTCACCCGCGACGGCAAGCCGGTCACCGACCTCCAGCCCTACCTCGGCGCCTACGGCCACCTCGTCGCGCTGCGCGCCGGTGACCTCGCCTACCTCCACGTCCACCCGAACGGCGAACCGGGCGACGGCGCCACGAAGCCCGGCCCCGAGGTGTCCTTCACGGCGACCGCGCCGAGCGCGGGGGCGTACCGCCTGTTCCTGGACTTCCGGCACGAGGGCGTGGTGCGGACGGCGGCGTTCACGGTGCGGGCGGGTGGGGCGGGGGCCCACGAGGCGGGGACCGGCGCCGAGTCGCCCCACGGCCACTGACCCGCCCCACCGGGCCGGCCTGACCTGCCGGGCCTCGACCTCGTCCTCAGCTGAAAATGCTCAACTCCTCCTGTGTCGCCCCCGCCAGTTCGAACTTCGCGTCGGACAGGGGGCGGCCCGCGTACAGGCGCACCAGCGTCGGGGCGTCCCCGATGTACCGGGCGGGCGGGCGGCTGCCGTCCGTCACGCCCAGGATCAACGGCTCGTCGTAGCCGTCGAGGTCCGCGTGCAGGGGCGGGGCCTCGGACTGCTTGCTGAACGCGGTGAGCAGCGGCAGCGCGTCGGCGAGTCCGGCGCCGCCGTACGCGCCCGGCAGGCCCCACGCGTCCCGTACGTCGCCCGCGTGCACCCACTCGCCGAGGGCGACACCGTCGAAGAGGCCCTTCGACGCGGCGATGGCCGCGCCCGCGTTCGTCATGCCGTGCTCCAGCTCGTCCACGATGCGGGAGGTGGGCCAGTGCGCGCGTTCGGCGATGTCCCGGTCGTTGCCCTCGGCGGTGAACACCCCCTCCTCGAAGCGGCTCTCGATCACTCGGCTCAGGGCGGCCGAGCAGTGCGCGAGCACGTCTCGGACTGTCCAGCCGGGGCAGCAGGTGGGGGTCGCGAACGCCTCGTCGGCGGCGGAGCGGAGGAGGGGGATCAGGGCGTCCCGCTCCGTACGCAGGAGCCGACCCGGGCGGTCGGATTCGTACGCTTCGTCGGGCGTGTTCGCGTCGTCGTACGTCATGGCGGCCAGCCAAGCGGGCGTTGCCCCGAAAGGCAACGCCCAGAAACGTTTTCCCCCCGACCGACGCACCCCCCAACCGGCCTGCGGCCTCGCGCCGGGGCCCCCGATCGCGCTGCGCGCTCGTCCTCAATCGCCGGACGGGCTCGGAGCGTGGTCGGAGGTGTGGTCGGCCCGGCCGCGCGGGGCACCCACCCCGTCCGGCGATCGGGGTGCGGTGGGGAGTGCCGCTAGGGTCGGGGGATGGCTGCAGAGGGTGTCGAAGGGCTTCGGGTTCGGTGGCGGGAGGCGCTGCTCGGGGCGCGGGGGCCGGGTCCGGGCCCGGACCCGGAGGCGTACGGGGAGAATCTGATCGCCCGGTGGGGCGAGGCGCACCGGCGGTACCACACCACGGACCACCTGCTCGCCGTCCTGAACCACATCGACACCCTCCACCCCCACGCGGACACCCCGCACTTGGTGCGGCTCGCCGCCTGGTTCCACGACGCGGTCTACGCCCCGGACCGCTCGGAGAACGAGGAACGCAGCGCCCGCCTGGCGGAACGGGCCCTGCCGGAGGCGGGCCTGCCCCCGGAGGCGACCGCGGAGGTGGCCCGCCTGGTCCGCCTCACGACCACCCACGACCCGGCGGAGGGCGACGCGAACGGCGAGGTCCTGTGCGACGCGGACCTCGCGATCCTCGCGGCACCCCCGGACGCGTACGCCACCTACGCGGCGGCGGTCCGCGAGGAGTACGCCTTCGTCCCCGACGAGGCGTTCCGCGCGGGCCGGGCGGAGGTCCTGCGCCAACTCCTCGCCCTGCCCCGCCTGTTCCGCACGGAGTACGGAGCGACCCACTGGGAGCCCCTGGCCAGGGAAAACCTGACGACGGAGCTGGACCTGCTCGCGTAGCCTCGCGCCATGCTCTTCAACGGCGGGGAACGCATCGACGAGGCGACGGCACACGCGGTGGCGGCGCTGCGCGCGGTGGCGACGACGGAGTACGACTGGACGGCGCCCGCGGGCGACCTGGAGTGGAGCTGCCTGGACACGGCGCAGCACATCGCGGAGGACTTCACGGCGTACGCGACGCAGCTCACCGGCCGCACCGCGGGCACCGGCGCGTACGTCCCCGTCGAGATGCGCCTTGAAGAGGGCACGGACGCGGACGGCGCGGTGCGCGTCGTGGAGGCGACGGCGGGCCTGCTCGCGGCGGTCGCACGGACCACACCGCGGGGCGTGCGCGGCTGGCACCCCTACCCGTCCGGCAGCGCGGACGCGACCGGCTTCGCCGCGATGGGCGTCGCGGAGCTGCTCCTGCACACCTACGACGTCCTGCGCGCCTTCGGCGTCGCCTACGCACCCCCTGCCGACCTGTGCGAGGCCCTCCTCTCCCGCCTGTTCCCGAACGTCCCCCCGGCCCACGACGGCGAGGACCACTGGCGCGTCCTGCTGTGGGCCACCGGCCGCGGCACCCGCGAGGGCCACGCCCGCCTGGACCGCTGGCGCTGGCACAACCCCCTGCTGCTGCCCGCGGGCCCCGTCGACCTGGTCGAGGTGTCCCCGGACGCCGCCGCCGACATCGCCGCGGGCGGCACGGGCGGCTTCGCCTGGGCCGACGACGGCCCGTCCGGGGGCACGCGCGGCGCGGCCGACCGCACCGCGAAGGCGTACGCCGCCGGGACGCACCGCCCCGAGTGGGGCATGTTCGCCGTCGTCCGCACCGAGGACCAGCGCGCCGTCGGCGCCATGGGCTTCCACGGCGTGCCCGGCGAGGACGGCTGGGCCGAGGTCGGCTACAGCCTGGTCCCCGCGGCCCGCGGCAACGGCTACGCCACGCGGGCCCTGCGCGCGCTCACCGCCTGGGCCCTCGCCCACCCCGACCACACCGACGTCCGGGGCCTGCGCGCCCTCTCCGACGTCGGGAACACCGCCTCCCACGGCGTCCTGGCCCGTGCCGGGTTCAGCCGCGCGGCCGATCGGGAGGACGCGGTGGTCTTCGAACACCCGCGCGACGCCTGACCGCGCCCCGGCCGACGCCCGACCGCGCCCGGCCACATCCCCGTCGACCGGCCCGCCCAACAGCGGGAATGCCCACACCTCCGAACGCGTTGGCGAAAAACGTGCCCTCTCGCATGCCCATAGCCGTCCACACCCTCGGCGTCGCCGTCTTCGCGCTCGGCACCAGTGAGTTCATGCTGTCGGGGCTGCTGCCCGCCGTCGCCGACGACATGAACGTCTCCGTGCCGCGCGCCGGACTGCTGATCTCCGCGTTCGCCATCGGCATGGTCGTCGGCGCCCCGCTGCTCGCCGCCGCCACCCTGCGGCTGCCGCGCCGAGCCACCCTCATCGCCCTGATCAGCGTCTTCGGCCTCGGCCAGATCGCGGGCGCCCTCTCCCCCTCGTACGCCGTCCTGTTCGCGTCCCGCGTCGTCAGCGCGCTCGCCTGCGCCGGGTTCTGGGCCGTCGGCGCGGCCGTCGCCGTCGCGATGGTGCCGGTGACACAGCGGGCGCGGGCCATCGCCGTCATGCTCGGCGGCCTCTCCCTCGCGAACGTCCTCGGCGTGCCCGCGGGTGCCTTCCTCGGCGACCACTTCGGGTGGCGCTCCGCCTTCTGGGCGGTCGCCGCGGCCTCCGCGCTCGCCCTCGTCGGCGTCGTCCTGCTCGTCCCGCGCATCGCCCCGCCCGCCGAACAGCCCGTCCTGCGGCGCGAACTCGTCATCTACCGCGACCGGCAGGTGTGGCTCGCCGTCGCCGTCGTCGCGCTCGCCGCCGGCGGGGTGTTCTGCGCGTTCAGCTATCTCGCTCCGCTCCTCACCGATGTCGCGGGGCTCGGGGAGAGCTGGGTGCCGGGGGTGCTGGCGCTGTTCGGGGTGGGGGCGTTGATCGGTACGGCGATCGGGGGGCGGGTGACGGATGGGCGGCTCTTCACCGTGCTGTTCAGTGGGATCGCCGCGTCCACCGTGTTTCTCGGCTCCCTCGCGCTGCTCTCCGCGAGTGCCGTCGCCGCGGTGATTCTTGCGTTTCTGCTGGGGGTGTCCGCCTTCTATACCGGGCCCGCGCTCAACGCCCGCGTCTTCGAGGTCGCGGCCGCGGCGCCCACCCTCGCGGGGGCCACCGCCACGGCCTCGTTCAACCTGGGGAACACGGCGGGGCCGTGGCTCGGGGGGACCGTCATCGATGAGGGGTGGGGGTATGAGTCGGCTGCTTGGGCGGGGGCTGGGCTCACCACGTTGGCGTTGGCGACTGTTGCGGTGTCCGTGCGGGTGCGGGGCTCTGCCGAGAGCTCCCCGATCCCGCCCCTTCCCGAAGCTGGGGGCTCCGCCCCCAGGCCCCCGCTCCTCAAGCGCCGGAGGGGCTGAGATCGCTCACCGACGCCACTTGTTCACTTCAGGAAGTCCGAGCACACGTACGTTCCCGGGCGGGCGTCGGCCCTCGGGCGGAGTGTGATGCGGATGTCGTCCGTCCGGGTCGTGCCCTTGGCGTCGGCCATCGCTCGGGCCCTTGCGATGCTGCAGACGAGTTGACCCTTGAGGTTGCGGTTCTCCACGGGGGAGCCGCTGAGTGCTCCTGCTGGGATGTGGACGGTGACCCTGCCGTCGTCGACGGTGGCGTCGTAGCTGCCGTCGTCGCCCAGCAAGGTGGTGAGTCCGGCGTCGCGTTCGGAGTCCACCGGGCCGACCAGGAGGTACTTGATGACGGTCTTGGGGTCCGTGACCCGGGACGCCGGGATGCCGGGGCGGGCGACGCCCTCCAGGCGGCCCGCCTGCGAGACGAAGTAGAGGCGCAGGCCCTTGGTGAGGCCCCCGGGTGCCTCGCCGCCGTCCAGGACGCCGGTGGGGCGGACTCCGCAGCCGGTGAGCAGTACGGTGGCCAGAGCCGCCAGGGCGAGGGACGCGCGCCTGGTCGTGGGCCTCACGCGTGGGCCTCCCTCGGGCGTCGCCACGGCAGCCGCAGCGTGAACACCGCGCCGCCGTCCGGGCGGTTGGCCGCCTCGATCGTGCCGCCGTGCAGGCGGGCGTTCTCCAGGGCGATGGCGGTGCCCAGGCCGCTGCCCTCGGAGCGGGTGCGTGCGGAGTCGGCCTTGTAGAAGCGGTCGAAGACGTGGGCGAGGGTCTCGGGCGGGAGGCCGGGGCCGCGGTCGGCCACCTCGACGGTCAGCCAGTCGCCCGCCGGGTCGGTGGCGAGGGTCAGGTTCACGGGGGCCGCTCCGTGGCGCAGGGCGTTGCCGACGAGGTTGGCCACGATCACGTCGACGCGGCGGCGGTCGACCATGGCCCGGACGCCGGGGGGCAGTTCGGTGCGTACGCGGTCGGTCAGGGCCCGCAGGGACAGCGAGGCGGCGACGGCTTCCGCGAGGTCGGTGGGGGTGAGGTTGAGGCGGGCGGCGCCCGAGTCGAAGCGGGACATCTCCATCAGGTCGTCGACGAGCCGGGAGAGCCGCGCCGTCTCCTCGCTGACGGTGCGGGCCGCGTGGGCCGAGTCCGGCGGCAGCGCGTCCGCGTCCTCGTCGAGGACGGTGGCGACCATCGTCATCGCGGCGAGCGGGGTGCGCAGTTCGTGCGAGACGTCGGCGACGAAGCGCTTGGCCCGTGCGTCCTGTTCGCGGAGTTCGGCGACGGACGCCTCCAGGGCGTCGGCGGTCTTGTTGAAGTCCCTCGCCAGGTCGGCGAGTTCGTCGCGGCCCCGGACGCGTACCCGGGAGGTGAGGTCTCCGGCGGCGTGGCGGCGCGTGGCGCGGCCCAGTTCGCGTACCGGACGAAGGACCGTACCGGCGGAGAGCAGCGCGAGGACCGCGGCGAGCAGCACCACCGGCACGATGCCGTTCCGCACCGCGTCCAGGACACCGGCCGTCGCCTCGCTCTCCGCCCGCAGCGACGTGATGGCGAAGGCGTCGAGGCCCGAGGGCGCCGCGCCGTCGAACGTGACGGGGGTGCCCACGACCAGGTAGGGGCTGCCGTCGCGGTCGACCCGCTGGAAGCTCATGCGGTTGTGGGCGCGCACCGCCTCGCGCAGGGCGGGCGTGATCCGCGAGCGGTCGGCGGACGCGTCGGACGACACGGTGAGGGAGCGGTAGCGGGCCACGACCACGGCGTCGTCGCCGAGGCCGTCCGCGACGGTGGTGGCGAAGCGGGTCAGGGACACCTCGTCGGCGGGGACGTCGAAGTCCGCGGCGGCCTGCTCGACGCGGTTCTTGAAGGCGGTGCGCACCGCGTCCTGCTTGCGTTCGAGGACGGCGGTACGGGATTCGCGGTACGCGAGCGCGGTCGCCGTGACCGCGCTGACCAGGGCGATGAGGACGAAGGCCACGACGAGGCGGGTGCGGAGGCCGACGAGGCGCCGCAGCGCGCCGCGGGGGCCGCCTCGGGGGCGGGGCGGTTCGGCGGGGCGGCGGGAGTCGCCGGGCCCTGCGTCGGTACGGCTGCCCGCGGCACCCTCGGCCTCCGGCCCCCGCGCCCGCTCCTTGCGGCGGACCACCCTCACACCGGCCCGAACCGGTAGCCGAAGCCCCGTACCGTCTGGATGTAGCGCGGCCGCGCCGGAATGTCCTCGATCTTGGCGCGGAGCCTGCCCACCGCCGCGTCCACGAGGCGGGAGTCCCCGAGGAAGCCGTGCTCCCACACGGACTGGAGCAGCTGCTCGCGGCTGAAGACGTGCGCCGGGGACGCCGAGAGCTCCAGGAGCAGGCGCAGTTCGGTGGGCGGCAGGGCGATCGGCGCGCCGCGCTTGGCGACGGTGAGCCCGGCACGGTCGATGACGAGGCCCGCGTGGTCCTCGCCGCGTGCCGCCTGGGAGGGTTCGGCCCGGCGCAGCGCCGCCCGGATCCTTGCTTCGAGTACGGGCGCGGTCACCGGCTTGACCACGTAGTCGTCGGCGCCCGCCTCCAGGCCCCGCACGATGTCGGTGTCGTCGCCGCGCGCGGTCAGCATGATCACGGGCACCGTGGAGCCGCCCTCGCGCAGCCGTCGGCAGACCTCGAAGCCGTCGATGCCGGGCAGCATCAGGTCGAGCACGGCGAGTTCGACGGCCGTGCCCGCCGGGTCGGCGAGGAGGGCGAGGGCGTCCTCACCGGTGGCGGCCGTGGCGACGTCGTAGCCGTGCCTGCGCAGCACCAGTTCCATGCCGTCGCGCACGGACACGTCGTCCTCGATCAGCAGTACATGGGCCATGCGGCCGATTATGCGCGAGGGTTTGCCCTGTTCAGGCCCGGTCGCGGGGGCCGGGACCGGCGTTCTCGCGCATTGTTACGTGCTCATCATGCGGCCATGGACCGGCCACCATGTACGGGCCCGACGGTGGTCCGCATGAGCATCCACACCGCTTCCCGGGGCTCCGCCGCCCGAAGCTCCCTGAGCCCCGCCGCCCGGCGCACGGCGTCCCGGCGCACCACCCGCCTCCGCGTCGCCGCTGCCGTCGCCGCCCCCCTCCTCGCCCTCTGCGTCGCCTGCGGCGGCGAGGACGACGGCGTCAAGGACGAGGGCGTCGCCTCCGCCCCCGAGGAGCCGACCGCGGACGGGGCCTCCGGCAAGGACAAGGGGAAGGACGGCGGCCGGGGCAAGGACGACTCCCGGCCCGCCGCCGAGGGCAAGAGCGCCTTCTACGACGCCCAGCTGACCTACGTCCGCTGCATGCGCACCAAGGGCGGCCTGAAGGACTACCCCGACCCGAAGCTGAGCGGCTACCTGGACTGGTCGAAGATCGACAAGCTCGTCGACCCGAAGGGCCACGGCGAGGAGTACAAGGGCGGCAAGAACGGCGTCTGCGCCGACGAGTTCGTCGCCGCCTCGGACCTGGCGCCCAAGCGCGACGCGCAGAAGGACTACGAGTCGATGCTCGCGCACGCCAAGTGCATGCGCGACAACGGCGTCTCCAAGTTCACCAACCCCACGATGTCCGGCGGCAACGTCGTCCCCGGCGGCGACCCCAGCCCCGCGAACCCGGCGCTCGACCAGGGCTCGCCCGCGTACAAGCAGGCCCGCGAGGCGTGCAAGGGCAAGCTGCTCGAAGGCCTGGACGGGATGCAGTAGATGAAGCGGCGTACGGGAATCCTCCTCGGCGGCGTCGCCGCGGCCGCCGTGGCGGTGGGCGCGGGCGCCCTGGCGTACGGGGGCGGCGACGCGGGCGGCGGCCGGTCCGAGCGGCCGCCCGCCACCACCACCGTCACCCGGACCGACCTCGTGCTGTCCAAGACCGTCGACGGGAAGATCGACTACGCGCGGCGCCGCGCCGTGAAGTCCGCCGTCCCCGGCACGGTGACGGTCGCGGCCCGCGAGGGCGCCACGGTCACCCGCGGGCAGGCCCTCTACGAACTGGACGACAAGCCCGTCACGCTCCTGTACGGCCCGGTGCCCGCCTTCCGCGAGATGAAGGTCGGCGCCCGCGGCAGCGACGTCCTGGAACTGGAGCGCAATCTCGTCGCGCTCGGCCACGGCGGCGGCCTGTACGTCGACCCGCGCTACGACCGGGCCACGGCCGCCGCCGTCAAGCGGTGGCAGCGCTCCCTCAACCGGACGCCGACCGGCAGGGTCGGCAAGGGGGACGTCGTCTTCCAGCCCGAGCAGGTCAAGGTCGTCCGCGCGGACGCGGCCCTCGCCGACCAGGTCGGCCCGGACACGGCCGCCCTCACCGTCGCCTCCACCAGGCCCGTCGTCCGCGCCCAGCTCGACCAGACCGACGCCTCGCTCACCGCGAGGGGCACCAGGGTCGAGGTGGCCCTGCCCAGCGGCACCACCAAGCGCGGCCGGGTCACCGGAACCGTCAAGCCGGAGGGCTCCGGCGAGGAGGAGGCGGCCGGGGACACCATCACCGTCGAGGTCTCCCTGGACGGCGGCGCGGCGGCGGCCTCCGGCGAGGACGCCAAGGCCACGGCGAGCGTGAAGTTCGTCAGCGAGAGCCGCGAGGACGTCCTGACCGTCCCGGTCGAGGCGGTCGTCGCGCTGCGCGGCACGGACGGCGGCTACGGCCTCCAGCTCGTCGAGGGCCGCACGTCCCGGATGGTGCGGGTCGAGACGGGGATGACGGCCGACGGGCGCATCGAGGTCAGCGGCCCCCGGATCAAGGAGGGGCTGACGGTGGGGGTGGCCACGGAATGACGCACTCCACACCCGGCCCGGCGCCGGGCCCCACGTCCGCCCCCTCGTCCGGCCCCGCACCCGTCGGCTCCGCGCCCATCGGCCCCGCCCCTGTCGTCGAACTGCGCGACGTCACCAAGTCGTACGCCGGTGACGTGCACGCCCTGCGCGGCGTCAGCCTCACCGTCGGCGCGGGCGAACTCCTCGCCGTCGTCGGCCCTTCGGGGTCCGGCAAGTCCACGATGCTCCACGTCGTCGGCACGCTCGACGCGCCCACGGCGGGCACGGTCCGCGTGGCCGGGTACGACGTGGGGCGCCTGTCGGACGCGCAGTTGTCCGCGCTGCGCGCCCGCCACATCGGCTTCGTGTTCCAGCACTTCCACCTGGCGGCGGGCCGCGACGCCGTCGACAACGTCGCGGACGGACTCCTGTACGCGGGCGTGCCCCGAAGGCAGCGCCGGGCCCGCGCCCGCGCCGCCCTGGAGCGGGTCCGGCTCGGCCACCGCCTCGGGCACCGGCCCGCCGAGCTGTCCGGCGGCGAGAAGCAGCGCGTGGCCATCGCCCGCGCGCTGGTCGGCGAGCCGGACCTGCTGCTCGCCGACGAGCCGACCGGCGCCCTGGACAGCGCGTCCGGCGAGGTCGTCATGGAGCTCCTGCACGAGCTGAACGCGGCGGGCACGACGATCTGCGTGATCACCCACGACCAGGAGATCGCGGACTCGCTGCCGCGCCGGGTCCGGTTCAGGGACGGCGAGATCGTGTCCGACTCCCGCTGCCAGGAGGCGATGTCACGATGACGCCCACGCCCCGGCCCGAGCCGTCCCACCAGCCGCCCCGGCCGAAGCCCTCCCGAGCCAAGCCCGCCCGGCTCAGGTCCTCCCGGCTCAGGCCCTCCCCGCTCGCGCCCCGCGACATCCTGCGCCTCGGCGCGGTCGGCCTGCGCGCCCGGCGGACCCGGGTCGTCCTGTCCGCCCTCGGCATCGCCATCGGGATCGCCACGATGGTCGCCGTGGTGGGCCTGTCCCAGTCCAGCAAGTCGGACCTGATGGCGCAGTTGGACCGGCTCGGCACGAACCTCCTCACCGTCGAGGCGGGCGAGGACCGGCAGGGCAGGGAGCTGAAGCTGCCGAAGTCGGCGGTGGCGATGGTCGAGCGCGTCGGGCCGGTCCAGCACGCCACGGCGACCGGGAACGTCGACGCCAGGATCCGGCGCAGCGACGTGGTGCCCGAGGAGCGGACGGCGGGCGTCACCGCGCAGGCGGCCCGCACCGACCTCCTCGACGCCCTCAACGCCCGCGTGGCCAAGGGGATCTGGCTGAACAAGGCCAACGAGCGGCTGCCCGTCACCGTCCTCGGCTCGGTCGCCGCGGAGCGCCTCGGCATCACCGAGCCGGGCGGGAAGATCATGATGAACGACGAGTACGTCGTCGTGGTCGGCATCCTTCAGCCGGTGGAACTCGTCCCCACCCTGGACCGGGTCGCGATGATCGGCTTCCCGGCCGCGGCGAAGCACTTCCGCTTCGACGGCCACCCCTCGATGATCTTCGAGCGGTCCCCGGACGGCACGGTCGAGGACGTCCGCGCCGTCCTCGCCCGCACGGTCAGCCCCGGCTCCGACGGCGCCGTCAAGGTCTCCCGGCCCTCGGACGCACTCGCCGCGAAGGCCGCCACCGACAAGGGCCTGACCAGCCTGATGCTCGGCCTGGGCGCGGTGGCGCTCCTGGTCGGCGGGGTCGGCGTGGCCAACACCATGGTCATCTCGGTCCTGGAGCGCCGCCAGGAGATCGGCCTGCGGCGCGCGCTCGGCGCCACCAGGAACGCGGTCCGGCTCCAGTTCCTCACGGAGTCCCTGCTGCTCTCGGCGCTCGGCGGGGCGGCGGGCGCGGCGCTCGGGACGGCGGCGACGTTCGGCTTCGCCCTCGCGCAGGGCTGGACGGCGGTGGTCCCGCCGTGGTCGGTGGCGGCCGGGTTCGCGGCGACCCTGCTCATCGGCGTGCTCGCGGGTCTCTATCCGGCGGTACGGGCCTCGCGGCTGCACCCGACGGTCGCCCTGAACGCCACGTGAGGGGGCGCCCCACGCCTAGGGCCCGGACACGCCCCGGCCTGTGGCGTCGGGCCCCGACGCCTCCCGGCCCCTACGCCTCCCGCTCTGACGGCTCCCGCCCCTTGCGCCGCCGCAGCCCCGCCTCCGTCAGCCGCCGCACCAGCTCCTTGGACCCGATCTCGACCGCCCCCGCCCGCACCGCGTCCCCGTACCGGTGCGCGGGCAGGTCGTAGTGGTCCCGCTCGAAGGCCCGCTCCGGCACGCCGATCCGCGCGGCGAACGCGTGCAGTTCCTCGTACGAGACGTCGCTGACCAGGTGCGACCACAGGCGGCCGTGGCCGGGCCAGACGGGCGGGTCGATGTAGAGGGTCACCGGCGCACCGACCCGAGCGAGCCGACGGCGGCGACCGTCACGCCCGCCTTCGCGCACACCCAGTGCGGATCGGCGCCCAACTCCGGCTCCACGTCCAGCGCGTGCGGGTCGCCCGAGCCGCACACCGGACACAGCGGCCACCGCCCGTACCGCTCCAGGAGGGCGTCCTGCACGTCCTGCGCGACGAGCCCGGCGACGAAGTCGACGCCCTCGGGCCACTGCTCGACCCACCAGCGGCGCTGCGCCACGGAGTCCTCGACGAACGACACCACGTCCGGCTCGGCGACCTCGTCCGCGACCAGGTCGGCGAGGACGAGCGCACGGGCCGCGTGCAGCGCCCGCTCCAGCGGGCCGACGGGGACGGAGGATGCGGAGGAGTCCATACAGCCATTGTGCGCCCCGCCGCGCGCGGGCCGGTCCGGGGCGATGGCGCCCCCGGCCCCGCGGGCCCGGGGCGTCGGGGGTCTTGACCCGCCCCGGGCCCGAAAATATCTTTCAAGAGTGACCCATGACGTGAAGGAAATTTTCGCGGGTGGAGCGCCCCCGGCCCCGGCCGCCCTCGCGGCCAAGGTCCGCACGCTCGCGCCGTCGATGACCCGCTCCATGCAGCGGGTCGCCGAGGCCGTCGCGGGCGACCCGGCGGGCACCGCCGCCCTCACCGTCACCGGCCTCGCCGAGCTCACCGGCACCAGCGAGGCCACCGTGGTCCGCACCGCCCGCCTCCTCGGCTACCCCGGCTACCGCGACCTGCGCCTGGCCCTCGCCGGGCTCGCCGCCCAGCAGCAGTCGGGCCGCGCCCCCGCCGTCACCGCCGACATCGCCGTGGACGACCCCATCGCGGACGTGGTGGCGAAGCTCGCCTACGACGAGCAGCAGACCCTCGCCGACACCGCCGCCGGGCTCGACACCGTCCAGCTCGGCGCGGCCGTCAGCGCGCTCGCCGCGGCCCGCCGCGTGGAGGTGTACGGCGTCGCCGCGTCCGGGCTCGTCGCCCAGGACCTCGTACAGAAGCTGCTGCGCATCGGGCAGGTCGCGCACGCGCACTCCGATCCGCACCTGGCCGTCACCAACGCGGTGACGCTGCGCGCCAAGGACGTCGCCATCGCGATCACGCACTCCGGGTCCACCGGTGACGTCATCGAGCCGCTGCGGGTCGCCTTCGAGCACGGCGCGACCACCGTCGCGATCACGGGACGGCCCGACGGCCTCGTCTCCCAGTACGCCGATCACATACTGACCACGTCCACCGCCCGCGAGAGCGAGCTCCGGCCCGCCGCCATGTCTTCCAGGACCAGTCAGCTCCTGGTCGTGGACTGCCTGTTCGTGGGTGTGGCTCAGCGGACCTATGAGACCGCGGCGCCTGCGCTCGCCGCTTCGTACGAGGCTCTGGCCCACCGGCACAGCCCTCGCGGGGGCGCCGGCAGTCGTTGACAGTGCCCTCGGCGTGGGCGGGCGCCGATCGGCCTTCGGCCTCGTCCTCAAGCGCCGGACGGGCTATCACTACCCACCGCCGCACCGCACCCCGCCCGTACCCCCTCCCCCGAAAGAGCCGCACCCCTATGACCTCCACGCCCACAGGGCCCGCCGCCTACGGCGAACTCCGTGCCCAGTTGGAGACCCTCACCACCGAGGCGTTCCGGCCCGAGCTCTCCGAGATCGACCGGCTGCCCACGGCGGAGATCGCCGCGATCATGAACGGCGAGGACGCCTCCGTGCCCACGGCCGTCGCCGCGCAGGTGCCGCGGATCGCCGCCGCCATCGACGCGACCGCCGAGCGCATGGCCCGCGGCGGGCGGCTCGTCTACGCGGGCGCGGGCACCGCGGGGCGGCTCGGGGTGCTCGACGCCTCCGAGTGCCCGCCGACGTTCAACACCGACCCGGGCAACGTCGTCGGCCTCATCGCGGGCGGCCCCACCGCCGTGATCACCTCGATCGAGGGCGCCGAGGACCGCAAGGACCTGGCCGCCGCGGACCTGGACGCGCTCGGCCTCACCGCCGACGACACCGTGGTCGGCGTCTCCGCCTCCGGCCGCACGCCCTACGCCATCGGCGCCGTCGAGCACGCCCGCGCCCGCGGCGCCCTGACCATCGGCCTGTCCTGCAACGCCGACAGCGCCCTCGCCGCCGCGGCCGAGCACGGCATCGAGGTCGTCGTCGGGCCCGAACTCCTCACCGGATCCACCCGGTTGAAGGCGGGCACGGCCCAGAAGCTCGTCCTCAACATGCTGTCGACGATCACGATGATCCGCCTCGGCAAGACGTACGGGAACCTGATGGTCGACGTGCGCGCCTCCAACGAGAAGCTGCGCGCCCGCTCCCGCCGCATCGTCGCCCTCGCCACCGGCGCCTCCGACGAGGAGATCGAGGCGGCACTCGCGGCCACCGACGGCGAGGTCAAGAACGCCATCCTCACCCTCATCGGCTCCGTCGACGGCCCCACGGCGGCCCGCCTCCTCGACGAGTCGAACGGCCACCTCCGCGCGGCGCTCGACAACTCCCGTACGAAGTGAACTCCCGCACGAAGCGAACTCCCGTATGCCATAGGGACTGTTGGGGCCTGGTGGACTCCGGATTTACGGCGCGAAAGTCACCTTACGGAGCGTACGGGCCCTCACGAGGATGCCCTTGACCGTCAGCTGGTGACGCTCAAGGGAAGGGAACGCGCATGCCCGAGCAGAACGCGCCCACCGAAACCCAGGCCCAGGAGGCCCTGCGCGCCGCGCCGCCGATCATTCTCGCCCCGGGCCCGCGGGAGGCCCCGACCCAGCTCCCGCCCGTGCCGCACGACGTCTGGGAGCTGCCCGGCGGCACCGCCTGGGTGTACCGGGGCGAGGGCAACAGCGCCCTGACCCGCCCCGTGCTCCTCGCCGACGGCTTCAACACGGGGCCGAGCACCGCCGAATTCTCCTGGAACGGGCTGGAGTTCAACGCCGCGTACCCGCTCCTGAGCGAGCTGCGCAAGCGCGGCAGGGACGTCGTCCTGGTCGGCTTCCAGGAGCGCAGCGCGTCGATCCTCGACAACGCGCAGGCCGCGATCGCCGCCATCCGGCGCGCCAACGCGGAGCGCGTGGGCAAGCACCCGCTGGCCGTCGGCGGCTTCAGCATGGGCGGACTCGTCACGCGGTACGCCCTCGCCAGGATGGAGGCCGAGTCCGGCGGGGACGACCACGAGACGCAGCTCTACTTCTCGTACGACAGCCCGCACCGCGGCGCCTGGATCCCCATCGGGCTGCAGGCCTTCGCGCACTACATCCGCAAGCTCGACGCCCGGTTCTCGAACCAGATGAACAGCCCCGCCGCCCGGCAGCTGCTCGCCCAGCACATCGCCGAGTGGCAGGACAGCCCTGCGCCCGACAAGGAACGCGAGGAGTTCCTCGCCGAGTTGGGACGCGTCCACCACTGGCCGCGGCGGCCCCGGAAGATCGGCGTCGCCAACGGCGTCGGCACGGGCGAGGGCAACGGCATCCGGCCCGGCGTGGACGCCGTGAAGGGCAAGGGCATCGGCATCGTCGGCACCGACCTCAACACCCAGTCCGCGGGCGACGACCAGCTCGTGGCCACGCTCCGCGTCCTCACCCTGAAGAAGCCGCAGATCCACACCTCCGGCCTGCCCGAGTTCGACGGCGCGCCCGGCGGCACCCTGGAGGGCTTCGGCATCCTCGCCGACAGCCTCAACCAGGTCTTCGGCCTCGGCGTCGACGTGCCCGTGCGCGAGCACTGCTTCGTGCCCGCGGTCAGCGCCGTCGCCATCCGCGACGTGCACACGCACGACGACCTCTACGCCGACATCAACTCCCTCGCCCCCGAGGACAGCGAGCTCGACGAGTTCAAGGTCGCCTCCCACAACGAGCCCCACACCCACATCACCGAGGAGCTGTGCACCTGGATCCTGGACCGCCTGCCGTAGCCGAAGGGCGGGCACCCGCCCGCGGTGGCGGCCGTCGCGGGGCGGCTGCCGCCGCGGGCACGGGGGTCAGCCCGCCCATCTCCCCGACAGGAACGTCACCGCGAACAGCGTGCTCAGCGGCGCGAGCACGCACAGGCCCGCGTAGGCGCGCCACGGCGCCCGCAGGCTCCACGCGGCCAGACCCGTCCACAGCGGCCACCACAGCAGGGTCGCGCGGGGCACGGACGTGTACCAGTACGAGGTGCCGAGCGCCCACAGGTTCAGGGCGATGTACGCCGCCTCCGGCCACCGCCCGCGCCACAGCAGCCGGCCGAGCAGCGCCAACCCGACGACCATGGCGGCGAGTTCGGCCTGGGACATCAGGGCGTACCCGGTGGAGTAACGGCCGTCGAACGCCGCGTTCCACGTGTTGCCCCAGGCCTCCCACGGCGGGTGGAAGGTGCGGTACCAGCCGCGTTCCTGGGCGTGCTTCCAGGCCATCCAGTCGCCGGTGCGGTCGTACAGGTACAGCGTGTACGCGAGCGGGGGCAGCGCGGGCAGCGTCAGCCAGGGCAGTCGGCGCCAGTCGCGGCGGCCGTCCCGGGCGAGCAGGAAGTCGACGGCCAGGGCGGCGGCGAGGAACAGGCCGCTGACGCGGGTCGCCGTGGCGCACGCGGCGAGCGTCGCCGCGAGCCGCCAGCGGCCCGACCGGGCGGCGAGCCAGGCGGGCAGCGCGAAGGCGAGGAAGAGGGATTCGGAGTAGCCCGCGGCGAGGAAGACGGCACAGGGCGAGAGCAGGACGACGAGCACGGCCCGCCGGGCGAGGGTCTCCGCACCCCCGAGCCGGACCGCCGCCCCCGCCCCCACACCGACACCCGCGCCCCTGCCCGCGCCCTTGTCCGCCCCCGCGAGCCTCGCCACCCGCGCCAGCGCCAGCATCGCGACCGCGCCCGAGACCAGCGAGATCAGCAGCCCGGCCGCCACCCAGTCCGGCACGACGAGCCGCACCGCCCGCAGCATCAGCGGAAACCCGGGGAAGAACGCCTCCTCGTTCTCCAGGCCGTCCGCGTACCCCGGCGCGGGCCCGAAGTAGCCGTACTCCGCTATGTGCCGGAAGTGCGTCCAGTCCCACTGCTCCCACACCGAGAACAGTCCGGGCGCCTTCTTGGCACGGGAGTTCGCGGGAAACAGCCATCCCACGCAGTACCCGGTGACGAAGAGCCCCACCCGCGTGCCCAGATACACCTGGAGCACGAACCGGTCGGTCGCGTCGAGCCGCCCCGCGAGCCGCCGCAGCACCGCCCGCCCGCCACCGGGCCGCTCCCGCTCCCGGACGTCGGGCCAGGGCGGGCGCGGGGAGGGCCGGGTGGCGGTGGTCGCCGGTGCCGCAGGCATGCGTGGTCTCCGTTCGGGCGCGCGGAATCGCCCGGCGGCGCGCGGTGCGCCGCCGGTCGGGGGTGCTGCGGGGGTGCCGGTTAACAGGCCGGGGGGCGGTTGTGGGCGGGGATGCCCCGGAGGGACGGCCGCGGCCCCGGGGGATCAGCCGGGGTCGTCCGTCGTGTCCGACGTCGGGGGCAGTGTGGTCCGCGCGCCCCGGTACGGAGTCTCGGTCGCGCCCAGGGTGCCGGTGGTCGGGGGCGGGGTGCTCGGGGGGTGCGTCGGCGAGCGGCTCGGGTCGGCGCCGGTGTCGGCGGAACTGCCGGTGGTGCCGGTGGTGGCGGGCGGCTCGCTGGCGTCGGGGGGGTCGGTGGTCTCGGTCGGGCCGGGCGAGGACGAGGTGTCGGTGGGGTCGGGCACGGGGTCGCCGGAGGAGGGCGCGGGGCGCGGGTCGCGGGTGTCGGCCGGGGACACCCGCTCCTCGGACCCGGCGAGCCCGGCGGCGACCGCGCCGCCCATCCCGCCGCACAGCAGCACGGCACTGGCCGCGAGCACGGCGAACCTGCGCCGCCGCACCCGCTCGCCGCGGGCCGTGACCACGGGCGCGGGCGCCGGGTCGGTGCCGCGCTCCGCCGCCGCGGCCAGCTCCCTGAGCGCGTCCGCCAGCGGATC
The DNA here is from genome assembly GCF_055594065.1 of Streptomyces sp. NPDC040610. Lineage (NCBI taxonomy): Bacteria > Bacillati > Actinomycetota > Actinomycetes > Kitasatosporales > Streptomycetaceae > Streptomyces > Streptomyces sp. NPDC040610. The sequence continues at coordinate 70,006 of NZ_JBVIXA010000005.1, read as the reverse complement.
GTCGTGGTGGTGCTCAGTCACCGTGCGCCTCCTGGGTACGAGGGTCCTGCAAGCGGTCGGCCAGTGCGGCCCGCCCCCGGGACAGATGCGTCTTGACCGTGCCGGTGGACTGGCCCGTCTCCCCGGCGATCTGCTCCACCGACAGATCGCAGATGTAGTGCAGCGCCACCGTCCTGCGCTGCTGCGGGGACAGCCCCTTCAGCGCCTCGACGAGGACCACCGAACCGGGGTCGGGCGCGCCCGCGGGCAGCGCGCCGCCGTGCCGCTGCCAGGCCTGCTCGGTGCGCCGCCGCCCGTGCCAGCGGCGCACGGCGAGCCGCCAGGCCACGGTGCGGATCCACGCCTCGGGCGAGGCCTCCTTCACCAGGCGCCCGCGCCTGCTCCAGGCCTTGACGAACGCCTCCTGCACGACGTCCTGCGCCTCCTGGAGGTCGCCGAGCATCACGTACAGCTGGCCGGTGAGCCGTCGGACCGCGTGGGCGTAGAACTCCTCGAACTCCTCAGCGGTCAATGACGTGCTCCCCATCTGGTCGGTACACCTTCTCTAGACCGGCGGGGGTGCGTCCGGTTGACACCGGTCGCGAGATTTTTTCCGGGCCGGGAAACGCCGGAGGGCGGCACCCCCTGAGACAGGGAGTGCCGCCCTCGTGCGCGTGCTGCGACGAACCGCCGATCCTCGAAGGGATCAGAAGTCCATGTCACCGCCCGGCATGCCGCCCGGAGCGGCCGCGGCGGCCTTCTCCGGCTTGTCGGCGATGACGGCCTCGGTGGTGAGGAACAGCGCGGCGATGGACGCGGCGTTCTGCAGGGCGGAACGCGTGACCTTCGCCGGGTCGATGATGCCCTCGGCGATCATGTCGACGTACTCGCCGTTCGCGGCGTTCAGGCCGTGACCGACGGTCAGGTTGCGCACCTTCTCCACGACGACGCCGCCCTCGAGACCGGCGTTGACCGCGATCTGCTTCAGCGGGGCCTCCAGGGCCAGCTTCACAGCGGCGGCACCGGTGGCCTCGTCACCCTCGAGCTCCAGCTTCTCGAAGACCGAGGAGGCCTGCAGCAGGGCCACGCCACCACCGGCGACGATGCCCTCCTCGACGGCCGCCTTCGCGTTGCGAACGGCGTCCTCGATGCGGTGCTTGCGCTCCTTGAGCTCGACCTCGGTCGCGGCACCGGCCTTGATGACGGCCACGCCGCCCGCGAGCTTCGCCAGGCGCTCCTGGAGCTTCTCGCGGTCGTAGTCCGAGTCGCTGTTCTCGATCTCGGCGCGGATCTGGTTGACGCGGCCCTGGACCTGGTCGCTCTCACCGGCGCCGTCGACGATGGTCGTCTCGTCCTTGGTGATGACGACCTTGCGGGCGCGGCCGAGCAGGTCGAGACCGGCGTTCTCCAGCTTGAGGCCGACCTCCTCGGAGATGACCGTGCCACCGGTGAGGATGGCGATGTCGCCGAGCATGGCCTTGCGGCGGTCGCCGAAGCCCGGGGCCTTCACGGCGACGGACTTGAAGGTGCCACGGATCTTGTTGACGACCAGCGTGGACAGGGCCTCGCCCTCGACGTCCTCGGCGATGATCAGCAGCGGCTTGCCGGACTGCATGACCTTCTCGAGGAGCGGAAGGAGGTCCTTCACGTTCGAGATCTTGGAGTTGACGATCAGGATGTACGGGTCATCCAGGGCCGCCTCCATGCGCTCCATGTCGGTCGCGAAGTACGCCGAGATGTAGCCCTTGTCGAAGCGCATGCCCTCGGTGAGCTCAAGCTCGAGCCCGAAGGTCTGCGACTCCTCGACGGTGATGACGCCTTCCTTGCCGACCTTGTCCATGGCCTCGGCGATGAGCTCGCCGATCTGGGTGTCGGCGGCGGAGATGGAGGCGGTCGAAGCGATCTGCTCCTTGGTCTCCACGTCCTTGGCCTGCTCGAGCAGGGCGCCGGAGACGGCCTCGACGGCCTTCTCGATGCCGCGCTTGAGGGCCATCGGGTTGGCGCCGGCCGCGACGTTGCGCAGGCCTTCCTTGACGAGCGCCTGGGCGAGGACGGTCGCGGTCGTCGTGCCGTCACCGGCGACGTCGTCCGTCTTCTTCGCGACCTCCTTGACCAGCTCGGCGCCGATCTTCTCGTACGGGTCCTCGAGCTCGATCTCCTTGGCGATGGACACACCATCGTTGGTGATCGTGGGGGCGCCCCACTTCTTCTCGAGGACGACGTTGCGACCCTTGGGGCCCAGGGTCACCTTGACGGCGTCGGCGAGCTGGTTCATGCCGCGCTCGAGGCCGCGCCGTGCCTCCTCGTCGAACGCGATGATCTTGGCCATGTGAAGTGGTCCTCCCGGACGGGGTGGAAAAGCAAACGGACCGTGCTGGTGCCCGCGACGGACGGCCTGCGCGCCGTGTGGTTCCTTGCCCCACCCGGCCTGCGGACCTCACCGACCCGATCCAAGTTCTGTCACTCTCACTCGTAGAGTGCTAACGCCAATGATTAGCACTCGACCCCCTAGAGTGCAAGGTCGCCTCGAAGAGGCGTCGATGAGGGGCGGCGGTCGGGAGACGGGCGGGCGCAAGGTCGCCCTCAGGTCTCGTACGTGGATCCCCGGCTCCCGCACGAGACACCCGCGCCCCGGCGCAACACCCCGATCTTGGAACGACGAAGGGCCCGCGCCCCGTTCCCGGGGTGCGGGCCCTACGTCTATTGCGTCGCGTCGGTGGCCGATCGCGTCAAGCCGCTCAGACGGCGAGCTTGACCATGTCCGCCTGCGGACCCTTCTGGCCCTGCGAGATCTCGAACTCGACTCGCTGACCTTCTTCCAGGGTGCGGTAGCCGTCCATCTGGATCGCGCTGTAGTGGACGAATACATCCGCACCACCGTCGACCGCGATGAAGCCATATCCCTTCTCCGCGTTGAACCACTTGACGGTGCCCTGAGCCATGCCTAACTCCCCTATTACTGGCCCTTGCGCAGACCCGCACTTCGCGGACCCGGGTCAGACCTCACCCCCCATGGGTTGGGGGTGTGCGCCGGAACGCGTCGACCGCGGCTGAATGTATCTGTCCAACTGCCCTCTGCAACAGGTCAATCGGACGAGAATTCTGGGCACGCGCTATCGGAGATTTCCGGAGAATTCCACGGAACTCAGGGCAAGTCGGGCCCGACAAATGTCGCATAGGGCTCAAATAGGCAGGACACTTTGGCTACTTCTTGTCGGCTCCGCGGCCGACTTCGAATATGCGCGCGGCACTGCGTACGCCGGAAACGGCGCTCCATTCCCAACTGTACCGCGCTCAACCATACAGAATTGCCCCCTCCGCTTCTCTCGCGGAGGGGGCAGTCCCGGTGACTCTGCGTGCGCTCAGCCGCCGGCGACGGCGGGAATGATCGAAACCCCGGCGCCGTCCGGCGTCGCGGTCTCCAGACCCTGCTCGAACCGCACGTCGTCGTCGTTCACGTACACGTTCACGAACCGCCGCAGCTTGCCCTGGTCGTCCAGGACCCGGGCGGCGATACCGGTGTGGTTCTTCTCCAGGTCGGCGATGACCTCACCGAGAGTCGCCCCCTCGGCGGCGACCTCGGCCTTGCCACCGGTGTAGGTGCGAAGAATGGTGGGGATGCGGACGTTGACACTCATGGGTTCACCTCAGGGGTACGGGGAGGACGGGGGCGCCCCGTCAGGGGCGCGGGGAACTGCGCGAGGACGGACCGCGACCCGCAGTCGGCAGCGGACCACAGGCCCTACGGCGACTAACCGGCAAGCCCCGCGGAGCGGAACGCGTCGAGGCTCGGCTTGATCGTGGCCGTCGCCTGGGACGTCTCGGCGACCGCGTCGAGCGTCTTCAGGCCGTCACCGGTGTTCAGCACCACCGTGGTGAGGGTCGGGTCGATGAGCCCGGCCTCCACCAGCTTCTTGGTGACGCCGACCGTCACACCCCCGGCGGTCTCCGCGAAGATCCCCTCCGTGCGCGCGAGCAACTTGATCGCGTCGACGACCTGCTCGTCGTTCACGTCCTCCACCGCGCCACCCGTGCGGCGCGCGATGTCGAGGACGTAGGGCCCGTCGGCCGGGTTGCCGATGGCGAGGGACTTGGCGATGGTGTCCGGCTTCTGCGGCCGCACGACGTCGTGGCCCGCCTTGAACGCGGTGGACACCGGCGAGCAGCCCTCCGCCTGCGCCCCGAAGATCTTGTACGGCCTGTCCTCGACGAGGCCGAGGGCGATCAGCTCCTTCAGACCCTTGTCGATCTTCGTGAGCTGGGAGCCGGAGGCGATGGGGATGACGAGCTGGTCGGGCAGGCGCCAGCCGAGCTGCTCGCAGATCTCGTACGCGAGGGTCTTGGAGCCCTCTCCGTAGTACGGCCGCAGGTTCACGTTGACGAAGCCCCAGCCCTCGCCGAGCGGGTCGCCGATCAGCTCGGAGCAGAAGCGGTTCACGTCGTCGTAGTTGCCCTCGATGCCGACGAGCTCGCCGCCGTACACCGCGGCCATGACGACCTTGCCCTGCTCCAGGTCGTGCGGGATGAACACGCAGGAGCGGAAGCCCGCGCGGGCGGCGGCGGCGCCGACGGCACCGGCGAGGTTGCCCGTGGAGGAGCAGGACAGGGTGGTGAAGCCGAAGGCGCGCGCGGCTTCGAGCGCCTGCGCGACGACGCGGTCCTTGAAGGAGTGCGTGGGGTTGCCCGAGTCGTCCTTGACGAACAACTTGCCCTGCTCGACGCCGAGTTCGGCGGCGAGGTTGTCGGCCTTGACGAGCTTGGTCCAGCCCGGGTTCAGGTTCGGCTTGTCGGCCACGTCGGCGGGGACGGGAAGCAGCGGGGCGTACCGCCAGATGTTGGCGGGGCCTGACTCGATCCGCTTGCGCAGGCCCTCCGGGTCGCCGAGGGGAAGGTCGTAGGCGACTTCCAGGGGTCCGAAACACTCGGCGCAGGCGAAGATGGGGCCGAGGTCGAAGCGGGTTCCGCACTCGCGGCAGGAGAGCCCGGACGCGGGTCCGAGATCGACGGTGTCCGCGGAAGGCGTGGTGGTGGCGACAGTCTGCACAGCCATGGAGGCGAGGCCCTTTCTCCTCATCTTCCCCGCGGCGCATCTCGCCGCGAGACGGAATTGGCACCTTCCCGAGCCGGGAGCCTCGCGGCGCGCGTTCGCGGCGACGAGACCGGCTGGAGGGTTGCCGGGGCTTCAACGGGCCGTATCCCTCTGCCCCTCTGGATGAGCGGTATTCGATTGTGACGCCCGGGACCCCCGACATGCGATGGTCACCGGCGTTGTTCAAGACTGTAACCGAAGCCTTGGACCCTTGAGATAGTCGTCCGATGCGCGAGATGGATCACAACCGGGAGGACGCGCGTGCTGGAAGAGGTCGAGCGCTGGCTGAGCAGGCGTTCCTGGTCCGTCGCCGACCGAGCGCCCGGCGCCCTGACAGCCGCCAAGCGTGACCTCGGCACCTCGGTGAGCGTGGTGCTGCCCGCCCTCGACGAGGAGGAGACGGTCGGCGGGATCGTCGCCGAGATCCGCGAGGAGCTGATGGAGCGGGTGCCGCTCGTCGACGAGCTCGTGGTGATCGACTCCGGCTCCGCGGACCGCACGGCCGAGGTGGCGGCGGCCGCCGGAGCCCGGGTGGTGCACCGGGACGCGATCCTGCCGCGGCTGCCCGCCGTGCCGGGCAAGGGCGAGGTCCTGTGGCGTTCCCTGCTGGTCACCCGCGGTGACATCGTGGCGTTCGTCGACGCGGACCTGAAGGAGTTCTCGGCGGACTTCGTCTCCGGCATCGTGGGGCCGCTGCTCACGGAGCCGGACGTGCAGTTCGTGAAGGCGATGTACGACCGCCCGATGACGGTGTCCGACGGCCCCGCGGCCGACGGACCCGCGTCCGGCGCGACGGCCGGGCAGGGCGGCCGGGTCACCGAGCTGATGGCGCGGCCCCTGCTGAACATGCACTGGCCGCAGCTCGCGGGCTTCGTGCAGCCCCTCGGCGGCGAGTACGCGGCCCGCAGATCGCTCCTCGAACGCCTCCCCTTCCCCGTCGGGTACGGCGTGGAGCTCGGCCTGCTCGTCGACGCGCTGCACACCGTCGGCCTGGACGCGCTCGCGCAGGTCGACGTGGGGGTGCGCAGACACCGGCACCAGGACGGGCAGGCGCTCGGCCGGATGGCGGCGGCGATCTACCGCACCGCGCAGCTGCGGCTCGCCCGCGCCCATCTCGTACGCCCCGAGCTGACCCAGTTCGTCCGCGGCGAGCACGGCTTCGAGCCGCGGACGTACGCGGTGGACACGGAGGAGCGGCCGCCGATGGTGGAGGTGGCGGAGTACGCGGAGCGGCGGGTGGCCTGAGGGGGCGGGCCGGGGTGACGTGCGGGCTGGGCCAGGGGCTGCGGGCAGGTCGTATACGGTCCGCCCGGCGTCCGTCCGCCGTCCGTCCGCCGTTCGCGCGCGGGGCGCGGAGGGGGTGCCTCCGGCAGGGCTGCCCGGCAGGGCCGCTCAGGGATGTGACGTTCCCGGCCGTACGTTTGAGCGTTTCCGCGAGCGGCTAGGTTTCGGCACATGGCTTCCGAGCAGGCGGGCGCAGCCCAGGTCCTCGTCGCGTCCAACCGCGGCCCGGTGACGTACTCCCTCGGCGCCGACGGGACGCTCGCCGCCAAGCGCGGCGGCGGCGGGCTCGTCTCCGGGCTCAGTGCCATCGGCGACGAGGCCGACGCCCTGTGGGTGTGCTCGGCGCTCGGCGACGGCGACCGGGAGGCCGTGCGGCGCGGGGTCGGCGAGCCGGGGGTGCGGATGCTCGACATCGACGCCGCCGTGCACGCCGACGCGTACAACGGCGTCGCGAACTCGGTGCTGTGGTTCGTGCACCACATGCTGTACCAGACGCCCCTCGAACCCGCCTTCGGGCCGGAGTTCCGCGCCCAGTGGGCCGCGTACGAGACGTACAACCGGGCGTTCGCCGAGGCGCTCGCGGGCGAGGCGGCGCCGGGCGCGGCCGTCCTCGTGCAGGACTACCACCTGGCGCTCGTCCCCGGCATGCTCCGCGAACTCCGCCCCGACCTGCGCATCGGGCACTTCTCGCACACGCCCTGGGCGCCCGCCGACTACTTCCGGCTCCTTCCCGACGACATCGCCGAGCAGCTCCTGCGCGGGATGCTCGGCGCGGACCGGCTCGGCTTCCTCACCGGGCGCTGGGCGGACGCCTTCACCGCGTGCTGCGTGGCCGTCCTCGGCGGGACGTCCGGGACCCGGATCGGGGTGCACGGGCTCGGGGCCGACGCGGACTTCCTGCGGGAGCGGGCGCGGCGCCCCGACGTCGAGGAGCGCCTCGCCGCGCTGCGGGAGCAGGTCGGGCCCGGGCGGAAGGTCATCGTCCGGGTGGACCGGACCGAGCTGTCCAAGAACATCGTGCGCGGACTGCACGCCTACGCGCAGCTCCTCGCCGAGCGGCCCGAGTGGCGGGAGCGGGTCGTGCACGTCGCCTTCGCCTACCCGTCGCGGCAGGACCTCGCCGTCTACCGCGAGTACACCGCGGAGGTGGCGCGGGTCGCCGACGCCATCAACTCCACGTACGGCACCGACGGCTGGACGCCGGTCGTCCTCCACGTCAAGGACGACTTCGCCCGCTCCCTCGCCGCCTACCGGCTCGCCGACGTCGCCCTCGTCAACCCCATCCGGGACGGCATGAACCTCGTCGCCAAGGAGGTCCCCGTCGTCTCCGACGAGGGCTGCGCGCTCGTCCTCTCCCGGGAGGCCGGGGCCTACGAGGAGCTCTCCGAGGACGCGCTCACCATCAACCCGTACGACGTGTCCGCGACGGCCGCGGCGCTCCACGAGGCCCTCCTGATGCCCCCCGCGGAACGCGCGGAGCGCACCAAACGCCTGGCCGCGGCCGCCACCGCCCTCCCCCCGACCCAGTGGTTCCTGGACCAACTCCACGCCCTGACCACCCCTTGACCACCCCCTGGCCCGCGGCTCCGCGACGGGGGCGGCCGCCGTGCCGTCAGGGCAGTCGGGCCGCCAGGGCCGACAGGAGGGCGACCACGCCGACAGGCCCGTCGGTCACCACGTCCGCGCGGTCGGCCAGCTCCGTGACCTCGGGGCTTCCGCTGCACACAAGAAGCCCCCGCACCTCCCCGTCCGACCGCAACTTGTCCACCGCCGTGAAGGCGGGCACGTCCCCGAGGTCGTCCCCGGCGTACAGGACGGACTCGGCGCCCACCTCACGTACGTAGTCGACGAGGGCGACCCCCTTGTCGACGCCGGGCGGCCGCAGTTCGAGGACGAGCCGCCCCGGCTCGACGATCAGCCCGTGCCGCGAGGCCAGCTCCCCCAACGGCCCCCGCAACGCCTCGAACGCGGCCTGCGGATCCAGGGCCCGCCGCGTGTGGACGGCGACAGCCCGCCCCTTCTCCTCGATCCAGGTCCCCCGCCACGCCCCGATCGCGTCCAGGAACCCGGGCAGCTCGGCCCGCACGGCGGCGACGCCGGGATGCGGCTCGGCGGCCTGCACGGTCCCGGTGACGGCGTCCCACCGCTCGGCCCCGTAGTGCCCGAGCACGACGAGGTGTTCGAGCCCGGGAACCCCGGCGAACCCGCCGTAGCGGACGGCGACCCCCGCGGGCCGGCCGGTGACGACGGCCACGGAGCGGACCTTCGGGGCGAGCGCGGCCAGCGCGGGCACCGCGTCGGGATGGGCCCGCGCCCGCTCGGGATCGGGCACGATCGGCGCCAGCGTGCCGTCGAAGTCGAGGGCGATCACGGCATGTTCGGGCCGGGCCAGAAGCGCGGCGAGCCCGTCCCGCCCGGCGGGAGTGAGCGGCTGCGGCAGGGAGTGCGTCGGGTCACCCATGGGCCAGACCTTAACGTCAACGCTCGGCGCGCCGCGCCTGTCGAACCCGCCGCAGTCGGTTCACGGTGACCGGATCGTGGGCGAGGGCCCGCTCGTCGTCGAGGAGGGCGTTCAGGATCTGGTAGTAGCGGACGGGGGCGAGCCCCAGCTCCTCGCGGATGGCCCGCTCCTTGGCGCCGGGCCCGGCCCAGTTGCGCCGCTCCAGGGCGAGCACGGCCTTGGCCCGCGCGGAGAGTTCACCGGGACCGGCGGGTTCACCGGGCCCGGCCTGCGCGTCGTCGTCCGTCATGGCGCCCACGCTAACCCCGGCGCCCCCGCGTCACTGCGCGCTCTCCTCCGCGTCCGCCTTCGACTCGATCTGCCCGAGGATGGACTCGGGGCTGCCGTTCTTGTCGACGGTCTTGCCGATGTACTTCTTGATCTGCACGGAGACCTGCGCCCAGGACGTCTTGTCGACCGGGTACAGCTGCGAGGCGGGCAGCTCCTCCAGGAACTGGCCGAGCTTCGCGGAGTCCTGCTTGTTGTCCGTCATCTCCTGCGACGCCGACGTCGTGACGGGCAGCAGGTCGTACTCGCGCGAGAAGTCCAGGACGTTCTTCTTGCTGTAGACGAAGTTGAGGAACTCGCCGATCTCCTTGCGGTGGCCGTTCTGCTTGAAGGCCATCATCCAGTCGGCGACACCCATCGTGGACTGGGCCTTGCCGTTGACGCCGGGCATCGGCACCATGCCGTACTTCAGGCCCTTCTTCGAGGCCATCTGCATCAGCGTGGGGTGCCCGTTGAGCATGCCGACGTCACCGCGAGTGAACGCGGCGAAGGCCTCGGCGCGGTCGAGTTGGGCGGGCGGGGTGGGCCCGGTGAGGCCCTTGCCGACCAGCTCGTTCTTCAGCCAGTCGAAGGTCTGTACGTTCTGCTTGGAGTCGATGTCGTACGAGCCGACGTTGTCGGTGTAGCCGCCGCCCCCGCTGAGCAGCCACTGCATCGTCTCGGCCTGCGCCTCCTCCGGGCCGAGCGGCAGCGCGTAGGGGATCTTCACGCCGCGCGCCTTCAGCTTCTGGGCGGCGGCCTGGAGCTCGGTCCAGCTCTGCGGCGGCTTGATCCCGGCGCTCTTGAACAGCTTCTCGTTGAAGAAGAGCAGGCGCGTGGACGCGGCGAACGGCATGCCGTACTGCACCCGGTTCACCTCGCCGGCCTTCGAGAGCGGGGCGAGGAAGTCGGCCTGGGTGGGGATGGAGAGCAGGTCGTCGGCGGAGTACAGCTTGTCCCGCGCGGCGTAGTCGGCGTACGCGCCGATCTGGGCGAGGTCGGGGGCGTTCCCGTCCTTCACCATCTCCTTGACCTCGCGGTCGACGTCCGTCCACGAGTACACGGTCACATCGACCTTGATGCCCGGGTGGTCGGCCTCGAACTTCTTCGTCAGCTCGCCCCAGTACTTCTTGGAGCTGTTCGCGGAGGAGTCGCCGTAGTCGGCGGCCACGAGCTTGAGGGTGACGTCCCCGGAGTCCCCGGAGTCGCCGCCGCAGCCGGCGAGCAGCGCCGTCATGCTCAGTGCGGCCACCGCCGCGGTCAGACCTGTCACGCGCCGCTGCACTGCTGTTTCCCACCCTCGTCGTACGTACAGAACCGCGAGTTTCCCCCGCGCCCGGATACAAGGTCTACACCACCCGAGTATCACTTCTGCAACGGCCTTGCCTTATTGCCCACGTCCGGCGAGTTTTCAGCCCGTCCGGCGTTTGAGGACGAGCGCGCAGCGCGACCGGCGGCGCCCCGTCCCACGGCAACGGGACACCCACCCTGGGGCGCAGGTGGACTAGACCTCTCGCGGGGTCACACGCGACACTGTCCCCGTGAGACATGTCATCGCCCTGGACGTGGGCGGCACAGGAATGAAGGCCGCCCTGGTAGGGGCGGACGGCACACTGCTGCACGAGGCCCGCCGCCCGACCGGCCGAGACCGAGGCCCCACCGCCGTGGTCGAGTCGATCGTCGAGTTCGCAGCCGACCTGAGGGCCCACGGAGTGGCACACCTGGGCGAACCGGCGGCAGCGGCAGGCGTGGCCGTACCGGGCATCGTGGACGCCACCCACGGCATCGCGGTGTACGCGGCCAACCTGGGCTGGTCCGACGTACCCCTGCGCGCCCTCCTGAGCACCCGCCTGGAAGGCATCCCCGTGGCACTCGGCCACGACGTCCGCACGGGCGGCCTGGCCGAGGGCCGCCTGGGCGCGGGCAAGGGCGCCGACCGCTTCCTCTTCGTCCCCCTGGGCACCGGAATCGCGGGCGCGATCGGCATCGACGGCACCATCGAACCGGGCGCCCACGGCTCCGCGGGCGAGATCGGCCACATCGTCGTACGCCCCGGCGGCCCCCCGTGCGGCTGCGGCCAGCGGGGCTGCCTGGAGCGCCTGGCGTCCGCCTCCGCGGTGAGCAAGGCCTGGGCGGAGGCCAGCGGCGACCCGACGGCGGACGCGGCGGACTGCGCGAAGGCGGTCCGCTCCGGCGACCCCCGCGCCCTCGCCGTCTGGCAGAACGCGGTCGACGCCCTCGCCGACGGCCTGCTCACGGCCCTCACCCTGCTGGACCCGCACACCCTGATCATCGGTGGCGGCCTGGCGGAGGCCGGGGAAACCTTGTTCACACCGCTGCGCGCGGCCGTCGCCGCCCGCGTGGTCCAGTTCCAGACGCTGCCGGAGATCGTCCCGGCGGCACTCGGCGACGCGGCGGGCTGCCTGGGCGCGGGCCTGCTCGCGTGGGACCTGCTCGACGCCACCGGGCAGGCCCCGGCCACCCCCGCCACACCAGGCACCACCACCACGACCGACCACCCCACGACCCCGACTCCCCGGAGGTAACCACCTGATGGCCACTAGCAAGGTTCTCGCCGGTGCTCAGGTGGTACTGCCCACCGGGACCGTGCCGAACGGCCGCGTGATCGTCTCGGACACCGGCCGCATCGCGGGGAGCGCTCCCGCGGACCCCGGCGCGATCGAGACGATCGACCTGACCGGCCACTGGCTGGTCCCCGGCTTCGTCGACATCCACAACCACGGCGGCGGCGGCGCGTCCTTCACGAGCGGCACCGCCGAGGACATCCTGCGGGGCGTACAGACGCACCGCCTGCACGGCACCACGACGGTCGTGGCCTCGACGGTCACCGGCGAGACGGACGCCCTCGCGCAGCGCGCGGGCCTGCTCTCCGAGCTGGCCGAGCAGGGCGACATCGCGGGCGTCCACTTCGAGGGCCCGTTCATCTCGCCGTGCCGCAAGGGCGCCCACAGCGAGGCCCTGCTGCGCCACCCGGACCCGGCGGAGGTCCGCAAGCTCATCGACGCGGCCCGCGGCCAGGCCCGCATGGTCACCCTCGCCACGGAGCTGCCGGGCGGCATCGACTCCGTACGCCTGCTCGCCGAGCACGGCGTGATCGCGGCGATCGGCCACACCGACGCCACGTACGAGCAGACGAAGGCCGCCATCGACGCGGGCGCCACCGTCGCCACGCACCTGTACAACGCCATGCCCGGCCTCGGCCACCGCGCCCCCGGCCCCATCGCCGCCCTCCTGGAGGACGAGCGGATCACCGTCGAGCTGATCAACGACGGCACGCATCTGCACCCGGCCGCCTTCGGTCTCGCCTTCCACCACGCGGGCGCGGACCGCGTCGCCCTCATCACGGACGCCATGGACGCGGCGGGCTTCGGCGACGGCACCTACCTGCTCGGCCCGCTGGAGGTCGAGGTGAAGGAGGGCGTCGCGCGGCTCACCGAGGGCGGCTCCATCGCCGGCTCGACGCTGACCATGGACCGCGCGTTCAAAAGGTCGGTGACCGTCGACAAGCTGCCCGTCGAGGACGTCGTCGCGGCGACCTCCGCGAACCCGGCCAAGCTCCTCGGCGCGTACGACCGCGTCGGCTCGCTCGAACCCGGCAAGGACGCCGACATCGTCGTCCTGGACGCGGAGTTCACGCTCAAGGGCGTGCTGCGCAAGGGCGAGTGGGTCATCGAGCCCTAATTCACCCCATAGCAGCGGCGGTTGGTCCAAGCCCTGGGCCAACCGCCTTCTTTTTGGCATGATCAGGGCCCGAAAGCCGCACGCGCACGCAGCACGCGGATCCGTGGTCCCGGGGGTGAAGCAGTGATCGTCACGGTCACGCTGAACGCCGCCCTGGACATCACGTACAAAGTGCCCTCCCTCATCCCGCACACCTCGCACCGCGTCACCGAAGTGACCGAACGCGCGGGCGGCAAGGGCCTGAACGTCGCCCGTGTGCTCGCCGCCCTCGGCCACGACGTGACGGTGACCGGCTTCGCGGGCGGCGACACCGGCCGCACCCTGCGCGACCACCTCGCCGGTGTGCCCGGCGTCCGGGACGGCCTGCGCCCCGTCGCGGGCGCCACCCGCCGCACCCTGGCCGTCGTGGACGCCCGCAGCGGCGACACCACGCAGCTCAACGAGCCGGGCCCGACCGTCTCGCCCACCGAGTGGGCCGGATTCCTCAGCTCCTACGAGGAGTTGCTGACCGGCGACGACGTGACGGCCGTGGCCCTGTGCGGCAGCCTCCCGCCCGGCGTGCCGGTGGGCGCGTACGCCCTCCTGATACGCGCCGCGCGCGCCGCCTCCGTACCCGTACTCCTCGACACCAGCGGCGAACCACTGCGCCGCGGCGTCGCCGCCCGTCCCGACATCGTCAAGCCCAACGCCGACGAACTCGCCGAACTCACCGGCGCCCACGAGCCGTCCCAGGCCACCCGCGACGCCCGCCGCCGCGGCGCCCACGCCGTCGTGGCCTCCCTCGGCCCCGAAGGCCTCCTCGCCCTCACCCCCGACGGCACCTGGCGCGCCAAGCCCCCCACCCCGGTCCACGGCAACCCCACCGGCGCAGGCGACTCAGCCGTGGCAGGCCTGCTCTCCGGCCTCGTCCGCCATCTCCCCTGGCCGGACCGCCTGTCCCGGGCGGTGGCCCTGTCGGCGGCGACGGTAGCGGCCCCCGTGGCAGGAGAGTTCGACGCGGCGGTCTACGAGGACGTCCTACCGAAGGTAGCGGTGACAGGAAAACCACCCGCGGCATGACCAACCAACGAGTGGCGCAGCCCCTTTTGATCCCGCCCCGGCGAATTTTTCAGCCCATCTCGCAGGAACTTTCCGGCCGGCCCACAGCCGGGAAGGGGCGGGATCGGGGAACACCTCACTCCTTGACGTGCCCAGCCTTCAACCAGACCCGATCAAGCACAGCATCACACTTGTCCCCCGACTGACAGGACACGGTGACCGTGTTGGTCCCCTTGTTGAGCTGGACGAAGGCAAAGGTCTTCGTCCACCCCTTGTCCCACGCCCCCTCCTTGGCCCCGGTGAAGTTGTCCATGTTCAACTTCCGCCCGGAGGCGGTCCCGTTGATCCCGAGCGTGGTCTCCGCGGCCTTGCCCGGCACGGAGTACCCCACGAAGACGGTGTAGGCCCCGCTCTTGGGAATCCCGTCGACGGTCCACGTGACCTGCGCACCGGGCTTGTTGAGCCCGGCGACGTACACGCCACCCGCGGACTGCGCCCCCTTGATGTCGGAGGCGGTGGTGGTGCCGCCCTCCAGCTTGAGGGCCTTGGCGTCGGACTCGGGCAGCTCGGCGTCGTCCTTGTCGTCGTCCTTGGACGCGGAGGGGCTCGGCGCGTCGGTCTCGGACTGGCTGACCTTCGACCCCGGCTTCTTCGCGTCGTCCTCGCCGCCGTCGTCACCCCCGCCGAAGACCATCGCGGCACCGATGCCGACGGCCACGACGGCGACGACGGCGATGGCGCCGACCAGCAGCCCCTTGGTGTTGGGCCCGCGGCCACGACCACCGCCACCGGCGGGCGCGTACGAGCCGGGCGCTCCGGGCCCGCCGGCCTGCCGCATGGGCGCGGTGACGCCGGGCTGCGCCTCGGGCGCCGCGTAGTGGGCGTTGGGCTGCCCGTAGGCCTGCTGCGGGGCCTGCTGGCCGTACGCGGGCTGCTGACCGTACGCCGGGGCCTGGCCGGGGGCGGGAGGCTGGCCCTGGGCCTGCTGCCCGTACTGGCGCTCTCCGACCGCGCGTACGTGGTTGTACGAGGACCGCGGCCCCGGGTAGCCGTACCCGCCGCCCGAGGGCGGTGTCGCACCGGCCGCCTGGCCGTCTGCGTACAGGTAGCCGAACGGGTCGTCATCGCCCTCTGGCGCGCGCGGCGTGTGCTCGCCGTTATTGCCGGGCGTCATTCGCAGGTCACTCCCTCGCATCGCGGATGCGGGCGAGCCTACCCGCTCCGGGTGACCGCCCGAGTTGACGTTGACTTCTTCCAGGACATGGGCGGGGACATCGGCCGGAACACCGTCGGTCGCACCCGCCGGGGCGTCCACGCCGGGGCGCTCCGCACACCGCATCCGTTACCGCGTACGGGAGTTCAGGCCCCTACCGCGCGCACGGCGCACAGGCGGCGCGCTCGCGTGCGCGCGCTCACCCGGCCCGCCGGTGCTGCTTGGCCCGCGACCTTTTCTCCACATACATCCGCTGGTCGGCGGAGTGCAGCACTTCGTCCGCGGACATCCCGCAATGTGCCCATCCGATGCCGAAGCTGGCGCCGACGCGCACCGCGCGCCCGTCCACCCTGATCGGCGGGATGATCGCGTTCCGCAGCCGCACCGCGAGGTCCTGCGCGTCGGCCCGGCCGAGCCCGTCGGCGAGCACCACGAACTCGTCGCCGCCGAGCCGCGCCACCGTGTCCCCGTCCCGGACACCGCTGGTCAGACGGCGGGCGACCTCGATCAGGACGGCGTCACCGGTGTGGTGCCCGAAGCGGTCGTTGATCGACTTGAAGCCGTCGAGGTCGCAGAAGAGGACGGCGAGGCCCTTGGTGCCGTCGTCCGGTGCGGTCTCGTCGGGCGGGGCGACTGTATGGACGTGGTGGTCGAAGCCGTCGCCGTGCGCCCCCGCGTGCGCGCCCCCGGAGGGCCCGTGCCCGTGCCCGATGGCGTGCCCCGACGCGTACAGCCCGCTGTTGTCGTACGCCGCGTCCAGCGAGTCCACCGTGGACGGCTGACCCGCGTGCGGCCTGCGACAGAGCCGGGAGCTGAGGCGGGCGCGCAGCTCGGCGGAGTTCGGCAGGCCGGTCAGGGAGTCGTGCGAGGCGCGGTGCGCGAGCTGCAGCTCACGGCGCTTGCGCTCCTCGATGTCCTCGACGTGGGTGAGCAGAAACCGGGGCCCGTCCGCGGCGTCCGCGACCACCGAGTTCCGCAGCGACACCCACACATACGTGCCGTCGCGCCGCGCGAACCGCAGCTCGGCCCGCCCGCCCTCGGCCGATGTGCGCAGCAGCGTCCCGATGTCCTCGGGGTGCACCAGGTCGGAGAAGGAGTAGCGGCGCATCGCGGACGCGGGGCGGCCGAGCAGCCGGCACAGCGCGTCGTTCGTGCGCAGGATCCGCCCGTGCTGGTCGCCGCCCATCTCGGCGATGGCCATGCCGCTGGGCGCGTACTCGAAGGCCTGCCGGAAGCTCTCCTCGCTGGCCCGCAGCGCCTGCTGCTCGCGCTCCAGGCGGACCAGGGCGCGCTGCATGTTGGCGCGCAGCCGGGCGTTGCTGATGGCGATGGCCGCCTGGAAGGCGTACATCTGGAGCGCCTCGCGCCCCCACGCGCCCGGGCGCCGTCCGTTGCGCGGCCGGTCCACGGAGATCACGCCGATCAGCTCGCCGCCGGACGACCCGGTCGCGTACATGGGCGCGAAGAGCCGGTCCGAGGGGTGCCACTCGTCCTCGAAGCGCGGCTCGGGGCCTTCGGTGTACCACTGCGGCACATCGTCCTCGTCGAGGACCCAGCCCTCCGTGTACGGGATGAAGCGCAGCGCCCCCCAGGCCTCGCCCATGGCCAGACGGCGCTCCCAGGACTCCCGGGAGCCGACGCGGCCGGTGATCAGGGCCTCGGCGGCCGGGTTGCCCGCGAACGCGGCGACGACGAGATCGCCGTCCGGGCGTACGAGATTGACGCACGCCAGCTCATAGCCAAGGCCGTTGACCACGCCGTCGGCGACGGTCTGCAGCGTGTCCGCGAGGCTGCGGGCCGTGTTGAGGTCCGCAACCACCTGATGCAGCTGCCGCAGGGTCGCAAGACGGACGTACGGCTCCGACTCGGTCTCCATGCTCGCTCTCCCCGAGACCTCGACAGCAACTCCAGGATCCGCAGCGTCCTCAGTGTCCGTAACTCTGAAACTCTGAATCTCTAGCTCTGACTCTGAAACTCTGAATCTCTAGCTCTGGCTCGCTGACTCTCCGCCGTGCGTTCCCTCGCGCCCCGTCGCGCTGTGGCGCCCCAGCGTCTGTGCCTGTACGTGCCTGTTCCGTGCCTGTCCGATTGCCACCGTCACTGAATCACAGCGAGCTGCCCACTCGGTACACAGGGTCAACAAAATATGGGCCCTGTGACTCAAGTCACAGGTGGGAGGTCCGATTTGAGCCCTGGAGTTGAGCCAAATTTGAGCTATGTGGAGGGTGTTGCACAAGCCTTGGCCAGGGGGCCACGGCACTGCACCACTGAGCCGCGAACCCTACGCCCCCACGGAGCCCGCCGTCCCCGGAAGTCCTAGGTCTCGCCCTAGGTCCCTCCTCGGCCCGGGGTCCGATGCGAAGCTCCCGAATCCACGACTAGCGTCAACAACGTGGCTGCCGATCTGACCTTCACGACCCAGACCCCGACCCCGTCCACCCCTCATCCTGTGGGGGTGAGCAACGACGAGTTCCGCGCCGCCATGTCCCGCCTGGCCGCGGGCGTGGTCCTGGTGACGGCCCAAGAGCCCCCGCTGGACCCGGACGACCCGACGGCCCCGGGCGGCGAGGACGTCGGCATGACGGCGACGGCCTTCCTCTCCGTGTCCCTGGACCCGCCCCTGGTCATGGTCAGCCTGCGCGAGGGCTCCCGCATGGACGACCTGCTCGCGGAACAGCCGCTGTGGGCGGTGTCGGTCCTGACCGAGAGCCAGCGGCACATCGCGGGCCGCTTCGCCATGAAGGGCCGCATCAGCGACCGGCTCCTCTTCGAGGACATCCCCTACGTACGCGGCGACATCACCGGCGCCCCCCTGGTCGGCGGCGCCCTCGCGACCCTTGAATGCCGCACGGAACAGACCGTGACGGCGGGCGATCACACCCTGGTCATCGGCCGCGTACTGACGGCGGAGCTGCCGAGCGCGGACGGGGGCCCACTCCTGTACTTCAAGGGCCGCTACCGCCAGCTGGGCTAGCCGCCCGCGCGGCCACCCGTCCCGGACCTGACCCCGGACGGCCTGGATCCGAACCCCGAACCCCGAACCCTGAACCCGGGGCTACCCCGAACCCGGAGCTACCCCCAGCCCTTCCCCGACCGCCCCTGCTTCGTCTCCCCGCGCCGCTTCTTCTCCCGCAGCCGCCGCTCGTTGATCCCGCGCGGGATGCGCGTGGCACGGCGCGGCTTGGGCGGCGGAGCGGTGGCCTCCGCGAGCAGGGAGGCGAGGCGGGTGGCCGCCATCTCCCTGTTCCGCCACTGCGACCGGTGCTCACTCGCCCGTACGCTGATGACGCCGTCCACGAGCCGCGACTCCAGCCGCTCCAGCGCCCGCTGCTTCCACACCTCGGGCAGCGCCTCCGTGCGCGCGAGGTCGAAGCGCAGCTCGACCTGCGAGTCGCTGGTGTTGACGTGCTGCCCGCCGGGCCCTGACGACCGCGAGAAACGCCACATCAGCTCGGCCTCGGGCAGCGAGACGGAACCACGGATGACGTGAGCGCGATGACCGGACATGTGCTCCATCGTCCCGCGTACGAACACCCCACGTCACCCGTTTTTCCCGCCCGTCCCCGCCCGCCCCCGCCCGAAGGCCGCATCGAGGACGGAGCCGCATCGAACGAGTAAAGAAAGTAAAGACAGTCCTCGGCATATGGAACCTTCGATACCCCCCTCGGCGTTCATAGGGGTGTCGGTAGCTTCGTCCCAGCACGAAGCCCGCAAAGTACGCACGTACTACACGGTTGTACTCACGCAACTAGGAAGGGACTCCCAACAATGGCTGTAAGCCTGTCCAAGGGCGGCAACGTCTCGCTCACCAAGGAGGCACCTGGCCTGACCGCCGTCACGGTCGGCCTCGGCTGGGACGTCCGCACCACCACGGGCACCGACTTCGACCTGGACGCCTCCGCCATCGCGGTGAACCCCCAGGGCAAGGTCTACTCCGACGCCCACTTCGTCTTCTTCAACAACAAGGCGACCCCGGACCAGACCATCGTCCACACCGGCGACAACGTCACCGGCCAGGGCGAAGGCGACGACGAGCAGATCAACGTCAACCTCGCGGGCCTCCCCGCCGACGTCGAGAAGATCGTCTTCCCGGTCTCGATCTACGACGCCGAGAACCGCTCGCAGAACTTCGGCCAGGTCCGCAACGCGTTCATCCGCATCGTGAACCAGGCCGGCGGCACCGAGATCGCCCGCTACGACCTCTCCGAGGACGCCGCCACCGAGACCGCCATGGTCTTCGGCGAGCTGTACCGCAGCGGCGCCGAGTGGAAGTTCCGCGCCGTCGGCCAGGGCTACGCCTCCGGCCTCGTCGGCATCGCGCAGGACTTCGGCGTCAACGTCTGAGGTTCCACCGCCTGGCGGACCAGCACCAAGCAAGGGCCCCGACCCCACCAGGCCGGGGCCCTTCGCCATGCCCCCACCCGCCTCACCCCTCCCCCACACCCCGACTGGCACTAACCCCTCCCCCCAACTATTCTCAATTCCCAACTAGTCGAGCAGACGTGACCGGAGAGAGAAGGGGGGACCCCGCCATGCCAGAAGCACCACGCGCAACCACCACGGGCTCGGCCTCCGGCACCGGCACCGGCACCGGCACCGGCACCGCAGGGTCCGAGACTGCGAGGACCGGCGCCGCAGGGACCGGCGCTCCGGGGACCGGCCCCACAGGGTCCGACGCCGCGCGCACCGGCGCCGTCAACACCGCCTGGACCCGGGCCGCCCTGCCCCTCTGCCTCCTGGCCATCCTCGACACCGAGAAGCAGAGCTACGGCTACGCCCTCCTCAACCACCTCGCCACCGCAGGCATCCCCGGCGTCAAGGCCGCCACCCTCTACCCGGCCCTCACCCGCCTCGAAGAGGACGGCTCCGTCGAGATCGAGTGGGGCGCCGGCGAGGGCGGCCCCGGCCGCAAGTACTACCGCATCACCGACGCGGGCCGATCCCGCCTGCACCACGACCGCACCGCCTGGGCCTCCTTCACCCACTCCGTCGCCACCCTCACCGGAACCGACGCACCCAACTCACCCCGTGCGCCCGGTGCACCCAGGTCACCCGGGACATCCGGCGCACCCAGCTCATTCGGTGCACCTGACACATCCGCCGAACCCGGCGAACCCGGCACGGCACGGCCCACACTTCACGCAGCGGAACCGGGGGAGCCGACATGACCAAGGACCGCCAGCCGAAGCTCACTTGGGAGCGCAAGGAGGACGAGGCCTGGGCCGCCTCCGTCGAGCTACGCCTCGTCCTCGACCACGACGCCCCCGCCGGCCTCGCCGCCGACGCCCTCGCCGAGGCCCACCAACTCGTCCACGAGGAAGGCCGCACCGCCCTCGACCTCCTCGGCGACCCCGACGCCTACGCCCAGTCCGTCGCCGACGAACGCATCCCCGAAGAACACCGCGCCCGCATCGACACCCACGGCCTCACCCCCGGCGAACGCGTCTCGAGCTCCTTCGTCACCCTCGGTATCGGCGGACTCCTCTTCTGCGGCTTCGAGTGGTTCCGCGACGGCCTCTGGGTCGGCATCGGCTGGCCCTCCTTCACCATCACCGCAGCAGTCGTCCTCGGTTCCACGCTGGCCTCCGCAGCCCTCGCGGCCCGCATCGCCGGCCGCGTCCGCGGCTCCTGGTACTTCGCAGCCGCCGCAGCCGGAACCGTCTGCGCGCTGGTCGGTGCCATCCCCTTCGTCCCCACGGGCCAACTCTTCGCCGTACCCGCACCCGTCCTGATGCTCGCCTGCCTCGCCCTCATCACCGCGGCCGCGAAGCTCCCCGACACCGCCATCGACCGCTGGTTCGCCCCTGCCCCTTGCAGCGATGACGACGCCTGGTTCGCCCGCCTCGACGGCCTCCTGCGCGGCCGCCACGCCATGGCGTCCGCCGAGGCCCGCGACCACATACGCGAGGCCCGCCACCACCTCGCCTCCACCCCCGGCGCCGAGCCCGCCGCCGACGTCTTCGGCGACGTCGAGGTCTACGCCCTCCGCCTCTCCGAAGGCCCCCGCCGCAACCAGCGCGTCGCCCGCCGCCAGTTCTACGGTTCCTGCTTCCTCGCCATCTGCCTCACCATCCTGCTCATCGGCAACCTGACCGACCCCGACCCCTCCCCATTCTGGCTCGCCGCCAACACGGGCGCCCTCGGCGCGACCCTCTGGTCCCTCCTCGGCGAATGGCGCCGCTCCACCAAACGCCCCACCCCCACCACCCCGGACCCCGGCAACTCCCCGTCCCCAGACGCCCGGCCCTAGCCTCGGCGCTCGATTCCCGGCCCGGACCTATCCCCGTCCTAGCCCCGGCTTTCGACTCCCCGTCCCAGCCCCGGCCTCGACGCATCACCCTGGACGCGCCCCTCTCCTCGCTCCCCGTGGCCCCGCCGTCCCGGGCTGCCGCCCCGTCCCCTAACGGGCGGCTAGCCTGCGCCGCATGATCCTCGAACCGCTCGCCTCCGCCGCCGACGGAACCTCCCCCGGCGACCTGCCCGGCCCCCTCCTCACGGAACTCACCGCCCTCTACGCCTCCAACCACGAGTTCTTCGCACTCAGCGGAGACTTCCCGGACGCGCACCACATCAGCACCGAACAGGTCGCCACCGCACTCGCCGACGAACTCTCCCAACCCGGCGCCGAAGTGCTCCTCGGCCGTTCCGAGGGCCGGCTCATCGGCGTCGTCGTCACCCTCGACCACCACCCCGACCCGGCCGACCCCGACCCCTGGATCGGCCTCCTCCTGGTGGACGCCCGAGTCCAACGCACGGGCCTTGGCCGCCGGTTGGCCACCGCCACCGAGAACCGCTTCCGCACCGCGGGTCGTACCGCCGTACGCCTCGCCGTCCTCGACAACAACCCGAAGGCCCTCGCCTTCTGGACCGCCCTCGGCTACGAACTCCTCGACCACCGCGAGGACACCCAACTCGGCCGCCCCTGCGCCGTATTGCGCAAGCCGCTGTAAGCGCGGGGCGCAGGGTGGCTCAAGTGGGGTCACACTCTGTGGCCTCTGCCCTATGGATCGGCGCCCTATGGATCGGCGCCTGATGGGCCTACGGGTTGTCCGGCTTCCCGTCCCCGTAGAGCCAGTCCGCCCACACCTTCTTCAGTTCCTCGCGGGCTTCATCGTCCCCCGCGTGCTTCTCGACGTAGGTCGTGAAGTCCTTGGTGTTCGCGTTCGCATGGCGGTACGTCTTCGCCCAGCCCTGGATGATGTCGTAGAACGTGTCGTCGCCGACCGTCTCGCGAATCTTGTGGATCACCATCGCTCCCCGGTCGTACACCGGTTCATCCGAGATGCTCGCGGCGTCCGGCTGCCTCGCCGGTGGGAAGTCCCAGAGGGCTTCGTCGTCCCCTTCCTCATACAGCGCGTCGAAGATGTCCTGCGCACTGTCCTCTCCGTTGTCCTCCTCCCACAACCACTCCGCGTAGCTGGCGAGGCCTTCGTTCAGCCACATGTCCTGCCATGTCTTCGGCGTGACCGAGTTGCCGAACCATTGGTGGGCCAGTTCGTGGACAAGCGTCGACGTGTCGACCTCGGACAGGGGGAACACCGGCTTGGTCTGGGTCTCCAGGGCATAGCCCAGGTTCACCCGGTCGTCGACGATCGCTCCGGTCGAGGAGAAGGGGTAGGTGCCGAAGTTCAGCTCCGCCCAGTCCATGATCTCGGGGATCTTCGAGAGGACCTTCTTGGCCTTCTTGTACTTGTCGTCCGGCAGTGTCGGATCGATCGCCGTGAACACCGGGATGCCGGAGTTCGACTCGGCCGTCATCGACTTCTCGGTGTCGTACTTACCGATCGCCACAGTCGCCAAGTAGGTCGCCATGGGCTCGGCGTTGTGCCAGGCGAACGTGGTGCGGCCGTTCGTCGTGGTCTCGTGCGTCAACTCGCCGTTGGAGATCGCCTTCAGCCCCTTGGGCACGGTGATCTTTATGTCGTATGCGGCCTTGTCGCTCGGGTGGTTGTTGCTCGGGAACCATGCCATCGAACCGGCGGGCTCGCCGACCGCGAGCGCGCTCTCCTCCCCCTTCAGCCAGCCCTCCTTGGATTCGTCCGCATCGGTGATCGTCTGCGGCGTCCCGGAGTAGCGAACGGTCGCGCGGAACGTCTCGCCCCGGTCAAGGTCGTCACGCGGGCGCACGGTCAGCTCGTCACCGGCGCGGTTGAAGCGGGCTTCCTTGCCCTCGACGGTGACCTCCTTGACGTCCAGGCCCTTGAGGTCGAGGTTGAAGGCGCTGAGCTTCTTGGTGGCACGGGCTGTGATTTCCGCCGTGCCGGTGAGATGGCGATTCTCCGGGTCGTAGCCGAGAGTCAGGCCGTAGTGCGCCACGTCGTATCCCCCGTTGCCGAGCTTTGGGAAGAACGGGTCGCGCACACCCGCGGCGCCGGGGGTTCCGTCGACCCCGCCGCCGGAGCAGGCGGTGAGGGCGGTCAGCGTCAGGGCGGCCAGGGCTGCGGGGGCGATACGGCGGGCGCGGGGCCCCTTGGTCAGGGGGGCGGTGGCTCGGTAGTTCACCTCGGTGATCCTATGGCCACCGCCCCGCGAGACCTCATGCCAGGGGCGTCAGCTGAGCGGCGTCAGCTCGGGCTGGAGCAGTCAGCGGTTGAGCGCCGCCACTCCCGCCTTCGCGAACTTCTCGTCCAGGTCACCGCTGGGCGCGCCCGCCACGCCTATGCCCGCGACCGGGGCTCCCTTGGCGGTGACCGGGGCGCCGCCCGCGAGGAAGAGCGTGCCGGGGATGTCCTTCAGGTTCGGCGTCTGGGTGAGGCGCTTGGCGAGCTCGGAGGTGGGGGCGTTCCACGACACGGCCGTGTAGGCCTTGCGCTCGGCGGACTCGTACGACTGCGGGCCGGCGCCGTCGCCGCGCAGCGTGACGATGGTGTTGCCGTTGCGGTCGACCACGGCGACCGTCACGCGCTGGTTCTCCTTCTTCGCGGCGTCCAGGGCGGCCTCCGCGGCCTTGGTCGCGGCGGCCACGTTGAGGTGCGTGGAGCTGGTGAGGTAGCGGTTGCCGGCGTCGGCGGTCACGGCGGCCTTGGCGGCGGCGTCCGGCGTACCGGCCGTGGCCGAGACCGTGCCGAACGTCGCGGCGGCGACCGTGGCCAGGGCCGCGGCAGAGGTGAGGATTCGCGTGCGCGGCGAGAGCTGCTTCATCGACTTCATGTCCGTTGACTCCTGTGCGAATGAGGGATGTTGAGAGTGGGCGGCGAGTCGATCCCCGCCTCGCAATCCATCGTCCGGCCGCTGACCGCCTCTCCCCGTCGGCACTACGGCTGCCTGCCGCGCCCGATTCGGCTGACGGCCATGTCAACCGATCGGTTGATCCGGCCCCTCGGCGCCACGAGCCAGAATGGGGATGTCTTCCCAGTTCAGGCGTGTGCGATCAGGCGCGTGCGGTCGTGCGCGTCATCGTGTGAGGTCAAGCGTGCGAGCGAGTCAGGCGCGTCGGACCGAGCGCACGGGACCAGGCGCACAAGATCAGATGGACAAGATCGGATGCGCAGGGTCGAGCACGCGGGACCAGGTACATGGGATCGGGCGCACGGGACCAGGCCCGTGCGGTCAAACGCGAGCGGCGGCCGAGAAGGAGGCCAGCGTGGAACGGCACACAGACGGCCTCGGCGCTGTCGAACAGCACCCGGACGGCCTCAGCGCCATGGATCAAGGCAAGGACGGCCTGCGCCGGGTGCGCCAGGACGAGGGCGGCGCCCCCGCCATGGATCAACAGACGTCCGGCCTCCACCCGGCGGACCCTGAGTCGCGCTGGCTCGGCCCCGTCATGCACACGGCGTTCTTCCTTCTCCTCGCCGCCTCCCTCACGCGCTTCCTCCTCCGCCACCCGGGTGAGCCCCGCACCCCAGGCGTCGTCGCCCTGTCCGTCGCCCTCGCCGTCCTCTATCTCCTCGGACCCGCACCCGGCGCCGGGCCCAGCGCCCGACGCCCGTTCTGGCTGGGCTCAGTGGTCGGCGCGTGGGTGGTCCTTGTCGTCCTCGCGCCGAGCTTCGCGTGGTGCGCGGTGCCCCTGTTCTATACGGGACTGCGCACGCTCCCGACGCGAGCGGCACTCGCCCTGGTCACAGCCCTCACCGCTCTCGTCGTCGCCGCGCAGCTGAGACTCGCCGGCAGTTTCGACCCCAACCTGGCCTTCGCACCACCCGCCGTCGCAGCCGTGGCCACCGCCATGTTCATCCACATGCAGCGGCAGACAGCGCAGCAGCGCGCCTTGATCGACGACCTGATCCGCACCCGACGTGAGCTGGCCGCCACCGAAAGACGCGAGGGCACCCTCGCCGAGCGCCAACGCCTCTCCATGGAGATCCACGACACCCTGGCCCAGGGCATGTCCAGCCAGCAGATGCTGCTGCAGGCCGCCGAGCGCGTGTGGGACACCGACCCGACGACAGCCCGCACCCACATCCGGACAGCGGCAGCCATCACCGAGCGCGGACTGGCAGAAGCCCGCAGATTCGTCCACGACCTGGCGCCCGCAGACCTCGCGGACGCCGGTTCCGACGACGGCGCAGCCCTGCCGTCGGCCCTGAGCACCCTGGCCGCACGCGAATCGGAAGCGGAGCTGGCCATCCGGTTCCACGCCGAGGGCAAACCCGTCCCCCTGCCCGGGAGAGCCCAGTCGGCGCTGCTCCGGATTGCGCAAGGTGCCCTTGCGAACGTACGCGAGCACGCGGACGCGAGCGCGGCCGCGTTGACGCTGACGTACCTGGACGACCAGGTGGTCCTCGACATCGCGGACAACGGGAAGGGGTTCGTGGTCGCGGGGGACGACGCGGGGTTCGTCGGCGGGCAGGGCGAGCAGGTGTCCGAGGTGGGGGACGACGCACGAGAGGGCGCGTCCTCGGGTGGTCGGCGAGGGCTCGGTTCGCGTGAGCCGGGTGCTCGGGCCAGGCGGGGTCATGGGCTGCCTGCGATACGGGCACGGGCTCGGCAGCTCGGGGGGACGCTGACGGTTGAGTCGGCGCCGGGCGAGGGGACGGTTCTGTCGGTCTCGATCCCCTTGACCGCGTCTTCGGCCACAGGCACAGGCACGGGCACGCCTGCGGCGACACCTTCGCCCACGCCGGGGGCCTCGCCCGCAACTCCGTCCACACCGACGCTTCCGCCCAGCGCCTCGCCCTCGCCCCCGCCACCGTCCCGGTCCACGCCGCCGTCCCAGTCCGCACCGCCGTCCCGGTCCACGCCGTCGGACCCTTCCGCCCCTTCCGCGCCGTCATCTCCGTCCCCAAGCCCGCCGCCCGCGGCGCCGCCGCCCTCCGATCCGCCGTCATCCGGGAGTGCCCATGAGCAGTAGTACGCCCACGAGCGAGCCGGTGCGGCTGTTGGTGTGTGACGACCATGTGGTGGTGCGTGCCGGGTTGCTGGCGCTGTTGGCCAGTGCGTCGGGGATCGAGGTGATCGGTGAGGCCGGGACAGGTGAGGAGGCGGTGGCGCTGGCGGCCAAGTTGGCGCCGGACGTGGTGCTGATGGATCTGCAGCTGGGCCCGGGGATCGATGGTGTGGAGGCGACACGGCGCATCGCGGCCGGGGAGCGTGGTGGCGGTGGCGGTGGCGGTGGTGACAGCAACGGCGACAGTGGTGGCGGTGGTGACAGCGGGGAGGGGGGTGGTGGGGCGCCGCGGGTGCTGGTTCTCACCACGTATGACACCGATGCTGACATCACGCGGGCCATTGAGGCGGGGGCGACGGGGTATCTGCTGAAGGCCGAGCGGCCCGAGGAGTTGTTCGCGGCGATCCATGCGGCGGCGCAGGGGCGTACGGCGCTGTCGCCGCCCGTGGCGTCCCGGGTGATGGCGCAGATGCGGGAGCCGCGGCCCACGCTCACGGCCCGGGAGCTGGACATTCTCAAGCAGCTCGCGCAGGGGAAGGGGAATCGGGAGATCGCGAGGACGCTGTTCATCAGTGAGGCGACGGTGAAGACGCACCTGGGGCGGATCTACGACAAGTTGGGGGTGGATACGCGGGCGGGGGCGGTGGCGGTGGCCAAGGAGCGGCGGTTGCTTCCCTGAGAGCACCCCACGGCGGGCCCGAGGTCACCCCGAGGTGAGGCAAGGGCACCCCGAGGTGATGCGGAGACGTCTGGAGGCGATGCGGGTCCACCGCGAGGTGATGCGGGGGCGTCTGGAGGTGGTGCGGGGCGTGCCGAGGGTGGGGAGCGTGGCACCATCGGGCGCGTGCTCGATATTGGTTACGCCCTTTCTCGCCGTTTTCCGGACCCGCCGCAGATGGACTACCGCGTGGCGGATGTTCACGCGCTGCGGCACGACCTGTTCTGCGGGGATGTGTATCTGGCGGATACCAAGGCGGACCGGGAGGTGGGTACGGCGTGGGGGTGGGTGCCGGTGCTCGACTTCGCTTGGGCGCTGTGCGACATCGTGGAGCAGTTGGACCGGGATCCGCTGGGGAGCCGGGCGTCGAGGTCGCAGTTCGCGGAGCTGGACTTCACGGAGTCGACGGACCGGATGCTGTTCGAGCGGCGGTTCGGGTGGGTGGACATCGAGGCGGACTGGATGAGGGCGGAGGAGGAGCCGCTCACGTTCTCGCACGGGGAGTTGCGGAAGGAGGCGCGGGATTTCCTGCACGACTTGTTGGCCGACCTCATCGACATGCATGAGGAGCTGGGGGCGAATCCGGTGATCTGGACGTTGCAGGCACGGTTCCCGCGGGTGGGCTGACGTCTTCCGCTGGTGGGTCGACGTCCGGTCGGCAGGGTGGGACGCGGCCGTGGGCCAGGTCCGGCGGGGACCGGGACGGGGTCCGGGGTGAGGTCCGGGGTGAGGTCCCGGACGAGTCCAGGACGGGTCCGGGGCGGGGTCCTGGGCGGGGTCCGGTGGGGGGATGTCACATTCGGGGTGGGGGTGTGCGTCGTAGGGGTGAACGCGTTCTCGTGCCCGTGAGGGTTGACTGAAACGGAGGCCGCCCATGGCCCGCGCCACCCGTGCTCCCCACTCCCCAGGCCGTTCCCAGACCCAGATCACCGTGGTCGGTGGTGGGTTCGCCGGGCTTACCGCCGCCATCACGGCTGCGGAGGCCGGTGTACGTGTCACGTTGCACGAGGCGCACCACACGCTGGGAGGCAGGGCCCGGACGGCCGAGGGGGCGTACAAGACGAATGAAGGGCCGCATGCGCTGTACAGCGGTGGGCCGCACTGGACGTGGTTGAAGCAGCGGGGGCTGATCGGGGACCTCGCGCCGATCCCGCCGATCGAGGGGACGCGGCTGCGGCTCCGCCACCATGGGGCGCTGCGTCGTACGCCGCCGTTCGCGATGCTGAAGTTGTTGCGTCGGTCGCCGGAACAGGCGCCGGTGGATGTGGACTTCGCGACGTGGGCGGGCGCGCAGGTGGGTGAGGAGGGCGCGCGGGCGGCGGCGCACTACTCGGCGGTGGCGTTGTTCCACCACGACCCTGGTTCGCTGTCGGCGCGGTTCGTGCACACGAGGCTGCGGCGGGCCGCGAAGTTTCCGCCGGAGGCGCACTATCCGGTGGGTGGCTGGGGTGCGGTCATCGACCGGATGGCGGGCCTGGCGTGGAACCTGGGGGTGCGGGTGGAGACGTTGGCGCGGGTGGACGACGTCGGCGAGCTCACGGATCGGGGCCCGGTCGTCGTGGCAACGTCGCTGGACGCGGCGCGAGGGCTGCTGAAGGACGACACGCTGCGTTGGGAGAGCGGGCGCACGACGCTGGTGGATGTGGCGGTCAGGAGCCGCCGCGGGGATCTGTTCGCGGTGTCCGATCTGGATGGGACGGGGTGGGTGGAGCGGTTCACCACGCAGGACCGCACGCTCGCGCCCGCCGGTGAGCAGCTCATCCAGGCGCAGATCCCGCTCGGCCCGAAGGAGTCCAAGGCGGACGGTGTCGCCCGCGCCGAGGACCTGCTGGACCTCGGTTTCCGGGACTGGCGTGAGCGCGTGACATGGCGGCGGGCGAGCGTGGCGAACGGCCGCACCGGGGCACTCGACCGCCCCGGCACCACGTGGCGCGACCGGCCGGCGGTGGACCGGGGCGGGGACGTGTATCTCGCGGGGGATCAGGTGGCGGCGCCCGGCCTGCTGGCGGAGGTGTCGTTCAACAGCGCGATCGAGTCGGTGACGCTGGCGCTGGCCAGGAGGAGGGGGATGGCCGGTGGAGGGCGGCCGGGCGACGACACGCCCTGGGTCGACCTCAAGTCCGCGTGAGCGGGTCGGCCCCAAGCCTGCCCGAGCAGGTCGGGCTCAGATCCACCTGAGCGGGTTGACCTCAAGCCCGCTTGAGGTTGAAGAGTGGCGAAGGTCAGCAGTCCGGGCGGCCCTCAGCGGCCCGGACGCACCCCGACGCCACCCCCGCAAGGAGACCTCATGCGCGCCGTCCGCCTCCACACCTTCGGCCCCGCCGAGAACCTCACGTACGAGACGGTCGAGGACCCCCGGCCGACGGCGGGCCAGGTGCGTATCGCCGTCGCCGCGGCGGGAGTCCACCTCGTCGACACGGCGATCCGCGCGGGCGACAAGGGGCCGATGCCGGAGTTGCCCGCGCTGCCCACGGTCCCGGGCCGCGAGGTCGCCGGAACGGTCGAGTCCGTCGGGGCGGGCGTGCCCGCGGACTGGCTCGGCAAGCGCGTGGTCACGCACATCGGCTTCGCGCCCGGCGGGTACGCCGAGTTGACCGTGACCGACGCGGCCAGGCTGCACGAACTCCCCGATGACCTGGACTTCGCGGAGGCGGTGGCGTTGATCGGGACGGGGCGTACGACGATGGGGATCCTGCAGTTCGTGGAGTTGGACGAGGAGTCGGTGGTGCTGATTCCGGCGGCGGCGGGCGGGATCGGGACGCTGCTGGTGCAGTACGCGAAGCATGCCGGGGCGACGGTGGTGGGCCTGGCAGGCGGGCCCGCGAAGGTGGCGCGGGTGCGGGACAACGGCGCGGATCTGGCGGTGGATTACACCGACGCGGGGTGGCCGGACGAGGTGCGGGGGTACCTCAAGGGGCTCGGCGACGGCGGGCGCGGGGGCACCGGGAGTGGGGCAGGCGGGCGCGGGCGAGACGGGCGCGCGGTGACCGTCGTGTTCGACGGGGTGGGTGGGGCCGTGGGGCGGGCGGCCGTGGAGTTGCTGGGGGCGGGTGGGACGCATGTGACGTTCGGGTGGTCGGGGAAGGAGGGGCCGGTGACGCTCGGGGCGGACGAGCTCGCGGAGCGGAGGATCACGCAGGTCAACCCGTTGGGGGCGGCGATGATGGAGAGGGCGGGCGGGGAGAATCCGGTGCGGGTGCTCGAGCTGGCGGCGCTGGGGGCGTACGCCGGGGGGTACTTCACACCGGCGGTGCAGCGGTTCCCGTTGCGGGAGGCGGCTGCGGCGCACCGGGCGCTGGAGTCCCGGGGGACGTCGGGCAAGGTGGTGCTGATCCCGTAGCGGGTGGGCCGGGGCGGCGCCCGGCCCCGCCCCACCCATCGGGCCCCACCCCCACCCCCACCCGGTGGCGAAAACAAGGTGCTCGTACGACAAACGGGAACTACCGTCCGTTATATGGACTCCGCACGCCCCGCCGCCCACACCTCCGCCACCCCCACCCCCGCACCCCACCCCACCACCCCCCTCACCATCCGCCCCCTCCCCGAGACCGACATCGACCGCGCCCTCGACCTGGCGTACCTCGTCTTCCATGACACGCCGGAGGAGGAGAAGCGCAAACACCACCACGACCTGCTGCTCGGCTGCGACCGCATCGGCGCGTACGACGGGGACGCCCTGGTCGGACTGATGGCCGCGTTCCGGTTCACGGTGTCGGTGCCGGGCGGCGAACTCCCCTGCCCCGGCCTGACGTTCGTCTCCGTGGCGCCGACGCACCGCCGTCGCGGCGTGCTCTCCGGGATGATCGCGAAGCTGTACGAGATGTGCCAGGAGGAGGGCCGCCCGGTGGCCGCGCTCTGGGCCTCCGAGGACGCGATCTACGGCCGGTTCGGCTTCGGCCCGGCCACCCACGGCAACACCGTCGAGATCAACTCCGAGCGCCCGCTGGCCCTGCGCGTCAGCCCGGACGACGGCCCCCTGCGCCTCGTCGACCCGGCGGACGCCCCGGCCCTGCTCGGCGCGTACTACGACCGCACCCGCGCCGACCGCGGCGGCCGCATCGCCCGCAGTGAGGCGTGGTGGAGCGAGGAGTGGCTGGTCACGGAGGACGAGGAGGACGACGAGCTGTCGCCGCCGCGGGTGGTGGTGCTCGGCGCCCGGCCCGACGCCACGCAGGCCGACGCCACGCAGGCCGACGCCACGCGGACCACCGCCCCGCAGACCGACGGCGCACAGCCCCCCGCCCCGCAGCCGGGCACCCCCCAATCCCCCACCCCCGAAGCCATCAAGGGCTACGCCGTCTACCGCACCAAGACCCGCGACGACGCCCCCGGCCTGATCCGCCTCGACGAGCTGGAGGCCGACACCCCGCAGGCCGCCGCCACCCTCTGGCGCTACCTCGCGAACATCGACCTCACGGGCGTGATCCGCGCCTGGGGCCGCCCCGTGGACGACCCCCTGCTCCTGTTCGCCGCGGACCGCGACCAGGTCCGGGTGACGGGTCACTTCCCTGCCCTGTGGCTGCGGCTGGTCGACGTGCGCGCCGCGCTCCTCGCCCGCGACTGGGCCGCGCCCGCCGCCCTCGTCCTGGAGGTCACGGACACCCAAGTCCCGGCGAACGACGGCCGCTTCCGCCTGACGGTGTCGCCGCAGGAAGCCACGTACGAGGGCACGGGCACGGAGACGTACAAGGCCACGTACGAGCCCACCAACGCCCCCGCCGACCTCAGCGTGGAGGTCCGCGACCTGGGCGCCGCCTACCTGGGCGGCACGCGGATCACGGCGGCCGTCCGTGCGGGCCTGGCCACGGAGCACACCCCGGGCTCGGCGGCCGCCCTGGACGCGGCTCTTCGCACGGCCCACCTCCCGCACACAGCGGACGAGTTCTAACAGTCGGCCGGGTTCCGGAAGGCCGGGCTCCAAGAGCCGGACCTTCCGGAAACCGCACGCTACGAACCGAGTGCGGTCAACGCACCGTCCGTCAGCCGATACACCGTCCACTCGTCCTGCGGCCGCGCCCCCATCGCCTCGTAGAACGCGATCGACGGCGCATTCCAATTCAGAACGGACCACTCAAGTCGTCCGTACCCCCGCTCGACG
Organism: Streptomyces sp. NPDC040610; assembly: GCF_055594065.1. Lineage (NCBI taxonomy): Bacteria > Bacillati > Actinomycetota > Actinomycetes > Kitasatosporales > Streptomycetaceae > Streptomyces > Streptomyces sp. NPDC040610. The sequence goes on along the minus strand of NZ_JBVIXA010000005.1, from coordinate 37,789 downwards.
CAGATCCGGGCCAGCTCCCGCAGCAGCGCCTTCCCGTGGCCGCCGCCGCGCGCCTCGGGGCGCACGAACAGGTCCTCCAGGTAGATGCCGTGCACCCCGCGCCACGTGGAGAAGTTCAGGAACCACAGGGAGAAGCCGACGGGCTGCCCCGTCGCGTCGTCCACAGCGATGTGCGCGTACGCGGCGGGCCGCTCGCCGAACAGCGCCTCGCGCAGCTGTTCCTCGGTGGCGCGCGCCTCGTGCGGCTCCTTCTCGTACTCGGCGAGCTCACGGACGAGGGTGTGGATGAGCGGGATGTCATCGGGCGTGGCGGTACGAATCATGCGCGCAGCAAGCCACAGGCCGCGGCGCGGGGTCAACCGCGTTTCCGCCACCCGAGAAGTGCGGGGAGTCCAGGGAGCGCAGGGAGCTGACGAGCCGCCGACCGATCCGTACCGAAAGGCCCGCGGCCGAGGACCACCGACCTCAGCGCCCCAACAGTCGCCGAGCCACCTCCAGATGATCCGCCGGCAGCGGCCGCCCGTCCTCGATGTCCCAGAGCGCGTTCTGCAGCACCCGCCCCATCGTCCACGCCCTGGCCCGCTCCCGGTCCAGGCCGAGGATCTCCGTCATGGCGTCGAACCGCCAGCACACCTCGTCCGCCTCGAAGAGGTTGTCGAGGGCGGGCCACAGGTCGAACCCGGGGTCACCGGCGAGCGGCTTGGGGTCGATGGCGAGCCACGGCTCGCGGTCGGAGGCGAGGACGTTGTCGAAGTGCAGGTCCCAGTGCAGCATCCGGTCGCCGGGCTCGCCCACGACCTCGCGCACGGCGTCCGCGCAGCGCGCGATCAGGGCCCGCTCGCCCGGGTCGCGGATGGCCTTCAGCGCGGCCGGGGTGTCCTCCAGCATCTGGCCCGCGATGTCGCCGAGGGTGCGCATGCCGGGCGGGGCGGGCACGGCGGTGAGGCGGGCGAGGAGTTCGGCGAGGATGACGACGGCCTTGCGGGTCTCGGCGGGGCCGGTCTCGGCGTACTCCGAGAGCTCCTGGCCGTCGCGGGCGCGTTCCAGCAGCATGGTGCCGGTCGCGTCGTCGTAGTCGAGCAGCCGCACCGCGCCGTCGCCGTTCCACACGCGCAGCGCGACCGGCTCGCCCTCCGTCTCCTCGTCGAGGACCTGGAACTTCACCACGGCGTCGCTGCCGTCGGCCCGGAGCACGGGCAGCACGAGCGCCGCCATGCCGTACATGGACTCGCCGACGACCTTCAGCTCCCAGCGGTCGACGAACTCCGCGACCCGTGCGGGCAGAGCGGCGATAAAGGCACGGCCCGCCTCGCCCGCGTACTCGTACTGCGACTCGATCAGCTCGTCAGGGACCTTGATATCGATCACGCGGGCGACATTACCGACGCACCGGAATCACCACATGCGATTTATTCCGGACACAGAACGCACCGCATTCCGGCCCCGGGCGCCTCACGTGCCTCACATGCCTCACTCGCCTCAAGAAATCCCCGCGTCCTTCAGCACCTTCCCGAACCCCGCCTCGGTGTACAGCGCGTCACTCGCCGCCTTCTCGCCGTCCACGACGACCGTCGGCGTCCCCGTGACCCCGTCCTCCGTGAAGGCGCTCATCGCGGTGCCGACCCAGCTCTTGTACGTGCCGTTGGTGACCGCCTTCGTGAAGGCGGCGTCGCGCAGGCCCACCTTGTCGGCGATCTTCAGGAGGAAGGCGGGCGTGAACGCGTCCTCGCTCTCCTCGGGCTGGTTGACGAAGACGGCGGAGTGGAACTGCGGGAACTTGCCCGCCTCGACGGCGGCCCGCAGGGCGTTCGCGGCGTTCACCGAGCCGCTGCCGCCCAGGTTCCGGTCGAGGAAGGAGGCGATCGTGTACTCGACCTTCACGTCACCGTCGGCCAGCGGCCCCACGAGGGCCTGCGCGCCGCCCTCCTCGAACTTCTTGCAGAACGGGCAGCGCGGGTCCTCGTACACCTTGACGGTGTGCTTGGCGCCGGGCTTGCCGACGATGATCACGCCGCCCTTCACGGCGGTGGGCACCTTGGCGAGCCGCTCGACGGAGACGGGCGGAACCTTGGCCTCCGGGACGACCTCCTGCGACGAGGAGGAGGACGGCCCGTCAGAAGCCCCGTCGGACGGCCCCGCCGACGACTCGCCGTCCGAAGCCGAAGCCGACGAAGAGGCCGATGCGGACGGCGACTTCTTGCCCACCCCCATCCAGTCGTCCCCGCCGTCGTCGGAGTCGCACGCGGTGACGGCGGCACCGAGCAGCGCGACGGCGGTCACCGAGGCGGCCACGCGCCCGGCCTTGCGTACGGCCCGTACGGCCATGAACAGCCCTCCCAAAACGTCAGAACCAGTGGCCCGAAAATCTATCCGACCCCTGCCCAGCGGCCCATACGAGCAGTAACGTCCCGCCCCATGAGCAGCACGAACACCGTGAACGGCGGCATCTCCTTCTGGTACGCGGACGACGGCCTGCCCACGGCCCGCGAACCCCTCACCGGCGACGCCACGGCCGACGTGTGCGTGGTCGGCGGCGGCTACACGGGACTGTGGACGGCGTACTACCTGAAGAAGGCCGCGCCCTTCCTGCGCGTCACGGTCCTGGAGCAGCGGTTCTGCGGCTACGGCGCCTCGGGCCGCAACGGCGGCTGGCTCTACAACGGCATCGCGGGCCGCGACCGCTACGCCCGCCTGCACGGCCACGACGCCGCCGTCCGCCTCCAGCAGGCCATGAACGCCACCGTCGACGAGGTGATCCGCGTCGCCGCCGAGGAGAAGATCGACGCCGACGTCCACCACGGCGGCGTCCTCGAAGTCGCGTACACACCCGCCCAACTGGCCCGGCTGCGCGCCTTCCACGAGGCGGAACTCGCGTACGGGGAGAACGACCGGGCGCTGCACGGCGCCCGCGAGACCGCCGAGCGGATCCGGGTCTCGGGGGCCGTCGGCTCGTCCTGGACGCCACACGGCGCCCGGCTGCACCCGGTGAAGCTGGTGAAGGGCCTCGCGGCGGCCGTCGAGGCGCTCGGCGTCACCATCCACGAGTCGACGCCGGTCACGGAGATCAAGCCGAAGCACGCGGTCACCCCGTACGGCACGGTCCGTGCGCCCTACGTCCTGCGCTGCACGGAGGGCTTCACCGCGTCGCTCAAGGGCCAGCGGCGCACCTGGCTGCCGATGAACTCCTCGATGATCGCCACCGCCCCGCTGCCCGCCGACGTCTGGGAGACCATCGGCTGGGAGGGCCGCGAGACGCTCGGCGACATGGCGCACGCGTACATGTACGCGCAGCGGACCGCCGACGACCGCATCGCCCTCGGCGGCCGAGGCGTGCCGTACCACTTCGGTTCAAGGACGGACAACGACGGCCGTACGCAGCCCGCCACCGTCGACGCCCTGCGCGAGATCCTGGTCCGCTTCTTCCCCCAGCTCACCGGCGTCCGCATCGACCACGCCTGGTCGGGCGTCCTCGGCGTACCCCGCGACTGGTGCGCCACCGTCACCCTGGACCGCGCCACCGGCCTCGGCTGGGCGGGCGGCTACGTGGGCTCCGGCGTGGCCACCGCCAACCTCGCCGCCCGCACCCTCCGCGACCTCGTCCAGAGCGACTCGGGCCAGGCGGGCCCCACCGACCTGACCGCCCTGCCCTGGGTGAACCACCGCGTCCGCAAGTGGGAGCCGGAGCCGCTGCGGTGGCTGGGGGTGCACGGGATGTACGCCACGTTCCGGGCCGCGGACCGCCGCGAGGACAGCTCCCACAGCGCGGCCTCGTCCCGCCTTGCCCGACTGGCGGAGCGGGTGGCCGGGCGCCACTGAGGTCAGCGGGCCCCTCTTCTCCCCCTCCCCCCGGGGTGGCCGTCACACCCTTGTGTCACGATCACTCGTTCTTGTTCGTTCAGCCCGGGGGGGGGCTTTCATGCCACGACCACACACCTCCGCGAGACCCGTTCCCGCCGCGAGACCCGACTCCGCCACGGCGCGACCCGCGGTGCCCTTCGCCCTGCTGCTCGCCCTGACCGCCCTGTTGTCCCTGTGCGTCCCCGCGGTGCTGCCGACGGCGACCGCGCGGGCCGCCGAGCCGGAGTGCGCGCCGCTGGCCCTCGCCCCGTTCGGCGACCCGGGCGACGCGGTCGGCAAGGCGGTGGTCGCGCCCGACGGGACGGCCTGCTTCACCTTCACCGCGACCGAGGCCGGTCTCCACCAGATCCCGCTCGACGCCAGCGGCAACGAGGCGTACCGCCAGGTGTACCGCGGTGACACCAGGATCGACTGCTCCGACCGCGTCTGCGACCTGCCCGCGGCGGGCGCCTACACCGTGCAGGTCGTCAACGACGGCTTCGAGGACGCGAAGACGGCCCTCACCGTCGTGCCGCTGGGCGGTACCCGCGGCTGTGCCGCGTCCGTCGGCACCGGCTGGGACCAGCCGGCCGTCTCCCGGAAGTCCTCCGGTCGTGTGCAGGTCGACTGCCAGCCCTTCGACGCCGAACCCGGTGACCGCGTCCGGCTCACCCACGGCACCAAGGTCTACGGCGACACCCTCGCCTGGATCACCGACAGCACCGGCGCCCGGATCTGTCCACGCGACCCCGAGGACGGCGAGGACAGCTGCGTCCTGCCCGGCAAGGGCCCCTACCGCGTCCTGTCCCACGTCACCGAGGTGGAGGGCGGCTTCCCCGCCCAGTACGCGGTCGACGCGCGGCGGCTCAACGACCCCCAGGGGTGCCCGTCCGTCCCGGTCCGGCCGTACGGCCCGCTGACCGCACGGGACTTCACCACGACGCCCTGCTCCACCGTCACCACGGACAAGGCGGGCAGGTATCTGGTCGACTCCGTCGCCAAGGAGGACGGCACCGACCGCGTCCCCGTCCGCGTGTACGACCGCTCCGGCAAGACCCTCTGCCGCGGCTCCGACGAGCCCTGCCGACTGCCCTCCGCGGGCACCTACACGGCCGTCCTCGACAAGGAGTCCCCCTTCCGCTCCACCCCGAGCGACATGGTTGTCCTCGACCGGGCCTCCGACAGCGGCTGCGTGACGACGGAACCCGGCCTGCACCGGGGCGAGTTGAGCACGGCCGGACAGTACGACTGCCTGCGGCTCACCGCGCCCAAGGGCGCCAGGGTCGCGGCCCTCACCCCGCTCGGCGGCTCCGGGGTCGACGCCGACGTGGAGGTCGTCGACAGCGCCGGAACCGAGCAGTGCGACGCGGAGAAGCTCGCCGCGGGCAACTGCGCGCTCAGCGGCGACGCGCCCTACCGCGCGCTCGTCCACGCGGACGGCAGCCCCCGCACCGGCCCGTACGCGGTCGCCGTGCACCGCACGGACGCGGCGGGCGACTGCCCCGTCCTGCCCGCGGGCAGCTTCGCGGCCGACGGCGCCGAGGCCGCGTTCGCCACGGGCGACGGCACGTTCTCGCGCTGCCTGACGATCCCGGCGGACGACCACACGTCGGCCGAGGTGCTGCAGCTCGTCAACACCTCCGGCGACGTCCGCGCCGGGTTCTCCGTCCTCGACTCCACGGGCAAGCGCGTCTGCGACGTCTACGCCACCACCAACGGCTGGACCGTCTGCGACCTCACGCCGGGCAAGGCCCACACCGTCCTGGTCACCGGCCGCGACCAGGCCGCCGACTACACCCTCACGCGCCGCGACGTGACGTCGACGGCCTCGTCCGCGGGCTGCGCGAAGACCCCCGCCACCAAGGTCGGCGGCCCCTCCGTGAAGGGCGCGTACGGCGCCCCCGGCTCCCTGCGCTGCCACCAGGTCACCACCCCTGAGGCGACGGACGTCCTGCACGTCGATGTCCGGGACGCCCTGGGCACCGCCAACATCAGCGTCCTCGGCGGCGACGGCGGGCCGGAGTGCTCCGACCGCAACCGCGCCTGCGCCGTCACCGGCGGCAGCACCCACCAGGTCCTCGTCCAGGTGCCGACGAGCCGCAAGGCGGCGCCTGAGTACCGCCTCGACGCCCTGCGCGTCGCGACGGCCGACGGCCCCGCGCCCGAGTGCGCCAAGGTCCCGTCCGTGGCGTACGGGTACGGCCCGGTCACCGGCAAGCTCGACGAGTCCCGCACCGCGGTGTGCGCGGTCCTGCCCACCGCCGGCGGCGACCACTTCGAGTCCGAGATCACCGACACCACCGGAGCCACGCACACGGCCGTCCCCGCGCTCTACAACAGCGAGTGGAAGAACGGCTGCAGCTGGTTCTCGGGCGACGACGGCGAGGGTTACGACTGCGGCGTGACGGAATCGTCCTCGACGCCGCGCAAGCCCTCCGTCCTCCTCCTCGGCCTCCCGGAGAAGGCGTCGAGCACCTCGTACCGCGCCACGATGAAGTGCACGCGCGGTCCCTGCGGCGGTGAGAAGGTCACCGTCACCGACGTGACCCCCAAGACGGCGGCCGGCGGCACCAAGCACACGCTCACGGTGACGGGCACCGCCCTCCACCCCGACTTCACGGTCCGCCTCTCCCAGCCGGGCAAGAAGCTCACCGCGAAGACGACCTCGGTGTCGGCCGACCACCGCACCCTGAAGGCGACGCTCGACCTGACGGACGTCCCCGCAGGGACCTGGAGCGTGAGCGTCCACACCGGCGGCACGGAGTTCTCCAGCGGCACCTTCACCGTCACCGAACCGGAGCCGCGCAACACCACCGCCCCCAAGGTGACGGGCACCCCCGCCGTCGGCTCCAAGCTCACCGCGACCACCGGGACCTGGACGGGCGCCCCCTCCTCGTACGCCTACCAGTGGAAGGCGAACGGCACGGCCATCGCGGGCGCCACGGCGTCGACGTACAAGATCCCGGCCGCGCACCTGGGCAAGAAGCTCACCGTCACCGTCACCGCGCGCAAGGCGGGACGCCCGGACGCCACCGCGACCTCCTCGGCGGTCACGGTCGCCAAGGGCGCCGCGCCCAAGGCCACGAAGGCCCCGTCGATCACCGGCACCGCCCGCGTCGGCAAGGTCCTCAAGGCCGCGCAGGGCACCTGGTCGCCCGCCCCGGGCTCGTACTCCTACCAGTGGTACGCGAACGGGACGGCGATCAGCGGCGCGACCAAGTCCTCGCTGTCCGTGAAGTCCGCCCAGCGCGGCAAGAAGATCACGGTCAAGGTGACGGCCCACCGCACCGGCCACCGCGACGGCTCGGCGACGAGCAAGCCGACCGGGACCGTGGCCCGCTAGCGGGCGACGGGCGGTCCCGGAACGCGCGAAGGCCCAGGTCACCTCTTCGGTGGCCTGGGCCTTCGCATGCCGGAGCCCCCTGTCGGATTCGAACCGACGACCTTCGCTTTACAAGAGCGGCGCTCTGACCAGCTGAGCTAAGGAGGCAGTGCAGTGACGTGCCCGTGCAGTGTAACCAACGGGTCCGACACGGCCGGGGGTCCTCTCGAAAATTTCCGCGAAGGTCGTGACCTTCCGGCTACTGACAGACCAACGACCTGCGGGGTACGGTCACGGACAGTTCACCCACGTGGACTAGACCCATCCTTTACTCGGATCGTCCGGCACGTTCCTGCCGGTGAAGGGGGCCCTCACCATGGCCACTGTTTCGTTCGACAAGGCGACCCGGATCTACCCGGGTTCCACCAAGCCCGCCGTCGACTCTCTCGAGATCGAGATCGAGGACGGCGAGTTCCTCGTCCTGGTCGGCCCGTCCGGCTGCGGCAAGTCCACGTCCCTGCGCATGCTCGCGGGCCTCGAGGACGTGAACGCCGGCGCCATCCGCATCGGTGAGCGCGACGTCACGCACCTGCCGCCGAAGGACCGGGACATCGCCATGGTGTTCCAGAACTACGCGCTGTACCCGCACATGTCGGTCGCCGCGAACATGGGCTTCGCCCTGAAGATCGCGGGCGTCGACAAGGCCACCATCCGGCAGAAGGTCGAGGAGGCCGCGAAGATCCTCGACCTCACGGAGTACCTGGACCGCAAGCCCAAGGCCCTCTCCGGCGGTCAGCGCCAGCGCGTCGCGATGGGCCGCGCCATCGTCCGCGAGCCGCAGGTCTTCCTCATGGACGAGCCGCTGTCCAACCTCGACGCCAAGCTCCGTGTGTCGACGCGTACGCAGATCGCCTCGCTCCAGCGCCGCCTCGGCATCACCACGGTGTACGTCACGCACGACCAGGTCGAGGCCATGACGATGGGCGACCGGGTCGCCGTGCTCAAGGACGGCCTGCTCCAGCAGGTGGACTCGCCGCGCAACATGTACGACCGCCCGGCGAACCTCTTCGTCGCGGGCTTCATCGGCTCCCCGGCGATGAACCTCGTCGAGGTCCCGATCACCGACGGCGGCGTGAAGTTCGGCAACTCCGTGGTCCCGGTGAACCGCGAGGCGCTGTCCGCCGCCGCCGACAAGGGCGACCGCACGGTCACCGTCGGCGTCCGCCCGGAGCACTTCGACATCGTCGAGCAGAACGGCGGCGCCGCGAAGACCCTCTCCAAGGAGTCCGCGGACGCCCCGGCCGGCCTCGCCGTGTCCGTGAACGTCGTCGAGGAGCTCGGCGCCGACGGGTACGTCTACGGCACCGCCGAGGTCGGCGGCGAGCCGAAGGACCTCGTGGTCCGCGTGAACGGCCGCCAGGTGCCGGAAAAGGGCGCCCAGTTGCACGTCGTGCCCCGCCCGGGCGAGACCCACGTCTTCTCGACGTCGACGGGCGAGCGGCTCAGCGACTGACTGCCAGCCACTCGGCGAAGGGCCCCGCACCGGAGTGCGGGGCCCTTCGCCGTGCCCGGCGGTCCCGCGCCGCGCGGCGGCGGCCGTTCGCCGTACCCGGCCGCCGTACGCCGCACACCCCCCGCCCCCGCCCCCGTCAGGGGTTGTCGACAAATACCCCGGCACAACGGTCATTTCGATCCTTGTGCGTCAACGCGCGAGCAGAAAGACACCTGCCCCCGTAGCTCGACCGGGTGACTAAATGTCGCCAAATCATCACCTACCGCTACTCTCACTCGCGTGACGCACTCCGCCAACCACACCCAGAAGTCGCGCCGGGGCCACCGCGGCCCCGGCCGCCGCATCGGGCGCACGCTCGCCCTCGTCCTGCCCGTCGTCCTGGTGCTGTCCGGCACGCTCGCGGTCACCCGGGTCAACTGGTCCGGCAGTTCCTCGGACTCGGTCCTCACCGCCTCGGCGGGCGACCTGTCCGTACCGGCCAAGTCCCGTGCCCCGCAGGACGTCCTGCGCCACCGGCTCCTCCTCGAACTCCAGGAGAAGAACCCCGGCGTCGCCCTCACGCAGCTTCAGCAGGAGGTCGACCGGCACCCCTCGCTCGCCAAGCACTGCGTGTCCATCGCCCGCGCACTCGGCCGCGCCGCCGTCCGGGCGTACGGCCCGAGCCGCGCCCAGTCCTTCGCGCGCCCGGTCTGCGACACGTCCTTCGCCACGGGCGTCGCCGCGCACCAGAACGGCTGAGCGCCCCCGTGGCGGCCCCGCACGGCCCCGATAAGGGCCGGTAGGGGCCTCTCAGGGGCCGAGGCGGCACAGAGCCCTGCGCGGTACGCCGCGTAGGGTTCCGTCATGACCACCGGTGCCCACCACCCCGCACGGCCCACGCAGGCCGTCGTCCTGGCCGGCGGCCAGGGCTCACGCCTTCGCCCGTACACCGACGACCGGCCCAAGCCCATGGTCGAGATCCCCGGCACGGGGACCCCGATCATCGGCCACCAGCTGGCCTGGCTCGCCGCCGAGGGCGTCACGGACGCGGTCGTCTCCTGCGGCCACCTCGCCGAGGTGCTCCAGGAGTGGCTGGAGTCCGCGGACCTGCCGCTGAAGGTCACCACGGTCGTCGAGAAGGAGCCGCTCGGCCGCGGCGGCGGCCTCAAGTACGCCGCCGCGCACCTGCCGCACGCCGACCGGCCCTGGTACGCGACCAACGGCGACATCTGGACCCGCTTCTCGCTGCGCGACATGGCGGCCTTCCACGCCGAGCGCGACGCCACCGCCACTCTCGCCCTGGCCCGCCCCCGCATCCCCTGGGGCGTCGTGGAGACGGACCAGTTCGGCCACATCACGGACTTCATCGAGGCCCCGCCGTCGCCGTACCTCATCAACGCGGGCGTGTACGTCTTCTCGGCGGCCTTCACCGGCCTGCTGCCCGACCGCGGCGACCACGAGCGCACCACGTTCCCGCGCCTGGCCCGGGAGAAGCGCCTGGCCGGTTTCCCGCTGCCGCAGGGCGCGTACTGGCGCGCCATCGACACCGCCAAGGACCTCACCGAGGCGGCCAAGGAGCTGGCGGCCCAGAAGCCCTGACCGCGCCCTGAGTTCGTCGCGCGAACGTCGATGGGACGTCGAGGGAACGTCGATGGGGCCCCGCACACGTGCTGTGTGCGGGGCCCCATCGACGTATCGGGGACGTACCGGAGGCGGGCGCCTCAGCCGAGGACACCGCCGAGCAGGCCCGGCTTCGCGCCGCCGCCCGTGGTGCCGCCACCGCCGGTGGAGCCGCCGGAGCCGCCGCCCGTGGTGCCGCCGGTGCCGGTGTTGGCGCCGCCCGTGCCGCCGGTGGTGGCCGCCGGGCCGCTGGTGGCCGCGGGCGGCTCATCCTGCGTGGGCGCCTGCTGCTGCGACGACGGCGCCTGGCCACCGGTGCCCTGCGTGGCGGTCGGCCGGCCCTGGCTCGCGCCGCCGGTCTCGGGGGCCGCGCCCGGGGTGCCCTCGGCGCCCCGGGTGGGGCTGGCCGAACTGCCCTGCGTGGGCGCGCCGTCGGCGGTCGCCGACGGGCTCTGCTTGTCGCGGCGCAGCTTGCGTTCGCCGTCGGAGTTCTCCGGCAGCGGGGAGCCGGGCAGTTCGTTGCGCGGGGCCTCACCGGGGCCGGGCACGGTGACGCGGTCCGCGTCCCGCACGGCGCCGCCGAGCAGCGAGCCGACGAGCAGCGTGAGGCCGACGACGACGGTCCCGATGAGCGCGCCACGCCGCAGCACCCGGCGCCGCAGCTCCCACAGCTCCGCGCGCGGCCCGAGCGTGCGCCAGGCCTCGTTGGCGAGGCGGCCGTCGACCGAGTAGACGGGCGCGCCCGCGATGATCAGCGGGGACCAGGCAGCCAGGTAGATGATGTCGGGCGCGTCGTACGCCGGGACGGTCTTCCAGCTCACCGTCACCAGGAGCGCCGCCGAGAGCAGCACCCCGATGGAGGCGGCGAGCCGCTGCCAGAGGCCGAGCACGGTCAGCACACCGACGATGACCTGCAGGAAGGCGATGACGAGACCGGCGCCCACGGGGTGCTGGAGCGCCCAGTCCCGCAGCGGCTCGGCGAGCGCCCACGGGTGCAGCGAGTTCAGCCACTTCACCATGGAGCCGCGCTCGCCGCCGTCGAAGTAGACGGGGTCGCAGAGCTTGCCCATGCCCGCGTAGATGGAGATGAAGCCGAGGAAGACGCGCAGCGGGAGCAGCACGACGCCCAGGTTCAGGCGGCGGCCGGGGAAGTAGGCGTGCCGCTGGGCGGCCGCCGTGCCGGAGTTGCCGCGCCGCCCGGTGGCTGCTTCCCCGTCGTGTCCGCCGTCCCGGTCGTAGCCGTCGTCGTCGTAGCGCGCGGCCTCGGCCTCGCGGTGCTCGTCGTCGGCGCTGCCGGGCAGCCGCATCTGCGGGAGCAGCCTGGTGCCGTCGCCGGGGTCGCGGGGCGGCGTGAAGGCGGCGGTCTCGGCCGGGTCGCGGGGCGGGGTGAAGGCCGCGGTCTCGGCCGGGTCGGCATACGGATCGTCGAGGTCGACGCGCGGGATGACCTGGGTGGAGCCGCCGTCGTCGAAGGTGTCGCGGCCGCCCCCTTCGGCCGAACGGCGCACACCGCTCGCACGAACGGCCTGAAGCAGTCCGCTCGCGTCGAGGTCGCCCGGCGCGGACTTGCCGCTCCACACGACGGGCGCGCGCCTGCGGGCCGGCGCGGCCCCGGCGGCGGGGATCCGCACGGTGTCGTCCGTGGTGTTCAAGTCGCGTGCGATACGCGGCGATTGGGTCCGCCCGGAGGTCCGGAGCTGCACGCGGAAGCTCGCGTGATTGACGATGACCTGCGCCGGGTCGCAGGGCACCTTCACCATGCTCAGCGCGGGAGTGTCGTCGAACCCTGACGAGCGTCCCCCCGTGGGTGTGCGGGGTGTTCTGGTGTCCACACTCATCTAACCGAGTGATGTGTGGTTTGGACACTGCCTTGACCCACGGCAAATGTCCGGACCCCGTCAAGCAGCCGTGATCCGGCGGGGCACGGACGGCTCGGCCGCCCCCGCCCCGCCCGCCCTCACTGGCGTCGGCGCGCCGCCTCGTACAGCACGACACCCGCGGCCACACCGGCGTTCAGCGACTCCGCGCCGCCGGGCATCGGGATGCGCACCCGGAAGTCGCAGGTCTCGCCGACGAGCCGGGACAGGCCCTTGCCCTCGCTGCCCACGACGATGACGACCGGGCCCTCCAGGGCCTGCAGGTCACCGATCTCGTGCTCGCCGTCGGCGGCGAGGCCGACCACGGCGATGCCCGCCTTCTTGTACGCCTCCAGGGCGCGCGTGAGGTTGGTGGCGCGCGCGACCGGCGTGCGCGCGGCGGTGCCCGCCGACGTCTTCCAGGCTCCCGCCGTCATCCCGGCGGCCCGGCGCTCGGGCACCACGACGCCGTGCCCGCCGAAGGCGGAGACGGAGCGGACGACCGCGCCGAGGTTGCGCGGGTCGGTGACGCCGTCCAGGGCGACGATCAGCGGGTCCTCGCCGTCGTCGTGGGCGGCCGCGACCAGGTCCTCGGGGTGCGCGTACTCGTACGGCGGCACCTGGAGCACCAGGCCCTGGTGGTTGAGGCCGTTCGTCATCCGGTCCAGCTCGGGGCGCGGGGCCTCCATCAGGTGGATGTCGCCGCGCTCGGCGGCGAGCTGGAGGGCCTCGCGGACGCGCTCGTCGTTGTCGATGAACTGCTGGACGTACAGCGTGGTGGCGGGCACGCCCTCGCGCAGCGCCTCGTAGACGGGGTTGCGGCCGACGACCAGCTCGGACGCCGACTTGCCGCCCCGGCCGCGCGGCGCCGGCTTGCCGGTGGTGCGGCGCGCCTTGGCGTTGGCGGCGCGCTGCTTGACGTGTCCCTTGCGCATCTCGGCGGGCGGCGTGGGCCCCTTGCCCTCCAGGGCCCGGCGCCGCTTTCCGCCGCTGCCGATCTGCGCGCCCTTCTTGCCGGACATGCGGCGGTTGTTAGCGGCCATGACCTACCTGTCTGTGTGTTGCGTGGCTGCGTATCCGCGCTGCTTGCGCGCGGACGCATCTGAAGTCGTCGTATATGCAGTGTGCCGCCCGAGTCCCCGGGCGGCACATCAGCGTCTGGTCCGCGCTAGCGCGGACCGAGCGTCCAGCGGGGGCCCGACGGGCTGTCCTCGATGACGAGGCCCGACTGACCGAGCTGGTCGCGGATGGCGTCGGCGGTGGCCCAGTCCTTGCGGCCGCGGGCGGCCTCGCGCTGTTCCAGTACGAGGCGTACGAGGGTGTCGACCACGCCGTGCATGTGGTTGATGGAACCGGTCTCACCGCTGTCGCCGTCGCCGCCCGCCCAGTGCGGGTCGAGCGGGTCGAGGCCGAGGACGCCGAGCATGGCCCGCACCTCGGCGAGGCGGGCGATGGCGGCTTCCTTGTCGTCGGCGGCGAGCGCGGAGTTGCCCTGCCGGACCGTGGTGTGGACGATCGCGAGGGCCTGCGGGACGCCCAGGTCGTCGTCCATCGCCTCGGCGAACGCGGGCGGCACCTCGGCGGCGGGCTCGACCACGCCCCCGGCCTTCTCCACCACGCGCTGCACGAAGCCCTCGATGCGCGCGAACGCGGACTCGGCCTCGCGCAGGGCCTCCTCGCTGTACTCGATCATCGAGCGGTAGTGCGGGGTGCCCAGGTAGTAGCGCAGGACGATGGGGCGCCACTGCTTGACCATCTCGGAGACGAGCACGGAGTTGCCGAGCGACTTCGACATCTTCTCGCCGCTCATGGTGACCCAGCCGTTGTGCACCCAGTACCGCGCGAAGGCGTCGCCGAAGGCCTTGGCCTGGGCGATCTCGTTCTCGTGGTGCGGGAAGATCAGGTCGATGCCGCCGCCGTGGACGTCGAACTCGGTGCCCAGGTACTTGTGGGCCATGGCCGAGCACTCCAGGTGCCAGCCGGGGCGACCGCGGCCCCAGGGGGTCTCCCAGCTGGGCTCCCCCGGCTTGGCGGCCTTCCACATGGCGAAGTCGCGCGGGTCGCGCTTGCCGGTCTCGCCCTCGCCCTCGGGCTGCAGGAGGTTGTCCAGTTCCTGGTTGGACAGCTCCAGATAGCCCTCGTACGACCGCACGTCGAAGTAGACGTTGCCGTCGGCCTCGTAGGCGTGCCCGCGCTCGATCAGGCCGCGCATCATCTCGATCATCTCGGTGATGTGGCCGGTGGCGCGCGGCTCGTACGTGGGCGGCAGGCAGCCGAGGACGTCGTAGCCGCTGTTGAAGGCGCGCTCGTTCTCGTAGCCGATGGACCACCAGGGGCGGCCCTGCTCGGCCGACTTCTTGATGATCTTGTCGTCGATGTCCGTGACGTTGCGGATGAACGTCACGTCGTAGCCGCGGTGGGCGAACCAGCGGCGCATGATGTCGAAGTTGAGGCCCGACCGGATGTGTCCGATGTGCGGGGCCGCCTGCACCGTGGCGCCACACAGGTAGATCGAGACACAGCCTTCGACGAGGGGGCTGAAGTCACGGATCTGCCGGGCGCTGGTGTCGTACAGGCGAATCGTCACCACTCCAGGGTAGTGGGCGCCGGGCAGTGCCCCGCGCACACTGGGGACACGGGGCACGAACCGTGACGTTCGGGTCCGTCAGATGCGGCCGACGACCTTGCGGGGCGTCACGCGGACGACCACGCGCTGCGCGTCGTCCTTGGCCGCCGGGTTGAAGTCGGCGTAGTCCTTGCCCGTGTACTTCCGCGACAGTTCGTCGATCAGCTCCTGGCCGCCCTCGGTGGTCAGCTGGGCGGTGCCGCGGATCTCCGCGTACGTGTAAGGGGCGTCGAAGGGCTGGAGAAGCACCGTCACGCGCGGGTCGCGGCGCAGGTTCTTCTCCTTCCGCCGCCCGAGGGTGGTGGAGATGAGGACGTCGTCGCCGTCGCGCGTCACCCAGACCGGTGAAAGCTGGGGACTGCCGTCGGGCTGGATGGTGGCGACGGTGACGAAAACGGGCGTGTCGAGCAGGGACTTGAGATCTTCGGACAGTACGGCGGACATGGCTCACTCCTCGGCCTGGTTGATCGCTGGACGAGTCGTAGCCCTATCGGATCGCGCGAGTCCGCACCATGGGGCGGGGCGGGTTTCGGCCCGCTCTCAGCCCGTACGGACCACGAGTGCCGTCGCGATACCGACGAGCCCGTCGCCGCGGCCGGGGAAGCCGAGGCCGTCCGTGGTGGCGCCGGACACAGAGACGGGGGCGCCGACCGCGTCCGAGAGGACCTTCTGGGCCTCCTCGCGCCGCTTGCCGATCTTCGGCCGGTCTCCGATCACCTGAACGGAGACGTTGCCGATGGTGAACCCGGCCTCGCGGACGATCCGCGCGGCCTCCGTGAGGAGGGTGAGCCCCGACGCCCCGGCCCACTCGGGCCGCCCGGTGCCGAAGTGGGCGCCGAGGTCGCCGAGGCCCGCGGCGGAGAACAGCGCGTTGCACGCGGCGTGCGCGACGACGTCCGCGTCGGAGTGCCCGGCGAGCCCGGGCCCCTCCCCCTCCCACTTCAGCCCGGCGCACCACAGCTCACGGCCCTCTTCGAAGGCGTGGATGTCGGTGCCGATGCCGACCTGCGGCAGGGGGTACGGGACCGGCGACGGGACCGCCGGGGTCGGCTCAGAAGCCATCGTTGGCCCTCCTGCGGGCGAGTACGGCCTCGGCGAGGACGAGGTCGAGGGGCCTGGTCACCTTGAACGCCTCCTCGTGGCCGGGCACGAGCACGACGGGCTCGCCGAGCCGCTCCACGAGTCCCGCGCAGTCCGTGGCGCCCTCGCCGACGACGGCGGCCTCGTGGGCGCGCAGCAGCGTGGCGCGGTCGAAGCCCTGGGGCGTCTGCACGGCCCGCAGCCGGGCGCGCTCGGGGGTGGCGAGGACGGGCTCGGGCTCGCCGGGCGGGCCGGGCTCGACCTCCTTGACGGTGTCGGCGACCGGCAGCGCGGGGACGACGGCGGGCGCCCCGTCGCGGACGGCCTCGATGACGCCGTCGACGGTGTCGACGGGGACCAGGGGGCGGGCCGCGTCGTGCACGAGGACGATGTCGATGGTGTCCGGCAGGGCGTCGAGGCCGAGCTTCACGGACTCCTGGCGGGTGGCGCCGCCGGGCACGACGAGGAAGTCGGTCCGCTCGGGCAGGGCGTGGTCGGCAAGGAGGGTCTTGACCTCGGGGGCGCCGTCCGGCGGGGCCACGACCACGACGAGCGAGACGGCGCGGGACGCGGCCATCGCGCGCACGGCGTGGATGAGCATGGGCGTGCCGTTCAGGGCGCGCAGGGCCTTGGGGGCGCCGGGGCCGAGCCGGACGCCGCGGCCCGCGGCGGGGATGACGGCGGCGGTGCGGGGGCCCGCCACAGAAGATGCGTCAGACATCGGTTCCGTTCAGGTTTGTGTGCTCGGCCGACATGGGTATGGCCTGGGCGTACCCCCGACCGTAGGTTGGGGGAGTGCCGGGCGCGACGCCTTGACCGGACCCTTCCGTGACATCTGGTCGAGCCAGCTGCCCGAGCCCGGCACGCCAAAGTACCGGGGGATCTTTCCGTACACGCGAACCGGCGGTGAAGACCGGCGGTACGCGCATGCGCGTACCGGGGCCGAAGGCTGCCCGCTTTCGGGTACGAACATGCCGCAGTGCCCGGCAACACCTTTCAGGAGTCGGCGGGCACCGCGGCAATGTGCGCTGTCTTGTTCGTCCCGGGACGCACGCCAGGTGGTGTGGCGTCGCGCTGCGTCGGTCAGGACTTCAGGACGCGAGGACCTCGTCGAGCAGGGCCTCGGCCTTGTCCTCGTTCGTGTTCTCCGCGAGGGCCAGCTCGCTCACCAGGATCTGACGGGCCTTGGCGAGCATGCGCTTCTCACCGGCGGACAGTCCGCGCTCACGCTCCCGACGCCACAGGTCACGGACGACTTCCGCGACCTTGATGACATCGCCGGAGGCAAGCTTCTCAAGATTTGCCTTGTAACGACGCGACCAGTTCGTGGGCTCTTCTGCGTACGGCGCGCGCAGTACTTCGAAGACCCGGTCGAGGCCGTCCTGGCCGACCACATCACGCACACCGACGAACTCCGCATTGTCCGCTGGCACACGTACCGTCAAGTCGCCCTGGGCGACCTTCAGCACCAAGTAGGTCTTGTCCACGCCTTTGATCTGGCGAGTTTCGATGGCCTCGATCAGCGCGGCCCCGTGATGGGGATAGACCACGGTGTCGCCAACCTTGAACGTCATGTGACAGGTACCCCTTCCGTGGCTATCCAGGGTAACACGGATACGGCGTCTTCTGAATGGCGTTTTCGCAGGTCAGGGCATATCTCGGGGCTTGACAACAGCAACAGGAACGTGCTGCGCGGGGGCTGCGGAAGGGGGTATTCGCAGGTGGGAGCGGCTGTCCGGGGACAGGGAAACACCCCCGTTACGCGCCCCGGGAGAGCGCCGCAAGGGGACGAACGTCCCGGTTTGCCAGGTTCCCGTAGGTGAACTTCCGCTACTCCGTTCGGCACGCGGTGACATGTACGAGACGACGCCAGGGACGCGTTCGGGATCAGTTCGCGACGACCCCGGAGGCGGGTCCGGCGCGAATCCGGAATTGATCAAGAAGCACGAGCGCCGGTGCGCCGGAAGCGCGCTCCGATCCACCCGGTGGCAGGTCCCGTGCGTCATCCACTGATCAATTTCCCGGCCCCCTCCGCATTTCCTTATCCGAAAATCGCCGGAACACCGCCGACCGCGGATTTACGAATACGGAACGGGCCAGGGAACGGGTGGGGCACGGGAGGTCGCGGGAGGCCGGAGCGAGGTCATGGGGAGGCCATGGGGAGGCCATGGAGCGGGGTGCGGCGCGAGCGCCGGACGGGGGCACGGGGAGGCTCGCGGCTCCGAGGGGCGGGTCGGGTGCGGTGGCGCGGGAACGGCTCGGTAACCTAAGCCCGCTGACACACCCTTAGGGCGGCTTTACGGTCGCCCGCCAGGACGGCGTCAAGGCCGCCCGCCCCCTCCGTACCGCCCACGTTTAGGAGTTGCCGCCGCCGTGAGCCGCAGCCTTCGACGCGGCGCCATCGCCGCCACCGCCCTCGCGTTCTCGCTCGCCACGCTCACCGCCTGCGGTGCCGGAAACAACGCCCAGACGATCGAGATCAAGCCGGACAACGCGGCGACCGCCGTCGGCGACATCAAGATCCAGAACGCCATGATCATCACGCAGCCCGACCGGGAGTCGACGGGCCCCGCCATCGTCTCCGCGACGGTCTTCAACAACGGCCGCACCGCCCAGACCCTCGAATCGGTGAAGGTCGACGGCACCGGCAAGACGGCCGAGCTGAGCCCCGCCAAGGGCGAGAAGAAGGGCAAGGGCGGCGGTCTGACCATCCCGGCCGGCGGCTCGATCGTCATCGGCGGCAAGGACAACGCCGCCGCGGTCCTGCCCAGCAGCCGCGAGTCCGTCCAGGACGGCAACGCGCAGCCGGTCACCTTCGCCTTCAGCAAGACCGGCGACGTGAAGCTGAAGACGTTCGTCGTGCCCGCCGAGAGCTACTTCAAGAAGTGGGGCCCGAGCGAGCTCCCGAAGGCCCCGGACGCCAAGCCCTCGGGCGACGCCTCCGGCAAGCCGTCCGGGAAGCCGTCGGGCAAGCCCTCGGGGTCGCCCTCCGGCAACCCGTCGGGCACGCCGTCCGGGGACGCCGAGGGCGCTGACGGCGCCGAGGGCGGCGAAGCCGCGCAGGGCACGGGCACCACGCCGTCCGGCGAGGCCGAGCACGACGGCGCCGCCCAGCACTGACGTACTCCCGTACGCGGCCTCGCGCCGAGGTCGCGTACGCGGGACGGCTTGAGAAGAGCACGCGGAAGGGCGGGAACCCCGAGGGGTTCCCGCCCTTCCGTTTCGCTCTGTTCCGCCCCGTCACGCGCGCGTGGCCGTCGTCGGGACGCACGCGCGCGTGGCCGCTGTCTACGGCTCGAACTTGTAGCCCAGGCCGCGGACCGTCACCAGGTAGCGCGGTGCGCCCGGGTCGGGCTCGATCTTGGCGCGCAGGCGCTTGACGTGCACGTCGAGGGTCTTGGTGTCGCCCACGTAGTCGGCGCCCCAGACGCGGTCGATGAGCTGCATGCGGGTCAGGACGCGGCCCGCGTTGCGCAGCAGCATCTCCAGGAGGTCGAACTCCTTCAGGGGCAGGTCGACCTTGGAGCCGGAGACGGTGACCACGTGGCGGTCGACGTCCATGCGGACCGGGCCCGCCTCCAGGGCCTGCGGGGCGACCTCCTCGGGCTCGCCGCGGCGGCGCAGGACCGCGCGGATGCGGGCCACCAGTTCGCGGGACGAGAAGGGCTTGGTGACGTAGTCATCGGCTCCTATTTCCAGGCCGACGACCTTGTCGATCTCGCTGTCCTTGGCGGTGACCATGATCACCGGCACGTTCGAGCGGCTGCGCAGCTGACGGCAGACCTCGGTGCCGGGCAGGCCCGGCAGCATCAGGTCGAGCAGGACGAGGTCGGCGCCGTTGCGCTCGAATTCGTCGAGTCCGTCGGGTCCGGTGGCCGCGATCGCGACCTCGAAGCCCTCCTTGCGGAGCATGTACGACAGGGCGTCGCTGAAGGATTCCTCGTCCTCGACGACGAGCACTCGGGTCACGGAAGGACCTCCGGGGCGGCAGGAATGGGTTCGTATGCGGTTGTGTCGTCGGGCCTGGCGCCCTGGTGCGCGCCGTTCGGCAGGCCGTGCCCGGCGCCGCGGTCGCGCGTCGCGCCCGCCTCGGGCAGGCGCAGGGTGAAGGTGGAGCCCTGTCCCTCCGAGCTCCACACGGTGACCTCCCCGCCGTGCGAGGCGGCCACGTGTTTGACGATGGCGAGACCGAGACCGGTGCCGCCGGTGGCGCGCGAGCGGGCCGGGTCGACGCGGTAGAAGCGCTCGAAGATGCGCTCCTTGTCCTTGTCGGAGATCCCGATGCCCTGGTCGGTGACCGCGACCTCGATGTGGTCGCCGCCCGGTGCGGTGACCCGGCGGGCCGCTATGCCGACCCGGGTGCGGGCCGGGGAGTAGTTCACGGCGTTCTCGACGAGGTTGCCGAGAGCCGCGGCGAGCTGGCCGCGGTTGCCCCAGACGTGCAGGTCGGAGACCGCCGTCCGGCTTCCGGTGCCGCTCTCGGCGGAGGGCGCGGCGGCGCTCCCGACGGTCGCGGCCATGGTGATCTGCTTGGTGCCCGCCTGGTGCCGGCAGCGGTCGATGGCCTCGGCCACCAGCTCGTCGACGCGCACCGGCTCGGCGTCCTCCAGGGGGTCGTCGTTCTGCACCCGGGAGAGGTCGATGAGCTCCTGCACGAGGTTGGTCAGGCGGGTCGCCTCGTTCTGCATCCGGCCCGCGAAGCGCTCGACGGCCTCGGGGTCGTCGGCGGCGTCCATGACGGCTTCGGAGAGCAGCGAGAGCGCCCCCACCGGCGTCTTGAGCTCATGGCTGACATTCGCCACGAAGTCGCGGCGCACCGCCTCGATGCGGCGGGCCTCCGTGAGGTCCTCGACGAGCAGCAGGACCAGGCGGGAGCCCAGGGGCGCCACCCGCGCGGAGACCGCGAGCGCGTCCCCCCGGCCCGTGCCCCGGCGCGGCAGGTCCAGCTCGACCTGTCGTATCTCGCCGTCGCGCCGGGTGTCCCTGGCCATCTGCAGCATCGGCTCCACGGCGAGTTTGCCGCCGCGCACCAGTCCGAGGGCGTACGCCGCGGAGCTCGCCTTGACCACGCTGTCCGCCTCGTCGAGGACGACCGCGGAGGAGCGCAGCACGGAGAGGACCGTGTCGACGCCGGGGGGCAGGACCGCGTCCGTGTGCAGGGATGTCCGGGTGGGCCTCTTCTGGTCGCGTTCGCTCCAGCGAAACGCCAGCATGGCGATGACACCGGTGCACACCCCGGCGATCGCTGCCGCTGCGGCGACCGCCGCGTTCACGTCCATGCCTCCAGGTTATGCGCGGTCGGAGTACCGGCCACAGCCATCCGGGTGGCCGCTCGAACACTCGTCGCTCAGAGTTCACTGTGGGGACGGCAGTGGTTCATTTCGGCGGGGCGACCCGTTGGACCGGCGGATTCCGGTGTGCGGCACGCGATCCGGGGGTGGAGCGCGGGTCGCCTCACGGGGCCCCTGGTGCAGTGTGGCGCATCGGGCGGGCGGCGGGACTCCGTCGCCCATAGTTCACCTTGGCGACAGGGTTGATTCATTTGAGATGACTTAAACGGACGCGTCGGGCCGCCACCGTGGGAGCGTGGGGGTGAGCCCCTGTGACGTACGAGAGAGGGACAGCCACATGCGTGACGCGTACCACGAGGAACTTGACTCGATCGGCGAGGGCCTGGTCGAAATGGCCCGTCTTGTCGGGTCGGCGATCGGGCGCGCCACCACGGCCATGCTCGACGCCGATCTGAAGCTGGCCGAGAGCGTGATCGCCGCCGACCAGAAGGTCGACGACCTCCAGCACGAGCTGGAGGCGCGCGCGATAGCCCTGCTGGCGCGGCAGCAGCCGGTCGCCACCGACCTGCGGATCGTCGTCACCTCGCTGCGGATGAGCGCCGACCTGGAGCGCTCCGGCGACCTGGCCCAGCACGTGGCCAAGCTGGCCCGGCTGCGCTATCCGGAGTCGGCGGTGCCGCGCGACCTGCACGCGACGATCCTGGAGATGGGCCAGCTCGCGCAGCGCCTGATGGCGAAGGCGGCGGAGGTCATCATCACCAAGGACGTCGACCTGGCGCTGCAGCTGGAGCAGGACGACGACGAGATGGACCTGCTGCACCGCACGCTGTTCCAGCACCTGATGGACGACCGCTGGAAGCACGGCATCGAGACGGCCGTCGACGTGACGCTCCTCGGCCGCTACTACGAGCGCTTCGCGGACCACGCGGTGTCCGTCGCCAAGCGCGTCGTGTACCTGGTGACGGGTGAGCACGCGGACGAGATCCAGCCGGGCTCGGTGCCCGTCGAGGGCGCGTAGCACCTGCCGGTGGGCACCGGGGTGGGCGCGAGAGCCTGTGCGCCCACCCCTTTCGCGCTGCGTCAGCCGCAACCGCCGCCGCACTGGCACGCGCCGCCGGACTGGCAGCCACAGCTACAGCCAGGACCGCACTGACAACCGTCGGCACAGGTGTCGGTCTTGGGGGACTCGGCCATGTGTCTCCTCCTCGAAACCTCGAAACCTCGAAGGCGTACTGCGAAGACGTACTGCCTGCCCCTCCATTGCACGCCCGGGGCTCCGGGGCGCGTCAACGGCGCACGCGCGCGTGGCCGTTCGCCTCATGCTGCCGCCCGCCGTCCGCCCCCTGCCACGCGCCCCCGGGTCGCACGCCGGGGTGGGGCCCCGCGTCCGTCCAGGGCCCGCCTGAGGGCCGTGCCTTACGGCAGGGACCACCAATTGACGCCGAGGGCGGAGTCGTCGGTGATGACGAACGCGTAGGGGCGCTGCGTCGCGTTGGGGTTGTCCTGGACGGTGACGGCTTCACCGGGGCGCTCGACGACGTGGCCGGTGGGGGTGCCCTGGGCCGCCCAGTTCCACTTGGTGCCGTCCCACCAGTTCACGTACAGCTTGGAGTCGTCTCCGATGACGAAGACGTAGGGGCGGGTGAAGGCGTTCGGGTTGTCCTTCATGGTGACGGCGCCGACGGAGTCGAGGATGAGCCGCCCGCTGGGTGCGCCCTGGGCCGCCCAGTTCCACTTGGAGCCGTCCCACCAGTTCACGTACAGCTTCGAGTCGTACCCCTGGACGAAGGCGTACGGCCGCTCCACCGCGTTCGGGTCGTTCTGGACGCTGACGACGCCGGCGCCCTTCTTCACCGGCTGCCCCGACGGGGCCCCTTGATCGCTCCAGTTCCACTTCGACCCGTCCCACCAGTTGACCCAGACCCGGGAGTCGTCGGTGATGACGAAGGCGTACGGGCGCGTGAAGGCGTTCGGGTTGTCCCGCATGGTGGTGACCCCGAGGGGGCGCGAGATGGTGCGGCTCGGCGGTGCGCCCTGGTCGCTCCAGTTCCACTTGGAGCCGTCCCACCAGTTGACCCACAGCCGGAAGTCATCGGTGATCACGAAGGCGTACGGGCGCTGGGCCGCGTTCGCGTTGTCCTGGACGCTGACGACTCCGACGCCTTCGCGGATCAGGCGGTTGCCGGGTGTGCCCTGGTCGCTCCACTGCCACTTGGAGCCGTCCCACCAGTTCACGTACAGCTTCGAGTCATCGCCGATGACGAACGCGTACGGCCGCTGCATCGCGGTCGGATTGTCCTGAACCGTGACGGCGCCGACCCTCTCGACGACCCTGCGCCCGCTGGGCGTGCCCTGGTCGCTCCAGTGCCAGGCCTTGCCGTCCCACCAGTTGACGTGGAGCCGGGAGTCCAGACCGCGCACGAAGACGTACGGCCGCTGTGCTGCCTGCGGGTCGTCCTTCATGGTGACCGCGCCCAGGGTGGCCCTGACACCGACCGTGCTGGTGGGCCTCTGCTGATCGTTCCACTGCCATGAGCCCATCGAGCTTCCCTCTCTGCCCCCGGCCCGGCAACGCGCCGACGGGGCATGCTGAGTCGTGCTCCGGGAGCCCGGCACCGCAGAAGGCGGTCACCGGGTAACAACAGGGACGGGTCCGGCCGGAACCCCGCGAAGGTGCTGCGCGCCAAGACTCTGACAGCGCGACCCACCGCCTGTCAGCACCCCGGCACGGAAGGCGATGCTCCGAGGCACCGATCCGGACAAGCAGGGCCCAGGCCGTGAAAATGCCCCCGAGCCGCGCCGAACGCGCAGCCCAGGGGCATGATCAGGAGGGCTACTTCTTCTTGCCCTGGTTCTTGACCGCCTCGATGGCCGCCTTCGCCGCGTCCGGGTCGAGGTAGGTGCCGCCGGGGTTCAGGGGCTTGAAGTCGGCGTCCAGCTCGTAGGAGAGCGGGATGCCGGTGGGGATGTTCAGGCCCGCGATGTCGGCGTCGGAGATGCCGTCGAGGTGCTTGACGAGGGCACGCAGGCTGTTGCCGTGGGCGGCGACGAGGACCGTGCGGCCGGCGAGGAGGTCCGGGACGATGCCGTCGTACCAGTACGGGAGCATGCGGACGACGACGTCCTTCAGGCACTCCGTGCGGGGGCGCAGCTCCGGGGGGATGGAGGAGTAGCGCGGGTCCGCGGACTGGGAGAACTCCGTGCCGTCCTCGAGGGCGGGCGGCGGGGTGTCGTAGGAGCGGCGCCACAGCATGAACTGCTCCTCGCCGAACTCGGCGAGGGTCTGCGCCTTGTCCTTGCCCTGGAGGGCGCCGTAGTGGCGCTCGTTCAGGCGCCAGCTGCGGTGGACGGGGATCCAGTGGCGGTCGGCGGCCTCCAGGGAGAGCTGCGCGGTGCGGATCGCGCGCTTCTGGAGCGACGTGTGGACCACGTCGGGGAGCAGGCCGGCGTCCTTGAGCAGCTCACCGCCGCGGACCGCCTCCTTCTCGCCCTTCTCGTTCAGGTTGACGTCCACCCAGCCGGTGAACAGGTTCTTCGCGTTCCATTCGCTCTCGCCGTGGCGGAGGAGGATCAGCTTGTACGGTGCGTCGGCCATGCCTCTGAGCGTAATCGAACCGCCGGAGGGGTCGCCCCCGGGAGCGATTGACGGTTGCCGTCAAACGAGTGGCGGGGAGGTTCCCGTGGGTCGTAAGTTGTGCTTGCCGTTTTCGCCACTTACACGCAGCGTCAGTGCCACCCCGGGGGATCCATGCCATTCGTCGCCATGAGACGTGCCGTCAAGGAGTCCGTCTCCGGACTTCCACCCGCCTTCTGGTGGCTGTGGACCAGCACCCTGGTGAACCGCCTGGGCGGCTTCGTGGCCACCTTCATGGCGCTGTATCTGACCGTGGAGCAAGGCTACTCGGCCACGTACGCGGGCCTCGTCGCCGCCCTGCACGGGCTCGGCGGTGTCATCTCCTCGCTCGGCGCGGGCGTCATGACCGACCGGCTCGGGCGGCGGCCCACGCTGCTGATCGCGCAGGTGTCGACGGCCGCGTCGGTGGCGCTGCTCGGGTTCATGACGCACCCGGTGGCGATCGCGGGCGTCGCGTTCCTGGTCGGCATGGCGAGCAACGCCTCGCGTCCGGCCGTGCAGGCGATGCTGGCCGACATCGTGCGGCCCGAGGACCGGGTGCGGGCCTTCTCGCTCAACTACTGGGCGATCAACCTGGGGTTCGCGGTCTCCACGGCGGGCGCGGGCTTCATCGCCTCGTACAGCTACCGCGCGGGCTTCCTCGTCGAGGGCGCGATGACGCTGGTGTGCGCGGTCCTGGTGTTCGTGAAGCTGCCGGAGTCCCGGCCGGAGCGCAGCGCGGCGACCACGGCGGCCGAGGGCGAGGTCGGGCTCGGCACGGTCCTGCGGGACGGGCGGTTCATGGGTGTGGTCGGCCTGTCCTTCCTGGTCGCGCTGATCTTCCAGCAGGGGGCCCTTGGCCTGCCGGTGGCGATGGGCGAGGCGGGCTTCTCGCCGAGCGACTACGGCCTGGCCATAGCCGTGAACGGCGTCATGATCGTCGTGCTGCAGATCCCGGTGACGCGGTTCATCGAGCACCGCGACCCGCAGCGCCTCCTCGTACTGTCCTCGCTCGTGGCGGGGTACGGCTTCGGGCTCACCGCGTTCGCCGGTTCGGTCGGGGTGTTCGCGCTGACGGTGATGGTGTGGACGCTCGCCGAGATCATCAACGCGCCCACCCAGACGGGCCTGGTCGTGCGGCTCTCGCCGACGCACGGGCGCGGCCGCTACCAGGGCATGTACACGATGTCGTGGGCCGTGGCGGGGCTCGTGGCGCCGCTGATGTCCGGCTTCCTGATCGACCGGCTGGGGGCGGAGTGGCTGTGGGGCGGCTGTGCGCTCGTGGGTACGGCGGCGGCGCTCGGGTACTGGGGTCTGATGCGGGGGCTTCCCGCGGGACCGGAGGACGGGGTGGCGGGGCACGACGTTCCGGCGCCCACGCCCGCGCAGGGCGCACAGGGCGCGGCGCCCGAGGCCGCCGCGCCCCTGGTCCCGGCGCCCGAAGGTGCCGCCGACCGCCGCTACCGTGAGATCAGCGCAGGGCCCACCCAGGGACCCCAGGGAGAGTGACCCGACCATGGCCGAACCACTGAAGACCTTCATCGGCGGCGAGGAGGTCGACGTCCCCAACACCATCCCGGACATCCGCGCCGCCCTGCCCGAGGACCGGCGCGCGGAGTTCGACCGGGCCATCAACGAGGCCGGGGTCGACGAGATCCACTCCGTGATGCGGCACTGGATGCTCCAGGCCGTTCCCGACCCCGAGGCCGAGGCCCTGCTCGACCGGCTCGCCGCCGACGAGGCAGAGAGGCGGAGCATCGCGTGAGCCGTCACCGGAGCCGCAGGTACCGCATCACCTACGCGCCGCCCGCCGACGACACCCTCGCCAAGATGAACGACGCGGACGCCTTCCGGACGGCGATGGAGCGCACGCTCGGCCGCGACCCCTACGGGCACGGTTCGACGGCCGTCTCCACGGACGCCGCCGAGCGCGACCGCCGTGAGGCGACGGTCGGCGGCGCGATCGTCCTCTACTACGTGTCGGGTTCGGTCCTCACGGTCACCGTGGTCCGCCTGGTCCCCTTCGGCTGAGCCCGGCCTCACTCCCCCAGGGTGCGCTGGGCCTCGTACAGGTTGCGCGGCCGGACGGAACCCGGTGAGCCGTACGCCTCGATACGGGAATTGAGGTCTCCGGAGAAGTCCGGTACGTCGATCTGGTCGAACTCGCGGACCAGGGAGATGCCGACCGTGGCACTGTACGGAGCGATGCCGTCAATTTTGACCAGTCCGGCGCGCTGGTTGGTGACGGTGACGTTCCAGTGGGCGAACCGCGCTCCGTAGAGGGGCCCCGCGCTGGCGTCGCCGCCGTGCCGCCCGTCGTTCTCGACGGTGATCTCGGTGCGCACGTTGGCGAACGGCATGCCCCGATGCGTGTCGAAGGTCCCCATCTCCATGACGCCCCGGGACCAGACGTTGTACGAGGAGAGCCCCTCCACGTTGATGCCGTGCAGCTGGGTCCCGGCGGGCGCGGGCACGGTGCGCCGCTCGATCCGGAACTCCTCGATCAGGTTGTCGTGCGAGCCCTCGCGGCAGAAGTACGGGTGGTGCGCGCCGCGGCCGCCCACGGAGGTGCGGCGCAGCGTGCAGGCGGAGGCGGCGACCAGGCCGAACCCGTTGTCCACGTGGCGCACGTGGACGTCGTCGGCCCAACAGTCGTACGCGCACTGGAAGGTGACGCCGTTGTGGCCCTTGTCGAGCAGGTGCGGGGACTGCGGGGTCGGCACCGCCTCCAGGGTGAGGCCCTCGACTCCGGAGCCGGTGAGCGCGGGGACATGCGTGGTGAGGCGGGGGTCCCATTCCGGTCGGACGTCCAGCGGCAGGGGCCGCTCGAAGGTGACGGTGTGCCCCTTGACCTGGGCGATCCTGACGGGCCACTCGTAGGGCACGTACGACGTCAGCTTCGTCTTGTCGTCCCAGGTGTACGCCCGCGGGCCCGGGCCGCCGCCCGCCATGTGCTCCAGGAGCGTGTGCTCCGCGTCGTCGGCGAGGCGCAGCAGGACGAGGCTGCCGCGGCGCAGCCGGGAGGTGTCGGCGACGCGGACGGACCAGGAGCCGCGGGCGGCGGGGGCGAGCGTGGTGAGGGTGCGCCACTCGTCGCGCTTGTTGCCGGTCCAGCCCTCGAACGGCCAGTCCTTGGCCCCGATGGCCGTCGTGAGGCTCTCCAGGCGGTCGCGCGGGCACAGCCAGATCAGGCCTCCGGCCCAGGACCAGCTGGACTTGTCGCCGCCGTAGCGGCTGCCGTAGGGGCCGACGAGGTCGGTCAGGTTCTTGGTGGCGACCAGCTTCGTGCGGCCGCTGCCCGCGCCCCGCAGGACGACGTCGTCGTCCCCGATGCGGATGATGTCGTCGATCCGGTACGTGCCCGGGGCGAGCTGGACCGTGCCCCCGCCGGCCCTTCCGGCGGCGGCGAGGGCACGGTTGATGGCGGGCGCCGCGTTCGACTGGGCGTCGGGCCTGGCGCCGTATCGGTGAGCGTGGAACACGCGCTCGGGCCGCCGCAGACGCCGCGCGCCCCGGCGGGCTCCGGCTCGTCCCACGTAGGGGATCTGGGGGTGGGTGTAGGGGGCCTGACTGAACTCCCGCCAGAGGGCGGCGGTTCCGCCCGCCGGGGCGGCCGGGGCCACCGGGACGGCCGGGGCTCCCGTGACCGCCGTGGCTGCGCCGCCCGTGGCCGCGGCGGCCGCGACGGCGACGGCTCCGCCGAGGATGCCGCGTCTGCTGAGGTCTCCCATGTCCGGCCCGCCTCCCGTATATGTACGTGAACGAAGTTCACGTTTACGTTGGGCGGGAGCATGCCATGCGGTTGCCCGCCGGGGAAGACTTCGCGCTGCCGACGTTATGGGCACCATCGGCCGGGGCTGTGCCCGCCCTTCCCCAAGCTCTCGACTTCGCTCGCGCAGGGGAGACCCCTATCGCCCTGCGGGACGATTGCCCACAGCGGTTGAGGCCGGACGGGAAGGTGCCCCCCATTGCCCTGCAGGCACAGCGTGGACAGAGCCCGCAGCCCGCAGCCCGCAGCCCGCAGCCCGCAGCCCGCAGCCGCCAACGGCGAACGGCCCCCACGGGCGGCGTCCACCCTGCTGTGAGGCAGAAACGGGCGGGCGGGTGGGAGAGATCCGCCGCGGAGCGGCGGGGACCACGCGCCCGCAGACGCCGACGGCGAGCCCCCGCGGGCTACCGCGGCCGGGTCAAGTGGGTGAACGCGTCCAGATTACGCGTGGATTCCCCGCGCGCGACGCGCCACTCGTACTCCTTGCGGATCGCCGTCGCGAACCCCAGCTCCAGGAGGGTGTTGAAAGAGCCGTCGGCCGCTTCGAGGACGGAGCCGAGGAGACGGTCGAGCTCGTCGGGGGTGACGGCGGCGAGCGGCAGCTTGCCGGCGACGTAGACGTCCCCCAGGGAGTCGATGGCGTAACTGACGCCGTACAGGCGGAGGTTGCGCTCAAGGAGCCACCGGTGCACGCCTTCGTGGTTCTCGTCGGGACGACGGATCACGAAGGCGTTGAGGGACAGCGAGTGCTTGCCCACGCGCAGCGAGAGGGTCGTGGAGAGCTTGCGCGTGCCGGGCAGCTTGACCACGTACGCCCCCGGCTCGGGGGATTCCCACTCCAGCTCGGCCTCGTCGAGGACCCGCTCGACCACCGTGTCAGGCGCCTCGCCGGCAACGTCACCCATGGTGCGAGCGTACGTGACGCCGATGATCGTGCACGGCGGCGGTGTAGACGTCGGCCGTGGCGGACGCGGCGGTCCCCCACCCGAAGGACTCGGCGTGCCGCGCGGCCGCCGCGCCCATGCGGTCCACAAGCTGTGGAGAGTCGGCGAACTCGCGCAGCACGCGCGCGTAGTGGGCGGGTTCGTGCCCGGACACGAGGAACCCGGTGACGCCCTCGCGCACGGCGACGGGCAGCCCGCCCACCGCGGCAGCGAGCACCGGCGTCCCCGCGGCCTGCGCCTCGATGGCCACGAGCCCGAAGGACTCGCTGTAGGAGGGCATCACGAGCACGGACGCGGCCCGGAACCAGTCCGCGAGCTGCTCCTGCCCGACGGGCGGCTGGAACCGTACGACATCCGCGATCCCGAGCCGGGCGGCCAGCTTCTGCAGGCCCTCCGGCTTGGCCAGACCGCTCCCGCTGGGCCCGCCGACGACGGGCACGACGATCCGCGAGCGCAGCTCGGGCCGCTCCTCCAGGAGGACGCCGACGGCGCGCAGCAGCACGTCGGGGGCCTTCAGGGGCTGGATGCGGCCCGCGAAGAGGGGGATCAGGGCGTCCTGCGGGAGGCCGAGGCGGTGGCGGGCGGCGGCGCGTCCGTCGGCGGGGCGGAAGCGGTCCAGGTTCACGCCGGGGTGGACGACGGCGACCTTGCCGGGGTCGGCTTCGTAGTGGCGTACGAGCTCGTCGGCCTCTTCGGAGGTGTTGGCGATGAGCCGGTCGGCGGCGCGCACGATCTGGGTCTCGCCGATGACGCGGGCGGTGGGCTCCGGGGTGTCGCCCTCGGCGAGCGCGGCGTTCTTGACCTTGGCCATGGTGTGCATGGCGTGCACCAGGGGGGTGCCCCAGCGCTCGGCGGCCAGCCAGCCGACGTGGCCGCTGAGCCAGTAGTGGGAGTGGACCAGGTCGTAGTGGCCGGGCCGGTGGCCCGCCCAGGCCTGCATCACGCCGTGCGTGAAGGCGCACAGCTGGGCGGGCAGCTCCTCCTTGGCGAGGCCTTCGTAGGGGCCCGCGTCGACGTGGCGCACGAGCACGCCGGGCGCCAGTTCGACGGTGGGCGGCAGGGCGCCGGTGGTGGCGCGGGTGAAGATCTCGACCTCGATGTTGATCGCGGCCAGGCGCTTGGCCAGCTCCACGATGTAGACGTTCATGCCGCCCGCGTCGCCGGTGCCTGGCTGGTGCAGCGGCGAGGTGTGCACGCTGAGCATGGCCACCCGGCGGGGGCGGCGGGACGAGCCCGGCAGCCGGATCCTGGCGTAGGACGGGGTTGGGGAGCGACGCCCGAGCCTGGTCACGTAGTGGCTCACGTGGCGGTCCTCCTTGGCCTTGACGGCGGGCAGTGCCTTGACGGCGGGCACGACGAGGCGGAGGCCGGGTGCGGGCCTCCTGGAGGAGCAACACCGGAAGCCCCAACTCCATTTCCTCTTTGCCAAAGCATTACCTTGCCCCTCTCCCCGCGCCCCTTGCTTACGCTTGCCCTCATGGCCCCCCGCACCCCCCGTCCGCCCTCCCGACCTGTGGGAACCGTGACGCGCGGGACCACCAACCCCAACCGGCTGCGCCGCATGGAACGCTGGATCGCCGCCACCCACGGCGCCGCACTGCGCCGCGCGGACGACCCGGTCGCCGTCGACCTCGGCTACGGCGCCGCACCCTGGACCGCCGTCGAGCTGCTGCTGCGGCTGCGCACCGCCGCCCCGCACGCGCGCGTGGTCGGCATCGAGATCGACCCGGAGCGGGTGGCGGCAGCCCGCCCCTACGCGCGCGAGGGCCTCACCTTCCGGCACGGCGGCTTCGAGGTGCCGCTGCCCGCACGGCCGCTGCTGATCCGCGCGGCCAACGTGCTGCGCCAGTACGACGAGGACGCGGTCGCCGCCGTGTGGGAGCGCCTGTGCGCGCGGCTCGCCCCGGACGGCCTCCTCGTCGAGGGCACCTGCGACGAGATCGGGCGGCGGCACGTGTGGGTCGCGCTCGGCCCCGAGGGCCCGCGCACGGTGACCTTCGCGGCCCGGCTCGCCTCCCTCGACCGCCCGTCCGACCTCGCCGAGCGGCTGCCGAAGGCGCTGATCCACCGCAATGTGCCGGGGGAGCCGGTGCACGCGTTCCTGCGCGACTTCGACCGGGCGTGGGCCGCGGCCGCGCCGTACGCGGCGTACGGGGCGCGACAGCGGTGGCTGCGGGCGGTGCGGGACCTGACGGCGGACTGGCCGGTCCTCGACCGGAGTTCGCGGTGGCGGCAGGGGGAAGTGACGGTGGCGTGGGGGGCGTTGGCGCCGGGACGGGGCTGAACCCGGCGGTCGGCGGCGGGCCCGGCGCGGGCGCCACCCCCGGGCCCACGTGCCGGAATTGCGCCACGCATACCCCCTGACCTGCGGGGAACGATCTTCGCGTGCGGTTCGTCACATGTGACGGGTGGGAGTTCGGAGTTGTCGCGCGACTCTGTCGCATTCGGCACCGGCGTGGCACCATCCCGGGAACACCGGGAAGTTACTGACGGTAAATCAGCTTTGGGGGTGGCGGGCGTGACCGGCAAGAGGCACTCGACGACAGCCGTGGCACTGGTCTGCGCGTGCGCGGCCGCGGTCCTCGCCGCGCCCGGCACGGCGTTCGCGAGCCCGGCGGAGCCCACTCCCCCGTCGAACGGCTCCCTGGAGAAGGTCCGCAAGGAGATCGAGCGGCTCTACCGCGAGGCGGGCACGGCCACGGACGCGTACAACGCCGCGGAGGAGAAGGCCGAGAAGCAGTCGGAGGAGATCGTCCGCCTGGCCAGATCCATCGACAAGGGCCAGGCGAAGCTGGACAGGCTGAAGGCCCGCGCGGGCGCCGCGGCCCGCGCGCAGTACCGGGGCGGCGGCGTCCCGGACGAGGCCCGGCTGATGCTCAGCGACAACCCGAGCCGCTTCCTGGACGGCGCCGGACGGCTGCGCCGGGGCCAGCACGCGACGAAGGCCATGCTCACGGAAATGAGCCGCACCCAGGCGGACTTGAAGACGTACGCCAAGGACGCCTCCGCGCAGTGGAAGAAGCTTGAGGCGGGCCGCAAGGCCAAGGCGGAGGCGAAGAAGAAGATCAAGAAGA
This sequence comes from Streptomyces sp. NPDC040610, assembly GCF_055594065.1. Taxonomy (NCBI): domain Bacteria; kingdom Bacillati; phylum Actinomycetota; class Actinomycetes; order Kitasatosporales; family Streptomycetaceae; genus Streptomyces; species Streptomyces sp. NPDC040610. The sequence continues at coordinate 5,265 of NZ_JBVIXA010000005.1, read as the reverse complement.
AGATCGCCACCGCCGAGAAGCTGGAGTCGCGCCTGGAGAAGAAGGAGCGCGAGCGGCTGCGGAAGCTGGAGGAGGAGGCCGCGCTGAGACAGCAGTCGGCCTGGGTGGACACCGGCATACTCAAGGACGCCAACGGCAAGGCGACCTCCCCCGGCAAGAAGGCGATCGCGTTCGCCACGGCGCAGATCGGCAAGCCCTACGTATGGGGCGCGGAGGGCCCGAAGTCCTTCGACTGCTCGGGACTCACGTCCCAGGCCTGGGCGGCCGCGGGCAAGGGCATCCCGCGCACCTCGCAGGAGCAGTGGAAGCGGCTGCCGCGCGTGGACGTGAAGAACATGCGGCCCGGCGACCTGATCATCTACCACAAGGACGCGAGCCACGTCGGGCTGTACGTGGGCGACGGCGCGATCGTGCACGCGCCCCGGCCCGGGCGCAGCGTGACGCTCGCGGGGGCGGGGTCGATGGAGATACTCGGGGTCGTGCGGCCGGACAAGTAGGACGGGTGCGGCGGGCCGGGTGGGCCGGGTGGTCCGTGCGGGCCGCCGGGAGCGGCGGGGCGAACCGCTGAGACCGGCGGGGTGAGCCGCCAGGACCGGCGGGGGTGAGCCGGGCGGGCCGCGCACTGTGACCCACCGCACGGCCCCGCGCCCCGCTCAACCCTCCCGGCGTGACGTTCGTCATCCCAGGCGGACCGGGTTCGTGCCCAAATGCGGTCCGGGATGCGGCATATGCCTTCGGCCGCGTGCCGCACGGCATTCCACACACGCCCCGGGTGACGCTATGGTCCCCGTCTGGTGGGGCGTGCGACCGTCGCCCCGCCATGCCCTCGGGGGGAGGGAAGGATGTAGACGATGCCCGTACCCATACCGCGGCAGAGGACGATCCCGGCCGCGGAAGGCGGTCAGGCACACGCGGCGCCGACGACCGACGGCACCGGCCCCACCGCCCACCAGACGGGCACCGACCCGGTTCGCGACGCCCCCGTACGCGACACATCCGTACGCGACGGCCTCGCGCACGACGACCCCATAGGGAGCGACCCCATGGTCAGCGACCCCGTGGGCAACGGCACCGGGCTCACCCTGCTGGTGATCGAGGAGGACCCGGCAGGCTCCCTGAGCGTGCCCGAGCTCCTGGACGCCGCGGGCAAACCGATCCGCATCCGCACCGCCCGCAACCTCACCGAGGCCGAGCGGCTGCTCACGGACGACGTGCACTGCATCCTGCTGGACCTGGCCCTGCCCGGCCGCGCCACCGCGGGCGGCTCCGGCAGCTCTGGTGTCTCCGGCACCGGCGGCTCCGGTGGCCCCAGTGGTCCTCGCGGCTCCAGCAGCCCTGGCGGCTCCGGCAGCCCCAGCAGCCTCAACAGCCCCGGCAACCACAGCACCTCCCCCAGCCCCGAGCCCCCCAACGGCAAGGACCGCGACACCGCAGCCGACACCGACGGCGCCCCCGACGAGCTGGCCGTGCTCAAGCACGTCCTGCGCCTCGCCCCGCGCCACGCCGTCCTCGCGCTCACCGCGTCCGGCGACGCCGAGATCGGCGCGCAGGCCGTGGGCGTCGGCGCGCAGGACTATCTGCTGCGCGAGGAGCTGGACGGCCGCCTGCTCAGCCGCGCCATCCGGTACGCGGTGGAGCGCAAGCGCGCCGACGCGGCCCAGCGCCAGCTCACCGAGTCCCGGCTGCGCGCGCAGGAGAACGCCCGCCTGGAGCGCGGCCTGCTGCCGACCCCGCTCCTCGACGGCTCCCCGCTGCGCTTCGCCGCCCACTACCGCCCGGGCCGCTCCCGCGCGCTGCTCGGCGGCGACTTCTACGACACGGTGCGGATGCCCGACGGCTCGGTGCACGTGATGATCGGCGACGTCTGCGGCCACGGCCCCGACGAGGCGGCGCTCGGCGTGGAGCTGCGCATCGCCTGGCGGGCGCTGACCTTCGCGGGCCTGTGCGGCGACGAGCTGCTGTCCACGCTCCAGCGGGTCCTGGAGCACGAGCGGGCCGACGAGGAGATCTTCGCGACGCTGTGCACGGTGGACATCGCGCCGGACGGCCGCCGGGCCGGACTGTGCCTGGCCGGGCACCCGTCACCGCTGATAGCGCGCCCGGGGCGCCCCGCGGAGCTGCTTCCGTACGACAACGGGGGCCCCGCGCTCGGCCTGCTGCCGCGCGCCCGCTGGCCGCGCCGCCAGGTGGAGCTCGGCGGCAGCTGGAGCCTGATGCTGTACACGGACGGCCTGATCGAGGGCCGGATCGGCGAGGGCAACCAGCGGCTCGGGCAGGACGGCATGGTGGAGATGGTGCGCCGCAAGATGGCCGCGGGCCTGCGTGGCGACGCGCTTCTGGAGGCTGCCGTGAACGAGGTCAGGGACCTCAATGGTGGCGACCTGACGGATGACGTGGCGGTACTGCTCCTGGACCGGGCTCGCTGAACGCTTGGGGATGCGCGCTCCGATCCTGCGGGCCGGTGGGGGCTGTTCGCGCAGTTCCCCGCGCCCCTTCGGGGCGCGAGGCGGCCCTCAGCGTCCGCCGTTGTACGGACCGTACGGACCGTCGCTGCTGGAGCCTCGGCGGCCGCCGCCCCCGCCGGTGATCTGCCGCAGCGCGGGCCGCACGTCGACCATGTACACGATGGTCGCGATGAGGCCGATGATGGGCAGGAACGACAGGATGTTGAAGATCAGGTTCACCACGAAGGCGAGCCCGAGGATGATCAGCCAGAAGGGCTTGGTCTTCTTGTCCGCCGCGCGATAGGCGTCCTCACGTCGGATCGCCGCGTCGAGCAGCGCGAAACCGCTGAACGCGATCAGGGCCAGCGACAGCAGCCACATGAGGTTCGAGAACCCCTGCATCAGCACAACGTCCACCACCAGTCTCGGCGAGTCCCTACCCGAAGTACGCAGTCACCGTACCCGCTACCCGAACAACGGGCCGGACACTCCGAGAGTGCCCGGCCCGGTGCGGCGCCGACGAGTCGACGCCCCGTCAGTCGACGGACGTCCTACTTGGCGGGCGGCGTGGTCTTCTTCGCCGTCGTCTTCTTGGCGGCGGGCTTGTCCGCGGCGGTCTTCTTGGCCGCGGTGCTCTTGCGGGCGGAGCCCTGGGCCCCGTTCTCGCTCGCGCTCTCGGCCTGCGCCGACTGCTCGGCCTCCTCGGGGTCCGGCTCGACGGCGTCGGCCAGCTCGGTGAGCTCCTCGGCGGCCTCGCCGCGCCAGGCGCGCACGGTCTGCTCGCCGTGCTCGGCGACCTGGTCGTACTTCTCGCGCGCCTGGACGACGTACTCGAAGGCGACGCCGACGCCGCGCAGCGCGAGGTCCTGGGCGCCCTCGCCGATCTTCTTCAGGTCGGTGTCGAGGTTGCTGATGAGCCCGCCGACCCGGGTCTGGATGACCTCACGCGCCTCCTTGGCGCGGGCGGCGGCCTTGTCCTGGACTTCCTTGGGGTCGGTCCTGCGGACGGCGTCGATCCGCGCCGGGGCCTCGGCGGCGAGCTGCTCGATCAGGCCGGGCACCTTCTTGGCCTGCTGGTACGCCAGTTCGGCGCTGCCGGCCACGAAGTAGAGGGGCTTGGGGTCGGTGATGGTCTTGCGCACGTCGTCGGTGATGGGCATGGCGAATGGTCCTCCCGGATTCGCTTCAGCTCGGGAACTACTGGTCCGAGGGCTTCCCACGACCGTCCGCGGACTTCTCACTGCTGTCCGGGGACTCGTCACTGCTGGAAGCCTTCTTGCTCCTCGAAGACCGCTTCCCCGAGGGTTGCTTGCCTGCGGGTGCTGCATCACTGCCGTCGGCCGTGCGGGAGCCGTCAGCGTCGGTGTCCGGGCTCGCGCCGCGGACGTCGTCGTACGACGCCTCCTCGGCGCTGCCGTCCGCGTACGCGGAGGTCGCGAAGCCGTTCTCCTTGCGGAACGACTCGTAGATCTGCAGCAGCACCTGCTTCTGCCGCTCGTTGATGGACGGGTCGGCGAGGATGACGGCGCGCGTCTCCAGCTCGTCCCGCTCCTTCTCGTCGAGGATCCCGGCCCGGACGTACAACGTCTCGGCGGAGATCCTGAGCGCCTTGGCGACCTGCTGCAGAACCTCGGCGCTCGGCTTGCGCAGCCCGCGCTCGATCTGGCTCAGATACGGATTGGACACCCCGGCGGCATCGGCGAGCTGCCTGAGCGACAGCTGCGCGGTGCGCCGCTGTTCGCGCAGATACTCCCCGAGATTGCCGACGTTGAGCGATGCCATGCTCCGATACTGCACCCACCCCGCTAACTATTGCAAGCACACCGCTTGCAAAAGTGCGCCACGTCACGCGACCGGGCCGCCGGGAGTACGTACGGCCGACCGTGCGGCGCGGATGCCCGTCCGGTCGGGAAAACCACTGGAACTGCGCGGCCGTGCGCCCCTACCGTGCTGCCCGACCAAGTCGCCTGAGTCAGGACGTGCCGTTGTACACCGTGTGAGACCTCCCGAGAGCTGATCTGTCGCGCGTCGCGTCTGTGCGCCGCGCTCCTTTTTGCTGCGGATTTCTCACTGAGATCGGTGTACTTCTGTGCTCAATCGCTGGGTGGTCATGCCCACCTGCCTGCCACTTGTCCTCCGCCGTTGCCACACGTGCGCGTCCGGGCGCTTCCGGGCCGACGGGAAGTTCCGCGTCAACGCGCACCACAAGCTCATCGACGCCTGGCTGCTCGTGCTCTGCGCAGGCTGCGGGGAGACCGCGAAGCTCACGGTCCTTGAGCGGGTGCGGGTGCGCTCCGTGCGGCCCGAGCTGCTCGACCGGATGCACGGCAACGACCCCGGCCTCGCGGCCGAACTGCTCCAGGATCCGGTGCTGCGGCGCCGCAATCGCGTCGCCCTCGACTGGGACGGCGCCTGGCGCCTCGACACCGGTGGATCGGACCACCTGGACCGGGAGGTCGTCGACGTCTCGGTCCGGTTCGCTGCGCGGATACCCGTGCGGCCGGTGCGGCTGATCGCTGAAGGGTGCGGTCTCGCCCGGGCCGAGGTCGAGAGGCTGGTCGAGGAGGGGAAGGCCGTGTCGGCCGTCCAGCTGGGCGGCAGGGTCTCCGACGACTTCACGTTCACGCTCAAGCGCTGAGTTCGCCTCGGGGCCGGGGGGGGGGGGGGGGGGGGGGGGGGGGGGGGGGGGGGGGGGGGGAGAAAGGGGGGGGGGGGGGGGGGGGGGGGGAGATGGTATTTTCCGTTTGCGGCGGGGTCGGTGATGGGGTTGGAACCCCGGGCACGCGGCAGAAACATCCCCTGGTCGTTCTTCTCTCCCAAA
>NZ_JBVIXA010000004.1:212705-668520 GCF_055594065.1 Streptomyces sp. NPDC040610 | reverse complement strand
TGGGGGGGGGGGGTGTTTTTTTTTGTTCCCCCCCCCCCCCCCCTCCCCCCCCCCCCCTCCCCCCCCCCCCCCCCCCCCCCCCCCCCCCCCGCCGCTCAAGGCGCTACCGCCCGTTGAACGCGTCCTTCAGGCGCGAGAACAGCCCCTGCTGCCCCGGCTGGAACTGCCCCGTGGGCCGCTCCTCGCCGCGCAGCTGCGCGAGCTCCCGCAGCAGCCGCTCCTGCTCGGGGTCGAGCTTGGACGGCGTGAGCACCTCGACGTGCACGATGAGGTCACCGCGCCCCCCGCCCCGCAGGTGGGTGACGCCCCGCCCGTGCAGGGGGATCGACTGCCCGGACTGCGTGCCGGGCCGGATGTCGACCTCCTCCATGCCGTCCAGCGTCTCCAGCGGCACCTTCGTGCCGAGCGCGGCCGCCGTCATCGGCAGCGTGACGGTGCAGTGCAGATCGTCCCCGCGCCGCTGGAACACGGCGTGCGGCAGCTCGTGGATCTCCACGTACAGGTCACCGGCGGGACCGCCGCCGGGCCCGACCTCGCCCTCACCGGCGAGCTGGATCCGGGTGCCGTTGTCGACACCGGCCGGGATCTTCACCGTGAGCGTCCGCCGGGAGCGGATGCGCCCGTCGCCCGCGCACTCCGGGCACGGCGTGGGCACCACGGTGCCGAAGCCCTGGCACTGCGGGCAGGGCCGCGAGGTCATGACCTGGCCGAGGAAGGACCGGGTGACCTGGGACACCTCGCCACGGCCGCGGCACATGTCACAGGTCTGCGCGGAGGTGCCGGGCGCGGCCCCTTCGCCGGAACACGTCGTACAGACGACGGCCGTGTCGACCTGGATGTCCTTGGTGGTGCCGAAGGCGGCCTCTTCGAGGTCGATCTCCAGGCGGATCATGGCGTCCTGGCCGCGCCGGGTGCGCGAACGCGGCCCGCGCTGCGACGCCGTACCGAAGAACGCGTCCATGATGTCGGAGAAGTTGCCGAAGCCACCCGCTCCGAAGCCGCCCGCGCCACCGGCGCCGCCGGCCTGGGACAGCGGGTCGCCGCCGAGGTCGTAGACCTGCTTCTTCTGCGGGTCCGACAACACCTCGTACGCGGCGTTGATCTCCTTGAAGCGCTCTTGCGTCTTCGGGTCAGGATTGACGTCCGGGTGCAGCTCGCGTGCGAGCCGCCGGAAGGCCTTCTTGATGTCGTCCTGGGAAGCGTCGCGGCGCACGCCTAGTACGGCGTAGTAGTCCGTGGCCACTTACGACTCCGCCAGGATCTGTCCGACGTAACGTGCCACTGCGCGTACTGCTCCCATCGTTCCCGGATAGTCCATGCGGGTCGGTCCGACCACGCCCAGCTTGGCCACTGCCTCGCTCCCCGAACCGTAGCCGACGGAGACCACCGACGTGGAGCTGAGCCCCTCGTGGGCGTTCTCGTGCCCGATCTTGACGGTCATGCCCGAATCCGTCGCCTCACCAAGCAACTTGAGGAGGACGACCTGCTCCTCCAGGGCCTCGAGGACCGGCCTGATGGTGAGGGGAAAGTCATGTCCGAAGCGGGTGAGATTGGCGGTGCCGCCGATCATCAGCCGCTCCTCGGTCTCCTCCACCAGCGTTTCGAGGAGGGTGGAAAGGACCGTGGTCACCGTCCCCCGGTCGTCCTTGTCGAAGGATTCGGCCAGGTCCTGCACCAGCTGCGGCACGTCCGAGAAGCGGCGGCCCGCGACCCGGCTGTTGAGCCGCGCCCGCAGGTCCGCGAGCGACGTCTCGCCGAACGGCGCCGGGCAGTCGATCATGCGCTGCTCGACCCGACCGGTGTCGGTGATGAGGACCAGCATCAGGCGGGCCGGGGCCAGCGAGAGCAGTTCCACGTGCCGCACCGTGGAGCGGGTCAGCGACGGATACTGCACCACCGCGACCTGCCGGGTCAGCTGCGCGAGCAGCCGCACCGTGCGCCCGACGACGTCGTCCAGGTCGACCGCGCCGTCCAGGAAGTTCTGGATCGCGCGCCGCTCCGGCGCCGTCATGGGCTTGACGCCCGCGAGCCGGTCCACGAACAGGCGGTACCCCTTGTCGGTCGGGATGCGCCCGGCGCTGGTGTGCGGCTGGGCGATGAACCCTTCCTCCTCCAGGGCGGCCATGTCGTTGCGGACCGTGGCCGGGGAGACGCCGAGGTGGTGGCGTTCGGTGAGCGCCTTGGAGCCGACGGGCTCCTCCGTGCCCACGTAGTCGTGGACGATGGCGCGCAGCACTTCCAGCCTGCGTTCACTGAGCATCGCGCACCTCCAGCTGCCGTCCCTCGCCCCGAGCCCCCGGTGGTGGCCCCTCGCCCTGGCACTCACCCCGGGCGAGTGCCAGCCTTCACCGAGTCAGTGTACGGCCGGTGGGTACAGGCCCGGCAAGGGCCGACCCCGTTGTCATGCCGACGGGTGCCGCCCTTGTCCTGCCTTGTCACGCCGACGGCCGCCGCCGCTGTCGCCCCAGGTCCCGCGGACGGGTGCCGCCGCCGTCGTGCCACGCCACGCCGACGGGTGCCGCCGCCCGCCCCCGCCCTGCCCCCCGCGCCCCGGCGGCGCTAGCGTCACCCCATGGACACGATCACGCCCTCCCCCGCCCCCGCCCCGGCCTGGGAGGAGGCGGGCTGGGAACGGCTCGCCGCGCGCGTGGGGCGGTGCAGGCTGCCCGTGTGGGACTGCACGGCCGGGCTCGTCGTCGGCACCGGCGCCGCCCTCATGATCGAGGCCGGGTCCAGCCTGCGCGAGGGCTCCCGGCTGCGCGCCGACGCCCGGCGGCTGCTCGGCGGCGACCGGCGTGTGACCCATCTCGCCCTCACCCACCCCCACTTCGACCATGTGCTCGGCGCCGCCGCGTTCGCGGGCGTCGAGGTGTTCGGCGCCGTCGGCCTCGACACCGTCCTGGAGCACGACCGCGACGGCCTGCGCGCCGACGCCGTCGCCCAGGGCCTCGACCCGACCGCCGCGGCCGAGGCCGCCGACCTCCTCGTCCACCCCCGCCACCTGGTGTGCGGGGAGTGGACCCTCGACCTCGGCGGGCTCCAGGTGCTGCTCGCCAACGTCGGCCCCGGGCACACCGGCCACGACCTCGCCGTCCTCGTGCCCGGCGGCCCGGGCGAGCCCGAGGTCGTCTTCTGCGGCGATCTGGTCGAGGAGTCCGGCGCACCGCAGGCAGGGCCGGACGCGGCGCCCCGGCACTGGCCCGCCGCCCTCGACCGGCTCCTCGACCTCGGCGGCGAGGACGCGGTGTACGTGCCCGGGCACGGGGCCGTCGTCGACGCCGCTTTCGTACGCCGCCAACGCGACGAGCTGGCCCGGCGGTTCGGTGTCGCCTGACGCCATGCCATAACGTCTGGCCCATGCGCAGCTACCACCCGGACCTGACCCCGCCCTGGAAGAAGCCGGCCGCCGTCCCCGAGGTGCCCGCCGAGGCCGACCTGGTCGTGGAGGAGGTCACCACGGGCTTCTGCGGCGCGGTGATCCGCTGCGAGAAGACGGCCGAGGGGCCGACGGTGACCCTGGAGGACCGCTTCGGCAAGCACCGCGTGTTCCCGATGGCGCCGCGCGGCTTCCTCCTGGAGGGCAGGGTGGTCACGCTGGTCCGCCCGACGGCGACCGCCGCACCCCGCAAGCCCGCGCGCACCGCGTCCGGCTCGCTGGCCGTGCCGGGGGCGCGGGCGCGGGTGGCCAGGGCGGGGCGGATCTATGTGGAGGGGCGGCACGACGCCGAGCTCGTCGAGAAGGTCTGGGGCGACGACCTGCGCATCGAGGGGGTCGTCGTCGAGTATCTGGAAGGCATCGACGACCTGCCCGCCATCGTGGCCGAGTTCGCCCCCGACGCCGACGCCCGCCTCGGCATCCTCGTCGACCACCTGGTCCCCGGCTCCAAGGAGTCCCGGATCGCCGCGGCCGTCAGCAGCGACCACGCCCTGATCGTCGGCCACCCCTACATCGACGTGTGGGAGGCCGTGAAGCCGTCTTCCCTGGGCATCACGGCCTGGCCCCGGATCCCCCGCGGCCAGGACTGGAAGACGGGCGTGTGCCGCGCCCTCGGCTGGCCGGAGAACACCGGCGCGGCCTGGCAGCACATCCTGCGCTCGGTCCACAGCTACAAGGACCTGGAGCCCGCGCTCCTGGGCAGGGTCGAGGAGCTGATCGATTTCGTGACGGCTCCATAGCCGGCCCCCTGCCAGGCGCCGGACGAGGAGATATCAGCCCGTCCGGCGCTTGAGGACGAGGCGCGGAGCGCCGACAGGGGGGACAGGGGCGCAGCCCCATACAGAACGCTCAGTCGACCAGATCCCGCACGACGGCGTCGGCAAGCAACCGCCCCCGCAGGGTGAGAACGGCCCGCCCCTCCACGAAGGGCCCGGCCTCCAGCAACCCATCAGCCAGCGCCCGCCGGGCCGCGGCAAGCCCGGCCTCCTTCAGCAGCCCCAACGGGCACCCCTCAAGCAGCCGCAGCTCAAGCAGCACCCGCTCGACCCGCCGATCCTCCTCCGAGAGGACCTCCCGCCCGGCCCCGGGCGACCGACCCCCCGCGAGCGCGGCGGCATACGCGCCGGGATGCTTCACGTTCCACCACCGCACACCCCCCACGTGGCTGTGGGCCCCCGGCCCGGCCCCCCACCAGTCGGCGCCCCGCCAGTACAACTCGTTGTGCAGACACCGCCCCGCCTCGGACGTGGCCCAGTTCGACACCTCGTACCAGTCGAACCCGGCACCCCCGAGGACCTCGTCGGCGATCAGATACCGGTCCGCGTGCACGTCGTCGTCGGTCATGGGCACCTCCCCGCGCCGGATCCGCCGGGCGAGCTGCGTGCCCTCCTCGACGATCAGCGCGTACGCCGACACATGGTCGGGCCCGGCCCCGATGGCGGCGTCCAGGGAGGCCCGCCAGTCGTCGTCGGTCTCCCCGGGGGTGCCGTAGATGAGGTCGAGGTTGACGTGCTCGAAGCCCGCGGCGCGCGCCTCGGCGACACAGGCCTCGGGCCGCCCGGGCGTGTGCGTACGGTCGAGGATCTTCAGGACGTGCTGCTTGGCGCTCTGCATGCCGAAGGAGACCCGGTTGAAGCCGCCTTCGCGCAGGGCGCTCAGATAGGCCGGGTCGACGGACTCCGGGTTGGCCTCCGTGGTGATCTCCGCGTCGTCGGCGAGCCCGAACTCGTCGCGTACGGCGGCGAGCATCCGTACGAGATCGTCGGCGGCGAGCAGCGTGGGCGTACCGCCGCCGACGAACACGGTCCGTACGGGGCGGGGGTCGTCGCCGAGGACCTTGCGGGCGAGGCGGACCTCGTCGACGAGGGTGTCGGCGTAGTTGTCGCGGGAGGCGAGGACGCCGCCGCTGCCGCGCAGCTCGGTGGCGGTGTAGGTGTTGAAGTCGCAGTAGCCGCAGCGGGTCGCGCAGTACGGCACGTGCAGATAGAACCCGAGCGGCCGCTCACCCGCTCCGAGCAGGGCGGAGGCGGGCAGCGCCCCGTCCTCGGGCATGGGCTCACCATCGGGCAGTACGGAAGGCATGCCTGCCATTGTCCCGGACGCCCCGGGCTCTCGGCGCGCCCCCGCCACTGACAGCCCGCCCGGCGGGCGCGCCCCGCCATTGACAGCCCCTCCGGCGTTTGAGGAGCGGGGTCCGGGGCGGAGCCCCGGTTTCGGGAAAGGGGTGGGTCCGGGGCGCCCCGCGAAGGCCCCCGCCCCCTCACTCCGCCTTGAGCACCAGCAACGCCAGATCATCGTCCGGCGGCCGCTGGGAGAATTCGTGGACCAGACGGCGGATGCGCTCGGCGACGAGCCCCGCGTCGAGTCCCGCGCACCCCGCCAGCGCCTTGGCGAGCCCGTCCCCGTCGTCGAAGAGGTGCAGCCCGGAGCGCCGCTCCGTGACCCCGTCGGTGACGCACAGCAGCGTGTCACCGGTACGCAGCTCGAAGGTGGTGCTGGTGTACGTCTCGTCGTCGACGACCCCGAGCAGCATCTGCGGCGCGGCCACGGGCCACACCTGCCCCTCGGCACCGAGCACCAGCGGCAGCGGATGCCCGGCGCACGCCACGGTGCACCGCACGCCGCCGTCGAAGGGCACCAGCTCGCCGTAGAGGAGGGACAGGAAGCGGGAGGTGGGGCCGTCGGTGGGCTCGTCCTGGCCGCCGGCGAGGGCGAGGACGGCCGCGGCGGCGTCGGCGGCCTCCGTGGCGTCGTCGAGGAGGAGCTGGTTGAGCCGGTCCAGGACCTCCGCGACCTGGTAGCCCTCGCGGGCGAGCAGCCGCAGCCAGGGCCGGGCGAGCCCGATCACGACGGCCGCCTCCGGCCCCTTGCCCTGGACGTCCCCGAGGGCGAAGCACCAGCGGCCGTGCCCGGCGGGGAACACGTCGTAGAAGTCGCCGCCCGGCCCGCCCTGCTCCCGGGGCTCGTACACGACGCTGCTCTCCACGCCGGGGATCTCCGCGACGGCGCTCGGGAGCAGGCCGCGCTGGAGGACCTGGCTGATGGTGGCCTGGCGCTGATAGCGGCGGGCGGCGCTGATGGCGAGCGCGACGCGGCGGCTGAAGTCCTCGACGAGCCCGGTGGCCTCGTCCGGGAAGCGCACGAGCCCGGCCCGTCCGATCACCAGGGTGCCGAGCTTCCGGCCGCCCGCCACCAGGCGGTACGCCAGCGCCGCGCCGCCCGACTCCCCGCCGCCCAGGGCGTCCCCGGGCCACAGCACGGCCACCGCGCCGGAGCCCACCGCCTCGGTCAGCCGCGGCGGCTCCTTCTCCAGGAGCCGCCGCAGCTCCTCTATGCGTTGTTCGCTGGTGTGCCAGACGCGCGCGAGGCGGGTGCCGGGGGCGCGGCCGTCGGCGGTGCGCCCGGGGCCCTCGGCCTCGTCGTCGAGCCAGACCGCGCACCAGTCCGCGAGGCGCGGTACGAGCAGCTGTCCGGCGAGCGCCGCGACCAGGTTCTCGTCGAACTGTCCGGCGAGCAGGTCGGAGGCCTCGGCGAGGAAGGTGAGCGCGCCGCGGTTGATCCACTCGGTGTCGTGGGTGGTTCTTCTGGGCATCGGCGCGAGGATCTCGGCGGAGCGCAGGCCGCGGTGCAGGACCTGTTCCCCGGCGTACGTCTCGATCTCCTGGACCAGGGGGAGCCCTTCGACGGGCAGCCGGGCCCAGACCGTCTTGGTGCCGGAGCGGTAGGTGATGCCCCAGGACTCGGAGAGGGTGGCGACGAGTTGCAGGCCGCGGCCGTACTCGGGGGTGCCGGGCTGCGGGCCGCGGGGCTCGCTGCGCACGGCGCGCGCCGGGTGGTGGTCGGACACCTCGACGACCAGGGCGTCGGTGCTCTCGCCCGGGCTGCCCTCGTCGAAGCGGCACAGGACGTCGACGGCGGTGCCCGCGTGCACGACGGCGTTCGTCACCAACTCGCTGACCAGCAGCACCGAGTCGTCGGCGAGCCGGTCGGTGATGCCGGTCGCGGCGGGCGCCCCGAGGTCGGCCCAGTCGGCGAGCGCCGCCCGGACGAACCGGCGGGCCGCGGCGGGCGCCAGCGGGTTTCCGGGCAGGGACGTGCGCACCACGGCCAGTGGCCCGGGGCGCGCCGCGGGCTGGGCGGAAGCACGAAAAGCAGTCTCCCGTTGCATCGGAATGGCCCCCACAGTGCGGCTCCTGAGCAGTTCGGACGAATACGCCTCAGGCGACACGGACAGAGTGACAGACTGACTGGGCCCATAAGCACCGAGTTACCGAAGTGGGCCACCATGAGTGAGAACAGTGCTACGCCCGCGCTCGGACGCGGTCAGATTCCGTCATCCGCCGATACGGGCAGTCCTGCGCGGATTTCGGCCCCGGGTGCCGCCGCGGCTCCCGGCCCAACGCCCCCACCGGCCGTCCCGGATCCGGGTGACCGATTCCGGCCTTCGGCGGCAGCCGTGGCGCCCGGCGAGATTCGGCCAGCCGGCGCGGGCAGCTCCGGCCGCGCCCCAGCTCCCTCGCCCCCGCAGCTCCCTGACCCTCTGTCACCGTCAACTGTCGCTGCCATACCGGGACTTGATGCCCCGAAGGGGCCCGGATCGACCGCCTCCGGAACCCCGCGCGCGTCCACACCACCGGCGCTCGACCCCTTGCCCACGCCCCCGGCGCCGGAGTGCTCCCACTCGGTTCACGCGGCCGAACAGCGCCCCGGGCGCTCTGTCCGCGCCAAGATCCCGTCCCCGTCGGGGGAGCCGTCCGCGTCCGGGGGTGGGCCCACGTCCGCGAAGACGCCCACGCCCAGGAAGGCGCCCACCCCCGGCAAGGCGCGCAAGGCCCTCGCTCCGGCCGCAGCGCCGCCCACCGTCCCCGCCGCACCCGCGGCTCCGCCCAGGCGGTCACCCAAACGCCCGCCCAAGTCCACCCGGACGCCGGACCCGGGCCCCGTCTCCGTCCCGGAGGCCGTCCCCGGCGACCCCTCGGGCGCGTCCGCCGCCGATCTGCGCGCCCTGCTCGCCGCCATGCGGGCCGCCCGCGACGGCAACTTCACCAAGGCCCCGCACACCAGCTCCGGCCTGGTCGCCGAGCTGGTCACGGTGTTCAACGAGCTGGTGGACCGCTCCACTCACTTCGACGGCGAACTCCTCCGCGTACGCCGGGAGATGGTCCGGCACGGCCGCCTCGACACCCGGTTCACGGCGAGCCCGGGGCAGGGCAGCTGGGCCACCCGGATCATCGAGGTGAACTCGCTCCTGGACTCCCTGGTCGCGCCCGCCACCAACGCGACCCGGGTCCTGAACGCCGTCGCGGGCGGCGACCTCACCCAGCGCGTCGACCTGCACGACGGGTCCCGGGAGCTGCGCGGCGATCTGCGCCGCCTGGGGCGCGCCGTCAACACGATGGTCGACCAGTTGTCACTCTTCACGGGAGAAGTGACGCGGGTGGCCCGCGAGGTCGGCACCGAGGGCAGGCTCGGCGGGCGCGCCAAGGTCCGCGGTCTGTCCGGGAGCTGGCGGGACGTGACGGAGGCCGTGAACACGATGGCCTCCCGGCTGACCGCGCAGGTCCGCGACATCGCGCTGGTCACCACGGCCGTGGCGCAGGGCGACCTGACGCGCACGGTCACCGTCGAGGCCACCGGTGAACTCCTTGAGCTGAAGCTCACGGTGAACACGATGGTCGAACAGCTCTCCGCTTTCGCGGCGGAGGTGACGCGTGTCGCCCGCGAGGTCGGCACGGAGGGGCGGCTCGGCGGGCGCGCGCAGGCCCGCGGTGTGTCGGGGGTGTGGAAGGACCTCACCGACAACGTCAACTTCATGGCGTCGAACCTCACCTCCCAGGTGCGCAACATCGCCCAGGTCACCACCGCCGTCGCCAACGGCGACCTGAGCCAGAAGATCACCGTGGACGCGCGCGGCGAGATCCTGGAGCTGAAGGACACCGTCAACACGATGGTCGACCAGCTCTCCGCCTTCGCCGACGAGGTGACGCGTGTCGCCCGCGAGGTCGGCACCGAGGGCAACCTCGGCGGGCGCGCCCATGTGCGCGGGGTGTCCGGGGTGTGGAAGGACCTCACCGACAACGTCAACTTCATGGCGGACAACCTCACTTCGCAGGTCCGCAACATCGCGCTCGTGTCGACGGCGGTCGCCCAGGGCGATCTGTCGAAGAAGATCACCGTGGAGGCCAAGGGCGAGATCCTGGAGCTGAAGTCGACGATCAACACGATGGTCGACCAGCTCTCCGCCTTCGCCGACGAGGTGACGCGTGTCGCCCGCGAGGTCGGCACCGAGGGCAACCTCGGCGGTCAGGCGCAGGTGCGGGGCGTCAGCGGCGTCTGGAAGGAGCTGACGGACAACGTCAACTTCATGGCGTCGAACCTCACCTCCCAGGTGCGCAACATCGCCCAGGTCACCACGGCCGTCGCCAACGGCGACCTGTCGAAGATGATCACGGTGACGGCGCGCGGCGAGATCCTGGAGCTGAAGGACACCGTCAACACGATGGTGGAGCAGCTGCGCGCCTTCGCGGACGAAGTCACGCGTGTGGCGCGCGAGGTGGGCACGGACGGCAGGCTCGGCGGGCGCGCGCAGGTGCTCGGCGTATCGGGGGTCTGGAAGGACCTCACCGACAACGTCAACTACATGGCGGACAACCTCACCGGGCAGGTCCGCAACATCGCGCAGGTCGCGACGGCCGTGGCGCAGGGCGACCTGTCGAAGAAGATCGACGTGGACGCGCGCGGCGAGATCCTGGAGCTGAAGACCACCATCAACACGATGGTGGACACCCTGTCGTCGTTCTCCTCCGAGGTCACCCGCGTGGCCCGCGAGGTGGGTTCGGAAGGGCAGCTCGGCGGTCAGGCCCGGGTCGAGGGCGTGTACGGCACCTGGAAGCGCCTGACCACGAACGTGAACGAATTGGCGCTGAACCTGACCACGCAGGTCCGTGCCATCGCCGAGGTCGCCTCCGCGGTGGCACAGGGCGACATGTCCCGCTCCATCACCGTGGAGACCCGGGGCGAGGTCGCCGAGCTGAAGGACAACATCAACCTGATGGTGTCCAACCTGCGCGAGACCACCCGCGCCAAGGACTGGCTGGAGTCCAACCTCGCCCGCCTCGCCGGTCTGATGCAGGGCCACCGGGACCTGATGGAGGTCGCCGACCTGATCCTGCGCGAGCTGACCCCGCTGGTGAACGCCGGGTACGGCGCGTTCTTCCTCGCCGACCCGGACGCCGACGGCACCGCCCCGCTGCAGGCCTCCCCCGCCAAGGGCCTCGCCTTCATCGCCGGATACGGCTCCGCGCAGGGCAGCGCCACCGAGGAGGAGGGCTTCCTCGTCGACACCGGCGGCATGCCCGCGCACGGACTGGTACGGCAGGCGGCCCTGGAGAAGAAACGCATCCTCCTCGACGAGGTGCCGCCCGACTACATCAAGATCCACTCAGGGCTCGGGGACGCGTCCCCGGCCAGTGTCGTCATCATCCCGATCCTGTTCGAGGACAAGCTGCTCGGCGTCATCGAACTGGCCACGTTCTCCCGCTTCTCCGACGTCCACCTGGCCTTCTTCGACCAGTTCGTGAACACCATCGGCGTCGCCATCAACACCATCATCGCCAACTCCCGCACCGAGTCCCTGCTCAGCGAGTCCCAGCGGCTCGCCACGCAGTTGCAGGAGCGCTCCGACGAACTCCAGCGCCAGCAGGCCGAGCTACGCCGCTCCAATGCCGAACTGGAGGAGAAGGCGGCGCTGCTCGCCACCTCCTCGCAGTACAAGTCGGAGTTCCTCGCGAACATGTCGCACGAGCTGCGCACCCCGCTGAACTCCCTGCTCATCCTGGCCCGGCTGCTCTCCGACAACCCCGACAACCACCTCTCCGACCAGGAGGTGCAGTTCGCGACCACCATCCACCGCTCGGGCTCCGACCTGCTCCAGCTGATCAACGACATCCTCGACCTGTCGAAGATCGAGGCGGGCCGCATGGACGTACGCCCCAAGAAGCTCCCGCTGATCAAGGTCCTGGACTATGTGCACGCCACGTTCCGGCCGCTCACCATCGACCGCGGCCTCGCCTTCGACGTGACGGTCGGCCACAACGTGCCGCGGGAGATGTTCTCCGACGAGCAGCGGCTCCAGCAGATCCTGCGCAACCTCCTGTCGAACGCGGTCAAGTTCACCGCGAACGGCCGCGTCGAGCTGCGCGTGCAGCACGTCACGCACTCCCCCGACCCGCTCCTGAGCGACCGCGGCGACCTGATCAGCTTCTCCGTCCAGGACACCGGCATCGGCATCCCGCCCGAACAACTCCCGGTGATCTTCGAGGCGTTCCAGCAGGTCGACGGCACCACCAACCGCAAGTACGGCGGCACCGGGCTCGGCCTGTCCATCAGCCGCGAGATCGCCGGTCTGCTCGGCGGCCGCATCACAGCCGAGAGCAGGCCCGGCGAGGGCTCCACCTTCACGCTGTACGTGCCCGTGGTGCACCCCGGCCACGGCGCGGCGGCCGCGGCGTACGCCTCCGCGCGCACCTTGCCCGCCCCCGTCCCGCACGACGAGACCACCTCGACCACGCACACCCTGCCGGAGACCGACGACAACTGGCCGGCGCCGACCAAACTGGAGGTGTGGAAGGAGGGGCGCGCGGGCCGGATACTGCCGGGCCGCCGGGTGCTCATCGTCGACGACGACATCCGCAACGTCTTCGCCCTGACCCATGTCCTCAGCCGCGTGGGCCTGGTGGTGCTGTACGCCGAGAACGGCCGCGAGGGCATCGAGACGCTGGAGCGCAACCCCGACACCGACCTGATCCTGATGGACATCATGATGCCGGAGATGGACGGCTACGAAACCATCGCCGCCATCCGCCGCACCCCCCGCTGGACCGGCCTGCCGATCGTCGCCCTCACCGCGAAGGCGATGCCCGGCGACCGCGAGAAGGCCATCTCGCAGGGCGCCACCGACTACGTACCGAAGCCGGTGGACGTGGACCAACTCCTGATGGCCGTCTGCGCGCTCCTGGACCCGGAGGGCGCCTCGTTCTACAAGCAGGCCAACGCGGCCCTCGAAGACCCCGCCGACCCGGAGCAGCCGGAGCCACCCGCCGCCGACCGGAGAGAGGCCGACCCCATCGGCCCCGTCGATCTCGTCGCCCCCATCGACCAGGTCGACCTCGTTGGACCCCGTGAATTCGTTGACTCGGAGCAGCCCGGCACGCAGGGGGAGCCTGCCGCGCCGCCCACGACTGAGTGAGGCACTTGCCACCATGAGCACAGAGGCGCCGACCGACAACCGTGCCAGCATCCTCCTGGTCGACGACATGGAGGACAACCTGATGGCCCTGGAGGCGGTCCTGGGCTCCCTCAACGAGCCGCTCGTGCGGGCCCGTTCCGGGGAGGAGGCGATGAAGGCCCTGCTGCGGCAGCGGTTCGCCGTGATCCTCCTGGATGTGCGGATGCCAGGCATGGACGGCTTCGAAACGGCGTCCAACATCAAGCGCCTCGACCAGACGAAGGACGTGCCGATCATCTTCCTGACCGGCACGGACAACGACGCGGGCTACGCCTTCCGCGGCTACGCGACCGGCGCGGCGGACTACCTCACCAAGCCCTTCGACCCCTGGGTGCTGCGCGCCAAGGTCACCGTCTTCCTCGAACTGCACCGCAAGAACCAGCAGTTGGAGCACATGCTGGCGCGCGAGCAGGTGCAGTTCGACGAACTGTCCGAACGGCTGTCCGCGATCGAGCGACATATGGCGGCGAGCAGCCTGACCGACGTACTGGAACTGCGCCACCACGTGGCGCACATGGAGGAACTGCTGCGGGAGATGCGGCGCGTGCGGGGCACGTGAGCGCCGGGGGCACGCGGGCGCGTGGGTCTCGCCCGACCCGCGCGCGGTCACCGCCCCGCGCGCCCGCGTGCGCTCACGCCTCGCGCGAGCCCGCGTACATCTCCTCGATCAGCGCCTTGTACTCGCGCTCCACGACCGGCCGCTTCAGCTTCAGGCTGGGCGTCAGCTCGCCGTGCTCGACATCGAGGTCGCGGGGAAGCAGCTTGAACTTCTTGACGGTCTGCCAGCGCTGCAGGCCGTCGTTCAGCTGCTTCACGTACCCCTCGATGAGCGTGACCGTCGCCGGGGCCGCGATCACCTCGGCGTAGGACTTGCCACCGAGGCCGTTCTCCTCGGCCCAGCCCATGATCGACGGCTCGTCGAGGGCGATGAGCGCGGTGCAGAAGTTCCGGTCGGCGCCGTGCACGAGGATGTTGGAGACGTACGGGCACACGGCCTTGAACTGACCCTCGACCTCGGCGGGCGCGATGTACTTGCCGCCGGAGGTCTTGATCAGGTCCTTCTTGCGGTCGGTGATCCGCAGATAGCCGTCGGGCGACAGCTCCCCGATGTCGCCGGTGTGGAACCAGCCGTCGGACTCCAGGACCTCGGCCGTCTTCTCGGGCTGACCGTGGTAGCCCTCCATCACGCCGGGGCTGCGCAGCAGGATCTCGCCGTCGTCCGCGATCCGCACCTCGGTGCCGGGCAGCGGCTTGCCGACGGTGCCGGTGCGGTACGCCTCGCCGGGGTTCACGAAGGACGCGGCGGAGGTCTCGGTGAGGCCGTAGCCCTCCAGGATGTGGATGCCGGCGCCCGCGAAGAAGTACCCGATCTCGGGCGCGAGCGCCGCCGACCCGGACACCGCGGCCCGCAGGCGCCCGCCGAAGGCCTCCCGCAGCTTGCTGTAGACGAGCCTGTCGGCGACCGCGTGCTTGGCGCCGAGCCCGAACGGCACCGAGGCCGCCCCGGTCCTGCGGAAGTTGTCCTGGCTGGTCTTCGCGTACTCCCGGGCGACCTCCGCCGCCCACTGGAAGATCTTGTACTTCGCGCCGCCACCGGCCCGCGCCTTGGCCGCGACACCGTTGTAGACCTTCTCGAAGATCCGCGGCACGGCGGCCATGTACGTGGGCTGCACCACCGGCAGATTCTCGATGATCTTGTCCACGCGGCCGTCGACGGCCGTGACGTGCCCCAGCTCGATCTGCCCGCTGGTCAGCACCTTGCCGAAGACGTGCGCGAGCGGCAGCCACAGGTACTGCACGTCGTCGGCCGTGAGCAGCCCCGTCGCCGCGATGGCCTTCGCCATGTACGACCAGTTGTCCTGCGGCAGCCGCACGCCCTTGGGACGGCCCGTGGTCCCCGACGTATAGATGATGGTCGCGAGGTGATCGGACCTGATCGCGTCGATCCGCTCCTTGACCACCTGCGGGTTCTTCTCCAGATAGGCGGCGCCCCGGGCCTCCAGCTCGGCCAGCGTCAGGACCCAGCCCTCGGGGTCGTCCGCCGCGGGCTCGACGCCCTCCGCGTCGAACACCACCACATGCTTCAGCTCGGGCAGGTTCGCCCGCTGCTCGCGCGCCTTCGCCAGCTGCTCGGCGTTGTCCGCGATCAGGACGCGGCTGCCGGAGTCACCGAGGATGAACGCCGACTCCTCGGCATTGGTCTGCGGGTACACCGTCGTCGTGGCCGCCCCGGCGCACAGGATGCCCAGGTCGGCGAGGATCCACTCGACGCGGGTCGCGGAGGCCAGCGCCACCCGGTCCTCGGGGTTCAGGCCCAGGTCGACCAGGCCGGCCGCGATGGCGAAGACCCGCTCGGAGGCCTCCGCCCAGCTCAGCGACCGCCACTCGTCGGGGCCCTCCCCCGAGGCCGCCGGGACGGGATAGCGGTAGGCCTCGGCGTCGGGTGTGTCCGCCACCCGCTCCAGGAAGAGGTGCGCCACCGAAGGCGGACGGTTCTCGATCAAGGTCTGTGTGTCGCTCACGACATCCTCCGGGCCCGCGACGGTGCGTCCTGACGGTGCGTTTCTACTGGCTACGTGACTGCGGTCGCTGCGCTCCCGTGCCTCTCCGGGCACTTGTTTAACTTGCGAGTAACCTACGAGCAGTGATCAGAGTAAAGGCCGGACGCCATGTGCGTAAGGGGCTGCAGCCTGTCACTTCCTACAGGTTCCGCCTCACAACGGATCCACCCGCCGGGTGAGGGCGAGACGCGAGGAGCGCCTGCCCGGTCACCGGGCAGGCGCTCCTCACCACACGTCCGGACCGCGCCGGGGGCTACTTCTTCTTGCCGGAGCCCTCGTCGCTGGACAGCACCGCGATGAAGGCCTCCTGCGGGACCTCCACGGAGCCGACCATCTTCATCCGCTTCTTGCCTTCCTTCTGCTTCTCCAGCAGCTTGCGCTTACGCGAGATGTCACCGCCGTAGCACTTGGCGAGGACGTCCTTGCGGATGGCGCGGATCGTCTCGCGGGCGATGACCCGGGAGCCGATCGCGGCCTGCACGGGCACCTCGAACGCCTGCCGCGGGATCAGCTCCCGCAGCTTGGCGACGAGCCGCACACCGTACGCGTACGCCGCGTCCTTGTGCGTGATCGCCGAGAAGGCGTCCACCTTGTCGCCGTGGAGCAGGATGTCGACCTTGACGAGCTGCGCGGACTGCTCGCCCGTGGGCTCGTAGTCCAGCGAGGCGTACCCGCGCGTCTTGGACTTCAGCTGGTCGAAGAAGTCGAAGACGATCTCCGCGAGCGGCAGCGTGTACCGGATCTCGACACGGTCCTCGGACAGGTAGTCCATGCCGAGCAGGGTGCCGCGCCGGTTCTGGCACAGCTCCATGATCGAACCGATGAACTCGGACGGAGCGAGGATGGTGGCCCGCACGACGGGCTCGTACACCTCGTCGATCTTGCCCTCGGGGAACTCGCTCGGGTTGGTGACGACGTGCTCGGTGCCGTCCTCCATGATCACGCGGTAGACCACGTTGGGGGCGGTGGCGATCAGGTCGAGCCCGAACTCGCGCTCCAGGCGCTCGCGGATCACGTCCAGGTGCAGCAGGCCGAGGAAGCCGACGCGGAAGCCGAAGCCGAGCGCGGCGGACGTCTCCGGCTCGTACACCAGCGCGGCGTCGTTGAGCTGCAGCTTGTCCAGGGCGTCGCGCAGCTCCGGGTAGTCCGAGCCGTCCAGCGGATAGAGCCCCGAGAAGACCATGGGCTTGGGGTCCTTGTAGCCGCCGAGCGGCTCCGTGGCGCCCTTGTGCAGGGAGGTGATCGTGTCACCGACCTTGGACTGGCGGACGTCCTTCACACCGGTGATGAGATAGCCCACCTCGCCCACGCCGAGCCCGTCGGCGGCGAGCATCTCGGGCGAGTTCGTCCCGATCTCCAGGAGCTCGTGCGTCGCGCCCGTCGACATCATCCGGATCCGCTCACGCTTGTTGAGCTGACCGTCGACGACTCGTACGTACGTCACCACGCCCCGGTACGAGTCGTACACCGAGTCGAAGATCATCGCGCGGGCGGGCGCGTCGGCGACACCGACCGGCGGCGGCACCTCGGCGACGACCTTGTCCAGCAGCGCCTCCACGCCGAGCCCGGTCTTCGCGGAGACCTTCAGGACGTCGTCCGGGTCGCAGCCGATGAGGTTGGCCAGCTCCTCGGAGAACTTCTCGGGCTGGGCCGCCGGCAGGTCGATCTTGTTGAGCACCGGAACGATCTTGAGGTCGTTCTCCATCGCCAGATACAGGTTGGCGAGGGTCTGCGCCTCGATGCCCTGGGCCGCGTCGACCAGGAGGACCGTGCCCTCGCAGGCCGCGAGCGAACGGGAGACCTCATAGGTGAAGTCCACGTGGCCGGGGGTGTCGATCATGTTCAGGATGTGCGTCGTGCCCTCGTCGGGGCCCTCGGTCGGGGCCCAGGGCAGACGCACGGCCTGGGACTTGATCGTGATGCCGCGCTCGCGCTCGATGTCCATACGGTCGAGGTACTGGGCGCGCATCTGCCGCTGCTCGACCACACCGGTCAGCTGCAGCATGCGGTCGGCAAGCGTGGACTTGCCGTGGTCGATGTGCGCGATGATGCAGAAATTGCGGATCAGAGCCGGGTCGGTACGGCTCGGCGCGGGCACATTCTTAGGGGTCGCGGGCACGCAGGGTCCTGTCTCTTGAGGCGCCTTATGCCTCGGGTCGGATCGATACGTAGCCTCCATCGTCCCACGGGTGGGCCGCGAGGATCGGTTTGGGCCGGTCGCGGGGCGACTGGTAACGTGGGCAGCTGTGTCTCTCAGCCCTCTCGGCCGTGTGGCACATGTCAGAGAAATCAGCAGTACCTGAACCTGAGAAGGCTCTTTCGTGGCGAACATCAAGTCCCAGATCAAGCGGAACAAGACCAACGAGAAGGCGCGCCAGCGCAACAAGGCCGTCAAGTCCTCGCTGAAGACCGCGATCCGCAAGGCCCGCGAGGCCGTTGCCTCCGGTGACACCCAGAAGGCGACCGAGCTGACCCGCGAGGCTTCGCGCCAGCTCGACAAGGCCGTCTCCAAGGGCGTCATCCACAAGAACCAGGCCGCCAACAAGAAGTCGGCGCTTGCTTCGAAGGCCGCGTCCCTCTAAGGCCGACCAGTGATGTAACCGCCGGGAGGACCAGAGCGGGCCCTCTCTCATCCGCTCCCGACCGGCACCCCGATCCACACGCGGCCTGCGTTCGCCACGCGGGTGTGGATCTTTGAAGAGCTTGAACCGAAGACCCCGTGCAGTGCCCTTCCCCAGGGTGGTGTGCGGGGTTCTTCGGTTTTGGGGGCTTCGGGGTTCAGGAAGGGGCGAGGGCTGTCCAGGGTCCGGGGCGGAGCCCCGGTTTCGGGAAGGGGTGGGCTCGGGGAAAGAAAATCCCGCCGCGACGGCGAGCACCCCTCACAAACCATCCCGGCGGTGCCCACCCCACCCCCGTCCCCCGGAGCGGGAAAACCTACCCCCGGCGAAGCCGAGCCGCCCGAGCAACGGCGACGACAGCCTTCTCCAACGCGTACGCAGGATCGTCCCCACCCCCCTTGACGCCCGCGTCAGCCTCCGCACAGGCCCGAAGCGCCACAGCAACCCCCTCCGGCGTCCACCCCCGCATCTGCTGCCGCACCCGATCGATCTTCCACGGCGGCATCCCCAGCTCACGAGCAAGATCAGCAGGCCGCCCCCCGCGCGCGGAGGACAGCTTCCCGATGGCCCGCACCCCCTGCGCCAACGCCGAGGTGATCATCACGGGCGCGACCCCGGTCGCCAGAGACCACCGCAACGCCTCAAGCGCCTCCGCGGCCCGCCCCTCCACGGCCCGGTCGGCCACGGTGAAGCTGGACGCCTCCGCCCGCCCCGTGTAGTACCGCCCGACGACCGCCTCGTCGATCGTGCCCTCGACATCCGCGACGAGCTGCGCCGCGGCGGACGCCAGCTCCCGCAGATCACTGCCGATGGAGTCGACCAGGGCCTGGCACGCCTCGGGTGTCGCCGACCGCCCCAGCGCCCGGAACTCACCCCGCACGAAGGACAGCCGGTCCGCGGGCTTGGTCATCTTCGGGCAGGCCACCTCCCGCGCCCCCACCTTGCGCGCGGCGTCGAGCAGCCCCTTGCCCTTGGCCCCGCCCGCGTGCAACAGCACCAGGGTGATCTCCTCGACGGGCGCCCCCAGATACCCCTTCACGTCCTTGACGGTGTCCGCCGACAGGTCCTGCGCATTGCGTACGACGACGACCTTGCGCTCGGCGAACAGCGACGGGCTGGTCAGCTCGGCGAGGGTGCCGGGCCCCAGCTGGTCGGGGGTGAGGTCACGGACGTCGGTGTCGGAGTCCGCGGCCCGCGCGGCGGCGACGACCTCCTGCACGGCGCGGTCGAGCAGCAGGTCCTCCTGCCCCACGGCGACCGTGAGGGGAGCGAGCGGATTGTCGTTTGCGTTCTTCCTGGCCATCGCGGTCAAGCATCCCACGCACCACTGACAGCTCGGGGCGAGGCGGCATTCGGCGGGGGCAGCCCGGGGGGCGGGAGCGAGGGCGGGGGCCGGACCGCCGGGCGGGTCCGAGGGCGGGGGGCCGGGACCGCCGGGCCGGACGCGGGGCGCAGCCCGACGTCGCCGTATCGGAGAATGGGCAGGTGACCGACGTACGACATGTCCTGGTGCTGCCCGACCGCGACGCCGCGGAGCAGCTCGCCGAAGAGCTCCCCGACCGCTTCGGCGTCCCCGAAGAACCCCAGCTCGTCCGGGACGCACTGGCCGGCGAGGACGACGCGGAGGACGCCCAGTGGCTGGTGGTCGTCGAGGACCCCGAGCGCCGCCTCGACCCGAAGGAACTGGACGCGCTGGCAGCCGAGTTCGAGGGCTGGCTGGAGGCACCTTAGGGCCTGTCCGGCGGGTCGGCTAGGAGCGGGTGCCTGCCGGATCGGCACGGAGCGGGTGTCCGTCGGGTCGGCGTGGAGCAGGTGTGCGCCGGGTCGGCGCGGAGCGGGGAGCCGCGGCTCAGGCCTTGGGCAGGACCTGGATGTCCAGCTCGATGGTGATGCTGGCGCCGACCGCCGCGATCCCCCGGGCGAGCATCGTCTGCCACGTGATCGTGAAGTCGTCGCGGTGCAGCTCGGTCGTCGCCCGGCACGCGGCCCGCGTCTCCCCCTCGAGCCCGTGCCCGACGCCCAGGTACTCCGTGTCCAGGGTGACCGTCCGCGTCACACCGTGCAGCGACAGGGCGCCCGTGATCGCCCAGCGCGCACCGCCCTTGTGCACGAACTTGTCGCTGTAGAACTCCATCGTCGGGAACCGCGCCACGTCCAGGAAGTCACCCGACCGCAGATGGTCGTCGCGCATCTTGACGGCCGTGTCGATGGAGGACGCGTCGATCACGACGTGCATCGCCGAGTCCTCCATCCGCTCGGCCAGACGTATCGCCCCCGCGAACGTGTTGAACCGGCCGTGGATCCGCGCGAGCCCGATGTGCCGCGCCGTGAACGCGATCGAGGAGTGCATCGGGTCGATGTCCCAGTCCCCGGACTCCGGCAGCCCCGGGAGCGGCGCGATCTGCAGCGTCACATCCCCCATCGACGCGTGCGCACCCTCGCCCACCGTGACGTTCGCCCGGTACGGCGTGAACCCCTCCGCCGACACCGCGAGCCGGTACTCCCCCGCCGGCACCGTCGCGACGAACGACCCGAACGGATCCGTCCCCCCACTGACGATCTTGCGGCCCATGGCATCGCTGACCGAGAGCTCCGCGTGCTGCACCGCCTCATTGACGGGATCGAGCACCCGGCAACTCAGCACCCCGGCACCGGTCGGCACCGTCATCGCCGACAGCGGCCCGGACCGCCCGCCCCGGCCCCAACGGTTTCCCAGCCAACGGCCGAACACTGCGACACACCCCGCACACCTTGACAACACCTGCAACAAAAAGGCATTCGATCACCGTTGCGGCATTCGATGCAAACGCAACCACTTCAACAAGAACATTGCGGAATTGGCCGGAGCGCCTGCACTGTCGCAGTGGCCCCAATTAACAGTTCCGCCCCACTTCGCCTTCCCTCCTCCCTTCCCCCCGGGGGGCCTCCCCCCTCCTCTCCCCTCCCCTCCCCCCGCCCCCCCACCCCGTCGCCCTGGCCTCACCCAGACAGCCAGGGCGCGCCCCGCCCCCTCACCTGCGCGTCGCCACCCCCAGCTCAGCCGCCCCACCCTCGCCCGCACCCGGGCCTCTCCCCGGTGGCTCCGCGCGTGCCCCGGCGCGTCCTCCCGTGACCGCGATGGCGCCGCTCGTGTCCGTCCGCAGCACCTGTGCGCCCCCGGCCCGCAGCGCCGCGACCGTCCGGGGCGAGGGGTGTCCGTACGGGTTGTCCTCGCCGCACGAGACCAACGCGAGCCGCGGCGCCGCCCGTCGCAACAGCAACGGGTCTTGGTACGCCGACCCGTGATGCGCGACCTTCAGCACATCCACCCGTGGCAGCGCGGCGCCCGCCGGGGTACGCAACAGGGCTCGCTGGGCCGGTGGTTCCAGGTCGCCGAGGAGAAGCAGGGTGAGCCCCGCGATCCGGGCGAGGAGGGTGACGCTGGCGTCGTTCGGGCCCTCCGGCCGCGCCCCCGGGCCGGGCGGCGGCCAGAGCACTTGCCACTCCAGCGGCCCGGCGCGTCTCCGCTCTCCTGCGACGGCCCGCGTCAGGGGAATCCCCCGTGCGGCCGCCTGCCCGCGCACGAACTCGGCCTGCCCCGACGGCTCCTGGAACCCCGTCGTCTGGATCGCCCCCACCGACCGCCCCCGCAGCACCCCGGGCAGCCCCGCCACATGATCCGCGTGAAAGTGCGTCAGCAGGACCAACGGCACCCGTGTGACGCCGAGCGAGCGCAGACACCGGTCGACGAGCACGGGATCGGGCCCCGCGTCGACGACCACCCCGGCGCCCCCGCCCGCCGCGAGCACGGTCGCGTCCCCCTGTCCCACATCACACATCACCAGACGCCACCCCTGCGGCGGCCAGCCCACGATGACCCGGGTGAGCGGCGGGGGTTGAACGACCGCCAGGAGGAGCAGCAGCACGCATCCCGCGCTCAACCACGGATGCCGGGCGAGCCTGCGGCAGGCCAGGACCACGGCGACGGTGACGATCGCCAGCAGCAGCGCGCCGCTCCAACTGCCGGGCCAGTCGATCCCGTTCCCCGGCAGCGCCGCCCCCGTCCGGGCGATTCCCGCGATCCAGCCCACGGGCCAACTCGCGCACCACGTGAGCGCCTTGGCCACCGGCATCGCCACCGGCGCCACCGCGAGCGCCGCGAAGCCCAGCACGGTGGCGGGCGCGACAGCGAACTCCGCGAGCAGGTTGCACGGCACCGCGACCAGGCTCACCCGCGCCGCGAGCACCGCCACGACCGGCGCGCACACCGCCTGCGCCGCCGCCGCGGCCGCCAGCGCCTCGGCCGGCCGCCCCGGTACGCCGCGCCGCCGCATCGCCGCACTCCACCTCGGCGCGAGCGTGAGCAGCGCCCCCGTCGCCAGGACGGACAGCAGGAAGCCGTAACTCCGCGACAGCCAGGGGTCGTACAACACCAGGAGCAGCACCGCCGTGGCCAGCGCGGGCAGCAGTGATCTGCGTCGGCCCGTGCCGATGGCCAGCAGCACGATCAGACCGCAGGCCGCCGCCCGCAGCACGCTCGGCTCCGGTCTGCACACGATGACGAACCCGAGCGTCAGCCCGCCTCCGAGCAGCGCCGTCGTCCGCAGCGGAATGCCCAACCTCGGTGCGAGCCCGCGTCGTTCCGCACGGTGGGCTGTGCCGGGCGGCCCGATGAGCAACGCCAGCACGATCGTGAGGTTCGCTCCACTGACCGCGAGAAGATGAGTGAGGTCGGTCGCCCGGAACGCCTCGTCCAGGTCCGGCGGCACCCGCGAGGTGTCCCCGATCACCAGCCCCGGCAGCAGCGCGCGGGCATCATCAGGCAGCCCGTCCGTCGCCTCCCGCAACCCCGCCCGCAGGTCCCCTGCGAACTGCTGCGTCGCCGACGGTGCCCCGACCACCTGCGGCGCCTGCCCCTCCGGCACCCGCAGGACGGCCGCGATCCGCTCGCTGTCCGACCATGGCACCGCGAGGCTTCCGCGCACCCTCAGCCGCGTGGACGGCAACAGGTCCAGCCACGGCGATCCTCGCGGCCGCGCATCCGTGCCCCCGGCACCTACGCCTTCCCGTGGGCCGCCGACCCCGGCCGGGCCGACACCACCGGCAGCACCGTCCGGGCCCTGTCCGCTGTCCGGCCGCCAGGGCCCCTGCCCCGAGCCCGCGTCGCCCCTCTCCCCCGGCTCCTCCCTCTGGCCTGCCCCCTTCTCCCCCTTCTCCCCTTTCTCCTCCTCCCTCTCCTCGCGCACGATGACCAGCACCGGCGCCCTCGTCCCGCTCGTCGTACCGTCGGCCTCCCTGACGCGGACGACCTCCCCGTTCAGCACGATGGACGGCGGGGCCGTGCGGTCGCCGGTCACCCGGGGGCGCGTACGGCGCGGGTCCGACGTCACCTCCACCTCCGCCGTCACCTCGGCGTACCGCTCCGCGAGTTCGGGTACCGGGCCGCGGTGCAGGTCCGCCCCGTGCAGCCCGGCCGAGGCAGCCGACGCCGCGGCGCACAGCAGGATCGCGGCCACACTCACCCGGCCCCACGCGAAGCGGCCCCGTCTCTCGGTCCGGACACGCCCCACCTGGACGTCGGCGCGCCCTCCCCCGGCATCGGCTCGCCCTGGTCCGGCGTGGCCAGCCCCTACCTGTGCAGGGGCACGCCCTCCCGTCCGGGCGCGGACACCCCTAGCGCGGGCCCGCCCACCCCCGCATCCCCACGTGGTCCACGTGGTCCACGTCACCAGGAGCACTCCGGCCACCGCCACGCAGACCACGACCGCGCCGACCACCACGCGGGGTGGGGCGCCCAACGAGAGGGCCGCCGCTGCCCAGGCCGCGAGGGCGGGTGGCACCAGGCGAAGGTCGGCGGGGCCCTCTTGGCGCGGGTCGGCAGAGTCGTGCTGGCGCGGGTCCGCAGGACCGTCTTGCTGCCGGTCGGGCGCGCCGGGGCTGGGACCAGTCCCGGGAGGGTTCGCCCGGCGCCTCATGAACGTCCCGGCGCCCCTCGTCGCCGTCCCCGTGCGCCTCATGGCCGTACAAGCTTCTGCAGATCGGCGAACCTCTTCTCGCCGATGCCGTTCACTTCCCGGAGTTCGTCCACCGAGCGGAATCCCCCGTGCTCCGTGCGGTAGTCGATGATGTGCTGCGCCAGGACGGGGCCCACCCCCGGCAGGGTGTCCAGTTGCTCGGCGGTGGCGGTGTTGAGCCCCACGGGTCCTGCCGCCGCCCCGGCGCCCCCTGTCGGCCCGGCCGCCGCGCCCCCGGCCGTCGATCCGGGGATGGAACCCGGTGGGACGGCCGCCGCGGAGCCCGGCTCCGGTGGGGCGGGGCCGCCCACCACGATCTGCTCGCCGTCGATGAGGAGCCGGGCGCGGTTGAGCCCGTCCGTCTTCGTGCCGGGGCGGACCCCGCCCGCCGCCCGCAGCGCGTCGGCGACGCGGGAGCCTCCCGGCAGTCGTTGCACACCAGGGCTGCGGACCTTGCCCCTGACGTCCACGACGACGCCCGCCGCCGCGCCCGCGCCGCTCCCCGTACCGGTGGCGTCGCCCGGCGCGCCCTGCGGGAGTCCCCCGTCGGGCGTGGGCGGCGTCCCGGGCGACGGGGACGGTCCTGGCTCTCCGCCGGGCCCCGCCGCCTCGCCCACCACGTCCGGTGCCCGGACCGGCTGGGTCCGCCCGGTCCAGAAGTGCTGCGCCGCGAAGACCGCGGCCACGATCAGGACCAGGCCGAGCGCGATGACGCTCCGCCGCTCCAGGCCGCACCGCAGCCGGAGCCAGAGCGGCAGCCTCTCCCGTACGGCGAGCCCGGCCCGCACCCGCCACGGCGGCCCCACCCGGGCATCGGCCCCGGAACCCTCGTCCGCCGCACCCGTCTCACCCGCAGGCTCCGCCCGGCCCACCCGCCCCGAGCCCACCAGGCCCACCGCGCCAACGGGGTCCACCAGGCCAGCAGGGTCCACCGGGCCAAGGGGGTCCACCCGGCCCGCCGCGTCCACCGCGTCCACCGCGTCCACCGCGTCCAGAGGGTCCAGAGGGTCCACCGGGCGAACCGGTCCCGCCGGGTCCACAACACGCCCAGCACCCCCAGCACCCCCGCCACTCCAACCACCAACACCCCCCACCCAACCGGGAGTTCGACGCCACCCCCGCTCAGGCGCCTCAGGCAGCACAGGAAAGGTCGGAGCCCGCCCCCGCCCTCCTCCCCGCACGCCCGGCTCGGCGAACAGCGCCTCGGCTCGCAGCCGCATGGCCTCCGCTGCCGCGCGCCTGCGTCGGGCCCGGCGCCGGGCGTGGCGTCGCGTCGCGTGCCCCATGGCCACGTGGTGTTCCTGCGCGCGCCCGTCCGAGCCCGGCGACCGTCCCGGGCCACTGTGCGCCGGGCCTGCCGCACCGCCGTCCAGCGAGTCTGCCGAACCGCCGCCCGGCGAGCCCACCGCACCGCCGCTTGCCGTCTCTGAAGCTGATCGAAGTCCCATGCCGAAAACGCTAGGCATCGCCACGGAAACTTGTTGATCTTGCTCAATTCCGGGGGATTACCCAGCAGTTGTGGATAACTCCATCACCCGCACGAGCGAACCTCGCCCGCACAGAGGCGAGACCACAGCCCCGCCGAGACGGGATTACCTCACCGAGGCGAGACCACAGCCCCGAGCAGCCCGGGCCCTGTGTGCGCCCCGATCACCGCGCCCACCTCGCTGACGTGCAGGTCGACAAGGCCGGGGACACGGTCCCTGAGACGTTCCGCGAGGGTCGCCGCGCGCTCGGGCGCCGCGAGGTGGTGCACGGCGATGTCCACGTCGTGCGCCCCGGCCCGCTCGATCACGATCTCCTCCAGACGGGCGATCGCCTTCGACGCCGTGCGGACCTTCTCCAGCATCTCGATGCGACCGTCGTCCAGCGAGAGCAGCGGTTTCACGGCGAGCGCGGAGCCCAGGAGCGCCTGGGCGGCGCCGATGCGGCCGCCGCGGCGCAGATAGTCGAGGGTGTCGACGTAGAAGTACGCGGACGTCGCCGCGGCCCGTTTCTCCGCGGCCGACACCGCCTCGTCGATCGTGCCGCCGGACTCGGCGGTCTCGGCCGCGGCGAGGGCGCAGAAGCCGAGGGCCATCGCGACCATGCCGGTGTCGACGACGCGGACCGGCACGGGTGCCTCGCGGGCGGCGAGGACGGCGGCGTCGTACGTTCCGGAGAACTCGGCCGACAGGTGGAGCGAGACGATGCCGGTGGCGCCCGCCTCGGCGACCTTGCGGTAGGTCTGGGCGAAGACCTCGGGGCTGGGGCGCGAGGTGGTCACGGGGTGGCGTTTCTGCAGGGCCAACGCGAGCGAGCGGGCGGAGATCTCGGTGCCCTCTTCGAGTGCCTGATTGCCGAGTACGACGGTCAGCGGCACCGCGGTGATGTCGTGCCGCTCCATCGTCCGCTGCGGCAAGTAGGCCGTTGAATCGGTGACGATCGCGACATGGCGGGACATGAGCTGGAGATTACCCGCAGGAACCCTGGTGCGGCAGTCCGACCCCTGCACGTGAGCGACGGGGGCGACGTGCTCCGACGGGGCTCCGGGCATGCCGAAGGGGCGGTCCTGCTGTGGCCCTGGCGGCGGGCTCCTCGGGTCAGGTGGTGCTTTCGGGCTTGGGCTTCTTCTGCCAGGGGTAGGTCGGCTGCGGTGTCGGCGGGGTGATGGCGGGCCTGGTCGGTTCCTGGGCGGCGCGGTCCCCTCCGGCCGCGCGGGCGGACGCCCCCGGCCGGGACGGCTTGTTCAGGTCGGCCGCCGCGGAGCCGGACGCGGTCTTCGCCTGGTCGGTCTGCGGGGGCGTCGCGGGGTCGGACCAGGAGGTGAGGGGCTGGTCGTCGGTCGGTCCGGCCGTCCAGTGCCGCAGCGCGCCCGCTTCCATGTCGATCTGCTCGCTGAGCAGGTCCAGGTCGTCGTCCGCGAACTTGTGGGCGCGGTCGCGGGCCGCCCAGCGGAGTGAGTCGGCGGCCTTGACGATCTGCTCGGTGCGCTCCTTCAGGGCGGGCAGGCGCTGGCTGAGCTCGATGCGGTCGGGCTCCCGCTCCAGGCGCTTGAGGTCGTCGTCCAGCTCGTGGCCGTGGGCGCTCAGGCGCTGGAAGAGCGCCAGGGACTCGTGCAGCGAGGAGTCCTCGGCGACGCCCGCGCGCAGCGAGTCCTGGGTGGCTCGCATGGAGGTGCGCAGCCGCAGCCGCAGCTGGGCCAGCTCACCGACGGCGCCGGGCTGGGCGAAGGTCCGCGCGCGCAGCGTGGTGTCCTCCACCGTGCGGCGGGCCTGCGTGATCGTGCGGTCCATGCCGCGGCGGGCCGCGCCGACCGCCTTGACCACCGCATACGCTCCCAGCGCCAGGAACAGCACGAAGAGCAGCGCGACCACTGCGATCACGGCTTCCACGATGCTTCTCCTTCGGCCCGGCGAATCGGTCCCCGGCGGTTCGGGGTGGTGCGAGGGATGGTGCGGGGTGATGCGGAGTCCTGCCGACGGCATCGATCTCTCCGTCTTCTCCACGGTAAACGCAGCAGGCCTCCTGAGGGTTCCAGCGGAACCCCCAAGCTGCCCGTAGGGGACTACCCCGATGCGCGTCGCCCGACCCGCAGTTGACCGGTCACCCAGGTCCCGGCCGCGACCAGGCCGCTGCCCGTCCGAGCCGCCGCCAAGCAGCACCGACCCGCCGCCGGGCAGCCACGACCAAAAAGCGGCGGGCCCCCTTAAGGGCCCGCCGCTCACCGACCACGCCGGTCCAGTCGGCCCGGCAGATCAGCTCAGCCGATCAGCTCGGCCGATCTGCTCAGCCGCGCCGCTCCGCCGATCCGCTCGGCCCGACCACACCACCCCGGCCAGACCGAATCGCCCCTCACGCCGGAACGATGTTCACCAGCTTCGGCGCCCGCACGATGACCTTGCGGATGCCTGCTCCGGCCAGCGCCGCGACCACGCGCTCGTCGCCCAGGGCCGTCTTCTCCAGCTCCTCGTCGGAGATGGTGGGCGGGACCTCCAGGCGGGCCTTGACCTTGCCCTTGATCTGCACGACGCAGGTCACGGTCTCGTCGACGACGTACGCGGGGTCGGCGACCGGGAAGTCCTGGTGGACGACCGAGTCGGTGTGGCCCAGCTTGCGCCACAGTTCCTCGGCGATGTGCGGGGCCAGCGGGGCGACCAGCAGCACCAGGCGTTCGGCGACGGAGCGCGACACGGGGCCCGCAGCCTTGGTCAGGTGGTTGTTCAGCTCGGTGATCTTGGCGATGGCGGTGTTGAACCGCATGCCGTCCAGGTCCTGGCGCACGCCGTCGATCGCCTTGTGCAGCGCCCGCAGGGTGTCCTCGTCGGGCTCGGCGTCGGTGACGGTCAGCTCGCCGGTGGCCTCGTCGACGATCAGGCGCCACATGCGCTGCAGCAGCCGGTACTGGCCGACGACGGCGCGGGTGTCCCAGGGGCGCGAGACGTCCAGGGGGCCCATCGCCATCTCGTACAGGCGCAGTGTGTCGGCGCCGTACTCCTCGCACATCTCGTCCGGAGTGACGGCGTTCTTCAGGGACTTGCCCATCTTGCCCAGCTCGCGCTTGACCGGCTCGCCTTCGAAGAAGAACTTTCCGTCGCGCTCCTCGACCTCGGTGGCGGGCACCGGGAAGCCGCGGCTGTCGCGGTAGACGTAGGCCTGGATCATGCCCTGGTTGAACAGCTTGTGGAACGGTTCGGCGGACGAGATGTGGCCCAGGTCGAACAGGACCTTCGACCAGAAGCGGGCGTACAGCAGGTGCAGCACGGCGTGCTCGGCGCCGCCGACGTACAGGTCGACGCCGCCGGTGGGCTGCCCCTCGCGGGGGCCCATCCAGTAGCGCTCGGCGTCGGGGGCGACCAGCTTCTGGTCGTTGTGGGGGTCCAGGTAGCGCAGTTCGTACCAGCACGAACCGGCCCAGTTGGGCATGGTGTTGGTCTCGCGGCGGTAGCGGCGCGGTCCGGTGCCGTCGCCCAGGTCCAGGGTGACGTTGACCCAGTCCTCGTTGCGGGACAGCGGGGTTTCGGGCTGGGTGTCGGCGTCGTCCGGGTCGAAGGTGCGCGGGCTGTAGTCGTCGACCTCGGGCAGTTCCAGGGGCAGCATCGACTCGGGCAGCGAGTGGGCCACGCCGTCCTCGTCGTAGACGATCGGGAAGGGCTCGCCCCAGTAGCGCTGGCGGCTGAACAGCCAGTCGCGCAGGCGGAAGTTGACGGTGCCCCGGCCGATGCCCTTGCGCTCCAGCCACTCGGTGATGCGGGCCTTGGCCTCGACGACGACCAGGCCGTCCAGGGTGATGTCGTCTCCGGAGGAGCCGATGATCTTCGCCTCGTAGGAGTCGAAGGAGTCGTCCCACGTGGACGGGTCGGTGCCGCGGTCGTCGGCGGGCTCCACGACGCAGCGCATCGGCAGTTCGAAGGCGCGCGCGAAGGCGAAGTCGCGGGAGTCGTGCGCGGGGACGGCCATGATGGCGCCGGTGCCGTAGCCCATCAGGACGTAGTCGGCGATGAAGACGGGGACCTGCTCGCCGCTGACGGGGTTCGTCGCGTACGCGCCGGTGAAGACGCCGGTCTTCTCCTTGGCGTCGGCCTGGCGCTCGACGTCGGACTTGGCGGCGGCGAAGGCGCGGTACTTGGCGACGGCTTCGGCGGGGGTGGCGTGGCCGCCCGTCCACACGTCGTGGGTGCCTTCGGGCCAGGCGGCCGGGACGAGGGTGTCGACCAGCTCGTGCTCGGGCGCCAGGACCATGTAGGTGGCGCCGAACAGGGTGTCCTGGCGGGTGGTGAAGACGGTGATGGCGTCGCCTTCGGAGCCGACGGGGAAGTCGACGCGCGCGCCTTCGGAGCGGCCGATCCAGTTGCGCTGCTGCAGCTTGATGGCCTCGGGCCAGTCCAGCGCGTCCAGGTCGTCGAGCAGGCGGTCGGCGTAGGCGGTGATGCGCATGTTCCACTGGCGCAGCTTGGCCTTGAAGACGGGGAAGTTGCCGCGCTCGGAGCGGCCGTCGGCGGTGACTTCCTCGTTCGCCAGGACGGTGCCCAGGCCCGGGCACCAGTTGACGGGGGCGTCGGAGGCGTACGCCAGGCGGAAGCCGCTCAGGACGTCGGCGCGCTCCTGGGCGTCCAGTGCGCTCCACGCGCGCGTGGAGTCCGGTACGGCGCGCTCACCGCTGTCGAACTGGGCGATCAGGTCGGCGATGGGGCGGGCCTTCTTCGCCTCGTCGTCGTACCAGGAGTTGAAGATCTGTACGAAGATCCACTGGGTCCACTTGTAGTAGTCCGGGTCGATCGTCGCGAAGGAGCGGCGCTTGTCGTGGCCCAGGCCCAGGGCGCGCAGCTGTGCCTTCATGTTCTCGATGTTGGCTTCCGTGGACACGCGCGGGTGCGTGCCGGTCTGCACGGCGTACTGCTCGGCGGGCAGACCGAAGGCGTCGAAGCCCAGGGAGTGCAGGACGTTGTGGCCCGTCATGCGCTGGAAGCGGGCGTAGACGTCGGTGGCGATGTAGCCCAGGGGGTGGCCGACGTGCAGGCCCGCACCCGAGGGGTACGGGAACATGTCCATGATGAACTTCTTGGGGCGCTCGACGATGGCGGGGTCGCCGGCCAGGTCGCCGCTCGGGTTGGGTGCTTCGTACGTGCCGTTCGCGTCCCAGAAGTCCTGCCAGCGTGCCTCGATCTCGGCCGCCAGGGCGGCCGTGTAGCGGTGCGGGGCGGCCGCCTCGGCGGCGGGGGCGCCTCCCGCGCCCGCCGCACCTTCAGCAGTGGCGGAGGAATTCGTCTCGCTCATGGTCCTCAAAGCTCCATCGATCGTCTCTGCCTGCGGAAATGGCCGGACGGCCCAATAAAAATGCCCCTCGCACAGGAGGGGACGCCGCGCCGATTCCGACCGCGCTCACTGGGCGGTCGGGACTGATCAGCGCGGCCCGCTAAGCAGAAGGCGTACGGCACGCATGGCGTCAGGGTACCGCAGCGCTTCGGAGCCGGGCCACGCGCTTTGTCCGTATCCCCGGAGAGCCGTGGCGCATCCCCGGAGGGCCCGGGAACCCCACCCCTGGCCAAGGGTTACTCCGCGTACCGACCACTATCGGGGCAACACCAAGATCGAGTCGCGCTTTGATAACAACGCAATAACTCAAACCACGTACCCATCGGTATGGCTCGACTTAGCATGCGGCGACCGAACCATTTCGGAGTCGCCCCCATGAACCCTCTGAACCCGCACCGCAAGAGCCGCGGAAGCCCCCCGTCGCCCGCGACGCCGCCGCGGCGCTCCCCCTCGCCGCGGCGCTCCGCCCCGGCGTCCGCGCCCTTCCCGCCAGCCGCACCGCCCGCGGCACCGGCGTTCCCGTCCTTCCGCACGCCGGGCAGAGCGGCCCGCGGCATCGTCACCACGGCCGCGCTGCTGCTGATACCCCTGCTCGTGTTCGCGGGCGGCGACGACTTCCGCGCCGCCCTCGACTTCACCACCGGCGTCCTGTCGCTGGTCTCCCTGACAGCGTCGGTGATGTGGGGCCTGGTCGCCTCCGACCGGCTCTTCCTGCGCTCGCGCCAGCGACTGCTCGCCCAGGCCGTGCACCGGGCCACGGCGGTCGCGTCCGTGGGTTTCCTGCTGCTGCACGGCACCGTGAAGCTCGCCCTCGACCATGTGTCCGCGGTGGGCGCCCTGGTGCCCTTCGGGCTCGGCTTCACGGGCGGCGACGGGCTCATCGGCCTGGGCTCGCTCGCCGGGCTCCTGATGATCACCACCAGCGTCACCGGCGCCCTGCGCAGCTCCTTCGCCTCACCGGTCCAGGTCGCGTCCCGGTGGCGGGCGCTGCACATGCTGGCCTACCCGGCCTGGTGCGCGGCCCTGATCCACGGCCTGTACGCGGGCCGCCCGCCGAAGCCGTGGGTGGTGGCCCTGTACTGCCTGTGCCTGGTCGCGGTCGCCGGAGCGGTGGCGCTGCGCGCGGCGCCGCGTCCGGTCAAGCGCAAGGTGGCCGCCCGGATCTTCGCCCTCCTCGAACCCGAGGCCCGGCCAGCGCCCGACGCCCGGCCCACCCCCGACCGCCCCCGCCGCGAGACCCCCGCACCCACCCGGGACACCGCGTCGGCGCCCCTGCCCGGCACCGCGTCGGGCCGCGCCGCCACCTCGGCCGACCAGCCCCCGGTCGTCGGCATCGCCGCCGCCTACCGCGCGCTGGCCACCCCCTCGGGGCCCGACTCGTCGCTGCCCCTGGACCTCCAGCCGACCGAGGTCCTGCCCACCATGACGCCGCGCTGGCCGGCGCCCTCCCCGCCCCCTCCGGCCGAGGCACCCTCGACCCCGTTGCCGTACGACTCCGTAGACGACGACTACGACTCCGTAGCGAGCGGATACGACTCCCTGGACGCCGGTTACGGACCCACCGGCAGGGGTGACGGCCGCCGCGACTCCCAGGACACACAGCACGACTACGGAGACAGGGGTTTCGGCTCCGGGGACACCGACCCGTACGACGCCTCGTACGACACCGGCCCGCAGCCCGCCTACCACCCGCCCCTGCACGATCCCGTGCACCCCGTGCATCCCGCGCACGACCCCGTGTACGACGACGGCCCCGCCACCCAACAGCTACCCGGCCCCTTCCAGGCGCCCAGCAGCGGCGAACCCTGGAACGCGTCCACCGGAGGCAGCAAGTGAACGCGTCACTGCCCGATGTCCCCGAAGTCCGCGTCGTCGGGCTTCCGCTGCTGACCTCGGGCTTCGATCTGGTCGAGCGGCTCGACCTGGCCATGCACCTGAAGGTGCACGGTCCGCTGGAACCCATCGCGGGCGAGCAGCTCGCCACGCTGGCCGAGCAGATCTCGCTGCGTGGCCGCGGCGGCGCGGGGTTCCCGTTCGCCAAGAAGCTGCGGGCCGTCGCCGAGGCCGCGATCCGCCGGGGCGTGCGCCCTGTGGTCGTCATCAACGGCAGCGAGGACGAGCCCGCGTGCCGCAAGGACACCGTGCTGATCAACCGCGCCCCGCACCTCATCCTGGACGGCGCGCTGCTCGCCGCCGAGGCGCTGGGCGCGCGCACGCTCGTCGTCGGCGTGACCCGGGACTCCACGGAGGCCTCGATGCAGGCGGCGCTCGCCGAGCGCGGGCTGAGCAACCGGCGCGGATCGGTCCTCCGCGCGCGCGTGCAGCGCAATCCCGTGCGCATGGTCACCGGCGAGTCCTCGGCCCTGGTGCGCTCCGCGGACGGCGGGCCGCCGCTGCCCCCGGGGCGCAAGGTCCGCACGTCGGACTCCGGCGTGGGCGGCGCGCCGACGCTCCTGTCGAACGCGGAGACCTTCGCGCAGCTGGCCGTCGCCGCCCGCATCGGCGCGGAGCGCTACCGGCGCACGGGCCTGCGCGACGAGCCGGGCACCGTGCTCCTGACGCTCTCCGGAGCCGTCGCCCGGCCGATGGTCCTGGAGGTCCCAACGGGCGTGCCCCTCCGGTACGTTCTACAGCTCGCCGGTGCTCCCCCGCTGCCGCAGGGCGTCCTCACGGGCGGCTATCACGGCAAGTGGCTGGACGCGGTCACCGCGCACGACGCGGTCGTGTCCCGGGCGGCCCTGGAGGCCTGCGGGGGCGCGCTCGGCGCGGGCGCGATCCTGCCGCTCGGCCCGGGCACGTGTCCGCTGGGCGAGGCGCTGCACGTGGCGAACTGGCTGGCGGCGGAGAGCGCCGGGCAGTGCGGGCCCTGCTATCTGGGGCTCCCGGCCGCCGCGCGGGGCCTCGCCGACGTCCTGGACGGCGGCGGGCCCACCGCCCTGGAGGCGCTGCGCGAGGTGACGCGGGCGGTGAAGCGGCGGGGTGCGTGCAAGCATCCGGACGGCTCGGCGGCGTTCCTGGAGTCGACGATCGCGGCGTTCACGGACGATCTCGCCGCGCACGTCCTGGGCGACGGGTGCGGGCGTCCCGTGGAGGGCGTCCTGCCGCTCCAGGACGACAGCCCCCAGGGCGAGGCGTCGAGCGGCCGCAAGCTCGCCGTCGACTGGACGCTGTGCCAGGGCCACGGCCTGTGCGCGGACATCGTGCCCGAGCTGATCCAGCTGGGCCCGGACGGCTTCCCCGCGGTCGCGGAGGCCGCCGTGCCGCGCTACTCCGAAGCGCGCGCCCAGCGCGCGGTGCGCCGCTGCCCCGCGCTGGCCCTGCGCATCGAGGAGGCCCCCGCGGCGATCCCGGCGCAGGCGCCGTCGGCGGGCCTGCCGATGCTGCCGCGGGGCCGCGGGCGCAGGGCGCTGGGCAGCGGGCGGTGAGGACGGGCTGAGCGGCCTGTCCGGGGAGAGCTTGGGGCGCGCGCCCCGGTTCTCCCCGGACAGGCCCAGGCTCTCCCTGGACAGGCCCAGGTCCTCCCCGTACGGGCCGAGCCCACCCCGTGTACGGGCCCGAGCCCTCCCCGCAAAGACCCAGGGCACACGAAAGAGCGGGCCACCCGATCCGGGTGGCCCGCTCATCTGCTGTGGAGCTAAGGAGAATTGAACTCCTGACCTCCTGCATGCCATGCAGGCGCTCTACCAACTGAGCTATAGCCCCTTGTTGCTGCTCCGCCCGGTTTCCCCGGCGGCTCCGCAAACATTACACGGTCACCCCCGTGGTCCACCAAATCGTTTCCGTCCCGGACACCCGAGGTCACTACGGTCCGGCCTCGTGTCCGTGATCGCCGTCGCCGTCATCCGCCGCCGTGTGCCCCTGGCCGCCGGGGCGTGCCTGCTCTCCTTCGTCCTCTTCTGGGCCGCGCAGCGCGCGGCCGACGTCTCGATGATCGACTTGATGGTCTACCGCGCGGAGGGCCAGGCCGCGCGTTCGGGCGCCGACCTGTACGCGATGCGCGCCACCGCGTACGACCTGCCCATGA
Organism: Streptomyces sp. NPDC040610; assembly: GCF_055594065.1. Classification (NCBI taxonomy): domain Bacteria; kingdom Bacillati; phylum Actinomycetota; class Actinomycetes; order Kitasatosporales; family Streptomycetaceae; genus Streptomyces; species Streptomyces sp. NPDC040610. The sequence goes on along the minus strand of NZ_JBVIXA010000004.1, from coordinate 633,807 downwards.
CATACCCGCCGTTCGCGGCGTTGTTGTTCACGCCGCTGACGCTGCTGGAGCCGGCGGACCTGCGTCCGCTCGCCACGCTCGGGAACCTGCTGCTCCTGTTCGCCTTCGTGCGGCTGTCCCTGAAGTTGGTCGGAGCGGGGCGGTACGCGCGCGTGGAGACCGCTCTGTGGGTGTCGGCGGTGGCTGTCTGGGCGGAGCCGGTGTGGACGACGCTGCGCTACGGGCAGGTGAATCTGCTGCTGGCCGTGCTGGTGCTGTGGGGGCTCACGCGGCGCCCGGACCACCGGTGGGCGGGTGTGGGCATCGGGATCGCGGCGGCCATCAAGCTGACGCCCGGGCTGTTCGCGCTCTTCCTGCTCCTGGTGGGTGCCGTGGCGGGGGTACGACGGGAGGCGTGGCGGCCCGCCGTGCGGCACGCGTGCGTGGCGGCCGCCGCGTTCCTGGGGGCGACGCTGGCCGCGGCCGTGGTGCTGCCGGAGGACTCCCGGAATTTCTGGACCCGGGTGGTCTTCGAGGCGGGCAGGGCCGGGCGGGCGGAGAACACCGCGAACCAGTCGGTGCGCGGGGTGCTCGCACGGCTGCTGCACACCCCGGAGCCGGGCGCCTGGTGGGCGGCCGGGGCGGCGGTGGTCTGCGTGGCCGGGCTCGCCGTGGCGGTGGCCGCGGCGGCGCGCGGGGAGCGGGCCTGGGGCGCGGTCGCCTGTGCGGCGACCGCGCTGCTCGTCAGCCCGGTGTCGTGGTCGCACCACTGGGTGTGGTGTGTGCCGATGGCGCTGCTGCTGTGGACGCGTGCGGCGCGGTGGGGCGGCCGGGGGCGGTGGGCGGTGGCGGGCGGTCTTGCGCTGGTGTTCTGCTCGTACGCGCTGTGGTGGGTGCCGCACGGCCATGGGCGGCGTGAACTCGCCCAGGATTTTGGCGAGATGACGCTGTCGGCGAGCTATCCACTGGCCGCTGTCGGCTTCCTCGCCGTCGCCGCGGCGGTCGCCCTGGGCTGTCCGCGACGGGATCAGGGCAGCGGCGCAGAGGGCCAGGGCGGCCGTGCAGGGGGGGCTCCTGGGGGCTCGCGGGCGCCTCAGGCGGTGGCGAACGAGTAGAAGCGCTTGAGGGTGCAGTGCTCGTCGAGCAGGCGGCCGTAGATCGGCTCCCCTTCGAGTTCGCGGTACGTCTCGATGGGGTCGCCCTTTATGATCAGCGCCCGCGCGCACTCCTCGCACCAGTACTGGTAGTCCGGGTTGACCGGTTCCATGTCGCGGACGATCGGCGTACCGCTGCCGCACCAGTCGCATTTACGCCTGTGTGCACCCATCGATCAGCTCCAGCTGTGGCCGCAGGCGGTGCACACGTAACTGACTCCGCCGTTGTCACCGAGGACTTGAGCCACGTGGGCCGAACCGCAGGAAGGGCAGTGGAGGAGCGTGGCATCGCCGACCTGTATGTCCGCCACTTCGAAGAGGCCCCCGGCCTCTTCGAGGATGCTCGCAGGCATCGCGCTCTCCCTCCCGTCGGGTCACCGTCGGCGCTTTGGTGCAGTCCCCTTCCGGCCCCGTCGATTCTGCCACGACCACGGCGAGACGGTCAGCGACGCATACGTACCAGTCCGGACACGGCCCCCAGGGCGGCCGCCGCGGCGAGCGCGTAGAAGCTCACCAGGAGCGCGTCCGCCGATGAATACGCCCCAGGAGCCCCCTGTGACTCAATCCCGGCGAGGAAAATCGCGCCGAAGACCGCGACGCCGGTGAGCTGTCCGAGCTGGGTGACGGTGGCGAGGAATCCACTGGCGTCCGCCGCGTCCTCGGGCCGCACGGTCGCGAGCGCGCGCGTGAGGGTCGGGCTGAATCCGAGCGAGAGGCCGATGCCGCCGCCCACGAACGCCACGTACAGCCACAGCCCGCCGTCGTCGCCGTCCCGCAGCAGCAGGCCCACCGCGAGGCACGACAGGGCCGCGAGGGCGAACCCGCCCGGGATCAGTGCGCGTTGCAGCGCCGCGGGCCACTTGCGCCAGGTCAGACCGACCACTCCGAAGACGATCGCGGACGGGGCGAACGTCAGCCCCGCGCGCAGCGCGCTGTAGCCGAGGCCGCCCTGCACGTGCAGCGACAGCACGAACAGGAATCCGGAGTTGACCGCCATCACCGCGGCGAGCCGGAACACGGCGAGGCCCATGCCCGGCACCCGCAGGACCCGCGGCGAGATCAGCGGCGCCCCACCGCGCCGGGCGAGCCGCGCCTCGTACCAGCAGAACAGGGCGAAGAGCACGGCGGCGGAGCCGAGGGACACCCAGGTCCACAGCGGCCAGCCCTCCTGCTCGCCGAGGACCAGCGGCACCGTGAACGCCGAGACGGCCGCGCCGAGCAGCACGAGCCCCGGCAGGTCGAGCCCGCGCGCCCGGCCCGCGTCGCCGCGGTCGTCGCGGGGCAGCACACGGGCGGCGACGAACAGCAGGGCCACGCCGACCGGCACGTTCACCAGGAACACCGGGCGCCAGCCGGTGCCGAACAGATCGGCGCTGACGAGGACGCCGCCGACGACCTGACCGGCCGCGGCGCCGGTGGCGAGGACCGCCGAGTACGCGCCGAGTGCCTTCATCCGCGCCTCGCCGGTGAAGTTCCGCTGGATGAGGCTGAGCACCTGCGGGATGAGGACGGCCGAGCCCGCGCCCTGCAGCAGCCGGAACGCGATCAGCTGACCGGTGCTCTGGCTCAGCCCGCAGGCCAGGGAGGCGGCCGTGAAGACGGCGAGCCCGACGAGGTAGACACGGCGGTGCCCGAGCCGCTCGCCGAGGCGCGCGCCGGTGATCAGCAGGACGGCGTACGTGATGGTGTAGCCGGCGATGACGAGTTGCAGCCCGGCGCCGGACGCGTGCAGTTCCTCGCGGATCGTGGGCGCGGCGACGTTGACGATGAACACGTCGAGCAGCGCCATGAACTGGGCGGTGAGCACGGCCGCGAGGAGCCGTCCGGGGCGGATGTCAGTGCCAGGGGCTTTACTGGATCCAGGAGTTGAGGCGGAGGTCGCCGCGGGTGGGGTCGTAGTCGTCATGCCCCGAGCGTGGTCGCGGGCGGGTACAGGTAGTGAGAGCCCGCTGATGCTGGTACTGGCAGCACCTGGCAAGGTCGACGGCGGGGACGGACGATGGGGGACGTGACGACGATGGACATGACGGGGACACCACGCACGGTGCGGCCCACCCGCACGGCACGCCCAGCGGGCACCGCACCGGCGGACGCACCGCTCCCAGCCGCGCCCGGTACCCTCCCCACCCCCGCACCCGGCACCCTGCCCGCACCGGCGCCCGCCCGCCGCCGCCCCGAGCTGGCCGCGTTCCTGCGGGGCCGCAGGGCCCTTGTCACCCCGGCCGACGTGGGCATGCCGCCCGGCCCCCGGCGCCGCACGCCCGGCCTGCGCCGCGAGGAGGTCGCCCAGCTCTCCGGCGTCGGTGTGACGTGGTACACGTGGCTGGAGCAGGGCCGCCCCATCAACGCCTCCGCCCAGGTCCTGGACGCCGTCGCGCGCACGCTGCGCCTGGACAAGGCGGAGCGCGAGCATCTGTACCACCTGGCGGAGGTGCCGTACGCGGCGCGGCACGAGGCGGCCGCGCGGACGGTGGGCCCGGAGATCCAGGGCATCATCGACGCCTTGGACCCGCATCCGGCGGTGGTGTACAACGCGCGGTACGACATCCTCGCCACCAACCCCGCCTACAGGGACCTCTTCCTCGTCCCGCCCATCGAGGCGATAGGCGTGGAGAACGTGCTGTGGACGCTGTTCGTCGTGCCGGAGAAGCACTGCCCGCTGGTCTTCCGGGACTCGGAGCTGCCGGTGATGGTGGCGACGCTGCGCGGGGAGTACGGACGGCATGTGGGCGAGCCCGCCTGGGAGAACTTCATCCGGGAACTGTCGCTGGCCAGCCCGGAGTTCGCCCGCCTGTGGGCGAGCGGCTACGTGGTGCCGCCGGGGCCGCGGGTGAAGACGTTCTGGCACGAGGCGGTCGGTGAGCTGCGGATGACGTCGGTGTCGCTGTCGATCAACGGCATGCCGGACTGCCGCATCGTGGCGTACACGCCGGACGACGAGGAGACGAAGGACCGGACGGCCCGGCTGCGCGAGCTGCGCCGCGACGACGTGTCCGTATGAGACGGGGGCACCGGAGAGAAGGGGCGCCAGGGAGGAGGCCCGCCGGGGAGCAGGAGCAGGTGCACCGGAGAGAACGTGCGCCGGACATGACGAAAGCGACGCGGCTCACGTTTTCCGTGAGCACACGCCGCTTCTCGTGCGAGTGGAGCTAAGGAGAATTGAACTCCTGACCTCCTGCATGCCATGCAGGCGCTCTACCAACTGAGCTATAGCCCCTTGCGTTCTTCCCGCTCGGCGGGCGAACAAGAAGAACTTTAGCCTGCGACCTGCCCGAATGCGAAATCCGGTCCCCGGCACCGGTGACCTGGGCTTCCGCCGGGACACGCCGGAGGCTAGTCGTCGTCGCCGAGCACCGGCTCGGGCAGCGTGCCCGCGTTGTGCTCGAGCAGGCGCCAGCCGCGCGCGCCCTGGCCGAGGACCGACCAGCAGCAGTTGGAGAGCCCGCCCAGGCCCTCCCAGTGGTGCGGCTCCAGGCCGAGGAGACGCCCGATGGTGGTGCGGATGGTGCCGCCGTGGCTGGCGACGACCAGCGTGCCGTTGTCGGGCAGCTTTTCCGCGTGCCGCAGCACGACCGGGGCGGCGCGGTCGGCCACCTCGGTCTCCAGCTCACCGCCGCCGCGGCGCACCGGCTCGCCGCGCTTCCACGCGGCGTACTGCTCGCCGTGCCGGGCGATGATCTCGTCGTGGGTCAGGCCCTGCCAGGCCCCGGCGTAGGTCTCGCGCAGGGCCTCGTCGTGGGTGACGTCGAGGCCCGTGACGGCGGCCAGCTCGGCGGCGGTGGCCGCGGCCCGCCTGAGGTCGGACGCGATGATCGCGTCCGGCTTCAGGGAGGCCAGCAGCCGGGCGGCGCGCCGGGCCTGACCGAGGCCGACGTCGGTCAGCTCGATGTCCGTGGTGCCCTGGAAGCGGCGCTCCAGGTTCCACGCGGTCTGGCCGTGCCGCCACAGGATGATCCGGCAGCCGCGGTTGCTCACCGCAGCTCACCGCCCAGCTCGCGCAGGGCTCCGGCCTCCTCGGCGGCCTGCTGCCGGTCGGCGTACTCGGCGGCCTTGCCGCGGGTGGCCTTGGCCTCGGCGGGCAGCTCGATCTCGGGGCAGTCCTTCCACAGGCGCTCGAGCGCGTAGAAGACACGCTCCTCGCTGTGCTGGACGTGCACGACGATGTCGACGTAGTCGAGGAGGACCCAGCGGGCCTCGCGGTCGCCCTCGCGGCGCACCGGCTTGGCGCCGAGCTCCTTGTTGAGGCGCTCCTCGATCTCGTCGACGATCGACTTGACCTGGCGGTCGTTGGGCGCGGAGGCGAGCAGGAAGGCGTCCGTGATCGACAGCACGTCGCTGACGTCGTACGCGATGATGTCGTGCGCGAGCTTGTCGGCGGCCGCCTGGGCGGCGACGGTGATGAGCTCGGTGGAGCGGTCCGTGGCGGTCACTAGAGAGCTTTCCTTCAGATGGGCAATACCCGTCAAGGGTCTCACGGACCGCCCATGGGTCCCCAGAAGATTGTTTCGACCACTCCGGGACCGCGCCGGGAGCACCGCGGGCGCCCTCCCACCCCGGGAAGGGCCCCCGCTCCGACCCGGCCTAGTAGTCCCCGCCGAGCACCACGGACACGTCCGCGTTCGGGGCCGTCTTGCCCTTGCGGACCGCGCCGGCGGGCAGGCCGAGGGTCTTGGCGACCTCCTGCGCCTCCGCCTTCTTGCCCGCGTCGGCGTACGTGACCTGCGACGACGTCGACGCGGATGTGCCGGAGCCGCCATCGACGAAGGTGTAGCCGCCGTTGACCAGCGCGATGCGGGCCTTCTCCGTGGAGTCCTTGTCGCCGGTGGCGTTGCGCACGCCGACCCGGACGGCCGCGCCCTGCTCGGGGCTCTTCACGGCGCCGCCGAGGACGTCCTTGACGACGCTGGTGCTGGCCTTCTCGGTCAGCGTCCCGTCGTCCTGGACCGGCAGCAGCGCGGTGGCGTAGTCGCCGCCCTTGGCGCGGTCGGCGAGCTTCGCGAGGAAGGTGCCGAGGTCCTTCTCCTTCAGCGACGGGTCGAGGATCTGCGCGAGCGACTGCACGGTGACGGTCGCGGCCTGCGGGTCGGACGACAGCTTGCGCAGCACGCCCTGCATGACCTGCCCGAACCGGGTGAGCTGCGCGGTCTCGGCCTCGCCCGAGGCGCGGTAGGTGGCGTACGCGACGGCCATCGGCCCGCTGAGGGTCTGCTGCTCGCCCTTCTTGACGAGCGGCGCCTCGCCCTTCTTCTTCGACTTCGGGTCGGGGACGTCGGCGTTGGTGTCGATGTCGATGTTGCCGACGAGTTCGACGAGGTTGTTGAGGTAGGGGGTGTCCAGGCGCCAGGTGCCCTCGACATGGGTGCCGAGGGCCGTGTCGATCTCCTCGCGCGTGCCGGTCGAGCCGTCGTCCTCGACGGACTTGGCGAGCGTCGTCGCGCTGCCGTCCTCGCCGGTCAGGGCCAGGGAGTCGGGGAGCAGGACGGTGCTGCCGCGCTTGGTGGTGGTGTTGTTCACGAGCAGCGCCGTGGAGGTGCCGCCGCCCTTGGTGTTGTGCAGGTGGACGACGATGACGTCGCGTTTCTGGGGTCCGTCGGCCGCCTGCGCGCCGGACTTCCCCTCCGAGCCGCCGGGCAGCTTGTCCGAGGCCCACAGGTAGCCGACGCCGCCGACGACAGCCAGCGCGAGCACGACGGCGAGGGCGACCACGCGCGAGCGCCCGCGCCGCTTGGCCTCCTCGCGGCGCTCGGTGCGGCTCTCGGTGAACTTCAGCCAGTCGATGACGTCTTCGGATTCCTCGTCCGGTTCCTCTATGAACGAGAACTGCTCGGTGCGGTACTCGGGCGCTTCGTCACCCTCGTGCGCCCGCTCCGGCCCGGCTTCCTGCTCGGGGGGCGGCTGTTGGTGCGAGGGCTGCTGATGCGACGGCTGTTGGTGCGACGGCTGCTGCACCTGCTGCTGCGGCTGCGCGTGCTGGGGCTGCTGGGGCGCCTGCGACTGGTACGACTGCTGCTGCGGAACCCACCCGGTCTGCTCCCGGGTGTCGTACGCCGACGGCGGCACCGCCGCCTGCTGCCCGGTCGAGCCCTGCGTCGCGTACGGGTCGTAGCCGTACCCCTGCGGCTGCTGCTGCGCGGCGTACGCGTCGTAGCCGGGCGTCGCCTGCGGGGGCACCTGGGGCTGCTGCACCAGTTGGTACACCGGCCGCCCGTACTCGTCGTACCCGACGACCTCGTACTGGTCCGCCGCGTCACCCGCGTACTGACCCGCGTACGGGTCCTGGCCCGCGTAGGGGTCGTACTGTCGGTCGTTCACCGGTGCCCCTCTCGGCTCAGTGGCCGCGGTACAGCTCGCGCTTGTCGATATAACGGACCACACCGTCCGGCACCAGGTACCAGACGGGGTCCCCCTTGGCGACTCGCGTACGGCAGTCCGTGGACGAGATCGCCAGGGCCGGGACCTCCACGAAGGAGACGCCGCCCTCGGGCAGGCCGGGGTCGGCCAGGGTGTGGCCGGGCCGGGTGACGCCGATGAAGTGCGCCAGCGAGAACAGCTCTTCGGTGTCGCGCCAGGTGAGGATCTGGCCGAGCGCGTCGGCGCCCGTGATGAAGAAGAGGTCGGTCTCGGGGTTGAGGCGGCGCAGATCGCGCAGGGTGTCCGTGGTGTACGTGGCGCCGCCGCGGTCGATGTCGATGCGGCTCACCGAGAACTGCGGGTTCTCGGCGGTCGCGATGACCGTCATCAGATAGCGGTCCTCGGCCGGCGAGACGTTCTTGTCGCTCTTCTGCCACGGCTGCCCGGTCGGCACGAACACGACCTCGTCGAGGTGGAACTGCGCGGCGACCTCACTGGCCGCCACCAGGTGTCCGTGGTGGATCGGGTCGAACGTCCCGCCCATGACGCCGAGTCGGCGCTTGGCGGCACTGGCCGGGCCCGAGCCCGGGCCGCCCTGCGGGCCGGTAGGCATGTCCTGCTCTCCCATGGGTGCAGACACTACCGGCCCCGCCGAGGGGCCCCGGTCTCAGCCGTCCGGGGCCGGGCCGGGGCGGCTCAGCGGTCGCGGTTGAAGCGGGTGGTGATCCAGAGCAGCAGGAGCAGCACGACGAAGGCGCCGCCGCCGGTCACGTAGGGGCTGATGCTCGCGTGCTCGTCGGCGTGCTCGCCGCCCTCGGAGGCGAGAGTGACCAACTGGGCGGCGGTGCTGTGGAGGCTCATCGTCAGCAGGACCTATCCGGTGTGGGATCGGGGTAAAGACTTGGGCACATCGTATGCGGGGCCCCCGGGTGCGGCCACGGCGCCCTGCCGGGCGCCCACCGGATGCCGACCGGCCTCAGTCCTTCCTCGGTCCTTCCTCAGTCCTTCCTCAGTCCTTGCGGTACCCGCGCAGCAGCAGCCACCCCACCAGGACGCAGCCCACCACCATCACGATCAGTACGACGCGCAGCAGGTTGCCGAGGCCTGGCTCGTCCTGGCTGCCCGCGGCCAGGACGAGGGCGTGAGCTGCGGAGATGTGCTCCATGGCGGATGACTCCTTCTGTGCGCTGCCCTGTCACGGTATCTCCGCCTAGGCTGGGCTCCACCTCGGGGGCAGGAACGAGGACACGACATGGGGGATGCGGCATGACCAACGGCAACCACGACGGCACCGACAACGGCGCGGGGAGCGGACAGGAGAACGTGCCGAGCCGGCAGCGCAGGCGCTTCCCCGGCATCTCCTCGCGGGCGTACGAACACCCGGCGGACCGCTCGGCCCTGGTGGCCCTGCGCAAGCTCAGCGGCTTCGACACGGTCTTCAAGGCCCTCAGCGGGCTGCTGCCGGAGCGCAGCCTGCGGCTGCTGTTCCTCTCGGACTCGGTGCGGGTGTCCGACGCCCAGTTCGCGCATCTGCACACGATGCTGCGGGACGCCTGTTACATCCTGGACCTGGAGAAGGTCCCCGCGATGTACGTCCAGCAGGACCCGAAGCCCAACGCCATGTGCATCGGCCTGGACGAGCCGATCATCGTGGTGACGACCGGCCTGGTCGAGCTGCTCGACGAGGAGGAGATGCGCGCGGTGGTGGGCCACGAGGTGGGCCACGCCCTCTCCGGCCACTCCGTGTACCGCACGATCCTGCTGTTCCTCACCAACCTCGCCCTCAAGGTCGCGTGGATCCCGCTGGGCAATGTCGCGATCATGGCGATCGTGACCGCGCTGCGCGAGTGGTTCCGCAAGTCCGAGCTGTCCGCGGACCGGGCGGGCCTGCTCGTCGGCCAGGACCTGCAGGCATCGATGCGCGGCCTGATGAAGATCGCGGGCGGCAACCACCTGCACGAGATGAACGTGGACGCGTTCCTGGAGCAGGCCGAGGAGTACGAGGCGGGCGGGGACCTGCGCGACTCCGTCCTGAAGATCCTGAACGTGCTGCCGCGTTCGCACCCGTTCACCACCGTGCGCGCCGCCGAGCTGAAGAAGTGGGCCGCGACCCGCGACTACCAGCGGATCATGGACGGCCACTACCCGCGCCGCGAGGAGGACAAGGACACGTCGGTCAGCGACTCCTTCCGCCAGTCCGCGTCGTCGTACGCGGAGAACGTCCGCACCAGCAAGGACCCGCTGATGAAGCTGGTCAACGACATCGCGGGCGGCGCGGGTGACCTGGGCGGCAAGCTGCGCGGGAAGTTCACCGGGCAGGGCGGCCAGAGCGGTGGCGGCGACGGCGGCTCCCCGTCCAACGGCTCGTCGGACCGCCCGTCCGACAACTAGCCGTACGACAACCAGCCGTCCGGCGACGAGCGCTCACGGCCCGTCCGAGGACGAGGGCCAGGACCGGCCAGGACCACTCGCATCCGAGGACCAGGACCACTCACAGCGAAGGCTGGGCGGACGCCGCGAGGGTCCCGCACAGCGCCGTGGCGCCCCCCGTCGCGTACGGGTCGGTGCCCGCGGGGCCGCCCGCCTTCGCCTTCTCGCCCGCGAGCAGCGGCCGCAGCTGCCGGGTGGCGTCGGCGGCGCAGGCGAGCGGTCCGGCCTGGACGTAGGAGGCGAGCAGCTCGGTCTGGTGCATGCGCAGGTCGTCGCGGTCGAAGCGGAAGTGCAGCTCGCGCCGGACGGTGAACAGGGAGGCCGGTGTCCGGGCGTCGGCGCGGGCCGGGCGCAGCGCGTAGACGAAGGTGTGGTCCGAGGCGACCTCAAGGGTGTCCTTGTCGGTCTCGGAGGCGCGCAGGCTGCCCTGGACGCGCACGCCGGGGTCGGCGAGCTGGGTCCGTGCCTGGTCGAAGCGGACCAGCCAGCCGGTGGGGGCGTGCCGCCCGTCGGCCGCGGGGCGGGTGAAGCTGCGGTCGAACTGGTCGAGCTGGCCGGGGTCGAGCAGGATGCGGGCGGGGCGCACGGCGCGCCCCATGAGCACCTCGGGGTCGAGCGCGGACTGCACGAGGTAGTCCTTGGCGGTGGCGAGCGCGGAGACGACCTGGCCCTCGGAGAAGTGGGCGGTGCGGCGGGCCGCGGGCAGGTTGATGCCGCCGGCGCCGATGCGGAACTGCGCCGCGGGGCTCTTGGCGAACAGGTCGGCGACCTTCGCGGAGCCGGGCACGCGGCCCTGGGGGGCGAGCGGTATGACGGTCATCCGCAGGGGGTCGGGGCGTTTGGCGGCCGGGGTGCCGTACGGGTGTCGTACGCCCATGTAGATCGCGGTGCCGAAGGCGACGGCGATGAGGACGACGAGGACGACGACCTGCCGGGAGAGGCGGCGGTGGGCGGTGGGCCTGCGGCGCACGGCGCGCGCGTGATCGCCCATCCGTTCCCGCGCGGAGAACTCCTGCAGCCGCGCAGCGCGCACGAACGACTCGTCGAAGACGACGGATCGGTACTCGTCCTCACCACCGGGAGCGCCCTCGGGTGTCCCCGCAGGTGGTTCTCCTGGCCCGCCCATACCTTCAGGGTAGGTCTCCGGGCCGTCAGGTAAACGCCCTGGTACACGACAACTTCCGACAACTCCTCACGCGGCTTGGCCAGTTGGGGGCGCCGGCGTGCGCGGGCGGTCGCGGTGGGGCTGGCCTGGGCGGATGCGCCCGGCGCTCAGGGGGTGCGGGGCTCGGCGGGGACCGGGGACTGGCCGAACTCCGCCGACGCGGAGGGGCCGGCGGAGTCGCCGGGGCCCGCGTTCTGTTCGACCTCGGTGGTGGCGGGCGGGGGTATCCGGTCCTGGCGGCCGGACGCCGCTCCCCGGTACACCGCGGCGAAGGCGAAGGCGACCATGCCTATGCCGAGGAGGAGGGCGAGCATCCAGGCCACCGGGCGGTGCCAGCGGACCTTGGCGCCGCGGCGGCCGTAGCGCCCGCGGCCGTCCTGGAGGAACTCGGGGTCGCCGAGGTCGTCGTAGTCGTCGAGGTCGCCGTCGCGGCCGAACTCACCGGTGCCGTAGCCCTCGTAGGGGTAGTCGTCGGCGTCGTCCGGTCCTGGGCCGTCGGTGCCGTGGGGGCCGCGGCGGCGGGCGCGGCCCCTGCGGGCCTCGGCCTCGGACGCCTCGGCGCGTGCCTGGGCGGCGGCGAGCAGCCGCTCCACCGCGGTGGGCTCATGGATCTCGGCGGCGCGCACGAAATCCTCGTCGAAGACCACGGAGGCGAACTCTTCGTCCGCATCCCCGTGGTCGCGGTCGTCGTCGGGTTCCCAGCCGTCGGGAAACGGCGAACCCCCCACGTCCTCCGGCACCCGTCCAGCGTAGACCTGGACGGGGCAATTTGGGCAGACGCAAAGGCGATTCGGGGGTTGTGACCCTCAACGCCCCACTCCCCCGCGGCGGTCACACGGCGTGACGCGCGCCGCGCGCGGCGGTCACCGGACGTGGCCGTCGCCGGTCACGATGTACTTCGTGGAGGTGAGTTCCGGCAGCCCCATCGGGCCGCGGGCGTGCAGCTTCTGGGTGGAGATGCCGATCTCGGCGCCGAAGCCGAACTGGCTGCCGTCGGTGAACCGCGTGGAGGCGTTCACGGCGACCGTGGTGGAGTCCACGAGCTGGGTGAAGCGGCGTGCGGCCTGCTGCGAGGTGGTGACGATGGCCTCGGTGTGCCCGGAGGTCCACAGCCGGATGTGCTCGACGGCCTGTTCGAGGGAGTCGACGACGGCGGCGGCGATGTCGTACGAGAGGTACTCGGTCTCCCAGTCCTCGGTGGTCGCCGGGACGACGGTGGCCTTGGAGCCGGGGGCGTAGGTCTGGACGCGTTCGTCGGCGTGCACGGTGACGCCGGCGTCGGCGAGGGCGTCGAGGGCGCGGGGCAGAAAGGCGTCGGCGATGTCGGCGTGGACGAGGAGGGTCTCGGCGGCGTTGCAGACGCTGACGCGCTGGGCCTTGGAGTTGATGAGGATGTCGACGGCCATGTCGAGGTCGGCGTGCGCGTCGACGTAGACGTGGCAGTTGCCGGTGCCGGTCTCGATGACGGGGACCGTGGACTCCTCGACGACAGTCCTGATCAGGGAGGCGCCGCCGCGCGGGATGAGGACGTCGACGAGGCCGCGGGCGCGCATCAGTTCGCGGACGGACTCGCGGCTCTCGCCGGGGACGAGCTGGACGGCGTCGGCGGGCAGCCCGGCGCCGTGCACGGCGTCGCGCAGGACCCGCACGAGCGCGGTGTTGGACTCGTACGCGGAGGACGAGCCGCGAAGCAGCACCGCGTTGCCGGACTTCAGGCAGAGCGCGGCGGCGTCGACGGTGACGTTGGGGCGGGCCTCGTAGATGATGCCGACGACGCCGAGGGGGACGCGGACCTGGCGCAGGTCGATGCCGTTGGGCAGGGTGGAGCCGCGGACGACCTCGCCGACGGGGTCGGGCAGGGCCACGACGTGGCGCACGTCGGCGGCGATGGCGCGGACGCGTTCGGGGGTGAGGGTGAGGCGGTCGACGATCGCCTCACTGGTGCCGGTCTCGCGGGCCTTCGCGATGTCCTTGGCGTTGGCCGTCACGATCTCCGCGGTGCGCACTTCGAGGGCGTCGGCGATGGCGAGCAGCGCGTCGTCCTTCTCGGCGCGTGGCAGCGGCGCGAGGGTGGCCGCGGCGGCGCGGGACCGGTAGGCGGCCTGGGCGACCGGGGACATGTTGTCGTAGGGCGAGAGCGCGGTCATGAGGGCAGCGTAACGGCGCGTCGGAGGGCGTCCAGACGCTGTTCCGCAGTACGAGACGCCTCGCGGGCCGTGCCGCGGACCATCCCGCGGACCCTGCCGTGGGCCGTGCCGGACGCCGGGCCGGAGATGGCTGGAATCGACGCCCTAAAAAGGGTGCACGCCGACGGGTGTCGCGGGCAGCGGCCCGTACCCCTCCGCGATCCGGTGGTGATACGTGTCGCGGTCGATGACTTCGAGGCCGACGATCTCCCACGGCGGCAGCTGCGCGCTCTGCCGGTGCTCGCCCCACAGGCGCAGCGCGACCGCGGCGGCGTCGTGCAGGTCGCGGGCCTCCTCCCAGTAGCGGATCTCCGCGTGGTCCTGGGCGTAGCGGCTGGTGAGCAGGAAGGGGTGGTCGTGGGCGAGCTGTTCCAGGCCCCGCCGGACCTCCTGGAGGGGTGCCTTGGCGCCGGAGACGCTCAGCGTGACGTGCCAGAGGCGGGGTGCGTCGGCCGGCTCGCCGCCGTCGCCGTCCCGTGCCTGGCTCTCGCGTGGCTCCCGGTCGTGGCCCTCGGCCACGTCGCCGCCGTACGCCGCCCCCGCGGCGACGCTCGTCAGCGCGCGCTCAGCCGACCCGCGGGACGCCGCCCCTGGGCGCACTCGTCTCACGACGGCCTCCTTCAACCAGTGATTTCAACCAGTGGTGGTGCGGATATGCAACGGTCGTGCGGAACTGCCTTGCAACAAAGTTGAGCAGGACAAGCGGTCCCGCGGGGCGGTTTTGCGGAGTTTCACCTCGGGCGAGCCAGCCGTGACACGGCGTTCGCGCCTGTTTTCGGCCTGTTTTGCGCTGGTGTCTCCGAGGCGGGCGGGACTAGGGGTGCACCGTCGGGCGGGGTGGATGGTGCACTGCCCCGCGGTCCGGTGGTGCACGGCCCGGGGTGGGTCAGGGATGCAGGACGACCAGGTCGTCGCGGTGCACCACTTCGCGCTCGTAGGCGGGGCCGAGCTCGCGGGCCAGCTCGCGGGTGGAGCGACCGAAGAGGCGCGGCAGCTCCTTGGCGTCGAAGTTCACCAGGCCGCGGGCGACGGCGCGGCCCGCGGTGTCCCGCAGCTCGACCGGGTCGCCCGCGATGAACTCGCCCTCGACCGCGGCGATCCCCGCAGGAAGCAGCGACTTGCGGCCCTCGACGACCGCCCGCACCGCACCGTCGTCGAGCGTGAGGGAGCCGCGCGGCGCGGAGGCGTGCTGGAGCCACAGCAGGCGGTCCGCGGAGCGGCGTCCGGTGGGGTGGAAGTACGTGCCGGTGTCGCGGCCCGCGAGGGCGTCGGCGGCCTGGCTCGCGGAGGTGAGGACGACGGGGATGCCGGCGGCCGCGGCGATCCGGGCGGCCTCGACCTTGGTGACCATGCCGCCGGTGCCGACGCCCGCCCTGCCCGCGCTGCCGATCTTGACGTGGGCGATGTCGGCGGGGCTCGCGACCTCGGCGACGCGGGCGGTGCCGGGGGCGGCCGGGTCGCCGTCGTACAGGCCGTCGACGTCCGAGAGGAGGACCAGGAGGTCGGCGCGGACGAGGTGGGCGACGAGGGCGGCGAGGCGGTCGTTGTCGCCGAAGCGGATCTCGTCGGTGGCGACCGTGTCGTTCTCGTTGACGACGGGCAGGGCGCCCATGGCGAGGAGCTTGTCGAGGGTCCGCGAGGCGTTGCGGTGGTGGGCGCGGCGGCTGGTGTCGTCGGTGGTGAGCAGGACCTGGCCGACGCGGACGCCGTAGCGCGCGAAGGAGGCGGTGTAGCGGGCGACGAGGAGGCCCTGGCCGACGCTGGCGGCGGCCTGCTGGCGGGCCAGGTCCTTGGGGCGGCGGCGCAGGCCGAGGGGGGCGAGCCCGGCGGCGATGGCACCGGAGGAGACGAGGACGACCTCGCGCTCCCCGCCGCTTCTGCTCTTGGCGAGCACGTCGACGAGCGCGTCCACGCGGTCGGCGTCGAGCCCGCCCGACGCGGTGGTCAGCGACGACGACCCCACCTTGACGACGACCCGGTGGGCCCCCGCGACGTCCGTCCGTCCCTTTGCCCCTGTCACGGCCCTTGTCACGTACTTCCCCAATGGTCCCCATGTGCTGTGGACCAGCAATGTACGTGAGGACGCGGCCGGGGCGCCCGTGCGTTTCGCCGGGCGGACGGGCGTACGGAAGTACAGGGGCCCTAAGTCGTCAAGAGGCCGAATTTCGGCCTCCGGGTTCCGTTACCTTTGCCCCTTTATCCGGTGATTAGCGTCACGGAAGATTGCTACCGAGGCACCGAGCGTCATACGGTCAGGGGTCTTCCACTAATCCGGATGAGTGTCGACCACTTATCCGGATGAGGGTCGTCCGCACCTGCCGGACCCCGCACAGCCCGCACCGCCCTCCCCCATCCGTTACGCCCCCCGCCAGGAGCCAAAGCCCGTGCCCTCCGCCGGACTCGCCCCCCGCCGCCGCGTCGTACAGCTCACCGCCCTGCTGTCGATGGTCGCGCTCTTCACGGCACAGCTCGTTTCCGCGCTCGTCCCGTACGTCCCGGTGTTCGTCGCCGCGGCGGCGGCGAACCTCGCGCTCGACATCTATCTGCAGTACAAGCAGCCGGGTCTGCTCTCCCTCCTGAGCAAGATCCGCTTCGATGTCACCGTCCGGCAGCTCCTGCGCGACATGCTGGTCCTCGTCGGCCTGCTGCGCATCGACGGCATCGAGCCGCTGGCCGAGCAGTCGCCGCTGACCGTCACGCTGCTCGCGTTCTACGCCCTGCACTTCTTCTGCCAGGCCGTCGCCGTCATGGTGCGCCGCGCCCGTACGCTGCCGATCGTCACCCGCAACATCGACGCCTCCGCGCTGCACCTGAGCGCCGCGCCGCCGCGCATCCTGGCCCGCCAGCAGGCGCGCCGCCTGCTCACGTTCTCGGTGCCCGCGACGGTCGGCCTGCTGCTCACCGCGGCCACCACCGACGCGTACTGGGGCGGCATCGGCCTCGGCGTCTCCGTCGTCCTGATGGGTGGCGGCGCCGCGTACCTGGCGACCTGGATGCTGCCGAAGAAGCGGGCGAAGAGCGACCAGGCCGTCATGGAGTGGCTCGACCAGTGGCTGGCCCAGTACCAGCCGACGGTCGCCATGTACTTCTCCGGCGGCACCACGTCCGCGTACCAGGCGAACATGTGGCTCTCCACGCTCTCCCAGCTCGACGGCAACCCGCTGATCGTGCTGCGCGAGCGCTTCATGGTCCAGAAGATCGACTCCACGGACGTGCCGATCATCTGCTTCCCGAAGGTCGCCACGATGTTCTCCCTGGAGACGTCGACGCTGAAGATGATGCTGCACCCGGCGAACGCCGCGAAGACCTCCCAGGTCCTGCGCATCCCCTCGCTCAAGCACGCCTTCATCAACCACGGCGAGAGCGACAAGCTGTCGTCCTGCAACCCGTACGCGAAGGCGTACGACGAGGTGTGGGTCGCCGGCCCCGCCGCCCGCGACCGCTACCAGCTCGCCGACATCGGCGTCGAGGACAAGGACGTGGTCGAGGTCGGCCGCCCCCAGCTCTCGCCGATCCGGCCGTACGCGGGCCCGCCCACGGGCGCGTACACGACCGTCCTCTACGCCCCGACCTGGGAGGGCTGGGACGGCAACCCCGGCAACACCTCGGTCGTGCTCGCGGGCGAGAACATCGTCCGGCACCTGCTCGCCGACCCGGCCGTGCGCCTCATCTACAAGCCGCACCCGATGACCGGCTCGCAGAACCCGGCCGCGGGCGCCGCCAACGAGCGCATCAAGGCCATGATCCGCGAGGCCGCCGCGAAGCGCTCCGGCGCCCGCCCCGGCCCCGAGGCCGCGGCCGAACTCGCCGCCCGCACGGACGCGTTGAACCTGCTCACCGCCAAGAAGTTCCGCCGGAGCGTGGACGAGCAGGAGCGGATGATGCTCCAGGGCACGCCCGACGGCGACAGCCGGGCCGCGATCGCCGAGGCGACCGCGGCGTGGGAGTCGGCGTACTGGGCCTCGCTGCCCGAGTGGGAGCACCAGATCATCACCGAGTCCCGCCCGGCGATCTTCTCCTGCTTCAACCAGGCCGACCTGCTGATCAGCGATGTCTCCTCGGTCGTCTCGGACTGGCTGAGCAGCGAGAAGCCGTACGCGGTGGCCAACACCTCCGGGATGTCCGAGGCGGACTTCCGGGCCGGCTTCCCGACCGTGCGGGCCGCGACGATCCTCGCGCCCGAGGCGGACGGCATGCCCGCCCTCCTGGACGCCGTGCGCACCCCCGAGCAGGACGTGTACGCGGAGGCCCGTGCCGAGCTGAAGGAGCACCTCCTCGGCCCGTCCGACCCGCCCTCCATCGTCCGCTTCAACGCGGCGGCCCTGGCCCTGTCCGCCAAGTCCGACGCCCGCCGCGCCCGCGCGGCGGCTCGCCAGGAGGCGGAGATCCCCGCTCAGCGCGACGAGTCCACGGACACGGTGGACGCCGCGGAGGCCGCGATGGACGCGGACCCGGCGGAGGAGCTGGAGTCGGCGTAGCGCGGCCCGGGCGGCAGCCGTAAGCCCCTCCGGGGCTTTCACCCACCCGCCCGCCCGTGACTGTCGGACCCGACGTGCCGTCGAAGCGCGACCCTCGGCACACAGCGAAGGGCCCCGGAGCGATGATTCGCTCCGGGGCCCTTCGCTGTGTCTCCAGGCGTGAGCCGACGGGCTACGCGGCCCCCGTCACTGCCCTCGGCGGCAAGCCGGGTCCGACAGTCACGGGTGGGCGGGGCGGCGGCCCTCCCCGCCCAGGGCCCCCGGCCAGAAGCCGCCTAGAACGGCTCGAAGTCGTCGTACGCCTTCTCCGCCTCGTCCCGCTCCGCGTCGCGGTCCCTGCGGCGCTGTGCGGCCGGACGGGGCGCCTCGAAGCGGTGGTCCTCGCCACGCCGTCCGAGCATCTCCGCGCCCGCGGACATCGAGGGCTCCCAGTCGAAGACGACCGCGTTGTCCTCGGGGCCGATGGCCACGCCGTCGCCCGCGCGGGCCCCGGCCTTCATCAGCTCGTCCTCGACGCCGAGGCGGTTGAGCCGGTCCGCGAGGTAGCCGACGGCCTCGTCGTTGTTGAAGTCGGTCTGGCGCACCCAGCGCTCCGGCTTCTCGCCGCGCACGCGGAACACGGCCTCGCCCTCGTCGTCCTCACGGGTGACGGTGAAGCCGGCGTCGTCGACGGCCTTGGGCCGGATGACGATGCGCGTGGCCTCTTCCTTGGGCTTCGCGGCCCGCGCCTCGGCGACGAACTCGGCGAGCGCGAAGGACAGCTCCTTGAGGCCCTTGTGGGCGACCGCGGAGACCTCGAAGACGCGGTAGCCGCGCTCCTCCAGGTCGGGCCGCACCAGGTCGGCCAGGTCCTGGCCGTCGGGGATGTCGACCTTGTTGAGGACGACCAGACGCGGCCGGTTCTCCAGGCCCGCGCCGTACTCCCGCAGCTCCGCCTCGATCACGTCGAGGTCGGAGACGGGGTCGCGGTCGGACTCCAGGGTGGCCGTGTCCAGGACGTGCACGAGGACGCTGCACCGCTCGACGTGGCGCAGGAACTCAAGGCCGAGGCCGCGGCCCTGGCTGGCGCCGGGGATGAGGCCGGGCACGTCGGCGATGGTGTAGACGGTGGAGCCCGCGGTGACGACGCCGAGGTTGGGCACCAGCGTCGTGAACGGGTAGTCCGCGATCTTCGGCTTGGCGGCGCTGAGCACCGAGATCAGCGAGGACTTGCCCGCGCTCGGGTAGCCGACGAGCGCGACGTCCGCGACCGTCTTGAGCTCCAGGACGACGTCGCCGCCGTCACCGGGCTCGCCGAGCAGCGCGAAGCCGGGCGCCTTGCGGCGGGCGGAGGCGAGCGCCGCGTTGCCGAGGCCGCCGCGGCCGCCCTGCGCGGCCACGTACGTGGTGCCGTGGCCGACGAGGTCCGCGAGGACGTTGCCCTGCTTGTCGAGGACGACGGTGCCGTCCGGCACGGGCAGGACCAGGTCCTGGCCGTCCTTGCCGGAGCGGTTGCCGCCCTCGCCGGGCTTGCCGTTGGTGGCCTTGCGGTGCGGGCTGTGGTGGTAGTCGAGCAGCGTGGTCACGGACTGGTCGACGACCAGGATGACGTCGCCGCCCCGGCCGCCGTTGCCGCCGTCCGGGCCGCCGAGCGGCTTGAACTTTTCACGGTGGACGGAGGCACAGCCGTGGCCCCCGCTACCCGCGGCGACATGCAGCTCGACGCGGTCCACGAAGGTGGTCATGGTTCAGTGCCTCCTGGGGGTCCCCCCGGCCGAAGGTTGGGGGAGTACGGGAATGTCTTACGTCTAACACGCAAAGGGCGGACCCGCTTCCCGCACTCCAGGAGCACGAGAAGTCGAGGTCCGCCCTCGCGAAGAACTCTGTTCTACGGAACCTGAGTGATCAGGCGACCGGAACGATGTTCACGACCTTGCGGCCGCGGTGGGTACCGAACTCCACCGCACCGGCGTCCAGCGCGAACAGGGTGTCGTCCTTGCCGCGGCCGACGCCCGTGCCCGGGTGGAAGTGGGTGCCGCGCTGGCGGACCAGGATCTCACCGGCGTTGACGGTCTGACCGCCGAAGCGCTTCACACCGAGCCGCTGAGCATTGGAATCGCGCCCGTTCCGAGTGGACGATGCGCCCTTCTTGTGTGCCATCTTGTCTCAGTCCCTTACTTCGCAGCCGTGGGGATACCGGTGATCTTGATCGCCGTGTACTGCTGACGGTGACCCTGACGACGGCGGTAACCGGTCTTGTTCTTGTAGCGAAGGATGTCGATCTTCGCGCCCTTGTGGTGGTCCACGACCTCGGCGGTGACCTTGATACCGGCCAGGACCCACGGGTCGCTGGTCACGGCGTCGCCGTCGACAACGAGCAGGGTCGAGAGCTCGACCGTGTCGCCAACCTTGGCGGTGGAAATCTTGTCAACCTCAACGATGTCGTCGACAGCAACCTTGTGCTGGCGACCACCGCTGCGCACGATGGCGTACACGCGGATCTCTCTTTCGCTCGGAACGGGACCCCCGCAGTCCAGCCGCCCCGCGCCGATGGCACGGACGGCCTCTCCCCGATGTCGCGCGGAATTCCGCGTGATGTCCGGGAGGAATGAGGTTTACAGGGGTTGGGCGTGCATACGAACACGCCGACGGTCAAGATTACGGGGCTCGCCCGGACGGGTCAAACCGGGCCCCCGCAGCCCTAGCGGGTGGGCTTCTCGCCGTCCGGCGGCAGCGGCTTCACACCGCGGCACAGATCGGTCTTGTCGCTGGTCCCCGGCCAGGCCACCTTCTTCACCCGGTCGAAGTGCCTGCGGTAGGTGTCGTGCACCGAGTCGTCGTCGACCTTCACGATCACCTCGTCGTTCTCGCGCAGCGCGGGCGCCGTGTAGTTCTGCGAACCGGTGAAGGTGACCTTGTTGCGCTTGCCGTCGTACACGCCGTCGATGAGGACGTACTTGCTGTGGATGATGTACGGCGTGGTCAGCTTCTGGCCGGGCACGAGCGGGTCCCGGTCGTCGTTGTAGCAGCGCAGCGAGGGGCCGCCGGGCTTGTGCAGGGCCTCCCAGGTGCCGGGGGTGCCGCCCTGGCTCTTGGCGCTGTCGGTCTCGGCGTACACGAGGTCGACCGCGCAGCCCGCCTTCTTCAGGGAGACCAGCTTCTCGGCGATCTGCTTGCGCGTGATCTTGAAGATGGAGGCGCGGACCTTGGTCTGGCGCTTCACGCCGTTGGCGTCCTTGTAGCTGCACGCGACGTTGTTGAGGACCGAGTACATGGTGTCGGTCTCGTTGACGGTGCCCTCGCGCGGGAAGAAGTACGCCTTGTAGAGGCCGTTGCTGACCGTGCGGTAGTCCCAGTGCCGCCAGTCCATGCGGACCATGTCGTCGAAGTACTCGGCGAACGCGTCGTACATCGTCGGGTTGTTCGGGAGCTGCAGCGCGTCGTTGAAGAACTTGGTGTGCGCCGACGGCGTCGAGTTCGACGTGGTCTCCACGACGACGTCGCGGGCGCCCTTGACCTCGGAGAACAGCCAGAACTTGTTGTGCATGATCGACTTGCCGTGGCGCGGGTCGCCCAGACAGGACTTGTCCGTGGGGCACAGCGCGACGAACGACGACTCGGAGCGGTTCGTGCCGAGCGACGCCGCGAGCTTGGCGTAGGAGGGGTTGTCCGGGCGGTCCGTGCGGCTCGTGGAGTCCAGCAGGATCTGTACGTTGACGCCGCGCTCGCGGGCGTTCAGGAGCGCGTCGACGACCGGGGACTCCCACACGTGGTAGACGGCGACCTTGATGGTCGAGCCGGGCACGGCCGCGTCGGTGAGCTGGATCAAGCGGGTACGGATCGCGTGCTGTGCCTCGTCCGTGCCGAGCGGGTCGTTGAAGACCGGGCCCTCGGTCCAGGTCGGTGTCGTCCCGGTGGGCCCTTCGGCGGGCGCGGCCCCGGCGACGCCGGTGGCCTGCAGGCTCGCCGCCGAGAGCACCGTGGCGAGCGCCGCCGCCTGCCGTCCGCCCTTGACCTGTTTCACGGCGCGGTGGCGGCCCGTGCCTCTGAGGCGCAGCTGCGCCATGGTGCATCCCTCCCCTGACCCCGCGCGCGGTCTCCCCACGGCGCGCCGGAGTCCTTCCTCACGGTCGACTCTTCGTCAACTCTTCACGACAACAAACCGCATGAGTCTTACAGGCAAAGCCTCGACGATCCAAGTGACGGACGAAAACCGCGCATTGAGGGCACCGACCTGGCACCATGCGCGCCGACGCGCCGGTGCCCCCGGCACGGCGAACTCGCCGTGCCGGGGGCACCGTTGCTGCGGTGACGCCCGTGAGGGTCGGCCGGGGCGCCCGGCCGAGTCACGGCCGGACGCGCCGGGCCGACCTCAGCCCGCGTCGGCCGGGGCCGTGACCGTGGCGCCCGACTGCTCGGCGGCCGCGGCCTTCTTGGTGGTCTTCGCCGCCTTCTTGGCCGTCGTCTTCTTGGCGGCCGTCTTCTTCGCCGTCGTCTTCTTGGCCGCGGTCTTCTTCGTCGCGGCCTTCTTGGCGGTGGCCTTCTTGGCCGTCTTGCGCGCCGCCTTCTTGGCGGCCGGAGCGGCTTCCTCGGCGTCGGCGGCGGGCGCCTCGGGCGCCTGGTCCGCGGCCGCGTCGGACGGCTTGTCCGCCGCGGGGACGACCACGACGGCCGTCTCCTCGGGCGCGGTCGGCGCGGTGGCCTTGCGCACGGCACGGCGGCGCGGGCGCGCCGGGGCCTCGGGGGCCGCCTCCGCAACCGGCTCGGCCGGGGCGACCGGCTCGGCGGCCGGGGCCTCGGCGACCGGCTCAGGCTTGGCCGTCTCCGCGATGATCACCTCACCGCTGTCGGCCGCCGCCTTCGGCGAACCGGCCGGAGCCGTCGCCTTGCGGGTCGCCCGACGCCGCGTACGCCCCTTGGGAGCCGCGTCGTCCTCGGCGGCGGCCATGGGGGCCTCGACGACCTCGGCGACCGGGGCGACCGGGGCCTCCGCGACCTCGGCAGCCGGGGCGACCGCCTCGGCGGCCTCCTCGACCGGCTCCGCCTTGGCCCTGCCCGCACGGGACTTGGCCTTCTTCTCGGCGCGCCCGGCCTTGTCGGCCTTGGCCGCACGCCCGGACTTCTCAGCCTTGTCGGCCTTCTCGACCTTGTCAGCCTTCTCGGGCTGCTCGGCCCTCTCCGCGCTCTCGGACGCCTCGACCTCAGCCGTCTCCGACTTCGGCGCGCCCGCGGGAGCGGACGCCCGCCGCGTGGCCCGGCGCCGCGAACGGCCGCGGGAAGCGGCGGCCTCGGCCTCGGCCGGGCTGCTGTACAGCTCCTCGTCGGGGACGAACGCGGGCTCGGGCAGCGCCACCGGCTCGGCGACCTCGGCGGCGACCTCGGCCGCCGTCTCGACGGCCTCGGCACCCTCGTGCGTGTGGTCGTGCGCGCCCTGGTCGGCGCCGCCGCGGCCGCGCTTCTTGCGCTTGCCGCCGCCACCGGCCGTGGTTGCCTGGTCCATGTGCACGATGAGGCCGCGGCCGTTGCAGTGCACACAGGTCTCGGAGAAGGACTCCAGGAGGCCCTGGCCGACCCGCTTGCGGGTCATCTGCACCAGACCCAGCGAGGTGACCTCGGCGACCTGGTGCTTGGTCCGGTCCCGGCCCAGGCACTCCAGCATCCGGCGCAGGACCAGGTCCCGGTTGGACTCCAGGACCATGTCGATGAAGTCGATGACGACGATGCCGCCGAGGTCGCGCAGGCGCAGCTGGCGCACGATCTCCTCGGCCGCTTCGAGGTTGTTCCTCGTCACGGTCTCTTCGAGGTTGCCGCCCTGACCGGTGAACTTGCCGGTGTTGACGTCGATCACGACCATGGCCTCGGTCTTGTCGATCACCAGCGAGCCGCCGCTGGGCAGCCACACCTTGCGGTCGAGGGCCTTGGCGAGCTGCTCGTCGATCCGGTACGTCGCGAAGACGTCGACCTCGGACGTCCACCGCGAGAGGCGGTCGGCGAGGTCGGGCGCGACGTGCGAGACGTAGCCGTGGATGGTCTCCCAGGCCTCGTCGCCGCTGATGATGACCTTCGAGAAGTCATCGTTGAAGATGTCGCGGACCACGCGGACGGTCATGTCCGGCTCGCCGTAGAGCAGGCTCGGCGAGCTGGTGGTGGTCATCTTCGACTTCTTGAGGATGTCCTCCCACTGCGCCTGCAGCCGCTCGACGTCACGGCGCAGCTCGTCCTCGCTCGCGCCCTCGGCGGCGGTGCGCACGATGACGCCCGCGTCCTCGGGGACGATCTTCTTGAGGATGGTCTTCAGACGCGCGCGCTCGGTGTCGGGCAGCTTGCGGCTGATGCCGGTCATCGACCCTTCGGGTACGTAGACCAGGTAGCGGCCGGGCAGCGAGACCTGGCTGGTCAGGCGGGCGCCCTTGTGGCCGATCGGGTCCTTGGTGACCTGCACCAGAACGGACTGGCCGGACTTCAGGGCGGACTCGATGCGGCGCGGCCCGTTGGCCATGCCGAGCGCCTCGAAGTTGACCTCACCGGCGTACAGGACGGCGTTGCGGCCCTTGCCGATGTCGATGAAGGCGGCCTCCATCGACGGCAGGACGTTCTGCACCTTGCCCAGGTAGACGTTGCCGACGTAACTCGTCGACTGCTCCTTGTTGACGTAGTGCTCGACGAGGATGTTGTCCTCGAGCACGCCGATCTGGGTGCGGTCGCCGTTCTGACGGACGATCATCTCCCGGTTGACCGCCTCGCGGCGGGCCAGGAACTCGGCCTCGGTGATGATCGGCACCCGGCGCCGACCCTGCTCGCGGCCCTCGCGGCGGCGCTGCTTCTTGGCCTCCAGACGGGTCGAGCCCTTGATGGACTGCACCTCGTCCGAGGGCGAGTCGTCGCCCTTCTTGCGCGGCTCGCGGACCTTGACGACCGTGCGCTCCGGGTCGCCGTCGCCCGGCTCGGCCTCGGCGGAGTCACCGGCGCGGCGGCGACGGCGACGGCGGCGACGGCTGCTGCTCGAGCCGGAGCCACCGGCGGCCTCGGCGTCGTCGGAGTCGTCGTCGGACCGGTCGGCCTCGTCGGCGTCGGCGTCATCGACGGACTCGGCGGCCTCGTCGGAGCGCTCGGCGGCGTCGTCCGACTGCTCGGCGCCGTCGGCGTCGGCGGACTCGCCACGACGGCGGCGACGGCCACCGCGGCGGCGACGGCGGCCGTGCCGCTCACCGGCGTCCTCGCCGTCGGCTGCCTCGTCGGCGCCTTCGTTGTCGATGTCGGCCTCCGCCTCGGCGGGCTCGGCCTCGACGGTCTCCTCGGGCTCCGCCGCGACGGGGGCGGCGGGCTGCTCGTCCGCGGCGCGGCGGCGGCGACGACGGCGCGGGCCGGTCTCCTCCTCGGCGGCGGGCACGGGCGCGGGCGCGGGCGCGGCCTCGACGGGCTGCTCGGCCGCCTCGGCGGCGGCAGCGGCGGCGGCGCGCTCCGGGGTCTGGAACATCGGCTCGGCGAAGACGGGCGCCTGGAACACGGCCACGGCGGGCCGCGCCGGGCGGCGCTCGTTGTCGTCGTCGGAGCGCGTGCCCGCGGCCGCGGGCGCGGTGAATCCGGCGGCGGCCTTGCGGGTGGCGCGACGGCGGCCACGCCCGCGCGGGGCGTCCGCCTCGGCCTGCTCGGCGGCGGCCTCGGCCTCGCGGCCGTTGCGGCCACGCGGGGCGGCCTCGGCCTGCTGCGGCGCCTCGGCCGGGGTGTCGTTCGCGGCCGGGGCCTCTGCGGGCTGCACGTCGACCGCGGAGGCGGCGGCGCGGGTGGCGCGGCGGCGGGCGCGGCGCGGGGCGGCGTCCTCGGCGGCCGGGGCCTCGACGGCCTCGGGGGTCTCGGCGGCCTCGGCGGGCTCCGTGGCCGGGGCGGCCTGCACCTCGGCGGCGGGCGCGGACGCGGTCCGGGTGGCACGGCGGCGGGTGCGGCGCGGGGCGGCGTCGGCCTCGGGGGCGGCGGCTTCCGGGGCCTCGGGGGCCTCAGCGGTCTCGGCGGACGCGGTGGCCTCCGTGGTCGTGGCGGGCTCCGCGGCCGGGGCGGCCTGCGCCTCGGCAGCGGGCGCGGACGCGGTGCGGGTGGCACGGCGGCGGGTGCGGCGCGGGGCAGCGTCGGCCTCGGGCGCGGCGGCATCGGCGGCGGGTGCGGCGGCCTCGGCGGCAGGTGCGGCCGGGCTCTCGGCGACGGCGGCCGACGGCTGCTCCGCCTCGGCCGCCTGCGGGGCACCGGCGGGCGCGGAGGCACGACGGGTGGCACGGCGACGCGTACGAGCGGGGGCGGCCTCTTCCACGGCGGGGGCGGCCTCGGCGGCGGCGACCGGCTCGGCGGCGGGCGCGGCGGCCTCGGCCAGGGCGTCGGCCGACGCGGCGGACTGCGGGGCACCGGCGGGCGCGGAGGCACGACGGGTGGCGCGACGGCGCGTACGAGCGGGGGCCTCTTCCACGGCGGGCGCGGCCTCGGCGGTCTCCACGGCCTCGGGGGCCTCGGCGGCCTCGACCGCGCTGACCTCGGCGGTCTCGTCCGTCTCCAGGGCCTCGGCCTCGTCGTCGACGACGTCGGTCGCGGCGGCGGGAGCGGTGTCCACGGCGGTGGCGGGGGTGGCCGGTATGGCCGGCCCGGCGTCCGTGGTGGTGCCAGCGGGCGGCCCCGCGGGACGCGACGCGGCCCGGCGCCGGCGGCGCGGGGGCAGGGTGTCGCTGGGTGTGTTGTTGTTCGAACCCTCAGTGGGGTCGTTCGGCTCAAGCATGCGGGCGGTTCTCCCGTCACGCTCCCGGGCGCCGCGCCTGTACCGGACGTATCCGCGGCTCTCGCTTGCTGCGCGGGGCCGCCATCCGGGGGCGTGGGCGCCGCACGGGAGCTCTCTGTGTCTTGTCTCGCCGGTTCCGTACGCCCCTTTGTGCGGACGGCCTGGCGAAAGTCTTCTGGTCAGTGCGCCGCCCGACCCAGGTGGCTCCCGAGTACGAGGGCGGCGCTGCGGTGTTCTCGGCGAACGCCCCTGCGCGGGACCGTCCCTACTCCGGCGCCGTCGCGGCGGCAGGTGCGGCGTCCCCTGGACGATCGGGACGATCGGCCGGGGCGGCCATGTCTGCCTCGCGGTCGGGCGCGAGCGGGTCGGTCACCGTGCCGGTCTCTTCATCGAAAAGCCCCTGCGCCAGCCTGGTCACCGCTGCGGGGACCGGCGGCGCCAGGTCGGCCACAGCTCGGAGACCGGACAGGACGTCGTCGGGTCGGACGGCAGGTGTCACGTGCCGTACAACCAGCCGCAGTATCGCACAGGGCTTGTCGGTCGGCCTATCGGCGCGGGAGGCGAGCGCCTCCGGACCGAGACCGTCGAGGCTGACGACGGCCGCGCGGGCGTCGAAGGTCCGCATGCCGTTCTTCGTGCGGCGCTGGACCTCGACGGTCTCGGCGGCGCGGAAGGCGGCGGCGGCGCGCTCGGCCGCCTCGGGCTCCACGCCGTCCAGACGCAGCTCCCACACGGAGGCGGTGAGCCGGTCGGCGAGGCCCGAGGTGCGGGCCTCGACGGCGTCGGTGATGTCGAGTCCGTCGGGCAGTGACTCGTCGAGCAGCGCCCACAGGGTGCGCGGGTCGCGGTGCTCGGTGAGGGCGATCTCCAGATACTCGGCCTCGCTGCCCGTGCCGGTGGGTGCGGCATTGGCGTACGACACCTTCGGGTGCGGGGTGAAGCCGGCCGAGTACGCCATGGGCACCTCGGCGCGGCGCAGCGCCCGCTCGAAGGCACGCTGGAAGTCACGGTGGCTGGTGAACCGGAGGCGGCCGCGCTTGGTGTAGCGCAGTCGGATGCGCTGCACCGCGGGTGCGGGCGGCGGGCCTTCGGGCTGTCGCTTGCCCAGGGGAACTTCTCCTCGTGTACGCGGCCCGTGACGCCGTCCCCGTATCGGCGGGGAGCGCGTCCGGGCTGGCGCTGCCGTGTGTCGTGGTCCGGATCGTCCCTGCGGCTGCGGGGACATTTCACGCCGGACCTTCGCCTCAGAATACGCGCTTCACGTCCGCAGGTTTCCGTCGGCCTCGTGGCCCTGTGTGACGGGCACCTTCTCACGGGACCCGCCGAAGAGCAGCCGCCGGACGTCGGCGCGGGCCGCGCGCACGCTGTCGCGCACCGATCCGAGCGCCTGCCTCGTGGCGCGTCCCGCGGCCCGCACCGCCGCGGCGGCTGGGCGCCACACCAGGTCGCGGACGGCGTGCCCGGCCGGGGTGAGGACGGTCCGGTACACCCAGCGCGCGGGGCTCACGAAGATCCACCGAAGGAGCTGTCCGAGGAACCGCCACACGGCCCGCGACAGATGCCCTGCGACCCGCCACGCGTGCCCGAGCGCGTCCCCGACCTCGCGCGCCACGAAGGCGATGCCCCGCCCGACCGGCGCGAGCACCCACCGCCACACCGCCACGGCGGGCACCACGAAGACCCACCGCAGCAGCGTCCACACGACGAACCCGATGCCCCGCAGCAGCCACAGGATCCCGGCGGCGACCCCGCGCGCCGCCCAGGCGATGGCGTGCCCGATCGGCGTGAGCACCCGGGTGTACGTCCACACCGCGGGCACCACGAACAGGATCCGCAGCAGCCACCGCACACCGCGCGCGACCGCCGACGCCCCGGCCCCGACGCCCCGCGCGGCCCAGGCGAGCGCGTGCCCCACGGGCGTCAGGACGTACCGGTACAGCCAGGCGGCGGGCACGACGAGCAGCACGTGCAGGAGCCATCCCAGCCCACGGCCGACCGGCACGACCACGTACCGCCACAGGCCCACCCAGGGCCAGACGAACAGACACTTGCCGAGGAACAGCCCGGCCGCCGCGAGCCCCCGGCCCACCGGAGCGAGGACGTACGTCCACACCGCGCCGAGCGGCCGCAGCACGAGGGTGCGCCCCAGCCAGGCGAGCGCGCGTCCGCCGGGCCGCAGCGCGGTGTCGAGCAGGAACCGCCCGGCCACCACCAGCGCGTCCCACACCAGGCGCACCGGCAGGACGATCACCAGGGCCACGATCCGCACCGGCAGTCGGATGGCCACGACGAGACAGCCCTCCGCCTGCGCGGGGGGCTGTCTCAATGCGGGCTGCGGCGCGGGGGCCGCCGGGTGTTGCGCGGCCTGCTCCACCGGGGGTGTCGCGGGCCGTTTCTCCAGGTCCATGTGGTGCTAGACGCACACAGGGGCGCCGCGGCTCCCGATTTCGGGGCCGCGTCGGGATTTCCCCGCGGGTGGGTCGGCGGGACGGCGAAGGGCGTTCACTCGACGGCGATGCCGTAGTCCGGCAGGAGCTGCTCCAGGCCGCCCGTGTAGCCCTTGCCGCCGAGCACGAAGTCCCAGTCGCCGCCCGCTCTGCGCCGGAACGAGCCGAGGACCAGGGCGGTCTCGCCCGCGCGGCCCTCGGAGACGTCGAGCGTGCCCAGTTCCGTCAGGGACGGGTCGAGGAGCCGGATGCGGGCGTCGGTGAAGCCGGACAGGTCCGCGTGCGGGTTGACCTCGGGGTCGACCGCGGCGACGAGCGCGAGCCGGTCGGCGGCCGCGGGCAGCGACTCGAAGGCGACCCGCACCGCGGCCTTGTCCGGCGGGCTCGCGGGCTCCGCGCGCACCGAACCGTCCGGGGTCCGTGAGTTGTTGAAGAACACGAAGTGGTCGTCGCTCAGGACCCGGCCGCCCGCGCAGACGAGGGCGCAGACGTCCACGGCGACGCTGCCGGACCAGGACATGCCGAGGACGTTGTAGTCCCCGACGTCGTTCTGCCGGGGCGCGGGGGCCGGGGGCGGCGCGGGGGCCGTGCCCGCGCGCTCCCCGAGGCGGCCGGAGAGTCCGTGCCGGTGCAGCAGGTCGACCAGTTCGGGGCCCGATATCAGCTCCAGCGGCTTGCCGTTGGCGAAGGTGTACGAGCCGGGGCCGAAGCCCGACGTGGTGACGAGGACGCCCTTGTTGGCGCCGCAGTCCTGCACGGTGCCGTACAGATCTCGGACGGCCGTCGGCGGGACGGTGTTGCGGTAGCGCTTCACCTGGACGACGATCTTGCCGCCGCGGATCGGGGTGGGGTCGAGGGCGTCGACGTCCACGCCGCCGTCGTTCGAGCGCTGCGTCATCACCGCCTGCATGCCCATGGCCCGGAACAGCTCGGCGACCAGGGACTCGAACACGATCGGGTCCATCTCGCGCAGGTCAGGCTCGTCGCCCGCCCCGGCGCCGCCGTGGCTGGCCACGTGCTGGCCCACGTCGTCCGGCCTGCGCACGGGCCGCACCGGCGAGAGCTGGTCGGGCCGCGCCGCCAACTGGCCCCGGAGGCCGTCGACCAGGCAGCTGACCGGGTCCACCTGCTCCAGGCGGAGGTCGGCGAAGGGGGCGCGCGCGGCCATGACCGAGGCGAGGAAGATGTGTGTCCGTACGCCCGTCGCCGGATCGTGGTCGTCGACGAACCCGTTCAGCGCCACCGATTCGAGGGCGCCGTGCTCGTCCGCCGCGAACAGGTCGTGCAGCACGAGCAGCACGCACTGGGCGATGACGCCCCGGTACAGCGCCCGGCGCTGGGTCACCGGGCGCGGTGCCTCCTTGTCCTCGTCGGCGTTGATCAGGTAGCGCACCGACTTCGCCTCGGGAACGACGTCGTGGCCCGGGAGTTCCCAGTCGAGCACCAGCTGGCGCGACGCCGGGTCGTAGGCCGCGGCGACCTGCCGGGGAAAGCCCTCGGGCCAGGCCGTCGAGGCGTACAGGGCGGCGGTGAAGTACTCGACGACGGCCTCCGCGTCGCCGCTCCTGACCCCCGCGGCGACCTCGGCGATGCCCGCGTTGTGGCGGCGCACCTCCGCCAGGTGACCGGTGACCCAGGCGTCGTACTGGCGCCGCAGCTCCGCCAGTTGCCGCTGCCGCTGGGCCTCCGCGGCCTGCGCCGCCCGCCAGTCGTACTCGAAGCGGGCCCGCGCCTCCGCCTGTGCCTGCGCGCGGCGGCCCGGCGTCCAACCGCCCTGCGCCTGATAGAGGTTCACGTCCGGCATCGGCACCGGCACCGCGAGCTGTCCGGCCGAGAACGGCAGCACGTCCTCGGTCCGCGTCAGGGCCTCGGCACGGAAGGCGGGGGCCCGGCAGCCGGCCGCTAACAGCCCCTGGAGGGCCTCCACGCGCGCGTCGAGTTCCTGGGTGCGGCGCCGGGCCTCCGCCTGGCGGTACTCGCGGTAGTCCCGCTCCATCCGGCGCTGCTCGGCACGGGCCTGCCGCTCCTGTTCCCGGCGCTGTCGGGCCTCGGCCTCCAGCTGGCGTTGCTGCTGCCGCTGGACCTCAGCCCAGACACCGACAAGACCACTTGAGCGACGACTCATGCGTGCAGGCCCTCCCCAGGACGCCGACCTCTCCCACAACCGCCGACCGGCCCTCCAACCAGCGGTTATGAGATGACTTTAGCCAGCATCCGGCGCCGCGCCCACGGCGCCGGGGGGTCTCACTTCGCGGCGGGCGTCTTCACCGACAGCGGCAGCAACTTCTTGCCCGTCGGCCCCACTTGGATCTCCGTCTGCATGGCGGGGCAGACACCGCAGTCGAAGCACGGCGTCCAGCGGCAGTCGTCGACCTCGGTCTCGTCGAGCGCGTCCTGCCAGTCCTCCCAGAGCCAGTCCTTGTCGAGGCCGGAGTCCAGGTGGTCCCAGGGCAGCACTTCTTCGTAGGTGCGCTCACGGGTGGTGTACCAGTCGACGTCGAGGCCCACCTCGGGCAGCGTCTTGTCGGCGCACCGCATCCAGCGTTCGTAGCTGAAGTGCTCGCGCCAGCCGTCGAAGCGGCCGCCGTCCTCGTAGACGGCGCGGATGACGGCGCCGAGGCGGCGGTCGCCGCGGGAGAGCAGGCCCTCGACGATGCCGGGCTTGCCGTCGTGGTAGCGGAAGCCGATGGAGCGGCCGTACTTCTTGTCGCCGCGGATCTTGTCGCGGAGCTTCTCCAGGCGGGCGTCGGTCTCCGCGGCGGAGAGCTGCGGGGCCCACTGGAAGGGCGTGTGCGGCTTGGGCACGAAGCCGCCGATGGAGACCGTGCAGCGGATGTCGTTGCCCGCGACCTCGCGGCCCTTCTGGATGACGTTCGCCGCCATCTCGGCGATCTGCAGGACGTCTTCGTCGGTCTCGGTGGGCAGGCCGAGCATGAAGTACAACTTCACCTGGCGCCAGCCGTTGCCGTAGGCGGTGGCGACGGTGCGGATCAGGTCCTCTTCGGAGACCATCTTGTTGATGACCTTGCGCATGCGCTCACTGCCGCCCTCGGGGGCGAAGGTGAGGCCGGAGCGGCGGCCGTTGCGGGTCAGCTCGTTGGCGAGGTCGATGTTGAAGGCGTCCACGCGGGTCGACGGCAGGGAGAGGCCGACCTTGTCCTCTTCGTACCGGTCGGCGAGGCCCTTGGCGACGTCGTGGATCTCGGTGTGGTCGGCGGAGGACAGCGAGAGCAGGCCGACCTCCTCGAAGCCGGTCGCCTTCAGGCCCTTCTCGACCATCTCGCCGATGCCCGTGATGGAGCGCTCGCGCACCGGGCGGGTGATCATGCCCGCCTGGCAGAAGCGGCAGCCGCGCGTGCAGCCGCGGAAGATCTCCACGGACATGCGCTCGTGCACGGTCTCGGCGAGCGGCACCAGGGGCTGCTTCGGGTAGGGCCACTCGTCGAGGTCCATGACGGTGTGCTTGGACACGCGCCACGGGACACCGGACTTGTTCGGTACGACACGGCCGATGCGGCCGTCCGGGAGGTACTCCACGTCGTAGAACGCCGGGATGTAGACGCTGCCGGTGCGCGCGAGGCGGAACAGGACCTCCTCGCGGCCGCCGGGGCGGCCCTCGGCCTTCCAGGCGCGGATGATCTCCGTCATGTCGAGCACGGCCTGCTCGCCGTCGCCGATGACCGCCGCGTCGATGAAGTCGGCGATCGGCTCGGGGTTGAACGCGGCGTGGCCGCCCGCGAGGACGATCGGGTCGTCGAGGCCGCGGTCCTTGGACTCCAGCGGGATGCCCGCGAGGTCCAGGGCGGTCAGCATGTTCGTGTAGCCCAGCTCCGTGGAGAAGGACAGGCCGAACACGTCGAAGGCCTTCACCGGGCGGTGGCTGTCCACCGTGAACTGCGGGACCTTGTGCTCGCGCATCAGCTCTTCGAGGTCCGGCCAGACGCTGTACGTGCGCTCGGCGAGGACGCCGTCGCGCTCGTTCAGGACCTCGTAGAGGATCATGACGCCCTGGTTGGGCAGACCGACCTCGTACGCGTCCGGGTACATGAGGGCCCAGCGGACATCGCAGTCGTCCCAGGGCTTGACGGTGGAGTTGAGCTCACCGCCCACGTACTGGATCGGCTTCTGCACATGCGGGAGCAGGGCTTCGAGCTGCGGGAAAACCGACTCGACAGACATCGCTGGACCTTCGTGAGCTGACAGGGGTGACCCTCAAGCCTAACGTGGCCCGGGCCCCGCCCCGTACCTCGAACGGCCGACCCCCGCGCGGGCGCCTAGCCGCCGAGGGCCGCCCGCACCTTCGGCCGGGACGCCCGCTCCCACACCCCCGGCAGTTCCCGCTCCCGTGCCGCCGCGGCCGCCTCCTCGCGGCCGTACAGCAGGCCCCACACGAACACGGACTCCCCCGCCGCGTGCGCCTGGACGGCCAGGGCCCGCAGGGCCTCGCGGGCCACCACGCTGTCCTGGTGGTCGCCGAGCACCTTCTGCACGCCCTTCATCCGCTTGGCGAAGCGGGCCGCGGGCTTGCCGAGGGCCGGGGTCGCCGCCTCGCCCGCGTACCGGGCGCGCTTCGCGGCCTTGCGGGCCTCGTGCATCGCCAGGTCCCGGTCGGTGCCGGGGGCCAGGGCGAGGGCGTGGTCGACGCGGGTGGCCAGGCGGCCGTAGTCCTTGAGCATCGCCTTGGGCAGGGCCTTTGCGGCGGGGCTCGCGGCGCCCTTGCGGAGCGGGGGGTCGGCCAGGAGGGCGTCCAGGCGGTCGAGCAGCGCGAGGTAGCGCTTGCTGTCCAGGACGGCGACCGTCTTGCGGCGTGAGCCCGCGCGGCCCGCGACCTTCCAGATCTTCAGGCGGCCGCGGACGGGGCCGAGGAGGAGGGTCCTGGGGACCGCGGCGATGGCCTCCGTGAGGCGCTCCGCGAGGACCTCGCGGTCGCGGTCCACACCCAGCTCGGCGGCCAGCCACTTCAGCTCCTCCCCGACGGGGTCCGTGACCGTGCGGTCGAGGATCTTGCTGTACGTCTTGAAGGCGCTGCGGGTGCGGCGGGTCGCCACGCGCATCTGGTGGACGGAGTCGGGGAGGTCCTGGCGGACCGCGGGGTCCAGGTCGACCAGGGCGTCGCGCTGCTCGCGGAGGTACGCGAGGACCTGGGCGCCCGCCGCGTCGGGGTTCAGATCCGCCTGCCCTGCGGGGCGATGGCCCACAGTGGGAACGGTCTCGTGCTCCGCCGTCTCGGCCAGGGCCCGTGCCAGTTTCGACTTGGCCGTCGCCCTCTGTACGCCCGCCTTGCGGAGCTTCTTCTCCACCTTGTCCAGGAGGCGGGGGTCGCCGCTCGGGGCCAGTTCCACCTCGATCTCCGTCCAGGACGCGGTGCCCGGGGTGCCGTCCAGGCGGTCGGCACGGACGCCGTCGACGCTGACCTCGGCGAGGAGGGTGCCGTCGGCGTCGACGAGGTGGCGCAGGTCGCGGGCCGAGCGGAGGCGGACGACGGGGGTCAGGTCGGCCTCGCGGACGCGGGAGCGGACCAGGCCGACGAGGGCGCGGGGGACGTCGTCCGACAGGGGGGCGTGCACCTCGTCGCGGGCGCCCTCGATCTCGGGCACGGGCAGTTTCAGGTGCCAGCCCGCGTCGTGGCCGCCGGTGCGGCGGCGCAGCGTGATGGAGGCCGTGGCGAGGCGCTGGTCGGCGGTGTCGTAGTACACCGCGTCCAGGTCGGCGACGCCCTTGTCGACGACGTCGGCCACCCCGGCGACTCCCCTGAGGTCGGGGAGCCCGCCGGGGGCTTCGGCGTCGTACTTCCGCTCGATCTCGCGTTCGCGCTTCGTGTCCGCCATGAACCGAATCTAGACGCGATCGGCCGACTTGGGCAGACCCCGGCCGCTAT
Source organism: Streptomyces sp. NPDC040610 (assembly GCF_055594065.1). Taxonomy (NCBI): domain Bacteria; kingdom Bacillati; phylum Actinomycetota; class Actinomycetes; order Kitasatosporales; family Streptomycetaceae; genus Streptomyces; species Streptomyces sp. NPDC040610. Next base: position 599,002 of record NZ_JBVIXA010000004.1, on the reverse strand, counting down.
GCCGACAGCGGCCGTTCCACCTTGATCGACTGGAGCAGGCCCACGGCGAGCCACACCGCGAACATCGACGTCCCTCCGTACGACACGAACGGCAGGGGCAGACCGGCCACCGGCATGATGCCGAGGGTCATGCCGATGTTCTCGAAGGCCTGGAAGGCGAACCAGGCGATGATCCCGGCGGCGACGATCGTGCCGTACAGCTCGGTGGTCTCGCGGGCGATGCGGCAGGCGCGCCAGAGGATCACGCCGAGCAGGACCAGGATGGCGCCCGCGCCGACGAAGCCCAGTTCCTCGCCCGCGACGGTGAAGACGAAGTCGGTCTGCTGCTCGGGCACGAACTGGCCGGTGGTCTGGGTGCCGTTGGTGAGGCCGGTGCCGGTGAGGCCGCCGGAGCCGATGGCGATGCGGGCCTGGTTGGTGTTGTAGCCGACGCCCGCCGGGTCGAGCGCGGGGTTGGCGAAGGCGGCGAAGCGGGCGATCTGGTAGTCGTCCAGGACGTGCAGTTGCCATATGGCGACGCCGCCGAGCGCGCCCGCGCCGATCAGGCCGAAGACCCAGCGGTTGGAGGCGCCGGAGGCGAGCAGGACGCCGAGCACGATCATCACTATGACCATGACCGAGCCGAGGTCGGGCATCAGCATGATGATCATGATCGGGACGGCGGCGAGGCCGAGGGCCTGGACGACGGTGCGGTGGTCGGGGTGCTCCTTGTCGCCCGCGTCGACGCGGGCGGCGAGCATCATCGCCATGCCCAGGATGATGGTGATCTTGCAGAACTCGGACGGCTGGAGCGACTGGCCCGCGATGACGATCCAGGCGTGGGCGCCGTTGATGGTCGCGCCGAGCGGGGTGAGGACCAGCAGGATCAGGAAGACCGAGACGCCGTAGAGGATCGGCACGGCCGTGCGCAGGTTGCGGTGGCCGAGCCAGACCGTGGCGATCATCAGGGCGAAGCCGATGCCGATGTTCACGACGTGCTTGATCAGGAAGGAGTACGGGTCGTCGCCGACGAGTTCCGTGCGGTTGCGGGTCGCCGAGTAGACGAGCGCGGAGCCGATCACGGAGAGCGCGAGGGCGGCGAGCAGCATCACCCAGTCGAGCCTGCGCAGTATCGAGTCGCGGGCGAGCAGACGGGAGAGCGTGGAGCGCTCGGGGCCGTAGCCCGAGACGGAGAAGCCACCGGTGCCGGTCATGGACTAGTCACGCCTCCCCGTCGCCGGGGGCCCGGCCAGTTGGGTCTGCTCGGTCGGCGGCTTGGGCTTGCCGGGCTTGAACGGCTTGATCTTCGGGGCGTCGATGGAGCCATCGGCCTCGATCTTGGGCAGGGACTTCTGCGGCTCGGGCAGCAGGGCCTTCTTCAGGTCCTGCTTGCCGCTGTCGTCGAGGCCGTAGAGGGCGTCGTAGATCTTGCGGACGGCGGGCCCGGAGGCGCCGGAGCCCGTACCGCCCTGGGAGATCGTCATCACGATCGAGTAGTCCTTGGTGTACGTCGCGAACCACGACGTCGTCTGCTTGCCGTAGACCTCGGCGGTACCCGTCTTGGCGTGCATCGGGATCTTGTCCTGGGGCCAGCCGCCGAAGCGCCAGGCGGCGGTGCCCTTGGTCGCGACGTCCGCGAGGGCACCGTCTATGTCCTTGCGCAGGGCCGCGTCCATGGGCAGCTTGCCGTGGGACTTGGGCTTGATCTCCTCGACGCGCTTGCCGTCGCCGCTGATGATCGCCTTGCCGACGGTGGGGTTGTACATGGTGCCGCCGTTGGCGATGGCCGAGTAGATGGTGGCCATCTGGATCGGCGTGACGAGGGTGTCGCCCTGGCCGATGGAGTAGTTGACGGAGTCACCGGCGCGCATCTTCATGCCTTCGAGGCAGTTCTCGTACGCGATGCGCTCGGCGTACTCGCCGTCCTTCTTGCCCTGCTTGCACCAGGCGTCCTTGTTGGCGCCCCAGTAGTCCTTCTTCCACTGCCGGTCGGGGACGCGGCCGCTGACCTCGTTGGGCAGGTCGACGCCGGTCTCCTTGCCGAGGCCGAACTGGTGGGCGGTCTTGTAGAACCAGTCCTTGGGGTCCTGCTTCGGCTTGTTGCCGCCGTCCTTGCGCCACTCGTCGTGCGACAGCTTGTAGTAGACGGTGTCGCAGGACACCTCCAGGGCCTGGCCGAGGGAGATGGAGCCGTGGCCCTGGGACTCGAAGTTCTTGAAGACCTGGCCGCCGATCGAGTACGAGCTGGGGCAGGGGTAGCGGCCGTTGAACTCGTAGCCCGCGTTGACGGCGGCGGTGGTCGGGATGACCTTGAAGATCGAGCCGGGGGCGGCCTGGCCCTGGATGGCCCGGTTCAGGAGCGGGTAGTTGGACTTCTTGCCGGTGAGGCGGGCGTAGTCCTTGCCGGAGATGCCGCCGACCCAGGCGTTCGGGTCGTAGTGGGGGTTGGAGGCCATCGAGACGATGCGGCCGGTCTTGTTCTCCATGACGACGACGGCGCCCGCGTCGGCCTTGTAGTTCTCGCCGGTGTTGTCGTCGAACTCGTCGCGGGCCTTCTTCATCGCGTCGTTCAGCCAGTACTCGGACACGGCCTGGACGCGGGCGTCGATGCTGGTGACGACGTTGGAGCCGGGCTCGGCCCGGTCGGAGTCGGCCTTCCCTATCACCCGACCGAGGTTGTCGACCTCGTAGCGGGTGACGCCGGCCTTGCCGCGCAGCTGCTTGTCGTAGGTGCGCTCAAGACCCGAGCGGCCGACCTGGTCGGAGCGCAGGTAGGGCGAGTCGCTGTCCTTGGCCTTGTTGATCTCTTCGTCGGTGACGGGCGAGAGGTAGCCGAGGACCTGCGCGGTGTTGGACTTGCCGGGCGCGGGGTAGCGGCGCACGGCGGTGGGCTCGGCGGTGATGCCGGGGAAGTCCTCGGAGCGCTCCCGGATCTGCAGGGCCTGCTTGGGCGTGGCCTCGTCGGTGATCGGGATGGGCTGGTACGGCGAGCCGTTCCAGCAGGGCTGGGGCGTCTTGGAGTCGCAGAGGCGGACCTTGTCGGCGACGTCCTTGGGGGTCATGTCGAGGACCCCGGCTAGCTTGTCGAGGACGCCCTTGCCGTCGTCCTTCATCTTCATCAGGTCCGTGCGGGACGCGGAGACGACGAGGCGGGTCTGGTTGTCGGCGATGGGCACGCCGCGGGCGTCGAGGATCGCGCCGCGCACGGCGGGCTGGACGACCTGCTGGACGTGGTTGCCGGAGGCCTCCTCGGCGTACTCGGCGCCGTTGCGGACCTGGAGGTACCACAGGCGGCCGCCGAGGGTGAGGAGCAGGGAGACGACGAGGATCTGGATGATGACGAGGCGGATCTGGACGCGCGGGGTACGCCCGGTCTCCGGAATATTGGTCACTGCCGCGCCCCTCCCCTTGCGTCCCTTCCGTACGTCGATGTGCGTGCGCTCACAGGCGCTTGACCCCCTTGATGCGTCCGGCGCGGGCCACCCGGGCCTTGGCCGCCTTCATGCGCAGTCCGCTGCCGCGCTGGTTGCCGATGCTCAGGCCGGTGCCGGAGGAGAGCCAGCCGGAGGAGACGTCGGCGGCCTTGGCGTTGGCGCCGGTCTCCCCGAGCGGGTCGTTCTCGGCGCGCCGGGCGAGCGCGATGATCAGCGGGATGGTGAACGGCGCGAGCAGCAGGTCGTAGAGCGCGGCCGTGAAGAGCAGTCCGCCGAGGCCCACGTGGCGGGCCGCGTCGTCGCCGACGAGGGCGCCGACGCCCGCGTACAGGAGCGTGGAGCCGACGGCGGAGCTGACCACGACGACGAGCGGGCCGCTGGCCGAGCGCAGCCGGCCGGTCTCGGGCTTGGCGAGGCCTGCCAGGTAGCCGATGACGCACAGGACCAGGGCGTAGCGCCCGGCGGCGTGGTCGGCGGGCGGGGCGAGGTCGGTGAGCAGGCCCGCGCCGAAGCCGATCAGGGCGCCGCCCGTGTGGCCGTAGACGAGGGCCAGGGCGAGGACGGTGAGCAGCACCAGGTCGGGGACGGCGCCGGGCAGCTGGAGCCGGGCCAGGACGCTGACCTGGATGACGAGGGCGACGACGACGAGGGTGCTGGAGAGCAGGATCCGGTTGAAACGCATCGGGGTGTCAGTGCTCCTACTGCTCGTTGCCGTTGTCTGCGCCGTCGGCCGGGGGCTGCCCGGACGGCGTGGCCGTGACCGTCACCGTGGGCGCGGGTTTCGGCTTGGCGGGCTTGGGCGGCAGGACCGTGTCGCGGGGGTCCTCGCGGGGGGCCTCGACGACGACGCCGACGACGTCGAGCTTGGTGAAGCCGACGTAGGGGCGGACGAAGACGTTGCGGGTGAGGTCGCCGCCGGAGGGGTCGACGCGGACGACCTCGCCGACCGGGACGCCCGGCACGAACGGCTTGTCGGCCTGGGAGCCGAAGGTCACCAGGCGGTCGCCCTTCTTGACCTTGGCCTTGCCGTTGAGCAGCTGGACCCGCAGCGGGCGGTCGCCCTGGCCGGAGGCGAAGCCGAGCTCGTCGGTCTTCTCCATGCGGGTGCCGACGGTGAAGTCGGGATCGTTGGCGAGCAGCACGGTGGCGGTGGAGGGGCCGACGGTGGTGACGCGGCCGACCAGGCCGTCGCCGTTGAGCACCGTCATGTCGCGCTTGAGGCCGTCGTTGGCACCGGCGTCGATGGTGACGGTCCAGGAGAAGCCCTGGGCCGCTCCTATGCCGATGACCTCCGCGCCCTTGATGCCGTACTGTCCGGCGCCGGCCTTCTTCAGCATCGAGTCGAGCTGGGCGACGCGGCTGCGGTTGCGGTCGTCGCTGCCGAGTTTGGCCTTCAACGCGGCGTTCTGGCGCTCCAGTTCGGCGATGCGGTCGTGCCGGTCGCCGGAGTCGCGGACCGCTCCGATGGCGTTGCCGATCGGGTCGACGGCGGAGGACATGCCGTCCTCGACCGGGCCGAAGACCGTGGCGGCGGCCTGGCGGGCACCGTCGACCGGCGAGTCCTCGCCGCCGCGGATGTCCACCGTGATCAGAGCGAACGCGATGGCGATCAGCAGCACCAGGAGCAGCCGGCTCTCTCGTGTGTCCCTCACGTGCGGCGGCCGTGCCTTCCTCAAGTAGGAATCGTCAGTAGGAATCGTCGGAGATCCACTGAACAGAACGGAAATCTACTGAACAGAAATCTATGAAACCGCGAGCAGGCGAGTGCTCGCGGAATTGTGGGTTCTCTCAGTGTTGCGTCTATATCAACGATCCGCCGCACGAGGTGGCAGGCACTCGTACGGCGGACATCGTCGTGTCACATCATCTGCGCGGCTGGGCGTCCAGAACCTGCTGCAGGGCCTCGAACTCCTCGACGCACTTGCCGGAGCCGAGCGCCACGCTGTCCAGCGGGTCCTCGGCGATGTGGATCGGCATGCCGGTCTCGCGGCGCAGGCGCTCGTCCAGGCCGCGGAGCAGGGCGCCGCCGCCGGTGAGGACGATGCCGCGGTCCATGACGTCGCCGGAGAGCTCGGGCGGGCACTTGTCGAGGGTCGTCTTGACCGCGTCGACGATCGCGTTGACCGGCTCCTCGATGGCCTTGCGGACCTCGGCGGCGGAGATCACGACGGTCTTGGGCAGGCCGGAGACCAGGTCGCGGCCGCGGATCTCGGTGTGCTCGTCGGCGTCCATGTCGTACGCGGAGCCGATGGTGATCTTGATCTGCTCGGCGGTGCGCTCGCCGAGGAGGAGGGAGTACTCCTTCTTGATGTGCTGGATGATCGCGTTGTCCAGCTCGTCGCCGGCCACCCGGATGGACTGTGCCGTGACGATTCCGCCGAGGGAGATGACGGCGACCTCGGTGGTGCCGCCGCCGATGTCCACCACCATGTTGCCGGTGGCCTCGTGGACCGGCAGGCCCGAGCCGATCGCGGCGGCCATGGGCTCCTCGATGATGTGCACCTGGCGGGCACCGGCCTGCGAGGAGGCCTCGATGACGGCGCGGCGCTCGACGCCGGTGATGCCGGAGGGCACACAGACCACGACGCGCGGGCGGGCCAGATAGCGGCGCTTGTGGATCTTCAGGATGAAGTAGCGCAGCATCCGCTCGGTGATCTCGAAGTCGGCGATGACGCCGTCCTTCAGCGGGCGCACGGCGACGATGTTGCCGGGCGTGCGCCCGATCATCTTCTTCGCTTCGGCGCCGACCGCGAGGATGCCGCCGGTGTTGGTGTTGATCGCGACGACGGACGGTTCGTTGAGCACGATCCCCCGACCCCTGACGTACACCAGCGTGTTGGCGGTCCCGAGGTCGACAGCCATGTCACGGCCGATGAACGACATGTTGTTCCCCATGAGGATGCGTCTGGCCTTCCCTAGTGGAGCGTGTGATGGCTTGTTAGGTAGGCGAGGTGGGTGCTGAGTGGCGTGGAGGCTTCCATCGTAGTCTCGCCCGCACGGACACGGCGCGAGGGTCTGCGCCATTGTCAGCAGATGATGAGCCGCCCCGCTTCTGGAGACGTGCCATCAGGGGCACGGGTTCCCCCAATCGGGCCGCATATGCCAAGGGACGGCCGGATTTCTCCGGCCGTCCCGGCCTTGTCCCCAGCACGTCGGGGGCTGTTTTGTCGGCCGCGTGTCCACGGCCGCGTCAAGGAATCCTGATGGAGTACGGCGGGATTCCTGACGCCTCGGCAACCGCTCGTACGGCGCCTTCGGCCACCGCTCAGACGGCGGCCGGGAAGAAGATCTTCAGCTCGCGCTCGGCGGACTCCGCGGAGTCGGAGGCGTGGATCAGGTTCTCGCGCACGATCACGCCGAAGTCGCCGCGGATGGAGCCGGGGGCGGCGGCGATCGGGTCGGTCGGCCCGGCGAGGGCGCGCACGCCCTCGATGACCCGCTCGCCCTCGACCACGAGGGCGACGACGGGGCCGGAGGACATGAAGGCCACCAGCGGCTCGTAGAACGGCTTGCCCTGGTGCTCGCCGTAGTGCTGCTCCAGGGTCGCCTGGTCGAGCGAGCGCAGTTCGAGCGCGGAGATGGTCCAGCCCGCCTTGCGCTCGATGCGGCCGATGATCTCGCCGACCAGGCCTCGGCGGACGGCGTCGGGCTTGAGGAGGACGAGAGTGCGCTCGCTCATGGTGTGCGGCTCCAAGAGGTGTTCATGACGTCACGTGGGAATGCCCGCACGATACCGGGGCGGCTACGCAGTGTGGCCACCGGCCGGGCATAAGCCAGGGGCGGCCGGGAAGGGGACGGCGGCGGGGAGCTCAGCCGCCGGACGCCGGTGCCGCGTCCGCGCCGTCCGCCTCCGCCATCGCCGCGAACCGGGCCTTGGCCTCGTCGATCTTCCGGCCGAAGTGCACGGACGCCCACCACAGGGCGGCGAACATCGCGCCCATGAAGAACATCATCGGGACCACGACGCCGCTGGCGATCAGCGCGATCTGCAGCGCCCAGCCGAGCTGGACACCACCGGGCCGGGTGACCATGCCGCACAGCAGCACGGAAAGCCCCATGGCGATGCCGCAGACCGTCCAGACCGTGCTCATCTCCAGGTCCGGGTCCTTCATGGCGACGAGACCGGCGAAGCCGATGACGAAGAACTCGCCGATCAAGGTCGACGAACAGAGCGTACGCACAGCTGTCAGCCCCTCCCCAGGAGCAGTCGGGCCTCGCCGACGGTGACGACGGAGCCGGTGACGAGGACACCGCCGCCGGCGAACTCCCCCTCCTCCTCGGCCAGGGTGATCGCGGCCTCCAGGGCGTCCGGGAGGCGCGGCTCGACCTGCACGCGGTCCTCGCCGAAGACCTCGACGGCGAGCCCGGCGAGCTCGTCGACGTCCTGGGCGCGGTGGCTGGAGTTCTGTGTGACGACGACCTCGGCGAAGATCGGCTCGAAGGCCTCAAGGATGCCGCGGGCGTTCTTGCCGTCGCTGACGCCGACCACGCCGATGAGGCGGCTGAAGTCGAAGACCTCGCCGATGGCCCCGGCGGCGGCGCGGGCGCCCGCGGGGTTGTGCGCGGCGTCCAGGACGACGGTGGGCGAGCGCCGGACGACTTCGAGGCGGCCGGGCGAGGAGACCGTGGCAAAGGCCTTGCGGACGGTCTCGATGTCCAGCGGGCGGGCGTGCTGGGCGCCGATGCCGAAGAACGCCTCCACGGCGGCGAGGGCCACCGCGGCGTTGTGCGCCTGGTGCTCGCCGTGCAGGGGCAGGAACACCTCTTCGTACTCCCCGCCGAGGCCGCGCAGCGTGAGCAGCTGGCCGCCGACGGCGATCTGGCGCTGGACGACGCCGAACTCCAGGCCCGCGCGGGCGACCGTCGCGTCCACCTCGACGGCCTTCTTCAGGAGCACCTGGGCGGCCTCGACGGGCTGCTGGGCCAGGATGGCCGTGGCGTCCGGCTTGATGACGCCGGACTTCTCGACGGCGATCTCGGCGGCCGTGGTGCCGAGGCGGTCGGTGTGGTCCAGGTCGATGGGGGTGACGACGGCGACGGAGGCGTCGATGACGTTCGTCGCGTCCCAGGTGCCGCCCATGCCGACCTCGACGACGGCGACGTCCACGGGGGCGTCCGCGAAGGCGGCGTACGCCATGCCGGTCATGACCTCGAAGAAGGAGAGCCGGAACTCCTCCTTGGCGTCGACCATCTCCACGTACGGCTTGATGTCCTCGTACGCCTCGATGAAGCGCTCGGCGCTGATGGGGGCGCCGTCCAGGCTGATGCGCTCGGTGATCGACTGGACGTGCGGGGACGTATACCGGCCCGTGCGCAGCTCGAAGGCGCCGAGGAGGGCCTCGACCATGCGGGCCGTGGACGTCTTGCCGTTCGTCCCCGTGATGTGGATCGAGGGGTACGCCCGCTGGGGCTCGCCGAGGACGTCCATCAGCGTGGCGATGCGCTGCAGGGACGGGTCCAGCTTGGTCTCGGGCCAGCGGGCCATGAGCTCCGTCTCGACCTCGCGCAGGGCCCTGTCGACCTCGGGGTCGGCGGGGCGGGCCGGGACGTCGCTCTCGGGCGGGCCCGCCTGGGTACGCAGGGTGCGGCTGCCCGCCTCGATGACGGCGAGGTCGGGATCGCGCTCGGTCTCGGCCCCGACGAGTCGGTCGAACTCGTCGTCGTCGCGCTGGCTGTCGTTCGGAGGGAGGTCGCTCACGTAGGCCAGTCTACGGAGGAGTGCTGACAGCGGCCGTGGGGACCGGTCCCGCAAGGGGTCCGCGGGGTCGCGCGGGCCCCTCAGGACCTTGGACCCGTCCGATTCGGGACCTTGGTCCCTCCGTGTCCCCTTCCCGCCGGGCAAACTTGGCGATCATGGACATAGGCATCGACCTCGGCACGGCCAACACCCTTCTCTACGTACGCGGTCAGGGCATCGTGCTCAACGAGCCGTCCGTGGTCGCCGTCAAGGCGGGCGCGCGCAACGCGCTGGCCGTCGGTACGGAGGCCAAGGAGACCATCGGGCGCACCCCGGGCTCCATCACCGCGATCCGGCCCCTCAAGGACGGCGTGATCAGCGACTTCGAAGCCGCCGAGGAGATGATCCGGCACTTCGTGCGCAAGGCCGTGCCCGGGCACAGGCCGCGTACGCGGATGGTGATCTGCGTGCCCAGCGGCGTCACGCAGGTCGAGCGGCGCGCCATCGTGCACGCCTCGCAGCGGGCCGGGGCGCGGGCCGTCCACCTCGTCGAGGAGCCGATGGCCGCGGCGATCGGGGCGGGGCTTCCGGTGGCCGAGCCGCGCGGGTCGATGATCGTGGACATCGGCGGGGGCACGTCCGAGGTCGCCGTCATCTCCCTCGGCGGGATCGTGACGGCGCAGTCCCTGCGGGTCGGCGGGGACCGGCTCGACACGGCCATCACGGACTACGTACGCCGGGAGCACTCGCTCCTCATCGGCGAGCGGACCGCCGAGGACGTCAAGGTGGCCATCGGGTCGGCGTGGCCCGTGCCCGGTGCGGAGGACTTCGAGGAGCGGACGTTCACCGTGCGGGGGCGGGAGAAGGTCGGGGGGCTGCCCAAGACGGTGGAGCTGACCGTGCGGGAGGTGCGGGCCGCGCTCGACGAGCCCGTCGAGGCGATCATCGCCGCCGTGCGCGCCACCCTGGAGGAGTGCCCGCCGGAGCTGTCCGGCGACGTCATGGAGCACGGCATCGTCCTCACCGGCGGCGGCGCCCTCCTCCCCGGCCTCGACCTCCGCCTCGCCTCCGCCACCGGCATCCCCGTCTTCGTCGCCGACGACCCCCTGGACAGCGTGGCCCTCGGCTGCGGGAAGTGCGTGGAGGACTTCGACGGTCTGGAGCGGGTGATGTCCGCGGCGTGAGCCTCCGGCCGGGTGGGGGACGGGGGTGGGCCTGGGCCGGGGGTGGGCCCTCGGGGTGCCCCTGGGCCGGGGTGGCCCCCGATCGGGGTCAGGCGAGGTCGCCGGTGGGGAGGTCGGCCTCCACCACGTACGCGCCCGCACGAGGGCCTGCCGTGAAGGTGCCCCCGACCGCCCGCACCCGCTCCGCCATCCCGGCCGTCCCGATCCCGGCCGACACCGGCGCGACCCTCGCCGCCCCACCGCCCGAAAGCCCGCCGCCCACACGCCCGGCCCCCGCCGGACCAGCCCCCGCCGCCCCCGGCGTCACCCCGCCAGACCTGGCCGACCTGACCGACCCAGAAGCCCCGGCCGCCCCAGACGCTCCAGACGGCCCAGGAGCCCCGGCCGACCCAGACGATCCGGACAGCCCAGAAGCTCCAGCCGACCCAGAAACCCCAACACCCCCTGCCGCCCCCGCCGCCCCAGGCGACAACGCGTTGCGTACCCCCACCCGAAGCCGCCCCCCGGCCACCCGTACCCGGACCTCGACCACCTCCCCCGGTGCGTGCTTGGCCGCGTTCGTGAGGCACTCCTGCACCACCCGGTGCACCGCGGCCTGCCGCAGCGGCGAGAGCCGGTACGCGGCGCCGTCGACGAGCAGCTCCACGGGACTACCCGCACGCCCGCTCGCGGCGGCAAGCTCGGGCAGGGCCTCCAGGCCGGGCGTCGGCGCCCCGTCCACGCCGCGCTGGACGATGATCTCGTTGAGCATCCGGTGCGCCGACCGCGCGGTCTCCGACAGCTCGTCGAACCCGGCCGCGTACGGCGTCGCCCCGGCCCGCCGGGCAAGCACCTGCGAGCGCACGCTCAGGAGCGTCAGCTCGCGCCCGACGAAGTCGTGGACGTCCCGGGCGATCCGCAGCCGCTCCTCCTGGACGGCTTCGAGGGCCTGCGTCGCGGCCCGCTGTGCCTGCAGCTCCCGCACCAGGTCCTGCCGGTTGGCCGCGACCCCGACGCCCGCCGCGAGCGCCCCGATGGGCACGACCAGGCTGAGGAATTCGCTGAGGGTGTCCCCGCGGTGCACCGGCCAACCGGGCAGGGTGAACATCACGTACGCGAACGAGACGTACCCGACGACCCCCACAGCCCCGGCGAGCCGCCCCCGGTACCGCCCCAGCGAGTACAGCGCGAACTGCGCGAGCGTCAGCTCGTGCAGCCAGCCGAGCAGCACCAGCGCGACGAGGAACGGCACCCAGGGCACGACCCGCCGCAGCAGCAGCGACGACGCGCCCGCCGCGAGGACGAGGGCGGCCATGACGCCGTTGAGGGAGTTGTCGTCGGCCGCGAGGCCCGGGACGTCGAGGGCCATCAGGGCGAGGCAGGCGAGGGCGGTGAGGACGTCCAGGGCCAGTGGTTCGCGGGCGCAACGCCGAGCGAGGCGACGGGCCGCGGCCGCCGCCTTGCGTAGCGCCTCGGCGGCGGGCAGGTCGTACATAGCCCTCCCATCATCCATGGACGCCCGTCCGCGACACATCGGACTTTTGGCCTTGATGTCCCCCGGGCGGCTCGCCCGCACCGCCGCCACGGGCCGCCGGGCCGTCGAACGGGGCCCGGCGCCACCCGGCGAATCGGGTGTACCCACGGCGCGGCTGACGCGCCCCCGCGGGGACCGGAGTTCCAATCGGACCATGTGGTATGCCCAGAATCCGGGTCGACGGACCCGTCAGCTCGCCGGTGACGCCGCGGTCCTGCTGTGGACCGCGGCCTGGACCGCCGCCGCGGTCGTCGCGTACCGCCTCGCCGTCCTGCTCACCCGCCCGGGGCCGGACTCGGGCGTCGCCTCCTCCGGCTCGCCCGCCGCGCGCCTGCCCCTCGTCGGCGACGACGTCGGCGCTGCGCTGCGCTCCGTGGTGGGCGTCGTGGACGACATCGACCCGGTGACGATGCGCGCCGGGCTCGTGGTGAGCGCGGTCGCCCTGTTCCTGGTGCCGGTCGGCCTGGTCCTCGCCCGCTGGCTGCCGCGCCGCCTGCGCTGGGTCCGGCAGGCCGCCGCCGCGCGGGACCTCGCCGAGTCCGACGACGGCCGCGAACTCCTCGCCCTGCGCTCCCTGCTGCGCCCCCTCGACGAGGTGGCCGCGACCGCCGCCGCCCTCGCCGACACCCCCGGCCTGCCGGACGCCACGCCCGGCAGCCTCGCCGAGGGCTGGCGCGCCGCCGACCCACGCGTGCTCGACGCGCTCGCGGACGCCGAGCTGGAGCGCCTGGGCCTCGCCCCCGGACCGGGCACGGGACCGGCGGGGCTGCCGGTGGCCGAGCCCGCATGACGGCTGAGCCGCGGGGCCTGCACGCCCCGTACAGCGACGCGGTGCTGCGCGCGATCCCGCTCGGCGCGCTGCTCGTCGGCGAGGACGGCCGGGTGGTCGCGGCCAATCCGCAGTTCGCGACGGTGTGCGGGATCGAGGGCGTCGACCTGTCGACGGGCGCGTCGGCCGAGCCCATCGCCGAGGCGATGGCGCGGCTGCTCCCGGACGTGGACGTCGCGAGGGTGGGCGCGCTGCGCAGCCAGTTCGTCCGCAAGGCGGAGCTGCGCCTGGTCGACGGCCGCACCCTGCGCCGCAGCCGCCAGCCGATCGACGCCGGGGACACCCGCCTCGGCGTCCTGTGGCTGGTCGAGGACATCACCGACCAGCTCCGGTACGAGGACGACCTGCACCGGCACATCGACACCCTCGGCGAACTGGCCCGCGACCGCGCCGAGTTCGCCGCCCGCACCTCCCACGAGCTGCGCACGCCGCTGGCCACCGTGCTCACCTTCTGCGAACTCCTCGCCGACCCGGACGGCGGGGCCCTGACCGCCGCCCAGCGCGAGTACGTCGACACCATCCGGCGCGGCGCCCAGCGCATGCACGACATGGCCGACGGCCTCCTGCACCGGTACGCCCAGGCCGCCGGCGCCGCCCCGCCCGCCTACGCCCCGCTCGACCCCGGCCCCCTCCTTGCCCGCCTCGTCGCCGACACCACTCCCCTGGCCACCCGCGGCGGCGTCTTCGTCGGCCTCGACCTGCCCGCGGCCCGCCCCCCGCTCGTCGCCGACGCGGACCAGCTGGAGCGGGCGCTGGCCGCGCTGCTCGACAACGCCGTGAAGTTCACCCCCGCGGGCGGCGGCGTCACCGTCACCGCGCACCCCTACGACGACGGCGGCCCCGACTCCCCCGGCTGGGAGTTCACCGTGCGCGACGACGGCATCGGCATCCCCAAGGAGTTCCACGAGGAGGTCTTCACCGAGTTCGTGCGCGCCCCCAACGCCCGCCGCGGCCCCTACCCCGGCACCGGCCTCGGCCTCAGCGTCGTGCGCGACGCCGTCAGGATGCACGCGGGCACCGTCACCCTGCACAGCGCCGAGGGCCACGGCACCGCCGTCGAGGTGCGGCTGCCCGCCGCCGGGCCGCCCGGGAGCGGCCCGGCATGACCTGTCTGCTGCTCGTGGAGGACGACCCCGACCTCGGGCTCGCGCTGCGGGTCCTGTTCACCCGCGCCGGGTACGAGGTCGTGACCGCCGACGACGGCCAGTCGGCGCTGCGGCTCCTGTTCGCCCGACGGCCCGCCCTGATGGTCCTCGACCTGGTCCTGCCGAGCCTCGACGGCTGGGAGGTCCTCGACCGCACCCGCGACCTCACCGACCTGCCCGTCCTCATCCTGTCCGGCCGCACCAGCCCCGCCGAACGGGTCCGTGGCCTGCGCTCCGGCGCCGACGACTACCTCTGCAAGCCCTTCGACCACCTGGAGCTCCTCGCCCGCGTCGAGGCGCTCCTTCGCCGCAGCAACCCCGAGCAGTGGCGCGGCGACTACGTCGAGGCGGGCCTCCGCCTGGTCCCCGAACGCCGCTCGGCCGTCTGGCAGGGCCACGAGACCCGACTGAGCGCCATCGAGTACCGCCTCCTCGAAGTCCTCGTCCGCAACCGCGGCCGCGTGGTCACCACCGAACAGCTCCTCGACCTCGTCTGGGACGACCCCGACGCGACGGGCCGCGAACGCGTGAAGTTCGCGGTGCTCCGCCTCCGCAGAAAGCTCGCCGTCGGCGACAACGAGGACCCCTTGGAGTCGGTACGGGGCCTGGGCTACCGCTACCGCGGCGAGGAACCCTGAGCCGACCGGGCCGATCGCCTGGGTCCGCCGAGCCCGTCTTCTTCTCAGCCCGTCCGGCGTTTGAGGACGAGGCGCGGAGCGCCGATCAGCGGGGGCCCGGGGGCGCAGCCCCCGGGTTCGGGAAGGGGCGGGCTCGGGGAGCCCCCGGCAGGGCCCAAAGTCCCACCCCACCGGGACCAACAGGCCAGGGCCTTCGCCCCGAACCAGCCTCGGGAAAAGCCTCGCAACCGGAGAGCAACCAAAGACACCCCACCCCGGCAACCCACACCCCCCACGCTCCTGAAGTCCGCCGCCCCCGCACCCGCCAGGAGCCCACCCCCGTGACCCCCGCCACCCCGGTGACCCACCTGCCCACCCCACCCCTCCCCCACCGCTCCGTGGCAATCGTCCTGGGCACCCGCCCCGAACTGGTCAAGCTCGCCCACCTGGTCCGCCTCCTCGGCCCCGCCGCCCACCTGGTCCACACGGGCCAGCACTACGACGCCGACCTCTCGGGCCGCTTCCTGACCGAGCTGGGCCTGCCCGAGCCGACCCTCCTCGAAGGCGTCGGCGGCAAGCCCCGCGCCGTACAGATCTCCACCGCCCTCACGCAGCTCGACGCGCTGTTCGCGGCCGAGCCCCCGCTGGCCGTGGTGGTGCAGGGCGACACGAACGCCTCCCTGTCGGGGGCGCTCGCGGCGAACTCCCGGGGCATCCCGCTGGTGCACGTGGAGGCGGGCCTGCGCAGCCACGACCGGGCGATGCCCGAGGAGCACAACCGCGTCGTGATCGACCAGCTCGCGGACGTGCTGTGCGCGGCCACGGAGGACAACCGGGAGCTGCTGCGCGCCGAGGGCGTCCCGGCCGGACGCGTCGCCGTCACGGGCAACACGGTCGTCGAGGCCGTACGGGAGCACCTGCCCGCCGAGGACGAGCGCGCCGCGCTGCTCGCCGCGCACGGCGTCACCGCCGACCGCTACCTCCTCGCCACCGTGCACCGGCCCGAGAACACCGACGACCCGGCCGCGCTGCGCGCGATCCTCACCGAGCTGGCGGCGCTCGCCGCCGACCTGCCGGTGCTCTTCGCCGTCCACCCCCGCACGAAGGCCCGCCTGGAGGCCGCGGGGCTCGGGCACCTGCTGGCCGCGCTCACGGTGCTGCCGCCGCTCGGGTACGGGGAGTTCCTGGCGCTCGCCCGGCACGCGGCAGTGCTCGTCTCCGACTCCGGGGGCGTCCAGGAGGAGACCACCGTGCTCGGCCGCCCGCTCGTGGTCGTGCGCCGCTCCACGGAGCGGCCCGAGGCGATGGACTCCGGCTTCGCCGAGCTGGTCGCCCCCGGGCGGGGCATCGGCCGGGGCGTCCGGCGGTGGCTCGCCGAGGGCCACGCCGGTCTCGGCCGTCTGGCCGAGACTCCCTCGCCCTTCGGTGACGGGCTGGCGTCCCAGCGGATCGTGGCCCTCCTGGGCGCGGTGGCCGCTGGGCAGCGGCCCGACCACTCGGCGAGCCACCTCTCCACCGCCGCCTGACCGACCGCTCGTCCGGGGGCCGCGCCCCTCTCCCCCGCCTCTTCGGCGTCCGCCACGCCCCCCACACACAACACCCCCGAGGACCCCGTGCTCACCCCCCACCACCTGCTCTACGCCCTGCCCTTCTTCCTCCTCGCCTGCTTCCTCCTGTACTGGGCCGGGGCCCGGCACGCCTACACGCGCCGCAAACCCACCCCGGACGGCGACCCCGCGGCCTTCGACTGGCACTTCTTCGTGCCGTGCCGTGACGAGGAGACCGTGATCGGCGCGACCGTCACCCAGTTGCGCACCGACTTCCCGGCCGCGCACGTGTGGGTGGTCGACGACGACAGCGACGACACCACCGCGGCCGTCGTGACCGCGCTCGCCGACGGCGACAGCCACGTCCACCTGGTCTCGCGCCGCCGCCCCGACGCCCGCATCGGCAAGGGCGCGGCCCTCAACTCGGCGTACGCGGCCCTGAACGACTTCCTGCCCGCGGACGCCGACCGCTCCCGGGCCGTCGTGTGTGTCGTCGACGCCGACGGCCGCCTCGCGCCCGACGCGCTCGCGCGGGTCAGCGGCGACACCGGATTCGGCGACCCGGAGACCGGCGGGGTGCAGGTCAGCGTACGGATGCGCAATGTCACCGAGCGGCGTCCGCTGGCGGAGCACGGGCGGGTGGCCAACGCCTTCGCGCGGCTGCTGGTGCGGATGCAGGACATGGAGTTCGCGGTGTCCAACGCGGGCATGCAGCTCCTGCGCGGCCGCACCGGCTCCGTGGGGCTCGGCGGCAACGGCCAGTTCACGCGGCTGACGGCGCTCGACCGCATCGCCGCCGCCGAGCGCCGCCCCTGGCAGCGCGACGCGCTCCTGGAGGACTACGAGCTGGGCCTGCACATGATCCTCGGCGGCTACCGCGTCGCCCACATCGCCGACACCTACGTCTCGCAGGAGGGCCTGCCGCGCGCCCGCCGCTTCCTCACCCAGCGCACCCGCTGGGCCCAGGGCAACCTCCAGTGCGTGCGCTACGCGCCCCGCATCGTCGGCTCCCGGCACTACTCGGGCCGCGGCGTCCTGGAGACGCTGTACACCTTCATGCAGCCCCTCGCGCATGTCGCCACGCTCATCCTGAGCGTGCTGCTGCTCGGCGCGGTCGTCGCGGGCGGCTCGATGCGGGACGCGTTCCTCGGCAACTGGCCGCTGATCCTGGTCCTGTGCGCCCTGTCGGTGCTGCCGTTCGTGGCCTGGGGCCCGCTCTACCGCCGGGACTTCGCCCCGGACCGCTCCCGCCTCACCGGCCTGCTGTGGGGGCTCGCCCTGTGGCTGTACGCGTACCACGTGTTCATCGTGTCGGCGCGCGGGTTCCTGCGCCTGCTGCGGGGCCGCAACGGCTGGGCGAAGACGCGGCGCAACGCGGAGTCCGTGGGCACGGGGCCGGTGGCGACGGAGGCCTGACCGGCCGGGGGTACGTGGACGACGGCGACGACGGCGGTACGAAGACGAAGGCGCCCGGAACCGAGCGGTTCCGGGCGCCTTCGTGCGCGTATGTCTGAACTGCCTTACGCGGCCGGCAGGTTGTCCAGCTGCGTCTGGAGGCGGGCGATGTCCTCCTCGGCCTTGGCGAGGCGGCCGCGGATCTTGTCCACGACGTTGTCCGGCGCCTTGGCGAGGAACGCTTCGTTGCCGAGCTTGGCCGTGGCCTGCGCCTTCTCCTTCTCGGCGGCGGCCAGGTCCTTGGCGAGCCGCTTGCGCTCCGCCGCCACGTCGATCGTGCCGGACAGGTCGAGGGCGACACTCGCGCCCGCGACCGGCAGTGTCGCCGTCGCCGCGAAGGACTCGCCCTCGGGCTGGAGGCGCAGGAGCTGGCGGACCGCGGCCTCGTGCGGGGCGAACGGCGTGCCGTCCAGGGTGAGGCGGGCGGGGACCTTCTGGCCGGGCTGGAGGCCCTGGTCGGCGCGGAACCGGCGGACCTCGGTGACGAGGTCCTGGAGGGAGAGGATCTCCTTCTCGGCGCCCGCGTCCCGGAAGCCGCTGTCCTTGGGCCAGGCGGCCACGACGACCGACTCACCGCCGGTGAGCGTCGTCCACAGCGTCTCCGTCACGAACGGCACGACCGGGTGCAGCAGGCGCAGCGTGACGTCGAGGACCTCGCCGAGGACGCGCTTGCTGACCTCGGCCGCCGGGCCGCCCGCCATGAACGTGGTCTTGGACAGCTCCACGTACCAGTCGAAGACCTCGTCCCAGGCGAAGTGGAAGAGGGCGTCGGAGAGCTTCGCGAACTGGTAGTCCTCGTAGAGCCCGTCGACCTCGGCGACCACCGTGTTCAGGCGGGAGAGGATCCAGCGGTCGGTGGCCGACATCTCGGCGGCGTCGGGCAGCGGGCCCTCGACCGTGGCGCCGTTCATGAGGGCGAAGCGGGTGGCGTTCCAGATCTTGTTGGCGAAGTTCCGGGAGCCCTGCACCCAGTCCTCGCCGATCGGCACGTCCACGCCGGGGTTGGCGCCGCGGGCGAGCGTGAAGCGCAGCGCGTCGGAGCCGTACTTGTCCATCCAGTCCAGGGGATTGACGGCGTTCCCGAAGGACTTCGACATCTTCTTGCCGAACTGGTCGCGGACCATGCCGTGCAGGGCGATGGTGTGGAACGGCGGGGTGCCGTCCATCGCGTACAGGCCGAACATCATCATCCGGGCGACCCAGAAGAAGAGGATGTCGTAGCCGGTGACCAGGACGGAGTTCGGGTAGAACTTCGCGAGGCTGTCGGTCTTCTCGGGCCAGCCGAGGGTGGAGAACGGCCACAGGCCGGAGGAGAACCAGGTGTCGAGGACGTCGGTGTCCTGGGTCCAGCCCTCGCCGGTGGGCGGCTCCTCGTCGGGGCCGACGCAGACGATCTCGCCGTTCGGGCCGTACCAGACGGGGATGCGGTGGCCCCACCACAGCTGCCGCGAGATGCACCAGTCGTGGAGGTTGTCGACCCAGTCGAAGTAGCGCTTCTCCATCTCCTGCGGGTGGATCTTGACCTGGCCGTCGCGGACCGCGTCACCGGCGGCCTTGGCGAGCGGGCCGACCTTGACCCACCACTGCATGGACAGGCGCGGCTCGACGGTGGTCTTGCAGCGGGAGCAGTGCCCGACCGAGTGGGAGTACGGCCGCTTCTCGGCGACGATGCGGCCCTCGGCGCGCAGCGCGCCGACGATGGCGGAGCGGGCCTCCAGGCGGTCCAGGCCCTGGAAGGGGCCGGGGACGGTGATGATGGCGTGCTCGTCCATGACCGCGATGTTCGGCAGGCTGTGGCGCTGGCCGATCTCGAAGTCGTTCGGGTCGTGGGCGGGCGTCACCTTGACGGCGCCGGTGCCGAACTCCGGGTCGACGTGCTCGTCCGCGACGACCGGGATGGAGCGGTCGGTGAGCGGGAGCTTGATGAGCTTGCCGACGAGGTGCTTGTAGCGCTCGTCGTCGGGGTGCACGGCGACGGCGGTGTCACCGAGCATGGTCTCGGCGCGGGTGGTGGCGACGACGATGGTCTCGTCGCCCTCGCCGTACTTCATCGAGACGAGCTCGCCGTCGTCGTCCTGGTACTCGACCTCGATGTCGGAAATCGCCGTCAGACAGCGGGGGCACCAGTTGATGATGCGCTCGGCGCGGTAGATCAGCTCGTCGTCGTAGAGCCGCTTGAAGATCGTCTGGACGGCCTTGGAGAGGCCCTCGTCCATGGTGAAGCGCTCGCGGGACCAGGCGACGCCGTCGCCGAGGCGGCGCATCTGGCCGGAGATCTGGCCGCCGGACTCGCCCTTCCACTTCCACACGCGCTCGACGAAGGCCTCGCGGCCGAGGTCGTGGCGGGACTTGCCCTCCTTGGCCAGCTCACGCTCGACGACGTTCTGCGTGGCGATGCCTGCGTGGTCCATGCCCGGCTGCCACAGCACCTCATACCCCTGCATGCGCTTGCGGCGGGTCAGGGCGTCGATGAGGGTGTGCTCGAAGGCGTGGCCCAGGTGCAGGCTGCCGGTCACGTTCGGCGGCGGAATGACGACGGTGTACGGCGGCTTCTCACTGCTCGCGTCCGCGTCGAAGTAACCGCGCTCCACCCAGCGCTCGTACAGCGCCCCCTCTACCTCGGACGGCGCGTACTGCGTCGGGAGTTCGGGGACGGTCGCTGGGGGCTGCTGCTGAGCGTTCTCGGTCACGCGCCCAGTTTAGGGGTGTCACAGACTGGTCCCGAAACCAGAATCTTCAGTAACGGTTGCGGCCCCGGGGCCCACGGCACTCCCCGCGTCGGTCAGGATGTCGGGAACACATAAGCGCGCGCGAAAATTTGCGCGCGCTCAGGCGTTCGAGGGGAACCCCAGTAATGAGCTACAACCAGCCGGGCCCGTACGGCGGGCAGCAGCCGCAGCAGCCCGGGCCGTACGGCGGCCAGCCGCAGCAGCCTGGCCCCTACGGCCAGCAGCCGCAGGCCCCGCAGCCCGGCTACGGCTACCCCCAGCAGGCGCCGCAGGGGGTACCGCCGCAGCAGCCGCCCTACGGCCAGCCCGGCTACGGCCAGCCGCAGCAGCCCGGCCCCTACGGGCAGCACCCGCAGGCGCCCTATGGCCAGGTCCCCCCGCCCCCGCAGGGCGGCGGCAAGAAGACGGGCATGATCATCGGCGCGGTCGCGGTCGTCGCGGCCATCGGCGTCGGCGCCTACTTCGTCCTCGGCGGCAGCGACAGCGACGCCGGCACGGTCAAGGACGACGGCCCGCACAAGCTGACGATGCCCACGACGGTCCTCAGCGAGTACACCAAGAAGGATTCCAACGAGGGCTCCATGAGTCCTGAGGGCGTCGAGAAGGCCGAGAAGAACGGCGTGAAGAACGCCAAGGACGTCTCCGGCCAGTACGAGTCGGGCTCCAAGGACAACCCGCTCTCGCAGAAGCTGATCCAGTTCAACGGCATCTACGGCGAGATCGAGGACCCGGAGAAGGTCGTCGACTACATGTTCACGCGGGCGGAGAACGGCTTCTCCGAGGAAGAGGACTCCCCCGCCGGCTCCGGCTCCAGTTCCAGCGACCGGAAGCTCACTCCGGTCGGCGAGCCGAAGTCGTACAACCCCTCGGAGCTCGATGGCGCGATCATGAAGTGCCAGGAGATGAAGATGGAGCTCGGCTCCGGCTCCAGCTCGTCGTCGGCCGGGTCCCAGGGCCCGAAGGAAATGAAGATGCCGGTGTGCATTTGGGGCGACAACAGCACGATCGGTGTCGTGATCACGAACGACGTGGCGAGCGCCCTCGGGGGCAAGAGCCCTGACCTTGAGGAAGGCGCGACGACCGCGGCCAAGTTCCGCAAGGAAGTCCGCGTCAAGCTCTGACGCCGAGGTGCGCGTCGCGCACCGGCAAGGGCCCCGGCCGTCGCGGCCGGGGCCCGCTTCCGTCACGATGGTGCGCGCAGCACCGCATCACGAAGGGGGAACCCACGCATGAGCCACAACCAGCCGGGCCCGTACGGCGGACAGCCCGATCCCTACGGCGGCGGCCAGCCGCAGCAGCCAGGCCCCTACGGCCAGCAGCCCGGCCCCCAGGGCCCCGGCTACGGCTACCCGCAGCAGCAGCCCCAGCAGCCCGGCTACGGCTACCCCCAGCAGGCCCCGCAGGGCGTCCCACCCCAGCAGCCGCCCTACGGCCAGCCGCAGCAGCCCGGCCCGTACGGCCAGCAGCCGCAGGCCCCCTACGGCCAGGTCCCGCCGCCCCCGCAGGGCGGAGGCGGCGGCAAGAAGACGGGCTTGATCATCGGCGCGGTCGCGGTGGTCGCCGCGATCGGCGTGGGCGCGTACTTCGTGCTCGGCGGTGACGACAGCAGCTCCGCGAAGGTCAAGGACGACGGCCCGCACAAGCTGACGACGCCCGAGACCGTCATCGACGGCGAGTTCAAGAAGGACGGCGAATCCGGCGGCGCGTTCGGCGGCATCAACACCGAGAAGGCCGAGAAGGCCGGCGTGAAGAACGCCAAGGACGTCGGTGCGGACTACCAGTCCGGGAACAAGGACAACCCGCTGTCGGTCAAGGCCCTGAACTTCGGCGGCGTGTACGGCGAGATCGACGACCCGGAGAGCGTCGTGGACAAGATGTTCGCCAACGCCAAGAAGGAGCAGGGCAAGGGCTCGGGGCCGAAGACGACGGTGGTCGGCGACCCGAAGTCGTACAACCCGTCCGACCTCGACGGTGCGGTCATGAAGTGCCAGGAGATGAAGGTCGACACCAGCGGGTCGGCCAACTCCTCGGCGCCCAAGGAGACATCGGCGGCCGTCTGCATCTGGGGCGACCACAGCACGATCGGCTTCACCGTGAACGTCGACGTGGCCAGCGCCATGGCGGGCAAGAGCGCCGACCTGGGCGACGCCGCGGAGAAGACCGCGAAGCTCCGCAAGGACGCGCGCGTCAAGCTCTGACCCGTACGTTCGGACACCAGCGAGGGCCCGGTCGCTCCGGCCGGGCCCTTCGCGTGCCTCAGGGGGAGGACCAGAAGTGAGCAGCGGGAAGACCGTGGCCGCCGTCGCCGGGATCGGCGTCGTCGCTCTGCTCGGGGTCGGTGCGTATGTCGGCTTCGGTGGGGGCGACGGGGACGGCTCGGGTGGGGGTTCGGCTGCCGTCGTGGGGGGTGGGTCGTACAAGTTGATCGCGCCGAAGGCCGTGCTGGATGGGTATGCGCAGGTGAAGGGCATTACCTCGGCTCCGCTCGAAGAGCCCGCGCGCTTTGGGGTGCGGGGCGGGAAGACGGTTCAGGCGGTGTACGGCTCCGGCAGGAAGGCCGAGGCATTGAGCGCCGGGTTGATCCAGTACACCGGCGTGTACGGGACGATCGACGACCCGGAGAAGACCGTCGACGCGCTGTTCGCGGACCTCGCGGCCAAGGCGAGGAAGCCGGGCAAGGGCGGTGAGAAGAGCACGATGGTCGGCGAGCCGCAGGAGTTCGGCGCGGACGGTGTGGTCGTGAAGTGCCAGGAGACGCGGACCGAGGGCCGCACGGCCACCGCGGGCGTCAAGACGGCCCGCGTCGCCCTGTGCGCCTGGGCCGACCGCGGCACGGCCGCCCTCGTCATGCCCATGGACGCCCGCGCCACCAAGGCGGGCAAGGCCGTGTCCCTCGACGACGCCGCCGCCACGACGAAGAAGCTCCGCGAGGAAGTCCGCGTCGAGCGCTGACGCGTCCGTCCGTTCTGACGCGTCCATCCGTCCGTTCTCTGGGAGGGGAACCCGAACCATGAGTCCAAGACAGTCCCGATCCCGGTCCGGACCGGCCGTCGCCCTCGGCGCCGTGGCCCTCGTGGCCGCGCTCGCCGCCGGTGGGTACGTCCTGTACGCGGGCGGCGACGACAGCGGCAGCGACGACGACACGGCGTACACGCTGACGACGCCCAAGAGCGTCCTCGGCACCTACGAGAAGGCCGACACCGGCTCCGGCAGCGTCACCGGTCGCGACCTCAAGGCCATGGAACGGCACGGTGTCGAGCGCCCCGAGGCCGTCTCGGCGTACTACTCGGACGCCTCCGGGGGCGCGCGCAAGGGACTCGACTTCTTCGGCGCGTACGGCGAGATCGGCGACCCCGGGCGCGTCGTCGACGCCATGTTCGCCCGCTGGCGGAAGAACATCGACGGGCCCGCCATGGCGGCGATCGAACTCGTCGGCGAGCCAAGGGAGTTCACACCCGACGGCTTCGGCGGCAAGAGCGTGATGAAGTGCCAGGAGACCCGGTTCACCTCGGACGGGGACCGCCTGCACATGCCGATGTGCATCTGGAGCACCACCAGCACGGCCGGGTACGTCGTCCGGTCCGACTCCCGGGCCAAGGTCGGCGGCAAGGACCTTCCGCTGGACGACACCGCGGACGTCACCGCACAGCTGCTGCGCGACGTACGCGTCGAGAAGTAGACGTACACGTCGAGAAAGTAGTCGAGAAGGAGCAGCAGGCGGTACGACGCGAGGGCGCCCGGCGAGGTCAACTCGCCGGGCGCCCTCGTGTGTTGTCCGTGCCCGCTACGCGGACTTCTGCTCGCCCGCCCCGGGACCCCGCACCTCGCGCGGCACCAGCGTCGGGTTCACGTTCGAGTGGACGACATCCGCCGTGATGACGACGCGGGCGACGTCCTTGCGGGACGGCACCTCGTACATCACCGACTGGAGGACCTCCTCCATGATGGCGCGCAGGCCGCGCGCGCCGGTCTGGCGCAGGATCGCCTGGTCGGCGATGGCCTCCAGGGCCTCGCGCTCGAAGTCCAGCTCCACGCCGTCGAGTTCGAACAGGCGCTGGTACTGCTTCACGAGGGCGTTGCGCGGCTCGACCAGGATCTGGAGCAGGGCCTCGCGGTCGAGGTTGTGGACCGAGGTGATGACGGGCAGCCGGCCGATGAACTCGGGGATCATCCCGAACTTCACCAGGTCCTCCGGCATGATGTCCTCGAACTGGTCCTTCTCCTCCAGCTCCCGCTTGGAGCGGATGGTCGCGCCGAAGCCGATGCCCTTGGCACCCGCCCGCGACTCGATGATCTTCTCCAGGCCCGCGAACGCACCGCCCACGATGAACAGCACGTTCGTCGTGTCGATCTGGATGAACTCCTGGTGCGGGTGCTTGCGGCCGCCCTGCGGCGGGACGGAGGCCGTCGTGCCCTCCAGGATCTTCAACAGGGCCTGCTGGACGCCTTCACCCGATACGTCGCGCGTGATCGAGGGGTTTTCGCTCTTCCGGGCGACCTTGTCGATCTCGTCGATGTAGATGATGCCCGTCTCGGCCTTCTTGACGTCGTAGTCGGCGGCCTGGATGAGCTTCAGGAGAATGTTCTCGACGTCCTCGCCGACATAGCCCGCCTCCGTGAGCGCCGTCGCGTCCGCGATGGCGAAGGGGACGTTCAGCATGCGGGCGAGCGTCTGCGCGAGCAGCGTCTTGCCGGAGCCGGTGGGGCCGAGCAGCAGGATGTTGGACTTCGCCAGCTCGATGGCGTCCTCGCGGCCCTGTGCGCCGCCGTTCTCCCCGGCCTGGACGCGCTTGTAGTGGTTGTAGACGGCGACGGAGAGCGCCTTCTTGGCGGGCTCCTGACCGACCACGTACCCCTCGAGGAACTCGTAGATCTCGCGGGGCTTGGGCAGTTCCTCCCAGCGGACCTCGCTCGTCTCGGCGAGTTCTTCCTCGATGATCTCGTTACAGAGATCGATGCACTCATCGCAGATGTACACGCCGGGGCCTGCGATGAGCTTCTTGACCTGCTTCTGACTCTTTCCGCAGAACGAGCACTTGAGCAGATCGCCGCCGTCACCGATGCGTGCCACGGTGTGCTTCCCCTTCGCCTGGGAGACGCCGTTGGTGCAGCGGCTCCTGGTGCCTTGTATCCGACGGTACCTTGCCTGGCCCCCCGTTCGGGCCCCCCTTGGCGCGGTTCGCTTCCGCATGGGCCGCGGCGAGGGGTGGGCGGATGGTGCTGCGACGCCCCGGGCGAGGCCGGCTGGCGGCTCGCCCGGGGCTCGGACGAGACTTTAGAGAACCGAGTCGTTGTTCATCTTCCGGGTGGAGATGATCTGGTCGATCAGGCCGTACGCCAGCGCGTCCTCGGCGGTGAGGATCTTGTCGCGCTCGATATCGTCGCGGATCTTCTCGATCGGCGTCGTGGAGTGCTTGGCCAGCATCTCCTCGAGCTGCGTACGCATCCGGAGGATCTCGTTGGCCGCGATCTCCAGGTCGGAGAGCTGCTCGCGGCCGGTGCCGCCGGACGGCTGGTGGATGAGGACCCGGGCGTTCGGCAGGGCCATGCGCTTGCCCGGGGTGCCCGCGGCGAGGAGCACGGCGGCCGCGGAGGACGCCTGGCCCATGCAGACCGTCTGGATGTCGGGCTTCACGAACTGCATCGTGTCGTAGATCGCGGTGAGCGCCGTGAAGGAGCCGCCCGGGCTGTTGATGTAGACCGAGATGTCCCGGTCGGGGTCCATCGACTCCAGGCACAGGAGCTGCGCCATGACGTCGTTGGCGGAGGCGTCGTCGATCTGGACGCCGAGGAAGATCACGCGCTCCTCGAAGAGCTTCGCGTACGGGTCGTACTCGCGCACGCCCTGCGAGGTGCGCTCGACGAAGCGCGGGATCACATAGCGGTTGTCCACCTGCGGGCCGGTGTGCAGGCCCGAGGGCTGACCGCTGACGGGGAAGGTGTTCATCTGAGGCGTTCCGTCCTGGTGTGAGCGTGGCTTGGTCGGCTGGGGCCGCTCCCGGCGGCCGCCGCTGCGCGGGGCCGGTGCCGGGGGCCCGGGGGTGCCTTGGTCAGGCCCCCGTGCCGCCGCCGCCCGGAACACCCGAAGCGGCGCTGATGATCTCGTCGATGAGGCCGTACTCCTTGGCCTCCTCGGTGGTGAACCAGCGGTCGCGGTCACCGTCGCGGATGATCGCCTCGACCGTCTGGCCGGAGTGGCGGGCGGTGATCTCGGCCATGCGCTGCTTGGTGCGCAGCAGGTACTCGGCCTGGATCTTGACGTCCGAGGCGGTGCCGCCGATGCCGGCGGAGCCCTGGTGCATCAGGATGTCCGTGTGCGGCAGGGCGAAGCGCTTGCCGGCGGTGCCGCCGGTGAGCAGGAACTGGCCCATGGAGGCGGCCATGCCCATGCCGATGGTCACCACGTCGTTCGGGATGTACTGCATGGTGTCGTAGATCGCCATGCCGGCGGTCACCGAGCCGCCGGGGCTGTTGATGTAGAGGTAGATGTCCTTCGACGGGTCGGCCGCGAGGAGGAGCATCTGCGCCGTGATCTTGTTCGCGATGTCGTCGTCGACCTGCTGGCCGAGGAAGACGATGCGCTCGCCGAGCAGTCGGTTGTACACATGGTCGCCGAGGCCACCACCGATGGACGGCTCACCGGCTGCGTAAGGCATCAGATTCGTCACGTATCCACCTGCTCGTCTCTGACGGCTCCGGCCGTCTCGCATCTTCGTCCCGGGGGCAAGGACTCCACTGCCCCCGTATTCATGGACCCTAACGCGCAGGTGGGACAACGCCATCCCGGTTCCTGAACTGTTCGCTGGCAGCGCAAGGTCTGGCGGGGGCGCCTTGGGTGGACGCGGTGATCGGCCCTCGTCCGGGGGCGGAGGGCCTTGGCGGCCCTGGCCGGGGGCGGCAACCGTCCCCGCCGCTCCGCGGCGGTTCCCCCACCCGCCCGCCCGTTTCTGCCGTCCCCGGGGCACCCTCACGGGTATCCCCGTCCCTTCCCGAAGCCTCACCCACGACGACACAAACAAGCCCCCACCCCAAGGCTCCCGCAGCCCGCAGGGAGGCAACGCTGTGGGTGGGTGGGGCGTTCCGCCGCGCAGCGGCGGGACGGGGGGATGCAGCCCGGGTACGCCGAAGGCCCCCGCAGCGCGTGGTGACGCGGTGCGGGGGCCTTCCGGCGTACAGGAAGTACAGCGGAGGAGTCAGGCTCGACCTCCGAGGATCAGGCCTTGGCCTCGTCCTCGGTGGACTCGGTGGACTCGGCGGCGGCCTCGGCCGGGGCCTCGGCGGACTCGGCGGCGGGGGCCTCCTCGTCCTCGTCGTCGAGGTCGACGACCTCGCCGTTGGTGTCCTTGACCGTCGCGGCCTCGACGACGACCGCGAGGGCCTTGCCGCGGGCGACCTCGCCGACGAGCATCGGCACCTGGCCACCCTCGACGACGGCCTGGGCGAACTGGTCGGGGCTCATGCCGGAGGACTGCGCGCGACGCATGAGGTGCTCGGTGAGCTCCTCCTGGTTCACGTTCAGCTTCTCCTTGTTGACGAGCTCGTCGAGGACGAACTGCGTCTTGATGCCCTTGACCGCCTGCTCACGGGTCTCGGCGTCGAACTCTTCCTCGGTCTTGCCCTGGATCTCCAGGTACTTCGCGAGGTCGAGGCCCATCTGACCGAGCTGGTGGTGCTCCAGGTTGTGCTTGCGGGTGCGGATCTCGTCCTCGAGCAGCTTCTCGGGGACGGGCACCTCGACCAGCTCGAGGAGCTTCTCCAGGACGCGCTCCTGGGCCTGGGTGGCCTGGTCGAACTGACGGGCCGTCTCCAGGCGCTTGCGGCTGTCGGCCTTCAGCTCGTCGAGGGTGTCGAACTCCGACGCCAGCTGCGCGAAGTCGTCGTCCAGCTCCGGCAGTTCACGCTTGGCGACCTGGGTGACCTTGACGGTGACCTCGGACTCCTTGCCGGCCGCGGAGCCGCCCTTGAGCTCGGAGGTGAAGGTGGCTTCGCCACCGGCCTCCAGGCCCTTCACGGCGTCGTCGATGCCCTCGAGGAGCTCGCCGGAGCCGATCGTGTAGGAGACGCCGGACGCGACGCCGTCCTCCAGGACCTCGCCCTCGACCTTGGCCTCCAGGTCGATCGTCACGACGTCGCCGTCCTCGGCGGCACGCTCGACCGGGGACGTGGAGGCGAAGCGCTCGCGCAGCTCCTCGACGGCCTTGTCGACGTCCTCGTCGGCGATCTCGACGGCGTCGACCTCGACCTCGATGCCGGAGTAGTCCGGGATCTCGATGGTCGGACGGACGTCGACCTCAGCGGTGAAGTTGAGGGTCTCGTTGTCCTTCAGCTCGGTGATGTCCACCTCGGGCTGGCCCAGGACGTTGAGCTCCGCCTCGTTGACCGCCTCGGTGTAGAACTTCGGGAGGGCGTCGTTGACGGCCTCCTCCAGCACCGCACCGCGGCCGAACCGCTGGTCGATGACGCGGGCCGGGATCTTGCCCTTGCGGAAGCCCTTCACCGTGACCTGCTGGTTGATCTTCTTGTACGCCGCGTCGAGGCTGTCCTTGAGCTCCTCGAAGGGCACCTCGACAGTGAGCCGAACCCGGGTCGGGTTCAGGGTCTCCACGGCGCTCTTCACGGTTCGGTCTCCTTGTGGGCTGACTTCTTGGATTCTGCCCGGTTGAGAGACACACGGGCACGCAGCTTGCATAGTAACGGCACGCGGGAGCCGACCCACAATGCGATCTTGGACAACGGACCGCCGGGGCCGTGCGGAGTCAGGTCCCCGCCGGGAAACAGGCCACCGGATGCGGGGGAACCAGCTGGTCGGGGTGGCGGGATTTGAACCCACGGCCTTCCGCTCCCAAAGCGGACGCGCTACCAAGCTGCGCCACACCCCGTCGGTGCGACACGTAGGGTACATGCCCGCAGGCAGTGCGGCGCCCGCTCGAACGGGAGTGAATGGGGGTGTGCGGCGCACCGCCAGGACCCGCTACGATGCTGTCCGTGCCGCGCACGCTGACCTGCGAGGGGTCGCTGCGCGAGCTGTGCGGGCGTAGCTCAATGGTAGAGCCCTAGTCTTCCAAACTAGCTACGCGGGTTCGATTCCCGTCGCCCGCTCTGTGGCCTCCGGCCCGGTGTGCAGGTTCTTCCCTGTGCCCGGGCCGGGGGCTTTTTCGTGCGCCGGAGGGCTTGGGATCAGGGGTTCCGTACGTCGACGCTGTAGACGGAGCGGACGCCATAGGGGACGTAGAGGGCGTCGCCGACCAGAGTGAGCGGGGCTCCTCGTTCGGAGACCACGGAGGGACCGTCGCCCGCACTCTCGGGCGCCGGGTGGGTCCAGTCGACCTCACCCGTCTCCCGGTCGAGCGCCGCGACCCGGCCGCTCGGGGAGGCGAGGAAGACGTGGGACTCGGAGGCGAGCGGCGGCCCCGGCGACTCCACAGTGGAGTAGACGCTCCAGGAGAGACGGCCGGAGCGGGCGTCGATGGCGCGGACGCTGCCGTTGTTGTACGTGAAGTAGAGGGTGCCCCGGCTCAGCGTGACGGCCATGTCGCCGAGCGGCGGGTGATCCATGGCGATGGCCTTCGCACGGCGAGTGGACAGCTCCAGCGCGACGATCCGGTGGTGGGACTGGTCCTCCAGGGTCACGTCGCCGAACAGGAGGCGGCCGTCCGCATGCCCCAGGAGATCCATGCTCGCCCGGATGGTGACCGCCCAGTCCGGTTTCCCCGAGCCGAGGTCGACGCGGATGACGCGGATCCGCTCGCCCCGGGCGGGGCAGAGCAGGTAACCGTGCCCGTCGGCGGCGCGTATCCGGCAGTCCCTGGACGGAAGCCGTCTCTCCCAGCGGGGAACACCGTCGGCGGCGGGCAGCAGGGCGTACGTCTCACCCTTGACCCCGCGGGCGGCGAGTACTCCGGCGTCGGTCAGCGCCGCGCCGCCGCTGTCAGCGTCGGGGGCGGGGGCCTCGGCCTCCTCGCCCCGTCGTACGGACCTGCTCCACAGCTCGCGGCCCGTGCGGGCGTCCAGGGCCTGGACGGAGTAGTCGTCGATGCCTCTGTCGCCCCGCTCCGTCTGATCGTTGTCGTAGACGAAGATCCGGTCACCGGCGGCGCCGATGACATGGCCTTCCGACTTCCCCAAGAGGCCGGGTGACGTGTCGACGGGCTTGCTCCACGCGAACTCGCCCGTGCTCAGCGAGAATCGTGCCGCCTTCACGTCGTCGCCCGCACACAGGAGGCCACCGCGGGCGACGGCACAGTTCGCGAACAGGCTGCCCCCGTCCCCTATGCCGTCGAGGTCCTTGGATTCCCACGCCCGCCAGCCGCGAGGCAGGTCCGCGGCCTCGGAGTCAGACCCCGTCGGCCACAGCGCGAGCCCAGCCGCGAGGCCCGCGAGCAGCGTCCCCGCCGCGGCGACGGCGAGCGCGCGTCCGCGACGACGCCGACGCGCGGGTACGGGCTCCGCCTCGGCCGGGGAGGACGCCGACGGCAGCGGCTCCCCCCGCAACAACGCCAACAGTTCGTCCGGCGTCGGCCGTTCCTTGGGGTGCTTGGTCAGGCACTGGGTGACGAACGGGCGCAACTCGGCGGGGACGCGGTCGAGTTCGGGGACGGATTCGACGACGCCGGTCGCGGTCTCGTAGGGGGACGCGGAGTCGAAGGGGCCCCGGCCCGTCGCCGCGTACGTGAGGACCGAGCCGAGGGAGAAGATGTCCGAGGCGGGGCCCACGTCGCGGGGGGACGTGAGTTGTTCGGGGGACATGTAGGGCGGGGTGCCCATGACGCGGCCGGTCTGGGTGAGGGCGTCGGCGGCCAGGGCCTCGGCGGCGCGGGAGACGCCGAAGTCGATGACGCGGGGGCCGTCGTCGGCCAGCATCACGTTGGCCGGTTTGAGGTCGCGGTGGACGACGCCTACGCGGTGGATGTCGCGGAGGGCCTCGGTGAGCCCGGCGGCGAGTTCCAGGAGGCGGTCCGGGGGCAGCGGGCCCGCGCGGCGGACGTGGGTGCCCAGGTTCTCGCCGGGGATGTAGAGCGTGGCCATCCAGGGGCTCGCGGCGTCGGCGTCGGCGTCCACGACGGGCGCCGTGAACGCGCCGCTGACCTGGCGGGCGGCCGCCACCTCGCGGCGGAAGCGGGCGCGGAACTCCGGGTCGTCGGCGTACTGCCCGTGCACGACCTTGATCGCGAGGCGGCGTCCGGAGTCGGAGCGGGCGAGGTAGACCACGCCCATTCCGCCCGAGCCGAGCCGGTCCTCGACCGGATAGCCGCCGATCCGCGGTGGATCGGTTTCCCGTAGCGCCATCCGACCAGGACCCCCCGTCCGCCGCCGCGCACCGTCAGAACTGTATGTCCCCGATGGTCTCGGCCAGCGAGTCGAGGAGTTCTTGGATGTCGTCGGCCATTCCCGTCGAGGCGAGCACGAAGCCGAAGAGGGCCGCGACGATGGCGGGCCAAACCTTGATGTTTCCCTGACGCACCATCATGACAAGGACGATCGCCAACAGCAGTACAACTGACAGCGAAATGGCCACACAGATCACACCCTAGGTCGGTCGCTCTCCCGCCCGGGGGGTACGACCCGCACTCCCCCGCCAGAACCATCGTGCCACCAACAGGACCTCGCTATGCGGCCGGTGACACATCGTCGGCCAAGCCTTGACCAGTGGTGCGGTTGTTCCGCGGGGGCCGGAAGGGCCCCGGGCGCGCGCGGCGCGCGCCAACCAGGGCCATGCGTACGGGAATTCGACGCGTCCACCGGACGGCGAATTTCGACTTGATCGTTTCCATGGCCGGTCACCGCGGGGACGTCGGCGCGGCGTCTTCCGGCGCCGCGCGCCCGGCCGCGTACGCACAAGCAGTTCACAGGAATTCGAATTGTTGCCGAGAGCACATTGAGCGAGGCGCCATAACCCGCCACGCACCGATCAACCGGACATTTCACCAGAGTCGCCCGCGGGCGTTATGCGCGATTTAAGCGGTGTGAATGCTGACCTATCGGACAGTTAGCCATCGCGCAACGCGGGTACCCGCGCCACTCATAGGGAAAATCCGATGACGCCCTGATGGCGTTCCGATGGATGTGATGAACGGTGTCGATGAACAACCGGCGGGCGTGGCGCCGGAAACGAGGCAGAAGACGCGACGGGAACACGGCAGGAACGCGGAGTGATGAACGGGATGAATGAGTTGAGGGTTTTACGGGAACACCGGGGCGACGCTAGGGTGCCTCAGATGTTCCACGCTGCCATGACCCCCGCAGGCGCAGTGCGGTCCCGGATCGTCTCACCGAGCTCCTGGTGGGAGGGCCTGTGACGAACTCCGCTCAGCCGCACGGGCGGCACCGGGCGCCGCTGCCTCCCCTGCAGTCCGCTGGGCAGGAGCCGGTCCCCGGAATGCCGGGCCCCCGCGTCCCCCAGTCCGCCGCGGCCACGGCCACCCCCCGCCAGGCCGGCCGCCACTCCGCCCCACCCGTTCCCCCCACGTACCGAACCCCCCACTCCCCCACACGCGCGGTTCCCGCCACCGCCCGCCCCGCCGACACGGCCGGGAAGCCCGCCAAGCAGCGCGACGCGTTCTTCGACAACGCCAAGTACCTGGCGATCGTGCTGGTCGCGATGGCTCACGCGTGGGAACCCCTGACGGATCACAGCCGCACCGCCGAAGCGCTGTACATGACCGTCTACACCTTCCACATGCCGGCGTTCATCCTGATCTCCGGCTACTTCTCGCGCAGCTTCGACATGCGCCCGGACCGGCTCAAGCGGCTCGTGACCGGGGTCGCCGTGCCGTA
Organism: Streptomyces sp. NPDC040610; assembly: GCF_055594065.1. Lineage (NCBI taxonomy): Bacteria > Bacillati > Actinomycetota > Actinomycetes > Kitasatosporales > Streptomycetaceae > Streptomyces > Streptomyces sp. NPDC040610. The sequence continues at coordinate 566,119 of NZ_JBVIXA010000004.1, read as the reverse complement.
CGTGATCTTCGAGGTGGCGTACACCTTCTTCAAGCGGTGGGCCGACGACGATCCGACGCAGCCGATCAGCCTGCTCGACCCCTGGTACCTGACCTGGTTCCTGATCGCCCTGTTCGTGTGGCGGCTGACCACCCCGCTGTGGAAGATCGTGCGCTGGCCGGTGCCGCTGGCCCTGGCCATCGCCGTGCTCGCCGTGGTCTCGCCCGACATCGGCGACGACCTGGACCTCCAGCGGGTCCTGCAGTTCATGCCGTTCTTCGTGCTCGGCCTGTTCATCAAGCCCGAGCACTTCCAGCTGGTGCGCCGCCGCGAGGTGCGCCTCCTGTCGGTGCCGGTGTTCGCGTGCGCGGTGGCGCTCGCCTACTGGGCCGCCCCGAGGATGACGTCCGTGTGGTTCTACCGGCGCGACAGCGCCCAGGAACTCGGCGTCCCGTGGTGGGTCGGCGTGGTCATGACGCTGGCCCTGTTCGGCTGCTCGGTGCTGCTCACGGCGTGCTTCTTCGCCTGGGTGCCGCGCCGGAAGATGTGGTTCACGGTGCTCGGCGCCGGGACGCTGTACGGCTATCTGCTGCACGGCTTCCTCGCCAAGGGGTCCCGCTTCTGGGGCTGGTTCGACGCCAACCCGTGGCTGCACGAGCCCGCCGGTGAGGTGGTCGTGACGGTGATCGCGGGCGCCGTGGTGACGCTCCTGTGCACGCCGCCGGTGCAGCGGATGTTCCGCTTCGCCATGGAGCCCAGGATGGAGTGGGCCTTCCGGCGCGACGCCGCCGCGCTGGCCCGCGAGCGGGGTTCCGCACGCTGACGCCCGCGGGCCCGGCGGTGAGGTTCTCACCGCCGGGCCCGCGGGCTCCCTCGCTCCTCAGCGCCCCGACAGCAGCGCCCGCATGTGCGCGTACTTCGCCGTCAGGCGGTCCCGGGTCGTCTCGTCCAGTACGGCGAGACGGCCCGGATCCGCGTTGTGGGCCAGGTCGGCCTCCTTGACCAGGGCCGCGCCGGGAGTCGCGCGGATCCGGGCGGCGTACGCCTCCGGGGCCTCGCCGGGCCGCTTCGTGAGGGCCAGCACGATGGCCTTCGTGGCCGGGGCGAGGGCCGCCGCGTCCAGCCAGTCCGGCGTCAGTGCGTCGTCCTCGATCGCGTCGTGCAGCCACGCCGCCGCGATCTGCTCCCGCGAGCCGCCCCGCGCCCGCGTCCCCGCGGCGACCGCCGCCAGGTGCTCGGCGTAGGGCCGCCCCGCCTTGTCCGTCTGCCCGGCGTGCGCCCGCAGGGCCACCGCCTCCACCTCGGCCAACGTCATCAGCGTCATGTCGAGGACCCTAGCGCCGCCCGCGCGGGCACCGCCGTGGCGACCAGGCCGAGCACCACGGCCGACCCGGCGAAGGCCGCGTAGAGGAGCGGCGGGATGTAGGGGCCCTCGCCGGTGAGGCCCTTCATCATCGGGACCAGCGTGGCCAGCGCGATGGCGGTGCCGATGACGACGCCCGCGCAGGTCACGAGCAGCGCCTCCCAGCGGACCATCCGCAGGACCTGGCGCCGGGTGGAGCCGATGAGCCGCAGCGTGCCCAGCTCGCGCCGCCGGTCGAGGACCGTCATGACCAGGGTGTTGGCGGCGGCTACGGCCGCGAAGCCGCCGAGGACGGCCGCCATGGTGGTGTTCGCCCAGGCCTGCACCGCGCGGTCCTTGGACTGGGCGGTGGTGTAGTCGTCGCGGTCGAGGACCGTGCCCTGGGACGTCAGGTGCTTCAGCGCCGCGGCGGAGGAGCCCTTCGTCCAGATCTCCGTGTCGAACGCCGACGTGACGTGCCGCTTCATCTCGGCGCCGCCCAGGGTCACTTGGGACAGGCCGAGCCCGCGCTCGTACGTCGCGACGACCTCGGGCCGGGTCTTCGTGCCGTCGGGCAGCCGCAGTTCGACGCGGTCACCGACCTTCAGGTCCGCGTTGTGGGCGAGGTTCGCGTCCAGGGCGACCTTCCCCCTGCCGAGGTCGATCCGGCCGGACTCGACGTCGAGGTCCTGCACCTTGGCGAGGTTCGCGGCCGTGCCGGTGACGGCCTGCGTGCTGGCCGACTGCAGATAGCGGTCGCCGCCCGAGCCCATGGGCAGCAGCACGGAGGTCTTCAGGAGGCCGACGGCGGAGCCGCCGCCGGGTCCGGTGGCCTTGCGTACGGTCGCCGCGTCGAAGCCCGTCGTCGACGCCACGATGTGGTCCGCGGTGATGCCGTCGCGCTGCTGGTTCTCCGCCACCTTCTCCTCGGAGGTGTGCATGAAGACGAGCGTGGAGGCGAACGCCATCGCGAGCACGATGGGCGTGATCGCGGACGCCATCCTGCGGGCGTTGCTGCGGGAGTTGGCCGCGGCGAGCGCGGCGGAGGCGCTCGCGCCGCGCAGCGGCAGGCCGAACAGGCCCGCGCAGGCCCGCGCCACCAGCGGCCCGAGGAGCGCCACCGCGAGCATGAAGAGCATGACGACGCCGAGCGCCGCGTTCGCCGCGTCGTCGCCGCTGGTGTTGGCGGCGACGCCCGCGAGGACCACACCGCCGACGGCCGCCGCGGCCCCGAGGGGCGTACGGATCCAGCCGGGCCGCAGCCGCTCCACGGAGGCCTCGCGCAGGGCCTCGCCCGGCTTGATGCGGGCCGGGCGGCGCGCGGCCATCATCCCGGCGAACAGGGCGGTGACGATGGCCGTGCCGACGGCGGCGACCATCGGGATGTACGACACGGACAGGTCGACGGCCTCGGGGACCGCGCCCTTGTCCTTGAGCTGCCCGAACCACCAGTTCGCCAGGGCGATGCCCGGCAGACAGCCGAGGGCGCCCGCGAGCGGGGCCACCAGGAGCGTCTCCGTGGCGACGGTGCGACGGATCTGGCGCGGGGTCGTCCCGATGGCGCGCAGCAGCGCGAACTCGCGGGCCCGCTGGCCCACGGAGAGCGCGACGGTCCCGGCCGCGGTGAACACGGCGACCATCGCGGCGATGCCGCCGAAGGAGCCGCCCAGGCCGGTGAGGAGCTCCTCGGCCTCGGTGAGGCCCGGGTCCTCGGCACCGCCGCGGCCGTCACCGGTGTGCACCTCGGCCTTGTCGCCGAGGGCCTTGGCGACCTGGGACTTCAGCGTGGCGTCCGTGACGCCGTCCTTGGGCAGCACGGCGATGGCGTCGACGCGGCCGGGGTGCCCGGAGATCCGGGTCGCCTCGGAGTCCGCGAACCACGCCGTCGGGGCCCCGCCGACGACGCCGGAGACCCGGAAGTCCCGCGGGCCGTCGGCCGTGGTGAGCGTGACGCGGTCGCCGACGCGGGCCCCGGTGCCCGCGAGCACCACGTCCCCGGCGCCGGGCGCGCGGCCCGCGGTCAGCTTCTCGCCGGTGAAGGCGGTGGCGCCCCAGCCGTGCGCGGTCAGTTCCCTGCTCCCCTGCTTGACGGGGAAGGTGACGTCGGCGACGGCCGTACGCGCGCCGGGCGCCGAAGCCGCCTTCGCCACCAGGGAGTCGGCGAGGCGGGCGCGGTCGGTGACCGGGGCGCCGTTGTCGCTGCGGCTGTCGCCGCTGCCGGTCTCGAAGTGGGACTTCTGGTCGGCGGCGGCCACCACGGGCGCGTCCTTGTAGCGCACCGGTGGTACGGAGGCGCGCAGGCCGGTCTCCAGGAGGATGCCGCACGCGGACACGATGAAGGCGGCCATCGCGAGGGCGACGAACGTCCCCACGAACGCGGCGGGCTTGAAACGGACGGCCGCGCGGGCGAGCCCGTTGGGTACGAAGCTCACGCCGCCACTCCCGCGTACGCGGGGGCCGCGGCCCTCGTCAGCGTCGTCATCCGGTCCGCGATCCGCGCCGCCGACGCGCTCTCCAGGTGGTCGACGATGGCGCCGTCCGCGAGGAACAGGGTGCGGTCGGCGTGCGCCGCCGCGGCCGGGTCGTGCGTGACCATGACCACCGTGGCGCCCATGCCGTCCACGGCCGAGCGCAGCAGGTTCAGGATCTCGCCCGCCGTCGTCGTGTCCAGGGCGCCGGTCGGCTCGTCCGCGAAGATCACGTCCGGGGAGGTCACCAGGGCGCGGGCGATGGCCACGCGCTGCTGCTGGCCGCCGGAGAGCTGGCCCGGGCGGCGCCCTGCCTTGTCGCCCAGGCCCACCCGGGACAGCACCTCGGCCGCCCTGCGGCGGTCCGGGCGGTGGCCCGCGAGGCGCATCGGCAGCAGGACGTTCTGCTCGACCGTGAGCGACGGGAGCAGGTTGAACGCCTGGAACACGAAGCCCAGGCGGGTGCGGCGCAGGGCCGTCAGCTTGTTCTCGCTCATCCCCGTGATCTCCGTGCCGCCGAGGCGGACGCTGCCGTCCGTCGGGCGGTCCAGGCCCGCCGCGCACTGCAGGAACGTGGACTTGCCCGAGCCCGACGGGCCCATCACCGCGGTGAAGCTGCCCCGCGGCAGGGCCAGGTCTATGCCCCGCAGCGCGTGTACGGCGGCGGAGCCTCGGCCGTACTGGCGGCGCACCGCGCGCAGCTCCACGGCCCAGTCGGACGCCGTGCGGTCCGTGGCCGCGGGCTGGTCCTTGGTGGACTCGTTTCGCTGCCGCTGCTTCTTCTTGCGCAGCCCCATGGCGTGTGGCCTTCCGTCGTTCCTGCGTGGTCGATGCATTGAACGTACGGAGTGCGGGGTGTCCGCGACCATGAGGCGGCCCGCCGAGTATGGGTGGGGTTTCCCCCACCCCGCCCCTTCCCGAAACCGGGGCTGCGCCCCTGGACCCCGGGGGGGTGGGTGCCCTGCGCGGGCGGGCCGGTCCTCCCCCGAATCGGCGCTCCGCGCCTCGTCCTCAAACGCCGGACGGGCTGAAAACTACGCCGGGCGGGCCGGAGAGGCGCTGTGGCTGGGCGGGAAGGGTTCTGCGGCGTGGGGACGTTTCAGGGCTGATGGTGCCGGGCTTTTGGGTGGCCCGGGAGAAGTCAGGGCGGGTGGGTGGGAGAGAGCCCGTCCGGCGTTTGAGGACGAGGCGCGGAGCGCCGATACGGGGGTGCCCCCGGCGCGGCCGCACGGGGACCCGCCCAAGGCCCCCGGCCAGCTCACGCGTCGCGGCAGATCAACAACAGCGCCCGATCATCGTTGACATCCTTGGCGACCGCCTCGATGAGGTGCCACGCGGCACCGTGGAAGCCGCCGGGGACGTAGCGGTCGGCCTCACCGGTGAGCCGGTCGATGCCTTCGGCGATGTCGCGGTCGGCGGCCTCGACGATGCCGTCGGTGAAGAGCATGAGGACGTCGCCGGGCCGCAGGGACCCCTTGACGGGGTCGAACTGGGCGCCGTCGTACACGCCGAGGAGCGGCCCCTCGCCGGACTTCTCCTCCCAGCGCCCGGTCCCGGCGGAGAGCTGGAGGGCGGGCAGGTGCCCGGCGGAGAGCAGTTCGTAGTCGCCGGTCTCCAGGTCGAGGACGAGGTGGATGGAGGTGGCGAAGCCCTCGTCCCAGTCCTGCCGCAGCAGGTACCCGTTGGCGGCGGGCAGGAAGGCGTGCGGCGGCAGGGAGCCGAGGAGGCCCCCGAAGGCGCCGGAGAGGAGCAGCGCCCGCGACCCGGCGTCCATGCCCTTGCCGGAGACGTCGGTGAGGACGACTTCGAGGGTGCGCCCGCCGTTGGTGCGGGCGGCGACGACGAAGTCGCCGGAGAAGGACTGGCCCCCGGCGGGCCTGAGGGCCATCTCGCGATGCCAGCCGCGCGGCAGCTTGGGGAGCTTGCTCTGCACCCGGATCCGCTCGCGCAGGTCGAAGAGCATGGTCCCGCCGCCCCGCCAGGGCACCCCGACGCGGCTGCGGAACTGGGCGATGAGGAGCCCGAAGAAGCCGCAGGCGGCGACGGCGAGGACGGTGCCGGGGGTGACCCGGGCGGGCCCTTCCGTGTAGGGGCCGAGCTGCACGGACTCCACGATGAGGGCGGCCGCGGAGGCGGCGTACAGACCGAGGAGGCTGGAGGGGCGCAGGAGCAGCCCGCCGGCGACGATGGGCAGCACGAGCGCGGCGGGCGAGAACCACACCGGGTTGACGATCGTGCACGCGGTGATGACAGGGACGGTCAAGAGGAGTGCGGCGAGCGCCACCCAGTCGGAGCCGTCGCCCCGGAAGTAGTCGACACCGGATTTGCGCAGCCCTATGCGCGCCCGGTGCAGCCGCTTCTTCATGCGGGCCGGGAACGTCTCGGCTTCGGCACGCCGCGCACGCTGCTCGCGCCGCTCGCGCCCTTCTCGTCGTACCGCCATTGCTCGTGGACCCTATCCACCGGGCCAGGCACTTCGCACGGGAGGTACCTCTTGTCCCCCTTCAGGGGCACCTCACCCGTATCTCCACACCCAGCGTCCACACGCGCGTTCCGGTACGCGGAAAACAATTCGCCGCGCCCTTGGAGCCCTGGTAGGCATGGCATATGACAGCAGAATTGCGGGAGTTGAGCCAGGGCGACTGGGAGCAGTGGTACAAAACGCTGGACGTGGCCTTCGGTGGCGTGCCCGAGGCTCCTGAGGAGCGCGAGCTGTGGCGCGACCTCACCGAGTGCGAGCGCTCGATCGGCGCCTGGGACGGCGAGGCCTGCGTGGGCACGGCGGGCGCGTTCAGCTTCCGCATGTCCGTGCCGGGCGGCGCCGTGGTGGACACGGCGGGCGTGACGATGGTGGGCGTGGCGGCCACGCACCGGCGGCGCGGCCTGCTCACGGCGATGATGCGGCGCCAGCTGGACGACGTGCGGGAGCGCGGCGAGGCGGTGGCGGTCCTGACGGCGTCGGAGCCGGAGATCTACGGCCGGTTCGGGTACGGGGCCGGTTCGTTCCAGCACCGGATGGAGATCGACAAGGCCCGGGTCGGCCTGTCCGTCCCGCCGGGCACCGACGACGTACGACTGCGCTACGAGACGCCCGCCAAGGCCCTGCCCGCCTGTGAGGCGGTGTACGCGCAGCGGGTGCCCGGCCGCCCCGGCATGATGGCGCGGCGGCCCGGCTGGGAGCGTCTGGTCACCCTGGACCCGCCGTCCGAGCGCAACGGCGCGTCGCCGCAGCAGTGCGTGCTCGCCGAGCGCGACGGCGAGGTCGTCGGTTTCGCGTTCTACGCGGTCAAGCCCGAGTGGGACGCCCGGGGCCCCAAGGGCACGGTCAAGGTGCAGGACGTGGAGGCCCTGGACCCGGCGGCGTACGCGGCGCTGTGGCGCTTCCTGTTCGGCATCGACCTGACGTCGACGGTCCTGGCCCTGAACCGGCCGGTGGACGACCCGCTGGCCCAGCTCGTCACGGACGTGCGCCGCTGCGACCTGCGGACCCGCGATTCGCTGTACGTACGCCTGGTGGACCTGGGCGCCGCCCTCGAAGCCCGCACGTACCAGACCCCGATCGACGTCGTCCTGGACGTGGCGGACACCTTCTGCCCCTGGAACCAGGGCCGTTGGCGCCTGACCGGCGACCCCAAGGGCGCCTCCTGCAAGCGCGTCGCCGACGACACCCCGGCCGACCTCGCCCTCTCCATCCGCGACCTGGGCTCCCTCTATCTGGGCGGCGTCCCCCTCACCCAGCTCACCGCGGCGGGCCGGGTCCGTGAACTGCGCCAGGGTGCGGCGGCGGAGGCGGGCCCTGCGTTCGGCTCGGCCCTCGCACCGTGGCTGTCACACGGCTTCTAGACCGGCTCCGGACCGCCCGCCCGCGCCCCGCGGGGCTCCTTCGGTTTGCGGGTCGCCAGGTACAGGGCGAGGAACCAGCCGAGGACGCTGGCGCCGAAGAGGACGTTGACGACCAGAACCAGCCAGCGGTTCTCCGCGTTCCGCCAGAAGGCGAGGAGCGCGGGGAGAAGGTAGAGGACGAGGAACGCCAGAGCAGCGGCTACGGCGAACAGCGCGCCCAGGTCGTCGAACACGTTGGTGGTACCTCTTCTTTTCCTTGTTCTTGCTGCTCTTGCTGTTCTTGTACTTGTCTCGGCCGGAGCCCGGTTCTCGTCACGGCCGGTGGCCCCGCGGCTGGCAGGTCGGGCACCAGAAGAGGTTGCGGGCGGCAAGATCGGCGGTGCGGATCTCGCCGCCACAGATGTGGCAGGCCTGGCGGGCTCTGCGGTACACGTACACCTCGCCGCCGTGGTCGTCCACGCGCGGCGGGCGGCCCATCGCCTCCGGCATGTGCTCGGGGCGGACCGTGTCGATGCGATTGTGCCGGACGCCCTCGCGCATCAGGTCCACCAAGTCCGCCCAGATCGCGGTCCATTGGGCGTACGTTAGGTCCTTGCCGGGCGTGTACGGGTCGATGCCGTGGCGGAACAGGACCTCGGCGCGGTAGACGTTGCCCACGCCCGCGACGACCTTCTGGTCCAGGAGGAGCGCGGCGATCGTCGTGCGGCTGCGTGAGACGCGGCGCCAGGCCGTCTCCGGGTCGTTCCCCTCGCCCCGCGGGCGCAGCGGGTCCGGGCCCAGGCGGGCGTGTATCGCCTGCTTCTCCTCGTCCGTGATCAGGGCGCAGGTCGTCGGGCCGCGGAGGTCCATGTACGCGGTGTCGTTCGTCAGGCGGAGGCGAACGGTGTCCGTGGGCGGGGGCGCGGGGGCGGCGCCGAAGGTGACCTTGCCGAAGAGGCCCAGGTGGATGTGGATCCAGCCCGTGTCCGGGAAGCCCAGGAAGAGGTGCTTGCCGTGGGCCTCCGCCGTGTCCAGGGGCCTGCCCGTCACCAGGGCCGCGCTGTCGGAGAACTTGCCCTGCGGGCTGCTGGCGGTCGTCTTCCGCCCCTGGAACCGGTCCCGGTGGTCGGCCGCGAGCCGGTGGATCGTGTGGCCTTCCGGCACGGGGTGCTCCTTGTTGCGGAGGGGGTGGGCGGGGCCCTGCCGGGGGCTCCCCAACCCCGCCCCTTCCCGAAACCGGGGGCTGCCGCCCCCAGACCCCCGCTATCGGCGCTCCGCGCCTCGTCCTCGAACGCCGGACGGGCTAGAACCTTGCCGCAGCGGCGAGATATACAGCCCCTCCGGCGTTTGAGGAGCGGGGGTCTGGGGGCAGCGCCCCCAGTTACGGGAAGGGGCGGGATCGGGGAGAGCCCCCGGCAGGGCACCCCACCTCAGCCCTGCTGCGGGTGATGCGCCGGGATGGCCGGCAGCTCGCCGGTGCTCTCGTAGCGGGAGAGCATCTCGATGCGACGGGTGTGGCGGGACTCGCCGGAGTACGGCGTGGCAAGGAAGATCTCGACGAACTTCGTGGCCTCGTCCTGGCTGTGCATCCGCCCACCGATGGAGATCACGTTGGCGTCGTTGTGCTCCCGCCCGAGCGCGGCCGTCTGGTCACTCCAGGCGAGAGCGGCCCGCACCCCCTTCACCTTGTTCGCCGCGATCTGCTCCCCGTTCCCGGAGCCACCGATGACGATGCCGAGGGACTCGGGGTCCGCGGCGGTCTTCTCCGCGGCACGCAGGCAGAACGGCGGGTAGTCGTCCTGGGCGTCGTAGATGTGGGGCCCGCAGTCGACGGGCTCGTGCCCGTGCGCCTTGAGCCATTCGACGAGGTGGTTCTTCAGTTCGTAGCCGGCATGATCCGAGCCGAGGTACACGCGCATGGAGCGAAGTCTGGCATGCACGGCGGCGTGCGGCCGCCGTGGGGCGGCGGGGCACCCCTCCGGGCACCCATTGGTGCAGGCCAATCCCCTGGCCGGTCATCGTGCGTAAGCGCCCGTTCACTCAGCATTCCGCGGAATACAACGATCCGGAGACGGGCCTTTCGTCCCGTACACCCCGGCGCTTTTAATGCGGGGGCTCGTCCCCGCGAACCAAAGGATCTGCCTATGACCTCGCAACCGTCCCTTGCGAAGGAAGACAGCAAGCCCGAAGGGCCCGATGATTCCCAGTCGGGCAAGGCGGGCAACGGCCACGGGCAGGGCGGCGACGGCCTGCAGGCCGGGCTGAAGAACCGCCATCTGTCGATGATCGCCATCGGCGGCGTGATCGGTGCGGGTCTGTTCGTCGGTTCCGCGTCCGGCATCAAGGCCGCGGGCCCGGCGATCCTCGTGTCGTACGCCCTCGTCGGCACGATGGTCGTGCTCGTGATGCGGATGCTCGGCGAGATGGCCGCGGCCCGGCCGACGTCCGGCTCCTTCTCCGCGTACGCCGATCAGGCGCTCGGCCGCTGGGCGGGCTTCTCCATCGGCTGGCTGTACTGGTTCTTCTGGGTCGTCGTGCTGGCGGTGGAGGCCACCGCGGGCGCCGTGATCCTGGAAGGGTGGATACCCGCGATCCCGCAGTGGGGCTGGGCGCTCATCGTGATGGTGGTGCTCACCGCCACGAACCTGGTCTCGGTCGGCTCCTACGGCGAGTTCGAGTTCTGGTTCGCCGGGATCAAGGTCGTCGCGATCGGCGCGTTCGTGCTCATCGGCCTGCTCGCCGTCTTCGGTGTGCTGCCGGGCTCGGACAACCCGGGTGACGGCTTCGCGCATCTGACGGACGCGGGCGGCTTCATGCCCAACGGGGCGGGCGCCATCCTCACGGGTGTCCTGATGGTGGTCTTCTCCTTCATGGGCTCGGAGATCGTCACGCTCGCCGCCGGTGAGTCGGAGGACCCGCAGCGCGCCGTCACCAAGGCCACGAACAGCGTCATCTGGCGCATCGGCGTCTTCTACCTCGGTTCGATCTTCGTGGTCGTGACGCTGCTGCCCTGGAACGACAAGTCCATCGAGAAGGACGGTTCGTACGTCGCCGCGCTGAACTCGATCGGCATTCCGCACGCCGGTCAGGTGATGAACGTGATCGTGCTCACCGCGGTGCTCTCCTGCCTCAACTCCGGCCTCTACACGGCCTCCCGCATGGCGTTCTCGCTCGGCCAGCGCGGGGACGCGCCGAAGGCCTTCGCGCGCACCGACTCCAACGGCGTGCCGCGCGCGGCGATCCTCGGCTCGGTCGTCTTCGGCTTCGCCGCCGTCTGGTTCAACTACCAGTGGCCGGAGACCGTCTTCGACTTCCTGCTCAACTCCTCCGGCGCGGTCGCGCTGTTCGTCTGGCTCGTCATCTGCTTCACGCAGCTGAAGATGCGCGGCATCATCCTGCGCGAGCAGCCGGAGAAGCTGGTCGTGAAGATGTGGCTGTTCCCGTATCTGACCTGGGTCACCATCGGGATGATCTCGTTCGTGATCGTCTACATGCTGTACGACGACGCCGGGCGCAAGCAGATGGTGCTCTCGCTGCTCGTGGCGGCCCTCGTGCTCGGCTTCTCGCTGGTGCGCGAGAAGGTGCGGCCGCGGACCGCCGAGGAGGCGGCCGAGGTCGAGTCCTGAGCCGAGGCTGAGGTCTGTTCGAGGCTGAGGTCTGTTCGAGCGCGGCGGGGTGGTTCCGGGGGTCCGGAGCCACCCCGCCGTCGTGTGCGCGGCGCGGAAAACCTGACGGAAGCTGTCAAGTTATGCGGGCAGGGTGGGCCCGGCAAGGACAAGATCCTCGGCGCCGCGCACCCCGCCGCGCCCGCATGACGGAGGCAGCCCGTGAACGACACCGCCCACCCCGCGCAGCCGCTCACCTTCCGGCCGGGCCAGGACGGCTACGACGACGAGATCGCCGGATTCCAGACGGGGTACGCCCAGCGCCCCGACGTCGTCTTCGCGGCCACGAGCACCGACGACGTGGTCGCGGCCGTGGCGTACGCCGCCGACGCGGGCCTGCCGGTCGGGGTGCAGGCGACCGGGCACGGCCTGCCGGACGCCTCGCACGGCGGCGTGCTGATCAGCACCCGGCGCCTGGACGAGGTCGTCGTGGACCCCACGACGCGCACCGCGCGGATCGGGGCGGGCGTCCGCTGGGGGCAGGTCGTCGCGGCCGCCGCGGAGCACGGCCTGGCGCCCCTGAACGGCTCGGCGCCGTCCGTGGGCGCCGTGTCGTACACGCTGGGCGGCGGGCTCGGCGTCCTGGCGCGGGAGTTCGGGTACGCGGCCGACCATGTGCGGTCCCTGGACGTGGTCACGGCCGACGGCGCCGTGCGGCACGTGACGGCCGGGGGCGAGCCTGAGCTGTTCTGGGGGCTGCTCGGCGGCGGCGCGAACCTCGGCGTCGTGACGGCCCTGGAGATCGGCCTGGTGCCCGTGGTGCGGCTGTACGGGGGCGCGCTCGCCTTCGACGGGCGCGAGGTCGACCCGGCGGCGGTCCTGCGCGCGTACACGGCCTGGACGGAGACGGTGCCCGACGAGGTCACCTCGTCCCTCGCGGCGCTGGTCTACCCGGATCTGCCGATGCTCCCGGAGGCGCTTCGGGGCCGCTATCTGGTGACCGTGCGCGTCGCGTACACCGGCACCGCGGAGGAGGGCGAGCGGCTCGTGGCGCCGCTGCGCGCGATCGGGCCCGCGCACGAGGACTCCCTGCGCGAACTGCCGTACACCGAGAGCCACACCATCCACAGCGACCCCGACTTCCCGCACGCCTACTACGGGGAGAGCCGCATGCTGGACGGCCTGGACGGCGAGGGCCTGGAGCGGATCCTCACGCTCACCGGGCCCGCCGCCGACCGCATGCACGTGGTGCAGCTCAACCACCTGGGCGGCGCCCTCGCCCGGCCCGCCGCGAACGCCGTGCCGCACCGGGACGCGCGCTGGCTGCTGCGGATCCTGTCGCCCCTGAACGGCACCGACAGCACCGACGGGGCCGACCGGGCGAGCCTGCGGGAGCTGTACGCGGGCGCGTTCGGGGAGGTGGCGCCCCGGGTCCTCGGGCAGTCCCTGAACTTCACCTTCGCCGGTGGCGACCGGCCCGAGGGGCTGTACGACGCCGAGACGCACAAGAGGCTCGCCGGTCTCAAGGCCACGTACGACCCGGCGAACCTCTTCAGGCGGAACTACAGCGTCCGTTGACGTCGACGGGCCGGCGCCCGTACGGCACCGGCCCTCATGTCGGACGTGCGTGGCGCGTCAGCGCTTGTCGTGGAGGTACTTCCACGCCAGCGGCACCGCGCCCATCGCGAGCGCCGCCTTGAGCGCGTCGCCGATGAGGAACGGCGTGAGTCCGGCCGCGACCGCCTCGGTGAGCGACATGCCGGTCGAGGCAGCCAGGTACGGCACGCCGACGGCGTAGATGATCGCGGAGCCGAGGACCATCGTCCCGGCCATGCGCACCACGTTCCGGTCGGCGCCGCGGCGGGCGAGGGCGCCCACGACCATCGCGGCGAGCAGCATGCCGAAGACGTAGCCGAGGCTCGGCATGCCCATGCCCGCCTTGCCCTGCGCGAACCAGGGCATGCCCGCCATGCCGACGAGCGCGTACACCGCGAGCGAGGCCGCGCCGCGGTAGGCGCCGAGCGAGGTGCCGACGAGCAGGGCCGCGAAGGTCTGGCCCGTGACCGGGACCGGGGAGCCGGGGACCGGGACGGCGATCTGGGCCGCGATGCCGGTGAGGGCGGCGCCGCCGAGGACCAGGGTCACGTCGCGCAGGCGGGTGGCGGGGATCAGGTCGGCCAGGACCTGACCCGGACGGGAGAGGGCGGCTGTGCTCATCGGGACTCCGTGATTCTGGGGGCCATGAGGGGGCAGGCAAGCGGGACGCTGTGACCCTATCCCCGGCGGGCGCGGCGTATCAGGGGGTGCCGGTGACAAAGGCAGCGGCCCGGCCTTGGTGGGCTTCGCACAAAGAGACCGGGGCACACCTGGTTCGGCGTGACGCTCGTCACTGAGGTCAGTGCCGTGGGGGCCCCGGTTGCTTCCCGGGACGTCCAGCGGCGACACTGTGGATACCCGCCAAACCCCTTGAGCACGTCCCGCCGTACTCCTTGAGCACGAGAGCCGACGACACGTGAAGCACGACTCCCTGCCGTCCCGGTCTGCGGTGCCTCCCACGGGAGCGACGGCGGTCGACACGCCCGCCGCCACGGACACGGGGCCCGAACCCCTCGGCGCCGGCCTCAAGCAGCGCCACCTCACCATGCTCGGCCTCGGCGGCGTCATCGGCGCCGGACTCTTCGTGGGGTCGGGGGCCGGGATCGAGGTCGCGGGGCCCGGCATCGTCCTCTCCTATCTGATCGCGGGCGCGCTCGCGATGTGCGTGATGCGGATGCTCGGCGAGATGTCCGCCGCGATGCCCGCCTCCGGCGCGTTCTCCGTGCACGCGGAGCGGGCGCTCGGGCGCTGGGCCGGGTTCTCGGTGGGCTGGCTGTACTGGTTCCTGCTCGTCGTGGTGCTCGCGGTGGAGGCGACCGGCGCGGCCCGCATCGCGGGCGAGTGGGTGCCCGGGGTGCCGCAGTGGGCGTGGGTGCTCGTCTTCATGGTGTTCTTCACCGGCGCCAACCTCGCGGCCGTGAAGAACTTCGGCGAGTTCGAGTTCTGGTTCGCCGCCCTGAAGGTCTTCGCGATCGGCGCGTTCCTCGTGCTCGGGCTGCTCGCGATCTTCGGGGTGCTTCCCGACACCGACCCGGTGGGCCTCACGCATCTGACCGGCGACGGCGGCTTCCTGCCGCACGGCTGGGACGGGGTGGTCTCCGGGGTGGTCGTGGTGCTCTTCGCGTTCGGCGGTCTGGAGATCGTGACGATCGCGGCGGCGGAGTCCGACGACCCGGTGCGCTCGGTGGCGCGGGCGGTGCGCAGCGCGGTGTACCGCATCCTCTTCTTCTATGTCGGCTCGATGCTGGTCATCGTGACGGTGCTGCCGTGGACGGCGCAGCAGGCGGGTTTCAGCCCGTATGTCACGGTCCTGGACTCCATCGGCGTCCCGTCGGCCGGGACTCTCATGAACATCGTGGTGTTCGTGGCGCTCCTGTCGTCCCTGAACGCCAATCTGTACGGCTCCTCGCGCATGATCTTCTCGCTCGCCGAGCGCGGCGAGGCGCCGAAGGCGCTGCTTCGGGTGTCGGGCGGCGGGGTGCCGCGCCGGGCCGTGCTCGCCTCGGTGGCCTTCGGCTTCGTGTCCGTCCTGCTGAATCTGAAGTGGCCCGAGTCCGTCTTCCTCTACATGCTCAACTCGGTCGGCGCGGCGCTGCTGTTCGTCTGGGCGCTGATCGCGCTCTCGCAGCTGCGGCTGCGGCGGCGCATCGAGCGCGAGGCTCCCGAGCGCCTGACCCTGCGCATGTGGTTCTTCCCCTGGCTGACGTGGGCCGCGCTCGCGGCGATGGCCGTGGTGATCCTGCTGATGCTCCGGGACGACGGGGCGCGGCCGCAGCTGCTGTGGTCGGCGGGCGCGACGGCGCTGGTGATCGCGGTGGCGTGGGCCCGGGAGTGGTGGCAGCGGCGCCTGCGCACGCATTCATGACGCTTATGTGTTCGTGATGTGAACAAACCTTCACCATGTGTGAGCGTCGTGTCCGTATACCGGTCAACTGTTCCCTGTGAGCGGTACGCACGCTCAGACTGTGGCGCACTTCGCTCCCCCGCTCTGCCACTGACCCGTCTCTGCCACTGACCCGTCTCTGCTACTGAACAGGGCACGCCCATGTCTCGGACGTCCTTGCAGGACGCACCACCCAAAGCCGACGCGCCGCTCGGTCACGGACTCAAGCAGCGCCATCTGTCGATGATCGCCCTCGGCGGCGTGATCGGCGCCGGGCTCTTCGTGGGCTCCGGCACCGCCATCGCCGCGGCCGGGCCCTCGATCATCCTGGCGTACGCGATCTCCGGCGCCCTGGTCATGCTCGTCATGCGCATGCTGGGCGAGATGGCCGCGGCCAACCCCGCGTCCGGCTCCTTCTCCGTGCACGCCGAGCGGGCGATGGGCCCGTGGGCCGGGTTCACCGCGGGCTGGTCGTTCTGGTTCCTGCTGTGCGTGGCCGTCGGCCTGGAGGGCATCGGCGCCGCGAAGATCGTGCACGGCTGGGTGCCGGGGGTCCCGGAGTGGGCCTGGGTCGCCCTGTTCATGCTGGCGTTCTGCGGCACGAACCTCGCGGCCGTGAAGAACTTCGGCGAGTTCGAGTTCTGGTTCGCCGCCCTGAAGGTCGGCGCGATCGTCCTCTTCCTCGGCATCGGCGTGCTCGCGATCTTCGGCTGGCTGCCCGACACCGAGGCGCCCGGCATGACCAACCTCACCGGGCAGGGCGGGTTCATGCCCAACGGCGTGGACGGCCTGATCGTCGGACTGCTCGCCTCCGTGTTCGCGTACGGAGGCCTGGAGACCGTCACCATCGCGGCGGCCGAGTCCGAGCACCCCGTGCAGGGCGTGGCCAAGGCCGTCCGGACGGCGATGTGGCGGATCGCCCTCTTCTACGTCGGCTCGATGGCCGTCGTCGTGACGCTGCTGCCCTGGACGAAGGAAGAGGTAGCGACGAAGGGTCCCTACGTCGCCACCCTCGACCACCTCGGCATCGACGGTGCCGGCCAGATCATGAACGTCGTCGTCCTCATCGCCCTGCTCTCCGCGATGAACGCCAACATCTACGGCGCCTCGCGCATGGCCAACTCGCTGGTGCAGCGCGGCCAGGGCCCCAAGGCCCTCGGCCGGATGTTCGACGGCGTGCCCCGCATCGCCGTCCTGACCTCGTCGGCCTTCGGCTTCCTGTGCGTCCTGCTCAGCTACTGGCGGCCCGACGACATCTTCCAGTGGCTCCTGAACACCATCGGCGCGATCATCCTCGTGGTGTGGTTCTTCATCGCCACGGCCCAGCTGCGGCTGCGCTCCAAGCTGGAGCGCGAGTCGCCGGAGAAGCTGGTGGTGAAGATGTGGCTCTTCCCCTGGCTCACCTACGCGGCCCTCGCCGGGATGATCACGGTGTTCGTCCTGATGGCCCGCGAGTCGGAGACCCGCACCCAGCTCTTCTACTCGGGCGGACTGACCCTGATCCTCATGGCGATCGGCTACGCCCGCCAGAAGGTCATGGAGAACCGGGGCGCCGACGCGCCGCGCCCCTGAGACCGACAGCACCCCGAAGGCCCCGCTCCCCCCTGTGGAGCGGGGCCTTCGGCCGTCCGCGGCACGGGCGCCGGATCTCCGGCCCCCGGGTCTCCGGGGCTCCAGGCCTAGGACGAAGGGCTGATCAACTTCACCGTACTCCTGCTGCTAGCCTGCAGTTGCACATAGGTCGCAATAAAGAGGTGCGAGGCGGCGCCGCGCGACACGGCGCGGCACAGCACGCAGAGCACGTCGGAGGGCTCACTCATGGCCATTTACACGCTTCCTGAACTTCCGTACGACTACGCGGCGCTGGAGCCGGTGATCAACCCGCAGATCATCGAGCTCCACCACGACAAGCACCACGCCGCGTACGTGAAGGGTGCGAACGACACCCTGGAGCAGTTGGCGGAGGCCCGCGACAAGGAGTCGTGGGGCGCCATCAACGGCCTGGAGAAGAACCTGGCCTTCCACCTCTCCGGGCACATCCTGCACAGCATCTACTGGCACAACATGAACGGCCCGAAGGACGGCGGCGGCGGCGAGCCCACGGCCGCCGACGGTGTCGGCGAGCTCGCGGACGCCATCACCGAGTCCTTCGGCTCCTTCGCCAAGTTCAAGGCCCAGCTGACGAAGGCCTCCGCGACGACCCAGGGTTCGGGCTGGGGCGTGCTCGCCTACGAGCCGCTCAGCAACCGCCTGATCGTCGAGCAGATCTACGACCACCAGGGCAACGTCGGCCAGGGCTCGACCCCGATCCTGGTCTTCGACGCCTGGGAGCACGCCTTCTACCTGCAGTACAAGAACCAGAAGGTGGACTTCATCGAGGCCATGTGGCAGGTCGTGAACTGGCAGGACGTGGCGAAGCGTTACGAGGCCGCCAAGCAGCGCGTGAACAGCCTGCTGCTGGCTCCCTGATCTCTGGCTCGGGGGCTCCCGGGCCCCGGTGAACGTCCTGCCTCGTGATCGTCTTCTCAACCTTCATGACGGCAGGCGGATAGAGGAAAGGCCCCCGCGAGGACGTGACTCGCGGGGGCCTTTCGGTATGCCGGGTTCCGGCAGACAGTGGCTCCATGCCGCAACCTACAGAGCTGTCCTGCTGGACATGCCCGACCAGCGAGCTGCAGTTGCACCGTCCGTTGACCGAGGCGCAGAAGGTCTGGCTGCGCGCCAAGATCGACGAGACCTACGTGGAGCACTACTGGATGTGCGCCAAACCCGGCTGCCGGAACGTACGCACCTACATGACCGAGCGGAGCTTCCGGGGGACGCCCGTGAAAATACCGCCGGGCATCGACTGAGCGCCCGTCGACGGTCAGTCGAAGATCGGGCCCTGCGTCCTCGTCCTCTTGATCTCGTAGAAGCCCGGCGTGGACGCCACCAGGAGCGTGCCGTCCCACAGGCGGGCCGCTGCCTCGCCCTTGGGGGCGGGGGTGACGACCGGGCCGAAGAAGGCGACCTGTTCGCCGTCGGGGCCGGGGACGGCGATGACGGGGGTGCCCACCTCCTGGCCGACCTTGTCGATGCCCTCGTTGTGGGAGGCGCGCAGCTCGGCCTCGTAAGGCGTCGAGTCCCAGTGGTCAAGGAGCGACTCGGGCAGGCCGACCTCCTTCAGGGCACCGGCGACGGCCTCCTTCGTGGGGCCCTCGCCCTGGTTGTGAATGCGAGTCCCGAGCGCGGTGTAGAGGTCGCCGAGGACCTCCGCGCCGTGCTCCTGCTGGGCCGCGATCACGACGCGGACGGGGCCCCAGGCGTGGGTCGCGAGCATCTCGCGGTACTCCTCGGGCAGCTCGTCCAGCTTGTTCTCGTTGAGGACGGCGAGGCTCATGAGATGCCAGCGGACCTCGATGTCGCGGACCTTCTCCACTTCGAGGACCCAGCGCGAGGTCATCCAGGCCCAGGGACACAGCGGGTCGAACCAGAAGTCGACCGGGGTCTTGCCGTTGGCGGTCTGTGCGACGTTCTCAGCCATGTCTCTCCCTAAGGGATCCGTTCGGGGACTGGCAGCGGAACGTCGGGGGTGTACCGGGGCATTCCCGGATGTCCGCCGAAGGAGCCGCGTGCGAGGATCAGAGGCATTCGAACGAATCATGCGAGCCACAAGGGAGTGCCGCCCGTGCCCGGTGAGAATCTGTCCCGCGACGAGGCCCAGGAGCGGGCCGCGCTGTTGTCCGTCGAGGGGTACGAGGTCTTCCTCGACCTGCGCTCGGCGGTGGGCGACAGCGACGGCGACGCGAGCGCGCCGCGCACGTTCCGATCGGTGACGACGCTGCGCTTCCGGTGCGCCGAGCCGGGCGCCACGAGCTTCGCGGACCTGATCGCGCCGAGCGTGACAGCCGTGTCCCTCAACGGCAAGGACCTGGACCCCTCGGAGGTCTTCGACGGCTCCCGCATCGCGCTCGAGGACCTGCGCGAGGAGAACGAGCTGGTGGTGGACGCCCAGTGCGCCTACAGCCGCACCGGCGAGGGCATGCACCGCTTCGTCGACCCCGAGGACGGCGAGGTCTATCTCTACACGCAGTACGAGCCCGCGGACTCCCGCCGGGTCTTCGCCAACTTCGAGCAGCCCGACCTCAAGGCCCCCTTCCGCTTCTCCGCACAGGCGCCCGAGGGCTGGACGGTGTGGAGCAACGGGGTCGGTGAACTGGCCGACGGGGTGTGGAAGTTCGCCGAGACCAAGCCGATCTCGACGTACATCACGGCGGTCGTCGCGGGGCCCTATCACTACGTGACCGACTCCTACGAGCGCGTCTTCGAGGACGGCACGCGCCTGGAGATCCCGCTCGGCGCGATGTGCCGCAAGGGCCTCGCCAAGCACTTCGACGCGGACGACGTCTTCCTCGTCACCAAGCAGGGCCTGGACTTCTTCCACGACCACTTCGACTACCCGTACCCCTTCGGGAAGTACGACCAGGCGTTCGTCCCGGAGTACAACCTCGGGGCGATGGAGAACCCGGGCTGTGTCACCTTCCGCGAGGAGTTCATCTTCCGCGGCAAGGTCACCCAGGCGTCCTATGAACGCCGGGCCAACGTCATCCTGCACGAGATGGCGCACATGTGGTTCGGCGACCTCGTGACCATGCAGTGGTGGGACGACCTGTGGCTCAAGGAGTCCTTCGCCGACT
The DNA here is from genome assembly GCF_055594065.1 of Streptomyces sp. NPDC040610. Taxonomy (NCBI): domain Bacteria; kingdom Bacillati; phylum Actinomycetota; class Actinomycetes; order Kitasatosporales; family Streptomycetaceae; genus Streptomyces; species Streptomyces sp. NPDC040610. Next base: position 546,248 of record NZ_JBVIXA010000004.1, on the reverse strand, counting down.
TCATGGGCTCCTTCTCCATGGTCGAGGCGACGCGCTTCACCAGCGGCTGGATCACCTTCGCCAACAACCGCAAGGCCTGGGCGTACCGCGCCGACCAGCTCCCCTCCACCCACCCCGTCACGGCCGACATCCGCGACCTGGAGGACGCCAAGCTCAACTTCGACGGGATCACGTACGCCAAGGGCGCATCCGTCCTCAAGCAGCTCGTGGCCTACGCCGGCCGTGACGCCTTCCTTGAGGGCGCCCGGCGCTACTTCAAGCGGCACGCGTACGGCAACACCCGCCTCGGCGACCTGCTCTCCGTCCTGGAGGAGACCAGTGGCCGGGACATGACCGCCTGGTCGCGGGCGTGGCTGCAGACGGCGGGCGTCAACTCCCTCACCCCGCAGGTGACCCTGAACGCCGAGGGCCGCGTCACCGAGCTGGCCGTCGTGCAGGAGGCCGCCGCCCCCGCTCATCAGTCGGCTCCGCCGACGGGCACCCTGGAGCTGCGCCCGCACCGCGTGGCCGTCGGCCTGTACCGCAGGGAGGCGGGCGGCGACCTCGTGCGGTACGCCCGCGCGGAGGTGGACGTCGAGGGCCCCCGCACCACGGTCGCCGAGCTGGCCGGGGCCGAGGCGCCGGAGCTGGTCCTGGTCAACGACGACGACCTGACGTACTGCAAGATCCGCTTCGACGAGACGTCCCTCGCCACGCTCCGCGACCACCTCGGGGACATCACGGACCCGCTGGCCCGTGCCCTTTGCTGGTCGGCCCTGTGGAGCCTCACGCGGGACGCGCTCATGCCCGCGCGGGACTTCATCGGCCTGGTCCTTCGCTTCGCCGGGCAGGAGTCCGACATCGGCGTCCTGCAGATGCTGCACGCCTGGGCCAACACCGCCCGCACGCACTACGCCGCGCCCGACTGGCGCGAGGAGGGCGGCCGGGCGCTCGCCGAGGGCGCCCTGCGGGAGCTGCGCGTGGCCGAGCCGGGCAGCCAGCACCAGCTGACGTGGGCGCGGTTCTTCGCGTCGGTGGCGTCGTCCGAGGCCGACCTCCAGCTGCTCCAGGGCCTGTTGGACGGCACGGCCAAGGTCGACGGGCTCGATGTGGACCAGGAGCTGCGCTGGGCGTTCCTCGGCGCGCTCGCGGTGAGCGGCGCGGCGGACGAGCAGGCGCTCGCGGCCGAGCTGGCCCGCGACGACACGGCGTCCGGCAAGCGGCACCAGGTCCGCTGTCTGGCCGCGCGCCCCTCGGCGGCGGTGAAGGCGCAGGCGTGGGCCGCCGTGGTGGAGTCGGACGCGCTGTCCAACGCCCTGGTGGAGGCGACGATCGCGGGGTTCCAGCAGCCCTCGCAGCGCGAGCTGACCACGGCGTACGCGCCGGAGTACTTCGAGGTGATCGAGCGGGTGTGGGCCGAGCGGTCCATCCAGATCGGCATGGACGTGGTGCGGGGCCTGTTCCCGCACTTCCAGGACCGCCAGGAGACGCTGGACGCGGCGGACGCGTGGCTCACCGGCCACGAGCAGGCGCCGCCCGCGCTGCGCCGTCTGGTCCTTGAGGCCACGGACGATCTGGCGCGGTCGTTGCGGGCGCAGGCCTGTGATGGGGCCGCGGGCCCCGTCTGAGGGGCGTAGGTGGGCCCGGGGGCGCCGCCCCGGGTGGTGGCCCCGGGGCGGCATCCCCGGGGCCCGATCGTCGCGCTGCGCGGGTTTCCTTCGTCTTTCGCTGCGCTGTGCTTGGTGTCAGGGCATCGCGCTGCGCGCTCGTCCTCAAACGCCGGACGGGCTGTTGTGGGCCCGCCCGGCGTTTGGGGTTGCGCCCGTGGGGGGGGTGACGGTGCGTCAGCCGATCTGTGCCCCGTAGCGGGACAGGGCGTCGGTGACCGGGGCGAAGAACGTCTGGCCGCCGCTGGAGCAGTTGCCGCTGCCACCCGAGGTCAGACCGAGGGCGCTGGTGCCGGCGAACATGGCGCCGCCGCTGTCACCGGGCTCCGCGCAGACGTTGGTCTGGATGAGGCCGTTGACGGTGCCCTGCGGGTAGCTCACGGAGACGTTCAGGGCCTGGACCGAGCCGCCGTGCAGTCTGGTGGTGCTGCCGCTGCGCTGCACCTGCTCGCCGACGACGGCCGTGCGGGCGCCGGTGATCTGCTGGGCGCCGCCGTTGTAGAGGTTGACCTCGCTCGGGTGGGCCGTGTTGGCGGTGTACTTCACGATGGCGTCGTCACGGCCGGGGAAGCCGTAGTCCTCGACGGTGCCGATGGCGGAGCCGCCCTGGGTCTCCGACCAGGTGGTCCCGGCGAGCGCGGCGCAGTGGCCCGCGGTGAGGAAGTACGGCTGGCCGTTCTTCACCACGTTGAAGCCGAGCGAGCAGCGGCCGCCCGAGCTGTAGATGGCGTCGCCGCCGCGGATGAGGGGCTGGAACTTCCCCGCGGTGCGCTTGAGCACGGCCTTGCCGTCCTGGGCGGCGACGTCGGCGCGCAGCCGCTTCAGGGCCGCGCCCTTGACCGTGCTGTCGGCGGTGACGACGACCTTGTTGGCGACCGGGTCGACGGCGCGGGACGTGCCGGGGACGGCACGCTCGCCCAGCGTCTTCTGCACGGAGTTCAGCTGGGCCCGGGAGTTCTCGACGAGCCTGGCCTCGGCGCCGGCCGCGCGGGCCCTGTCGGCGGCCGCGCTGTCGAGCACGCTGACGACGAGCTTCTTGGCCGCGGCGTCGTAGTGCGTGCCCGCCAGGTCGCTCTTCAGGTCGGTGGCGAGGGAGTTCGCGAGCTTGCCCGCCGCGGTCGCGGTGAGGGTGTCCGGGGTGGGGGCGGGTGCCGCGGCGCTGGTGTTCGCCATCGTCAGGGTGCCCGCGACCAGCGCGGCGACCCCGACTCCGGTGATGGTCAGACGTCGCCTGCTCGCTCGTTGGGTGTTCACGCAGTACCTCCATGGGGGGATGGACCGCTCAAGTGGGGGGCGGTCATCGGGAGTTACCGGTGCCTGGCGCGGGCGCGCCTCAGGGATGGCCCGAATTACGTCGCGTCCATGCCAAACATCGCGCCGAGTATGACAACGGTGTCCGCCGCCCACAAGAGGGCATCACACCGCCCCGCACGCCCCCCGCATCACCGGAGCGCCCCTGGAACCGGCCATTTTCGGCTCTCGAACGCCCGTACTTTAGGACGGGGTTGTCCGGTTTTGTCGACGGGACTGTAACAGCGGTTAGCGGGCCGTCCGGGCGCGGGAAAGGCCCCGTCATGAACCACAACACCCCGCTCTCCCCCCGCCCCCTGTGCCACCTCACCGCCGTCCAGCGCCGCGTCATGAGCTCCGCGCAACTGCGCGAGCACGGCGTCTCCGGCGCCGACACCAGCGCCCACTGCCGCCCCGGCGGCCCCTGGCAGCAGTTCCTGCCCGGCGTCTTCCTGCTCCACCCGGGACCGCCCACCAGCGAGGAGCGGCTGCACGGCGTGCTCCTGTACGCGGGCCGCCCGCCCGCCAAGGAGGCCAGGTCCGTCCCCGCGCAGCCCGGCCCCGGCGAACCGCACGCCGCGTACGCGGACGCGATGATCACCGGGCTCGCCGCGCTCGCGCTGCACCGCTTCTCCTCGGCTCCCCCGCTGCTCTCCCTGGACCGCATCGACGTGCTCGTGCCCCGCACCCGGCGGCTGCGCTCCACCGGCTGCGCCCGCCTCGTCCGCGCCAACGGCCTGCCGACTCCCCAGCAGATCACCGGACTTCCCGTCGCCCCCGTGCCGCGCGCGCTCGCCGACGCCGTGGCGCAGCTCGCCGAGGCGGGCGCGGTACGGCGGCTGCTCACCGAGGCGGTGCGCGGCGGGCACTGCGAACCGGCGGCGGTGGTGCGGGAGTTGAACAACGCCCGGCTGCTCACCCGGCCGCACGTGGTGGACGCGGTGGACTCGCTCCTGGCCGAGGGCCGGGCCCTGGCGGAGGACCGGCTGTACGCGCTGGTACGGGACTTCGGCCTGCCCGACCCGCTGTGGAACGTCGACCTGCGGCTGCCCGGCGGCCCGCACCTGGGCGGCGTCGACGCCTACTGGCCCGAGCACGCCGTCGCCGTGGAGCTGGACACCCGGGCGCCGCGCCAGGGCGAGGACGGCCCCGGCTCCTCCCTCACCGAGCGCAGCCAGGAGCTCGGCGAGTGGTCCGAGTACACCCGCAAGCGCGACCACTTGGAGCGCCTCGGCATCACCGTCGTCCATGTCACCCCGAAGAAGCTGCGGGACACGGCGGAGCAGCAGGCCACGGTCGTGCGCACGGCGCTGATGGCGGCCGTCGACCGGGATCCTGCGGCGTATGTCGTGGTGCTGCCCAGATAGGCAGTCCACGGCGGACCCGCAGGAGGGGAGTGCGGGGGCGGAACTCCTGGACGGCGGGGTTCCGCCCCCGTACGCATGCCCGGCACGGGCGGCGGGCCCACGCGGGCTACTCCGCGCAGAACTCCGCCTCGACGACCGGCTTCAGCTCGCCCGTCCAGTCGCCGTTGAAGTTGAACGCCAGGGCGCGGCGGCCGTCGCCGGTGGCCATCGCCTCGGACTGGGAGCCCTGGATGCCGCCGCCGTGGCCCCACACGGCCGTTCCGCAGGAGAGGCGCACGCGCATCAGGCCCAGGCCGTAGCCGACGTCGGGGCCCAGGGCCTTCGCCGGGACCGTCTCCTTCATCTGGGCGAGCTGCTCGTCCGGCAGGAGGCGTCCGGTGAGGAGTGCCCGGTAGAAGCGGTTGAGGTCCGCCGAGCTTGAGATCATCTCGCCCGCGGCGCCCGCCTCGGACGGGTTCAGCTCGGTCACGTCGTACGTCGTGGACCGTGACCTCGACTCGACGAACAGCTTGGAGTAGGCCCGGGAGCCGGGCTGCGGCAGGGTCGGCCGGGTGCCGGGCACGGAGGTGTGCCGCAGGCCGAGGGGTTCGATGACGCGGGCGTGGATCTCGTCTCCGTAGGGGCGGCCGGTCGCCCGCTCCACGATCATTCCGGCGAGCAGGTAGTTGGTGTTGGAGTAGCCCCAGCCCGTGCCGGGGCGGAACTGCGGCCGGTGGCTCATGGCCATGCGCACCCAGTGCTCCGGGGGCCGGGTGTCGAAGCGGTGCTTCATGAACTCCGGGGTGAAGTAGGCGCGGTGGAAGCGGGGGTCGGCGAGGTAGTCGTACACGCCGCTGGTGTGGTTGAGGAGCTGCCGGACGGTGATCCTGTCGCCGTCGTGGCCGTTGCCCTCGACCACGCCCGGCAGCCACTCCCCCACGGTGTCGTCGAGGTCGAGCCTGCCCTCCGCCGCGAGCTGGAGCAGCACCACGGCGGTGAACGTCTTCGTGATGCTGCCGACGCGGAAGTGGTCGTACGCGCCGCGCGGGGTCCGCGCGCCCAGGTCGCCGAGGCCCGAGGTGCCGGTCCACGTCCCGTGCGGGTCGACGGCCTGGCCGGTGACGCCGGGGACGCCCGCCGTGACGGCCCGGTCCATGGCGCGCTGGGTGGCGCGGTGGCCGTGGTCGGCGCCGGGCGCGCCGGGCCTCGTGGGCGCGGCGGGTGCGGCGGACACCGCGGGTGCCGCGAGGACGCCCGCCGCCGCCATCACCGCGGCCACCCCCATGAACCGCTTGCGTACTGACATGCCTCGTCCCTTCTCCAGGCCGCGACCGTAGCGCAGCGGAGCAGGGCCGGGAGTCACCCCTTGCGCAGGACGAGTTCCGTGTTGCGGTCGCCGGGTTCGCCGCCGAGCGTGGGCTTCGCGCCGGGGGCGTTGAACGACAGCTCCCGGTACAGCGCGGCGAGGCCCGTCTGCGACAGGTCGGCGAAGTCGGTGCGGTGCGGGGCGGCGGACTCGATGAGGGTGGTGAACAGCGACAGCGTCCCGTCGTGGTTGTCGACCAGCTCCACGATCCGGGCGAGCTGCGGGAAGTCGATGTGGGACGCGGTGGAGACCTCCCAGAACGAGCCGTGCTCCGAGCGGTGGGGGGTGATGGCGTTCTTGTGGCTGTGGCCGTTCACCCAGGCGAGCACCGGGCGGTGCCGCCCGAGCAGCGCCGCGACCTCGTCGCCGCCGTGCCGGGACTCGCGCGGGTGGTTGGGGTCGGTGCGCAGGTTCCGCATGGACTTGCTGGTGTGGTGGCTGAAGACGATGACGTACGAGGCGTCGCCGCTCTTCTCCACCTCCGTCAGCTTCCCCTCCAGCCACCGCAGTTGGGCCGTGCCGAGGGAGCCCTCGTAGTGGCCGCCCGGGTCGGTGGTGTCCAGGCTGATGCCGAGGACGTCGTCGGTGATGCGGAAGGAGTAGTACTGGGTGCGCTCCGCCAGGTTCTCCTGGGTGTAGCCGTGGCCGACCGGGCCCCGGCCGGCGTGCGCCGGGTCCAGGTGGGCCTTGACGTACTCGGCGGGGGTGAAGGGGGCACGGGACTCGTCCGGCGTGACCGAACGCATGTGCCGGGCCTCGGACTTGAGCAGGTCGCGGAAGGCGGCGCCCTTCGGGTCGTGCCCCTTCTTGACGTTCTTCCACAGGGCCGCGCCGCGCGCCTCGTCCAGGGACATCAGCTTCCTGCCGCCGACGGCGAACTCGGTGAAGTACGAGTCGCCGGGGGCGTAGCAGCCGCCGGGCAGGCCGTCGTGGTTGCCGACCGTGGAGTACCACGGCAGGTTCAGGCCCGGGCTGTTGACCTCGCGGATCGCGGCGTCCAGGAAGCCGTCCAGGCGAGGGAAGCCGACGCCCTTGTCGGCGTCGCGCAGGGCCGCTTCCGGGTGCCAGTAGAGCTTCAGACCGCTGTCCTGTACGCCCTCGTAGCGGCGCGGGTCGCCGGAGTTCGGCCGGACGCGGCCGCCGCTCATCACCTTCAGGAACCAGTCCAGCTCGTTGCGGGAGTTGTTGTCCGTGTTGTCGCCCGTCGTCATCACGAAGTGCAGCGGCGCGCCGGTGGCGGGCGCCCCGCGCAGGCCGTTGACCTGCTCGACCAGCGAGACGGCTCCGGCCACGGACAGCGCCTCCTGCGGGCGCCAGGCGCTGGCCGTCTGCGCCCGCAGGTACTCGTAGCGCAGCGGGTGTTGTACGTCCACCAGATGCAGGTCGGTGAACTGGACGAACGCCGCCAGCGGGGTGCGGCGGGACTCGCGGCCCCGCTCCGCCGGGGCCAGGTCCGTACGGACGACGCGGTCCCAGGCCGGGCCGTCGCCGAGGCGGCGGTAGCCGGAGGTGCCGCGGGGCGCCGAGACCGTGGCCAGGGTGGTGCCCGAGCGGTACGGGGCCAGGGGGGCGGACGGGGCCCTGCGGGACATCGGCACCGGGGCCGCGGCCGCGGGGGCCGCCGAGCCGGAGCCCGCTCCCGGGCCCAGGGCGTACCCGATGCCCGCCGAGAGGGAGACGGCGCCCGTCGCCGCGAGGAACGCGCGGCGGTTCACCGTGGAGACGACGGACGTGGTGGCGGAGGCGGTGGCGGTGGCGGCCGTGGTGGCGACAGAGCGTATGCGCGACATGGCGCGGTCTCCCCGAGTGCGAACGCGTCGGCAGTGGTCGCGGGAGGTCCGGGCTCTTTCGCCGGCGGACTTCCCGCTCGTACTGGATCGTTGGCAGTGGGGGTGGCCTGCGCGTTAACGTCGCCACAACGCGCAGCGCCGATCACCGTAAGTGGATCTGGGCGTACTTTGCGTGTGCACGGGGTGCTCGTTGGGGGGTGGGGTGGGGGTTACTCCGTGTTCATCTGCGGGGGAAGGTGGGGCCTTGCCGGGGGCTCCCCAATCCCACCCCTTCCCGGAACTGGGGCTCCGCCCCAGACCCCGCTCCTCAAACGCCGGAGGGGCTGAAATACAACAGCAGCACATATCCAGCCCGTCCGGCGATTGAGGACGAGGCGCGAAGCGCCGACAGCGGGGGTCCGGGGGCGCAGCCCCCGGGTTCGGGAAGGGGTGGGATTGGGGAGCCTCCGGCTACGGCAAGTGCCCGTCCGCCGGGCGCCTGTGCCAGAGCGTGAGGCCGATGTCGACCAGGCTCACGCGGTCGAGGGCGGCGACGTCGTCCAGGGGATGCCACGCCGCCAGGTCCGTCGACCCCGACGTCTCGTGGCGGAGGGACCCCCCGGTGACCCGCGCCTCGTACACGATCCGCACCCCGTGGAAGTCCGCCACCGCCCCGAGCCGCCTCGGATAGCGACGCCGCAGCGAGTCCACCCCGAGCAGAGCGACCGGCTCCACGGTGTACCCGGTCTCCTCGTCGGCCTCCCGGATCACCGTGTCGTACGGATCCTCGCCGTGGTCCATGCCACCCCCGGGCAGCGTCCAGCGCTTGCTGCCGTCGCCCGCCACCCAGCGGGCGAGCAGCACGGACCCGTCGCGTACGCATACGGCGTAGGCCGCCACCCGCAGTTCTTTGTGCACGGGCCGACGTTAGACCCCGTACACCGGATAGGCACGTCCCGTTCCCCGATGTCCCGGCCCGCTCCAGGGAACCGGTCACGTACGCTTGAGGGGTTAGTGAGCCGCCGCGGCACCGGCCCCGGTACCGAAGGGAGCCCCCCTTGCCCACCCCCACCGCACCGCCCGACCCCCGCCCCCTCACCGGCGAACCCCTCTCCCTGGACCTGCTCAACACCCGGTGGGTCCAGGACGGCGTGCGCGCGGACCTGCTCGCCGGCGCGGGCGGGCTCACCGACGCCGAAGGGCTCGCCGTCTGGCTCGGGGCGAACGGGCTCGACGGGCGGTTCGCCGCCGACCGCCGCACCCTGGAGCGGCTGCTGCGGGCCCGCGACGCCCTCGCCGGGCTCGTCGACCTGCCGGGCAAGCCGGGTGGCGCCCCGGACGCCGTGGCCCGCGTCGACGCGGTCCTCGCGCACGGCCGTGTCCGGGCGACGCTGACGCCGGACGGGCCGGGCGAGGAGGCCGAGTTCGAGGATCCGGCGTGGGGGCCCGCGTGGCTGGCCGCGCGGGACTACCTGGAGCTGCTCACCGCCGCCCCGGACCGGATCCGCGGCTGCGCCCACGAGGCGTGCGTCCTGCACTTCTTCGACACCTCACGCAACGGCACCCGGCGCTGGTGCTCGATGGCCGTGTGCGGCAACCGCGCGAAGGCGTCCCGTCACTACGCGCGTTCGCGGGACAGCTAGCGGGGGTCGCGGAGGACGCCCGGCCGCGCCCGCCCGGGCGTCAGATCCCGTTATGCGGCGCCTTGTTCCCGATGGCGTATGGCGGAAGTACGCCACCGGGCATTCCAGCCCCGGGCAACTCTCCCCAAACAGGCACCCCTTACGTAAAGCTGAGCGGTCATCCGGCCCCGTATTCCGGACTCTCACTGCACCGGCTCGACCAGCCGGTCTTTACGTACAGGGATGCTGATGACCCTCGATTCACACGGCGCGCCCGAGCAGGGCGCGAGACGTGGCGACCGCGCAAGACGCACGGCCCGCCTCGCCACCGCGATAGGCGTGGCCGCCGCTCTCTGCGCGGCGGCCCCGCTCCCCCTCGCCCTCGCCGCCGACGGCCCCTCCCCCGCCCCGGCCGCCCCCGCGCCCAAGGACGCCGCCGCGAAGCTCGGCGCCCAGGACGCCGAACTGCTCGCCGACGCCAAGGCGGAGGGCGAGAAGACCGTCACGATGATGGTCGCCACCGCGCCCGGCGCGACCGAGCAGGTCGCCAAGGAGCTGGACGCCGTCAAGGGCGGCTCCGTCGGCCGCACCTACGACAAGCTCGGCTACGTCCGCGCCGCCGTCCCGACCGCGCGCGCCGACGCCGCGATCAAGGCCGCGTCGAAGCTGACCTCCGTGCACGCCATCGACCTGCGGCACGAGATCGAACTCGACGACCCGAAGCCGCAGAGCCCCAAGGGCGCCAAGGGCCCGCAGGGCCGGGCCGCGTACCCGGCGCCGGACAAGAACACGCCCGCCAAGAACCCGTACAACCCGTCCTTCGAGACGGGCGCCGTCGACTTCGTGAAGAAGAACCCGAAGGCGGACGGCCGCGGCATCACCATCGGCATCCTCGACTCGGGCGTCGACCTCGGCCACCCGGCGCTGCAGAAGACCACGACCGGCGAGCGCAAGATCACCGACTGGGTGACGGCGACCGACCCGATCGTCGACGCCGACGCGACCTGGCGCCGGATGACCAACCCGGTGTCCGGGCCCACGTTCACCTTCGACGGCGACTCCTGGAAGGCCCCTTCGGGCTCGTACCAGATCAGCCGCTTCCGCGAGGCCGCGACGACCGGTGGCGACGCCAAGGGCGACCTCAACCGGGACGGCGACACCACCGACACCTGGGGCGTCCTCTACGACCCGGCCGCCGGGACCGTCCGCGTCGACCTGAACGACAACAAGGACTTCGGCGACGACGCGCCGATGAAGCCCTACGGCAAGAACCACCAGGTCGGCTACTTCGGCAAGGACGACCCCGCGACCGACGTCGCCGAGCGCGTGCCGTTCGTCGTCGAGATCCGCAAGGACGTCCCGACGGACCCCTACGGCGGCGACTGGGTCGGCAAGAAGGCCGACTTCGTGAACATCGGCCTCATCGAGTCCGAGCACGGCACGCACGTCGCGGGCATCACGGCCGCCAACAAGCTGTTCGGCGGCAAGATGAACGGCGCCGCCCCCGGCGCCAAGCTGGTGTCCTCGCGCGCCTGCACCTGGACCGGCGGCTGCACCAACGTCGCGCTCACCGAGGGCATGATCGACCTCGTGACGAAGCGCGGCGTCGACATCGTCAACATGTCGATCGGCGGCCTGCCCGCGCTCAACGACGGCAACAACGCGCGCGCCGAGCTGTACAAGCGCCTCATCGACACCTACGGCGTACAGCTGGTGATCTCCGCGGGCAACTCAGGACCCGGCGCCAACACCATCGGCGACCCCTCCCTCGCCGACCACGTCGTCTCCGTGGGCGCCTCGGTCTCCAAGGAGACCTGGGCCGCCAACTACGGCTCCGAGGTGACGAAGAAGAACGCCATGTTCAACTTCTCCTCGCGCGGCCCGCGTGAGGACGGCGGCTTCCAGCCCCTGGTGACCGCGCCGGGCTCGGCCATCAACACCACGCAGACCTGGCTGCCGGGCGGCCCCGCCGCCGAGGCCGGGTACCAGCTGCCCGCCGGTTACTCGATGCTGCAGGGTACGTCGATGGCGTCGCCGCAGGCCGCGGGCGCCTCCGCGCTCCTGCTGAGCGCCGCCAAGCAGCAGCGCGTCGACCTCACCCCGGCGAAGCTGCGCACCGCGCTCACCTCGACCACCCACCGCATCCCGGGTGTGCAGGCCTACGCGCAGGGCACCGGCCTGATCGACGTCGTGGACGCCTGGAGCGCGATCAAGGGCGGCGCCAAGGCCCATGAGTACACGGTCAAGGCGCCCGTCGACACGGCCCTGGAGCAGGAGCTGAAGAAGCCCGGCACCGGCCTGTACGACCGTGAGGGCGGCCTGAAGAAGGGCCAGAAGAAGACGTACAGCGTCACCATCAAGCGGACGACGGGCCCGGCCCGTCCCGTGCTGCACAAGCTGGCGTTCGCCAACAACCACGGCGGCACCTTCCGCCTGGTCGGCGACGACGACGTGCTGCTGCCCCTGAACACGGCCGTGACCGTGAAGGTGCAGGCCAAGCCGGAGTCCTACGGCGTCTCCAGCGCCGTGCTCACCGTGAACGACAAGCGCACCCGCGGCATCGACCACCAGATCATGACGACGGTCGTCGTGGCCAAGGACCTCGCCAAGCCCTCCTTCACCACCTCGTCGAGCAGCTCGGTGCAGCGCAACGGCACCAAGTCCCTCTTCGTGACGGTGCCGAAGGGCGCCAAGACCCTGGAGGTCGCGCTCGGCGGCCTGAAGGACAAGAGCCAGACGCGGTTCATCGCCATCCACCCGTACGGCGTCCCGGTCGAGTCGACGTCCTCGCTCGTCTGCTACCCGGACTTCCCGAACCCGGACAACACCTGCCGCCCCGACCTGCGTTCGTACGCGAACCCGACGCCGGGCGTCTGGGAGATCGAGATCGAGTCCCGCCGTACGTCGCCGGTGCTCGACAACCCGTACAAGCTGAGCGTCGCCGCGCTCGGCGTGTCCTTCGCCCCGGCGCCGCAGAAGCTCGCTGAGGCCAAGTCCGGTCAGGCCACGCCCGTCACCTGGAAGGCGACGAACAACTACGCCGCCGTCGAGGGCAAGCTGAAGGGCAGCACGCTCGGCTCGGCCGCTACCACGCGTCCCACCATCAAGCAGGGTGAGAAGCAGACCACGACGGTCGAGGTGCCCGCGGGCGCCGAGCGGCTCGACGTGGCGATCGGCGGCACCGCCGACGCCGCCGCCGACCTGGACCTGGCGGTCCTCAAGGACGGCGTGCCGGTGGGCAGTTCGGCGGACGGCGACTCCGAGGAGTCGGTGAGCCTGACCAAGCCCGCCGCGGGCAAGTACACCATCGAGGTCGCGGGCTACTCCATCCCGTCGGGCTCGACCGCGTACGACTACCGTGACGTGTTCTTCTCCGGCTCGCTCGGCCAGATCAAGGTCGACGAGACGAAGGCGGTCAAGCTCGCGAACGGGGCGACCGCGGACGTCTCCGCCGAGGTCGTCGCGAGCGGGCCCGCGGCCTCGGGCCGCGTCCTGTTCGGTGAGGTCAGCCTCCTGAACGCGCGCGGGACCGTCGCGGGCACGGGCAGCGTGACGGTGGAGAAGGTCACGCCGTAGCGCGTCGCTGATTGCGGCATGACGGCATGACGATGGGGGCGGGCACCAAGTGCCCGCCCCCATCTGTGTGTTCAGGCGGTCCGCCCGTTCAGGCGGGCCCCGCTCAGCGCTTGAGGGAGCTGAGGTCGTGGGCGTAGGTGCCCACCGCGTGCGCAATGACGTCGATGTTCGTCGCGAACGCCTTGCGGTTGATGTTCTTCAGGTCGTCGCCCGCGCCGTGGTAGTTCGGGTCGTACGGCTGACCGGCCTTGCCGCCCGCCTTCGCCGCCTGCTCCTCGGTCTTGAGGCCCTCGGCGCCGGTGAAGGTGCCGCCGGCCGGGATGCCGTTGGCGATGAACGCCCCGTAGTCCGAGCGGCCGTCGAAGTCGGTGCCCCAGTGCGGGACCTTCTTCTTGTCGAGGAAGCCGTTGATCAGCTTCTCGATCTGGGCGGACCCCGCCGGGCCCGCGCCCTCGCCGACCTTGTCGGAGTCGTCGCCGTCGTAGACCAGCTCCGCCGCGTTCGGCGAGGCGATCATGTCGAAGTTCAGGTACAGCTTGATGTTCTTCTTCTGCTTCGCCGACAGCGACTTGACGTAGTGGTCCGAGCCGAGCAGGCCCAGCTCCTCGGCCGACCACCAGGCGAAGCGGACCTTGTTGGTCAGCTTCTTGCCGCCCTTGGTCTCCTTGGCGAGCTTCTCGGCGACCTCGATCAGACCGGCCGAGCCGGAGCCGTTGTCGTTGATGCCGGGGCCCTCGGGCACGGAGTCCAGGTGCGCGCCGAGGCCGACGACGCGGTCGGCGCGGCCGCCGCGGGTCTCGGCGACGACGTTGCGGGTCTTGTGCGGGACGGCCTTGGTGGCGACGTCCACGGAGACCTTGACCTCGCCCTTGGCGAGGTCCGCGGCCAGCTTCTCGCCCTCGGCCTTGGTGATGCCGACGGACGGGATGTGCGCGTTCGCCGGGACCTCCAGGTTGCCCTTCACGGGCTGGTCGCCGGAGTGGTTGTACAGGACGAGGCCGATGGCGCCCGCCTTGGCCGCGGCGGCCTCCTTCTCGGCGAAGGTGCAGGTGCCGCGCTTCACCAGGGCGATCTTGCCGGTGAAGGTGTCGGACGTGTAGTCGTCGGCCTCGCAGCCCGGCGTGTCGTCGACGCGGGCGGCGGCGAGGGGCGCCTGGATGCCGCCCTCGGGCGTGGACTTGCTGAAGTCGAACGCCAGGGCGTTCAGCTTGCGGGCGTCGGGCGTGAGCACGGCGGCGCTCTCGCGCAGGGTCTCGGACTCGTAGAACGTGAAGTCCTGGTACGAGACCTTGTAACCGGCCTTCTTCAGGCGGTCGTACACGTACTTCGTGGACGCCTTGTGGCCCTTGGTGCCCGCGGCGCGGTTGCCGCCGTTGGCCTCGGCTATCTCCTGGAACTTCTCCAGGTGGCGGTAGGCGCTCTTGCCGGTGGACTTCTGCACCAGCTTCTTGGCGAGCTTCTTCGCCTGCGCGGACTGCGTCGTGTGGTGCCCGGCGCCGCGGGGCGCGTCCTGGGCGCCCGCCGGGGCGGCGGCGAGCAGGAGGGGGGCGGCGACGGCCGCGGAGACGAGAGCGGCCGTGGTCCGGCTGCGGGGTGCGCGCACGGAGGTCCTTCCTTGCGTGGTCGGAGTTCGGCGCCGATGACCTCCGTGGTCGGGCACGCGGTCGGTACTGGTCGGGTACGCGACCGGCGTGCGGCGGTGATCACCGGCGAGCGGTGGAAGGACGTTAGCCCGGCGAAACCGCAGTTCAGAGGATTCGCGGGGTTCGCAACCGCGCCTTCACGCAGTTGTCACCGGAACTCAGTACTCCGGGTGCCATCACCCCGGAATGCGAGGTTCCGGCCCACTTTCTCCCTTCGGCGGCACCGGAACGTGTCGCTCAGCACGTCAGCCCGCGCGACCCGGGCAGCGCCTTCTCGATCCACGCGCGGTCCCTGGCGATCCGCTTGCCCGTCGTCCACAGGTCGGGCGTGGCCTCCCCCTTGGTGATCCCGATCAGCGCGCGGTCGCCCGTCCGCAGCCGCGGGTCCACGTCCACGTCCATCACGAACGTGATCCTCGGCTTGCCCTTGGCAGGCTTGTAGTAGCGGGACACATCGAGCGTGATCCGGTCCCGGGTGCCGCCGGGCAGCGCCTCGACGCGGCGCACGGTGCCCTCGACGACGAGCCGCGCGCAGGCGACGTAGCCCTCGGGCGACCGGCCGTCCGCCGCGCCGCCCTCGTCTTCCTGGGAGGCGTCCGGGGCCTTCGAGGCGTCCGGGACCGGCTCCCGTCCGTCGGTGAGGCTCGGCGCCGCGTCCTTCGCGTCGCCGCCGCCCGCCATGTCGCCGTCCCCGGTCCCGGCGTTCGCCCCGAGCCAGACCAGCCCGCCGAACAGTCCGGCGGCGAGCGCGGCCGCGAGGGCGAGCACGGCACGGCGGCGGGCGGCGCCGGGCTGCCGGAAGGGGGTGGCGGGCGGCAGGACGGGGGCGGGGGCGGGGAGGGGGGCCGTCGGGGGCCGCCCTTCCGAGCGGGCCCGCGGCCGCTCCTCCGGACGGGCTCGGGTCCGCCCCTGCGTACCGCGGTCCCGGCCCTGCCCCTCCGCGCGGGCCCGCGCCTCCCCCTCGGGCCCCCGCGCCAGCGTCTCCCCCACGACCCGCAGCTGCTCGCGCAGCACCGCGACATCGGCGAGCGCCGCCGCGTGCTCGGCCATGAACCGCTCGTCGTCGCGCACGGCGTCGGGCACCGGTGTGTCCGTGACCGCCAGCGTCAGCGCGTCGACGGCGTCGTGATTGTCCTCGTGCGCCACGGTCACACCACCTCTCCCTCGTGCAGCCGCGTCCGCAGCATCCGTACGGCAGCGTGCAGCCTGCTCTTGACCGTGCCCTCCGGGATGCCCAGCTCGGCCGCGATGTCCCGGACCGGCAGATCGGCGTAGAAGCGCAGCACGACGACCTGGCGCTGGCTGTCCGGCAGCGCGTCCAGCCCCTGCGCCACGGCCAGCGAGAGGACCCGCGACTCGGCGCCGTCCTCCCCGGCCTCCGCGGGGCGCAGCGCGGCGAGCCGCTCCCCGAGCCGTTCCTGGCGGCGCCGGGCCCGGTGGAAGTCCATCGCCCAGTTCGAGGCGACGACCGCGGCCCACGCCGACACGTCGCGCGGCGCCTGCTCCCCCTTCGCCGCCCGCTCCAGGAGCCGCAGCCTGACCTGCTGCACCCCGTCCTGCAGCTCGCCGTGCGGCACCCCGCCCAGGGACAGGACGGCCCGGACCCGGTCCTCCTGGGCCGGGTCGAGCGGGTCGGCGGCCTGTTGTCCCCGTGGTCCGCGGCGCGTGATCCTGCGCAGCAATGGCCCTCCCCCTTTGTCGCCCCTTCGGCGCGCGCGTTCCCGCGTTTCCCCTAGGACGCCGGAGCGGCCCGAAACGTTCGCGCGGATGTGGCGTCCCGCACCTCGGACAATGGATTGGACAAAGCGGCCGTGGACAGACGCATCATGGAGCGGCGGCGGCAGCGCCCCTGGCCGGACGGCCGCACGCCCGGCAGGAGACTGCCGCAGCCAGGCACGCAACTACGGAGGGACCCCTGTGAAGGTCGGAATCGTCGGAGCCACCGGTCAGGTCGGCACGGTCATGCGCAAGATCCTCGTCGAGCGGAAGTTCCCGATCGACGAGCTGCGCCTGTTCGCCTCGGCCCGCTCGGCCGGTTCGGTCCTGGACGGGGTGACGGTCGAGGACGCCTCGACGGCCGACTACTCGGGCCTGGACATCGTGCTGTTCTCCGCGGGCGGCGCCACCTCCAAGGCGCTCGCCGAGAAGGTCGCCTCGCAGGGCGCCGTGGTGATCGACAACTCCTCCGCCTGGCGCCGCGACCCCGAGGTGCCGCTGGTCGTCTCCGAGGTGAACCCGCACGCCATCGCGGACCGCCCCAAGGGCATCATCGCGAACCCGAACTGCACGACGATGGCCGCGATGCCGGTCCTGAAGCCGCTGCACCGGGAGGCGGAGCTGACCTCGCTGGTCGTCGCCACCTACCAGGCCGTGTCCGGCTCCGGGCTCGCGGGCGTCGAGGAGCTGTTCGAGCAGGTCAAGAAGGTCGGCGACGACGCGCCGAAGCTGACCCACGGCGGCGACCAGGCCGAGTTCCCCGAGCCGGACAAGTACGTCGCGCCGATCGCGTACAACGTCCTGCCGCTGGCGGGCTCGGTCGTCGACGACGGTCTGAACGAGACCGACGAGGAGCAGAAGCTGCGCCACGAGTCCCGCAAGATCCTGGAGATCCCGGGTCTGAAGGTCTCCGGCACCTGTGTCCGCGTGCCCGTCTTCACCGGCCACTCCCTCCAGATCAACGCCCGCTTCGCGCGTCCCCTTTCGCCCGAGCGGGCCACCGAGATCCTCGGGGCCGCGGAGGGCGTCGTCCTCACCGACGTGCCGACGCCGCTGGTCGCCGCCGGCCGCGACGAGTCCTTCGTGGGCCGTATCCGCGGCGACGAGACCGTCGAGAACGGCCTCGCGTTCTTCGTCTCCGACGACAACCTCCGCAAGGGCGCCGCGCTGAACGCGGTGCAGATCGCGGAGCTGGTGGCGGCGGAGCTCTCGGGTTCCTGAGGCGCCGGGGCGCCGCGGTCACGGCGGCTCGGGGGAACCGGGCCGCCGGACTTCCGGGCGACGGTAAACCCGCTGGTCGCGGGGGATCGTTTCATCACCCACGGATGAGTGAAACGGCGCATGCCTCCCGGGCGGGTCCGGGCAGGACCTCGGTGCACCAACCGCACCACTCACAAGGGAAGTTCATGCGCCGTATCACCGCCGTCGCCACCATGGCCGTCGGAACCCTCGCCCTCGCCGGTGCGCTCGCCGCCCCGGCGAACGCCGTCCCGGACCCCGTAGCCACCGTCGACTGTGCCGTGCAGGACGTCACCGGCCTCGTCGACCTCGCCAGCCCCGGCGTGCCCGCCGAGGTCCCCGCCACGGGTTGCCTGGCCCCGTGACCTGACGATCTCAGGCCCGGGACACCACCGCGCCCGTACGGACCCCGACCAGGTCCGTGCGGGCGCGGTGCCGTGACGTCACGCCTTGCCCTTCCGCGCGACCGCCACCACCCCGAGCGCCACCACCGCGAGCCCGCCGCCGACCAGCAGGACATCGGTCACGCCGATCCCGTCGGCGACCCGGCCCCCGGTCAGCGCGCCCACCGCGATGGCCACGTTGAACACCCCCGCGAACAGCGCGGACGCCGCTTCCCGCGCTCCCGGCGCGGCCGCCATCACCCAGTTCTGCGAGGACACCGACACGCCTCCGTAGGCGAGACCCCACGCGATCAGGAGCACCACGGACGCGGCGAGCGAGCCCCCTGCCGGGACCAGCAGGAGCATCACGGCGCCGAGCGCCGCCGAGATCAGCAGGAGCGCGCGGCGCGGGTCGCGGGCGGCCAGGGAGCCGCCGAGGAAGTTCCCCGCGATCCCGGCGACGCCGTAGACGAGCAGCAGCCCGCTGACGAGGCCCGCGCCGAGGTCCGGCACCCGCTCCAGGACGGGTCGCACATAGGTGTACGCGGTGAAGTGGCCGACGACGAGCAGCGCCACCGCGATCAGGCCGACCCGCAGCCGCGGCAGGCGCAGCAGCTCAGGGAAGACGCCGAGGCGCACCGGCTCGGTGGGCGGGAGCGGGGGCAGGACGACGGCGAGCAGCACGGCGACGGCGACGCCGAGCACGGCGACGGCGCCGAAGGCCCAGCGCCAGCCCGCGAGCTCGCCGAGGAAGGTGCCGGCGGGCACACCGAGCACCGACGCCACGGCTATCCCGCTGAAGATCACGGCGGTCGCCCGCCCGACGGACTCGGTGCGCACCAGGCGTACCGCGAGGGAGGCGGCGACGGCCCAGACGCCGCCGATGCACAGGCCGACGACGATGCGGGCGCCGAGGAGCACCGCGAAGGACGGCGCGAGCGCGGACAGCAGGTTCACGGCGCCGAGCAGCAGCATCAGCCCGCACAGCACGGCGCGCCGGTCCGCGCGGCGGGCGGCGACGGGCAGCAGCAAGGCGGCGAGGGCCGCGACGAGGCCGGGCAGGGTGACGGTGAGCCCCGCGGTGCCGTCGCTGACGTGCAGGCCCGAGGACAGGGAGGTGAGCAGTCCCACGGGCAGCATTTCCGTGGTGACGACGGAGAAGGTGGCGGCCGCGACGGCGACGACGGACAGCGGCAGGGACCGTCGTCCGGTGGGGACCGGCGCGGTTTCAGTCACGGTTTTCATGGGCACCAGCCAACGCCCGAGCGGTCACCGGGAACAACGTCGGACCTCTCATCCTTGAATGAGCGTGGCTCATCGATCGAGGGACGGGGCGAACGTTTATGAGTGGGCTCGAAGTCCGGGAGCTGGAGTGTTTTCTGGCGCTGGCCGAGGAACTGCACTTCGGCCGGGCGGGCGAGCGGCTCTACGTCTCCCAGAGCCGGGTCAGTCAGCTGCTGGCCGCGCTCGAACAGCGGATCGGCGCGCGCCTCGTGGAGCGTACTAGCCGACGGGTGCGGCTGACCCCGCTCGGCGAGCGGTTCCACGCGGAACTGCGTCCGGCGTACGCGGAGTTGGCGGGTGTGGTGGGGCGGGCGCGGGAGTCGGCGCGGGGGGTGGCGGGGCGGATCAGGCTCGGCTTCCAGGGGACGGCGGACGCACGTCTGATGGAGGCGATCACGACGTTCCAGAAGCGGCATCCGGGCTGTGTGACGGAGATCGTGGAGGTGCCGTTCGCGGACCCGTTCGGGGCGGTGCGCGGCGGTGATGTGGACGCGGCGATCGTGCTGCTTCCGGTGGCGGAGCCCGAGCTGGTGCTCGGTCCGCTGTTCTCGCGCCAGCAGCAGACGGTGGCGGTGTCGGTACGGCATCCGTTCGCGTCCCGTACGTCACTGGCCGCGGCCGAGCTCGCGGACGTCCCGCTGATCTCGGCGGCGGCGCCCGCCCCCGCGTACTGGCGTGAGGCGCAGGCGCCGTCGGCCGTGCCCGCGCCCGCCGTGCGCACCCTCCAGGAGGGGCTGACGCTGGTGGCCGCGGACCGGGGCGCGATGCTGCTCTGCCGTCCGACGGCGGAGTACCACGGGCGGCGGGACGTGGTGTTCGTGCCGGTGGAGGGGGTGCCGGACTCCGTCCTCGGGCTGGTGTGGCATCGGGACGGGGAGACGGCGCGGGTGCGGGCGTTCGCGCGGGCGGTGGCCGGGGCGGGGGCGGCCGACGGGTCGGCGTCGGCCGCCTGAGGTTCCGCGGCGGGCGCTCAGGCCGGGCGGCGGACCTCGAAGTGGAAGCAGCCGTACTCCACGGCGCGGACGTGCACCAGGGCGACCTGGGGGTCGGCGAACGCCTCGGTGAGGGCCTCGTCGAAGGCCGCCGTGGTGTTCTCGGGGGCCTCCAGGAAGCGGCCGCCGACGATCTTTCCGGCCGCGTCGTAGCGGCGGAACGTGCGCAGGGCGCCGGGCCGGACGTACGGGTACTCCGCTCGTGTCGCCGCGGGTTCCGGCCCTTCGCAGGGGTCCGCGTGGATGAACACGGGGCCCTGCTCGTCGTAGGCGCCCGGGTCGGCGCCGGTGTCCGCCGCCCAGCGGCGCAGGGGGGCGTACGCGACGAGGGCGATGCGTTCGCCCTCGCGGGCGGGGCGCAGGCAGCAGCGCAGGGGGTCGCCGCCCTCCGGGTCGGTGAACGGTACGCAGGGGTTGCCCGCGTCGTCCGTCTCGCGGAGCTGCTTGAGGGCGTCGGGGGTGATGGGGTGCGGGGTGAATGTTGTGCTCATGGGGCCAGGTTCGCCCCTGCGGTACGTTCCGACCGGCGGTTTCCGGACGTCTACCTTGCCCTGTTCCCGGGGCGCCCCCGATATCGGCGCTCCGCGCCTCGTCCTCAATCGCCGGACAGGCTATCCCCCACCCACCCGCCCAACCTTCCCCCGGGCCAGCCCGAAAGCCCGGCACCCTCGGGCCCGAAACACCTCGCCCAGCTGGGCACCCCTGAGCCCGCCCCGCTGTACCTTCCAGCCCGCCCCGGCGAAGTATTCAGCCCGTCCGGCGCTTGAGGACGAGCCGCGAAGCGGCGACAAGCGGGGGTCCAGGGGCGCAGCCCCGGTTTCGGGAAAGGGGCGGGACTGGGGCGCCCCCGCGAGGGCCTACACCCCCCACGACCCCCTCCCGTTCAGCTCCGCCACATCCGTGCCCGTCGTCCACCGATACGCCGCGTCGAGCTCGGCCAACTCCTCGGGGGTCAGCACGTCCTCGACCCGCTCGAACCCGTCGGGAGCGCGCTCGGCGACGACTTGGAGGAGCCGGTCGGCGGGCATCCGCCGGTTGGCGAGGACGAGCGCCGCCGTGGCCTCCCGCCGCACCTCCTCGTACGCCCGCAGCCCCGCGACCCGGTCGGGCTCGTTCACGGCGAGGCTGCGCGCGAGCACCCGCGCGTCGAGGACGGCCTGCGAACCACCGTTGGAGCCGACGGGGTACATCGGGTGGGCGGCGTCGCCGAGGAGGGTGACGGGCCCGCGCCCCCACTGCGGCAGCGGCTCCCGGTCGACCATCGGGTACTCCAGGATGCGCCGGGTGGCGGAGAACAGCGCGGGCACGTCCAGGTCCCCGATCCGCCACCCGGCGAAGTACGGGAGGACGTCGGAGAGGCGACCGCTGCGGTTCCAGTCGGCAGCCCCGGAGATCGCCCCGTGCTCGACGGGGAACCGCACCTCCGCAACCCAGTTGAGCAGCGCGCGCCCACGCCGCTCGGCCTCCCCCGAGATGGGGTAGACGACGAGCTTGGCGTGCGCGTTGCTGCCCGCGATGGCGACGGTGCGGCCGCCGAGCACGGGGTCCCACTCGGCGACGCCGCGCCACATCCGGATGCCGTTCCACAGCGGCGGCCCCTCCCCGGGGTGCAGCCGGGCGCGCACGGTCGAGTAGAGCCCGTCGGCGCCGACGAGGGCCCGCACCCGCACGGCGTGCTCCCGCCCGCGCGCCAGGTCCCGCAGGATGACCCGCAGCAACTGCCCCTCGGTCTCGGCGCACCGCACGAACGACGTGCCGGTGACGACGGCCCGTTCGCCGAGGCGTTCGCGCACCGCGTCGAGCAGGATCATCTGCAGGGCGCCGCGGTGGATGGAGTACTGCGGCCAGTGGTAGCCGAGGGCGTGGCCGCGCGGCTCGCCCCAGATGCGGTTGCCGTGCCGGTCGTAGTGGACCATCTCGGCGGTCGCCACGCCGGTCGCGGCGAGTTGCTCGCCGAGGCCGAGCTCGGTCAGTTCGCGGACGGCGTGCGGCAGCAGGTTGATGCCGACGCCGACGGGCCGAAGGACCTGCACCGGTTCGACGACGCGCACGCCGATCCCCGCCGCGTGCAGGCTCAGCGCCGCCGTGAGCCCGCCGATGCCCGCGCCCGCGACCAGGACGTCGGCGTTCGCGGCGTTCATGGCGCTCATGGCCGCCGCACCGCCCGCCCGACCTCGGCCCGCAGCCGCACGAACTCCGGCAGGCCGCGGGTGCCGATCTGGTCGCGCGGCGCGGGCAGTTCGACGCGCAGCTCGCTGTGGACGCGGCCGGGGGCGCCGGTGAGGACGACGACGCGGTCGCCGACGTACACGCTCTCGTCGATGTCGTGGGTGACGAGCAGGATGGTCATCCCGCGCCCGTCACGCCCGCCGCGAGCGCCGTCCGACTCCCCGCCCGCTCCCCCGCCGGACCCTCCGCCCGAGCCCCCGCCCCCTCCCCCGCGCACCGCGAGCAGCAGGTCCTCCAGGTCCTCCCTGGTCTGGGCGTCGACGGAGCCGAACGGCTCGTCCATCAGGAGCAGCGCGGGCCGGTAGGCGAGCGCGCGGGCGATGGCGACGCGCTGCTGCATGCCGCCGGAGAGCTGCCACGGATATCTGCCGGCGGTGCCGTCGAGGCCGACCTGTGCGAGGGCTTCCTCGGCGCGGGCGCGGCGCTCGGCGCGGGCGAGGCCGCGGCGGCGCAGCGGCAGTGCGACGTTGTCGCGGACGGTCAGCCACGGGAAGAGCGAGCGTGTGTAGTCCTGGAAGACGACGGCGAGGTCGTCCGGTACGCCGTCGACGTCCCGGCCGCCGACGGCGATCCGGCCCTCGCTCGGCCGCTGCAGCCCCGCGACGCACCGAAGGAGCGTGGACTTGCCGCAGCCGGACGGCCCGACGATGCTCACCAACTCGCCGCGAGCGACGTGCAGTTCGACCCCTTCGACGGCCCGGTGCCCGTCGGCGTAGCGATGACTGAGCCCAGCGATCTCCAGCATCCCCTGTTCCCCCTGTCCCCCTGCTGCCAACTGCCTTGCGGTCTACGTGATGTGAGGGTCCGTAGGGCCCTCGCGTTCCCCGTGCGCCCCCGTGGATCGCGGCCGGTCCGCCGCCCCCGCGGGGCCGGGTGGTCTAGGTGTCCGCCCGCCGTGCGCCCCGGTGCCAGGCCAGGGCCCTGCGCTCGACGAGCAGGAACAGTCCGTTCAGTACGCAGCCGACGGCGCCGAGCAGCACGATCCCGGCCCACAGCCGGTCCGGCCTGAACTCCCGCTCGGCGGCGTTGAGCCGGGAGCCGATGCCCTCGCCGGAGCCCATCAGCTCGGCGACGACCATGAGGATCAGCGCGAACCCGAGCGCGACCCGGAGCCCCGCGAAGATCTTCGGCGCGGCTCCCGGCAGGACGACGTACCGCAGCCGCGCGAGGCGGCCGAGGCCGAGCACGCGGGCGGTGTCGAGCTGCAGCGGCTCCACGGAGCGCACGCCGTCGGCGGTGTTGAGCAGCACCGGCCAGACGACGCCGAAGACGATGGCCGCCAGTTGCATGGACGTGCCGAGCCCGAAGGCGACCATGAAGAACGGGATGAGCGTGGGCGGCGGCACGGCACGCCCGAACTGCAGCACCGGGTCGAGCACGTGGAAGGCCACCCGGGAGAGCCCGATCCCGACGCCCACGCAGATCCCGACGGCCCCGGCGACGGCCCAGCCGAGCAGCAGATGGCTGAGACTCGGCACGAAGTCGTCGACGGCGAGGTCACTCAGCCACAGTCGCGACGGCGGTCCCGACCACCACAGTTCCCGCATGGTCCGTACGATCCGTGTGGGCGGCGGGAAGTACAGGTCCCCGGCCCGCCGGGCGGCCAACTCCCAGACGAGGACGAGGAGTACGAGCAGCCACCCCCGGGCGAGCAGCCCGAGAACGCCCCGCCGCACCGGTCCGCCGCCGCCCGGTCGCACCCCTGCCCCACTCATCGGCCCGCCCCGGACTTGTCGAGCCCGTCCGGCGCTTGAGGACGAGCGCGCAGCGCGACACGGGGGGTCCGGGAGGCGGAGCCCCCTGGGCGGAGGAAGGGGCGCCCGCGCGCCGATCGGGCGCTGTGGGGAAACAGGACCCTCCCCACCCCCACGAGCCCCGCGTTGGCCGCAACCCCCAGCACCCCCGCCCAACACGCCCCCGCCACCATCAGATCCGGCCGCCCGCCCCCGGACTGCGAGTCGAGCAGATGGACGCCGAGTCCCCCGTCGCCCCCGGCCCGCAACTCCGCGCTGACCGCCACGATCAGCCCGACGGACGCCGCGATCCGCACTCCCGTGACGACGAAGGGCCCGGCGCTCGGCAGCGACACCCGCCACACCACCCCGAGCGGCCCGAACCCGAAGGACCGCAGGGTCTCCTTGGCGACGGGGTCGACGTCGCGGAGCCCGTACAGGGTGTTGAGGAGGATGGGCCACAGCGCGGCGTAGCAGACCAGGGACCGCTCCACCCGGTCGGGCTCGACGAAGACGAGGATCGCGAGCGGGATGAGGGCGACGGAGGGGATGGGGCGGGCCAGCTCGACGACGGCTAGGGCGGCGGCGCGCAGGCGGGGCAGGGAGCCGAGCAGGAGCCCGGCGGGAACGGCGAGGGCGACGGCGAGGGCGAGTCCGCCGAGCCAGGCGGAGACGGTGGTCCAGAGGTCGTCGAGGAACCCGTCGTCGACGGCCATCTCGGCGGCGCGGGCGAGCACGGAGGAGGCGGGCGGCAGCGCCTGGTCGTCGAAAACCCCGCTGCGGGCGAGGAGTTCGACGACGAGGAAGGCGCCGCAGAGGCCGAGCGCCCCCAGCAGAACCCGCCCCGACCTGCGCTCGACCAGACCCCCGGAGCGCGCACCGGCGCGCGGGCGAGCGCGCGCCCCGAATCCCGGGCCGAGGCCCGGACCGGAGCGCGCGTCCCGTTTCACCGCATCGCCCGCTTCACCGGATCACCCACGCGGTCCGCGTCGCTCGTGCCGTCCGCGTGACCCACATGGCCCGCCTGGCCCCCCTCACCGCGCAGCCCCCTCAAGGCCCCGCGCGCACGAGGAGCGGCTCCACGTCGAGCTTGCGCTTCAGGTAGCCGAACTCCCGCATCAGGTCGACCACCCGTTCAAGGCGGGCCGGGTCGAGTGCCGCGGGGTAGCCGCCGAGGTTCAGCTGGGCGGCCTGGTCGGTGGTGATCCTGGTGTAGTCGGGGAGGGTGTCGACGACGGCCGAGCGGTTGGCGGCCTGGCGCTGGGCGCGGGCCATGGCCCGCTGGAAGGCGGCGACCGTCTTGGGGTTGTCCTCGGCGAAGGCCGCCGTGGCCGCGTACCCGGCGATCGGGAAGCCCGCGGTCGGCGGCTTGCCGAGGTCGGCGACGACCCGGCCGGTGCCGGACCGCTCGATCGCGGAGACGAAGGGCTCGACGGCCTGCACGGCGTCGACGCTGCCGGACTTCAGGGCGGTCTCCATGTTCGGCATGTCGACCTCGACGAAGTTCTTGTCGTCGTCGAAGGCGGCGCCCTCGGCCCGTCCGGCCTTCTTGACGAGCAGGGCGCTGATGTTCCGCTTGGTGTTGACGCCGATCCTCTTGTCCTGGAGGTCCTTGAGGGACTTGACCGGCGAGTCCTTGCGGACGAGGACCGCGTGCGTGCGGGGCGCGGACTGGAAGGCGTCGGAGACGATGCGGACGTCGATGGCCTTGTTGGCGTGGGCGAGGAAGTACGAGACGTAGTTGCCGAAGGAGATGTCGAGGGCGCCCGCCCGCAGCCGGCTGACGGACTCCGCGCCGCCGCTGAGCGTGGTCGTGCGCACGGTCAGGCCCTCCGCCTTGAAGAAGCCCTTGCGCTGGGCCATCTCCAGGGGCGCGGTGTCGGCGACGGGCATGGTGCCGACGGTGATCCGGGTCTTCTCCGGGCCCTTGCCGTCACCACCGTCGGAGCCGTCGGAGCCGCCGGACGAGCCGCAGCCCGCGGTGGCGGCCAGCAGGAGCAGGGCGAGGGCGGGCGCGCCGCGTAACCGTGCCCGGCTCCGTGACCGCCGCGGCCCGCGCGGACCCTGCGCACCGCGTGCACCCCTTGCCATATACATCTGCTCCCGACCGTTTCAGCCCGCTTCAGCCCGCTTCAGGCCGCTCCTCGACCTGAGCCGACGCGCGGATGCTAACGGCCGCGCGACCTGAGAACAATGGCCCGGAGCGGGTGGCGACGGCACATGGAAGGATGGCGGGAAACATCGCAAAAAGTTCGCAAGTCGTACCGAGGAGATGACCGCGTGCCCGGCACCAATCTGACCCGCGAAGAGGCGCAGCAGCGGGCGAAGCTGCTCACCGTTGACTCGTACGAGATCGATCTCGACCTCTCCGGAGCGCAGAGTGGGGGCATCTCCCCCTCTGGCGACGCCGGGAGCGCCGAGAGTGCCGAGAGCGGGGGAGGGACGTACCGGTCGGTGACCACGGTGCGTTTCGACTGCGCCGAGGCGAACGCCGAGACCTTCATCGACCTCGTCGCCCCCGCCGTCCACGAGGTCGTCCTGAACGGGCACGCGCTGGAGGTGGCGGCGGTCTTCCGGGACTCCCGCATCGCGCTGCGGCACCTGGCGCAGGGCGCCAACGAGCTGAAGGTCGTCGCGGACTGCGAGTACACCAACACCGGTGAGGGCCTGCACCGCTTCGTCGACCCGGTCGACCAGCAGGCCTATCTGTACACCCAGTTCGAGGTCCCGGACGCGCGCCGCGTGTTCGCCTCCTTCGAGCAGCCCGACCTGAAGGCCACCTTCCAGTTCACCGTGAAGGCGCCCTCCGGCTGGACGGTCATCTCGAACTCGCCGACGCCGGAGCCCAAGGACGACGTCTGGACCTTCGCGCCGACGCCCCGGATGTCCACGTATGTGACGGCGCTCATCGTCGGCCCGTACCACTCGGTGCACAGCGTGTACGAGAAGGACGGGCAGTCGGTCCCGCTCGGCATCTACTGCCGTCCCTCGCTCGCCGAGTTCCTGGACGCGGACGCGATCTTCGAGGTCACCCGGCAGGGCTTCGACTGGTTCCAGGAGAAGTTCGACTACGCCTACCCGTTCGCCAAGTACGACCAGCTGTTCGTGCCGGAGTTCAACGCGGGCGCGATGGAGAACGCGGGCGCGGTGACGATCCGCGACCAGTACGTGTTCCGCTCCAAGGTGACGGACGCGGCGTACGAGGTGCGGGCCGCGACGATCCTGCACGAGCTGGCGCACATGTGGTTCGGCGACCTCGTGACCATGGAGTGGTGGAACGACCTGTGGCTGAACGAGTCGTTCGCGACGTTCGCCGAGGCGGCCTGCCAGGCCTACGCGCCCGGGTCGAAGTGGCCGCACTCCTGGACCACGTTCGCGAACTCCATGAAGACCTGGGCGTACCGGCAGGACCAGCTGCCGTCCACGCACCCGATCATGGCGGACATCCGCGACCTGGACGACGTGCTCGTCAACTTCGACGGCATCACGTACGCCAAGGGCGCGAGCGTCCTCAAGCAGCTCGTGGCGTACGTCGGCATGGACGAGTTCTTCAGCGGCGTGCAGACGTACTTCAAGCGGCACGCGTTCGGCAACACGCGCCTGTCCGACCTGCTCGGCGCCCTGGAGGAGACCAGCGGGCGCGACCTGAAGACCTGGTCGAAGAAGTGGCTGGAGACGGCCGGCATCAATGTGCTGCGCCCCGTCGTGGACGTCGACTCCGCCGGGAACATCACCTCCTTCGCCATCAAGCAGGAGGCCCCGGCGCTGCCCGAGGGCGCGAGGGGCGAGCCGACGCTGCGCCCGCACCGCATCGCCATCGGCCTGTACGACCTGGACGACTCGGCGGGCGGCTCCGGCAAGCTGGTGCGCACCGACCGCGTCGAGCTGGACGTCGACGGTGAGCTGACCGCGGTGGAGGAGCTCGTGGGCCGGGCCCGGCCTGACGTGATCCTGCTCAACGACGACGACCTGTCGTACGCCAAGGTCCGGCTCGACACCGAGTCCCTCGCGTTCGTCACCGAGCACCTGGGCGACTTCGAGGCCTCGCTGCCGCGGGCGCTGTGCTGGGCCTCCGCGTGGGACATGACGCGCGACGCCGAGCTGCCGACGCGGGACTACCTCTCCCTCGTCCTGTCCGGCATCGGCAAGGAGTCCGACATCGGCGTCGTGCAGTCGCTGCACCGGCAGGTGAAGCTGGCGCTCGACCTGTACGCCGCCCCGGCGGGCCGCGAGGCCGCGCTCGCGCGGTGGACCGAGGCGACCCTGGAGCACCTGCGGGCGGCCGAGCCCGGCGGGGACCACCAGCTGGCGTGGGCGCGCGCGTTCGCCGCGACCGCCCGCACGGAGTCCGACCTGGCGCTCCTGGAGGGGCTCCTTGACGGCTCGGAGTCCATCGAGGGCCTGGCCGTCGACACCGAGCTGCGGTGGGCGTTCGTGGCGCGGCTCGCCGCGACCGGGCGGCTCGACGAGGCGGGGATCGCCGCCGAGTTCGAGCGGGACAAGACCGCCGCGGGTGAGCGGCACGCCGCCGCGGCGCGGGCCGCGCGGCCCACCGCCGCCGCGAAGGCCGAGGCGTGGGCGTCCGTCGTCGAGTCGGACAAGCTGCCCAACGCCGTGCAGGAGGCGGTGATCTCCGGCTTCGTCCAGACCGAGCAGCGGGAGCTTCTCGCCCCGTACACCCAGAAGTACTTCGACGCCGTGAAGTCCGTCTGGGAGTCCCGGTCCCACGAGATGGCCCAGCAGGTCGCGGTCGGCCTGTACCCGGCCGTCCAGGTGTCCCAGGCGACGCTGGACGCGACGGACGCGTGGCTCGGGGCCGCGGAGCCCACGGCGGCGCTGCACCGTCTGATCACCGAGTCCCGGGCGGGCGTGGAGCGGGCGCTGCGGGCGCAGGGCGCCGACGCGTAGCCCTGGCCGGGCGATTCGGGGACGCCGGGGGTCGGGCTGATCGCGCCCGCCCCCGGCGCCGGATCGCCGTCTCTCCGCCGCTCCGCGGCGGGTCTCCCACCCGCCCGCCCGTGACTCCTCACCACGGACGCGGCCGAACCGGGCGACCTCGCCCCTCCGCGACGGCCCCACCCGCCCCGTGGCTGCCTCTGTGGCCGAGCCCGCCCGGCGTCTGCGGCTGGTGCCACTGCGCCCTCACGGGCGCCCGTTTCCGCCTTCTCCCGCTGTGGGCATCCGGGCCGCCAGGGGGGCACAGCCCCGTCCGACGGCGCCCCTGACGTCAAGGCGAAGTAGCCCCACGCAGCGCCGCCAGGACATGGCTCACCGTCGGGGAACCCTCCGCCCCGCGCCGTACCGCGGCCACCACATGCCGATGTGGGCGCTCCGCCAGCTCCCGCATGGCCACGCCTCCCCGGCCGGAGGCCCCCGCCCCGGCCATCCGCGGCACCAGCGCCACCCCCATGCCCGCCTCCACCATCGCCAGGATCGCCTCCCACCCGGCCGCGCTGTGCGCCTGCTCGGGGACGAAACCGGCGGCCTCGCACGCGGCACGCGTGATCTCCGACCAGGGGCCGGAGCCGCCGAAGATCCAGGGCTCGTCGGCGAGGTCGGCGAGGAGCAGGGCGTCGGTGCGGGCGAGCGGGTGGTCGAGGGGGAGCGCCACGTCGAGCGGATCGGCGAGGAGCGTGACGCGGGTGAACCGGCCGTCGCGCCCCCGGGGCGCCTGCGCGGCGAGGGACAGGGCGAGGTCGACGTCCCCGGCGGCGAGGAGTTCATAGGCGGCGCCCGCCTCGGCCTCCCGCACCCGCACCGAGATCCCGGGATGCGCCACCCGCAGGGCCTTGACGGCGGGCACCACGAGCGCGGGCACGGCGGTGGCGAAGGCCCCGACCCGCACCTCCCCGGCCTCCCCCTTGGCGTACGCCGCCAACTCGGCGTCGGCCCGCTCCAGTTGGGCGAGGACGGCGTCGGCGTGGACGAGCAGGAGCCGGGCGGCGCCGGTGAGCCGCACCCGGCGTCCGTGGGCCTCCAGGAGCGGCACGCCGACCTGCTTGGCGAGGTTGGAGAGCTGCTGCGACACCGCGGAGGGGGTCATCAGGAGGGCCCGCGCGGTCGCGGTGACGGTCCCGCGCTCGTCTAGGGTGCGCAGGATCTGCAGCTTCTTGATGTCCCACTCGGTCATGGCGTCAACGTACCCGCGCACCGGCCGCTACTTCCGGCCCGCCGAGCCCAGCACCACGCCGCCGAGGATCAGCCCCATGCACATCACCTGGAGCCGGCCCATGCCCTCGCCGAGGACGGCGAAGGACAGCAGGGCCACGCACACCGGCTGGAGGTAGTAGACGACGCCCGCGCGGGCCGCGCCGATGACGGAGATCGCCTTGTTCCAGGCGAAGAAGGCGACCGCGGAGGAGACGACGCCGACGTACAGGAGCGGGGACACCGTCGCGGCCGTCGGTTCGAAGCCGCCCTGCACGGCGAGGCTGACGAGGAACGCGGGCAGCAGCATCAGCGCGCCCAGGACGAAGGTGCCGAAGAGGAAGGGCAGTCCGGAGATCTCGGCGGGCTTGCGGCGCAGGAGCGCGCTGTACGAGCCGAAGGCGACGGCGCCGCCGATCACCCACAGGTCGCCCGCCGCGAGGTCCATGGCGAGGGAGCCGCCGCTGACCAGGAGCAGCACGCCGACGCAGGCGATGAGCATGCCCGTGACGCGCCGCGCGCCGAGGCGGGCCCCGCCGAGGCGTTCGTACACCGCCATCAGGACGGGCGACGCGGCCATGATCATGCCCATGTTGCCCGCGGTGGTGGTCACTCCGGCCTGGTTCACCAGGGTGTTGTAGACGGTGACGCCGAGGAAGGAGGCGGCGAGGAGGAAGCCGAAGTGCCGGCGGAGCAGGGCGCGTTGGCGCCAGGTCTCGCGGACCGCGAACGGCGCGACGGCCGCGATGGCGATGAGCCAGCGCCAGAACGCGTGCTGGATCGGCGGGACGCTGTCGGCGAGGGCGCGGGAGGTGACGAAGCTGCCCGACCAGACGACGGTGGCGAGCGCGGCGAGGGCGAGCCCGACGCCGAGCCCCGCGGCGGCGGTGCGCCCACCTCCCGCACCCCGCACGCTCGTGTCGCCGCTGCCGCTCCGGTCCAGGTCCAGGACGCTCGCCACTGGTATCTCCTTGCCTCTCTCCCCGCTCCGGGGCGCTCGCGCGGCCCCGCTCCGGGGCCGGCCGGGCTACCGTCGCAGTCCGGGACCACCCAGGTCCATCGAATCTTTCCGATCGTTCTTTGAAGCTGAGCTGAACGATTCCTCGGCGAGCATCTGCGGCTCCGGCTGCGGCTTCGCCTTCGGGCGCAGCTGGCCGAACACCGTCGCCCCGAACGCGAGCGCCATCCCCGCCACCTGCACCGCCGTCAGCGACTGGCCGAGCGCCGCCCACCCGATGACCGCGGCCGTCAGCGGCGAGAGCGGGCCGAGGAGGCTGGCCTGGGTGGCGCTGAGGCGGCCGATGCCGCGGAACCACAGCCAGTACGCGACGGCCGTACCGGCGAGGGACAGGTAGAGGTAGCCCGCGATGTTCCGCCCGTCGAGGGCGGGCGGCGCGCCCTCGACCAGGAACGCGACCGGGGCGATGAGCAGGCCGCCGACCGTCAGCTGCCAGGCCGTGAGCGCGAGCGGTCCGACGCCGTCCGGGCGGCCCCAGCGCTTGGTGAGCACCGTGCCCGTCGACATCGAGGCCGTCGACCCCACGGCCGCGAGCAGCCCGACCGCGTCCAGCGCCCCGGTGGCCTTCAGGACGACCAGGCTGACGCCGAGGGCCGCCGCGGCCCCGGTGAGCAGGGTGCGCGGGGTCGGCCGGTCGGCGAGGAGCAGGGCCGCGAGTCCGGCGACGAAGAGCGGGCCGACGGAGCCGACGACCGCGGCCATGCCGCCGGGCAGGCGGTAGGCGGACAGGAAGAGCAGCGGGAAGAAGGCGCCGATGTTGAGGGCGCCGAGGACCGCCGACTTCCACCACCACTCCCCTCTGGGCAGGCGTCTGGCGAGCAGGAGCAGCAGCAGCCCGGCGGGCAGGGCACGCATGAGGGCCGTGAACAGGGGGCGGTCCGCCGGGAGGAACTCGGTGGTGATGGCGTAGGTGGAGCCCCAGGTGAGGGGGGCGTAGGCGGTGAGGAGGATGGCGGTGGCGCGGTTCATGGCGGATGTCTCCCGAGGGCTCACGGAGGAAGCTGAGTAATAAGTAGCTTAGTCGTAAGTTACTTATCGTCAACCCACTTGGAGGAAAGCAACTCAGTTTCGACCCACTTACTTGCAAGCGTCCGTGTCTCGTGGATACTTCCCCCATGAACGCGAGCAACGTGATGTCCTCCCCGAGCGCCACGCACTCCGGAGAAGCGGCGGCCGCCGCGCCCGACGGCGTCGACGCGATCATCGAGCAGTGGGCCGCCGTGCGGCCGGACCTGGAGACCACGCCCATGGAAGTCTTCGGCCGCGTCTACCGCACCACGCAGGCCATGGGCGACCGCATCGAGAAGGCATACCGCCGCCTCGGCACCACGCGCGGCGAGTTCGACGTGCTCGCGACGCTGCGCCGGCACGGCGAGCCGTACACGCTCTCGCCGCGCCAGCTCTCCTCGACGCTGATGCTGACGACGGGCGGCATGACGGGGCGCCTGGACAAGCTGGAGCGGGCCGGGCTGCTGCGCCGCTCCCCCGACCCGCACGACCGGCGGGGCCTTCAGGTGACGCTGACCGAGGAGGGCCGGGAGCTGGTCGACCGGGCCGTCGCGGCGGGCCTGGAGGTGCAGCACGCGGCGCTCAGGGCCGCCGGGCTCGACGAGGCGGAGACGGCGCAGCTCGCGGCCCTGCTGCGCAAGCTGCTCGCGGGCTCGGTGCCCGGCGACGGCTCATGACGGCGGGCGGCGCCGGGGGTTCGTGAAACACCGAGGGCGCCCTCCGGCCTCGTACGAAGACGTCAACAGCCGTCCGTGTACGTGGCCGAGGGGCGCCCTCGGCGGAGAAAAGCGTGAAGGGGCGGACCCGCGTCGTCAGCTCTGCTTCTGCTGCTTGCGGGACTTGTCGCCGACCATCACCAGACCGGCGATCACCAGGAACAGCACGATCGGCGCGGCGACATACAGGCCGAGCGTCTCCATCACGCTCAGGCCCGGGCCCGGGTCGTCGCCGTCGTCGCGGTTGAGCGCGAGCGCGGGGGACGACATGAGCAGCATCATCAGCGTCGTACCGGCCGTCAGTGCACCGGCGCGCAGGGCGTTCTTCTTGTCCACGGTGCCCAACGTAGCGAACCGCCGCGCGGCCCGCGCGCCCGGGGTGCCGTACGGGCGCCCCACCCGGTGCGCGGCGGGCGCGGTCAGGGCGTCCGGAACGCGCGGAACACCTCCATGAGGGCGTGCAGGCGCGGGGCGGCGGCCAGGTCCTCCAGGGTGACGGGGCGGCCTGCTGCGTCGGCGATCGGCAGGCGCCAGTTGGGGTACTGGTCCCAGGTGCCCGGCAGGTTCTGCGGGCGGCGGTCGCCGACCGTGTCGGGCAGCCAGACGCCGACCATGCGGGCGGGCGTCGCGAGCAGGAACCGGTGCACGGCGCGGACCTCGTCCTCCTCGTTCCCGGCGCCGCCCGGCAGCAGGCCGAGCCGGGACAGCAGGCCGAGCCATTCGCGGACGTCGGCGGCGGCCTCGGAGCGCTCGGCGGCCAGCGGGCGGGTGAGCAGGCCCAGGTCGTGCCGGAGGCGTACGTGCGCGCCGGTGACGCGGGCGGCCGTGGACGGCAGGTCGTGGGTGGTGGCGGTGGCCAGGCAGTCGGCGCGCCAGTCGGCGGGCGCGAGCGGCTGGCCCGTGCCCTCCCAGTCCCGCTCGAACCACAGCACGGACGTGCCGAGCACCCCGTGCGCGCGCAGCGCGTCGCGCACACCCGGCTCCACGGTGCCGAGGTCCTCGCCGATGACGAGGGCGCCCGCCCGGTGCGCTTCCAGGACGAGGACGGCGAGCATGGCCTCGGCGTCGTAGCGCACATACGTCCCGTCGCCGGGGGTACGTCCTTCCGGCACCCACCAGAGCCGGAAGAGCCCCATGACGTGGTCGACGCGGACGGCGCCCGCGTGCCGCAGGGTCGCGCGCAGCAGGGCGCGGAACGGGGCGTAGCCGGACTCGGCGAGCCGGTCCGGGCGCCACGGCGGCAGGCCCCAGTCCTGGCCGCGTTCGTTGAAGGCGTCCGGGGGCGCGCCCACCGACATGCCCGCGGCGAAGTACCGCTGCCGCGCCCAGGCGTCGGCGCCGTCCGGATGCACGCCCACGGCCAGGTCGTGGATGAGGCCGACGGCCATCCCGGCGTCCCGCGCGGCCCGCTGCGCGGCGGCGAGTTGCTCGTCCGTGAGCCAGGCGAGGCGCTCGTGGAAGTCGACGCGCTCCATCAACTCGGTGCGGGCGCGGGCGGTTTCGGGCGACGCCGGGTCCCGCAGCGGCTCGGGCCAGGCGCGCCAGTTCGGCCCGTGCCGCTCGGCGAGCGCGCACCACGTCGCGTGGTCCTCCAGGTCCTCGCCGTGCTCGGCGAGGAAGTCGCTGTAGGCGGCGCACCGGCCGGGCCCCAGCGGCACGCCCCGGATCAACTCCAGCGCGGCCGCCTTCACTTCCCACACGGCGTCCCGGTCGATGAGCCCGCCCTCCCCCACGACCGCGCGGCGCAGCGCCTCCCCCTTCTCCCCGAACGCACCCGCCCTCGCGCGCGCCTCGCCCCGCAGGTGCGCGAACTCCGGGACGTTCTCGACCCGCAGGTGCACGGGGTCCGGAAAGCGGCGCGACGACGGGCGGTACGGCGAGGGGTCCCCGACACCGCCCGGTGCCCTCGGCACCGCCGCGTGCAACGGATTCACCTGCACGAACCCCGCCCCCAACACCCGCCCCGCCCAACCCGCCAGCTCCGCGAGGTCACCCAGGTCCCCCATCCCCCAGGAGTGCCGACTGAGCAGCGAGTACAGCTGCACGAGAAAGCCATGGACCCGGGGCGGCGGCGCGGGGGCGCGGCGCGGGGCGACGATCAGATGCGCCTGGGCGGTGAGGCCGTCGGGGGTGGTGGCGGTGAGGCGGTGGACGCCTGGGGGGAGGTGGGGGGTTGTGGGGGTGGAGGGGGTTGCGGGGGTCCCGGAAGTTGCAGGAGCCCCGGAGGTTGCGGGGGTCCCGGAGGTTGCGGGGGTCCCGGAGGTTGCGGGGGTCCCGCTGAGCTTGATGAGGGTTCCGTCCCGCTCCGTTTCCACGGTGAGGTGGGTGCCTGGGGGGAGGGAGGCGAGGAGGTCTGGGAGGTGGGGGGCTTGGTGGGGGTGTGAGGGGTGTGGGGGGCGCGGGGAGGGTGGGGGCTGTGCGGCTCGGGGAGGCTGTGGGGCTTGCGGGGCTTGTGGTGGTGGTGAGGCTGGTGGGGCCTGCTGGGCTTGTCGGCCCTGATGGGCTTGCTCGGCCTGTGGTGCCTGGGGTGCCTGCGATGCCTGGGGAGTCGGGGTCTGCGGTGGCTGTAAGGCCTGGGTCGTCTGTGGGAGGTCCCGTGGTGTGGCGTGCGCGTCGTCCTCGCGTCGGGGGGACGCGTCCTCGGCTGCGGGCCACTCGTCGATCCAGAGCACCACAGTGGGCGGTAACAGCCTCTCCCGTAACTCCCGTTCGCGCGCCGCCACCGCGTCCCGTATCGCCTCCGGAGTGCTCGCGTCGACATCGAGTGCGGCGAGGGCCGCGACGACCGCGGCCTCGGAGGCCTGGACCGTGCGGCCCGGGGACGGTGCGTAGGAGGTGGCCACGCCGTGCAGGGCGGCCAGCCGGGCAAGGGTCATCTATACGCCCATGGGGTCCAGGCCCGCGGCCGTGCCCGTCGACGTGGGCTCGCTGGTCAGCGGGGCGGCGTCCATCAGGGGCGGCTCGCTGGTCAGGGGGGAGGCGTCGGCCAGCGGGGGCTCGCTGGTCAGGGGCGGCTCGAGGCAGCCGCAGGAGCAGGAGCCGTCGAGGCCGGAGTCGGGGTGCGAGACCTGTTTGGACAGGGCGGAGAGGAGGAGGTTCGCGGAGGCGGGCATGGGGTGCTCCCTTGGTCGCGGATGCCGGTTCCGAAGCCCTACCCACTGCCGTCGGGGGCATCCGTATACGGTCGGGGAACGTGGCGGTGGTCACACCCGGGCCCTCGCGGGGCGCCCCAGTCCCGCCCCTTCCCGAAACCGGGGCTGCGCCCCTGGAACCCGGGGGTGGGTGTCCCCTCCGGGTGGGCCGGGGGCGCCGCCGAATCGGCGCTCCGCGCCTCGTCCTCAAACGCCGGACGGGCTGAAGACTTCGCCGGGGCGGGCCGTTCAGGGCAGGCAGTGCGGACCGCTCCGACCAAAGTGATGGCGGGGGCGGGCGGGTGGGAAAAAGCCCGTCCGGCGTTTGAGGACGAGGCCGAAGGCCGATCGGCGGCGACCCCTCCCACCCGAAGGGAACGTCGGCGGTCCAGGGGCCGCACATTGACACCCTCCCCACCCCAGTGATGGGCTTCCGGCACCCTGTGTGACCACGCGAGTGGGCACAGTGACGGGGGTGGCGGGGCGGACCCCGCCGCACCACTGCCGAGCGGCAAGGGAGAAGCACGTGCAGCGGCGACGCACCAGAAGCGCAGCCACCCTCGCCCTGGCCGCCCTCGCCGGCACCTTCACCCCCACCCCGAACGCCCTGGCCACCCCGCCCCCACCCACGGGCGGCCCCCCGCCGACCACCCCGGACGACGCCCACCGCTCGGCCCCCGCGCCGAAGGTATGGCCGAGGCCGCAGTCCCTGGAGGCCACGGGCCGAGGGAGCACGGCCACCGTGGGCGACGACGTGGTCCTCGTGACGGGAGCGCCGGACGAGCCCACCGACCCGTACGCCGTAGAAGCGCTGCGCACACTGCTTCGTACGACCGGCGCCCGCCGGATCAGCGAAGCCCCCGCGGCCAGCCCCCTCCCCCCGGCTCCCCACCTCGTGGTGCACGCGGGAGGCGCGAGCGCCGCCAAGGCGCTGCGCGCGCTCGGCGCGAAGCCCCGCGCCGACCTTCCCCCGGGCGGCTACCGCCTCGCCGTCGGCCGGGTCGACGGCCGCGACACCGTGGCGCTGGACGGCGTGGGCCCGGACGGCCTGTTCCACGCCGTCCAGACCCTGCGTCAGCTCGCCGACCCGACGACCCGGACGATCCCGGGCGTTCGGGTCCGTGACTGGCCCGCGACAGCGGTACGCGGCCTGACCGAGGGCTTCTACGGCACCCCGTGGACCCACGACCAGCGCCTCGCCCACCTCGACTTCATGGGCCGCACGAAGCAGAACCGCTACCTGTACGCGCCGGGCGACGACCTGTACCGCCAGGCGCGCTGGCGCGAGCCCTACCCGGCGGCGCGGCGCGCCGAGTTCCGCGCCCTCGCCGCGCGGGCGGCCCGCAACCACGTGACGCTCGCCTGGGCCGTGGCCCCCGGCCAGTCGATGTGCCTGTCGTCGGACGCCGACGTACGGGCCCTGACGCGGAAGGCCGACGCGATGTGGGCGCTGGGCGTGCGGGCGTTCCAACTGCAGTTCCAGGACGTGAGTTACAGCGAGTGGCACTGCGAGGGGGACGCGGACGCGTTCGGTTCGGGGCCGCGCGCCGCAGCGCGCGCGCAGGCGCGCGTGGCGAACGCCGTCGCGCGGCATCTCGCGGCACGACACCCGGGCGCCCTGCCGCTGTCCCTCATGCCCACGGAGTACTTCCAGGACGGCGCCACGGACTATCGCGCGGCCCTGTCCGCCGCGCTCCACGACTCCGTCGAGGTGACGTGGACGGGAGTCGGCGTCGTACCGCGCACCATCACGGGCCGTGAACTGGCGGGCGCGCGACGGGCGTTCGGGGAGCAGCCGCTGGTCACGGCGGACAACTACCCCGTGAACGACTTCGCCCGGGACAGGATCTTCCTCGGGCCGTACCTGGGCCGTGAGCCCGCCGTCGCCCAGGGGTCGGCCGCTCTGCTCGGCAACGCGATGGCGCAGTCGGCGGCGTCCCGCATCCCGCTGTTCACGGTGGCCGACTTCGCCTGGAATCCCCGGGGTTACCGCCCCCGGGAGTCCTGGCACGCCGCGATCGACGATCTCGCGGGCGGCGACACGAAGGCGCGTGCCGCGCTGGCGGCGCTCGCCGGGAACGACGCGTCGTCGGTCCTCGGCGCCACCGAGTCGGCGTATCTGCGGCCGCTGCTGCGGGAGTTCTGGCATGCGCGCACGACGGCCGACCGGGGCCGCGTCGACGCCGCCGCGCGGGCCCTGGGCGACGCCTTCCGGGTGATGCGGGACGCGCCGGGGCGGCTGGCCGACAGCGAGGTGGAGGGCGTGGGCGCGCTCGCGGTGGAGGTGCGGCCGTGGACGGAGCGGTTGGCGCGTTACGGCGAGGCGGGCGGGACGGCCGTCCGGATGCTGAGCGCGGCGGCGCACGGGGACGCCGAGGGCGCGTGGCGGGCCGCGCGCGCCCTGCACGCGCAACGTGCTGATGGGGAGAGGGAGGACAAGGGAGGGGGGCGGGTCACCGTCGGGGAGGGGGTGCTCGGTCCGTTCGTGGAGCGGGCCCGGGAGGCGTACGAGAGGTGGGCGGGCCTCGACGGGGAGCACGTCGGGTCGGGTCCGGGCGCCCGCTGGCAGGGGGCGCGGCCGCTCGCCGGGGTCACGGTCCTGGCCGAGCCCGGCACCCGCGGCACCCTGGAGGCCCACGTCCCCGGCGAGGGCTGGCGCCGACTCGCGGCGGCCCTGTCCCCCGCGGGCTGCACGGAGCTGACGCCCCGGGGGACGGCCCCCGCGGGCGCCCCACTCGGCGCAGCCCTCCCGGAAGGCCTGCGCGCCGACGCCCTCCGTGTCGTCCTCGACCACGGCACCGTGCGGCACGTCGTGCCGTGGTTCGCCGACACGGCCGTCGCGCGCCTCGGGCGGATCCCGGCGGACGTGGACGTCGAGATCGGTGGCGGCCCGCGCCGGGTCACGGTGGAGCTGTCGTCCCGGCGGCCCGGTGACGTACGGGGCGAGGTCACGGTGCGGGCGCCGAGGGGTGTGCGGGTGCGGGCCCCGCGGGCGGTGACGCTGCCGCGCGGCACGGAGGTCGGGGTGCCGCTCGACGTGACCGTGCCCAGGGGCACGCGCGCGGGGACGTACGAGGTGTCCGTCACGTTCGCGGGCCGGACGCGGACCGTGTCGGTGCGGGCGGTCCCGCCGACCGGCGGCCCCGATCTCGCGCGCGGCGGACGGGCCAGGTCCTCGGGGGACGAGACGGCGGACTTCCCCGCGTCGGCCGCGCTCGACGGCGACGCCACGACCCGCTGGTCCTCCCCCGCCGACGACGACGCGTGGTGGCAGGTCGAGCTGGCCGAGCCGGTGCGCCTGGGACAGGTGGTGCTGCGCTGGCAGGAGGCGTACGCCGCCGGGTACCGGATCCAGACGTCGGCCGACGGCAGGACCTGGCGGACCGCCGCCGTCGTGCGCGACGGCGCGGGCGGCCGCGAGTCCGTCCGCATGGACGCCCCGGACACCCGCTTCGTGCGCGTGCGCGGCGAGCGCCGTGCGACCCGGTTCGGATACTCGCTGTGGTCGGTCGCGGCCTACGCGGTGGCGGAGGACTGAGCCCGCCTCCGGCACCGCGTGCAACCGCGCCTCCGGCACCGCGTGCAAACAAGGCCCGGAGTACAACAAGGCCCGGATCGGTTCCTAGGCGGAAATGCCGTCGATCCGGGCCATCACGTCGTCCGCGCCGAACGGCTGCAAGTACGGCAGCCAGCGCGGATCCCTATGCCCGGTGCCGATGATGCGCCAGGCGAGTCCCGAGGGCGGGGCGGGTTTGTGCCGCAGGCGCCAGCCGAGCTCCAGCAGGTGCCGGTCGGCCTTGACGTGATTGCAGCGGCGGCACGAGGCCACCACGTTGTCCCAGGCGTGCTGGCCGCCCCGGCTGCGCGGAATGACGTGGTCGACGCTGGTTGCGACGCCACCGCAGTACATGCACCGGCCGCCGTCGCGGGCGAACAGGGCACGGCGGGTCAGTGGAACGGGCCCCCGGTAAGGGACCCGCACGAAGCGCTTGAGCCGGACCACGCTGGGTGCGGGGATGGTGCGGGTCGCGCTGTGCATGAAGGCGCCGGACTCCTCGAGGCAGAGGGCCTTGTTCTCGAGGACGAGGACGAGCGCGCGGCGGAGCGGTACGACGCCGAGCGGCTCGTACGACGCGTTGAGGACCAGGACATGCGGCACGGATGCCTCCTTGTACGCCGGCGGCGCGTGGCTCGCGCCGGGACGATCTGTAGCCAGTCTCCCCTCATGCCTGGTCGTAGCGCCACCATCAGCCGGTAACGGCCCTGAAGTGTTTTCGACCACACCTGCGACGGAGACACGTTTCCTCGCTGGTGAGCACCGCCTCTCCTTAGAACATGACAACGATCCCCACACAATGCCCCGTTAGTGTGGTGAGTCTGCCCGGTGCATCTCCTGGGCAGGCCGCTATGCCTGGAGGTACCAGCCGTGTTCCTGTCCGCCCTGTCGGCCGCCGGGGCCGACCCGGACCCGACACCGACGCCGACGCGCAAGCCCGTGACGCTCGACGACGCCCAGGAGAGCGCGACCAACGCCGCCAGTTGGGTGGAGGAGAACTGGTCGACGTGGCTCGCCATCGGCCTGCGCATCCTGCTGATCGTGGTGATCGCGATGGTGCTGCGCGTGATCGTGCGGCGCGCCATCACCAAGCTGATAGAGCGGATGAACCGCACGGCGCAGGCCGTGGACGGCACCGCGCTGGGCGGGCTGCTCGTCAATGTGGAGCGGCGGCGGCAGCGTTCGCAGGCCATCGGGTCGGTGCTGCGGTCGGTGGCGTCGTTCCTGATCCTCGGCACGGCCGCGCTGATGATCCTCGGCACGTTCCAGATCAATCTGGCGCCGCTGCTCGCGTCCGCGGGTGTCGCGGGTGTCGCGATCGGTTTCGGCGCCCGCAACCTGGTCACGGACTTCCTGTCCGGCGTCTTCATGATCCTGGAGGACCAGTACGGCGTCGGTGACTCCATCGACGCCGGGGTGGCCTCCGGCGAGGTCATCGAGGTGGGGCTGCGCGTGACCAAGCTGCGCGGCGACGACGGCGAGATCTGGTACGTCCGCAACGGCGAGGTCAAGCGCATCGGCAACCTCTCCCAGGGCTGGTCGACGGCCGGTGTCGATGTGACGGTGCGCCCGGACGAGGACCTGGACAAGGTCAAGCGCGTCCTCGGCGAGGTCGGCGAGCGGCTCGGCAAGGACGAGCCGTGGAACGAGCAGTTGTGGGGTCCGGTCGAGGTGCTCGGCCTGGACAGCGTGCTGATCGACCAGATGGTGGTGCGGGTGTCCGCCAAGACCATGCCGGGCAAGTCGCTCGGCGTGGAGCGGGAGCTGCGCTGGCGCATCAAGCGGGCCTTCGACGCGGAGGGCATCCGTCTGGTGGGCGGCCTGCCGATGCTGCCGGACGGCGGCGTGGCCCAGGCCCCGGACCCGACGGCGGGCATGGCGGCCCCGTCCGCGTACGCCTCCTCGACGTCCCCGCAGTCCCTGGCGGCGTCGCCGATAGTCCCGCCGCCGAACCTGTCGAAGTAGCCGCCCGTCAGCACCCCGTACGACAGCGCCCCCGCAGGTAACGAGTTGGTTGCCTCGGGGGCGCTCTCTCTTGACGCCCCCTTCATGGGCCTTTACGTTCCTCGCATCAAATAGGAAGCCTTCCTAACAGTGAAGTGGGGAAGGCGGGCCGCCGAAGGGCAGGTGTCGTCAGCGATGGCTGGAACCACCCCATCCAATGGGTCTCCCGGCGTGCCGGGCACGCCCCGCGTGCTCCGCGCCATGAACGACCGCGCCGCGCTCGACCTGCTCGCCGCCCACGGCCCGCTCACCCGTACCCGCATCGGCGAGCTGACCGGCCTGTCCAAGCCCACCACCTCGCAGCTGCTGAGCCGCCTGGAGTCGGCGGGGCTCGTCCGCACCACCGGCCGCCAGAGCGGCCGCCCTGGCCCCAACGCCGTCCTGTACGAGATCGACCCGGCCGTCGGCCACGTCGCCGCCCTGTCCGCCGACCCCACCGGCATCACCGCCCTGGTCGCCGACATCACCGGGCGCGAGGTGGGCCGGCAGCGCATCGAGGCCTACCCCGAGAAGCCGGTCGCCGAGGACGTGCGCCACCGCACCGCCCAGCTGGTCGTGGAGGCCGTGGACGGCGCCCTCGCCAAGGCCGGGCTCGGCCACCACGACCTGCGCGCCACCGTCATCGGCACACCCGGCGCCATCGACCCGCACAGCGGCCAGCTCCGCTACGCCCCGCACCTGCCCGGCTGGCACTCGCGCACCCTGCGCGCCGAGCTGGCCGAGGTCCTCGGCACCCCGGTGACCATCGAGAACGACGTGAACCTCGCCGCCATCGCCGAGCAGTACGAGGGCGCGGCGCAGGACAACGACAACTTCGTGCTCGCCTGGCTGGACGAGGGCGTGGGCGCGGCGATCGTGCTCGGCGGCGTGCTCCTTCGCGGCGCGACCGGCGGCGCGGGCGAGATCGGCTACATGCCGGTGCCGGGCGCCCCGCTGCTGCGCGGCGGCCCGGAGGCGGCGCCGGACGCGTACCGGGGCGGCTTCGAGAGCCTCGTCTCCGGTGCCGTGGTCCGCGAGCGCGCGGGCGGCAAGCCGCTCACCGAGGCGCTCGCCGACCCCGCCGCGCGCGACGAGCTCGCCGGGCACATCGCCACCGGCCTCGCCGCGGTCGTGGCGGTCGTCGACCCCGAACTCGTCGTCCTGTCCGGCCAGGTGGCCCAGGCGGGCGGCGAGGAGCTGCGCCTGCGCGTCAAGGAGGAGATGACCGGCCTCGCCCTGCCGCGCCCGCTCCTGCGCATCAGCGAGCTGGACGGCGACCCGATCCTCACCGGCGCCCTGCGCACCGCCCTCACCCAGGCCCGCGACACCCTTTTCGACACC
This sequence comes from Streptomyces sp. NPDC040610, assembly GCF_055594065.1. Lineage (NCBI taxonomy): Bacteria > Bacillati > Actinomycetota > Actinomycetes > Kitasatosporales > Streptomycetaceae > Streptomyces > Streptomyces sp. NPDC040610. The sequence goes on along the minus strand of NZ_JBVIXA010000004.1, from coordinate 503,514 downwards.
GCCTGAGCGCTCGCCACAGCGAGTCCCACCGCCCGCACCCCGCCCCGTCCACTCCCCGTCCCCTCTCCGTCTTCTCCCCGTCCCCTCCCGTCTTCTCCCCGACACCGCCTCCCGCAAAGGACGTCCGCCATGCCGCGATGGCGAATACCCGCACGTGTGCCGGTCGCGCTCGCCGCCGCCGGACTGCTCCTGTCCGGCTGCGCCAACCCGAGCACCGGCAGCGCCGACGACGACCCGACCAAGCCCGTGACGCTGAAGTTCTGGCACGGCTGGTCGGCCCCCGGTGAAGTCAAGGCGATCAACGCGAGCATCGAGCGGTTCGAGAAGCTGCACCCGAACATCAATGTGAAGGCGATCGGGAACGTCACCGACGAGACCATCAACCAGGCCCTCAGGGCGGGCGGCGGCGAGGCCCCCGACGTGGTGTCGTCCTTCACGACGAACAACGTCGGCCAGTACTGCGACTCCGGGATGTGGGTCAACCTCGACCCGTTCATGAAGAAGACCGGCCTCGACAAGAAGAAGACGTTCCCCAAGACCCTCCTCGACTACACGAGTTACGAGGGCAACCAGTGCGCGCTGCCGTTCCTCGCGGACGCGTTCGGCATGTACTACAACAAGGACGCCTTCAAGGAGGCGGGCATCGCGCGCCCGCCGCGCACCATGTCGGAGTTCAAGGAGGCCGCGGCGAAGCTGACCGTGCGCAGCGGCAAGGACTCGTACAAGCGCGTCGGTTTCATGCCGAACTTCCGGCTCTACCAGAACGCCCCCGACCGGCTCTTCGCGCAGTGGGGCCCGCGGTACTTCGACGCCGACGGCAAGTCGAACCTCGCCGACGAGCCCAAGACGTACGACTACTTCAAGACGACCAACGAGCTGATCGCGGCGCAGGGCGGCTACGCCGACCTGGAGAAGTTCCGGGCCACGTTCGGCGAGGAGATGTCCAGCCAGAACGGCTTCCTCACCGGGAAGCTGGCGATGCACCTCGACGGCGAGTGGCGCGGTCTGATGCTGGACGAGAAGAAGGCGAAGTTCGACTGGGGCGTGGCGCCGCTGCCGGTCCCCGACGACCAGGCCGACAGCTACGGCCGCGGGTTCATCACCGGCACCGTCCTCGGCATCGCGCACAGCAGCAAGAAGCAGAACGCCGCCTGGGAACTGGTCAGGTTCCTGACGGCGAACACCAACCAGGTCGTGGACCTCGCCAACGACATCCACAACGTGCCGTCCACCTTCGCGGCCCTCAAGTCGCCCCGCCTGGACGCCGACAAGCGCTTCCGCACCTTCTTCAAGATCCTGGAGAACGAGCACAGCACGGCGCTCCCGCAGTCCACGAACGGCGGCTCCTACATCGTCTCGCTCGCGGACCTCGCGTACTCCGTCGAAGCCGGCGGCAAGAAGAACCTGCGCGAGGCGCTGAAGAAGCTCGACGAGCAGATCGACGCCGACAACCTCCAGGCAGAGAACTGAGGAGCGCCCCGCCATGGCCCTGTCACTCTCCCGCCCCGCGCGCCGCAGACTGCGCGTCCTCGGCTTCCTCTCCCCCTGGCTGATCGGCTTCAGCGTCTTCTTCGCGTACCCGCTGATCGCCACCGTCTACTTCTCGTTCATGCACTACAACCAGATCAAGGAGCCCACGTTCGTGGGCCTGAAGAACTGGCGGTACGTGTTCGAGCAGATGCCGCTGTTCGGCCCGGCGCTGTGGAACACGCTGTGGCTGGTCGTGGTGATGGTGGCGCTGCGGGTGGTCTTCGGGCTCTCGCTCGGGCTGCTCATCACGAAGATCAAGTCGGGGGTCGGGTTCTTCCGGACCGCCTTCTACATCCCCTATCTCGCCCCGCCGGTGGCGGCCACGGTCGCCTTCGTCTTCCTCCTGAACCCGGGCACGGGGCCGGTCAACGAGCTCCTCTCCAAGATCGGCATCACGGCGCCCACCTGGTTCAACGATCCGACGTGGTCGAAACCGTCCCTTGTGATGCTCTCCCTGTGGGGCATCGGCGACCTGATGGTGATCTTCATGGCGGCGCTGCTCGACGTACCGAAGGAGCAGTACGAGGCGGCCGAGCTCGACGGCGCGGGCGCCTGGGCGAAGTTCCGGTACGTGACCTGGCCGTCCATCACCCCGATCGTGATGTTCGCCGTGGTCACGGGTGTCGTCCAGACCATGCAGTACTACACGCAGGCCCTGGTCGCGGGGAAGATCGCCTCCGGTGTCTCCATCGGACCCGGCTCGGTGATCCAGCCCGGCTATCCGGACCACTCGACCCTCACGGTCCCGCAGCTCGTCTACCAGATGGGCTTCCAGAACTTCAACACCGGTGCGGCGTGCGTCCTCTCGCTCGTCCTCTTCGTCATCGCCATGGCCGTGACGATGCTGCTGATGCGCAAGCGCTCCGGTCTGCTCTCGGCGGAGGACTGATCCCCGATGACTTCCACGACACTCAGCGCGCCCGCCACGGCGTCCTCCGCCGCACCCGTCAAGCCGCGCGGACCGGAGGCCGCCCGCGCCCGCCGCAAGCGGATCCTGCACTGGATCGCGGTGCACAGCGTCGCCATAGCCGTGGCCCTGCTGTTCGTCCTGCCGTTCGTGTTCGTCTTCCTGACGTCCGTGATGAGCGACTCGCAGGCGATGAGCGGCGACCTGTGGCCGTCCTCCTGGCACTGGGAGAACTACAAGGCCGTCTTCGAGACGGACGGCTTCCTCACCTGGTGGCGCAACTCCCTGATGTACGCGGGCCTCGGCACGCTCTTCACGGTGTGCTCGGCGATCCCCGTGGCGTACGCGCTCGCCAAGTTCCGCTTCCGCGGCCGCCGCACCGCGATGCTGCTCGTCATCTCGACGATGATGCTGCCGCCGCAGGTCATCGTGATCCCCATGTACCTGGTGTGGGCGCAGCAGTTCCATCTGTCGGGCACACTGTGGCCGCTGATCATCCCGATGGCGTTCGGCGACGCGTACTCGATCTTCCTCCTTCGCCAGTTCCTCCTGACGATTCCCCAGGAGTACATCGAGTCGGCGCGCGTCGACGGCTGCGGCGAGGTCAAGACCCTGCTGAAGATCATCGTTCCGATGGCCAAGCCGGGCATCGCGGCGATCGCGCTGTTCCAGTTCTTCTACTGCTGGAACGACTACTTCGGCCCGCAGATCTACGCGGCGCAGGACCCGGGCTCCTGGACCCTCAGCTACGGCCTGGAGTCCTTCAAGAGCGCCCACATGGTGAACTGGAACATGACCATGGCGGCGACGCTGCTGGTCATGGCCCCGGTCATCGTCGTCTTCTTCTTCGCACAGAAGGCCTTCGTCGAAGGCGTCACCCTCACCGGAGTAAAGGGCTGATTCAGCACATGAAGCTCGCAGTGGTCGGCGGAGGCTCGACCTACACACCCGAACTCATCGACGGATTCGCGCGGTTGAGGGACACCCTGCCGATCGAGGAACTCGTCCTCGTCGACCCGGCGGCCGACCGCCTGGAGCTGGTCGGCGGCCTCGCCCGCCGCATCTTCGCCAAGCAGGGCCACCCCGGCCGCATCGTCACCACGTCCGACGTGGACGCGGGCGTCGCCGACGCCGACGCGGTCCTGCTCCAGCTCCGCGTGGGCGGCCAGGCGGCCCGCCAGCAGGACGAGACGTGGCCCCTGGAGTGCGGCTGCGTCGGCCAGGAGACGACCGGAGCGGGCGGCCTCGCCAAGGCCCTGCGCACCGTCCCCGTCGTCCTCGACATCGCCGAGCGCGTCCGCCGCACCAACCCGAACGCCTGGATCATCGACTTCACCAACCCCGTCGGCATCGTCACCCGCGCCCTGCTCCAGGCCGGGCACAAGGCCGTCGGCCTGTGCAACGTCGCCATCGGCTTCCAGCGGAAGTTCGCCGCGCACCTGGGCGTCGAGCCCGGCCAGGTCCACCTGGACCACGTCGGCCTCAACCACCTCACCTGGGAGCTGGGCGTGCGCCTGGGCGGCCCCGACGGCGAGAACGTCCTTCCGAAGCTGCTCGCCGAGCACGGCGAGGCCATCGCCGAGGACCTGCACATGCCGCAGGCCATCGTCGACCGCCTCGGCGTCGTCCCGTCCTACTACCTGCGCTACTACTACCAGCACGACGCGGTCGTACAAGAGCTGCGCACCAAGCCCTCCCGCGCCGCCGAAGTGGCCGCGATGGAGGCCGAGTTGCTGAAGATGTACGGCGACCCGACCCTGGACGAGAAGCCGGAGCTGCTCGCCAGGCGGGGCGGCGCGTTCTACTCCGAGGCGGCCGTGGACCTGGCGGCGTCGCTCCTGGGCGGAGGCGGCAGCCCGTACCAGGTGGTCAACACCCACAACAACGGCACGCTGCCCTTCCTCCCCGACGACGCCGTGATCGAGGTCCAGGCGGCCGTGGACGGATCCGGCGCGACGCCGCTGCCCGTCCCCACCCTCGACTCCCTCTTCTCCGGCCTGATCGCGAACGTCACCGCGTACGAGGACCTGGCGCTGCACGCCGCCCTGCACGGCGGCCGCGACCGCGTCTTCAAGGCGCTGCTCGCCCACCCGCTGGTGGGTCAGTACGCGTACGCGGAGAAGCTCACGGACGATCTCGTCGCACACAACCGGGAGCACCTGGCGTGGGCCTGAGCACACCGCACGGCGCGGGCCCTTCGGCGTCCACGTCACTGCTCGCCATCGACGCGGGCAACAGCAAGACCGACGTCGCGGTGGTCACGGCGGCCGGCGAGGTCGTCGGCACGGCCCGCGGGGGCGGCTTCCAGCCCCCGCTGGTCGGCGTGGAGACAGCCGTGGACAGCCTCGCCGAGGCGGTCGACGCCGCCCTCGGCGAGGCCGGTCTGCCCTCGGTCGGGCATGTCTCGGCGTGCCTGGCCAACGCCGATCTCCCGGTGGAGGAACGGGAGTTGGCGGCCGCGCTGCGGCGGCGCCGCTGGAGCACCAGCGTGGACGTGCGCAACGACACCTTCGCCATCCTCAGGGCCGGTCTGGTCGAGGACGCCGAGCCGCGCGGGGTCGCGGTGGTGTGCGGGGCGGGCATCAACTGCGTGGGCATGCTGCCCGACGGCCGCACGGCCCGCTTCCCGGCGATCGGCAAGATCTCCGGCGACTGGGGCGGCGGCGCCCACCTCGCCCAGGAGGCGCTGTGGCACGCGGCCCGCGCGGAGGACGGCAGGGGCGGCCCCACGGCCCTCATGACGGCCCTCCCCGCACACTTCGGCCTGCCCTCCATGTACGCCCTCATCGAGGCCCTCCACCTCGGCCACATCGAGCCCGCCCGCCAACACGAGCTCACTCCCGTCCTGTTCACGACCGCCGCCACCGGCGACCCCGTCGCCTGCTCCCTCGTCGACCGCATGGCCGAGGAGGTCGTCGCCATGTCCGCGGTCGCCCTCACCCGCCTGGACCTCCTGGACGAGGCGGCCCCCGTCCTCCTGGGCGGCAGCGTCCTGGCAGCCCGCCACCCCCGCCTGGACAACGCCATCCGCACCCTCCTCTCCGACCGCGCCCCCAAGGCCACCCCCCGCGTGGTGACGGAACGCCCGGTCCTGGGCGCGATCCTCCTGGGCCTGGACGAGGTGGGCGCTCCGGCCCGGGTGCACGCACGGGTACGGGAGCACTACCGCGCGGACAGCTAGCGCCCCGGGCCGGGCCGAGACCTCAGCCCGGCCCGGCAAATATTCAGCCCGTCCGGCGTTTGAGGACGAGGCGCGAAGCGCCGATTCGGCGGAGGCCCGTCCCACCCGAGGGGGCCATCGGCGGGGGGCTGGGGTCCAGGGGGCGCAGCGCCCCTGGTTACGGGAAGGGGCGGGACTGGGGAGCCTCCGGCAAGGCCCCCGGCCCGCCCTCGTACAGGGAACCGAACACGCCCCCGAGGCGTGTTCAAAGACGCCCGACGGCCGACCAATCCGCACAAGATCGAGTCAAGCCCTGTGCGGATGTCAGTCCCTACGGCGATACTTGCGGCCGTGCACTGCTTCCACCGCCACCACGGCCCGGAAGAAGGGCAGTCCACAGACCAAGGGGGAGGTCGAGGTCAGGTGACACACCCACCACAGGCACCACCGCACGCGCCCGCACCGAACCACCCGCCACTGCCGACGCAGCAGGCGGCACACCCACCACACCAGGCGCCCACGCCCGCGCGAGGCACCGCGTGGGCGGAGGGAGTGGACCGCCTGCGCGCGGCGGCGACGACGGAGCCGGGCAGACTGCGCGCCATCGGCGCGATGCTCGCGGCCCTGGTCCTGGTGTTCGGCGCGGTCACGGCCTGGCAGACGACCTCCCGGGCGGACGCGGCGGACCGCGTCCTGAACCGCAGCCAGCCGCTGAGCAACGACGCCGCCGCGATCTACCGCTCGCTGGCGGACGCCAACACGGCGGCTTCGAGCGGCTTCCTGGCGGGCGGCCAGGAGCCCGCGAAGGTCCGTGAGCGGTATCAGCGGGACGTCGACCGGGCCAGCGAGAAGCTCGCGACGGCCGCGTCGAACGCGGGCTCGGACTCCTCGTCGGCGGCGTCGGTGAGCCGCCTGAACAAGCTCCTCCCCCAGTACACGGCCCTGATCGAGCGGGCCCGCGCCAACAACCGCCAGGGCCTGCCGCTGGGCGGCGCCTATCTGCGGTACGCGAACGACACGATGCAGACCCGCATGCTCCCGGCCGCCGAGAAGCTCTACAAGGCGGAGAACGAGCGCCTGACCGACGACTACGCGGACGCGAAGCCGTATCCGTGGCTGGCGATCGCCTTCGGAGTGCTGGCCCTGGCCGCCCTCGGCTGGGCCCAGCACCGCAACTACCGCCGGACGAACCGGGTGTTCAACACGGGCCTGGTGGCCGCGACGACGGCCGCGGCGGTGGCGCTGCTGTGGCTGCTCGCCGGACACACCTTCGCCCGCTCCGGCCTGAACGAGTCCTACGACCGGGGAGTGAAGTCCCTGAACGTCCTGAACGACGCCCGCATCAGCTCCCTGAAGGCCCGGGGCAACGAGAACCTGACGCTGGTCAGCCGAGGCGCCGAGACCGTCGTCGTGGGCGACGCCACGAAGGACAAGTTCGACGTGGCCTACCAGCGGCAGATGGCGCGCCTCGCGGGCGCGAAGGCGGGCGAGAAGGGGCTGCTCGGCCGGGCGGCGGAGCTGGCCGACGACGACTCGGGCAAGCGCCCCGTGGCGGCCGCCGCGGCGAACGTGACCGAGTGGAAGGACCGCCACAAGTCGGCCCGCGCGAGCGACGACTCGGGTGACTACGAGGGCGCGCTGGACAAGGTCATAGGCGCGAAGAGCGACCGGCCGACCGGCGAGTCCTTCGACAACGTGGACGCGGCCCTCGATGTCGCGCTCGCGCACGAGCAGCGGGAGTTCAAGCGGGCCGCCGAGGACGGCAAGGGCGCCATGACGGGCCTGCCCATCGGCGCGGCCGTGCTCGCGGTCGTCGGCGCGGCGGCCGCCGTGCTCGGCATCGGCCGCAGGCTTTCGGAGTACCGGTGATGGGGGGCGCGCGGACGATGCGTACGCGACCTGGCGAGACGGAACAGCACGTCGCCGCGGCGATCCGGCGCGCGGCGCGCCCGCGCCGCGGCCTCGCGGCCCTGCGCGGCTGGGGCGGGGTCGCCTCGATGGCCCTCGCCTGCCTCCTGGCGACCGCCCTGATCCTCGCGCTGCCGCATCTGCGCGGCGGCAACGGCCCGGGGGGCGGCGGCGGTTCGGCCGACGCGGACCGGCTGACGCAGGCCGCGCCCGCGCGCGCCGACGAGTGCGAGGCGCCCGAGCGCAGCCTGCGGCCCGCCACCAAGGACGGCCCGACGATCGAGAAGATCAAGCAGCGCAAGGTCAGGAAGCTCGTCGTCGGCGTCGACCAGAACAGCTACCGCTGGGGCTACCGCGACCCCAACAAGGGCGTCGGCAAGCTGGAGGGCTTCGACATCGACCTGGCGCACGAGATCGCGGAGCGGCTGCTCGGCGACCGCGACGCCGTGGTGTTCCGCGCGATCCCCACCAACCAGCGCATCCCCGCGATCCAGAGCGGCCAGGTCGACATGGTCGTGCGCACGATGACCGTCAACTGCGACCGCATCAAGGACGTCGCCTTCTCCACGGCGTACTTCGAGACCGGCCAGCAGGTCCTCGCCCCGAAGACCTCCGACATCACCGGCTACAACACCACCCTGAAGGGCAAGAAGGTCTGCTCCGCGGCGGGCTCCACGGCGGAGACGGCCCTCAAGGAGAACAGCTTCGGTGCCGACATCAGGACCACGGTGCCGAACCAACTCGACTGCCTGGTAAGGCTCCAGCTCGGCGAGGTGGACGCGGTGGTCACCGACAGCGCGCTCGCCGCGGGCCAGGCCGCCCAGGACCCGACGGTGGAGCTGAAGGGCGCCAAGCCGTTCACCACGGAGTACTACGGCGTGGCGATGAAGAAGGACGCGGACGACCTGGTGCGGCGTGTGAACGACGTACTGGACGACTTCCGCAAGGACAAGGACGGCTGGCGCGCCTCCTACGACAGGTGGCTCGCGGACGACCTCGGCGACTCGGCGGGCCCGCCGAAGCCTAAGTACAAGGACTGATCCCGCAGGACCCGAAGCACACGGAACGCAGAGCGGAGAGGTGATCGATGAGCGTCGCGGGACCCCCCGGCCCTGTCATGGACCGGGACGAGGTGGACCGTGCGCTGGTGCGGCTCGACGCCGAGCACGAGGCGATCGAGACGTCGCTCCTCGCCCTCCAGGACCACGCGGGCCGCCGCCTCCTCGAAGGCGCGCGGCTCACCGGCACCACGCACGAACGCTGGCTCGGCACGGAAGCCCAGATCACGCTGCTCTGGACGTACTTCGACGCGTACGCGGGCGCCCTGAACACCGCCCGCGAGGTGCGCGAGCGCAGGCGCTGGCCCAACCGCGACGACCTGCTCGAACTGACCCGGCTGCTGCGCGGCCGGAGCGTCACCGTCGCGGGCGGCTCGGCGTCCGGCGCGGCGCCGTCGATCACGGGGCCCGCGAAGCTCACCGAACAGTTCACGCTCGAAGAGCTGGTCGCGCGCATGAACGACCTGTACGCGCACTCCCTGGACATGGTGGTTGCCGCCGACGCCGTCTGGTCCGCGCTGCCCGCCCGCATCGACCTGCTCGCCGCCGAACTCCAGCGCACCCGCCAGCTCGCGCACTCCGTCGGCGTGCGCCCCGGCGAGCACCCCTCGGGCGACGACCTGGAGCACATCACGCGGGAGCTGACGGCGCTGCGCGAGCAGGTCGTGTCCGACCCGCTCGCGTTCTGGCAGCCCGCGCGCGGCAGTTCGGCCCCCGGCGGCGGCCGCCCGCACACCGACCGCTACGACCACGCGGCCCGCGCCCTGGAGGACGTGCGCCGCGAGATCGACGCCGTGCTCACGGTCCGCCAGGACGCCGAGGCCCGCCTGGGCAGGCTGCGCGACGTGCTGTCCCGCGCGGACCGCACGCTGGCCGAGGCCCGCTCGGCGCGCGGCGAGGTGCTCGCGAAGATCGCCGCCTCCGAGGTGCCCGCCGTGTCCGGGCCGCCCACGGCGCTCCAGGAGCAGCTCGCGATGGCCGCGGACTACCGCAGGAACGCCCAGTGGCACCGCCTCTCGCCGCTCCTCGAATCCCTGGAGGAGAAGGCCGAGGACGAACTGCTGCGCGCCCGCGAGTCGTTGACGGCGGTCACCGCGCCGCTCGCGGTCCGCGCGGAGCTGCGCGGCCGCCTCGACGCGTACAAGGCGAAGGTCGCCCGGCACGGCCACGCGGAGGACCCGGTCCTCATCGAGCGGTACGACGCGGCGCGCCGCATGCTCTGGAGCGCGCCCTGCGACCTGCGCGTGGCCGAGCAGGCGGTGTTGCGCTACCAACAGGCGGCGGCCGACACGCTGGCGCCGAGGGTCCCGCACCAGAGCGGGCCCACCGACCGGAGGGGGGAAGCATGAGCGAGGAGAACGGCGGACAGCAGCCGTGCCAGCGGCCCAAGTGCACGGGTTCGTACGAGGACGTGGGCGGCGGCGAGCTGTACTGCGACACGTGCGGCCTCGCCCCGGTCGTGTCGGCGAGCGGGATGGTGGGCTCACCGGCCACCGGCATCACGGTCGGCGGGCGCAGCGCCCGGGGCTCGCGGGCCTCGTCCAGCGTCGGCTCGCGCGGCACCCGCGGCAGCACCCGCTCCTCCCGGTCCGCCTCGTCGCGCCGCTCGGTCTCGGGGCGCCTCTCGCGCTCCACGTCGGCCAGTACGTCGGCGCGTTCGGTGTCGGTGCGCAGCTCCGGCTCGTCGGCGGCGTCGTCGGCCCGCAGCAGGCTCGGCGTCGGCCTGGTCTCGGTGCCGCAGGTGCCGCGCCCGGACCCGCGCGGCGCGGTGCAGCAGAACCCCGAGGTGCCCGAGCGGAAGCGGTTCTGCTCGCGCTCCGACTGCGGCGCCCCGGTGGGCCGCGCGCGCGGTGAGCGCTCCGGCCGCACGGAAGGTTTCTGCACCAAGTGCGGGCACCCCTACTCCTTCGTGCCGAAGCTGGCCGCGGGCGACATCGTGCACGGCCAGTACGAGGTCGTGGGCTGTCTCGCGCACGGCGGCCTCGGCTGGGTGTATCTCGCCGTGGACCGCGCGGTGTCCGACCGCTGGGTGGTCCTCAAGGGCCTGCTCGACACCGGCGACCAGGACGCGATGGCCGCGGCGATCTCCGAGCGCCGCTTCCTCGCCGAGATCGAGCACGCCAACATCGTGCGGATCTACAACTTCGTCGAGCACCTGGACCAGCGCACCGGCTCCATGGACGGCTACATCGTCATGGAGTACGTCGGCGGCAAGTCCCTCAAGGAGATCGCCAACGGCCGCCGCACGCCCACCGGCAAGCGCGACCCGCTGCCCGTCGAGCAGGCCTGCGCGTACGGCATCGAGGCCCTGGAGGCCCTCGGCCATCTGCACAGCCGCAACCTGCTGTACTGCGACTTCAAGGTCGACAACGCCATCCAGACCGAGGACCAGCTCAAGCTCATCGACATGGGCGCGGTCCGCCGCATGGACGACGACGAGTCGGCGATCTACGGCACCGTGGGCTACCAGGCCCCGGAGGTCGCGGAGGTCGGCCCCTCGGTGGCCTCCGACCTGTACACGGTCGCGCGCACGCTGGCCGTGCTCACCTTCGACTTCCAGGGCTACACGAACGTCTTCGTGGACTCGCTGCCCGACCCGGACAACATCGAGGTCTTCCGGACGTACGAGTCGTTCTACCGGCTGCTCGTCCGGGCCACGGACCCCGACCCGGCCCGGCGCTTCAGCTCCGCCCAGGAGATGGCCGAGCAGCTGACCGGTGTGCTGCGGGAGGTCGTGGCCGTGCAGAGCGGGCGACCCCGGCCCGCGCTGTCCACGCTGTTCGGGCCCGAAGTGAAGGTCACGGACACGGAGTTGTTCGCGGAGCTGGCCGGGGAGGTGTCGGTGCTCGGGGCGCGGGGGCCGGTGGTGCGGGCTCCGGAGGGCGCCGGGGACGACGGGATCCTCGGTGGCGGAGCCGCGAGCGTGCTGGGTCTTGAGGCGTTCGAGGAAGGTTCTGGCGGTGGTGGGGGCGACGCCGGTGCGCCGCCCGGCGGGGCCGGTCGCGGCGGTCGCGGCGCAGCCGGGGAAGGCACCGCGCCCGTGTCGCTGGTGCGGACCCTCGACGCGCCCGTGACGTCGCTCGCCCTGCCCGTGCCCCGGGTCGACCCCGGCGACGCCAACGCCGGTTTCCTCGCCGGGCTCGTGGACTCGTCGGGAGCCGAGCTGATCGCCGCGCTCGGGGCCGCCCCCGCGCCCTCCACCGAGCTGCGCCTGCGCGAGCTGCGGGCGCTGCTCACCATGGGCGACCCCGCCGCCGCGGGCAAGACGCTGGAGTCCCTGGAGATCGACCACCCCGACGACTGGCGGGTGATCTGGTACCGCGGCGTCGCCTCGCTCACCAACGGCGACCACGAGATCGCGGCGCTCTCCTTCGACGCGGTGTACGACGCGTTCCCGGGCGAGCCCGCGCCCAAGCTCGCCCTCGGCGTCTGCGCGGAGGTGCTCGGCCAGCTCGACAACGCCGCCGAGTACTACCGCCTGGTGTGGGCGACCGACCCGAGTTACGTCAGCGCCGCCTTCGGGCTCGCCCGGGTGCAGCTCGCCACGGGCGACCGGAGCGGAGCGGTGCGTACGCTGGAGTCCGTGCCGGAGTCGTCCATCCACTACACGGCGGCGCGCGTCGCCGCGGTGCGGGCGCGGCTGCGGCGGCGTATGACGTTCGACACGGCGACCGGGCCCGGAGCCCGGTTCCTCGACGACCTGACGGCCGCCGCCGGGCAGGTCGAGGCGCTCGCGGGCTTCGGCCTCGACGCGGTGCGCAGAGAGCGCCTTTCGACGGAAGTCCTCGGTACGGCGCTCGACTGGGTACTCTCCGGTAGCCACCACTCCGGCCATGCCGCAGCGTCCTCGGGGCCCTCGGCGGCCGCGGGCGACGGGCGTACGGGAGCCGTACTGCTCGGCAGCGAGCTGGACGAGCGGGGCCTCCGGTTCGGTCTGGAACGTTCGTACCGGACCCTGGCCCGGCTCGCACAGGGTGGCGAGGAAAGGATCGAACTGGTGGAGCGGGCCAACCGTTTCCGCCCCCGGACGTGGGTGTGAAGATGGCGCAAATGCACCAACCGGCGGCCTTGTCCACGTGTCCGAGCTGCGAGGAGCCCCTGGAGACGGGCGACTTGTTCTGCGGCGCGTGCGGCTACGACCTCTCGGCGGTCCCGGCGCCGCCGGACGACCGGCCCACACTCGCGATCAACGGCCTGCCTCCACGGTCGGACTCCGCACCTCAGGCCGGACCGGGCTCCGGCCAGGGGGCCGCGTCCGGCCAGGGCTCCCCGTCCGGCCCAGGTTCCGCCTCCGGCCCGGATCCCGCCTTCGGCCAAGGCCCCGCCTCCGGCCCGGCTTCCGGCGCCGCGCCCGCCGCCCCCGCTGCGGCCGCCGCGGGCCAAGCCCCCGGTGCCGTGCCCGGTTCCGGCCAGTGGCCCGTCGCACCCGAGGTCGACAGCTCCGACACCCCGGCCCCGACGCACCGTTCCTCCGACCTGCCCGGCACGGACTCCTCGGGGGCCGAGCTCGGCGATTCCGGCGGCGCGGGCGCGGCGGGCGCTCAGGGCCCTGGAGCGGGGACGCCCGGCGGGTCCGCTCCCTCGGCCACCGGACCGGCAACGCCCGGTCGGCCGACCCCCTCCTCGACCACCGGCCCCGGAACTCCCGGCCACCCCGCCTCCCCCGGCGCCGAGCCCGACGACTACCCCCTGCCCGCGCCCACGCCCCCCGGCGCCGACCCGCGCACCGGCGCGCCCACCCCCGACCAGTCCGTGTCCCCGGCGGCCCCGGCAGCCCCGGCGCCCCAGGCCCCCTCCGCCCCTCCGGCGCCCCCGGCCCCCACCGCCCCCGCACCGCAGCCCGCAGCGGGCGCCGAGGCACCCACCCCGCCCGCAGGAACGAAACTCTGCGTCGCCTGCCGGTCCGGGCACGTGGCCCCCGACGGCTACTGCGAGAACTGCGGGCACGCCCAGCCGCGCGAGCGCGACCACATGGAGCAGCAGCTCGACGCGGTCGCCGCCGTCAGCGACCGGGGGCTGCGCCACCACCGCAACGAGGACGCGTTCGCGATCTCCGAGGCCGCGCTGCCCGACGGCTCGCCCGCCGTCATCGCCGTCGTCTGCGACGGCGTCTCCTCGGCGACCCGCCCCGACGAGGCCTCCCTGGCCGCGTCCCGCGCCGCCGACGCCACCCTCAGGGCCGCCCTGCCGCGCGGCACCCACCCGCAGCAGGCCATGCACGAGGCGATCGTCGCCGCCGCCGAGGCCGTGAACGCGCTCGCCGACGAACCCACCGGCGCCCGCGAGCACAGCCCGCACCAGAACGCCCCCGCCTGCACCCTCGTCGGCGCCGTCGTCGCGGGCGGCCTGCTCGTCATCGGCTGGGTCGGCGACAGCCGTGTCTACTGGGTGCCGGTCGACCGCTCCGGCCCCGCGGCCCGCCTCACCGAGGACGACTCCTGGGCCGCCCAGATGGTCGCCGCGGGCCTGATGAGCGAGGCCGAGGCGTACGCGGACGAGCGGGCGCACGCCATCACGGGCTGGCTCGGCGCCGACGCGTACGAACTGGAGCCGCACACCGCTTCCTTCAAGCCGGACCGCCCGGGTGTAGTGGTGGTGTGCACGGACGGCCTCTGGAACTACGCCGAGGCGGCCGAGGAGATGGCCCGCGCCGTCCCCCTCGACGCCGCCCGACGGCCGCTGCACAGCGCCCAGGTGCTCGTCGGCCACGCGCTCGACGGCGGCGGCCACGACAACGTAACAGTGGCGGTCCTGCCGTTCCCCGCCCCGCCGCAGGGGGCAGGATCGGCCTAGCGCGGACGGGGACCGCGCCGCGCGGCCGGTCGGTTGTCCCGGTGGCTTTCGCCCCACGCGCGTCACCGGCACCACCCGCACGCGCGGACACCGCGGCGGGCAGCAGATCCGAGTCCGTGGAAAGAAGTCCTAGGGGGGAGCAACGTCCATGGCCAATTTCTCCAAGTCGAACGTTCCGCAGTTCACCGTCGACGTCTACCAGAACGAGTACCTGCCCGAGGGCGGCCGCGAGGTCAACGCGATCGCCACGGTCACCTCGACCGGCGGCGGCACCATCGGCGCCGCTGTCGGCGCGCCCCATCTGTACGCGGTCGGCGACGGCCCCGACGCCGCGGTCGCGATCATGGTCGACTGTTCCGGCTCCATGGACTACCCGCCGACGAAGATGCGCGGCGCCCGTGACGCCACCGCCGCCGCGATCGACGCCCTGCGCGACGGCGTGCACTTCGCCGTCATCGGCGGCACCCACGTCGCCACGGAGGTCTACCCCGGCGGCGGCCGCCTCGCCGTCGCGGGCCCGCAGACCCGTACCCAGGCCAAGGAGGCCCTGCGCAAGCTCAGCGCGGGCGGCGGCACCGCCATCGGCACCTGGCTGCGCCTGGCCGACCGCCTCCTCGCCTCCGCCGACGTCTCCATCAGACACGGCATCCTGCTCACCGACGGCCGCAACGAACACGAGTCACCGGAGGACCTGCGCGCCTCCCTCGACGCCTGCGCGGGCCGCTTCACCTGTGACGCGCGCGGCGTCGGCACCGACTGGGAAGTGAAAGAGGTCACAGGCATCGCCTCGGCGCTGCTCGGCACCGCCGACATCGTCGCCGACCCCGCGGGCCTCGCGGCCGACTTCACGCAGATGATGGAGTCCGCGATGGGCAAGGAGGTCGCCGACGTCAGTCTGCGGCTGTGGACCCCCATGGGCGTGGAGATCGTGTTCGTGAAGCAAGTGGCACCCACGGTCGAGGAGTTGACCGACCGCCGCACCGAGGCGGGACCCCGTGCGGGTGACTACCCCACCGGCTCCTGGGGCGACGAGTCCCGCGACTACCACGTCTGTGTACGCGTTCCCGGCGCCGAGCTCGGCCAGGAGATGCTCGCCGCCCGCGTCTCGCTCGTCGTTCCCGCGGCCGACGGCACCGCGCAGACCCTGTCCCAGGGCCTGGTCCGGGCCGTCTGGACGGACGACATGGCGGCATCCACCTCCATCAATCCGCAGGTCGCGCACTACACGGGCCAGGCGGAGCTGGCCCAGGTCATCCAGCAGGGCCTCGACGCCCGCAAATCGGGTGATTACGACGGAGCAACGGCCAAACTGGGCAGGGCCGTTCAGCTCGCGAGCGCCTCCGGCAACGCGGACACCGCCAAGCTCCTTTCCAAGGTGGTGGACGTGGTCGACGCCGCGACAGGTACTGTTCGATTGAAGGCGCGGGTCGCCGAGGCCGACGAGATGACACTCGAGACGCGCTCGACGAAAACGGTCCGCGTGAAGAAGTAGCAGGGCGTCCCACGGCGTCCCGTACGCCGAGCACGCCCCGCGTACGCCCTGTCAGTACCGGAAGAACGCCAGTGCACGCGGCCCACGGGCCGGAGAAGGAGAGGGGGAAGCGCCGACATGCCGACCTGCCCGAACGGACACCCGTCGGGTTCCGACGACTGGTGCGAGGTCTGCGGTCACCGCATGGCTGGTGCCGTACCACCGCCACCTCCGCCACCGCCCCCGGCCGCGGGCTACGGCCACCCGCAGCAGGGCCCCGGCGGCCCCGGTCAGCCCGGTGGCCCTGGTGGCCCCGGCCAGCCCGGCGGTCCCGGCCAGCCCGGCGGTCCCGGCCAGCCCGGCGGTCCCGGCCAGCCCGGCCGCTCGCACCTCTCCGCGGTGCCGGACCTCGGGCCCGAGCCCGAGCTCTGCCCGCAGTGCCGCACGCCCCGCGAGGCCAACGCGCCGTTCTGCGAGGAGTGCCGGTGGAACTTCCTGACGGGTACGGCGACGTCGTACACGCCTGCCGCGCCCAATCCGCCGCTGCCCACGGGTGGGGCGGGGCGGCCCGGTGGTCCGGGCGGGCCCGGTGGGCCCGGTGGTCCGGGGATGCCTGGGCCCGGTGGGCCTGGTGCCGGTGGTCCGGGTGGACTCGGTGGTCCTGGCGGTCCTGGCGGTCGTGACTTTGGTGGGCGTGGGCCCGGCGCCGGTGGTCCCGGTTCCGGTCCTGGTGGGTACGGGTACCCGCCTCAGGGGCCTGGCCAGCCTGGTGGTCCGGGTCAGCCGGGTGGTCCCGGCCAGCCCGGCGGTCCGGGTGCTGGTGGGCCTGGTCCTGGTGGGTACGGCTACCCGCCGCAAGGTCCGGGGCAGCCTGGCGGTCCGGGCCAGCCCGGCGGTCCGGGTCAGCCCGGCGGCCCTGGTGCTGGTGGGCCCGGCGGCCCCGGCCAGCCCGGCGGTCCCGGTCCGGGCGGTCCCGGTGGGTACGGCTACCCGCCTCAGGGTCCCGGCCAGCCCGGTGGTCCCCACGGCCCTGGTGCTGGTGGCCCTGGTCGCCCCGGCGGCTACGACGGTCCCGGCGGCCCCGGCCCCGGTGCGCACGGCGGCCCTGGTGGGCCCGGCCCGAACGGCCCAGGTGGCCCCGGTGGGTACGACGGCCCCGGCGGACCGGGCGGCGCTCCTGGCGCCCCCAACCCCTCCCAGCAGTTCCAGCAGGGCCCTCCCCCGCCCCCGCCGGGCCCCGGCGCTCCGGGCGGCCCGGGTGGACCCGGTGGCCCTGGCGGCCCCGGCACCACCT
The DNA here is from genome assembly GCF_055594065.1 of Streptomyces sp. NPDC040610. NCBI lineage: Bacteria > Bacillati > Actinomycetota > Actinomycetes > Kitasatosporales > Streptomycetaceae > Streptomyces > Streptomyces sp. NPDC040610. The sequence goes on along the minus strand of NZ_JBVIXA010000004.1, from coordinate 486,393 downwards.
CCCCGACCGGCCAGCAGTCCCCCGGCCCCGGCCAGGACCCCTTCGGCTACCAGGGCTCGCGGCCCTCGCAGATGAACCGCCCCGCGGAGCCGATCCCGCCGTTCGGCAACGGCAACGGCGGCTCCGCTCCCGGCGGCCCCGGCTCCGCGCCCGGCCAGGGCGGCCCCAACGGACCGGGCGGACCGAACGGTCCCGGCGCGCCGCAGGCGTTCCAGCAGCAGGGTCCGCCCGCACCGCCCGCGTTCCCGCAAGAGGGGGGCACCCCGCAGGGCCCGCCGCCCCCGCCCGGCCAGGGCGGCCCCGGTGGACCTGGCGGACCCGGCGCGGGCCCCGGCGGCCCCGGCGCGCCCTCCTTCGGCGGCGGCGGAGACGACTGGGTCCTCTCCCCGCCCTCGACCTCGGCACCCGGCCAGGGTCACCCCGGCGGCCCGGGCGGCCCCGGCGCCCCGACCCAGCAGCCCCCGCAGGGCTACCCCGGCCAGGGCGGGCCGCCCCAGCCGACGGGCCCCGGGACCTGGACCGCGACCATCGGTCCCGACCGTGACTACTTCATGGCGATGATGCAGCGCAGTGGCCCCGAGGCCGCGGGCCTGAACCTGCCCGCGTACTCCCCGGAGCAGCAGCGTCCGCTCATCGGCAACCAGATCACGATCGGCCGCCGCCGCCACTCCACCGGCGACACCCCCGACATCGACCTGTCGGTGCCGCCGGAGGACCCGGGCGTATCGCACCAGCACGCGGTCCTGGTCCAGCAGCCGGACGGCGGCTGGGCGGTCGTCGACCAGAACTCGACCAACGGCACCACGGTCAACGCCGGCGAGGAGCCCATCCAGCCCTTCGTCCCGATCCCGCTCCAGGACGGCGACCAGGTGCACGTCGGCGCCTGGACGACGATCACCGTCCGCAGGGACTGACCCCGGCCGCCGAGGTCACCCCGCACCACCGAAGGGCCGTACGCCCGCCGCCCTCACAGCGGCCAGGCGTACGGCCCTTCCGGGTCGTCCAGCCAAGCCCACGCGTACGGCCCGCTGACCGTCACCCCGAACCGCTCCCGCACCGGCCGCCGCTCCCGCTGCCACAGCGCCAGCGCCTCGTGCGGGTCGAGGCTGCCCGCCGTGAGTTCGAGCAGGAACCGGAACAGCTCGCTCTGCAGCGCCCGGCGCGGCAGCCCTCCGATGTGCTGCTCGGGCCGCGGCGGCGCACCGCCGCCGCGCAGCGGCACGAAGTACGCGGGCGTGTGCAGGAACCGCCCCTCGGCGTGCTCGGCGTCCGCGACCCGCAGCGCGATCAGGCCGGTCGCCAGCGGCGCGAGGACCCGTGCGCCGGGGCGGCACTGCGCGAGCCAGGCCCGCGGCACCGAGCTGAGCGTGCAGGTGGCGATGATCCGGTCGAAGGGCGCCCGCCGCGGACAGCCCGCGGCGCCGTCGCCGGTCGCGACGACCGGCCGGTACCCGGCGGCCGCCAGATGCCGCCGCGCGGACTCGGTGATCTCCGGGTCGAGGTCGACGGTGGTGACGTGCTCGTCCCCGAGCCGGTGCGCGAGCAGCGCCGCGTTGTAGCCCGTACCGGCCCCGATCTCCAGGACGTCGTGCCGCGCCCCGTCCCCGACGTCCAGCTCGACGAGCATCTTGGCCATCAGCGAGGGCTGGCTGCTGGACGAGACCAGCTCCCCGTCCCGTACCCGGGTGGCGAGCGGCGCGTCCGCGTAGGCCCCGCGCAGCCATCGCCCCCGCCGCACCGGGTCTGGGTCCTCGCCCCACATCCGCTCGTACCCGCCGCCCGTGCTCACGTAGTAGTACGGCACGAAGAGGTGCCGCGGCACCGCCTGGAACGCCTCCCGCCAGCCCGGGTCGTCGTCCCAGGTCCCGCCGGCCTCGATCTCCCGCACCAGGCCGGCCCGCGCCTCGGCCGCCCGCACGGGGTCCGGCCCCTCGGGTTCGTCAGCAAGTGGAGCCCTCTCACCCATACCCCCACTCTGCTGCCCCGGGCCGCTCGATGCGAGTGGTCCTAAGCCTTCCGTCCTCGTCCTTCGCGTCTGAGACCATGGAAGAGTGAATGAGATCCCGCGCGGCACGCTTCAGGAGCAGACCTTCTACGAACAGGTCGGCGGCGAGGAGACCTTCAGGCGCCTGGTGCACCACTTCTACCAGGGAGTCGCGGAGGACCCGCTGCTCCGGCCGATGTATCCGGAGGAGGACCTGGGCCCGGCCGAGGAACGCCTCGTCCTGTTCCTGATGCAGTACTGGGGCGGCCCCCGCACCTACAGCGACAACCGCGGCCACCCCCGCCTGCGCATGCGCCACGCCCCGTTCACGGTCAACAGGGAAGCCCATGACGCCTGGCTCAAGCACATGCGCGCCGCCGTCGACTCCCTCGGCCTCTCCGAGGAGCACGACCGCACCCTCTGGAACTACCTGACCTACGCGGCCGCCTCCATGGTCAACACCCCCGACTGACCATCTCGCGCGCCTGCCCGCGGCTGGAGACGATCAGCCCTGATCGCCTCCAGCACTGTGGGCAGGCGTTGCGCTGGGCGGAGCCGGTGGGCACAGGCCAAGGGTGCGCCCCCGGCCAGAGGTGCCTACTAGGTCGGCGTGACGGTCAGCGCCCCGACACCGGCCCGGCGCAGGGCAACGGACCCAAAGGGCGTCCGCAGCCGAAGCCAAGGCCCGGCCGACAGCAAGTCCAAGGCGTCCCCGCGCAAGAACCCCAACGCGTGCGCCGCATGGGCGGCCCGCACGGGCAGCTCGGTCCCCGGCACCGCCCGGGACCAAATCTCCCGCCCCACCCGGTCGAGCTCGGCCCGGACCCGCAGCTCGGGCGCCAACTCCTCGACCCGTCCCCGGAATTCGACGACAGCGCCCCGCACCAGCTCCCGCACCTCCGCTGCCGAAGGCAGCCCGCGCACCTGCCGCCAGCCCCCACGGGGCGGCAGCACCCCGGCCCACGGCGGCCCGGTGACCGCGTCCGGCACCACAGCCGTGCCCGCGGTCTCCGCGTTCTCCCCCGCCTCCGCCACGGACTCCAGGAACTCCCCCGCGGAGACGGTCATGTCGAGCGAGGTGTCGAGCCCGTACTCGTACGGCTTCGCGAGGCGTGCCGTGCGGATGGCGAGCACCTCGAACGACGGCGGCCGCCCGAACACCGCCAGGGTGTCCCCCGCGGCCTGCAACCGCACCGCGGCCGCCTTGTCGTAGTGGACGAGCCGCGCCAGGAAGGCGGTGAGATCCACCGCCTCCCCGGCATCGACGAAGTCCAGTCGCACGGTCATGCGACAAGCGCCCCCGCACCGCCCGCGCGCCGGCCACCCGTCGCGCTCGCCGTGTCCTCGGGGCGGTACTCCTCGAGCACGGCGCGCTCCTCGGCGGTGATCCGCCGCGGCCGCTGCGCCCGCAGGTCGAACGGGACGACGATCGTCGAGGCCCGCACGTACACCTGCCCGCCCGCCTCGGGCTCCTTTATCTCGTACGAGATCGTCAGCGACGCGGCCCCGATCTTCGTCACCCACGACTCGATGGTGACCGGCTCGTGCCGGTGCACCAACGGCCGCAGATAGTCGATCTCGTGACGCGCCACCACGGAGCCGCCCGAGAACGACGGTCCGCCGTCGTCGGACGAGAGCCGGAACATGAAGTCGATCCGCGCCTCTTCCAAGTACCGCAGGAAGACGGCGTTGTTGACGTGCCCGAAGGCATCCATGTCCGACCACCGCAGCGGGCAGCTGTAGATGTGGCGCGCCATGTCAGCCCCGCGTGAGCTTCTTGTACGTGGCGCGGTGCGGACGCGCCGCGTCCGGACCGAGCCGCTCGATCTTGTTCTTCTCGTACGACTCGAAGTTGCCCTCGAACCAGTACCACTTGGAGTCGCCCTCGTACGCCAGGATGTGCGTGGCGACCCGGTCGAGGAACCACCGGTCGTGGGAGATCACGACAGCGGCACCCGGGAACTCCAGGAGCGCGTTCTCCAGGGAGGACAGGGTCTCGACGTCCAGGTCGTTCGTCGGCTCGTCGAGGAGCAGCAGGTTGCCGCCCTCCTTGAGCGTCAGCGCGAGGTTGAGGCGGTTGCGCTCACCGCCGGAGAGCACCCCGGCAGGCTTCTGCTGGTCCGGCCCCTTGAACCCGAAGGCGCTGACATACGCGCGCGAGGGCATCTCGACCTGACCGACGTTGATGTAGTCGAGCTCGTCGCTCACCACGGCCCACAGCGTCTTCTTCGGGTCGATGTTGGCGCGGCTCTGGTCGACGTAGGAGATCTTGACCGTGTCGCCGATCTTGATCTTGCCGGAGTCCGGCGTCTCCAGGCCCTGGATCATCTTGAACAGCGTGGTCTTGCCCGCGCCGTTCGGACCGATGATGCCGACGATGCCGTTGCGCGGCAGCGTGAAGCTCAGGTCGTCGACCAGAACCTTGTCGCCGAAGGCCTTGGAAAGGTTCTCGACCTCGACGACGACCGAGCCGAGCCGCGGACCCGGCGGAATCTGGATCTCCTCGAAGTCCAGCTTCCGCATCTTGTCCGCCTCGGCGGCCATCTCCTCGTAACGGGCGAGGCGCGCCTTGGACTTGGCCTGACGCCCCTTGGCGTTGGACCGCACCCACTCGAGTTCTTCCTTGAGCCGCTTGGCGCGCTTCTCGTCCTTGCGGCCCTCGACCTTGAGGCGCGCGGCCTTCTTGTCCAGGTAGGTGGAGTAGTTGCCCTCGTAGGCGATGGCGCGGCCGCGGTCGAGCTCCAGGATCCACTCGGCGACGTTGTCGAGGAAGTACCGGTCGTGGGTGACGGCGATGACGCAACCCGCGTACTTCGCGAGGTGCTGCTCCAGCCAGTTCACCGACTCGGCGTCGAGGTGGTTGGTGGGCTCGTCGAGGAGGAGCAGGTCGGGCGCCTCGATGAGCAGCTTGCAGAGCGCGACGCGGCGCTTCTCACCACCGGAGAGGTTCACCACGGGCCAGTCGCCGGGCGGGCAGCCGAGCGCGTCCATGGCCTGCTCGAGCTGGGCGTCGAGGTCCCACGCGTTGGCGTGGTCCAGGTCCTCCTGGAGCTTGCCCATCTCCTCCATGAGCGCGTCCGAGTAGTCGGTCGCCATGAGCTCGGCGACCTCGTTGAAGCGCTTGAGCTTGCCCATGATCTCGGCGGCCCCGTCCTGCACGTTCTCCAGGACCGTCTTCGACTCGTCGAGCTTCGGCTCCTGCATGAGGATGCCGACGCTGAACCCGGGCGACAGGAACGCGTCACCGTTGGACGGCTGCTCCAGCCCCGCCATGATCTTCAGCACCGTGGACTTACCGGCGCCGTTGGGACCCACGACACCGATCTTCGCGCCGGGCAGAAAGCTCAGGGTGACGTCATCAAGAATCACCTTGTCGCCGTGCGCCTTGCGCGTCTTGCGCATGGTGTAGATGTACTCAGCCAAGAGAAACCGTCCGGCAATCAGTGTGTGGGCAGATACACCCCATCTTGCCTGACAGCCACCCCCCGGAGGAAACCAGTAAGGCCCGGGGCCCGTGACCTGCTCCCCTCTAGATCACTCCTGTAGTTGATCTGTCACTGGTTGTCGACGTAGGTCGCTGTCGAGCCACCTCGCACGGCCCACAGACGGCCCAGCCGATGCGGCGTCACGCCTGCTCACGCGGTCGGCGGAGCGGCTTTGGGCGGGAGCTGCTTTGGGGCGAGTGATCATGGCCCCTTACGCTGGCCGCGATTCGGGCAGCACCTCGCCTGCCCGCAACAGCCCGAATCGGGGCCATGATCTTAGAGGCTCGCCCCAAAGTGGCTGCCTAAAGCCGCTCCGCCGACCGCCTCAGCCACTGGGGCACGGCCACGGGAGCGGGAGTGCCGACACCGCACCGCCACCGCGATCCGGCCTCGTTTGTGAGCACAACGCGTCTCTGACCTGTACCGGGCCGGTGAGCCAGACCCGATTCCGTGGTGTGTTCGTGGCTGTTGTGCGGGGCGCGGGAGGGCGGCGGTCCGCAGCCGGTGACGGAGGCAAGGAGGCGGCGGGGCGGTGTCCGCCCGCGCCGCCGCGCTGTGCGCGGCCATCGATACCCGACCGTGTTGGAAGTGCGGAGTAAAGGGGCGGAAGCGACGGCCGATAGGGAGGGTCAAGGAGCGCTGAAGGGCTTCCCCTCTTGAGGCCGGATCGCGGTGGCGGTGCGGTGTCGGCACTCCCGCTCCCGTGGCCAGGACCCCGGGGGCGGAAGCGTGTCGGCGTGCCCGGCTACCAGGCGGGCAGCGAGCGCAGCGAGCCTTGATGAGGTAGAGAAACCTGTAACAGCCCGCCGGGTGCACACGCGGTCAGGTGCTGCGGCTAGTCGAGGTCGTAGTCGGCCGCAAGCTCGCGATCGGCACCCATGAAGTCACGGGCGTACTCGGTGACTTGTCCGTACTGATCCCAGTAGGTGTTCGCCATGGTCAGAGCCAGAGTTCCCGGCTCGAACTCCAGCAGTGCGGCTACGTCTTCAGGTACAGGACGGAGCGACACGACATCGCGTCGCTTTACCGCGCGGCGTCCCGTTCGATCTTCGATCAGCCCAAAGGTCATCTTTGGCAATGGGCCTGTGGACGTGAGTTCCGGGGCGGCTTCCGCCAGTTCCCCTGGCAACCAGGACGTTGACAGCGCGATCACTCCGTCCTCGTCGAGATAGCGCCGACGCCTGCGAACTACGGAGCTTCCTTCGTCGACGCCGAGAGCGTCGGCAACCTCGGCGTCTGCTGCCACAATTTCGGCGCTCACGATTTCGACCCGTTCACCAGGTCGGAAGCCGCTTCCCGTAGTCCGTTGCAACTGGAGTCGATCAGGACCGGTCGTGATCTTGCTAGGCATGCGCGCCACCGTTCCAATCCCCTGGATGGTCTCTGCGTAGCCTTCTGCCCGCAGCACTGCCGCGACTCGGGTCGCCGTGGCGACCGACACACCCTCGTCGCGGACGATGTCGCGGACAGACGGAATGCGGTCGCCCGGGTGGAGTTCTCCCCGCTCGATCCGCTCTTTGATCTGCGCAGCAATCCGCTGGTAGGGCGGCAAAGCGGGCGACGTACCGGGCATGTCCTCAGCTCCTGTTCTAAAGCACTTCAGTACACCCCTTGACTGGATGGGTGCTCTAGAACACTATAGAGCTGTGCCTCACTGCTTCGACAGGTGGGAATCAGCACATGCCACATGCCCGGGGGCGGCGTTCCACCGCCAAGCAGATCCGCCGCCCCCTTCGTCCCCGTGAAGGGAAGTTCCATCATGCGTCAGATCCCTGTTGACACGTCGACCGCCGCCGCGATGGTGGCGCAGCCCCCGCAGCAGAAGATCGCGAATCGGCAGACCGGAGAGATCGCCACGGACCGTGAGACCGGTGCCACGCTGTGGACGGTCGACGTCATGTTCGTCATGGATGGCAACGCCGAAATCCTCAGCGTGACGGTCCCGGAGACCGGTATCTCCAGCGAACTCGCCATGGGCACCCCGGTCGCCCTCACGGGCCTCATCGCGCGGCCGTGGGAGAACGAGTTCAACGGCCAGAAGCGTCACGGCATCGCCTTCCGTGCGGCGTTCGTGACCTCGCTGGCCGACGGTGCCGCGAAGTCGAAGGCGGCCTGATCATGGGCTGGTTACTGATCGGCGTCGCGCTCGTGGTCGGCCTGGCGTTGCTGCTGCGGTGGCGGTGTCCGGCCTGGTACTGGCTGCTGTTCGGCGCCGTGTTTGCCGTGGTCCGTGTCCGGGTCCGCTACGCGGCCGTGATGGAGGCCTGTCACCTGACCGTTCCGGCCTCGCGGTTGCGGCTGGCGGTGGCCCGCTGGACGAAGCGGGAGATCCCGCGTCAGCGCACCCCGCGCCTGGCTCGGATCACGCCGACGCGGACCGGAGTGCGGCTGCGGATCCGGATGCGCCCGGGACAGGACGCGTTCGAGTTCGCGGCGGCTTCCGACCGGCTGCGGCACTCCTTCGCCGTGCACCAGGTCACCTCCCGCGAACTCAAGCCCGGCACCGTCGAGATCACCCTGACCGGCTACGACGTCCTGCACCGGGTGCGCATGCCCGCCCGCGCCAGGCCCGGCACCCTGAGGGTTCCCGTCGCGCTGCGCGAGGACGGCCGCGTGCACTTCCGCGACTACCAGGCGGTGCCGCACTCGGTGACCGTCGGCGCCACGCAGTCCGGCAAGTCCGTGTTCCAGCGCACCGTGATCAAAGAACTCGCCGCGCAACGGGTCGCGCTGGTGGGCATCGACTGCAAGAACGGTCTCGAACTCGGTCCGTTCGCCCGGCGCTTCTCGGCCCTGGCCGACAACCCCGACGACGCGGCCGACCTCCTTGAAGCCCTGGTGGCCCGCATGGAGGACACCTACCAGGTGATCCGCCGGGAGCAGCGCATCAGTGCCGACATCCCGGACGCGGAGATCGCCGCGAACATCTGGGACCTGCCCGCACATCTGCGCCCCGTCCCGGTCGTCCTCACCGTCGATGAGATCGCCGAACTCGCCCTGGCCACCCGCAGGAACGATCCGCGCCGGGAGAGGATCATCACCTCGCTGATCCGCCTGGCGCAGCTCGGCCGTGCTGCCGGGATCTTCCTGGACATCTACGGCCAGCGGTTCGGCTCCGAACTCGGCGACGGCATCACCATGCTGCGCGCGCAGCTCACCGGCCGGGTCGTGCACCGCGTCAACGACGAGTCGACGGCGAAGATGGCCTTCGGGGACATCTCCCCGCACGCGGCGTTCGCGGCCACGCAGATCCCCAACGACCGCCGGGGCATGGCCGTGGTCGGCCAGTCCACCGGCGACTGGGTACGGATCCGTACCCCGCACACCTCCATGCGCCGGGCCGTGAACGCCTGCAACCGGCATGCGCATCTCACCCCGGACATCCCGGAACTGGCCCGCTTCAAGCCCGTACTCGCAACCGTCACGGGCATGGCGCCCACGACGGCCGGGCCCGCCGTGGAAGCCGCCTGAACCACCCCTTGTTCCGCCGGTCGGCGTGACCGCCTCACGCCACGTCCCTACCCCGCCCATGCCCAAATCCCGGAAGGAGCACCACCGCCATGAGTCCCCGTAACGACGACTTCGCCCGCACCGTCGGTCTGATCGTCGATCTCGCCCAGTACTCCCAGAGCGCCAGTGCCGATGACGACTTCGTGGACTCCGTCGGCCCGTCGCTGTCCGCGTCGCTGCCCGAGCCGCCGCCCGGGCTCCTGCCGCCCGACTACGACCCCAACGACGGCCCGCAGTACCCCGGCTGAGGAGTGATGACCATGCCCGACGCGAAAACGCCCCGCCCCCGCCGCAGCACCCCCGCCACGACGACGCGCAAGCCCCGGGCGCGTAAGTGCCCGCTGTGCAAGGGCACTGGCAAGGTCACCCCGACCATCCCCGCGCCCCGTGGCCTCGCCCCCTCTGCCGTCTCCGCCGTGGAGGGCCAGGAGGGCTTGTTCGACGTACAGGACCCCACCGCCGGGACCGCTGACTGAACCCGTGCCGGGGCCGGGCGGCCGGACACCGTTCCCCGCCCTGCCCCGGTTCCAGAAGGGAGCACGAGCCATGAAGGTACGGATCACCCTCACCGTCACCGTGAACCCCGACGAGTGGGCCACCGAGTACGGCGTCCCTCGCGAGGACGTGCGCGCCGACGTGAAGGACTACATCGGCCACGCAGTCGCCGACAGCTACCCCGCCGCCGAGAAGATCATCACCGCCGTGGGGTGGCAGTGATGGCCCGCCCCCGCACCTGGCGCCCGGACGCGGTACTCGTTCAGGCCGCGATCGCCGGAGCGCTGTCCTTCGCCCACCTGCACGACCTGGCCGCAGCCGCCGGGCAAGCGGGCTGGAAAGCATGGGCCTACCCGATCTCCGTGGACCTGCTGCTGGTCGCCGCCTGGCGCCGACTGCGCACCGACGGCACCTCCCACCTGGCCTGGTCCTGGTTCGTGATCGCGCTAGCGGCCTCGCTGGGCGCCAACGTCGCCACCGCCGGATTTCTCGACCTTGAACACCCCCCGGCCTGGCTGCGCTTCAGCGTCGCCGGATGGCCCGCCCTGGCATTCCTTGGCGGCACCCTCCTCGCCCATCAGTCTGCGACCGGTCCTGAACCTACTCCGGCTCCGGCATCTGAGCGTCCCGAGTCGTCAGCGCCCGCCGTGCCCGAACTGGCCCCGGACGTACCGGAAATCATTCCGCCTGCCCCGGCTCCGGCGCTGCCGGAAGCGGCCCCGGCGGTCCCCCCGGCGCTGATCGACCACGCCCGGAAGGTCGCTGCCGATCACCGCGCCCGTACCGGCTTCACGATCGATGCCGCCACCCTGCGCGCCCGCCTCGGCGTCCCCGCACCCCTGGCCGACGCGATCTGCGCCCAACTCACCTGACCAGAAAGGAAGTGCACTCATGAGCCTGTACCAGATCTTCCGCCACCTGCGCCGCGTCGGACAGGTCAGCATCGGCACCGCCCACAACCGCCGTGGCGAGATCAAGTACGTCGCCGCGTGCGCCGCCGACGACTGCGGCTGGTCGGCCGAATACGACACCCCCGCCGCCGCCATGGTCGCCGCCCAGGGCCACCGCTGCCCCGTTCGCTGACAACCCGTCCAGGAACCCATCCAGAAGAGAGGAAAGCCGTGTTCAAGCCCCGCGTCCCGACCAACCTGATGCCCACCGGAGACGTGATCCCCTACGTCACCCCGACCGCCATCACCCAGCCCGGCCAGCCGCACGCCCCGGCGGACTGCTCCTGTCGGCACAGCACCCCGCCCCCGGCGCCGGTGTCGGCCCGGCCCACGGTGCAGCTCACGCCCGGCGCCCTGATCGCCGTGGTCGTCGGCGGCACCACCGTCGTCCTGATCGTCGGCGTCGTCCTGGTCTCGCTGCTGCTCGCCATCGCCCTCACGGGCGTCTCGCTGACCATCTGCGCCCTGGTCATCCGCTCCCTGGTCAACGGCCAGGCCAAGCAGCGCTAACGGCCCCCGGAGCGGCCTCAACCGCCAAGTCTCGTCCGCTCCGGGCGCCTTCCACCTTCCTGATCCAACGGACCCGAAAGGGAGATCTCCATCATGCCGCACGGCATCCCCGCCCACGCCCGCCTCTGCCCCAACTGCGACGGCTTCCCCGTCGTCGCCATCGCCACCGGTACCCGCCGCCGCGACGGCTCCCGCGCCCTGCTGCGCGTCACCTGCCGCGTCTGCCAGGGCACCGGCATCCGCACGGCCCGTCGGCGGGAGGCATCCCGTGTCTGACCTCACCCCCACCCCCGAGTCCCCCGGTCTGCACGTCGCCAAGCCCTCCCCGTACGCCCCCGCCACCGGCTCCTACGTCTGCGGCGGCTGCGACGCTGCGGCCACCGCCCACGGCGACACCGCCGTACAGGACCTGGTACAGGACTACACCGCCCAGCACGGCCCCGCCCACACCAGGGAGGGCCACTGATGACCGACGCCGCCACTCTGGCGGGCCTCACCCCGGCCACCCTCACCGACGTGTTGAGGGTGGCTGGGGCCCCGGGCTTCGACCGCTGGCAAGACCAGATCCGCCGTACCGGCGGCTGCGCCGACCCGATCCGCCTCACCGGCGCCACCAAGACCATCGACCCGGCCACCAAGACCGTCCTGCACGCCTACACCACCGACCATGAACCCGGCGGCGTGCTCCGGATCGCGTGCGGCAACCGGCGCGCCTCCCGCTGCCCGGCCTGCGCCTGGACCTACGCGGGCGACACCTACCACCTGATCCGCGCCGGACTGGTCGGCGACCCCGCCAAGGGCACACCGCACACCGTGCGCGATCACCCCCGCGTCTTCGCCACCCTCACCGCCCCGTCCTTCGGCCCCGTCCACAACCGACCCGGCCCCCGCCCCTGCCGCTGCGGCCAACGGCACGCCGACGACGACCCGGCACTCGGTACGCCGCTCGATGCATCCACGTACGACTACGCGGGCGCCGTGCTCTGGAACAACCACGCGAGCGACCTGTGGCGCTACTTCACGATCTACCTCCGCCGCGAAATCGCCCACCGTGCCGGGCTCACCCAGAAAGCCGCCCGCGAGGCCTCCCGCCTGTCCTTCGGCAAGGTCGCGGAGTACCAGAAGCGCGGGGCCGTCCACTTCCACGCCGTGATCCGCTTCGACGGACCCGAAGGACCCGACACCTCGCCCCCGACCTGGGCCAGCGTCAGCCTGCTCACTGACGCCATCCGCGCCGCCGCTGCCCGCGTGAGCGTCGACGTACCCGCCGCCGACAACGTACCCGCCCGTAACTTGCACTGGGGCACCCAGCTCGACGTCCGGCCCATCAAGGCATTCGGAGACGGCTCACAGATCACCGAACAGGCCGTCGCCTCCTACGTTGCCAAGTACGCCACCAAGGCGGCGGAAACCACGGGCACCGTCGACCGCCGGGTCGGCAACAAGGAAGCCCTCGTCCTGCTCGGCGTGCCCGACCACCCCCGTCGGCTGATCGAAGCCTGCCTTGATCTCCACGCGGCCTACCCGGACCGGAAGTTACGCGACTGGGCCCACATGCTCGGCTTCCGGGGCCACTTCAGCTCGAAGTCCCGCCGCTACTCCACCACCCTCGGAGCCCTCCGGCAGGTCCGCGCCGACTACCGCGCCAACCAACAGCGCGAAGCCCTCGGCCTGCCCGACCCCGACGAACACCCTGAAGCCACTACCCTCACCCTCGCCCACTGGACCTACGCCGGACACGGCCACACCCCCGGCGAATCCTGGCTCGCCGCCAACATCCACCGCGACCTACACGCCAACCGCGAAACCGCCCGCGAAGAGCTACACGCCCAGCCCGCCCCCGACGTCTGGGAGGTGGGCTCATGAGTCACCCCCTCCCGACCCGGTACCTGACCCCGGTCGATGTCGCTGATCTGCTCGGCATCCCGGTGGAGACCATCTACCAGTGGCGCCGCAAGCGCATCGGCCCCCGGGGCTTCCGCGTCGGCCGCCACCTCCGCTTCGACCCCGAAGACATACGCACCTGGGTCGAGTCGCAGATGGCAGGTGCTGCCTGATGGCCGGACACATCCAAGACCGCTGGTACAAGGTCGAAACGACCTCCGACGGCCGAACCCGGAAGGTCAAGTCCGAGCGCTATGGCACCGGTCTGCGGTACCGCGCCCGGTACGTCGGCCCTGACGGCACTGAGCAGTCCAAGAGCTTCCCGGACCGTGAGAAGGGCCGTGCCGAGAAGTGGCTGACGCGGATCAAGGCCGACATGGACGCGGGCCTGCTCATCGACCCGAAAGCCGGTCAGATCACGTTCCGGGAGTACGCCGCGAAGTGGCTAAAGGGGTTAACGACGGACCTGGGCAGTCAGGAGGTCGTGGATCGGCGCATCCGGCTGCACGCGGTGCCCTACCTGGGGACGCGCCCCATGGGCTCGTTCAAGCCCGAGCACATGCGCACCTGGTTGAACGCGCTGAAGTCGGCCCTGCCGAACGCGACCTACCGCCGGGCCATCTACGACTCGGTGTCGTCGCTGTTCAACGCCGCCATTGACGACGGAGTGATCAGGGCGAACCCCTGCCACGCCCAGTCGGTCAAGGCTCCGGAGCCCGAGCCCCGGCTGATCCACCCTTGGCCCGAGGAACGGGTCTTCGCTGTCCGCGCGGGGCTGCCCGACCGGTACGCGGCCACCGTGGACGCGGGCGGCGGCTGCGGGCTGCGCCAGGGAGAGGTGTTCGGCCTCGCTGCGGACAACGTCGACTTCGACGCAGGCTGGGTGCACGTCCGCCAACAGGTCAAGCGCGTCGGCGGCACGCTGGTCTTCGCGCCGCCCAAGCGGGGCAAGCTCCGGGACGCTCCGCTCAGTCCGGTCGTGGCGTCGGGCCTGCACGACCACATGGACCAGTTCCCGCCGGTGGAGGTCACCTTGCCGTGGAAGACGCCGGACGGGCCGCCGGTGACGCACAAGCTCATCTTCACCAGTGCTTCGGGCAAGGCCATCTGGCGCAGCTACTTCGACGACTACGTCTGGAAGCCCGCTCTGGCCTCCGCTGGCGTCATCCCGCCCAAGCGCTCCGGTGAGCGCTACGCGGCGGCCCCGGACGACGGCATGCACGCCTTGCGGCACTTCTACGCCTCCGTGCTCCTGGACGCGGGCGAGAGCATCAAGGCGCTGAGCGTCTACCTCGGGCACTCGGACCCCGGATTCACGCTGCGGATCTACACGCACCTGATGCCGAGCAGCGAGGCGCGGACGCGGACGGCGATCTCCGCCGTGTTCGTACGGAAGCCTGCTCTGGTCATCGCCCCGGCGGCCTGACGGCCCCCAGACGGCCCACGGCCCGGCTCCGGCCCCTGGTTAGCGGTTCCCCCGCTGGTCAGGGGCCGTTGGCATGATCGGGCTCGGCAAAAACACCCCATCTTGCCGTACAGCCACCCCCCGGAAGAAACCAGTATCACGAGGACCCCGTGACCTGGCCCTTCCACGCCCACCTGCGTAGTTGATCTGTCACCGACCGTGGCCGCGGCCCGCCGCCGGGCGCCCCCCGCGCCCCGCTCACCCCACTCACTCCTCGGAACTCACTCCTCGGACGACGCCGCCTCCGCGGGCTCCGCCGGGGCCGCCGGGTCCTTCTTCCTGCGCAGGAGGAACACCGCGCCGCCGCCCACCACGACCAGCACGACCGCGATGGTGGCTATCAGCGGTGTCGCGTTCGACCCGCCGGTCTCCGCGAGGTCGCCGCCGCCGCTCGTACCGCCCGCCGACGCGGGGCTCGGGTTCGACGCGGGCTGCGCCTTGCCGTCGACGGCGACCGCGCTGCCCTCGGTCCGGCAGTCGAGCACTCCCTTGAACCGCTTCTCGAACCCGCCCGGCCCCATGATCGTGAAGTCGTAGGGCTGGTCCTCCTGCAGCGGTATCGTCACCGTCCGCCGCTCACCGGCCTTGATGGTGTGCTTGAACTTCATCAGGCTGAAGGTGAACGCCGCGTCCCCCTTGTTGCTCGCCGTGATGTCCACGCCGTTCTTGGCGCAGTTCTTCTCCGCGGACAGTGCGGGTATCGCGCCCTTCTCCGCCCAGTGCGCCGTCGCCGCGGCGGACACCGTGGACTCACTGGAGCCCGCGAGTATCTGCGTCTGGCTGCGGGTCTCGGAGGTGAAGGCCCGCCCGACCGGCACGGTCGTCGCCGCCTGCACCTCCAGGGCGGCCGTGCCGTCCGGCGTGCCCTTCGGCACGTCGAAGAACAGCCGGCTGCCGTCACGGGCCGTCTTGACCTTCTTGCCGTCCTTGCCGACGACCTTCACCCCGCTCGCCGAGTCCGCGGGCGGCGTGACGGTCACGCTCTCCGCGTCGGTCCGCACGGTCACCGGGCCCAGTCGCTTCCCGGCGTTCCCGGAGACGGCCGCGGGCTCCAGCGTCAACGACGCCTTCGGCTCGGGGCTGTTGCGCGCGCTGCGCTCCAGGTAGTCCGCGAGCTTCTCGGCCCGGGGATCGGCGGCCTCGACCTTGATCCTGCGCGGCTTCGCCGCTTCCCTCGCCGCGCCGGGCTCGCTCGGCTTGTCCGACGTGCGGGACTTCCACTTGCCCAGATTCTCCGAGTACCGCCAGATCGCCACCTGGGTGCCGGCCGCCGCCGACTTCTCGGTGAGCGTGCCCGCGCCCGACTGCCGCGCGAGCTGGGCGAGGTTGTTCACCCGGGGGTAGGAGTGCTGCAGGATCCAACGGATCTTGCCCGCGTGCGCGTTGCCGTTCAGGGACGTGCCGCTCCAGGGGGTCTCCTGGTACTTCGCGTCCTTCTGCGTGGGGTTGTGCAGGTCGATGCAGTACGTCTGCAGCGTGCCGCCGTTGTCCACGGACATCTCGAAGAGGCCCGCGGGGATTCTCTGGCTCTCGCCGTCCTCACGGACGACCGCCTGGCCGTACGTCTTCAGGCCGCTGAGGGTCGCGCTCGCCCCGCCCCGGTGCTGCGGGGCGTCCACCGCGGCGGCCGCGGTCGCGCCGACCGTCGCACCGGCCACGACAAGCCCCGACGCCACCGTCGCGGCGGCGATGCGGGCCGCGCCACGGCCGCGCACGGGCGATATCGCGAACGCCTTGAGTGCCCGACACCCTGACCACGCAGAAAACACAGAAATCCCCTCCGGGCGGGACCCAATTCACATGGGGGGACTGGCCCCGCCAGCAGATTCAACCGAGCAGACTCACCTGCCGACCGCCCCGCTCAGGCCTCAACCGCCTTACGGAGCCACGCCCGGCATCCTAAGGAAGCGACGCATCGCCGTTCCCAGTAGCGCCGTCAGGCAACCGATCCGAATCGGAATTGTTATCGACAACGCCCTTCTGAGCTGGGCATATCGACAAATCCATGGTTCCGC
Source organism: Streptomyces sp. NPDC040610 (assembly GCF_055594065.1). Lineage (NCBI taxonomy): Bacteria > Bacillati > Actinomycetota > Actinomycetes > Kitasatosporales > Streptomycetaceae > Streptomyces > Streptomyces sp. NPDC040610. The sequence continues at coordinate 470,095 of NZ_JBVIXA010000004.1, read as the reverse complement.
TTAGGGGATCGGGCCGTGTCCGGCCGTGCGGTGCGGGTCATCCGACGGGGGCCGGGTCCCGCTCCGACTCGACATCCTTGGCGCCTTCCGCCGCCGACTCCGGCTCACCGCCCGGCCCCGTCTCCCACTTGGTCCGTGTCTGCGCCCCCGGCCCCATCCGGGCCCGTGCTTCCTGCCGGGCCTTGGCGTGCGCCCGGTCCCTGGCACCGGGCTGGGTGGGGAACTCGAACTCCGGCTCATCCTCCGTCCCGGGCACGGCACTTCGCTCCTGCACCGCGGAGTCCACCGCCCTGCGCGTGCGCCGGAACGCGGACGTCCCGCGGGCGAGGTCGTGTCCGATGGACTGGGCGTCGATGTCCACCGACCGGAAGTGCTGCCCGCCCCGCTCCTCGTCCCGCACCCTCAACCTGCCCTGCACGATGACCGGTTCGCCGATCCCGAGCGAGCCCTGCACATTGACGCCGAGCGTCCGCCAGGCCCACACCGTGAAGAAGTTGGTGTGCCCGTCCGCCCACGCGTTGCGCGAGCGGTCGAAGTGCCGTGCCGTGACCGCGATCCGAAAGCGTGTCACCGGTCCGGACGGCAGCTCCCTGAACACCGGCGTCGTCGCCACGTTCCCCACCACCGTCACCACCGTGTCGTTCATGCCGACCCCTCCCTACGTCCACACACGTGCGGGCCCGTCCCGCACGCCCACGTCTGAGTCCGCGACCGCTCACCTTCCGCCTTCGCGCTGCCGCGTCGGCGGTCGGTGGGCTGCCGCGATCTCAGATTGCACCGGCCGGGCCGAGCCCGCTGAGCCCTGTGTCCTACTGGCCGGTTGTGGACAACTCCGTCACCCGACGGAGCCCTTCCGCTTCCCCGCACCCTGGGCCCACGCCCCTGACCCACGCCCGGACCCACGCCCGGGACCCACGTCCAGGGCCCACGCCCGAGGCCCGCACCTCGCCCCCCAGCCCTCGCCCCCCAGCCCTCACCCCCGCCGCGCCACCCGCACGTACTGCTCCCGAACCTCCCGGTACCGCAGCAATTCCGCCGCCACCGGATCAAGCACCCGTGCCCGCCCGCACCCCGCGGCCGCCTCCCGCAGCCGTCGCTCGGCCTCGAAGCCGTACCGCCGGGCAGGCCCGCGCGCCGCCATCCCGCTGGCCCACTCCACGCACGGCCCGCCGACGATGCCGAGGGCCATCAGGAGCACCGGCACGCCCAGGTTGGGCTGCGCGACCCCGACGATCTGCCCCACCAGCCACAGCCCGCCGACGACTTGAAGCAGCGTCATGGCCGCCTGCGCGAGGACCGCCGCCGGCCACCAGCCGGGCCGCGGCGGCCGCGCGTCCGGCAGGGCCGCCCGCAGTGCCAACTCGTCGAGCGCCTCGGGCAGGCCCTGGGCCCCGCGTGCGGCCGCCTCCCGCACGGCCTGCCCCCAGGGCGTGGGCAGCCCGGTGGCCGCCTCGTCGGCGACGGCCCGCACGGCGTGCTCCACGCGCGCGCGTGCCGTCGCCTCCTCGTCCGCGGGCGGCGCCACGACGTGCCTGCCCGTGCTGTGCGGGAAGCGCTGCGCCTCGTACCAGCGCCACAGCCGCAGCCACGGCGAGGAGCACGCCCGGCCCGCGTGCCTGCGCCAGGCCCGCTCGGCGGCCTGGCCCGCCGCCGCCGCGCCGACGGCTTCCCCGAGCCGATCGGAGAACTCCTCGCGCGCCTCCTCGCTGAGCCCGATCGCGCCCCGCGCGGACGCCGACCCCGCCCCGGCGGCGTACACCGGCCGCAGATGCGCCGCCGCCGCGTCCAGGTCCGCCTCGATGCGCCGTGCCGCCGCTCCCCGCTCGCGGGTGAACTGGCCGAGGGCCTCCCGCAGATCGCCGACGCCCTCACCGGTGAGGGCGGACAGCGCGAGCACCGTGGCGCCCGGTTCGCCGTGCTCGCCGAGGGCGATGCCGTCCTCGTCGAGGAGACGCCGCAGATCGTCGAGCACCTGGTCGGCGGCGTCTCCGGGGAGCCGGTCCACCTGGTTGAGCACGACGAACATGACCTCGGCGTGCCCGGCGAGGGGCCGCAGATAGCGCTCGTGGAGCATCGCGTCCGCGTACTTCTCGGGGTCGACGACCCAGATGACCGCGTCGACGAGCCCGAGGATCCGGTCGACGTGCTCGCGGTGGTCCCCCGCGGCCGAGTCGTGGTCGGGCAGGTCGACGAGGACGAGGCCCTGGAGGGTCTGCGCGTCGGCCCCCGGGAGCGGCCGTCGGCGCAGCCTCCCGGGGATGCCGAGCCGGTCGAGGAGCCCCGCGGCTCCGTCCGTCCAGCTGCACCCGATGGGCGCGGCCGTGGTCGGTCTGCGTACGCCCGTCTCCGAGATCATCACGCCCGCCAGGGCGTTGAAGAGGGTCGACTTGCCGCTGCCCGTGGCGCCCGCGAGGGCGACGACGGTGTGCCGGTCGGACAGCCGCCGCCGCGCCGCGGCCTCGTCGAGCACGCGCCCGGCCTCGGCGAGCGTGGCGCCGTCGAGCCGTGTACGGGACAGCCCGATCAGCTCGCGCAGCGCGTCCAGACGCCCCCGCAGGGGCCCTTCGTAGACGACGGTCGTGTCCTGCGCGGGGGCGCTGTTCTCGTACGGAGTGCGGGTGTCGTACGCGGTGGAGTCCCCGTACGAGGACGGCCTCTCCGTAGCGGCGGCCGACGGCGAACCGGTGGCCACCGATCCGGCGAGCACCTCGGCCACGGTTCTGGAGTCCCCGTTCGCCGGGGACGCGCCGGGCACCACGCGCCGCGCGATGAGCCCGTCGTCCCAGACGCCGTCGGCCTCGCGCGCGTGGTTGCCGTTTTCCTCGTCCTGACCGGCGTGCTCGGCGAGCCCCGCGCCCGGGGCGCTCTCAGCCTGCTCAGCGCTCTCGGCCCTCCCAGCGCCCTGGGCACCGTCAACGCCGCCTGCCGTGGCATCCGTGCTGTCCGCGCTGTCCGCGCGTTCCAAATCGCCGGTGTGGTCGGTGTGGCCCGTGACGGCGGTCACCGCGGTCACCTCTCCTTCTGCAGTACGGACAGTGCGGCGATGAGTTCGGCCTGGGGCTCCGGGTTGACGTCGAGTGCGTCGAGGGGGGCCAGGCGCCGCTCGCGCTCCGCGCCGAGGACCTTGTCCAGGTAGTCGGTGAGCAGGCGGCCGCCGCGGTCGCGCAGGCGCAGCGCCCCGTGGGCGCCGATGCGCTCGGCCAGGGTCTCTCCGGCGGTGCGTGCCCGGCGCCCGCCGAGCAGGGCGGTGGCGAGCAGCGCGGCGACGACGTCGGCGTCGGGCAGGGTGCTCTTGTCGGCGCGGTCGAGGGCGCGAACCTCCTCCTCGGCGTACTCCTCGAGTTCGCGCCGCCAGCGCCGTACGGCCATGCCGATGCGGTGTTCGGGGCTGTCGCCATCTTCGTAGGGGGCTCTTTCGTACCGTCCGCCGCTGCGGACGAGCGCGGGGGCCTGGGCGGCGGGTTCGCGCCGCCACGCGTCGTCGATGTGTTCGTCGGCGGCGGTGACCGCGCACAGCAGGAGCGCTTCGAGGCTCTCGGCGATGGCGTCCAGGAGCTCTCCGGGGCCGCAGTCGAGCGGGTAGGCGCGCCAGCGCTTCAGGGCGTCCCCGGCGAGCGCGGCACCTGCCTGGAGGCGGGCGCGTACGCGCGCGTGCTCGCTTTCGTAGGCCTCGTCGACGGCGGAAGTGAGGCGCAGGGCGGCGGCGTACTGGGCGGCGACGGCACCGGCGAGCTCGGGCATGCGGGAGTTCAGCGAACCGAGCACTCCGTAGGCGGTGCGTTCGATGGCTTGTCTACGGGAGGCGGGTTCCTGGGCGCGGTGGGCGAGCCAGGTGCGCAGGGGTTCCACGGCGGTGGCGGGGAGGAGTCCGCCGCCGCCCGCGGACTCGGGCAGTTCGGGGACGGTGAAGCGGGGTACGTCGCCGAGGCCGGCCTTGGCGAGGAGGGCGCCGTACTGCCGTGACACCTCGCCGACGACCTGGTGGGGCACGCGGTCGAGGACGGTGACGAGGGTGGCGTCCTGCTCCTTGGCGGTACGCAGCAGGTGCCAGGGCACGGCGTCGGCGTACCGGGAGGCGGTCGTGACCATGACCCACACGTCGGCCGCGCAGATCAGCTCGGCGGCGAGCACGCGGTTGTCGGCGACGAGGGAGTCGATGTCGGGGGCGTCGAGGAGGGCGAGGCCGCAGGGCAGCGTGTCGGCGGTCTCGACGCGCAGCACACGCTCGTTCTCGCCGCCCGGCCCCCTGCCCGCCCCGTCGTCGCCCGCGCCGCCCTGGCGGGGCGCCCACGCGCGCGTGAGGTGCGGCAGGACGCGCATTCCCGCGAACCAGTCCTTGTCCTCCGGGTGGCACACCAGGACGGGTGTGCGGGTCGTGGGCCGCAGGACGCCCGCCTCGCTGACCTGACGGCCCACCAGAGAGTTCACGAGGGTGGACTTGCCGGCGCCGGTGGAGCCGCCGACAACGGCCAGCAAGGGTGCTTCGGGGGCCCGTAGCCGGGGCACCAGATAGTCGTCGAGCTGTGCGAGAAGCTCGTCCCGGTTGGCCCGCGCGCGTGGCGCCCCCGCGAGGGGGAGCGGAAAGCGTGCGGCGGCGACACGCTCACGCAGGGCGGAGAGTGCGTCAAGCAGTTGAGGCCGTACGTCCAAGGTCACCACATGCGAAGAATGCCCAATTTTGACGCCTTTCTGAAGCATATGGGCACCCCTGCGCGCCGATCGGACACCCGCGACGGAAGGGACGACTGGGGCGCAGGCATAACGAGTGCACAACACCCGGGGCGACAGACGCCAAAAGCGATGCGAGATTCGCACCTGCCTGCGATTATCAGGACCGCTTCACCGAACCTCCACATCGCGTGGCGGAGGTGAAGCACCAGGGACAAGCCACCAGGAGCCCTATCCTTGTCCCCGGTCCATGGTCCACGGCCCCCGGCAAGGCCACGGACCACCCCACACCGGGCTCCAGGCCACCGGCCACCACCCGGCCCCCGTAGCTCAGTGGATAGAGCAGGTGCCTTCTAAGCACTTGGCCGCAGGTTCGAGTCCTGCCGGGGGCGCTCATCTGCGTCATGGTTCGGCCCTCCCACCGGGAGGGCCTTTTTGCTGGTCAGGGCGCTATCCACCCAACGCAAAACAGCCCCGGCCCCTCCCCCGGTGATCGCGGGGAGAGTCCGGGGCTGTCCGGCTGTCACCGGGTTTCTGCGGGTGGCTGCGGTGAATACGCGGAGAAGTTCTCCAGCGGCTCAGCCCTCCTCCGGCAGCTCGGGGAGGTCGCCCTGCGCCTCCATCCGCCGTTTGAGGTCGGGGATCTGCCCGTCGATGCAGCCCGCGTAGAAGGCGAGCAGGACCGCGACGCTGTTGCCCGCCCAGTAGGCGACCTGTGCGGGCGGCATGCCGTCATTGAGCCACTTGGTCAGGCGGGTGTGCCGGATGTCGTAGATGCGCTTCCCCATCAGGGACTGGTATTCGCGCTCTGTCAGCTCCGCCTTGCGAGCGCTTCCCCACGCCCGGCGGGTCACCGAGCCGGCGAGGATGCCGCCCTTCTCGCCTTGGAACATCCGGTCCCCCGGCTTCAGGTTCTCCTCTCTGATGTGGTCCCGGAGGATCTTCGTCAGCGGTGGCGGGCCAGGGACGGTGCGGGTGTCGTCCTCGGCGCGCCCCTTCAGCCCGCGCTCTTCGTGGATCTCGCCGTCGTCGGTCCAGTTCCGTCCGACTTCCGGTTCCGCGGTGTGGAACAGAACGTCGCACCACTGGTCTTCGGCATCTTCTGGTGGCAGTTGGACGTCGTCCACGTACATCGCCACTGCCTCTTCCGGGCGGGGCCCGGTGTAGTAGATCGTGGCGAAGTACGCGTGCAGCCGCCGGCCGCCGCGGGGGCGCCGCCGGATTCGGGCCAGGATGCGCGCCATCCGGTGCGGATGAATCAGGGACCGCCTGTCCACGGCGTTGGATGTCTTGGGTGTGGCCCCTCGCCCTTTCGGCAGGGGGTTCGCGCGCAGGATCTTGTGCTTGATGGCGTATTCCATGGCCACGTTCAGGATCCGCCGATTGCGCTTGATGGAGCTGGCCGCGGCCCGCTTGCCGTCCAGCTTCGTTTCCACGGCACGGAGAACCTCGTCCACCTTGGCGGGGTCCTCCCATGCCGCCATGGTCAGGGAGTTGCGCTCCGCCCACTTCAGGATCGTGGTCACCTCGGGTGGGGCTTCCTCCCGCCGCTTCGTGTTGAACGCGAACTCCCGCAGCGCGGTGCGCACATCGACCGGCTTGAAGCTGGTTGGCGGCGTGCGCAGGAGGGCGATCGTGGTCGACATCAGGGCCTTGGCCATGGTCTTGCGGCTGTTGCCCGCGATCCGGTCCCACTGCGCGTCCGTGAACTGGACGGCGAAGTCGTACCAGTTCACCGTGCTCGCCCCGGATTGGTGCGAGACCGGGCGCCCCGTGGCGAGGCTGAAGGGCTCGCCACGGGTCGTGGCAGCGACCAGTTGGGAGCGAAAGGCGTCCGCGAGCGCCTTCGTGGCGAGCGGCGCTCGCCACTCCTTGCCGTCCAACTCCCAGCGGACGGTGTGGGTGGTCTTGCGTCTGCCCTTGTAGACCGAGGTCTTCCAGATCTTGACGTTGAAGGTCGTGTCTTCCATCAGGCGGCGTCCTCCCGACCGTCGAGCCAGTGCTCGTAGTCGCTGCGCCGGACACGGATGTCGCCATTGGGCAGCTTGATGCAGCGCGGGGCGCGCCCCTTCGCGCGCCAGTCGTAGAAGGTGGAGCGCGAGATCTTCAGGTCCTCGCAGATCTCCGCGAGCGTGAGCTTGTCGTCTCGCGGTCGGTACGCGGCGGTCGTCACCGCGTGCTCCTCTCATCCGTAAGCGGGGCGCCACAGAAACCACGAAATACACAGAAACCCGGAATCTGCCCTCTGAGCTGGGGTGATGCTGCCGGGTGGGTGCTTCCACAGAAATCGCGGAAGGTTCCACAGAAATAGAGGCCCGGGGCACCGTGGCCGGTGCCGAGGTATTTCTGTGGCTCCTCGGACGATTTCTGTGGCAGCGCTCCGGCGGCCCCTGATCTGACTGTTCGTGCTGGTCAGGGGCCTACCGGGGCGATTTCTGTGATTCTGTGGTTTCTGTGGCCGGGCCTTAGGGGGTGGGGGTGGCCAGGCGGGGGTGGACTGCGTACCGCGGGGAGGGCGGCCGCCCGCGACCGCCGGCGCGGGTCACGGGCTGAGCGCGTACGTAGCCGTGGTCCTCCAGCAGGCTCAGCACCGGGTCCAGATCGGCCGCCGTGGGGAACTCGGAGCGGGAGAGCTTGACCATCAGGTCGCGCTTGCTGACCTCGCTCCACCGGTGGGCGCGCAGTGCCTCCAGGACGCTGCGGGCACGTTCGGTGGTGGGGTCTGCGCCCATGGCGTCGAACGCGGCCAGAGCGTGGCTGGCGAAGTACTCCGCCAGGGCGATGGCGTTGCACATCGGTGTCTCGCCGACGGGCAGCGTGTGACCCTGTTGGAGGTGTGTGGCCAGGTGCAGCAGGGCCGCGATCCTCGCGGTCGTCCCGGCAAGCTTCCCTGCCCAGTCCTGGATGTGTCCGAGCTCGCCGCCGCGGGCCGCCAGCCGGGGCTCGATGCGCTCCTGAAAGCTCTTCAGTACCTCTACCGCCTCCGGGGCGAGCTGGATGACGGCGGGGTCGGTCCAGTCCGCGAGGAACAGCGTCAGGTCGATGACGTTGCGCTGGTAGGTCGCCTTGACCGGCTCGGGGATGGGGTCAGGGTCGACGCTGCGCTGCCCGACCAGGGACTCGGGCAGCGAGTACAGGAAGCGTCCGAGCAGGCCGCGGCCGCGGGCGACATCGTTGCGGCCGATGGCCTCCAGGACTTGAGGCTGGACGCAGACGCCCATCGTCAGCGCGGGGTGCTCGATGTATTCCTTGCGGGTCTGCCGGTTGACCTTCTGCCGGTCGCCCGCGTGGCCTTTGAGGAAGATGCCGAGGTTGGGTGAGCCGCTGCTGTAGCGGCCAGCCATGATGTCGAAGATCTCGCCTTCGGCGGACATGACGCTGATGCGTTCGCCCTGCTCGGCCAGGAGCGTGGTCACGGTCTCCGCGGTCGCATCGTCCGCCAAGAGCTGCGGCACGGCGGGCACGGTAACGCTCTCAGCCGTCTGCGCCAGCCCAAGGGCGTTTGCAACCAGGGCCTCGCGCTCCTCCGCCTTGGCGCAGGCAGCTTTGGTGGTGGCCTTGTCGGCCGCTTCCTTGGCCAGCCTGGCCGTCAGCTCCGCTTCGATGATGGCCGGGCCTGCCAGCTCCTTCAGCCGCTTCTCGGCATCGAACAACGGGTCGGAGAGCAGGGTGAAGACGGCCGACTTGCGGTTGGCCGGCGGCAGCGCGACGGCAACATAAAGGTTGGTCGGCTCGCGCCAGTTGCCACGAACCTGCACCACCGCGCGGCCGCCCGCAGCAGTGGCCAGGACAGACAGTGCCAGGCAACCGGCGAGGTCGGGCGGGGTCTGGGTCTCCTCCGCGACCGCGGCCACGAACTCCGCGAGCCAGTCCGGGAGCGCGTCCAGGGGGAACGCGGTCAGCTTGCGCGACCTGGAGAGGGGAATGGGGTCTTCCCATGCTTCCGGCGGGGTGTCATCGAGGAGGCTCGGCAGATCGGCCCACAGTTCAACGCTGTCGACAGGCTGTGCGGTCACGCGGCTGTCCTCCCTTCCGGGACGAGTCCTGCTCGTTGTTCGAGCGAGGGTCGGAACGAAGAGCTGAAAGGACGCCCTGGCGGGCGGCCCTTTCTCGGTCGCACGTGCCGTCCGGACCTACCGGGCTGTTGGCGGTGTTGGCCGGGGGCGGGGGACGGGTCACTGTGGCCTCCCTGCGCTGGCCAGGCCGTTCGTGACAGCGCGGCGTGCGTAGCGCTCGGGGACGCCGACGGAGACGGCCGCGTCGATGATCTGGCGGCCGATGATGTCCAGGCCGCAGGGCCCGGGGCATCCGGTGTGTCGGGAGGCGAGGAACTGGGTCACCCCGAACGCGCTGGATCCGGCACCGGACTTGTGGTGGCTGCGGATCTTGGCCAGGCCCCGTGCCAGGCCGGTGCGGACGTAGGTCTCGGTGTGCCGGCAACCGCTGGCCACGGTGCGGTCCCATGCCGCGCGCGCTGAGACAGAAGAGACCACCTCCTCGGGCGAGGGGGTGGTCTCTTCTTCTACGAGGGCGCGCACCTGAGACGGCAGCGTGGCCATGTGGCCGGTGCCGGGGCCGAGCCAGCGGGCGTAGGCGGCGCGGGACTTGAGGTCGATGCCGGGGCGGACCGCGTTGGCCGATCGCATGGAGCCCAGGTAGATCCAGTGTTCGCCGCGGGTGGTCGCCACGGTGCGGGTGGGTGGCAGGTGCTCGCGTGCCCAGGTGACCGCGTCCGGGTCGTCCAGGTCCACGACGGTCAGTCGGGCCCCGCCTGGGTGGTAGGCGACGGCGGTGGCCTGCTGCCAGCTCGTCGCCCAGGTGCCGGAGGTGAGGACGGCGTGGTCGGTGGTGGCCGCGGCCCAGCCGTGGCAGGGGGCGGGGCACCGGCAGGCGCCTTGCGTCTTCATGTGCGGTCGCCCGCCGCAGGCCCCTCCCGCGCAGGTGGGGCAGTTGCCAAAGGGCAGCTTCCCGGCCCGCAGCGGCAGGACCGGCACGCCGGATGCCGCGAGGCTCAGGGCGGTGTGCAGAAGCTCGTTCATGCCGCCGCACCCTCCGACATGTGCGGCCTGGCCGCGCGGGTGCCCAAGAGCATCCCGTAGGCGTGGTGGGCCTGTTGGGGCACGACGCCGTTGCCGATGATGCGGAGCTGTTCCTTGCGGGGGATGCCGGGCACTGTGGTGACCCAGCCGGCCGGGAGGCCCATCATCCACTCGGCGAACGCCGGCGAGAGTCGACGGTTCCCGCGGGTTCCGGGCTCGGTCGGGCAGGGTGCGGCCTGTCCGGTGACGTGCTCCCAGCGGCGGATCGCGGGCGCGTAGTCGACGCCGTCGGTGGAGATCCACGAACCGCTGTAGGGCAGACGATTGACGACGAACTCGTTGAGCGGGCGGGCGTTGCGTTCCAGGAGGTTGGAGGCGCCGGACTTCCAGTCCCTCGCTGCCGGTGTGGGCAGCAGGATCACGGTCCCGTCGGCGGTTCCGGCAGGCGCGTGACCGCGGTTCGTAGGTTCATCCCGCCCCTGCGTTTCGGGCTGGTGCCGGGTCCGCCAGTGCCGTCCGAGACGGTCGGGGTCGGCATCAGCGGGATAGGCGAGGCAGAGCCAGCGGTCACGTTCGTGCGGGGCCCCGATTTCGGGGTCACCAGCTCGTAGGCATGTCCACCGCGCGTCATACCCGTGCGCGGCCAGGTCCGCGGCGACGACGTCCAGCCCCCGCGAGCGGAGCGCCGCCACGTTTTCCAGGAATACGAGACGCGGTCGAAGGTGGCCCACAGCCTCAGCGACGTTTTTCCAGACCTTCGACCACTGGCCATTGATCCCGTCCCTTCGTCCGGCGTTGGAGATGTTGCGGCAGGGGAAACCGGCGCTGATCACGTCCGGCCGGTACAGATCCCGCACCCGCTGCCAGTCGGCGGTGGTGACGTCCCCGATGTTCGGGATGCCGGGGTGGCGGTGGGTGTGGACGGTGGCGGCGTAGGGGTCGTTCTCCGCGCAGGCGACGATGTGGCCGCCGATGTGGGCGCGCACGGCGGCCTCCAGGCCGCCGTAGCCAGCGCACAGGGCCAGGATGCGGGGAGGCGAGCCGGGGGCTCGCGGGATGTCGGTGGGTTGGGTCATGCTGGAGACCTCCACAGGTCAGTTCGTGGCAGGTGGACAAGGGCGGCCCCGGATTCATTGGCGTGAGACGGGGGCCGCCCTTGGCGCAGCTAGAACGGGGCCTTGACCGTGCCCTCCGAGCCCGCCGGGGTGTCCACGGCGGCCCACGGGCCGGAGTCATCCGCAGCGGCGGAGTTCTTGCCTCGCGCCTGGGTGGTGACGGAGGTGAAGCGCAGGCTGGCGCCGATGTCGTCGATCTCCAGCGCGAGCATCGAGCGGTTCTCGCCCTCGGGGGTCTGCCAGTTGTGCTGCCGGATGCGACCGGAAGCCACGACGTGCTGGCCCTTGGTCAGGGAATCGGCGACGTGTTCGGCGAGCTTGCGCCAGGCAGCGCAGCGGAAGAACGTGGTGGTGCCGTCCTTCCACTGGTTGGTGGCCTTGTCGAAGGTGCGCGGGGTGGAGGCGACGGTGAACTTCACCAGGGCCGCCCCGCTCGGGGTGAACTTCAGCTCGGGGTCGGCGGTCAGGTTGCCGATGACGGTGATCGGGGTTTCTCCGAACGACATGCGGTGCTCCTTCAGCGGTGGTCGGCGGTGTCGGTGGTGCGGATGACGGCGAAGGCGTCGCCGATCGCGTCGTAGTGGACGTGGACCGGGCCGGACGCCTCCGCGCGGGCCTCGCTGACGCGGTGCACGGCCAGGAGTTCGGCGCGGGGGTTACCGGCGGAGTAGGCGTCCAGACAGATGGGGTCGTGTCCGGTGCAGTAGCGGCAGGCCATGGGGTTGCCTCCGGCGGATTCAGCCGTGGAAGTGGCTGCGTTTGATGACGGCCTTGCGGATGTTGACCGTGCTCCCGCCCTCCGCGACCGCGCGGGCCGCGGGGGCGCGCAGGATGAGGAGGAAGAGGAGGACGAGCCACAGCCCGGCGCCGGAGGTGAATCCGGCGGCGGCGCTGAGGGCCTGGCCGGTGCCGTAGCCGACGCCGGCGGACAGCGCGCCCCCGCCGATGCCGCCGCCGATGAGGCGCTGCGCGACCGGGTCGAGCAGCGGCAGCGGAGACAGGTCGCGCGGCTCGGACGCGAGGACGGGCGGCGGGGCGAGGTCCTTGGGCATGGGGACCATGCGGCCGTAGGCGTCCGGCACCCACACCACCGGCTGACGCTCCATGCCCGATGGCGCGGGCACCAGCGGCGCGGTGTACGGGTCAACAGCCGTGATCGGGATGGGGTGATGGACTTCGAGGGCCGCGGGCCGCTCGGGGTAGGTCATGTGGTGCTCCCTTCCGGCCTGACCGAGCCTCCACACACCCCCGCGCGTGGCGCCGGTGCGCGGGGTGTGCGGGGCTCGGGCCCGGGTGTCAGGCAGAGGTGTCAGGCGGTGTCAGCGGCCTCCTGTCAGGGCGCGTGACACCGCGTGTGCCTAGGGGTTTGGGTGTCAGGCGGCCGTGACGGTGTCAGGCGTCAGGCAGCCGTCAGGGCCGCGGGCGTACCGCCGTCGGGGCGGGGGACGATGCGCCACCGGCCGGTCGTGCCGGTCTCCGCCAGACGCCCTTCGAGGTAGGCCTCCTTCAGCCGCTCGGAGACCCACGGGCGCGAAAGCCGGTTCTGGTCGCACCAGTCCAGGAAGTCCTTAGGGCCGACGACCATCTGCCCGGCCGCCTCGAAGTCGTCCAGCGCCTGGGCGAACAGCGCGCGGGCCTCGGCCGGGGACGGCTTGCGGCCCGCCGCCTGGCCGAAGAGCGGGACGTCGTCGCCGTCCTGGACTTGCGGGAGTTCCTGCTCAGGGTCGATGTCCTCGTCCTCGGCATCGACCACTGGGCCGTCCTCGTCGGACACTTCCAGGTCCTCCCCACCACGAGGCGGCGACGGCGACGGCACGGGCGCGCCGCCCGCGTCCTCGGCCGGGCGGCCGGTGTAGGCGGCCCCGGCGACGCCCCTGGCGGCGCCGGCGGTGATGGGGTCGGCGCTGGCGCCGTAGCGCTGCGCCCACAGTGCGAGCAGCTCCATGGTGGCCACCGCGCTGGGGGCGAACTGCCGGGTGCGGCCCGGGGAGGCGTAGCGGTCCTCCGGGACGCCGGGGGTGACCAGGTAGCAGTAGCCGGGCCTGCGGTTGCCCCAGGCGCCGGGGTGGGCGCCCGCGTCGATGACCCGCTCGGGAAGGCTGAAGCTCTCATCACGCTCGTCGCAGCCGAGCGCGATGACCGACGGCAGCGAGGCCCGGGTGGACGTCGACATCTGGTCGTAGGAGGGCCGCTGCAGGGAGACGACCAGGCAGACGCCCGCGGAGCGGGCTTCCTGCGCGATGCCGGTGAACGCATCGTCCCCCAGATCCCGCAGCGTGTTCGCGGACTCCTCGGACCAGGCGACGAGGAACGGCATGCCGGGGCAGCCGCACGCGCGGCCGTCCGATCGGCAGGAGTGCGCGGCGCTCCGCTGCTCCTGCGCGGCTGCGGGCACCCACTGGCGGTAGCCGTGGGCACCGAGCCAGCGCGTACGCGCCGGGATGACGGCCTTGACGGCCTCCATCATGGTCTCGGTGCCGACCCCGCCCTCAACGGCCCAGTCGTAGCCTGGCAGCAGTGGCTGGAAGTCCTGGAAGGACTTGGGGTCCGACAGCCACAGCAGTACGTCGCGGCGGGAGAGGATCTCGGTCTGGAGGTTGAGCGCGGCGTCGCCCTTGCCGGACCCGGAGACGCCCGCGATCAGCACGTGGGTGCTGTTGCGGCCCGCCTCCGGATCGCCGGGCAGCCAGAGCTGCAGCGGGGCGCCGTCGTCGTAGCGGCCGATGACCAGCGGCTCGGCAATCGACCCGCCAAGGTTCGACGGCTCCTCCCACTCCACGGCCTCGGCCAGCATGTCCTCAGGCACGATGACCAGTTCGCCGCGCCGGTTGGAATCCGGGGAGCCCTGGTAGCGGACCGCTGAGGCGGGCAGGTCCAGCGCGGAGGCGAGGTTGCCCAGCGCCCCGGACATGTTGGCGTTGGTCTGCGTGCCCGGATCGAGTGCGACCTGTGCGGTGACGCGGTTGGGCTCCGCCCGGGCCGCGCGGATCTGCGCCCGCGCCAGCCCGATCTTCTCCATCAGCCCGCCGTCCGCTCCGGCCGAGCCGCCCGTGTCGGAGGTGCGCATGAACACCCGCACGTTCCACGACAGCGCGAGCGCCGGACCGCCCATCAGGTACAGGTCGTCGATGGGCCCGGCAGTCGGCCCGGCCAGGCACGCGGCCGTCAGCCACGCCGAGCCGAGCGCCATAGTGATGGCGGAGTGGAGGCGGCGCTGCTTGCTCGCGGCCTTGCCGATCACGTACGCGCCGCCGGACACCGCGACCGAGGTCAGCGTCAGGCCGACGGCGGCAGCCGGGGAAGCGGCCCACCGCTCGTGCCCAAGAAACCCGGCCGCGCCGACCCCGACCATGCCCAGCCACGGCGGCAGAAGCGGCTTGGCCCGGTGCAGGAGGTAGTTGCCGACCCCGCTCGCGCCCGATCCACCCTCGCGGGAGTTCACCAGCTGCGCGAACTGCGCCTGTGCGGTCTCATCGACCGTCGCCCGGCGCCTCACTGCTGTGCCCAGTTCATCGTCGGGGCCTTGGGCTTGCGGGCCCGGTGCCGGACGCGGTTGATCTCCTCCTGGTACTCCTGCTGGAACGCGGAGTAGCAGGCGGCGGCGTTCTTCGCCGCGGCCTTCATGCCGTCGGCGGACTTGCGGAGCTTGCGGGAGACCTTCGCCGCGCGGATCCGCGAGCCGAAGGCGCGGCCCTCGGGGTCGGGCACGGCGGCGAGGGTGCTCTGCAGGATCTCGGCCGCCATCGCGACCTCCATCGCCATCATCACGCCCGCCGCGCGCAGGGTGTTGCAGTAGTTGCGCACCTGCGCCGGGGAGTTGAACTCCGGCGGCGGCAGCAGCGACTGCCCGCCACCCCCGGCGTGACGCCCGCCGCCACGGCTGACGTTGATGTTGATGTTCGGCATGAAGGAGCCGCCCATCGCGCCGACGAACCCGCCAGCGGCGGCCCCGGCGTTCGCGAACTTGTTGCCCTTGGCGCCCGGAGCGGCGCCGTTACGGGTCGGGGTAGCCATCAGGGCTTCTCCTTCGGGGGTGTGCGACGGACTGCGGCCCGCAAGATGTAGGCGGCCAGCAGACCGAGGAACCACAGGACTTCAAGCGGCCCGGCCAGCGGACCCAGGAGGATCGCGAGCGCGGCCCACAGACCCACGACCGCGGCGAGCACGGCGGCGGCCCACTGCCATGTCCGCACCCCGCCGGTCAGGCGGCGGGCGAGCGGCGGGGTGAGCAGCGCGATCAGGGGCAGTACTCCGACCACGGCGACCAGGACGCCCGCCCACGGGGCCAGCGCGTGCAGGATCGCGGTCGCGAGCAGGGACAGTACGGCGAGCCCCGTCGGCAACAGCGCCAGGCGGTGGCGCCATAACAGGCGCCCTGCCGTGCGCAGTGCCTGGCTGGTCAGGGTGGGGCGTTCGGGCACCACGAGCAGGAACGACTGCTGGCGGCGCCCGCGCTGGCGCGGGATACGGACGGTGGTGGCCCCGACGGGCACCTTCACGGTGCGGGCCCGGGGCCGGGTACGACTGGACACAGCAGAACTCCTGGAAGAAAGGCGATGGAGGGTATGGCGCTGATCCGAGGAGCGAGCAGGGGCGCTCAGGCGGCGCCAACGTCGGGCTGCTTCTTGCCGGCTGCGGACACGTGGAACGGCGCGGCATCGAACAGGCCCAGCTCTTGCGCGGCAGCCTCGCGGGCAGCGCGGTTGCGCACACGGCGAGTGCCGTCGTAGCAGTCCGGGCACACGGCCACGAGCTGCTCAGTCGGCAATGACGCAGCGGTGACGAAGTCCCCTTCGACTGCGGGGTTGCGGGGTGCGGCGATCAACCGGACTTCGCTGCGCTTGCTCAGGCGCTGGCCGTGGAAGCGCGCGCAGCGCTGCTGCCGGCCACGGCGGAGAGGATCGTGCTTGCTGCCGCACGCGCCGTGGCACTGGCAGCGCTCCCCCGCAGCCGTCACCACGGCCTGCCACACGGCCGCGGCAGCCAGCGGCGGGCGGGTCATGACGAAGCCGCTCGCGCCGGTCCTGCGGGCTCGGGGATCGCGCGCAGCAGACTGGCATCGGGCAGGGTGCTGGTGCAGCAGGTCTGGTTCGGCTGGTCCATCAGCGTCTCCTTGACCGAAGTGGGATGTCAGTGGCTGGCGATGGCCAGCTCGGGCCGCCCGGCAGCGTCGGGCTCGCGGTGTTCGGCGTAGCGGGCGGAGACCCAGCCCACCGACCAGCCGCACAACTCGGCCGCGTCGCGGACCTTCAGCCCCGCCTCGAAGCCCGCGGCCACGATCCGGCGGGCCTCACCTTCAGGCAGCTTGCCCGGTGCGGGCCCACGCTCCAGCAGCGCATCGCGCTCACGACGCAGACGCGCGGCTTGTTCACGCTGTTCACGCGCTGCCGTCTCCGCGAGCCTGCGGCTCTCAGCTTCGGCCCGCTCGCGAGCCTCGCGTTCACGACGGCGACGGGCTTGTTCATCTTGTTCACGCTCGCGTTCACGGCGTTCACGGATCTCCCGCTCAGCCGCCGCCGCACGCTCCCGCTCCGCACGCTCCTCGCACAGCCGCCGCTCTTCCCGCTCGGCCTGTTCACGGACCAGCACGGCCTCGTGCTCACGCTGTTCACGCGCCAGCAGAGCCGCGTGCTCGCGCTCCTCCCGCGCCTGCGCACGAGCCTGCTCGGCCCGCTCGCGAGCCGCGCGTTCGGCCCGCTCGCGCTCGGCTTCGTGCTCGGCTTTCAGCGCGGCCATGGCTGCGGTGATGGCGCGGCGGTAGGCCAGGCTGGTCTCCGCCGTGACGATCAGCAGCAGCGGAGCGACCGCGTGCACAGCCACCCCGACCAGGTCCTTCTTCAGCGCGGAATCGGCGGTGTTCAGGGCCAGGGTCATCAGGCCGGTCATCCAGCGCAGGGTGATCGGCCACCGGCCGCCGTGCCCACCGAGCCGGGCCAGCACGTCATCGAGGCGAACCACGATGACGACGGCAGCGTCCACCACGAGCGGCAGGATCGGCGCCGTCCACACCCACGCTGCGGGCGTGTGCGCGGCCATCAGCGGCGTGACGGTGAGGATGGAGTAGAGCATCGCCCCGCACACGATCAGCCACGTGCCCACCGACAGCGCGCGCTCCGCTGAACGGATCTGAACCGTGTTCACGCCGCGCCCCCCACCGGTTCCGGTGCGGGCATGAACTCCCGCCGGAACCCCTTCGATCCGGGGTCGTAGGTGAACGACGACAGCCGCCACCGCGAGGCGCACGCAGGCTGTTCACCGGCGGGCACCCACTGCGCGTCCGCCGGGATCCCGTGAGTGGCGGTGTCGGCATAGGCGTCCGCACGAGAGCGGTAGATCATGCACGGCTCGCCGTAATGCCGCAGCAGGTACACCGAACCCTCGGCCTTGCGGGCCTCGGCCAGCTCCGCACGGAGCAACTTGGCTTCCTCGCGGGCCACCTTCTCGTCCCAGCGG
Source organism: Streptomyces sp. NPDC040610 (assembly GCF_055594065.1). Taxonomy (NCBI): domain Bacteria; kingdom Bacillati; phylum Actinomycetota; class Actinomycetes; order Kitasatosporales; family Streptomycetaceae; genus Streptomyces; species Streptomyces sp. NPDC040610. Next base: position 452,820 of record NZ_JBVIXA010000004.1, on the reverse strand, counting down.
GCTGCGAACGCTGCCGTCTCGGCTTGTTCGGCACGCTCCGTCAGTTCCGCCGTGGTGTCCTCCAAGGCGATCTGAAGGAGCAGCGCGGTGTGCCGCATGTCTTCGGTCTTGCGCTCCGCACCCTCGTACCGAGCGGTGGCGGCGAACAGCTCCTTCACGTGCTGGCCCCGCTCCCGCTCGATCGCGACGCGGACCTGCCCGGTCTGCTCCTGAGCCGTCCGGGAGGCGGTCTCCAGCGTCCGCAGGCGGGTCTGGGTGACGAGCCGGATCATGCGGCATCACCCTCTCGGGCTGCGGCGCCCTGGTTGGTGACCTCGCGCCGCGCGGCCAGCACCTTGTTCGCCGCACGGCGCAACCTGCGCTCGTCCAGCGCGCTCGTCGGCCGGTCCAGCAGAGCGATCCGCACGTCCAGCAGCTCGACTTCCGCGCGGATGAGCGGCATCTCCCGCTCGATGGCGTCCAGCTCCGCATCCGACGGGCCCTCGCCCCCCGGATCAGCGGTAACGAGCTTGTGAACAGCAACGATGAGCTTCATGGGTCGTGTTCTCCCTAGCAGTAGGAACGGCCCTAGGCGCCCACCGGAGAGGCAACTCCGGTGGGCGCACGCCGTCGAAGAGGAACAGCCGCCCGGAGAGCGGCGGTGCCCCGGGCCGGATTCGATCCGGCGTCCTCGCGGCAGACTGCCGGGGCCATGTGCGTCAGGGCTGTACGGGCTCGCGCTCCGCGCGCTGCGTCAGCCTCTGCGCGAGCGCGAGGCCGGACGGGGTGAGAACCTCGCAGGCGACCAAGTCGGCCGCATACAGGCTCATAACAGCGTCGGCGCTTGTCGACGTCACCTTGTGATCGGCACGTTGCGCGGCGCGGACGAGGATGCGCTGGTGCAGGTACGGCATCTCAGACATGCGAACTCCCTCGATGGCTCCGGCTCCCCTCAACCCCGCCCGTCCGGCCACCACACAGAGCGGGTGCCGGGTGGGCGAAGGAGGCAACCGGCGCGGCGCGAGTCGCCGCGCGAGGGCGGGGAGTAACCGGACGGCCGTGGTGCTCGCGGCCCTGGGATGAAGCGGCGCCGCTGTGCCGGTCGATCACGGCCGCGCCAAGGGATGTCGTCGGTTCACACCGACCCCCTCAACAAGAGTCGGGACACGGCTTCACCGGTGCTCCGTTGCCACGGAGCACCGGTCCCGAGCCGGAAGAATCGGGGCGTCATCATCACTGCTCTGACGCTCAGCAGGGCGGCGCGCACCAGGTGGCACCCCAGGGGCTGACCTCCAAAAATGAAGGGATGATCCCCAGGGGCGTTCTCCAGAGCCGGTACGCGGGGCAGAACAAGGCGCTCCTGCCACGAAGTGGCCGCCAACGGCCGTCACCCGGGCCGCTGCGGGGACGGGGATTCACACCCCGTCGACTTGTCACGCTGTTCAGTTCTCAAGGAACAGTCACTTTCGACGGGCGCGGTAACCCCTGGTCAGGGGCTCCCGTCTCCACGGGACTCGTCGAAGCGGCGAGTGAGTTACCTAGGTAATTCCTCGCGACGATGAAGTTACCTAGGTCGCTTGAGTGCGTCAACCCCTGCGGCCACGAAAGAAAATGACCTAGGTCAGATACGCTCTAAGGATGGATTGGAAGCCTGAGAAGCCCCCGACCGCCAAGGAGATCGCTGCCAAGTTCCGCAGCGCCATCGCCGATGGCGCGTACCCTCCGGGGCGCCAACTGCCGGGCGCCAAAGGCCTCGCCAAGCAGTTCGGCGTAGCCCTCATGACGGTGCAGAACGCCTACAGACAGCTTGCGGACGATGGGCTGGTGGCAGGCCGTCAAGGCAGCGGAACGTACGTGCTCGACCCCAAGGTGGGCGAACCTACTGCGCAGGAGAGTGCTGCGAGCCTGCGTGATCTCCAACAGCAACTGAGCCATGTCACCTCCCAGCTCTCGGAGCTTCAAGACCGAGTCGGTCGACTGGAAGCCGATCGATCCGGTCGCGCTGTCGAGAACAAGTAGGCAGCATTTCGCGCGAGTTCACAGCGGACAGGGGTTAACACCCCACCGGTGTTACCTGTTAACTCCCCACGTCAGGCGGGACGTTGGCATGATGAAGGTGCACCGCACCGTCGGACGTCGGGGAAGCGATGAAGACCAAGCTGCAGGAAGTGCGCAAGGGTCGGGGATGGTCGCAAGCGGAACTGATCGAGGCCATGGAAGTAGCGGCCACGAGGCTCGATGTCGAGCTGCCGGCGCAGTCCAGCCTCAAGACCCAGGTATCCATGTTCGAGAACGGTCGGCGAGCCCCCGGTCGGGACTACCAGGCCATCTTCTGCGAGGTCTACCAGATGACCCGAGTCGAACTCGGGCTCACCCTGGAGACTGCCCCCTCCCAGCTCGACACCTTGCCCACGTTGCCCAGCCCGCGGTTCTCTTCCCCCACGGCAAGTCCTGAGGTCATCAACTACCTGAAGTCGGTGTTCGTCCAGCACACTCAGGCCGAGCCCCTTGTCGGACCACGGTTCCTGGTGCCCGCCGTACAGAGCCAGGTGCCGCTCATCGAGGAACTGTGCAAGGAAGCATCGGGGCCACTCCGCGACGATGTGGTCCGCGTGGGCGCTCGATACGCCGAATTCCTTGGGTGGCTCCACCAGGACACCGGCGACTCACAGTCGGCCATGCTCTGGACGAACCGTGCTCTGGACTACGCGTCCGAGTTAGGTGACCCTGCCCTGAGCGCGTACGTCTTCCAGCGGCGTAGCAACATCGCTGCCGAAGCGGGCCAGGCGGGCTACGCCGTTGGACTCGCCAATGCCGCTCTCCGGCACGCGGCGGCACTGCCGAACCAGGTCAAAGCTGTCGCATTCCGAGCCCGCGCCAACTCGCACGCACTGCTCGGACAGGCCGGCGAATGTGACCGCGCCCTCGATGAAGCACGGACATTTGCCGACCGCAGCCCCGACCAAGACAGCCTTGCCCCCTACTGCTCTGTTTCGTACATCGACATGGAGGCAGCGAACTGCGCGCTCCAGCTTCGACGCCCAGAAGAAGCAGTGAAGACGCTGGAAGCGAGCCTGACTCGATGGCCCGCTGAGCAACAGCGCGACCGCGGGCTGTGCCTAGCGCGCCTTGCCACCGCGTACGCACAGCTTGGAGACGTCGAAGGTGCGTACAACGCCGCGTCGCAAGCTGCCGCCATCGCCCAGAACACCGGCTCAGCACGCATCCTCGCAGAGCTGGGTAGAGTTCAGGCGCTCCTCACACCATGGCGAAAACTGGTGGAGATTTCGGAGCTGAACCGACTGTTGGGCAGTATGAAGGGGAGCTGACCGGACCAGAGGAGAGCCGTGAACCTGCTTCCCACCATCACCACTGTCGATGTCCAGGAACAGGCACCGCGCGTAGCCGTACTCCCGATCGGGTCGTACGAGCAGCACGGGGGGCATCTGCCGCTCATCACTGACACGGCCATCGCCTGTGTCATCGCTCGCGAACTGGCCGCGGTGCACCCTGTCCTCGCACTGCCACCCATCTCGATCGCGTGCAGCCACGAGCACGGCACCTGGCCGGGCACCGTCAGCATCAGCGCGCGAACCCTGCACTTGGTGATCACGGACGTTGCGGAGTCCTTGGAGGCATCCGGCATCCGGAAGCTGGTCCTCGTCAACGCCCACGGCGGCAACTACGTGCTGTCCAACATCGTCCAAGAGGCGAACCTCACCGAGCCGCGGATGAGCCTCTTCCCGCAGGGGCGGGAATGGGACCGCGCCCGCGAGCAGGCAGGCCTAGCCACTAACGGACACGATGACATGCACGCTGGAGAGATCGAGACCTCGATCCTGCTCCACGCTGAGCCCTCACTCGTCCGCCCTGGGTACGAGACCGCCGATCACGATGGCGGGGAGCGGCCATTCCTGCTCACCCTCGGCATGAAGGCGTACACCGAAACCGGGGTCATCGGCTTCCCTTCATACGCCAGTGCCGAGAAGGGCAAGGCCGTGCTGGCCAGCCTCGTGACTAGCTTCGCGGACCACCTCACGACCCTCGGCGAGGCATAACCGCACCATTCAGTGCGAGGCCAGGTCCGCCTGCGACGTCTCGCCTACTCCCGCACGCCGAACACTGCGTCTGGATAGCAGCGCGCAATGACCTCAGGGACCCTAGGCCCGGTGACGCCGCAGGAGCGAGCACTGCTGAGTCGTGATCACCGCCGCTCTCCATCATCCAAGCGCCTGAGCCGTTCAGTCAGATTCTTTGCAGGTGACCAAACGAATTCGCGCCCGGCGCGCTCCTTAATTAGCAATCCGATACCTTCTAGCCCCATGAGGTCTTGACGCGCCGTCTCGTAGACAATGTCATGACTATTTTTGTGAGACTTGGCAGTAAACCTTGCGTTCGGCGACTTTAGGGCGTGCTCCAAGATTGCGACTTGCCGAGGGTTGAACAGGCTGGGCGCAGATGCGATTGACTTCTGCGTACTCCGCAACTCACTCATCTTTTCCGCCAAATAGACATGCAGTTGCTTGATCGCCCGACGGAGAACCTCGATCTGATAGAGATGGAAGTACGTTAGATCATTCTCATCTTCGGCGTATAGATAGCTGCGCGCATACCTAGACGGAGCCTTCTTGAGGATAGAAGAAATTACAATAAACTCAGTGAGCCAGTAATCCTGATTCAGCATTGACCAATAAAAGAGAGCACGAGCAGTCCTCCCGTTACCGTCTTCAAAGGGATGCTCGTAACCCATCATGAAGTGTAGGGTAATCGCCCGCAGCACCGGCGAAATATACTCTTCATCTGATTCCGCGTTGGCGAATTCACAGAGCTTCTGGATCCGCCCCGGAAGATCTCCCGCATCAGGCGGTTCATGCAAACTCAGCCCGGTATCAGAGAAGACGCCGATTCTGACCTCTTCGGGAGTCTGGAATCTACCAGCTGCTTCAGGGTTAGACAGGGTGCCCTTCGTGACAATTTTATGAATGTAGCAAATGAGTTCCGGCGTCAGTTTCTCATTTCGGATCTCGCCAATGAAGCGCATAGCCTCATAGTTGTTCAGGATCATGCGCTCGTCTCGATCGCGAGGAGATCGACCTGTGCGAATCATCTCCTTCGCAACACTTCTCGTGGTTGCCGCCCCTTCCAATTGACTTGAATTGATCGCCTCTTCGATGAGCGAGTTCACGAGATAACGATCGCGAGTAGCAGGGTTTGTCACCTGCTCACTGATTGCGATCTGACCACTCGTATCCCGGTTGATCTCGTCTACCGCCTTCAAGACAACGTCAGGGAGTGCGAACGTAAAAGGTCGGCCTACCTTATCTGCCAGCGGCAGCTTTCTCTGCATCTGCTGGCGCACAAACTTTACACCCAGCCACCATTCCTCCCTCGTAAGTCCAGCAGGAGGAGTTTTGAACCGGATCTTGTCCCAAGGAAGGTAGGGCGCCGAAGATCCCCTGGGAACTGCCTTGACGATCTCGCTGAATTTTCCGGGATCCGTCTCTGTGACCTTCTTAAAAAGGCTCGCAAAGTCGGGAGGCGGTGGTGGCTTCTTCACGTCTACCTCCAGGGGTGCCGTCCCACCGAGCAAGGATCACTGCTGGGTGCTCCCAGAACTACTAGAACTCCCAGTACTTCTACTAGTGGCTCACACGTTAGTAGATCGTTCGCCGACTGGGCAGCGGTGCTGCGTCCGGGCACCCGCGGTGAGGTACCCCTGACCTGGCCGGAAGGGGGTGCTGTGCTCGACGCAACAGTCCTGGCCCGTCGGCCGTGTCGAGACCCGGCGCCCGTGGAACTACTAGAACTCCCAGCGCTTCTACTAGTGGCTAGAAAATTAGTAGATCGTCCCCGGCGCCAGTGAGGATCCTCCACGCCGACACAGGCCGATGGTGGAGTGCAGACGACGTATGGGAGATGCCAGGTGTGACGGCCTCCCAGCACGCTCGCCTTGCGAGCCTGCCCTTGTAGGTACTCGGCAGAGGGGGGCGCCCCGGCGCCTTCATCGGCTCAGACCTCCGGTGCCCCCACGACGGTGTTCGAACCACCGTGGTGCGTCTTCAGGGGTTATGGGGTGGGAGGAGTGTTTGCAGGTATGCCTGTGTGGTGTGGTCAGTGGAGTAGAAGCGAGTCCCGCGGGTGCCTCTGGTTGCGAGGACGCGGTAGGTGTTGAGTGCGTACCGTAGGTATCGGTGCGGGGGCAGGCCTCTGAGGGCGGGGTCGTGGCTGGCCTCAGGGCGGGCCTGCCAACGGCCGTCGTGTCGCACGAGGTCGTTGCCGATGATGACGACGTTGTAGGCATACTCCATGCCCTGGGCCGTGTAGACACAGCCCACTTGGCCATGGCCGCCGTTGTCAGTCGCCCAGAAGGGGCGGGCGGGCACGTCGGGGCTGTCGGCCTCGTTGGCGGACGAGTTCCACGGCCGGGCCCAGGTCTTTTCACTGCCGGCCTCTTCCCAGTGCAGGACGACTTCCGGCAGGAGGGGCGGTGTGGGCGGGGAGTCCCAGGGCCAGCAGAAGCCGGCAGTGATGCGTGCGGGCAGGCCTGCGCTGACGTGTGATTGGACCCAGTGACTGAACTGGTCGGGGTCGCTGGCCAGGGCGAGGTCGTAGTCGGTGCCGTCCCAGGCTGGCGCGAGCCCTTCGGGCTGCAGGAGCTGGTCGACCCATCGGAGGTAGGCCTGGGAGCCGTTACACCGGAACTGGGTGGTCAGGTCGAAGTGCCGGAAGGCGTAGCCCATGTCCTTTGCGTGGTGGGCGAGTTCGTCGCGTGTGATGCCTTCGGTCGGGCGCACGATCTGGCGTTCGTCGAGGAACAGGACGGTGACCGAGGCCCTCTCGATCAGTTTGCCCAGGGTGAGCGGGAAGCGGTTGCGTGCTGGGTTGGGGTAGGTGCGGGCCCGGTGGGCCTCGTCGATGAGGACCACGCTGTGGGACGTCACCCCGGTGGGGATCTTGTCGAGGAAGGTGGTGATGAGGCCGCGGGAGACGTCTCCGACGGTGCGCTTGAGCTGCCGGGTCAGTGTGCCGGAGGGGCAGAGCAGCCGTGGGTTGGCGTCCGGGCGGCCGCACAGGTCGCCCATGAGGCGGCCGGCGATGACGGTCTTGCCGGTCCCCGGGCCGCCGGTCACGGCGATGATGGTCTTCGTGCCCTGCTCCTGGGCTGCCGTGACGGCGTGCCAGACCTCCTGGCGCGCGAGGTCCTGCTCGCCGATCAGCGTGAGCGCGGCATTGCCTTCGATGGCCCCGCCCATCTGGGCCAGCAGTCCGGGATTGGGCCTGTGCTCCGCCGTCAGCAGTTCCTCGAGCCTGTCCGAAGAGGCCGGCCGAAGGTCCGCACAGGAGAGTCTCTCCGCGAGCGCGGCGGCGGACGGTACGGCGGTCAGGTCATCGCGGCCCAGGATCGGGAAGGCTCTGGACGGGCCGGGCTCGGCCAGTTCCCGCAGGCGCGAGACGAAGGGCGCGGCGGCATCGTGGAGCACGGCGACGCCCCGGACGAGCAGGGGGATGTCCTCGCGGGAGACCCAGCCGCTCAGGTAGCGCACATAGCCGCCAACCTGGCGCGCTGGGTGCAGGACGGTTCGCTCGCCAGCCCGGAGCATCCCCGGGCGGTCCGGACTGCTGTCGGCGTGGGTCCACTGCTTCAGCTCGATCACGACCAGGCACGGACGACCGTCCGGAGCCGCCCCGACGAGCAGGGCGTCGATGCGTTCTCCCGTCGCGGGCAGTGAGTACTCCAGCAGCACATGGAGCTCCCTCAGCTCGGCGCTGACCAGGATGTCCATGAGAGCGGGCCAGCTGGAGCGCCAGCTCCTGACTTCTTCCGGCTTGGGCCGCGCCCCGAATCTGCTCGCGAAGCGGTGTTCAGCAGCGGCGATGAAGTCCGGCTGCCGCACCATCCGCGCGGTCTCCTCGACCGACCCCCCATACAGATGCATGGTTTGACCTATATCAGCAGCCACCGACAGGCGCGCCGCGCACCCCAGCGGTCGCGGAAGGCACTGCCAGCGCCGTCTGAAAGGCTGGGGCCATGACGATCCATGCACTCCAGCAGTCCCTGGCCGACTTCGCCGCGGAGCGTGACTGGGAGCAGTTCCACACGCCCAAGAACCTGGCCATGGCGCTGGCCGGCGAGAGCGGCGAACTCCTGGAGATCTTCCAGTGGTTGACGCCTGAGGAGTCCACCGCGGTGATGGGCGATCCGGCGCGGGCCGCGCGGGTGCGCGAGGAGATGGCGGACGTTTTCGCCTACCTGCTGCGGATGGCCGACGTGCTTGACCTGGACCTGGAGCAGGCACTGGCTGACAAGATCGAGGTCAACCGCGGCAAGTACCCGGCGCACCTGGCCCGCGGCCGCGCGGACAAGTACACACAGCTGGGGGGATGAGACAACTCATGCGCATCGTGATGCAGCCGGCCCGACGGTCGGAGAAGGTCGTCAACAAGCACTACGAAGACACGATCGCCACGCCGGTCGTCTTCGACGAGCACGCCGATCTCCTCAAACCCCAGGTCATGAGCCAGCTCCAGGAACTCTTCCCCGACGGGGCCGCACAGATGTGGGGAGTTGTCCCGGGCAAGAAGAATGTCAACGTCTCCCGCATCGAGAAGATGAGCCCCGGCGACTGGGTGTTCTTCACCGGCGACAACAAGGTCTACTTCGGCGGCACCATCGCCCTGATGTGGCACAACCGCCCCCTGGCCGAGCGCCTATGGGACACCGACGCCAACGGCAGCACCTGGGAGTACATGTACGCCCTGTCGGGAACGCGCGGCTTCGACATCCCCATCAGCGAAGTCCGCCAACTCCTGGGCTGGAAGCCGACCCGCAACATCATGGGCATCTCCGTGCTCAACGACACCGACAGCGACGCCCTCCAGACCCTCCTGACACTCGACGCGGCACCCGCGGCGACCACTCCCCTCGACCCGCAGCAGGAACAAGCTGCGGTCGACGCCTTCGACGGCGAACTGGAACGCACAGCCCAGCGCGCCCATCGCGGCGAGCAGGCCGCCCTCAAACGCCGCCTCCTGCCCGGCAGCACCGGCCAATGCGCCCTGTGCGGCCGCACCCTGCCCGGCACCTTCCTCATCGGCGCCCACATCAAAAAGCGCGCATTCTGCACCGACACCGAAAAGCGCGACCTGGCCAACATCGCGATGCTCGCCTGTACCTTCGGCTGCGACGCTCTGTACGAACACGGCTACGTCACCGTCGCACCCAACGGAACCATCAGCGTGAGCCCGCTCGCGGCGGACATCCCCGAAGTCTCCGCATACATCCAGGAGAAGTTGTCCAGCCGGACCGTCACCTGGTGGAACAACAGCCGAGAGCCCTACTACCAGTGGCACCGCACCCACACATTCAAGGACAGCCCCCCGGCATAACCAGCGCCAGACGGATCATGCATCGCGCGTTTATCCAAAGGACGAGGCTCTAGTAGTCGAGAGATTCCGCAGCCTCGTAGACGTCCGGCACCGCCCCCATCGCCGCCCTGCCCACGTAGTAGCGGAATGCGCTGGGGTACCTCGCACCCCGCTCCCGGTACATCAGAACCCGCCCCATGAGGGCGCTGACTTGCCACTCATCACCCAGAGCGGTGGCGAGTAGTCGGAAGGCCTGATCCGCAGACAGGGAGCCGGCGGGGACGGTGAGTAGGGCCTCGTCAACGGCAGCAGCTCGGTGATCGTATCGGAACACGTAGGGCAGTTCAGTCTTGAGAAGCGTGGCAAGTTCAGACGTCGTGAGTTGAAGGGCAGGACCGTCAGTCCGCAAGGTCCAAGTCAGGTCAATTGGATGGAGCACATCGAAGTGTTGGCTGTTGAGCCGGGCAGAGTCCCGCATCCGACCGGCGTCGTGGTTCCCGAAGCCGTTGTTATTCCAGGACGGTGCTACCCCTTGATCATGCAGTCGCCGGAACACAACAGCTTCCGGAGCAACGTAGCTAAGGTCGTCGTCGATTTTCAGGTAACTAAATTTGACGTTTCGTGAGTTGACGTAGTGACGTCCGTCGATTTTCCGCAGAAGTCTCTTGAGTCGGGAGGCGATGGAGCGGTCGCCTTTGCCAACGTAGACGATCTTCCTTGCTTCACCGTCGAGTTCCTCGTGGAGGAGGAAGACACCGGGCCAGTCATCGAGCTTCTCGATGCTCGGGAGCGCGAGGTCGTACCGCGGCTGTGCCGCGAGAATCTTGAGGAAGAGGTCTGTGTGATCCCTGGTAATCAGCCGGAAACCGGCGCCACCGGCGTACGCGACGTTGCGGCTGAAGGCGTACGAATCGGCGGTATCCGTCCCACGCTGGTTGGGCTCTGGAAGGCCGGACGCTTTGAGCTTGCGCTTGAGCGTCGGATAGATATCACTTAGCGCGAGCGTCGGAGGAGCGTCAGCTATGCCTTCTCTGACGACGTCACGCAGTGCCGCAGTGAAGGACGTGCAAGCCGCCTTCTGTTCCTCTGGTGGCGGCACGTGGGCGATCTGATCCGCCGCTGTAAGTGTGTAGACACCACGGACATCAGCGGCATCAGCAAAGTGGCTCTCGTCTGTGCCAGCGAGTCCCTGAATGGCCCGACCCGAATAGCAGCAGTCGAGGACCATTAGCTTCACTTGGGCGGGCGAGTCGAGCAGGGCGTTACGGACCTTGGCATACTCCAGACCGGTCAGGTCAGGGTAGCGGAGTTGAGTCTCCCCAGTGGCTAGGCAGAGCTCACCAGTCTTGGTGGCCATCCCGTGGCCGACGAAGTACACGAGCAGGGTGCCTGTTGTCTTTTCAGCCAGACGGTATAGCTGCAGCGCAAGGTCGCTAGCTGGCGTGGGGTTTTCCAGTACGAGCACGCTCTCCTCGGACCACCCGCACAGGTCGGGGTCGGTGAGGAGTTGGCGCATGGCCTCAAGACTGTTGAGCGCCGCAGGCACGTCGGGAAGAGAGGGATCGCGGTACTGGGAGACGCCGATGAGTACGGCGATGTCGTCAGACGCCATCGACGTCATCAGCAAAGAAGCGCCTGATGAGGGCATCAGCCTCTCCGGCGTCTCCGGTCTCAATTTCCAGGGAGCGATCGGCCCGGGTGATGGTGATCCGCAACTTCGTTGGAGTACGGCGGCTCTGCAGCCAGGTGGCAAGGGAGCCGGCGAGGACAGATGCGATCCCACCGGAGCCAAGAGCGATGGTGAGAAGCCCAAGAGCACCGCCCAACTCGCCTTCGGCGGGAGGAGCGGGTACGACTCGTACACGCCCTTGGAGGCCACGTTCGTGTCGAAGCCACTCGACCAACGCCACCTGGTCGTCGAGAGCATCAGTCGAGTCGATCACGATTTGAGCGTCCGTCGTCTCGACGTCCCCAGTGCCGTTCATCAAGTGGCTCACCCTCACCTGCACCTCGCGCCGGAGGCTTCCGGACTAGTACTAGCGATCACATTACGTGAGTGCGTCCTGGCTTCGGCCAGAATCAAACGAAGCAGAGGCGATGCCAAGGACCGCCTCAACCAGATCGCGCGCCCGACTGCTACTCGTCTTCACCAGTGCCTTGGAACCGCCAGGCATACCGTTCAAGGGCCTTCGCCGTGTTCTGAAGACGGCTGACAAGCTGCTCAGCCTCTTGGCGTTCTCCAACTGCGTATCAGGCAGTGTGGACCTCTCCCTGTCGTGCGGTACCCCCGGTTCTGGAGGCTGGCTGGTCATGAACGTGCATCGCGGCCAGGCGTTCAGGCCGAGACCAAGCTGCACGTGCGCTTTGGCTTGACGGGGCGAGTTCGACCGGAAGCCTTCCAAGCGGGCGCTGCCGATCAACCACAGCAACCGACAGCGGAAGGGATGCCTCCGGTGAATGCGCGGTCACGACCGCCGTGACAGACTGCCGGGTTCCATATCCCCGCAGCTCAGGCGGTCACCGAACACGGATGGATCGGCTCTCTTCTAAGCACTTGGCCGCAGGTTCGAGTCCTGCCGGGGGCGCTCATCTGCGTCATGGTTCGGCCCTCCCACCGGGAGGGCCTTTTCGCTGGTCAGGGGTTCTGGCTCCGCATCCGCCCCAAAGCCACCCACTGCACCGCGGCGAATCCCGCCACCACCAACCCCTGCAGGACGATCCACACCGTCCCCACCGTCGTCATGGACAGCGCGTCCGTGGCGGCGAGGGTGAAGCTGAGGGCGGCCCAGAGGAGGTTCGCGGTGATGATGGAGGTGAGGGCGGGGCGGGCTATTCGGGGGCGGGTTGCCGTGAATTGGACCGCTGCCGCGTAGAGGAGGAGGAAGGCGCCCACGGGGTAGAGGAGTGCCGCTTCGAGTCCTAGGAAGGAGTCGAGGATCTGGGCCAGGGCCAGGTAGGCGAGGCCGTTGGGGCCGGTGACGGCTGCGTCGAGTTTGAGGGTCAGGCGGGCCAGAGAGTCCTCGTGTCGCGGCTTCGTCGCGTCGGTCGTCGTGACGGGTCCGGAGTAGTTCGCCGATGCCATCTTTTGGTTCCTCCCGCTCGTCTCCTCGCCCTGTTCCGGGCGACTCCAGACTCGTTCGGCGGGGGAAGTGCGGCAATTACCTGTGAGGTAAGGGGAGAGGAGGCAGGGGGCCAGCTCCGTCACGGGTGGTTCTGTGTCGTCGATGCCTCCTCCTCCAGGCGTCGCTTCGCCTCCGCCCAATCGATCGGCAGCTCCCCCGCCGGCACCTCCCAGAACGTGAACACCGAGTCCCGTGTCGCCCGGCGCAGGCCCGTCATGATGCTCTTGTGGGGTTCCGCGCGGGCGTACGCGTACAGGGCGGTGCGGTCCTGCCAGGCGGAGAGGGTGTAGAAGACGCCCTTGGTGAGCTGGGCCTCCAGGGAGGCGCCCAGGGCGCCGGGGGCGGTGCGGACCTGTTTCCAGGCCTTGTACGACTGCCAGAAGAAGAGCGGGACGTGCTTGCGGGACTTCGTCTCCAGGCGGGAGGCCATGACGAACGCCGTGGTGTCGGGGGCCGCCTCGTGCGGGGTCACCCAGGGAATGATCGGCACGGTATCCTCGATCCCTAGTTAGAGAGTGGCGCTATCTATATTAGGTAGTGGCGCTCTCTAATGCCATAGGTCAGTCCGAGGAGAGGGTGGCGGCTGTGCGGATCTCCGAGTTGAGTCGGCGCAGTGGAGTGCCCACCGCGACGATCAAGTTCTATCTGCGGGAAGGGCTCGTGCCGCCGGGGCGTGCCACCTCCGCCACGCAGGCCGAGTACGACGAGACCCATCTGCGGCGGCTGCGGCTCGTCCGGGCCCTGATCAGCGCGCGCGGGCTGAGTGTCAGTGCCGCCAAGGAGATCGTGGGCAGCCTGGGCGAGGTGGAGGGTGATACGTACGAGTTGCTCGGGCTCGTCTTCGGGGTGTGGCCCGGCACGGGCGGCGACACCGGGCAGGATGTCGACGCCGACGCCGACGCCGACACCGACACCGACGCCCTCATCGCCGAACTCGGCTGGGACATCACTGAGTTCAGCCCCGCCCGCCAGACCGTCACCCAGACCCTGAACACCCTGCGCGGCCTCGGCGTCCCGTACGACTGGCGCACCCTGCTCCCCTACGCCCGCCTCGCCGAACGCACCGCCGTCCTCGACCTCGACCAGATCGAGGGCCCGGACGACCCGCTGGAGAAGGCCGAGCGCGCCGTCCTGCTCACCTACCTCCTCGAACCGGCCCTCCTCGCGCTCCGCCGCCTCGCACAGGAGTCGGAGGCGGCGGCGCGCTACCGCGGCGATCAGCCACAGAGCCAGGCGCAGGGCTGACCGGGCCAGGAGCAGAGCCAGGAGCGGAGCCAGGCGCAGGGCCAGTCACAACGCCAAGCGCAGAGCTAGTCGTACAGCTTCTCGATCTCCTTCGCGTACGCCGCCGCCACCGCCGACCGCTTGATCTTCAGGGACGGTGTGAGCAGGCCGTTCGCCTCGGTGAACTCGCCCTCGGTGACCACGAAGCGGCGGATGGACTCCGCGCGCGACACCGCCTCGTTGGTGTAGTCCACCGCCTTCTGCAGGTCCGCGAGGAGTTGCGGGTCGTGGCACAGCTCGGACAGGGGCGTGTCCTTGGGGCGTTTGCGCACGGACAGCCAGTGGGCGACGGCTTCCGGTTCGAGGGTGATGAGCGCGGCCACGTAGGGGCGGTTGTCGCCGACGACCAAGCACTGGCCGACCAGGGGGCGGCCGCGCAGGCGGTCCTCCAGGACGGCGGGTGAGACGTTCTTGCCGCCGGAGGTGACGATGAGGTCCTTCTTGCGGCCGGTGATGGTGAGGTAGCCGTCGTCGTCGAGGGATCCGAGGTCCCCGGTCGCCAGCCAGTCGCCGGTGAGGACGGCGTCCGTGGCTTCCTTGTTGTTCCAGTACGCGCTGAAGACGATGCCGCCCTTGATGAGGACCTCGCCGTCGTCCGCGATGCGGATCGCGGTGCCGGGCACGGGCGTGCCGACGGTGCCCGGGCGCGGGCCGAGCGGCGGCACGATGGTCGCGGCCGCGGTGGTCTCCGTCAGGCCGTACCCCTCGTAGATGAGGATTCCGGCGGCGTAGAAGAAGAGGTTGAGGCGTTTGTCGAGCGGGGAGCCGCCGCTGATCGCGTAGCGGAGGCGGCCGCCGACCTCCTTGCGGACGCGGCGGTAGACGAGGAGTTCGTACAGCGCCCAGCCGAGGTACAGGCCCGCGGAGGGGCCACGGCCGCGGCCCTGGAACTTGGTCAGGTACGCCTCGGCGAAGCGCACCGCGATGCGGTCCGCGCGCTCGAAGGAGGCACCGCGGCCCATCCGTTCGGCGGTCGCGCGCCCGGTGTCGTGGATCCGCTCGAAGAGGTACGGGACGCCGACGACGAACGTCGGCCTGAAGGCGCGCAGTTCGGGGCGGAGCTCGTCCGGCCTCACGCTCGGGAAGTGGCCCAGTTCGATGCGGGCGAGCATGCAGGCGATCTGGAGGGAGCGGCCCAGGATGTGGGCCAGCGGCAGGAACAGCAGGGTCGACGCGGTCTGGCCCGTGACCTCCTTGAAGACCGGGTGCATGAGCTCGACGGTGTTCGCGGCCTCGGCGTGCAGATTGCCGTGCGTGAGGACGCAGCCCTTGGGTCTGCCGGTGGTGCCGGAGGTGTAGCAGACGGTCGCGACGGAGTCGGGCGTGAGGGCCGTGCGGCGCGCGGTGACCTGCTCGTCGCCCACCTCGTGGCCGCGCTCGGCCAGTTCGATGACCGCGCCGTCGTCGAGGACCGACACGGCCGGGGGTACGGGATGTGCGGCGACCGCGCGGCGCACCGTCTCCGCGTTCTCCGCGGTCTCGGCGATGAGGAGCGTGGCGCCGGAGTCGCGCACGATCCACTCGATCTGGTCGGCGGACGACGTCGGGTAGACGGGCACGGTCTGGCCGCCCGCCGCCCAGATCGCGAAGTCGAGGACCGCCCACTCGTAGCGCGTACGGGACATCAGGGCGACCCGGCCGCCCGGTTCGAGGCCGGACGCGATCAGGCCCTTGGCGGCCGCGGTGACCTCGCGGGCGAAGGCGGCGGCCGTGACGGGGCGCCACTGGCCCGCCTCCTTGCGGCGCAGGACGACGGCGTCGGGGGCCTCGGCGGCGTTGGTGAAGGGGATGTCGGCGGCGCTGCCGCGGGTGGCCGCCGCCGCGAGGGCGGGGGTGCGGGCCTCCCGTACGACGCCGTGCTCGTCCCTGACGGTCTCGACCTTGGCGCGATCCGCCAGGTCGGTGCGGCGGCGTGCCTGTTTCAGGTCCTTGCGTACGCCCATGACGGCTCCCGTTGGTTCGCTCGGCGCGGGTGCGGGGGTGCGGTGCGGGGGTGTGGGGGGAGCGGATCCTGACACTTACTTTTGGGTCAACTTACCGACGCGTAAGGGAAATTCAATGGTTCGGGCAGAAGAACTCCGGACCGCGTGCGGGGCCCACCGGCGCAGCCCCCACCGTGTTTCCGCGCGGTCGTCGTCCCTGGCCCCGTGCGCACGGGTCTTTCCCCTGCGCCCCAAGACCCGGCCCACGCGCCCCAAGACCGGCCGATGCACCCCAAGACCCGGCCGATGCACCTCAAGACCCGGCTGACCTGCGCCGAAGTACGCTGCATGACCTCTACACGCACCCCAGTCCGCGGCCGCGGCACGCTGGGCGCCCTCACCGCGCTCGCCGGGACGGCCACCGCGCGGCAGGGCGGCCGACTCGCCGACGCCCGGCCGTATCTGCGGGCGGCACTCTGCCTGGCGCCCGCCCTGCTGATCCTCGTCGCCGGGTTCCAGCGGCGCTGGATGTCCGACGACGGGCACATCTACGTCCGCACGGTCCGGCAGATCCTCGCCGGGCACGGGCCCGTGTTCAACGCGGGCGAGCGCGCCGAGTCGTCCACGGGGACGCTGTGGCAGTGGCTGCTCGTGCTCGCGGGGCTGCCGGGCGCGGACATCGCGAGCGCCGCCGTGTACGGCGGACTGCTGCTCACCGCCGCCGGGTTCGCGCTCGCCGCGTGGGGGGCGGTCCGGCTGTACGACGACGACGGCGGCGGCACGGGGGACGGCGGGCGCGGCGGCCGGGTGCTGCTCCCCCTCGGTGTCCTGGTGCCGCTCGCCCTGCCGCCCGTCTGGGACTTCGCCACCTCCGGCCTGGAGACGGGGTTCGCCACCTGCTGGCTCGGCGGTGCCTGGCTGCTGCTGGTCGCGCGGCCCCGCTCCCTCGCCACCGCCTTCGTCATCGGGCTCGGCCCGCTCGTGCGGCCCGATCTGGCGCTGGTCTCCGCCGTGTTCCTGGGCGCGCAGTGGCTGAGCGCGCGCCCCTCCCGGCGCGCCGCGCTCGCCGGGGCGGGGGCGGCGGGGGCGCTGCCCGTCGCGTACGAGATCTTCCGGATCGGGTACTACGGGCATCTGGTGCCGCTGCCGGGCGTCACCAAGGAGGCCTCGCGGAGCCTGTGGGGGCGCGGCCTCGGCTACCTCGGCGACTTCGCCGGGCCCTATCTGCTGTGGGTGCCCGCCCTGTTCGTGGTCGCGGCCGCGCTGCCGTCGGGGCGGGCGCGGCTGTTCGGGCACGGCGGGTCGGACGGGAGCGCGGGGGCGTCCGGGCCCGCCGGGATGTCCGGGCCCGCCCGGATGTCCCGCCCCCTCGGGACGTCCGTGCCGCTCGTCCCCGCCCTCGCGCCCGTCCTCGCGGGCGCGCTCTGCTGGGCGTACGTCATCAAGGTCGGCGGCGACTTCATGCACGCGCGGATGTTCCTGCCGGGGCTGTTCCTGATGGTCCTGCCGGTGTTCCTGGTGCCCGCCACGCGCGCGTGGGCGCTCGCCGCCGCGGGGGTGTGCGTGTGGGCCGTGGTGTGCGCCGCGGTGCTGCGGATCGGGTACGAGGGGCGGATCGGGCCCGGCGGCATCGCGGACGAACGCGGGGTGTACGTCCGGCAGAACGCCGCCGCCCACCCCGTCCACCACACGTTCGGCGGCTACCGCGAGAACGCCGCGTACGCGCGCGAGGTGCGCACGGCCGGGCGCGACGGCGAGGCGGCGGCCCTGTTCCTCTCGCGCACCCGCGTGACCGCCGCCACCCCCTCCGTGACCGGCTTCTACGCCACCCTCGGCCTCAACGGCACCGTCGTCCCCCTGGACGGCGCCGCCCTCGACCCGATCGGCCTGGCCTACCCCCTGGCCGCCCACTCCCAGCGCATCGAGCACGCGCGCGTGGGTCACGACAAGTGGCTGCCCGACGAGTGGGTCGTCGCCGACCGCGGCACCGCCGACCTGCCGTCCGGGCTCGACCCGGCCCGGGTGGCCGCCGCCCGCCGCGCGCTCACCTGCGGGCCGCTCGCCGAACTGCGCGCCGCCACGCGCGCCCCCCTCACGCCGGGGCGCTTCCTGCGCAACGCCGCCGGCGCCCTGGAGCGGACGGCGTTCCGCTTCCCGAACGATCCGGTGCGGGCGGAGCGGGAGTTGTGTGGCGGCGGGCGGTGAGCGGCCGCTCGGGGAGCCGTCAGCGCGGAGCGGGGCTGTCGTGCCCCGGGGCCGGTGTCCGGGACGGGTAGGAGGTGGGCGGCTCGCTCTGCCGCGTGGGCACCCGGCCCCGCAGGTCGTTCGCCTCGCGGATGCTCTCCGCCAGCTCGCTCACGTCCTTGTCGCCCGTCGTGTACGCGAGGCCGCGCGCCCACTCCTCCAGGCGGTCCGGCGCCGGGGCGCCCGGCAGCGGGGCCGTGCCGTTGTCCTCGCCCTGGCCGCCACGGTCGTCCGGGGCGCCCTCCCGCTGCGGTTCGGCGTCGGCGACGCGGTCGTACGCGCGCAGCCCGTCGGCGAAGTACGCGGCGGTGGCGGCCACTTGGAAGCGCGGCTCGGCCTTCTCCAGCGTGCCGTCCAGGTCGTCGGTGCCGATGTCGGCCGACGCCTCGCGCGGGGCGCGGCTCCCGGGGTCGAGCCAGCGGACGCGCGCCGTGGCCACGGGGCCGCTCGCGCCGGGCCGGGTGCGGACGGCGTACAGGGCCGTCACCGTGTGCCCGGGCCCGATCTCCCCGCCGTCCACGCGGTCGTCGCGGAAGTCGTCGTCGGCGACGCGCCGGTTGTCGTACCCGATGAGCCGGAACCGCTCGACCGTCTCCGGGTCGAAGGTCACCTGGGACTTGGCGTCGCGGGCGCGCAGGTCGATGTTCGCGGGCAGCCGCTCGCAGAACACCTCGCGTGCGTCGTCCTCGTCCGCCACGTAGGTGGTGTGGCCGTCACCCCGGTCGGCGAGCCGTTCCATCAGGGCGTCCCCGTAGTCGCTGCCGACGCCGACGCCGAACAGCGTGATGCCGTGCGCGCGGCGGGCGTCCTCGACGCGCCGCAGGATGCCGTCGGCGCTGGTGTCGCCGGTGTTGGCGAGGGCGTCGGAGAGCAGCACGACGCGGTTGGTCGCGCCCTCGCGCAGGCCGCGGGACGCGGTGTCGTAGCCGGTGGTGATGCCCGCCTCCACGTTCGTGGAGGCGGTGGGGCGCAGGTCGTCGACGGCGGCGTGCACCTCGTCGCGGCTGTCGCCGACGCGGGTCATGGGCAGCACGGTCTCGGCGCGGTCGCTGAAGGTCACGAGGGCGACCGAGTCGTCGTCGCGCAGCCGGTCGGTCATCACGCCGAGGGACTTCCTGACCAGGTCGAGGCGGCCCGGCTCGGCCATGGAGCCGGAGATGTCGATCACGAAGGTGAGCGCGGCGGGCGGGCGGCGCTCCTCGTCGTCCGGGCGGGTGGCGAGGCCGACGCGCATCAGGGACCAGCCGTCGGCGCCGGTGCGGGCCCCGTCCACACTCACGGAGAAGCCGTCGCCGTCGGGCTTGCGGTAGTCCTGCCGGAAGCTGTTGACGAACTCCTCGGGGCGCACCGTCGCAGGGTCGGGCAGGATGCCCCGGTCCAGGGTGCGGCGCGCGAAGCCGTACGAGGCGGTGTCCACGTCCAGGGCGAAGGTGGAGCGCATGTCGGCGGGGCGGGGGCCGGGGGCGATGTCGCGGCTCAGGCCGTTCTCGCGCTGCCGTGAGTCCTGCGCCCCGTCGGGCGGCGGGGCGGGCGCGGGCAGGGCGTTCGACCCGCGTTCCTTGCTCGCCGCCCGGCGCTTGTCGCCGCTGTCGTCCCCGCCGCCGCTGCAGCCCGCGAGGAGCATGCCGCCCGCGAGGAGGGCGGCGGTCAGGGCGGTACGGCGGCGTCGGTCACGTATGCGGGTGCGGGTGCGGATGCGTGCGCGTGTGTGGCTGCGGGTGTGACTGTGGCTGTGGGTGCGTGAGAAAGGCGTGTGTGTCATGGGCCGGTCCCCCGGTTCGTCTCGTCAGCGCTCGTGACTGTGACGGCCGAGGGGCCCAGGACGATCGATCCCGTACGTTGCGGAAGGGTCTCAAGTCGGCCACGGCGAGCGGAAGTCGGGGCTCCGCCGCCGCGGCCCGGCCGCCCCCGGGGACGATCCGGACAGGCCCTACGACACCACGTCCTTCCGCGAGAACCCCCGGAACGCGAGCGCGAACAGCACCAGGGCGTACGTCACCGAGATCGCCGAGCCCTGGATCATGCCGCCCCACTCCGGTGTCGGCTGGAACACGTCCGCCCAGGCGAACTGCCAGTGCGCGGGCAGGAAGTCGCGCCAGCTGCCTAGGGCCGTCACGGCGTCCAGGACGTTCCCGGCGATGGTGAGGCCGACGGCGCCGCCGACCGCGCCCAGCGGGGCGTCGGTCTTCGTCGACAGCCAGAAGGCGAGGCCCGCGGTGACCAGTTGGGACACGAAGACGTACGCCACGACGATCGCCAGGCGCCGCGCGGCCGTGCCCGCTTCGAGCGTGCCGCCGGTCGGGATCTCCAGCGGCCCCCAGCCGTACGCCGCCGCGCCGACCGCGAGCGCGACCACCGGGAGCAGCAGCATCGCGGCGGCGCTCAGGCCGAGTGCCACGGCGAGCTTGGACCACAGGAGCCGGGCTCGCGGCACGGGCGCCGCGAGCAGATAGCGCAGGCTGGACCAGCCCGCCTCGGAGGCGACGGTGTCCCCGCAGAACAGCGCCACGGGGATCACGAGCAGGAACCCGGCCGACACGAACAGGCAGGTCGCGGCGAAGTTCACGCCGGACGCCGTGGCCGTGTCCATGAGGGTGACTTGGTCGTTCCGCCCGCCCGGTGATCCGGCGACGGCGAAGGCGATGAGCAGCACGAACGGCAGCAGGGCGAGGATGCCGCCCATCACCAGGGTGCGCCGCCGCTTCAGCTGGCGGATCGCCTCGACGCGCAGGGGCAGGGTGCGCCCGGCGCGGTATCCGGGTGCGGTGGCGCGCTCGGCGGGGCCGTCACCGGGGGCTGCAGCCACCGTGGTCGCCATGTCGTTCGCGTCGGTCACGTCTGTCACCCCCGCAGTGGCCGCCGCGTCGGGCGCGCCCGGTGTGCTCTCGGTCGCCGTCATGCGGTGCCTCCGATCAGGGTCAGGAACGCGTCCTCCAGGCGGCGGTGCGGGCCGACGGACTCGACGGGCACCTCGAGGCGGACGAGTTCGACGAGCAGCCGGGACGCCGGGGAGCCGTCCCCGGTCCCCGGTCCTTCGAGGCGCACCAGGAGCCCGCCGTCGGCGCGCGTCGCCGACGCCACGCCCGGCAGCGACGCCACCTTCTCCACCAGCGGGTCCGCGATGTCGGCGGCGAGGCCGACCAGGAGCGTGTCCCCGGAGCCGACGATCTCGTCCACGGGCCCCGCCTGGACGAGGCGGCCGCGGTCCATGACGACCAGGTGCGTGCAGGACTGCTCGACTTCCGCGAGGAGGTGGCTGGAGACGATGACGGTGCGCCCGCCCTCGGCGTACCGGATCATCACCTCGCGCATCTCGCGGATCTGCGGCGGGTCGAGGCCGTTGGTCGGCTCGTCGAGGATGAGCAGGTCCGGCAGGCCGAGCATGGCCTGGGCGATGGCGAGGCGCTGGCGCATGCCCTGGGAGTAGGTCCGCACCGCGCGGGCGAGGGCGTCGCCGAGCCCGGCGATCTCCAGGGCCTCGTCGAGGTGGGCGTCCTCGGCGGGGCGGCCGGTGGCCTTCCAGTACAGCTCCAGGTTCTCCCGGCCGGAGAGGTGCGGCAGGAATCCGGCGCCCTCGACGAACGCGCCGACCCTGGACAGGACGGGCGCGCCGGGCCTGATCGCGCGGCCGAAGACGCGGATCTCGCCCGCGTCGGGGCGGATGAGGCCCATGAGCATGCGCAGGGTCGTCGTCTTGCCCGCGCCGTTCGGCCCGAGGAGGCCGAGGACCTGGCCCTTCTCGACGCGGAAGGACAGGTCGCGGACCGCGTACCGGTCGGTGGACTTCGCGTACCGCTTGCTCAGGTCCGTGATCTGCAGGGGGACTTCGGCGAGCGCCGGGTCGGGCGCGGGCGCCGTGGTGCGCCTGCGGCCGAGGGCGAGGAGGGCCACGGCGAGCACGGCGCCGGTGATCGGCAGCCACCACACCCAGGCGGGCAGCGGGGCGGCGGCGGTCTCCACGCCAGGGGCCGTCGGGACCTTCAGGCCGCTCTTCAGCGACACCGTGTACGCGGCCGGGCGGGCCGGTGAGGCGTAGCCGAGGTCGGTCGAGGCGAGCACGAGGCGGAGCCGGTGGCCCTTCTTCAGCTCGTGGTCGACGGCGGGCAGCGTCAGGTCGACGTCCGCGCCGTCGACGGCGCCCGGCACCCGCACGGGGGCGACGAGTTGGGCGGGCAGGACCCGCTGGTCGCCGCCGGGCCCGATGTCGTACACCTTCCCGAACAGGACCGTGTCCTCGCTGTCGGACTTCACGTGCGCCCGCACGGTCGGCGCGCCGGTGACGCGCAGGTCCGCGGAGACGGGCTTCGACTCGAAGGCCGCGTACTGGCCGGGGAAGTCGAGGGAGACGCCGATGCCGAGCGAGGAGAGCTGGGCGAGACCGCCGCCGCCCCGGCCGCCGCCACCGGCCGCCGAGCCGATGCCGGGCAGCGAGGAGACGGCGGGCGGCGAGGCGCCCGCGGGGTTGTCGAAGGTCTGCGGGCGCCCGGCGAGGGGAACTTCGCGCACGCCGCTCGCCAGGCCCGGATAGCGGTCGCCGCTCGCGCCGCGCAGGGTGGCCGCGCCGTCCGTGGAGTCGATGCCGCCGGTGCGCGTGACGCGGAAGGCGGGGCCGGTGTCGACGCCCTTGTCGTCCTTCAGATAGCGGTCGAACCAGGTCCCGACGCGGCCCGCGACCCGGTCGGTCTCCATGTCGCCGCCGTCGTGACCGCCCGCGATCCAGTCGACCGAGACGGGCGCGTGGTTGGCGCGGATCGCCCTGGCCATGGCGTCGGACTGGTTGAGCGTGAACAGCGAGTCGGTCTGGCCCTGCACGATCAGCGCGGGCACCTTGATGCGGTCGCCGACGGCGGAGGGGCTGCGCTCGCTCAGGAGCTCGCGCGCCTTCGCGTCCGGCTTCCCGGCCACCGCCACGCGGTCGTACATCTCGCACAGCCGCTTCTCGAACCGGTCGCAGCCGCCGCCCGCGCTGAGGAACATCCCGGCCCACAGCTTCTTGAACACGCCCTGGGGGAACAGCGCGTCCGCCAGGTTCCAGTACGTGACGACCGGGGCGATGGCGTCGACCCGCCGGTCGTACCCGGCGGCGAGCAGGGCGGCCGCGCCGCCGTACGAGGCGCCCGTGACGCCCACGCGCGGGTCGCCCGCCTTGTCGAGGCGGACCTCGGGGCGCTCGGCCAGCCAGTCGATGAGGCGGGAGACGTCGGCGACCTCGCCCTTGGGGTCGTTCAGACCGATCCGCCCCGTGGACCTGCCGAAGCCGCGCGCGGACCAGGTCATGACCGCGTAGCCCTCGCGGGCCAGCTTCTCGGCCTGGTCGCGCACGTCGCTCTTGCTGCCACCGAAGCCGTGCCCGATCAGGACGGCGGGCCGCTTGGTGCCGGGGTCGCCCGCCGTGAAGTACGACGTGTCGATCCGCACCTCCTGGCCGTCGGCCGCCTTGCCCATGTCGAGCATCCGGTCCGAGCGCCGCACGCCCGGGCCCTCGTCCGACGCCAACGCCGTCCACGTACCCGCCCCTGCGAGCACCACGACGGCGGCCGCGGCGGCGAAAAGACGCCGCGGCCCGCGCAGCGCGGCCTTCCAGGCTCCGGCCTTGGGCCGTCGTAGATCCATGGCGTCAACGGTACGGGGGCCCGCCGACAATCAATGCCCCCGCCGGTCGGAACCCCGATGCCTCCCCGGGAAGTACGGCGGGGCGGTGGCATACCGCCGACGCGGTAGGCACGGGCCGTCCGGCACGGTAGGCACGGGCCGCCCCGCGCCCCCGCCGCCTCACCCCGGCCCGCCGGGCCAGGGGTCAACTGTCAGGGGCGCCTACCCTGTTGACCCATGACACCTCACCCCGCGAACCCCGGGACGCCCACCGCCCCCACGGAATCCCTGGCCATCGGTCAGCGCTCGCTCGGCGACCCCTCCGTGCTGTTCCCGCTGTGGCCGCCGCTCACCGAGGGCTGCCCGGTCACGAGCACGGAGTCCGTCGCGTACCCCGTAGAGGTCGATTACGCCTACGACAAGGTGCCCGCCGACTTCTTCGCGACCGCCGCGGCGCGGCCGCGCGGGCACGAGCGGTGGGCGCCGCTGCTTCCGCCCCTGCACGGCCCCGGGCTCGCGGAGGGCGGCACTCCGCTGCTGCCCCTGGAGGACGGGGTGTGGATCAAGGACGAGTCCCGCAATCCGACCTGGAGCCACAAGGACCGCCTCAACCGGGTCGCCGTCGGCGCGGCCGTCGGGGTCGGCGCGGCAGGCGTCGTCGTCGCCTCCTCCGGCAACCACGGCGCCTCCGCGGCGGCGTACGCGGCACGGGCCGGGCTCCGCTGCGCCGTCCTCACCTCCACCGAGGTGCCCGCGGCCGTCGACGCGTTCCTGCGCGGCTACGGAGCGGTCGTCCTACGGGTGCCCGCCGAGGCGCGGTGGCCGCTCCTGCGCCGGATCGTCGAGCGGACCGGCTACCACCCCGTCAGCAACCTCACGCCCGCCGCGCACACCGGGCACGGCTTCGGGCCCGAGGGCTACAAGACCCTCGCCTACGAGATCTTCGCCGACCTCGGCGTCGTCCCGCGCGCGGTGTTCGTGCCCACCGGCTACGGAGAGATGCTGTTCGGCCTCTGGAAGGGGTTCGCCGAGCTGGTGCGGCTCGGGCAGGCGGAGCGGGTGCCCCGGCTGTACGGGTGCGAGCCCGCCGCCGGGGGTCCGCTCGCCGCGGCCGTGCGGGGCGGATTGCCCGCGGCGCACGTCCCGCTCGGGGCCACCGCCGCGTACGCCATCGCCTGCCCCGTCGGCGGGTATCGCGGGGTCGTCGCCGTCCGGGAGAGCGAGGGGGCTCCGCTCCTCGTCACCGACGCGGAGATGGCCGCCGCCCGCTCGGAGTTGGCCCGCAACGGGGTGTGGGCCGAGCTCTCCGCCGCCGCGGGCCTCGCCGGGCTCCGGCAGCTCGGCCGCCCGGAGGACGGCCCCGTGGTGTGCGTGTCCACGTCCAGCGGCTTCAAGGACCAGGACCTGCTGGCCGCTGGGCCGTCGGAGGTGGTCGACCCGGAGGACTGGGACGCGGTGGAGCGGCGGCTGCGCCAGGCGTGATGGCGTGATGGCGTGCTGACACACGGCCGGGCGTCTCAGCTCTTGACCGCCCGGCCGAAGACCGAGCGGGCCCAGAGGAAGCCGACCAGGGTCAGGCCCGCGATCCAGGCCAGGGCCTGGGCGCCGCTGGTGCCGATCCCGGTGCCGAGCAGCAGCCCGCGCAGGGTCTCGTTGATCGGCGTGAAGGGCTGGTACTCGGCGAACCAGCGCAGGCCCGTCGGCATCGAGTCGGGGGTGACCACCGCGGAGCCGAGGAAGGGCAGGAAGGTCAGCGGCGTGGGCGCGTTGCTCGCCGCCTCGACGGTCCTCGCGCCCAGGCCCATGGCGGCCGACACCCAGCTCAGCGCGAAGGCGAGCAGCACCAGGATGCCGAGGGCGGCGGCCCACTCCACCGGCCCGGCGTTCGGCCGGAACCCCACCGCGAGCGCCACGCCGATCACCAGGGCCAGGCTGATCAGGGTCTGGACGACGTTGCCGACGACGTGCCCGGTCAGGACGGAGCCGCGCGAAATCGCCATCGTACGGAAGCGGTTGATGATGCCCTCGGTCATGTCGCTGCACACCGAGACGGCCGTCGAGATGGCCCCGGCGGTCACCGCCATGAGGATGATGCCGGGGGTGACGTAGTTGGTGTACTCGTCCCGGCCGCCCGCGCCGCCGCCCGGCAGTCCCATGCCGTCGCCGAGCGCGCCGCCGAAGACGTACACGAACAGGAGCAGCATCAGGATCGGCATGGCGACGACCGAGAGCGTCATCGACGGATAGCGCCGGGCGCGCTTGAGGTTGCGGCGCAGCATCGTCAGGGAGTCGCGCAGCGCGTGCGAGCGGGCGCCACCGGGGCGGTTGGGGCGGGTGGAGCCGATGGCTCCGGTGCTGTGCGTGGTGCTCATCGGGCGTTCCTCTTCAGGGAGTCGGTGGCCGCGCTCAGGGAGCCGGAGGTGGAATCGGCGGCGGAGCCGGTGGCCGGGCCGCCGGTCAGCGTCAGGAACACGTCGTCGAGGTCGGGCGTGTGCACGGTCAGGTGCTCGGCGGGGATGCCGGCGCCCTCCAGCACGTCGAGCACGGCGCGCAGGGCGGCGATGCTGCCGTCGCTGGGGATCTGGACGGTCAGCGTCTCGGCGTCGCGGGTGACCGTGTCCAGGGCGAGGCGGTCGGCGGCGGCGTCCATGCGCGCCGCGTCGGCGAACGCGACGCGGATGTGGCCGCCGGGGATGCGCCGCTTCAGCTCGTCCGGTGTGCCCTGCGCGACGATCCGGCCGCCGTCGAGGACGGCGACGCGGTCGGCGAGCTGGTCGGCCTCCTCCAGATACTGCGTGGTCAGGAAGATGGTGGTGCCGCCCGCGACGAGGTCGCGGATCATGTCCCACATCGTGCGGCGGCTGCGCGGGTCGAGGCCCGTCGTCGGCTCGTCGAGGAAGATGACGCTCGGGTCGCCGACCAGCGTCATGGCGAGGTCGAGCTTGCGCCGCATGCCGCCGGAGAAGGTGCCGGGCAGCTGCTTCGCGGCGTCCGCGAGGCCGAACCGGCCGAGCAGTTCGGCCGCGCGCCGCCTGCCCTCGCGCCGGGGCAGGTGCAGCAGGTCCGCCATCATCAGCATGTTCTCCTCGGCGGTGAGGAGCGCGTCCACCGCCGCGTACTGACCGGTGACGCCGATCGCGCGGCGTACGGCGTCGGGGTCGGCGGCGATGTCGTGTCCTGCCACGTGCGCCCGGCCCGCGTCGGCGGTGATCAGCGTCGACAGGATCTGCACGGTGGTGGTCTTGCCCGCGCCGTTCGGGCCGAGCAGCGAGAAGACCGTGCCGCGCGGGATGTCGAGGTCGATGCCGTCGAGCACGACTTTGTCGCCGTAGGCCTTGGCGAGCCCGGAGGCCGAGACGGCCGAGCCGACCGAGCCCGCCGTGCCCTCCAAGGCGGCCGACGTACCGACCTCCGTCGGCGGATTGTTCCTGCCGGTCACCCTGCCCATGTCCCATCACTCCAGACTCGTACGGCGTTCAAGCCAGACTTTTACGGCGTTCAAGCGCCGCGCTTGAACACTGTAAAAGACGACTTGCACGCCGTGCAAGTAGTTCCTGAACACTGTGCAAGTGATCGGCTATCCTGGCCGTATGCCGCGTGAGACGTTGAACCGTGACCAGATCGTCCAGGCCGCGATCGAGCTGCTCGACGCGGAGGGCGTCGACGGGCTGAGCATGCGGCGCCTGGGCCAGCGCCTGAACTCGGCCGCCACCGCGATGTACTGGCACGTCGGCAGCAAGGACAAGCTCATCGTGCTCGCGGGCGACCGGGTGTGGGGCGAGGTCGCCCTGCCCGACCCCGACACGATCGGCTGGCGGGCCGCGGCCGCCGCCTTCGCGCACGAGTGGTACGCGATGCTCACCCGGCACCAGTGGCTCATGCCGGCCAGCAGCACCCACCTCATCTACGGCCCGGAGACCGCGCGCCGCCAGGACCACTGCTACCGCGTCTTCGAAGCCGCCGGTTTCTCCGGCGACGAGCTGGACGGGGCCGTGACCACGCTCCTGACGTTCGTGACCGGCACGGCCCTGGAGGACGCGGCCGCGGCCACCATGCGGGCGCAGATCCGCAGGCGGGGCGGCGACGAGGAGCGGGAGGTCAAGGAGGTCGTCGAGTGGGCGAACGACATCGCGAAGGAGTTCCCGCGGCTGCGCGCCCGCATCGAGGCGGGGGCGCGGGCCCGCCTCACGGAGGAGCGGGACACACGAGCCCAGGACGCTCGGGACACACGGGCCCAGGACACTCAGGACACCCAGGCCCCGGACACGCGACGACCGGACACCCAGCAGTCGCACACCCCGGAGCCGCACACCCCGGAGCCCCGCACCGCCCCCGAAGGCCCGAGCCCCGCGAGGATCAACTTCGGCGTCGAGACGATCCTCGACGGCCTCGAAGCCCGCCTGGGCGCCCGGACCGGCGGCGGGCCCGCGCGCTAGCCGGGACTACTCCCGCATGTCCTCCGGCACGCTCACCAGCCACCGGCTCTCCCGGCGCGGCCGCAGGTAGCAGAGCCAGTACAGCGTCGCCGCGCCCACGATCCCGCCCGTCCAGAGCAGATACGAGGCCTCCTGGCGGCTCAGCACATACGCGAGCACCGCGATCAGCACCACCGGAACCCCCGGCCACAGCGGCATCCGCCAGGCCGGCGCGTGCCGGTGCGACCCGCGCCGGGCGAGCAGCGCCGCGACGGCGACCAGCAGGTACATCCCGGTCACGGACACCCCGGTCACGCCGTAGAGGGTGTCCAGGTTCACGAAGCACAGCGCGGCGCCCGGCACGCCCACCAGGAGCGTGGCGACCCAGGGCGAGCCGAAGCGGCCGAGCCGCGACAGGACGTTGTTCACGGGCTCGGGCCAGGCCTTGTCGCGGGCGGAGGCGAACAGGACCCGCGAGTTCTGGATCACCATGACGATGCCCGCGTTGATGATGGCGAGGGCGACGCACAGGCTGATGAAGGTGCCGACCCCGGAGCTGGACCAGGCGGCGACCATGCCGCTGATGTCACCGCTGGTGAGCGCGGCGAGATCGGGCGCGCCCATGGTGATCGCGGCGACCGGCACGAGGAGCACGACCGCCGAGATGCCGAGGGTGAGCAGCACGGTGCGGGTGACGTTCTTGCGGGGGTTCTCCATCTCCTCGGAGAGGTACACGGCCGTGGAGAAGCCCTGGGTGACGAAGAGGGCGATGGCGAGCCCGGAGACGATCAGCATGGCGGTGACGGTCTTGGTGCCGTCGCCGGACCCGGACCCCGTCGCCACGGTGAGGTCGACGAGGCTGCCCGCGCCCCGCTCGGCGTGCGCGAACCCGAGCACGGCCACCACACCTGCGGCGACCACCTCCAGGACCAGGAAGATCCCGGTGATCCACGCGTTGGCCCGCAGGTCGAGCAGGCCCGCGAGGGTGGCCAGGAGCATCACGCCGGCGCCCGCCATGGACGGGTCCAGGTGCACGACCGGGGCGAGGTAGTCGGCGGTGCCCATGGCGATCACCGGCGGCACGATCATCACGACGAGCAGGGACAGGACGAACACCAGCCAGCCCGCGAGCCGTCCGGCCATGGTCGACACCATCGCGTACTCGCCGCCCGCGCTGGGGATGAGGGTGCCCAGCTCCGAGTAGCAGAACGCGACGCCCACGCACAGCAGCGCGCCGATGGCGATGGTGAGGGCGGTGGCGGTGCCGAGCGAGGAGAAGAGGTCGGGCACGACCACGAAGAGCGTGGAGGCGGGCGTGACGCAGGACAGCGTGAGCAGGGTGCCACCGACGACGCCGATGGAACGCTTCAGCTTGCGCGGGGCCTCGGCGGCCGCGGGAGCTGCCGGTTCCGTCGGCGCGGAAGCGGGCACGGCCACGGGCTCGGGCAGCGTGCGAAGCGTTTCGCTCATGCGGCGGTTCCGTTCGGTTCGGGCGGCAGAGCCGTCATGGAAACCCCGGCGTAAGGAGAACGTCAATGGCCGATTACCTACGGAATCCGCACCCCGGCCAGGAACCAACTCGCCGTTGAATCCCAGCCTTTCGTACCTCTAGGTGAATTTCACCTGATCAATTCGATGCACGACCTTCGATACCAAGGTCGACTGCCATCACAGCCTCTGCCACCCGTTTCGCGCCCTCTGTACGAGAACCGCAGCCCGAGCCCCGAAAAACAAACGAAGCCGTCCGGAGTCCGGACGGCTTCGTGCCCTACCGCTGCGTTACGGCGTACCGCTCAGTGATTGCGCGGGAACCCCAGGTCCACGCCCGCCGGGGCGTCCGACGGGTCCGGCCAGCGGGTCGTGACGACCTTGCCGCGGGTGTAGAAGTGCGTGCCGTCGTTGCCGTAGATGTGGTGGTCGCCGAAGAGCGAGTCCTTCCAGCCGCCGAAGGAGTGGTAGCCCACCGGCACCGGGATCGGCACGTTCACGCCGACCATGCCCGCCTCCACCTCCAGCTGGAAGCGCCGCGCGGCGCCGCCGTCCCGGGTGAAGATCGCGGTGCCGTTGCCGAACGGCGAGGCGTTGATGAGGGCGAGCCCCTCCTCGTACGTCTCCACGCGCAGCACACAGAGCACCGGGCCGAAGATCTCGTCCTTGTACGCGTCCGCCGTCACCGGCACCCGGTCGAGCAGCGAGAGGCCGATCCAGTGGCCGTCAGCGCATTCGGGGTGGCCCTCGACGGTGTAGCCGGTGCCGTCCAGGACGACCTCGCTGCCCTGTGCCGCCGCGCCCGTCACGTACGACGCCACCTTGTCGCGGTGGGCGGCGGTGATGAGCGGGCCCATCTCGGAGGCCGGGTCGGTGCCGGGGCCGATCTTGATCTTCTCGGCGCGCTCCTTGATCTTCGCGACCAGCTCGTCGCCGACCGCGCCGACGGCCACGACCGCGGAGATGGCCATGCAGCGCTCGCCCGCCGAGCCGTACGCGGCCGAGACGGCGGCGTCGGCGGCCGCGTCCAGGTCGGCGTCCGGCAGCACCAGCATGTGGTTCTTGGCGCCGCCGAGCGCCTGGACGCGCTTGCCGTTGGCGGAGGCGGTGGTGTGGATGTAGCGGGCGATCGGGGTGGAGCCGACGAAGGAGACGGCGGCCACGTCCGGGTGCTCCAGGAGGCGGTCCACGGCCACCTTGTCGCCGTGCACGACGTTGAACACGCCGTCCGGCAGGCCCGCCTCGGCGAGCAGCTCCGCGACGCGCATCGACGCCGACGGGTCCTTCTCGCTGGGCTTGAGCACGAAGGTGTTGCCGCACGCGATGGCGAGCGGGAACATCCACATCGGCACCATGGCCGGGAAGTTGAAGGGCGTGATGCCCGCGACGACGCCGAGGGGCTGGCGGATCGAGGAGACGTCCACGCGGCTCGCGACCTGCGTGGACAGCTCGCCCTTGAGCTGCACGTTGATGCCGCAGGCGAGGTCGACGACCTCCAGGCCGCGGGCGACCTCGCCGAGGGCGTCGGAGTGCACCTTGCCGTGCTCGGCGGTGATCAGCTCGGCGATCTCGTCGCGGTGCGCGTCGAGCAGCGCACGGAACTTGAACAGGACCGAGGTGCGCTGGGCGAGCGAGGACTGGCCCCAGGTCGTGTACGCGGCCTTCGCGGCGGCCACGGCCGCGTCCACCTCGTCCACCGACGCGAAGGCGACGCGGGTCGTCACGGCACCGGTCGCCGGGTCGGTGACGGGGCCGTACGTACCGGACGCACCCTCGACGGTCTTGCCACCGATCCAGTGGTCGACGGTCTTCGTCATGCTCGTCATGCCGAGAATTCCCTTCACAGATGGCGGCGCCGGGCTGAGACGTGCCGGTCGTACTCCTCGCGTGCCTTGACCGCCGACGCCCGGGTCGCGGTCTCGGCCACGGGCACATCCCACCACGCCTGTGCGGGGGGCGGGCCCGACACTGTGTCTGCCGTTTCCGTCTCCACGTAGACACATGTGGGGCCGTCCGCTTCGCGTGCTTCGCGCAGGGCCTCGCGCAGGTCGCGGACGGTCTTCGCGCGCCGCACCGGCAGTCCGAGCGAGGCCGCGTTGGCGGCGAGGTCGACGGGCAGCGGGGCACCCGTGTAGGTGCCGTCGGGCGCCCGGTGGCGGTAGGCGGTGCCGAACCGCTCGCCGCCGACGGACTCCGAGAGGCCCCCGATGGAGGCGTACCCGTGGTTCTGCAGGATCACGACCTTGATCGGGATGTTCTCCTGCACGGCCGTGACGATCTCGGTGGGCATCATCAGATACGTCCCGTCGCCGACCAGCGCCCACACGGGCCGCTCGGGCGAGGCGAGCGAGACGCCGATCGCGGCCGGGATCTCGTAGCCCATGCAGGAGTAGCCGTACTCCACGTGGTACTGCCTCGGCGAGCGCGCCCGCCACAGCTTGTGCAGGTCGCCGGGGAGCGAACCGGCCGCGTTGATGAGGACGTCGGCGTCGGTGACCAGCTCGTCGAGCAGGCCGAGCACCTGCGCCTGGGTGGGCCGCACATCGGGTTCGTCCGCTTCGTAGGCGGCGTCGACGCGGTGTTCCCAGCGGGCCTTGTCGTCGACGTACTCGTTCACGTACGCCGGGTCGACGCGATGGCCCGGCAGCATGTCCCGCAGCCCTTCGAGGGCGGCGCGGGCGTCGGCGACGACGGTGGCGCCCGCCATCTTGTGGGCGTCGAACGCGGCGACGTTGATGTTGAGGAAGCGCACTCCGGGCGCGGCGAAGAGGGTGCCGGACGCGGTGGTGAAGTCGGTGTAGCGGGTGCCGACGCCGATCACCAGGTCGGCGGTGCGGGCGAGTTCGTCGGCGGTCGCGGTGCCGGTATGGCCGATGCCGCCGACGTCGGCGGGGTGGTCGTGGCGCAGCGCGCCCTTGCCGGCCTGGGTGGAGGCGACGGGGATGCCGGTGGCGTCCGCGAGGTCGGCGAGCGCCTGCTCGGCGGCGCTGTGGTGGACGCCGCCGCCCGCGACGATCAGGGGCCGGTCGCTGCCCTGCACCAGGCGGGCCGCGGCGGCGAGTTCGGCGGGGTCGGGGGCCTGGCGGCGTACCGTCCAGACCCGCTCGACGAAGAACTCCTCGGGCCAGTCGAAGGCTTCCGCCTGCACGTCCTGGGGCAGCGCGAGGGTCACCGCGCCCGTGTCGACGGGGTCGGTGAGCACGCGCATCGCCTGGAGCGCGGCCGGGATCAGCGCCTCGGGGCGGGCGATGCGGTCGAAGTACTTCGAGACGGGCCGCA
This sequence comes from Streptomyces sp. NPDC040610, assembly GCF_055594065.1. Taxonomy (NCBI): domain Bacteria; kingdom Bacillati; phylum Actinomycetota; class Actinomycetes; order Kitasatosporales; family Streptomycetaceae; genus Streptomyces; species Streptomyces sp. NPDC040610. Next base: position 420,129 of record NZ_JBVIXA010000004.1, on the reverse strand, counting down.
GGCAGTCGTTCACGGACACGTCGCCCGCGTACGGCACTTCGAGCTGCTGGAGGACCGGGTCGGCGGGGCGGGTCGCGAAGGTGTCGCCCGGGAGCAGGAGCACCGGCAGGTGGTTGACGGTCGCGAGTGCGGCGCCCGTGACGAGGTTGGTGGCGCCGGGGCCGATGGACGTCGTCACGGCGTGCGTGGACAGGCGGCCGCACTGCCGGGCGTACCCGACGGCGGCGTGCACCATGGCCTGTTCGTTGCGCCCCTGGTGGAACGGCATCTGCTCGCCGTACTCCACGAGCGCCTGGCCGAGTCCCGCCACGTTGCCGTGCCCGAAGATGCCCCAGGTCGCGCCGATGAGGCGGCGCCGCTCGCCGTCCCGCTCGGTGAACTGCCGCGCCAGGAAGCGCACCAGGGCCTGGGCCGTCGTGAGCCGGACCGTGCCGGGCGCGCCGCGCGTGCCGCCCTGCGTTTCGCTCATCGGTAACCCTCCGTGTGGTCGGGGTGGAAGCAGATCTTCCACTCCCGCTCGTCCCCCGGTCCCGCCATGACGTTCAGGTAGTACATGGTGTGCCCCGGCTGGGCGATGGACGGGCCGTGCCAGCCGTCGGGCACGAGCACCGCGTCGCCGGAGCGCACCTCGGCGAGCAGGTCGGTGCCGCCCTCGCGGGAGGGGGACACCCGCTGGTAGCCGAAGCCGTTGTCGCCCTCGATCTCGAAGTAGTAGATCTCCTCGAGGACCGACTCGACGCCGGGGCGGTGCTCGTCGTGCTTGTGCGGCGGGTACGAGGACCAGTTGCCGCCCGGCGTGATCACCTCCACGGCGATCAGCCGGTCGCAGTCGAAGGCGTCCGCGGACGCGAAGTTGCGGACCTGGCGCGCGCAGCTTCCGCTGCCGCGCGCTTCGACGGGGACCTCCGGCGCGGGGCCGTAGCGGGCGGGGAGTCGGCGCTCGCACTTCGCTCCTGCCAGGGCGAAGCGGCCTCCCACGCCGGAGGCGATCTGGATATGGGCGTCACGGGGAACGTAAGCGAAGTCGGTGGCTCCGCTGAACACGCTCTCGCGGCCCAGGAGTTCGATGATCTCGCCCTCCGCGTGCACCGTACAGCCGCCGGTCAGCGGGAGCACGATCCATTCACTCTCACCGGTGGCGAAGGAGTGCGATCCACCGGCCGGGATCTCGACGACGCGCAGCCCCGCATACGTCCAGGCTGCGCTTTTCGGGTCGATGGCGACGGCGTAGGGCCCGTCGCCCGCACTTCCTTTTGGTACGTACGTCATGCGGGGCTCCTCCTGATTGCGTACGTCACGGCTACAGCAGGCCGACCGCGGTGTCGACGGCGCCCGCGACATCGCCGTCCGCCGGGTAGAGCAGCGTCCGGCCCGCGACCAGGCCCTGCACGGTGGGCAGGCGCAGGGCGCCGCGCCACTTCTCGTACGCGGCGTCCGCGTCGCCCGCGATGTCGCCGCCGAGCAGCACGGCGGGCAGCGTCGAGGTCTCCATGACGCGGGCCATGTCGTCGGGGTTCTCGGTGACGGGGACCTTCAGCCAGGTGTACGCGGAGGTGCCGCCGAGTCCCGCGGCGATGGCGATGGACCGGGTGACGGCCGCCGCGCTCAGGTCGTTGCGCAGCACGCCGTCGTCGGACCTGCGGCACAGGAACGGCTCGACGAACACGGGCAGTCTGCGCGCGGCCATGCCGTCGACGGCCCGCGCGGTGGCCTCCAGGGTCGTCAGGGAGCCCGGGTCGGCGTAGTCGACGCGCAGCAGCAGCTTGCCCGCGTCGAAGCCGAGGCGGCGCAGGTCCCGGGGGCGGTAGCCGGTGAACCGGTCGTCCAGCTCGAACGCGGCGCCCGCGAGGCCGCCGCGGTTCATGGACCCCATGACGACCTTGCCCTCCAGGGCGCCGAGCAGCAGCAGGTCGTCGAGGATGTCCGCGGTGGCCAGCACTCCGTCCACCCCCGGCCGCGACAGGGCCAGGCACAGCCGCTCCAGGAGGTCGGCCCGGTCGGCCATCGCCATCGGGTCCTTCCCGACGCCGAGGGCGCCCCGGGCCGGATGGTCCGCCGCGATGATCATGAGCCGTCCGGAGTCCCCGACCAGCTCCCGCCGCTTGCGCCGGGCGGCGGCCTCGGCGATGGCCTCGGGCTCCCGCACCCGGGTCCGTACGAGCCGGGCCACGTCCACGGCGGTCATGTGACGGCCCCCGCGGCAAGGGCGGCGTCCACCTCGGCCGCGTACGGCATCGCCGAAGAGCACTCCAGGCGGGAGGCGACGATCGCCCCCGCCGCGTTGGCGTACCGGATCACCCGCTCCAACTCCCACCCGGCGAGCAGCCCGTGACACAGCGCCCCACCGAACGCGTCGCCCGCCCCGAGCCCGTTCAGGACGGTCACGGGCAGCGGCGGCACCTCGACGGTGTCCCCCGCCTGGTTCATGGCGAGCACGCCCTTGGGCCCCTGCTTGACCACGGCCAGCTCGACCCCGGCCGACAGGAGCGCCCCCGCGGCGGCCCGCGGCTCCCGCACCCCCGTGGCGATCTCCACCTCGTCCACGTTGCCGACGGCGACGGTGGCGTGCCGCAGCGCGGCGGCGTAGTGCGGCCGGGCCTCGTCCGGGTCGCCCCAGAACATCGGCCGCCAGTCGAGGTCGAAGACGGTGATGCCGCCGGAGCGGGCGCCGAGCGCGGCGACGGTCGCCGTCCTGCTGGGCTCCGCGCACAGGCCGGTCCCGGTCATCCAGAAGATGCTGGCCTCGGCAATGGCGTCGAGGTCGAGATCGGCCGCGGCCAGCTCCAGGTCGGGCGCCTTGGGCTGACGGTAGAAGTACAGCGGGAAGTCGTCGGGCGGGAAGATCTCGCAGAACGTCACGGGCGTGGGCAGCCCGGCGACCTCGCCGACCCACCGGTCGTCGACCCCGAACTCCCGCAACTGCTTGCGCAGATACGCGCCGAAGGGGTCCTGTCCCGTCCGCGTGACGACGCCCACGCGCCGCCCGAGCCGCGCCGCCGCGACCGCCACGTTCGTGGCCGAGCCGCCGAGGAACTTCCCGAAGGTCGTGACCTCCGAGAGCGGCACCCCGGTCTGCAGGGGGTAGAGGTCCACCCCGATCCGGCCCATCGTGATGACGTCGTACGGGTCGTACGGATCGGTGTTCGGATCGCTCACCCTGCACATCCCTTCCTGGAGGCAGCCTGTCGCCTCCCCCAGGTCTAATCCCGTCCCAGGAACCCTGTCAACATTTTGTCCTTACATTCGGACTACTCCTTGACACTCTTCTCGGCCGCCGTGGAGGCTGACGCCCATGGCGACCCAGACCTCCTTGACCCCATCGTCGGCTTTGTCCCGCATCCGCGTCGGCTCGGCCCCCGACTCCTGGGGCGTGTGGTTCCCCGAGGATCCCCAGCAGGTCCCCTGGACGCGCTTCCTGGACGAGGTCGCCGACTCCGGTTACGAGTGGATCGAGCTGGGCCCGTACGGCTATCTGCCGACCGACCCGGCGCGGCTGACCGCCGAGACGGACCGCCGGGGCCTCAAGGTGTCCGCGGGGACGGTCTTCACGGGCCTGCACCACGGCCCGGACGTCTGGGACAAGACCTGGGAGCACGTCTCCGCCATCGCGGAACTGACCCGGGCGATGGGCGCGCGCCACCTGGTCGTCATCCCGTCCTTCTGGCGGGACGACAAGACCGGCGAGGTCCTGGAGGACTCCACCCTCACCCCCGAGCAGTGGCGGCAGCTCACCACCCAGACCGAGCGCCTGGGCCGCGAGGTGCGCGAGCGCCACGGCCTCGACATCGTCGTCCACCCGCACGCCGACACCCACATCGACACCGAGGAGAACGTCACCCGCTTCCTGGACGGCACGGACCCCGACCTGGTCTCGCTGTGCCTGGACACCGGGCACTACGCCTACTGCGGCGGCGACAGCGTCAAGCTCATCGAGACGTACGGCGAGCGCCTCGGCTATCTGCACCTGAAGCAGGTCGACCCGGCCGTGCTCGCCGAAGTGCGCGCGCAGGACATGCCGTTCGGGCCCGCGGTCGCGCGCGGCGTGATGTGCGAGCCGCCGACCGGGGTGCCCGCCCTCGGCCCCGTCCTCGAAGCCGCCCAGAAGCTCGACGTCGACCTGTTCGCCATCGTCGAGCAGGACATGTACCCGTGCGAGCCGGAAAAGCCCCTGCCGATCGCCCGCCGGACCCGGTCGTTCCTGCGCTCCTGCGGAGCCTGAGCGCTTCGCCGGCTGTGTGGTGATGCCCCTGCGGGTCGCTGGGGGCTGGTCGCGCCCACGCGGCGGAGGCCGCATGTCGGCACAGTCCCGCGCCCCTTACGGGGCGCGGCACGCCCGCGTACGGCACCCTTGTCCCACGACGGGCGAGGCCGGGCCGACGACGAGCGGGAGGCCGGATGAACGCGGGCCGCTGGCACGACGCACGCACACGCACCACGGTGCGCTCCCTGCACGGCCCGGACGGCCTCTGGGAGGTCGCCCTGGCCCGGCCGCACCCGCGGCTGCGCCCCGGCGTCATCAGCTACCGCGGCTTCCGGCTCGCCCTCGGCGCGCCCCGGCGGCGGCTCGAAGTCCCCATCGGCGCCGTCACCTTGATGTTCGGCTTCGGTGACCAGCTGCGCATCAGGGGCCTCACGGGCTCCGCGCGCCCGCCGGTGTCCCTGGTCTCGGTGGTCTCCGGGCTCACCACGCGGCCGGTGCTCGGCGAGCACGACGGACGGCTCGCGGGCGTCGAGGTGCTGCTCACGCCGTGGGCCGCGTTCACGCTCCTCGCCACGGAGCAGCACGAGCTGGCCGAGCGCGCCCTGGACCCGGACGTGCTCGGCGTCCGGCCCGGGCGGGGCCGGTGGGAGGGGGTCGGGGACCTCGCGTCGGCGCTCGGCGCGCTGCCCCGCTGGAGCGACCGCTTCGGCCTCCTCGACGACGTCCTCGCCCGCTGGTCCGAGGACGGGCCGCCGTGCTCGGCGCGGATCGTGCGGGCCTGGGAGGAGCTGGTGCGAAGCCGCGGCCGGGCGTCCGTGGCCCGGATCGCGGAGGAGGTCGGCTGGAGCGTGCGGCAGTTGGAGAACCGGTTCCGCGAACAGATCGGCGTCGGCCCGAAGGCGGCGGGCCGGATCCTGCGCCTCCAGCACGCCCGCCGACTGCTCGCCGCGGGCCACGGCCAGGCGGAGACGGCGGCGCTCTGCGGCTTCTACGACCAGGCGCACCTCAGCGGCGAGTTCAAGGCGATGACGGGCTGCACCCCGCGCCGGTTCGCGCTCGCCGGGGCCGCCCCGCTCCCGGCGCACAGCGGGCCGCCGTCCGCCGAGCGGCTCGCGGGCGAGCAGACGAGCCTGGTCCTCGCGCCCGGCACACCGGGGCAGCGGGCGGTGTTCGCGAAGACCGCGGGACGCCGCCGCTGAGGACCGGCCGACCGGGGGAACGCCTCGGCCGGGGGCACCAGCGCGCCGAGGCAGGGGCACCGGCACATCGACCGACACACCGAGACAAGGGCACCGGCACACCGGCACCCGGGGCCACCACGGGTAATCACGCGCCCCGGACACGCCCCGCGCCCGCGCCCTTCGCGGGCGACACTTCCGTCACAAACGCCCCTTTCTCGTCACACATGTCTCGTGTACGCGGGTCTTGCGTCACAGCCAGTCGACAGACGCCCCCGCGCGGTCACTCTGCGTCGTTCACGGGGCACAGGCTGAGTGATCGCCAGTGCCGCGCCCAGCTCCCCCGTCGGCCGTTCCGGCCGCCCCTGGGCGCGCGCAGGGAGGAGCCACCCATGACCGACCGAAGGCTCTGGTCGTACAAGGACATCGCGGCGCACATCCGGGTCCAGCCCGACACCGTGCGCTCCTACCGCAAGCACGGTCTGCTGCCCGAGCCCGACCACGTCGAGGGCGGCAAGCCCTACTGGTACGCCGACACCATCCGCGCCTGGGTCGCGTCCCGGCCGGGCAACCGCACCCGCAGGGACGGCTGAGACGAGCCCGGCACCCCTCTTGGATGAGTACCCCCTAGGGGTATAGTGTGAAGCACGTCAGGGGTTCCCTGGAACCAACGGGACCCCACGCGTGCGCAGACGTCCGACACGTCCACACCTTTCACCGAGGAGAACGACATGACCGCCAACGCCCAGACCTCGCAGACCGAATCCGTCACCACGGTGTTCGCCGTGACGGGCATGACGTGCGGCCACTGCGAGGGCGCCGTGGCCGAGGAGATCGGCGAGCTGGCGGGCGTCCACTCGGTCAAGGCCGAGGCCGCCAGCGGCAAGGTGACCGTCGTCTCCGCCGCCGCGCTGGACGAGGAGGCGGTCCGCGCCGCCGTCGACGAGGCCGGCTACGAGCTCGTCGGCAAGGCCTGACCGCCGCCCCGCCCCTCCCCCGGGCCCCGCGGCACGCCACCCACGGCCGCGGGGCCCGGCGCCTTTCCCCGAAAGAGCCGCCATGAACACCTCCGAGGTCGAACTCGCCATCGGCGGAATGACCTGCGCCTCCTGCTCGGCCCGCATCGAGAAGAAGCTGAACCGGATCGAGGGCGTGACCGCGTCGGTCAACCTCGCCACCGAGAAGGCCAAGGTCGCCTACGCGGACGGGGTCGAGGTCGGCCAACTCCTCGCCACCGTCGAGAAGCTCGGCTATTCGGCGCGCGAGATCGTGCCGCCCCCGCCGGACGCCGGGCCGGACGACGACGGCGCCGACCGGCCCGTCACCACCGACCTCACCGAGGCCGACCGGCTCCTGCAGCGCCTGCTCGTCTCCGCGGCCCTCGCGCTGCCCGTCGTGGTGCTCGCGATGGTGCCCTCGCTCCAGTTCGAGTACTGGCAGTGGCTGTCCCTGACGCTCGCCGCGCCGGTCGTCGCATGGGGCGGGCTGCCCTTCCACAAGGCGGCACTCACCAACGCCCGGCACGGCGCTGCGACCATGGACACCCTGGTGTCCCTCGGCACACTCGCCGCGTTCGGCTGGTCGGTGTGGGCGCTGTTCCTCGGCACGGCGGGCGAGCCGGGCATGCGGCACGGCTTCGAGTTCACGATCGCGCGCGGCGACAGCTCCTCGGCGCTCTACCTCGAAGTGGCCGCGGGCGTCGTCACGTTCATCCTGCTCGGCCGCTATCTGGAGGCCCGCTCCAAGCGGAAGGCGGGCGCGGCCCTGCGGGCCCTGCTCGAACTCGGCGCCAAGGACGTGTCCGTGCTCGGCGCCGACGGCACGGAGACGCGGATCCCGGTGGGGCGGCTCGCCGTCGGGGACCGCTTCGTCGTCCGGCCCGGCGAGACCGTCGCCACCGACGGCACCGTCGTCGAGGGCGCGTCCGCCGTCGACGTGTCGATGCTGACCGGCGAGTCCGTGCCCGCCGACGTCACGGTCGGGGACGCGGTGACCGGCGCGACCGTGAACGCGGGCGGGCGCCTGGTCGTCGCGGCCACCCGCGTCGGCGCCGACACCCAACTGGCCCGCATGGCCCGGCTCGTCGAGGACGCGCAGAGCGGCAAGGCCGAGGTGCAGCGCCTGGCCGACCGGGTCGCCGCCGTGTTCGTCCCCGTCGTCATCGCGCTCGCCGTGGCCACGCTCGGCTTCTGGCTGGGCAACGGCGTGGGCGCGGCCGCGGCGTTCACGGCCGCCGTCGCCGTACTGATCATCGCCTGCCCGTGCGCGCTCGGCCTCGCCACGCCCACCGCCCTGCTCGTCGGCACCGGCCGCGGCGCCCAGCTCGGCATCCTCATCAAGGGCCCCGAGGTCCTTGAGTCCACGCGCCGCGTCGACACGATCGTCCTCGACAAGACCGGCACGGTGACGACGGGCCGCATGGCCCTCCAGGACGTGTACGCGGCCGAGGGCGCCGACGAGAAGGAACTGCTGCGGCTCGCGGGCGCCCTGGAGCACGCCTCCGAGCACCCGGTCGCGCGCGCCGTCGCGGCGGGCGCCGCCCAGCGGCTCGGCCTCGACGCGGGCGCGCTGCCGGTGCCGACGCGCTTCGAGAACGCCCCCGGGTCCGGTGTGCGCGGCACGGTCGACGGACACGAGGTGCTGGCCGGGCGCGAACGGCTGCTCACCGATGCGGGTGTGACCGGCCTGGCCGGGCTGACCGCCGCCCGGGAGCGGGCCGAGGCCGCGGGCCGCACCGCCGTCCTCGTCGCCGTGGACGGGGTGGCCCGCGGGCTGCTCGCGGTCGCCGACACGGTCAAGGACACCAGCCCCGAGGCCGTACGCCGACTGCGCGAACTCGGCCTCGAACCGGTCCTCCTGACCGGCGACAACCGGTCCGTGGCCGAGGCGGTCGCGGCGGCCGTCGGCATCGCCCCCGACGCCGTGCACGCCGAGGTGCTGCCCGAGGACAAGGCCGACGTGGTGCGCCGCCTCCAGGACGAGGGGCGGGTCGTGGCCATGGTCGGCGACGGCGTGAACGACGCGGCGGCCCTGGCGACGGCCGACCTGGGGCTCGCCATGGGCACGGGCACCGACGCGGCCATCGAGGCGGGCGACCTCACCCTCGTCCGGGGCGACTTGCGGGTGGCCGCCGACGCGATCCGGCTCGCCCGCCGCACCCTCGCCACCATCAAGGGCAACCTCTGCTGGGCCTTCGGTTACAACGTCGCCGCGCTGCCCCTCGCGGCGGCCGGACTGCTCAACCCGATGATCGCCGGAGCGGCCATGGCGTTCTCCTCCGTGTTCGTCGTCACCAACAGCCTCCGCTTGCGGTCTTTCACATAGCCTCGCGATCCTTCACACTGTCTTCGCGGGACTCTCACCTCAGGCGAGATATCCGCATATGGGCCCCCTTGCGTCCGTTCGATGGCATATGCAAGAGACGTAGATCACAGCGATCGCAACGTAACCATCAGGGGGGTTCGCGAGTCTAAGAGGGCGACACCAGAGGGATCTTGGGGGATCCATCGGGCGTCGGGGGACATCTTGGGGGATGTCCCGGATGTGTTGGCCGGGGCACGTGCACCGGGGAGCTTTGAGCGGCCCTCCCGATCTCGTACGCGTCCCGGCAGAACGCAGACCACACAAACTCCCGGCCGGATCCCGTGGGGGGAATCCGCACCGGGGCACAGGAAAGCGCCCCGACCGTCGACCCGTGGGGGGATCGACGGCGGGGCGTTTTTCATGGCGTGGGCGCCTTGACCAGTAGGGCGCGGTGACGCCGAGCTTCGCCCCGTAAGGGGCGCGGGGAACTGCGCGACCAGCCACAACAAAAGCCGCAGACGCGCCTGCCGGGATCTCGGCAGGCGCGTCTGCGGCTTTTCGCGCGCTGAGCGCGCAGTTCCCCGCGCCCCTTACGGGGCTCAGGTCGGCCCGACGGGCCTAGGTCAACGAGACTCGACCGGGACGAAGTCCCGGATGACCTCGCCGGTGTAGATCTGGCGGGGGCGCCCGATACGCGAGCCGGGCTCCTTGATCATCTCGTGCCACTGGGCGATCCAGCCAGGCAGCCGTCCCAGAGCGAAGAGCACCGTGAACATCTCGGTCGGGAAGCCCATGGCCCGGTAGATCAGGCCGGTGTAGAAGTCCACGTTGGGGTAGAGCTTGCGCTCGACGAAGTAGTCGTCGGCCAGCGCGTGCTCCTCCAGCTTGAGCGCGATGTCGAGCAGCTCGTCGGACTTGCCGAGCGCCGAGAGGACGTCGTGCGCCGCCGCCTTGATGATCTTCGCCCGGGGGTCGAAGTTCTTGTAGACGCGGTGCCCGAAGCCCATGAGCTTCACGCCGTCTTCCTTGTTCTTCACCTTGCGGATGAAGGTGTCGACGTCGCCGCCGGAGGCCTGGATGCCCTCCAGCATCTCCAGGACCGACTGGTTGGCGCCGCCGTGCAGCGGACCCCAGAGGGCGGAGATGCCCGCGGAGATCGACGCGAACATGTTGGCCTGCGAGGAGCCGACCAGCCGGACCGTGGAGGTCGAACAGTTCTGCTCGTGGTCCGCGTGCAGGATCAGGAGCTTGTCGAGCGCGGCGACGACGACCGGGTCCAGGTCGTACTCGGCGGCGGGCACCGAGAAGGTCATGCGCAGGAAGTTCTCGACGTAGCCGAGGTCGTTGCGCGGGTAGACCACCGGGTGGCCGACCGACTTCTTGTACGCGTACGCCGCGATCGTCGGAAGCTTGGCGAGCAGCCGGATCGTCGAGAGGTGACGCTGCTTCTCGTCGAACGGGTTGTGGCTGTCCTGGTAGAACGTCGACAGCGCGCTGACCACGGAGGACAGCATCGCCATCGGGTGCGCGTCGCGCGGGAAGCCGTCGTAGAAGCGCTTGACGTCCTCGTGCAGCAGGGTGTGCTGGGTGATCTCGTTCTTGAAGGTCGCGAGCTCGTCGACCTTCGGCAGCTCACCGTTGATCAGCAGGTACGCCACCTCGGTGAAGGTGGAGCGCTCCGCGAGCTGCTCGATCGGGTAGCCGCGGTAGCGCAGGATGCCCTGCTCGCCGTCGAGGTACGTGATGGCGGATTTATAGGCGGCCGTGTTGCCATAACCGCTGTCCAGGGTCACCAGACCGGTCTGGGCGCGGAGCTTGCCGATATCGAAGCCCTTGTCGCCGACAGTGGACTCGATCACCGGGTAGGTGTACTCGCCATCGCCGTACCGCAGTACTACAGCCTTGTTAGCGTTCTCGCTCACGTCATCCCTCACCGACGTTGTGCCTCTTCTTCGAGGTGCCCTGACTGTCTCTACCATCCCCCATTTGGCCCTGGAGAGTGCACTCGGGGTCGACCATTGGGCCTATTGGCGGCACTCAGTGCCGCCAACCTGCTCATCCTGCCCCCTTCGCCCCAGTTCCGAAAGTGCTGTGTGACGTTTCCGACTCGTTTGATCGATCAAAGGTCGGCAGTGCGTTGACGCCTACCCTCAACCGCCGCGCCGAACCGCGAGCCGATGATCCAGGGCCGTCCATCTGCGGCCCGCGGAGACCGTGCGGACCGCCTGCCCCAGAGCCTTGCGCGAACCGACCAGGACGACCAGTTTCCTGGCCCGCGTCACGGCCGTGTAGAGCAGATTCCGCTGGAGCATCATCCAGGCGCCGGTGGTGACCGGGATCACCACCGCCGGGTACTCACTTCCCTGTGAGCGGTGGATCGTCACCGCGTAGGCGTGGGCGAGTTCGTCGAGTTCGTCGAAGTCGTACCCGACCTCCTCGTCCTCGTCCGTCTTGACCGTGAGGCGCTGCTCGTCGGCGTCCAGGGCGGTGACCACGCCCACCGTGCCGTTGAAGACGCCGTTCGCGCCCTTCTCGTAGTTGTTGCGGATCTGCGTGACCTTGTCGCCGACACGGAAGACGCGGCCGCCGAAGCGCTTCTCCGGCAGGTCGGGGCGGCCGGGGGTGATGGCCTGCTGGAGCAGGCCGTTCAGGTGACCCGCGCCCGCCGGGCCCCGGTGCATGGGGGCGAGCACCTGCACGTCCCGGCGCGGGTCGAGGCCGAACTTGGCGGGCAGGCGGCGGGCGGCCACGTCGACGGTGAGCCGCCCGGCCTCCTCGGTGTCGTCCTCGACGAACAGGAAGAAGTCGTTCAGGCCCTGGGTCAGGGGCGGTTGCCCGGCGTTGATGCGGTGGGCGTTGGTGACCACTCCGGACTGCTGGGCCTGGCGGAAGACCCGGGTGAGGCGGACCGCGGGGACCGGCCCCTCCTCGCTGAGCAGGTCCCGCAGGACCTCGCCCGCGCCGACGCTGGGCAGCTGGTCGACATCGCCCACGAAGAGCAGATGGGCGCCCGGCGGGACGGCCTTCACCAGCTTGTTGGCGAGGAGCAGGTCGAGCATGGAGGCCTCGTCGACGACCACCAGGTCGGCGTCCAGGGGCCGGTCCTTGTCGTACGCGGCGTCGCCGCCCGGCTTCAGCTCCAGGAGGCGGTGGACCGTGGACGCCTCGGCGCCGGTCAGCTCGGCCAGGCGCTTGGCGGCGCGGCCCGTGGGCGCGGCGAGCAGCACCTTCGCCCTCTTCGCCCGGGCCAGCTCCACGATCGAGCGGACCGTGAAGGACTTGCCGCAGCCCGGCCCGCCGGTGAGGACGGCGACCTTGCTGGTCAGGGCGAGCTTGACGGCCTCCTCCTGCTCGGGCGCGAGGTCGGCCCCCGTGCGCCCCTTGAGCCAGCCGAGCGCCTTGTCCCAGGCGACGTCCCCGAAGCCCGGCATCCGGTCCTCCGGCGCCCGCAGCAGCCGCAGGACCTGGCCCGCGAGGGACAGCTCGGCGCGGTGGAAGGGGATCAGATAGACGGCCGTGACGTCGTCCCCGCCGTCCGGGCCGGGAACGGCTTCGCGGACCACCCCTTCGGGATCTTTGGCCAGCTCGGCCAGGCAGTCGATGACGAGACCCGTGTCGACCTGGAGGAGCTTGACCGCGTCGGCGATCAGGCGCTCCTCGGGCAGGAAGCAGTTGCCCTGGTCGGTGGATTGCGAAAGGGCGTACTGGAGACCGGCCTTGACGCGCTCCGGGCTGTCGTGCGGGATGCCGACGGACTGGGCGATGCGGTCGGCGGTGAGGAAGCCGATGCCCCACACGTCGGCGGCGAGGCGGTAGGGCTGATTCCGCACGATCGAGATGGAGGCGTCCTCGTACTTCTTGTAGATCCGCACGGCGATGGACGTGGAGACGCCGACGCCCTGGAGGAAGACCATCACCTCCTTGATCGCCTTCTGCTCCTCCCACGCGGCGGCGATCTTCTTCGTGCGCTTGGGGCCGAGGCCGGGGACCTCGATGAGGCGCTTGGGCTCGCTCTCGATGACGTCGAGGGTGTCCACGCCGAAGTGCGTGGTGATGCGGTCGGCCATCACCGGGCCGATGCCCTTGATGAGGCCGGAGCCGAGATAGCGCCGGATGCCCTGGATCGTGGCCGGCAGGACCGTCGTGTAGTTCTCGACGGTGAACTGCTTGCCGTACTGCGGGTGGGAGCCCCAACGCCCCTCCATCCGCAGCGACTCGCCGACCTGCGCGCCGAGCAGCGCGCCGACCACGGTCAGCAGATCGCCGCCGCCCCGGCCGGTGTCCACCCGCGCGACCGTGTACCCGTTCTCCTCGTTGGCGTACGTCACCCGCTCCAGGACGCCCTCGACAACGGCCATCCGGGGCGCGGGGACGCCGGCGCTGTTCGGCTGTGCGGCACTGGGCATGCCCCGAAGCTACCGTCGCCCACTGACAGCGCCCCGTCAGGGGCGCGGGGAACCGGGCCCGTAGGGGGCGCGGGGAACTGCGCGCTCAGCGCGCGAGAAGCCGCAGACGCGTCTGCCGAGATCCCGGCAGATGCGGCTGCGGCTTTGCTGTGGCCGGTCGGGCAGTTCCCCGCGCCCCTGACGGGGCTCAGGTCGGCCTGGCGGGCGCCCGCTGGTCGAGGCGCCCCCGCCAGCGAAAGTCACGATCGAGTTTCAGCCACTGGACAGGGGGTTGCCAGACCCTCGTGTAATCGTTTCCAATCCCTCGTGTAATCGATTCCACGAGGAGGTGGCATCGGCAGTGGCAAGCGTCGGCATCAAAGACGTCGCGGCCCGCGCGGGCGTCTCCGTGGCCACGGTCTCGCGTGTCCTGAACGCGCACGCGTCCGTGAGTCCGGCCGCCCGGGAGCGTGTGCTCGCCGCGGTGGACGCGCTCGGCTACCGGCCCAACACGCTCGCGCGGTCCCTCAGGACGGACCAGACGCGCACGCTCGGCCTGGTCATCAGCGACGTGCTCAACCCGTACTTCACCGAACTGGCCCGCTCCGTCGAGGAGGAGGCCCGCGCGCTCGGCTACAGCATCATCTTCGGCAACGCCGACGAGCGGCCCGAGCTGCAGGACCACCACATCCGCACGCTCCTGGACCGCCGCATCGACGGCCTCCTCGTCTCCCCCGCCGACGGCGGCTCCCCGCTGGTCCTGGACGCCGCCCGCGCGGGCACCCCGATGGTCTTCGTCGACCGCTGGATCCCGGGCCTCGACGTGCCCGTCGTGCGGGCCGACGGCAGCTCCGCCGTGCGCGACCTGGTCGCGCATCTGCACGGGCTCGGCCACCGCAGGCTCGCCATCATCGCGGGCCCGGCGGCCACGACCACCGGCAGCGAGCGCGTGGCGGCCTTCCGGGACGCGCTGGCCGCGTACGGGCTCGAACTGCCGCAGGAGTACATCGGCCAGGGCGACTTCCAGGCCGCGAGCGGGCGGCGCGCCACCGAGCGGTTCCTGGAGCTGCCCGAGCCGCCCGAAGTCGTCTTCGCCGCCGACAACTTGATGGCGCTCGGCGCGCTCGACGCGATCCGCGCGCGCGGCCTGCGGATTCCGCACGACATCGCGCTCGCCGCGTTCGACGACATCCCCTGGTTCGTGCACACCGATCCGCCGATCACGGCGATCGCCCAGCCCACGGGCGAGCTGGGCCGGGCCGCCGTGCGGGCGCTCACCGACCTGATCGAGGGCCGGGCGCCGGAGTCCGTGACGCTGCCCGCCCGTCTTGTCGTACGCGGTTCGTGCGGCGAGGCCCCCACAACCGGCACGTCCGGCACGACCCGAAGGAGTGACGCATGACTGGCCCCGCACCGGTGCGCGACGCCGTGCAGGACGCACCGGAACTGCTGCGCGTCGAGGGCATCCGCAAGGCCTTCCCCGGCGTCGTCGCCCTGGACGGCGTGGACTTCGACCTGCGCGGCGGGGAGGTGCACGTACTCCTCGGCGAGAACGGGGCGGGCAAGAGCACGCTCATCAAGATGTTCTCCGGCGCCAACCAGCCCGACGCGGGCCGGATCCTCGTCGGCGGCGACGAGGTGCGCATCCACGGCGCGCAGGACGCCGAGCGCCTCGGGATCGCCACCATCTACCAGGAGTTCAACCTCGTCCCCGACCTCACGGTCGCCGAGAACATCTTCCTGGGCCGGCAGCCCCGCCGCTTCGGCCTCATCGACCGCAAGAAGATGGAGGCCGACGCCGCCGAGCTCCTCGCGCGCGTGGGCGTCGACGTGTCGCCGCGCGCCCGCTGCCGCGAACTGGGCATCGCCCGGCTCCAGATGGTGGAGATCGCCAAGGCGCTCAGCCTGCACGCGCGCGTGCTCGTCATGGACGAGCCGACGGCCGTGCTCACCTCCGAGGAGGTGGAGAAGCTCTTCACCATCGTGCGGGGGCTGCGCGCCGACGGCGTCGGCGTCGTCTTCATCACCCACCACCTGGAGGAGATCGCCGCGCTCGGCGACCGTGTGAGCGTGCTGCGGGACGGCCGCAGCGTGGGCCAGGTGCCCGCGTCGACGCCCGAGGACGAACTCGTACGACTCATGGTGGGCCGGTCCATCGAGCAGCAGTATCCGCGCGAGCGGACCGGGAAGGGCCAACAGGCCGACGGGGACGCGCCGTTGCTGCGGGTCCGCGGGCTCACGCGCGGCGGGGTCTTCCACGACGTCGGCTTCGAGGTGCGTGCCGGTGAGGTCGTCGGTGTGGCGGGCCTGGTCGGAGCGGGGCGCACGGAGGTGGCGCGGGCCGTCTTCGGCGCGGATCCGTACGACGCGGGCACGGTGGAGGTCGCGGGCCGTGCGCTGCCCCGGCACGACGTGTACGCGGCGATGACCGCCGGGGTCGGGCTCGTGCCGGAGGACCGCAAGGGCCAGGGGCTCGTGCTCGACGCGTCCGTGGAGGAGAACCTCGGCCTGGTGACGCTGCGGGCGGCGACCCGCGCGGGCCTGGTCGACCGGGCCGGGCAGCGGGCCGCCGCCGAGCGGATCGCGGGCCAACTGGGCGTACGGATGGCGGGACTTCACCAGCACGTGCGCACCCTCTCCGGCGGCAACCAGCAGAAGGTCGTCATCGGCAAGTGGCTCCTCGCCCAGGCGAAGGTGCTCATCCTCGACGAGCCGACGCGCGGCATCGACGTCGGCGCGAAGGTCGAGATCTACCAGCTCATCAACGAACTCACGGCCGCCGGGCACGCCGTCCTGATGATCTCCAGCGATCTGCCGGAGGTCCTCGGGATGAGCGACCGGGTCCTGGTCATGGCGCAGGGCCGCATCGCGGGCGAACTCGGCGCGGCCGAGGCGACGCAGGACGCGGTGATGGCGCTCGCCGTCAGCACGGGGGCCTCGACGGCGCCGGTGGACACCGCCTCGCCTGTGGACGCCGGCGCTTCTGTGGACACCGGCGCCCCTGTGGACAACGACAACACCCGCGCGGGCGACGACGCCCCTGCCGGGGACGCGAAGGAGGACTCCCGTGGCAACCACTGACACCCGTCCGGACAAGACGGGCACCGGCGGCGCGGGCGGCGGCCTCGACCTGCGCCGCGTCCTGCTCGACAACGGCGCGCTCAGCGCCCTCGTGGTCCTGGTGGTCGCGATGTCGCTGCTCTCCGGCGACTTCCTGACCACGCAGAACCTCCTCAACGTCGGTGTGCAGGCGGCCGTGACGGCGATCCTCGCGTTCGGCGTCACCTTCGTCATCGTCGCCGCGGGCATCGACCTGTCGGTCGGCTCGGTGGCGGCGCTGTCCGCGACGGTCCTCGCCTGGTCGGCGACGAAGGAGGGCGTGCCGGTCTGGATCGCGGTGCTCCTCGCGGTCGCCACGGGCATCGCCTGCGGTCTGGTCAACGGCGTGCTCGTCTCGTACGGGAAACTCCCGCCGTTCATCGCGACGCTCGCGATGCTGTCGATCGGCCGCGGCCTGTCCCTGGTGATCTCGCAGGGCTCCCCCATCGCCTTCCCTGAGTCGGTCTCCAAGGTCGGCGACACGCTGGGCGGCTGGCTGCCGGTGCCGGTCATCGTGATGGTGGCGATGGGCCTGATCACGGCGCTGATCCTGACGCGTACGTACATCGGCCGCTCCATGTACGCGATCGGCGGCAACGAGGAGGCCGCGCGCCTCTCGGGCCTGCGGGTGAAGCGCCAGAAGATCATCATCTACGCGCTCTCGGGCCTGTTCGCGGCCGTCGCGGGCATCGTGCTCGCCTCCCGCCTGGTGTCCGCGCAGCCGCAGGCCGCGCAGGGCTACGAGCTGGACGCGATCGCCGCGGTCGTCATCGGCGGCGCGAGCCTCGCGGGCGGTGTCGGCAAGGCGTCCGGGACGCTGATCGGCGCGCTGATCCTCGCGGTGCTCCGCAACGGCCTCAACCTCCTTTCCGTGTCGGCGTTCTGGCAGCAGGTCGTCATCGGCGTCGTGATCGCCCTGGCGGTGCTCCTGGACACGCTGCGCAGGAAGGCCGGGGCGGGCTCGGGCGGCGGCGGTGCCGTCGGCAGTACGTCGTCCGGGTCCGGCGGCAAGGGACCGCAAGCCCTCAAGTACACGCTCGCCGCCGTGGTCGCGGCGGCCGTCATCGCCGCGGTGTCCGTCTTCCACTCCGGCTCGTCCGGTACGTCCACGAAGATCGGCCTGTCCCTCTCCACCCTCAACAACCCCTTCTTCGTACAGATGAAGGAGGGCGCGCAGGCGGAGGCCAAGAAGGCGGGCGTCGACCTGACGGTCACGGACGCGCAGAACGACGCGTCCCAACAGGCCAACCAGCTCCAGAACTTCACCAGCGAGAGCATGAAGGCCGTCATCGTCAACCCGGTCGACTCCGACGCCGTCGGCCCAGCCGCGCGCGCCGCGAACAAGGCGGACATCCCCGTCGTCGCCGCCGACCGGGGCGTGAACAAGGCGGACGTGGCCACCCTCGTGGCCTCCGACAACGTCGCGGGCGGCAGGCAGGCCGCGAAGGCCCTCGCCGACAAGCTCGGCGGCAAGGGCGAGGTCGTCGTCCTCCAGGGCACGGCGGGCACGTCCGCGAGCCGGGAGCGCGGCCAGGGCTTCGCCGAGGGCATCAAGGCGTTCCCCGGCATCAAGGTCGTCGCCAAGCAGCCCGCGGACTTCGACCGCACCAAGGGCCTGGACGTCATGACGAACCTGCTCCAGGGCAACCCGGGCGTCGACGGCGTCTTCGCGGAGAACGACGAGATGGCGCTCGGCGCGGTCAAGGCCCTCGGCGACAAGGCGGGCAAGTCGGTGTCGGTGGTCGGCTTCGACGGCACGCCCGACGGCCTGAAGGCGGTCGAGGCGGGGACGTTGTACGCGTCGGTGGCGCAGCAGCCCGCGGAGCTGGGCCGGATCGCGGTGCGCAACGCGATCCGCGCGGCGGACGACAAGAAGGTCGACTCCGTGGTGAAGGTGCCGGTGAAGGTGGTCACGGAGAAGAACGTGGCACGGTTCAAGTGAGGCGTCGTACGCGCACGGGGACGGTCCCGGCACGGGGAACGACGGGGAACAGTGAAAGGCAGAACCACGATGCATGACTACGACCTGCTGGTCGTGGGCTCGGCCAACGCCGACCTGGTGACCGCAGTCGAGCGGCGGCCGGGGGCCGGCGAGACGGTGCTCGGCTCGGACCTGGCCGTCCATCCGGGCGGCAAGGGCGCGAACCAGGCGGTGGCGGCGGGCAGGCTGGGCGCGCGGACGGCGCTCCTGGCGCGGGTCGGCGACGACGCGTACGGGCGGCTGCTGCTCGACTCGCAGCGGTCGGCGGGCGTGGACACGGTGGGCGTCCTGGTGGGCGGCGCGCCGACCGGGGTCGCGCTGATCACGGTGGATCCGTCGGGCGACAACAGCATCGTGGTGGCGCCGGGCGCGAACTCGCGCCTGACACCCGAGGACGTACGGGCGGCCGGGAGCCTCTTCCAGGCGGCGCGGGTGGTGTCGGTGCAGCTGGAGATCCCCCTCGACACGGTCGCGGAGGTGGTACGCGCGCTGCCGGAGGGCACGCGTCTGGTCCTGAACCCGTCACCGCCCGCCCCGCTGCCGACCGAGGTCCTGGCGGCCTGCGATCCCCTCGTGGTGAACGAGCACGAGGCGCGGGTGATCCTGCGGGGCGCCGGGGCGGACGTCCCCGAGGCGCCGGAGGACTGGGCGCGGGGGTTGCTGGCGCTCGGCCCGAGGTCGGTGGTGGTGACGCTCGGCGGCGACGGCGCGCTGGTGGCGGGTCCCGAGGGGATGGCGCGGGTGCCGTCGGTGAAGGTGGATGCCGTGGACACGACGGGTGCCGGGGACGCGTTCACGGCGGCGTTGGCGTGGCGGCTCGGCGCGGGCGAGGACCTGGAGTCGGCGGCGCGGTACGCGGCGAAGGTGGGGGCGCTCGCGGTGACGCGGGCGGGGGCGCAGGTGTCGTATCCGTCGGGTGCCGAGGTGGCGGCGCTGTGAGGAAGGCCGGGATACTCAACCGCCATCTGTCGGGCGCGCTGGCCGAGCTGGGTCATGGCGACCGGGTCCTGGTGTGTGACGCGGGGATGCCGATTCCGGCGGGGCCGCGGGTGGTGGATCTGGCGTTCGTCGCCGGGGTGCCGTCGTTCGCGCAGGTCCTGGACGGGCTGCTCGCGGAGCTCGTGGTGGAGGGCGCGGTGGCGGCGCGGGAGGTGCGGGAGGCGAATCCGGGGGCGGCGGCGTTGTTGGAGCGGCGGTTTCCGGGGGCGGCGCTGGGGTTGGTGCCGCACGAGGAGTTGAAGGGGCTGTCGGCGGGGGCGCGGCTCGTGGTGCGGACGGGCGAGGCGAGTCCGTACGCGAACGCGTTGCTGACGTGCGGGGTCTTCTTCTGAGCCCGGGAACGTTTCGAGGGGGCCCGGTCCGTCGACTGGGCCCCCTCGGTTTCCCTCCCCTTGCCAGCGGCTCTGCGGATCCCCCCGGATCCCCCCTCCAGAGCTTCTGACACCCAGTACGACACGCGTGGTGGCGGAAGGGTTGCACGCCGTCGCCAAGTTCCCCCGGAAGATTTCGGCGTGCCGACAAACCACCACGGACGTAGCGTTTCGCCCATGGGCGACGACACCTCATTCGAGCAGGACGTACTGACCGAGCTGGGCGACGACAGGCTCCAGGAGATCGCCGACGTGCTCGGCACGGACCCGGCCGGCGCGCAGGCCGTCGTGGGCCAGACGGTCTCGACGCTCTCGGGCACCCTGCAGGACAAGGCGCAGACGGCCGACCCGGCGGAGGCGGCCGAGGTGCGCCAGGCCTTCACGGAGGAGGCCCCGCTCCAGGGCGTGGCCACTCTGGGCGGCGGCCTCGGCGGGCTGCTCGGCGGCGGCATCATGGCGGGCGTGCTCGGCAAGCTGAGCCGCCCGGTGGCGAACGCGGTCGCGAAGAAGACGGGTCTCCCCGTGGCGACGGTGACGCGCGCGGTGGAACTCCTGATCCCGGTGGTCCTCGCGGTACTCACGAAGCGCGCCCAGAAGACGCGGCCGACCGGATCCTCCGGCGCCGCGCCGGGTGCGGCGCCCACCGCCGGTCAGGGCGGCGGCGAGAGCGGGGGCGGGCTCGCGGATCTGCTGGGGGACATCCTGGGGAGCGGCAAGAAGTAGCCGTACGCGGCGCCGCGCCCACGAGCACCGCACCCGCGAGCACCGCGCCCCGAGCCCGTCAACAGCGGCGTGCGGTCCGCAGCCAGGCGAGATTCAGCACCGCGATCGCACCCCAGATCCAGCAGACGACGGTGCTTCCGTCGGGCGCCAGCGCCGTGGCGAGCGCGCCCAGTCCGACCGTGCCGAGCACCAGCCCGGTGCTGCGCCTCAGCTCCAGTGCCGTGCGCAGCGGCCCCGGTTCGGCCAGCCTGTCGGCGAGGTAGGCGTCGAACGCCTCCGCGACCTGGTCGTCGATCTCGTCCCGCACCTGGGCATCCAGCGATTCAGCCATGGTCGGCCACCCCGCCCCGGTTCTTTCGCATCTCGACCCCCGAGCGTTCCGGCGCCCGTTGGCGCCCCTTGAACCAACGTAGCCATTGCAGAGACATTCTGCAAACAATCTCTGCAACAACTGCAGAGACTCTCTGCAGTACCCTGGTCGGCATGGTCGAGCGCCCCGAGAAGAGAGTCCTCACCGGCCCGGACCTCAAAGCCTTCTACAAAGCGCTGTCCAACCCGGTGCGCCGCGACATCCTGAGCTACCTGGGCGAGCACGGCGAAGCGAACTCCACCAGCGTCGCCAAGGCCCTCGGCGAGAGCACCGGCACCACCAGCTACCACCTGCGCAAGCTCGCCGACCTGAAGCTGATCGCCGAGATCGAGGAGCGGTCCACCGGCCGGGAACGCTGGTGGAGGTCGCTGATGACGGACATCTTCACGCCCCCGGGCCTGGAGTTGACGGCCGACGAGCGCGAGGCCGCCGTCAAGGTCGGCGCGCTCAAGATGACGCAGGACCTGAACCTGGTCGTGAGCGCGTACGCCGGGTACGACGCCTCCGCGGGCTGGAACCAGATCCAACGCTCCGGACTGCGGATGACGAAGGAACAGGTCGCCACGTTCACCGAGGAGTACCTGGCGCTGCTGCGCAAATACCGGACCGAGCCCGGCGACCACCCGCCCGACTCACGACAGATGGCCGTACGCCTGGTGGTCGTGCCCGACGAAGGTCCCCGGCCCACCCTGCCGACCGCGCCTGACGACGGCGCCTGACGGGCGGGCAGGCGGGCAGGCTCAGCAGACGTGCTCCAGATACCTCCGCACCGTCTCCCCCAGCACCTCCCGCCCGTCCCCCGCCCACAAGCCGTCGTTGAACAGTTCGACCTCCGTCGGGCCGCTGTAGCCGGAGGACTCGACGAGGTGGCGCCAGTGGTGGAAGTCGATGGTGCCGTCGCCGAGTTGGCCGCGGCCGGTGAGGGCGCCGTGGGGCAACGGGGTGGTCCAGTCGGCGAGCTGGAAGGCGTGCAGGCGGCCCGTGGTGGTGGCGTGGGTGAGGGCGGTGGGGGCCTGGTCGTCCCACCAGATGTGGTACGTGTCGGCGCAGACGCCGACCTGGTCGGCGGGGAAGCGTTCGGCCAGGTCGAGGGCCTGGGTGAGGGTGGAGACCACGCAGCGGTCGGCGGCGTACATCGGGTGGAGGGGTTCGATGGCGAGGCGGACGGCGCGGGCGGCGGCGTAGGGGGCGAGTTCGGCGAGGGCGTCGGCGACGCGTTCGCGGGCGGCGGGCAGGTCGCGGTCCCGGTCACCGGCGGGGAGGCCGCCGGAGACGAGGACCAGGGTGTCGGTGCCGAGGGTCGCGGCCTCGTCGATGGCGGCGCGGTTGTCGGCCAGGGCGCGGGCCCGTTCGGCGGGGTCGCGGGCCGTGAGGAAGCCGCCCCGGCAGAGCGTGGTGACGGTCAGACCGGCGCCCCGCACCAGCTTCGCGGCCGCCTCCACCCCGTACTCCTGGACCGGCTCGCGCCACAGGCCGACACCCCGGACGCCCAAGTCGGCGCAGGCAGTGACCAGTTCGGGCAGGGAGAGCTGCTTCACCGTCATCTGGTTGATGCTGAAGTCGGCCGGGGCGCGGGGCGGGGGTGGTGTCATGGGGTGACTCCGTGGATCTCCTGGAGCACGCGCATGCGGTACGCGGCCAGGTCCGGGTCGGGGAACAGGGAGAGGGCGGCGGCGAGTTCGTACGCCCTGGCGAGGTGCGGCAGGGAGCGGGCCGACTGGAGGCCGCCGACCATCGTGAAGTGGTCCTGGTGGCCCGCCAGCCAGGCCAGGAGGACGACGCCCGTCTTGTAGAAGCGGGTCGGCGGCTCGAAGAGGTGGCGGGCCAACTCGACGGTGGGATCGAGGAGTTCGCGGAAGGCCTTGGGGTCGTCCGCGTCCAGGGCGCGTACCGCTCGGGCCGCCACCGGTGCCAGCGGGTCGAAGACACCGAGGAGCGCGTCGCTGTGGCCGCGGTCGTCGCCCGCGATCAGGTCGGGGTAGTGGAAGTCGTCGCCCGTGTAGCAGCGCACCCCGTCCGGGAGGCGGCGGCGCAGGGCGACCTCGCGGTCGGCGTCCAGGAGCGAGATCTTCACGCCGTCCACCTTGCCGGGGTGGGCGGCGATCACCTCCAGGAACGTGTCCGTGGCCGCGTCCAGGTCGGCCGAGCCCCAGTAGCCCGTGAGTGCCGGGTCGAACATCGGGCCGAGCCAGTGCAGGATCACCGGGGCGGTGGCCTGCCGGAGCAGGTCGGCGTACGTCGTCAGGTAGTCGTCCGGGCCCTCCGCCGTCGCCGCCAGGGCCCGCGACGCCATCAGGATCGCCCGCGCGCCCACCCCCTCCACCAGCGCCAACTGCTCCTCGTACGCGTGCCGTACGTCGGTGAGGGTCGTCGCGGGCGAGGTCAGCTGGTCCGTGCCGACGCCGCACGCGATCCGGCCGCCGACCGCGGCGGCCTCCGCGGCCGAGCGCCGGATCAGCTCGGCCGCGCCCGCCCAGTCCAGGCCCATGCCGCGCTGCGCGGTGTCCATGGCCTCGGCGACGCCCAGGCCGTGCGCCCACAGGTGGCGGCGGAAGGCGAGGGTGGCGTCCCAGTCGACGGCGGCGGGTCCGTCCGGGGACACGTCGGCGCGCGGGTCGGCGACGACATGGGCGGCGGCGAAGACGGTGCGGGAGCGCAACGGGGACGAGGGGGGCGAGGAGGGCACGGAGGGCACGGAGGGCACGGACGCCGCGTTCACAGCGCGATCTCCGGTACGTCGATCCGGCGCCCCTCCGCCGACGACCGCAGCCCCAGCTCCGCCAGCTGCACGCCCCGCGCGCCCGCGAACAGGTCCCAGCGGTAGGGCGCGTCGGCGTACACATGCCGCAGGAACAGCTCCCACTGGGCCTTGAAGCCGTTGTCGAACTCCTCGTTGTCGGGGACCTCCTGCCACTGGTCGCGGAAGGAGTGCGCGGCGGGCAGGTCGGGGTTCCACACCGGTTTGGGCGTGGCCGCGCGGTGCTGGAAGCGGCAGCCGCGCAGGCCCGCGACCGCCGAGCCCTCGGTGCCGTCGACCTGGAACTCCACCAGCTCGTCGCGGTGCACCCGCACCGTCCAGGACGAGTTGATCTGTGCGACGGCGCCCCCGTCGAGCTCGAAGATGCCGTACGCGGCGTCGTCCGCCGTCGCGTCGTAGGGCTTGCCGCGCTCGTCCCAGCGCTGCGGCACATGGGTGACGGCGAGCGCCTGCACGGAGCGCACCCGGCCGAACAGCTCGTGCAGGACGTACTCCCAGTGCGGGAACATGTCGACGACGATGCCGCCGCCGTCCTCCGTGCGGTAGTTCCAGGACGGGCGCTGCGCCTCCTGCCAGTCGCCCTCGAAGACCCAGTAGCCGAACTCTCCGCGCACGGACAGGATCTGCCCGAAGCAGCCGCCGTCCACCAGGCGCTTCAGCTTGCGCAGGCCCGGCAGGAAGAGCTTGTCCTGGACGACGCCGTGCTTGACGCCGGCGTCCCGGGCGCGCCGGGCCAGGTCCAGGGCGGCGGCGAAGGACGTGGCGGAGGGCTTCTCGGTGTAGATGTGCTTGCCCGCGGCGAGCGCCTTCCCGAGCGCGTCCTCGCGGGCCGAGGTGACCTGCGCGTCGAAGTAGACGCCGATCGTGGGGTCGGCGAGGACGGCGTCGAGGTCGGTCGACCAGTGGGCGAGGCCGTACCGCTCGGCCAGCTCGCGCAGCGCGTGCTCCCTGCGGCCCACGAGGACCGGCTCCGGCCAGAGCCGGGTGCCGTCGCCCAGGTCGAGGCCGCCCTGCTCGCGCAGGGCGAGGATCGAGCGGACCAGGTGCTGGCGGTGACCCATGCGTCCCGTCACGCCGTTCATGGCGATGCGGACCGTCTCGCGTGTCACGTGAGTTCCTCCGTAGGCGCGGGGCGCCGGGTGCGCGGCCGGTGGGCGGGGGCGGTGGTGGGGGCGGGGTTCTTGTGTCCCGTGCGGCGAACCATGCGTAGCAAGCGCTTTCTATTGGGGAGAAGCTAGCCTGCCGGACAAGGTTCGTACAAGACCGGAGGCCAACAGATGACCGTGACCCTGGCGGACGTGGCGGCTCGCGCCCAGGTGTCCCCCGCCACCGTGTCCCGCGTACTGAACGGCAACTACCCCGTCGCCGCGGCGACGCGGGAGCGCGTACTGCGCGCGGTGGACGACCTGGACTACGTCCTGAACGGCCCCGCCAGCTCGCTGGCCGCGGCGACCTCGGACCTGGTCGGCATCCTCGTCAACGACATCGCCGACCCGTTCTTCGGGATCATGGCGAGCGCGGTCCAGTCGGAGATCACCGGCCCCGGCGGGCGGGCCGGGGGCGAGCGCATGGCGGTGGTCTGCAACACCGGCGGCTCCCCCGAGCGCGAGCTGACGTATCTGACCCTGCTCCAGCGCCAGCGGGCCGCGGCCGTCGTGGTGACCGGCGGCGCCATCGAGGACGCCCCGCACGCGGCGGCGATCGGCGGGAAGCTGCGGCGGCTCGGCGAGGCGGGCTCGCAGGTGGTCCTGTGCGGGCGGCCGCCCGCCGACGAGGCGCCGGACGCGGTGGCCCTGACCTTCGACAACCGGGGCGGCGGGCGGCGCCTCACCGACCACCTCATCGGCCTCGGCCACCGCCGCATCGGCTACATCGCGGGCCCCACGGAACGCACCACCACCCGCCACCGCCTGGAGGGCCACCAGGAGGCCCTGGCCGCCGCGGGCGTCCCCGACGACCCCCGCCTGACCCTGCACGGCCCCTACGACCGCCGCTCCGGCTACGATGCCACCCTCGAACTCCTGCGCCGCGCCCCCGAGTTGACGGCCGTCGTCGCCGCCAACGACACGGTGGCCCTGGGCGCCTGCGCCGCCCTGCGCGACCGCGGCCTTTCCATCCCCGGCGACGTCTCGGTGGCGGGCTTCGACGACCTCCCGTTCAGCATCGACGCGGTCCCCGCCCTGACGACGGTCCGCCTTCCGCTGTACGAGGCGGGGGCGCGGGCCGGGCGGATCGCCATGGGCCGCGAGGAGGAGCCGCCCGGAGGCATCGCGACGGTGCACGGCGAACTGATGGTGCGCGGCTCCACGGGAACGCCCCGCCGGGCCTGACGCCCCCGCCTCGCCCCGGCCCGCCTCAGCTCCCCGCGATCGTCCACCGCCCGACCTCCCGGTGGGCCGAGTCGAGCACGGTCTCACCGGCCCCCGGCTCCAGGGCGTAGTACCGCAGGCTCCCCGCCCAGTAGCGGAGGATGCGCCCCAGTTCCCGGGTGGTGTCCTCCGCCGACGCGGCATCGTCGACTTCGACTTCGAGCAGAAACTTCACGACGGCCTCCCACAGGCGCAGCCGGGGCGAGGCCGATGCCGTCGCCCATTCGTGGGTTCCAGCATTCCATTGAAGTTCCCTTGGGGACTTTTCCCAGACCATGGCTGGTCAGTGAGGTGCGTAAGGAGAAAAGTCTCAAACAGGAGTGGTGCCGGGGCGAGACCGCTCCCCCTCCGCGGGCGGGCTTCACCCGAGATACGGCGCCCCGCGCTCCTCCAGCGACTCGTCGGAGACGGCCGGGGTCCCGCCGACGAGCCGGGCCCGGAAACAGACGTTGAACTGCCGCCGCACCTCCCCGTCGCTGTACGCGATGACGTGCTTCGGGTCGGTGTACGTGCCGACAAGGCCGGTGATCTCCACATCGAGGCCCGTCTCCTCCCTGACCTCACGGACGGCCGCGCCGGGCAGGCTGTTGGGTTCCGGGGCGTCGGGGTCGTCGTAGTACTCGGTCCGTGCCATCAGGCGACCTCCACGGGTTCGGCCGTCTGCCAGACGGCACCGTGACTCGATGCCGTGCCCGTACCTCTCCTCACGGCCACGGGCGGTCGCGTTCCCGGAGTCGGCGTCCCCGAGGCAGATGCGCACCGCGCAACCTGCGGCGGCCTTGCCCCGAAGCAGGTCGTTCAGCTTGGGATACGCCTCGTGCAGGAACACGGCCGCGTACACGAGGATGTCGACCTGTTCGCGGGCCGCCGACAGCAGGTCGATGAACACCGACACCGGCAGGTCGGCACGCTGCTCGTACAAGGCGACCAGTTCCGGGCTCACGGCACCCGCCCGAGGTTCACCCACCGCTCAACCGACTTGGGATCTATGTCGACTTCGGCCGCCGGGCTCGCATGCGTCCAACCCCCGGCAGGCATGGTCGCCCGCAGCCGCTCATTCGCCGCCACAGGGGCGTTCTAGCACTCTCGGGACGTCCTGAAGTGGGAAACGTACGAGGTTCCCGCGTCCTGGTGGCCAGGCGGAACCTCGCAGCATGAAGCAACAGACCACGCCCGAACCGGCGGTAGTTCTCCCCATCGGTTTCCACGCATGGCTACTCGACTGCATCCCCACGCCTCGCTGCGATGTGTGTGCCGCGAACTGGAAACAACTCAACGTGGCCAAAGGCCGGGGCGACATCACCCAAGCGGCCAGGCATACCACGGAGATCAGGGATCACGCGGGCGGTGCGCACGACTGAGGAAAGCCATGCGCCTTCACCGTTCAGACCTCGATGGGGCTGGTATGACTGACGCATGCAGGAAGAAGCCGCACAGTCCGCGATCGACACGTTCATCTCCGCCTTCAACGCGCCGGACGACAGCGGTGTGACGACACTGCTCGCCCAGGCCCTGACCTCGGACGTGGTGTTCTGGGGGCCGCTCGGGCGCCGTGAGGGGATCGAGGAGGTCGAGCGGTTCGTGCTGGATCTCCGGCGGCATCCGGCGGGGGCCGGGACCATGGTGCGGTGTTCGGCGGTGGACATGCCGGACGAGTGGGCCCGGTATCGGTGGGTCTTCACCACTCCGGACGGGGGGCCGCGGCTCGCGGGCACGGATGTCGTGCATCTGCGGCGGAGCCTCATCGACCAGATCATCGTGTTCGCGGGGGAGATCAAGCCGTCCGGCTCCTGATTCCGTCCGTCCGACAGACCCGTGATACCGGCGGGAACTCCGGTACCCAAGTGGGCCCTGCTCGCCGAAGCTGAAGGGGAGTTCGTCTCCTCCCTTCCAGTCGATACGGAGAGTTGAGTCATGACCTCAGAGCATGCTTCGGCCCGTGTGTCCGGGCCGTCACGGCCGTCCCGTCGCACCGTTCTGGTGGGTGCGATCGGCGCCGCCGGGGCGGTCGCCGCCGGTGGCGGGTCCGCGCGGGCCGCGTCCGGGAGCGGCGGCGGGCCCACCACCTTCCCGCTGCCCGACGGCTTCCGGCCCGAGGGCATCGCCATCGGGAGAGCGCCCTACGCCTATCTGGGCTCGCTGGGCACCGGGGCCGTGTACCGGGCCGATCTGCGCACCGGGCGAGGGGGGTTGCTGCACGCGGGCGTGCCCGGGGTGCCCGCCGTGGGGATGAAGGTCGGGCGGGAGGGGCTGCTGTACGTCGCCGGGGGCGCCAGTGGCACCGCGCGTGTGCTCGACCTGCGGACCGGGGCGATCGTGGCCACGTATCGACTCGCGGCGGAAACCGGACACTTCATCAATGACGTTCATCTGGCGGAGGGCCGGGCGTGGTTCACGGATTCCAGTGACCGGGTGCTGTACGGCGTGCCTCGGGGGCGGCGAGGGGGTCGGGGAGACGTCCGGCGGGTGCGGCTCGGCGGGGACTGGCAGCAGGAGCCCGGTGTCATCAACGCCAACGGGATCACGTCCACGCCCGACGGGCGGGGGCTGATCGTCGTCAGGAGTCTGCCCGAGGGGCGCCTGTACCGGGTCGACCCACGCAGTGGTGACGCCGTGGAGATCCGGCTGAAGGGTGCGGCCGACGTGCGGTACGGCGACGGGCTGGTGCGGGTGGGGCACACGTTGTTCGTGGTTCAGAACCGGCTGAACGTCGTCACCGGGTTCCACCTCGGCGCCGACGCCCGCACCGCCGTCCTGCGCCACCGCCTCACCGACCCCCGCTTCGACGTCCCGGCGACCGCCGCGCGCTTCGGCGACCGGCTCTATCTCGTCAACGCCCGCTTCACGACCCCGCCCACGCCCGACACGACGTACGACGTCGTCGCCGTGCCGCTGCCCGGGGCCCGGGTCGCCGACGGCTGACGCCGGGGCATGGCTCCTGGCCGGTTCCGGCCGTATGCTCGGAGTCGTATCTCTGACTGAGTCAAGTATCCGAGGTTCCCGGTCGGGCGAGGTGGCTGCGCATGAGCGTGCAAGAGATCCGGTCCTTCAACCGCTTCTACACGAATCTCATCGGCGCGCTCGACTACAGCCGCCACCTGTACGCGCCCTACACCCTCACCGAGTCCCGGGTGCTCTACGAACTGGCCCACTCGCCGCGCACCGACGTCGCCGACCTGCGCGGTGAACTCTCCCTGGACGCAGGGTACTTGAGCCGCATCCTGGCCAGGTTCGAGGAGGACGGCCTGGTCGAGCGGACGCCCTCGGAGCGGGATCCGCGGCGGCGGCGCGTCACGCTCACCGCGCGCGGGCGCACCGCCGCCGAGCTGCTCGACGAGCGGTCGCGGGAAGCGGTCGGCTCGCTGCTCGCGACGGTACCGGCCGCCGAGCGCGAGCGGCTCACCGCCGCCATGGCGACCGTCCGCGCCATCCTGTCGGACAGCACCCGCCGCCCGCCCCGCGCCGACGACGTGCTCCTGCGCGAGCCCGGCGCGGGCGAACTCGGCTGGATCGTGCAGCGCAACGGCGCGCTGTACGCGGCCGAGTACGGGTGGAACGCCGACTACGAAGGCCTGGTCGCCCGCATCGTCGCCGACTTCGCCGAGGACCACGATCCGCACCTGGAGCGGGTCTGGATCGCCGAGCTCGACGGGCGTCCCGTCGGGTGCGTGATGTGCGTACGCGACGAGGTGCCGGGCACGGCGCGGCTGCGGCTGCTGCTCGTCGAGCCGGAGGCGCGGGGGCTCGGCATCGGGGACCGGCTGGTCGGCGCGGTCGTGGAGTTCGCCCGGAGCGTGGGGTACCGGGAGCTGGTGCTGTGGACCAACGACGTCCTCAGCTCGGCCCGGCCCATCTATCAGCGGCACGGGTTCGTGCTCGTGGCGGAGAAGGCGCATCGGTCGTTCGGGGTGGATCTGGTGGGGCAGGACTGGCGGTTGCAGGATCTGGCCGGGGGCCTTTGACGTGTGGGGTGGCCCCGTCCAGGGGGTGGCCCCGTTCGGGGTGCGGGTGGCGCGGTTGCGTCTGCCCTGTTGCGCGGGGTGCGCGGGTGCGGGTGCGTTGGGGCTTGTCGCTCAGTTCCCCGCGCCCCTTACGGGGCACTCGGTACCCCGCGCCTCAGCGGGGGCGTTTCCGTAGTCCTCCTCGGGAAAGAAGTCCGGCCATGAAACTCGCCTTCTCCACGCTCGGCGTACCCGGCATGCCCGTCCCGGACGTACTGCGGCTTGCCGTCACCCACGGCTATCACGGCGTCGAGCTGCGCGCGCACCCCGAGGAGCCCGTCCACCCGGGCCTCGGTCTCACCGAACGGGCCGACGTGGCCGCCGCGTTCAAGGACGCGGGCGTCGACGTGCTCGGCCTCGCGGGGTACGCCCGCGTCGCGGCGCCCGGCGACGACGAGCCCGTCCTGGACGAGATCCGGGCGCTGCTCGCCCTCGCCCGGGACCTCGGCGCGCCCTACGTCCGCGTCTTCCCGGGCGGATTCCCCGGCGGCTCCCCGGACGACGGCACCGAGCCGTCCCAGGAGCAGCGGGACGAGGCCGACGCCACGGCCGCGCGACGCCTCGGCACCGCCGCCGAGCACGCCGCCGACGTCGGCGTCCGCATCCTCCTGGAGACCCACGACTCGCACCGCACCGGCGCCGCCGCCGCCCGCGTCCTCGGCCCCGTCGGCCACCGCAACGCCGGAGCCCTGTGGGACCTGATGCACACCTGGCTCGGCGGCGAACAGGTCGCCGACACCTTCGCCACGCTGTCCCCGTTCCTCGGCTACATCCAGGTCAAGGACATCGCGAGCGCCGACGACACCACCCCGCTCCCCCTCGGCGCGGGCGTCCTGCCCCTCGCCGAGTGCGTGGAACTCCTCACCCGCAAGGGCTGGGACGGCTGGCTGTGCTGGGAGTACGAGAAGCGGTGGTACGAGGGGGCGGCGCCGCTGCCGGAACTCCTGGGGCCGGGGCGGGAGCTGCTGGCGCGGCTGCTGACGGAGTCGGCCTGAGGGGGCGCCCGGCCGCGCGCGAGGGCGGCGGCGGGGTCCGGTGACGCCTGCGGCCCGGCCGAACTCCGCACCCCTGGGCGGGAGTCGCCGCCCGGATCACCGACGGGGCCGCCCCGAGGATGCCTCCGACCACCCGGCGCAGCCACCGACGGCACGGCAGCCCCAGCCGCCGGCGCCCGCCGTTCGGCCCAACCACCCGGATTCGTCGGCCCCCCAGCCGCCAGCACTCGCCGACCGACCCGACCGTCCCGACCCGCCGACCGGCCAGCCGTCCGGACTCACCGCCCGCCCGGCGCCCGGACTCGCCGACCAGCCCGACCGTCCCGACTCACCACCCGCCCAGCTGTCCCGATTCGCCGCCCGCCCGGCTGTCCCGACTTGTCGACCGGCCCAACACCCGTGCCCCGCCAGCCGCCTCCGCGTCCCGGGCTGCTCGGGTCCCTTCGACCGCCCCAGCACCCGGCACCCGGCACCCGGCACCCGGCACCCGGGGAGCCTCTCAGGCCTCCTCCGCCGCCCCTCCCCCGTCTCCCTCTCCCCAGCCCTCACCCACATACCCGTCCAGCAACCCCGCCCCCGCCAGCATTGCCCGTGACCTCCGCGTCAGCTCCTCCTGGCGGCGGGCCAGGGCCGCGCGCAGGGCCTCGCTGCTGCCCGTCTCGCGCAGGCCGTCCAGGACCGGGCGGATCGCGGGCAGGGCGTAACCGGCCTGGCGGAGCATGGCGATCATGCGGGCGTCGCGGACGTCGGCGGCGTCGTAGCGGCGGTACCCCGTGCCCCGCTCCCGCGCGGGCGCGAGCAGGCCCGCCGACTCCCAGACGCGCAGCGCCGAGGCCCGCACACCGACGCGGGCGGCGACCTCGCCGACGGTGAGGTCCACGCGGGACGGCACCGCGGACCCGGCGGGCGGAGGTCCGGCGGACGCGGACCCGGCGGGCGCCGACCCGGTGAGCGGCGCCCCCGGCCCCACCGCCCCTTCCCCCTCCCGCGCCACCGCCTCCAACGCCGCCCCCGTCGCCCGCAGCGCCTCCCTGCGCGCGTGCAGGTCCGCGTGGGCCGCGTCCAGCAGGGTCAGCGCCAGCGGTACGTCGTCCGCGTGCACCGCTCGCATCACGGCGCGGGCCGTGTCGGGGCCGAAGCCCTTGGCCAGGGCGCGGTAGGTGAGCAGGGCGCGGCCGTGGACGGGGGCGAAGCGGCGGTAGCCGGAGGGGGTGCGGGGGGTGGGGGGCAGGATGCCCGCGTCGGCGTAGTCGCGTACGAGCTGGGTGGAGACGCCCGCCATCCGGGCCAGGTCGACGGGGCGCAGGGCCTTGGGCAGGGGCCGCGCGGGGCGCGGGGTCATGCGCGGGACGAGGGTTCCGGGATCACTTCGTCAGCGTACGTCGCCGGGGTGGGCGGTGAGACGGGCGTGCGGCGCCGGGGCGGGAGCGAGGCGAGCGCGACCCCGCCCACGAGGAGCGCCGCCGCGCACCACTGGAGCGTGCCCACGGACTCGTCCAGGAACAGGGCGGCCGACGACATGCCGAAGACCGGGACGAGGAGCGAGAACGGGGCCACCGTCGACGCCGGGTGGCGGCGCAGCAGGTACCCCCAGACGCCGAAGCCGAACACGGTCGTGATCCACGCGACGTACACGATGATCCCGACGCCCTGCCAGTCGAGGGAGCGCAGCGCGTCGAGGTCGCGTGCGGGGCCCTCGAAGAGCAGGGAGAGGGCGAGGAGGGGGAGGACCGGGACCGTGCTCACCCACACCATGAAGTTCAGGGCGTCGGGCGGTGCGGCCTTGCGGGTGAGGACGTTCGACACGCCCCAGCAGGCGGCCGCGGCGACGGTCAGGCCGAAGGCCGTGAGCGGCCCGGACGCGCCCTCGTGGACGGCCGCGACCCCGATGCCCGCGAGGGCGACCGCCATGCCCACCACCCGTATCCGGGCCGGGCGTTCACCGAGCACGGCGAAGGCGATGAGGGCGGTGAACACGGCCTGGATCTGGAGCACGAGCGAGGACAGACCGGCCGGCATCCCCGCGTCCATGCCGATGAACAGCAGCCCGAACTTGGCCACGCCGAGCGTGAGGCCCACGCCCACCAGCCACTTCCAGGCGACCTTGGGGCGGCCGACGAAGAACACGGCGGGCAGCGCCGCGACGAGGAAGCGCAGGGCGGAGAAGAGGAGGGGCGGGAAGTGGTCGAGGCCGATCTCGATGACGACGAAGTTGACGCCCCAGACGGCGGCGACCAGGACGGCGAGGAGGATGTGGGTGGGGCGCATGCGTCGAGGATCACGCGACCCGAGTGTTCAGCACCAGCGCGAGTTTCTTCATGATTGTCTGAAGCGTTGCTTAGGAGTGGCGCCCCGGCACGGCGAAGTGGCAACCCCGGCGTCCGGCGCGGCGGCCCCGGCCGCACAGGGACGGGGCGCGCGGGGACGAGCCGTACAGAGACGAGCAGCAGAGAGACGAGGTGACCCCCGTGCTGGATCTCGCCCGGCTGCGCGCCCTGCACGCCGTGTCCGTCCACGGCACCGTCGGCGCCGCCGCCGAGGCGCTCGGCTACACGGCGTCCGCCGTGTCCCAGCAGATCGCCAAGCTGGAGCGGGAGACCCGCACCACGCTCCTTGAGCGGCGGGGCCGGGGCGTGGCCCTGACCGAGGAGGCGGTGCGCCTCGTCGAGGCGGCGCGGGAGCTCCTCGCGATCGTGGAGCGCGCGGAGACGGACCTGGAGGAGCGCCGGGGCGTCCCGGCCGGGCGCCTGACGGTGGTGGCGTTCGCGTCGGCGGCGCGCGGCCTGCTGCCCGGGGTGCTCGCGGACCTCGCCCACCGCCATCCGGCGCTCGACGCGCGCCTGTCGGAGGTCGAGCCGCATCTGTCGGTGGACCTCGTCGCCAAGGGCGCCGCGGACCTGGCGGTCGCGCACGACTGGGACATCGCGCCGCTGCCCGCGCCGCCCGGCGTCGAACAGGCCGTGATCGGCGACGACTTGTGCGACCTCCTGGTCCCTTCGGGGCACCGTCTGGCCGGGCGGGCGGCGGTGCGGCGCGAGGAGCTGCGGGACGAGCGGTGGATCTCGCAGCCGCCGGGGCGGGTGTGCCACGACTGGCTGCTGCGGACGATGCGGGCGGCGGGCTGCGAGCCGGACATCGTGCACCGCGCCGAGGAGAACCCCACCCTGATCGCCCTGGTCGCGGCCGGACTCGGCATCGCCGTGATCCCCCGCCTCGGCCGCGGCCCGCTCCCCGCGGGCGTCACGGCGGTGCACCTCGACCCGCTGCCGGTGCGCAGGCTGTACGCGGTGTGGCGGACGGGGGCGGCACGGCGCCCGGCGATCGCGGAGGCGGTACGGGTGCTGCGGGAGCGGTGGGCGCCCGCGGCCGAAGGGGCACCGGACGCCACCGGCTGACCCCGCACCCCATCCGCACCAACTTCGGGCGTTCGGAGGCAGTTCGGGAACCCTGACGCGCGCCCCGTCGTCCAAGGGGCACGCTGTCGGAGAGTCTCCGCGGGGCGGTGTCGGCATCGCTGCTGGCTGCGAGCGCTGACCACCCTCTCCAGCCGCCCGTGGCCGGCAGCGCGCCGCCACCGGTGCGCCCCCTCCCTTGCACCGGTGGCGGCCCCTCCCCGGCCCCACGGCGGACCCGCGGCAGCCCCACGTCGGCACCACCCTTGACCCGCCGCACCCCACGGGATATCCGTGGCAGGTGCCTCACGACTCCCACTCCACCCCCAGCGGCCAGGACACCCCCGACGACCACGACGCCCACCCGCGCGACCTGCTCGCCCGCATGACGCTCGAAGAGAAGGTCGGCCAGCTCTTCGTCCTGCATGTGTACGGGCATCACGCGAGCGCCCCGGACCGGGCCGACATCGAGCTGAACGAGCGGGAGCTCGGCGTGCGCACCCCCGCGGACGCCGTCGCCAAGTACCGCCCGGGCGGGCTCATCTACTTCGGCTGGGCCCACAACACCCGCGACCCGCGCCAGCTCGCCACGCTCTCCAACGACGTGCAGCGGGTGGCCCACGACACCTCGCCGGGCGTCCCGCTGCTGCTCTCCGTGGACCAGGAGCACGGCGTCGTCGCCCGCATCGGCGCGCCCGCGACGCTCCTGCCGGGCGCGATGGCCCTCGGCGCGGGCGGCGCGGCCGACGACATCCGCGAGGCGGCCCGGATCGCGGGCGCCGAACTGCGCGCGCTCGGCATCTTCCAGAACTACGCCCCCTCCGCCGACGTCAATGTGAACCCGGCCAACCCGGTCATCGGCGTACGGTCCTTCGGCGCGGGCCCGGACGCCGTGGCCGCGTCCGTGACCGCGCAGATCGAGGGCTACCGGGACGCGGGCATCGCCCCGGCCGTGAAGCACTTCCCCGGCCACGGCGACACCGAGACCGACAGCCACTCCGCGCTGCCGCACATCCACCACACCCGTGAGCAGTGGGAGGAACTCGACGCCCCGCCGTTCCGTGCCGCGCTCGCCGTCGGCGTCGACGTGGTGATGACCGCGCACATCGTGGTCCCCGCCCTCGACCCGGCGCTCGACCCGGCGACGCTCTCGTACCCCGTCGTCACCGGCGTCCTGCGCGAACAGCTCGGCCACCAGGGCGTGATCGTGACCGACTCCCTGTCCATGCAGGGGGTACGCACCAAGTACGGCGACGACCGCGTCGCCGTCCTCGCCCTCAAGGCGGGCGTCGACCAGCTGCTGCACCCGCCGCAGCCCGAACTCGCCTGGAACGCCGTCCTCCAGGCCGTCCGCGACGGTGAGCTGACCGAGGCCCGCATCGACGAGTCGGTCCTGCGCATCCTGCGGCTGAAGCGGAAACTGGGCCTGTTCGAGCAGGCGTACACGACTCTGGACGAGGTGGACGCCACCGTCGGCAGCGCCGCCCATCTCGCCGCCGCCGACCGCATCGCCGAGCGCACGACGACGCTCCTGCGCAACGAGGGCGGCCTGCTCCCGCTGTCCCCGGACACCCACCGCCGCCTCCTGGTCCTCGGCGCCGACCCGGTGTCCCCCTCCGGCACCACCGGCCCGCCCACCACGGTCCTCGCCGCCGCCCTCACCGAACTCGGCTTCACCGCGACGGCGTCGAGCACCGGCACCGAGCCCTCCCCCGAGGCCGTCGACAAGGCGCTCGCCGAGGCGGCCTCCGGCCACGACGCCGTGATCGTCACGACGTACGACGTCACGCACGGCGACCGCCAGCACGCCCTTGTGACGGCGCTCACCTCCGCCCCCGAAGGCCCGCCCGTCATCACCGTCTCCGTCCGCACCCCGCACGACGTGACCCGGCTGCCCGGGGTGCGGGCCGCGCTCGCCGCCTTCTCCTGGACAGACGTCGAACTGCGCGCCGCCGCCCGCGTCCTCGCCGGCCGCGTCGGCCCCGTCGGGCGCCTGCCCGTGCCGGTGCCGAGCCCGGACGACCCCGGGCAGGTGCTGTACCCCATCGGCCACGGCCTCACGTACGAGCCCTACGCCACCCCCGGCCCGGAGGCGTAGGGCTCGTACGCGGCCCGCCCCCTCCGCCGGGGCCAACGTGCGCAAAGCCCCCCGCGCGCCTGGCGTGCGCCCGCCGCGGGGGGTCACGCTGGGTGCACATGGTGTACGTGGCGGGGGGGTCCGGCCATGCGGGTGTCAGGAGCGGCGGTGGTGTGCGGCGGCGCGCTGCTCGCCGCCGCGCTCGCCCTGACCGGCTGTCAGAAGTCTCCCGGTGACAGCTCCGGTGCCGGGCCTACCGGCGACACCGCGCCCGCCGGGTCCGCCGGGGCCGGGCACGGTGCCGTCTTCCTCGGCGCCGACGAGTGCAGTTCCCGTGGGCGGGGTTCCTTCACCGAGGTGCCCTGCGGCAGTGAGCGGGCCGCCGCGCGCGTCATCGCCCGGCACGGCGGTCGCGCCGCCGACGGACCGCCCTGTCCCGGGCGCACCGACTTCGTCCTCCACATCAGCGCGAACCGGCCCTCCGTCGACGAGGACGGGGACGGGGCGGTGCCTCAGGGGTACGCCTGCATGCGCAATCTGGAGTCCCCGCATCCCGGGGATCCCGGGGCCGGGGGTGGGCCTCGTACCGTCGTCGGGGACTGTGTGTACGGGGATGGGCGGGGGCAGGTGCGGGAGACCGCCTGTGACGGCTCCGGCCGCCGGGCCCCCGAGTACCGCGTGGCCGCGGCCGCCCCCTCGCGCGAGCTCTGCCCTGCGGGCACGGAGTTGTATGTGGTGCTGGGTGGGGGGCGGCCGGTGGGGTGTGGGGTGCGGGTGTGACCCTGCCGGGGGCTTCCCCAACCCCGCCCCTTCCCGAAACTGGGGGCGCTGCCCCCAGACCCCCGCTCCTCAAACGCCGGAGGGGCTGAAATCAGCCCGTCCGGCGTTTGAGGACGAGGCGCGGAGCGCCGATAGCGGGGGTCCGGGGGCGGCAGCCCCCGGTTTCGGGAAAGGGGCGGGCCTGGGGCGCCCCGCGAGGGCTACGGCCGCAGCATCTGCTGCCGGTCCCGGTCCCGGCGGTCGAGCTTGGAGTCGTACGGCGCGAGCGGCTTCGCCTCCGCGGCCTGAGCGGCGGGCACCCCGGCCCAGGCGAGGATGCGCTCGGTGGCCTTGGCCTTGTCCGAGGCGGCGAGCCCGGCGACGTTGGCGCCGTGGTTGGCACCGGGCGCGGTCATGACGTACGAGTCGTGCTTGGCCCCGCGCGCGGGCTTGAACGGCTCGGCCCCCCACGGGTCGTTCTCGCCGTACACGAACAGCATGCGGTGCGAGTTGTGCCGCACCCAGCGGTCGACGTCCTTCATGGCGTTCTTCTGGAACTTCATCGGGATCTCCCGGGGCACGAAGTTCCGCGGCGGCTGGTACCCGTAGCGGCTGAGGCCCTTGAGCCAGGGCTGCTTGATGTCGGGCGAACCGAGCTGCGTACCGGCCTGGTAGTAGTACGGCGTGTAGTACTCGAGGCCCTGGTCGGTGTAGGAGGCCCAGCCGCCGACCTCGTCGATCCAGCCGAACAGCGTGGCGTCGCTGGCGGTCTTGGCGACGGGCACGTCGGCGCAGGCGGTGGCCGCCTGCTGGTACTGCCAGAAGCCCCAGTTGACGTCGAGGACGACGGCCTCGAAGGCCTTGTCGATGCCGCCGATGGTCTTGAAGGTGTGGTTGTTGGCGGCGGCGAAGTCGGCGTACAGCTTCTTCATGGGCGCGCGCCGCACCAGCGACTCGTGCTGCACGGCCTCGATCTTCGCGCGGCACTCCTTGGTGCCGACGGTGTCCAGGAAGCGGTCGTACGCGGAGTCCTCGCGGTTGTTGACGTCGTTCGGCGCGACGTAGGCGACGACGCCGTCCATGTCACGCGGGTAGAAGCGCTCGAAGTAGGTGGCGGTCATGCCGCCCTTGGAGGCGCCCGTGGACAGCCACTTCTTGCCGTAGATCGGCTTGAGGGCCTTGAAGATGCGGTGCTGGTCGGTGGCGGCCTGCCAGATGTTCAGCTTGGACCAGTCGGCGGGCGCGGGGCGGGACGGCGTGAAGAAGCGGTACTCCATGGAGACCTGGTTGCCGTCGATGACGCGGGTGGGTTCCGCGCGGCCCGGGTTGGTGTTGAGTCCGTAGCCCGAGGTCGAGAAGACGGTGGGCCGGGCGGTGTCCTTGTGCAGCACGGTGATGCGCTGCTGGAACGTGCCCTTGGACGGGTGCCGGTGGTCGACCGGCTGGGTGTAGTTGAGGACGAAGAAGCGGTAGCCGTCGTACGGCTTCTCCTCGATCAGGCTCATGCCCTTGATGGCGAGGAGCCGGTCCTTGATGTCCTTGCTTGCGGCGGGCGCGCCCTGTTCGGCGTCGGTGGCCGCCGTGGCCGTGACTCCGGTGAGGCCCACGGTGCCTATGAGCACCACGAGCGAGAGCACCCATCTGAGGGTCTTGCGCATGCATCCTCCCCTGTCGGCGCAGCGATTGACCGGAACCTAACCGAGCAACTCGTCGCACACCAGGGCACATTGAGGACATTCGGGACTCAGGGAAATTCACTGAGAGGACGGGCGTGTCCGGTGAGCGGACATCTCGGACTCAGCAGAGGATCCAGCCCGAGCTGACCTTCGCCCGGCCCACCGAGCCCTTGATCCAGACGCAGCGGTGTCCCGCGTGCACCTTGACCGGGCCCGCGAGGCGGGTGAAGGTGCCCGCGTCCCGCACGGGGCGGCTGCCGCGGGCCTGCACGCTGATCGACATCTTCTGGCGGGCGCCGGGGTTCTTTGCGTACGTCACGGCGCAGACGTAGCCGCGCTTCTTGTAGAGCACGACCTTGCCGGTGCTGAAGGTCAGGGTGCGGGCCTTGTGTCCGGGGCAGGGGCCCGCGGCCGCGGCGGTGCCCGCGCCCGGTCCCACCAGCGCCACCAGAACGGCGGCCACCAGCGCGGCGGCACCCGCGGCCAGGCTCCGTCGTATCCGACCACTCTTCACGTCTGCCCCTCCCGACACCCCCGCATCAGCGTACTGACGTACGGACGCCGAACCGGCACCGGATGGTTGCGGAAGCTGATCTATCACTTTTGTCGCCCGTGAACCGTCGGAAACCGCCTGGTCAGGCTCCCACCGGCTCTCCGACGAACGTCCGCCACAGCTCCGCGTACCGCCCGTCCCGCGCGAGCAGCTCGTCGTGCGTGCCGTCCTCGGCGACCCGGCCGTGGTCCATCACGATCACACGGTCGGCGCGGGCGGCCGTGGTGAGGCGGTGGGCGACGACCAGCGTGGTGCGCTTGCCCGCGATGCGGTCCGTGGCCTGGTTGACCTGGGCCTCGGTGGCGAGGTCGAGGGCGGCGGTGGCCTCGTCGAGGAGCAGGATGTCGGGGTCGACGAGTTCGGCGCGGGCCAGCGCGATCAGCTGGCGCTGTCCGGCCGACAGGTTGCGGCCGCGCTCGGAGACCTCGTGCAGATAGCCGCCGTCGAGCGTGGCGATCATGTCGTGCGCGCCGACGGCCCGCGCCGCCGCCTCGACCTGCGCGTCGGTGGCGTCGGGGCGTCCGTAGGCGATGGCGTCGCGGATGGTGCCCGCGAACAGATAGGCCTCCTGCGGGACGACGCCGAGCCGGTGGCGGTACGAGGTGAGGTCCAGGGAGCGCAGGTCGGTGCCGTCGACCGTGACCCGGCCCGACGTCGGGTCGTAGAACCGGGCGACCAGCTTGACCAGCGTGGACTTGCCCGCGCCGGTCTCGCCGACGAAGGCCACGGTCTGCCCGGCCGGGATGCGGAGGCGGACCCCGCTGAGCGCGGCCTCCGGCTCGTCGGCCGAGCCGTAGCCGAAGTCGACGTCCTCGAAGGCGATCTCGCCGCGCAGGGACAGCACGTCGAGGGGTTCGTCGGCGGACTTGGTGGACGTGGGTTCCTGGAGCAGTTCCTGGATGCGGCCGAGGGAGACCGTCGCCTGCTGGTAGCCGTCGAAGACCTGGGACAGCTGCTGCACGGGCGCGAAGAACAGGTCGATGTAGAGCAGGTAGGCGACCAGGGCGCCGGTGGTGAGCGTGCCCGCGTCGACCCGGTGCGCGCCCACGATCAGGACCGCCACGACGGCCACGGACGACAGGAACTGCACGAACGGGAAGTACACCGAGATCAGCCACTGGCCGCGGATGCGGGCCGCGCGGTAGTCGGCGCTGCGCGCGGCGAACGACTCGCTGCCGGAGCCCTCGCGCCGGAAGGCCTGCACGATCCGCAGCCCCGACACCATCTCCTGGAGGTCGGCGTTGACGACCGAGACGCGCTCGCGCGCCAGCTCGTACGCCTTGACGCTGGAGCGGCGGAAGAAGAACGTGCCGACGACCAGGAGCGGCAGCGTCGCGAAGACGACGAGGGCGAGCTGCACGTCGATGACGAGGAGCGCGACCAGGATGCCGAAGAAGGTGACGACGGAGACGAACGCGGTGACCAGGCCGGTCTGCAGGAACGTGGAGAGCGCGTCCACGTCCGTGGTCATCCGGGTCATGATGCGCCCGGTCAGCTCCCGCTCGTAGTAGTCGAGGCCGAGCCGCTGGAGCTGCGCGAAGATCTTCAGGCGCAGCGCGTACAGGACCCGCTCGCCGGTGCGGCCCGTCATCCGGATCTCGCCGGTCTGCGCCGCCCACTGCACGACGACGGCGACGAGCGCGAGCGCGGACGCGGTCCACACGGCGCCGAGGGCGAGCTGGGTGACGCCCTCGTCGATGCCGTGCCGGATCAGCACGGGCAGCAGCAGGCCCACCCCGGCGTCGACGGCGACGAGCAGCAGGCTCAGGGCGAGCGGCCCGCCGAAGCCGCGCAGGAGCCTGCGCAGTCCGTACGACTCCTCGGCGGCGACGGCCCGCGCCTCGTCGACGCCGGGGGTGTCGTTCGCGGGCGGCAGGGCGTCGACCTGGGCGAGGAGCTCGGGCGTCGCGGGCGTCCCGGCGAGCGCCCCGGCGTCGGTGTCGCGGGGCTCGCGGTCGCCGACCCACAGGCGCGGGGTGATGCCGCGCTCGGCGTCGAACTCGGCGTCCAGCTCCTCGCGCACGGAGGTGTCCTCGACGGCCTCGGCGGGCGCGGCGGGGGTGATGTGTCCGGGCGAGACGCCGCCCAGCTCGTCGGGGTCGGTGAGCAGGCGCCGGTACAGCGGGGAGCGGCGCTCCAACTCGGTGTGGGTGCCGATGTCGGCGAGGCGGCCGCCGTCGAGGACGGCGATGCGGTCGGCGAGGTTCAGGGTGGAGCGGCGGTGCGCGATGAGGAGAGTCGTACGGCCCTCCATGACGTGCTTGAGGGCTTCGTGGATCTCGTGCTCGACGCGGGCGTCCACCGCCGAGGTGGCGTCGTCGAGGACGAGCAGGCGGGGGTCGGTGAGGATGGCGCGGGCCAGGGCGACGCGCTGGCGCTGGCCGCCGGAGAGGGTCAGGCCGTGCTCGCCGACCTTCGTGTCGTAGCCCTCGGGCAGCTCGGCGATGAAGCGGTCGGCCTGGGCGGCGCGGGCGGCGCGCTCGATCTCCTCGTCGGTGGCGCCGGGGTGGCCGTAGGCGATGTTGGCGCGGACGGTGTCGGAGAAGAGGAAGGAGTCCTCGGGGACCAGGCCGATGGCGGCGCGCAGCGAGTCGTGCGTCAGCTCGCGCACGTCGTGGCCGCCGATGAGGACGGCGCCGCGCGACACGTCGTAGAAGCGGGGCAGCAGCAGCGACACGGTCGACTTGCCGCTGCCGGAGGAGCCGACGACGGCGAGGGTCTCGCCGGGGTGTATCTCGAAGCTGAGGCCGTCCAGGACCGGGCGGCCGTCCTCGTACGCGAACGACACGTCGTCGAACTC
The DNA here is from genome assembly GCF_055594065.1 of Streptomyces sp. NPDC040610. Lineage (NCBI taxonomy): Bacteria > Bacillati > Actinomycetota > Actinomycetes > Kitasatosporales > Streptomycetaceae > Streptomyces > Streptomyces sp. NPDC040610. Next base: position 378,139 of record NZ_JBVIXA010000004.1, on the reverse strand, counting down.
GACGGTCGCCGGGGCGTCCGCGGGCAGCTCCTTCGTGCCGTCCGTCATCGTCGGCTCGGTGTCGATCAGCTCCAGGACGCGCTCGACGCCCGCGCGGGCCTGCTGGGCGACGGTCAGGACCATGGCGAGCATGCGCACGGGGCCGACGAGCTGGGCGAGGTAGGTGGAGAACGCCACGAACGTGCCGAGCGTGATCTCGCCCTTGACGGCGAGCCAGCCGCCGAGCGCCAGCATCGCGACCTGCCCGAGCATGGGCACGGACTGCAGGGCCGGGGTGTAGCGGGAGTTCAGCCGGATGGTGCGCAGACGGCCCGCGAACAGCCGCCGTCCGACCTCCCTGAGCTTCCCCGTCTCCTGCTCCTCCTGTCCGAAGCCCTTCACCACGCGGACGCCGCCGACGGCACCGTCGACGACGCCCGCCACGGCGGCGGCCTGCGCCTGCGCGTACCAGGTGGCGGGGTGCAGCTTGGCGCGGCTGCGGCGGGCGATCCAGAGCAGGGCGGGGGCGACGGCGAGGGCGACCAGGGTCAGCGGCAGCGAAAGCCACGCCATGATCACCAGCGACATCACGAACAGCAGGACGTTGCCGATGGTCATCGGCAGCATGAAGAGCAGGCCCTGGATGAGCTGCAGGTCGCTGGTCGCCCGGCCGACGACCTGCCCGGTCGACAGCTCGTCCTGCCGCCGCCCGTCCAGGCGCGTGACCGTGTCGTACATCTCGGTGCGCAGGTCGTGCTGTACGTCGAGGGCTAGGCGGCCGCCGTAGTAGCGGCGGATGTACGTGAAGACGTAGACCAGGACCGCGGCGCCTATGAGGGCGGCGGCCCAGGGGCCCATCGACCTGCTGTGATCGCCGATCACGTCGTCGATGACGATCTTCGTGAACAGCGGCACCAGCGCCATGACGGCCATGCCGCCCAGCGAGGAGCCGAGCGCGAGCACGACGTCCAGGGGGTGCCGCCAGGCATAGCCCCAGAGTCGTTTCGCCCAGCCCCGTTGCTCCGGCTGCTCCGTCACTGTCCGCCTCCCGTCGACCTGACCTGCCGAGAGCGCCAACGCGGGCTTCTGCCGTTTTCATCCCGCCGCAACAAAACAGCTGGGGGCCGCGCCCCCGTTCCCCCTGCCTTTTCGGCGCTCCGCGCCTCGTCCTCAAACGCCGGACGGGCTGAAATTGCCCGCCCGGCGCCAAGGGGTCCGGGTCAGGACTGCGGCACGGGCACCGCCGCTTCCTTCGGGGTCTCGGTCGGGGCGAAGCGCGTGGGGGCCTGGCTGATGGGGGTCAGGTCCTTGTGGATGGCCTTGGAGACCCGCTGGATGGTGTCCACGCCGTAGTTCATGTTGCTGTTGCCGTGCGTGAGCACGGAGATCGTGTAGTCGTGGCCGCGGCCCTTGAAGGCGCCGAGGCTGTGGACGCGCCAGCCGTGTGTGGCTCGCGGCAGCCAGCCGTTCTTGACGGCGATGGAGGTGCCGGACGGGGCGCCCGCCGGGGTGCCCCAACGCTGGTCGCGGACGACCTTGCCCATCAGCTTCAGGATGTACGCGCGGGCGTTGTCGCTGAGGACGTTGTTCTTGCCGGTGACCAGGGCGAGCAGCTTCTGCTCGTCGGTGGCGTTGATCCGGGTGAGGCCCCAGTAGCCGCCGGAGCCGGGCACCGTCTTGGTCATCTTGGCGGCGGCCAGGAACTTCTTGACCTTGGTGACACCGAGCTGCCGCCACAGCGCGCTGGTGGCGTCGTTGTCGGATCTGGTGATCATGGCGGTGGCGAGGTTGGACTCGCGCTCCGTCAGGTACCGGTTGGTCTTCTTCGCGTCCCACAGCAGGGTCGCGAGCACGGTCACCTTGACGACGCTGGCCGAGTCGAACGACGTGGAGCCGCGCAGGGTGCAGGTGGTCTTCGTGGCCTTGTCGTGGAAGCCCACTGCGATGGTGCCCTTGCGGTTCTTCAGGGCGGCCGTGATGTCCTTCGTCAGCTTCTTCGCCAGCGCGGGCTGGGCCGACGAGGTGCACTTGACCTGGGCCGTCGCGGCGGCCGCCGGGGTGGCGGCCGCCACCCCGGCGACGGGCACGAGGACGGCGGCGGCCGCTCCCGCGCTCAGGATGCGGGCACGCCGGGATATGCGGTGAGTCATGGAGGTTCCCCCCGTAGTCGGACACGCGTACGCCCCCAGCGCACGCGTTTCACTTGACTCACCGGACCCGGTGAAAGGTTGCACGCAGAACGAAAAAACTCAGCCCAGATGCGTCGGCGCGAACATCCGCAGGAGCGCGGGCAGCACCACGACCGACGGCCCGGGCTCCGCCAGCGCCTTCGCCAGGTCCTCCCGCAGCCGCTCCGGCGAGGTCCGCACCCCCGGCACCCCGAAGGACTCGGCGAGCGCCACGAAGTCCGGCCGGGCCAGCTCCGTGCCGGTCGCCTCGCCGAAGGCGTCGGCCATGTACTCGCGCAGGATGCCGTAGCCCCCGTCGTCGACGATCAGCCAGGTGACGTCGAGGCCGTACTGCTTGGCCGCCGCCAGCTCCGCGATCGAGTACATCGCGCCGCCGTCGCCGGAGACCGCGAGGACGGGCCGCGTCGGGTCGGCCGCGGCGGCGCCGAGTGCGGCGGGGAAGCCGTAGCCGAGGCCGCCCGCGCCCTGCGCGGAGTGCATGGTGTTGGGCCGTCGCGCGTCGAAGGCGGACCAGGCCCAGTAGGCCAGGATCGTCATGTCCCAGAAGGACGGGGACCCGTCCGGCAGGGCGGCCCGCACGGCGGCGAGCACGTCCTGCTCCAGGGTCAGCTCCTGCCCGTCGATGCGCTCCCGCACGGCGGCGAGGACCTGTCGCACCCGCTCCGGTGCGGCGGGGTCGGGCCGCTCCCCGACGGTCTCCAGGAGCGCCGAGAGGGCGAGCCTGGCGTCCGCGTGGATGCCGAGCGCCGGGTGGTTGGACTCCAGCTTGCCGAGGTCGGCCTCGATCTGGATGACCCGGCCGCGGGGCGTGAACGTGTGGTAGTTGGACGACAGTTCGCCGAGCCCGGAGCCGACGACGAGCAGGACGTCGGCGTCCTCCAGGAAGTCGGTGGTGTGCCGGTCCTCCAGCCACGACTGGAGCGAGAGGGGGTGCTCCCAGGGGAAGGCGCCCTTGCCGCCGAAGGTCGTGACGACGGGCGCGTTCAGGCGCTCGGCGAGCGCGCGCAGCTTGCCGGAGGCGTCGGCGCGCACCACACCGCCGCCCGCGATGATCGCGGGCCGCTCGGCGCGGGTGAGCAGGTCGGCGGCCACGGCGGTGAGCTCGGGCCGGGGCACGACCTCGTGCGGGGTGGCGTCGACGGCCGTGACGACCGGCAGCGTGGTCTCGGCGAGCAGCACGTCCTGGGGGATCTCCACCCACACCGGCCCGTGCGGCGCGGTGAGCGCCGACTGCCAGGCCGCGGCGATCGCGGACGGGATCTGCGACGGCGTCCGCACGGTGTGCACGGACTTCACCACGTCCCGGAACGAGGCCTGCTGGTCCCGCAGCTCGTGCAGATAGCCGTGGCGCCCGCCGCCGAGCCCGGCGACGGGGACCTGGCTGCCGATGGCGAGCACCGGCGACGACCCGGCGGCGGCCTCCTGGAGCGCGGCCAGGGAGGTGAGCGCGCCGGGCCCCGTCGACAGGAGCAGCGGCGCGACCTCGCCGGTGATCCGGCCGTACGCGTCGGCGGCGAAGCCGGTGTTGTTCTCGACCCGCAGCCCCACGTACCGCAGGGAGGAGCGGCGCAGCGCGTCGAACATGCCGAGCGCGTGCTGGCCGGGAAGACCGAACACGGTGGTGGCGCCGAGGCCCTGCAGGGTCTCGACGACGAGGTCACCGCCGTTGCGGCCGGGCGGCGGGTTCAGGGCGGCGCGGGTCTGCGCCTCGGTGGGGCGCAGGACCAGGTCGTGGTCGTGGGTCACCGGGCGGCCTCCGCGGTCCCCCGGGCGGCGATCTCCTGGATCATGGCGGCGTCGCGGGCACCGGCGATCTGCCGGGACATGATCGTCGTCAGCTCGTACGCGGTGTGGGAGGCGGCCACGGCCGTGATCTCGGCGTGGTCGTAGGCGGGGGCGACCTCCACGACGTCGGCGGAGACGAGGTTGCAGGAGGACAGGCCCCGCAGGATCTCCAGGAGCTCCCGGGACGTCATCCCGCCGGCCTCCGGCGTACCCGTGCCCGGGGCGTGCGCCGGGTCGAGGCAGTCGATGTCGATGGAGATGTACAGCGGCCGGTCCCCGATGCGCTGCCGCAGCTGGTCGGCGACCTCGTCCGCGCCGCGGCGGTAGATGTCCGACGACGTGACGATGCCGAAGCCCATCTTCTCGTCGTCGGTCAGGTCCTTGCGGCCGTACAGCGGGCCGCGGGTGCCGACGTGGCTGAGCGCCGAGGTGTCGAGGATGCCCTCCTCCACCGCCCGGCGGAACGGGGTGCCGTGCGTGTACTCCGCGCCGAAGTACGTGTCCCACGTGTCCAGGTGCGCGTCGAAGTGCAGCAGCGCGACCGGGCCGTGCTTCTTCGCCATCGAGCGCAGCAGCGGCAGCGCGATCGTGTGGTCGCCGCCGAGCGTCATCATGCGCGCGCCGGTCGCGAGCAGGTCGTCGGCCGCCGCCTCGATCGTCTCCACGGCCTCGTTGATGTTGAACGGGTTCGCGGCGATGTCGCCCGCGTCGGCGACCTGCGCGAGGGCGAAGGGGGACGCGTCCTGGGCCGGGTTGTACGGGCGCAGGAGGCGGGACGCCTCCCTGATCGCGTTCCCGCCGAAGCGGGCGCCCGGGCGGTACGACACGCCCGTGTCGAAGGGGACGCCCACGACCGCGATGTCCGTCGTGCCGACCTCGTCGAGGCGGGGCAGCCTGGCGAACGTCGCGGGGCCCGCGTAGCGCGGGACGCGCGAGGAGTCGACAGGTCCACGGGGTTCGTTCGTCACGCTGCTGCTCATGGTCGGGTTCCTCCTGGTGATGCTGGTTGTACGTGGTCAAGTGTCGCGCGGTCGTGGGCCCTGCGGGGCTTTCCCCCATCCCGCCCCTTCCCGTAACCAGGGGGCTCCGCCCCCTGGGCCCCCGTATCGCCGCTCCGCGGCTCGTCCTCAAACGCCGGACGGGCTGAATCCAGCCCCTGGGGAATGTTCATGCCGTCACCGAAGCCTCCGGTGCCGTCGGCTCGGCCCCGCGCCCGGCGACCCGCTCGCGCCACGCGGCCAGCGTCACCGCGTCCGTGGGCGGCGTGGCCAGCGACACGACGACGTACACGACGAGCGAGGTCAGCAGCCCGTAGTAGATCGGCTCGTTGGCGAGGATGCCGTACCACCACATGAGGCCGACCACGGAGAGCCCACCGGCGACGACGGCGGCCAGCGCCCCCGCCCCGGTCCCGCGCCGCCACAGCAACCCGCCCAGGATGGGCACGAGCAGCCCGCCCACCAGCAGGTTGTACGCGACGGTCAGCGCCTGGACGACGTCGTTGAGGGCGATGGAGACGCAGATGACGGCGACGCCCATGACGAGGATGAAGAGCCGGTTGCCCTTCACCTCGTCGTGCGGCTCGTCGGAGGCGCCACCCGCGCGCACAGCGCCCCGCACCCGCGCCCAGATGTCGTTGTTGGCGACGGTCGCGCAGGCGATGAGCGCCCCGGACGAGGTGGACATGACGGCGGCGAGGGCGGCGGCGAGCACCAACCCCCGTACGCCCATGGGAAGTTCGTCCTTGACGATGGTGGCGAAGGCGGCGTCCGCGCTGGGCAGCTTGGGGTACATGACCTTGGCCGCCGTCCCGATGACGGCTCCGGCGAGGGCGTACACGAGGCAGTACGTCCCGGCGACGGTCCCCCCGTACCGGGCGACCTTGTCGCTGCGCGCGGTGAAGACGCGCTGCCAGATGTCCTGCCCGATGAGCATGCCGAACGTGTAGATCAGGACGTACGTGAAGATCGTCTCGGCACCGACGCCGAACGGCGAGAAGTACTCGTCCGGCAGCTTGTCCCGCATCTCCCCGAAGCCACCGGCCTTGACGACGGCGATGGGGAGCAGCAGGAGCAGCACACCCACTGTCTTGACGACGAACTGCACCATGTCGGTCAGCGTGATCGACCACATGCCGCCGAGGGTGGAGTACGCGACGACGATGGAGCCGCCGATGACGATGGCGAGCGTGCGGTTCATGTCGAAGAGGACGTCGAAGATGGTGGCGTACGCGATGGTCGAGGTGACCGCGAGCATCAGCGTGTACGCCCACATGACGACGCCGGAGAGGACGCCCGCGCGGCCGCCGTAGCGCAGGTCGAGCATCTCGGAGACGGTGTAGACGCGGAGCCGGGCGATGCGGGCCGAGAAGAAGATCGAAAGGGCGAGCAGGCCGAGGCCGATGGTGAACACCATCCACGCGCCGGACAGGCCGTGGGTGTAGCCGAGGCCGACGCCGCCGATGGTGGAGGCGCCGCCGAGGACGATCGCGGCCATCGTGCCGGAGTACATCCACGGCCCGAGGCGACGCCCGGCGACCAGGAATTCGCTCTTCGACTTGGCGCGGCGCATGCCCCACCAGCCCATGGCCAGCATCCCGGCGAGATAGACGACGATCACTGTGTAGTCGACGGCCATGGTGGGGCCTCCTTGCGCGCTCGGTCGGTGGCGTGTCGTGCGGGTGGAGTGCTGCGGGGAGCTGCGAGGACCGGCCGCGGGGACATCCGCCCGTACCCGAGGCGCCGGTCGGCACGACCTTAGGTGGCCGGAAAGCGACGCTGAAGTGTACGTTTCCTACACTCGCCGAGCGGTGGATGGAGGAAGTGTCCATGGTGCCGAACCCCGAGCCCACGTCGCCGCCGTCACCAGCACCACCCCCGACCCCACCCGTCCCCCTGACCGCCCTGCTCGCCCACGAGGAGCTGGGCCTGCGCCAGATCGCGGGCCCGGACGCGGGGCGCACCGGCGCCGTCGTGCACTGGGTGCACACCTCGGAGATGGCCGACCCGTACCCGTACCTGCTGGGTGGCGAGCTGCTGCTCACGGCCGGGGTGCACGTCCCGGCGGCGGACGCGGAGGGTGCGGCCGACCGCCTGGACGCGTACGCGGCGCGCATCGTGGCGGCGGGCGGCGCGGCGCTCGGCTTCGGGGTGGCCCCCGTGCACGACACGGTGCCGCGGGCCCTGGTCGACGCCTGCGAACGCCACGGCCTCCCCCTCCTGGAGGTGCCCCCGCGCACGACCTTCAGCGGCATCGCCCGCGCGGTGTGGCAGCTCATGGCCGAGGCCCGGCACGCCGAACTCCGCCGCGTCACCCAGGCCCAGCAGGGCCTGGCGGCAGCGGCGTCCCGCCCGGACCCGGTCCCGTCCCTGCTCCGCCAACTGGCGGCACGCCTCGGCGGGTACGCGGCGCTGTACAGCCCGGACGGAACGCCCACCCAGGCGGCGGGCACGCCCCCGGAGGCGGAGGCGGGTCTGGCGTTGGGACGGCTGGTGGGGGTGGTCAATCCGGGCGGGGGCGCGGGGTTGGGCGGCGTGGCGGGACCCGGCGGCCCGACGGGGCAGGCCGGCCAGGCCGCGCGGCAAGCCGAGCGGGCTCCTCGCCCGGCGCCCGCCTCCGCCACCGACACGGTCGCCGGGGCCCACCTCACCGCGTACGCCCTCGCCGGGGCGCACGGGCTCGCGCTCGGGGTGGCCACGCGGCAGCGGGAACCGGGCGACCACACACTGGCCGGGGTCGCCGCCGTGCTCCTGTCGCTGCTGACCGCGCCGCACCAGGGCGCGGCCGAGTCGGCCCGGTCGGCGGCGCTGGTGCGGCTGCTCCTGGGCGCGGCCCCGGAGGACGTGGCGCCACTGCTCGGCGCCGGACGGTGGACCGTCGTCCACGCCCGGGTACGCGGCGGCGACCACGACCGGACACCGGCCACCCCGGCGTCCCTGGCGGCGGCCCTGGGCAGCACCCTGGCGGACGACGGCAGGGGGGCCGAGGGCGACGGGTCCGGCGACGAGGGCCGGGCTGGGGGCAGCGGCGGCAGCACCGGTAGCGGTAGCGGAACCGGCAGCGGCAGCGGCGGCAGCAGCAGCGGAACCGGCACCAGTAGCCGCACCGAGGCCCACGGCGGCCCGGCAGGCGACGGCGCCCCCCACCCCGTACGCCTGCTCCTGCCCGCCGACCGGGAACCCGCCCCGCAGACCGGCTGGACGCTCGGGGTCTCCGCGCCCGCCGGGGCCGGGGCCCTGCCCGCCGCCGACGCGCAGGCCGCGCGGGCCCTGCGTCGGGCCGAGGCGACGCGGGTGCCGTTGGTACGGCACCGCGAGACCGGTCTGGCCGGGCTTGTCGCACCGGCCGAGGCCGACGCGCACGCGCGGGCGCTGCTCGCCCCGCTCGGCGGGGGGCCGCTCGCCGAGACGCTGCGCACCTGGCTCTCCCTGCACGGCAGTTGGGACCGTACGGCCGCTGCCCTGGCCGTGCACCGCAACACCGTCCGCCAGCGCATCACCCGCTGCGCGACGCTGCTCGACGCGGACCTGGACGACCCGGACGTCCGCATGGAGCTGTGGTTCGCGCTGGGGCGCAGGGACGGGGCGGGCTGAGCAGCGGGGGCCGTACGCCCCGGGGCGACTGCGGTACCCGCAGGCGGCACCGGCCGCCCGACCACGTACCCGAGCCCCGATCCGCACGCGCCGGAGTGGTCTCAGCCCTCCGCACGCCCCCAGAACGTGAGTCGCCGCACAGGTCCGGCCTGCGGGACGGCCCGCGCCGGGGTCGTTGGCGACGGCACAATGGGTCGCATGCCGATACCCAGCCGCGCCGCGCTCGTCGATCATCTCGTCCGCACCCGCATCGCGGGCGATGTCGCGACGCCCCGCGACAACAACCTCTCCCACTACCGCAAACTCGCGAACGGCGACCGCCACTACTGGCTGGGCCTTGAGCTGGGCGACCGCTGGACCGACGAGCAGGACGTGCTCGCGGTGATGGCCGAGCGCTGCGGTGTGAACGACGACCCCGAGTACCGCCAGGGTCAGGACACCATCGACCCGGAGCTGACCGTCGACGCCCTGGAGCGGATGGCGGGGCGGCTGCGCAAGGCCGCGTCCGCCAAGGAGCGCGTGCTGTTCGCGACCGGTCACCCCGGCGGTCTGCTCGACGTGCACCGCGCGACGGCCGCCGCGCTGCGCGCCGCGGGCTGCGAGATCGTCGTCATCCCGGAGGGGCTCACCGCCGACGAGGGCTTCGTCTTCCAGTTCGCGGACGTGGCCGTCCTGGAGCGCGGCGCGACCCTCTGGCACACCCACTCCCCCGAGCCGATGAACGCCATCCTGGACGGCCTGCTGCGCGAGGAGCGGCCCCTGCCGGACCTCGTCGTCGCCGACCACGGCTGGGCGGGCCGCGCGGGCCAGCGCGGGATCGACTCCGTCGGGTACGCGGACTGCAACGACCCCGCCCTGTTCATCGGCGAGGCCGAGGGCACCGTCCAGGTCACGGTGCCGCTCGACGACCACGTGACCAGCCCGCGGTTCTACGACCCGCTGACGGCGTACCTGCTCGACGCGGCGGGGCTGGCGCAGGCCTGAGTCGGCCGGAGACGCCGTCGGCCCCAGGGGCGCCCGGAGCCTCAGCCCCGGGGAACCCGGACCACACCCTCCTGGATCACGGTCACCGCCAGCTTCCCGTCCATCGTCCAGATCCGTCCCTGCCCCAGGCCACGCCCGCCCCCGGACGACGGCGACTCCTGGTCGTAGAGGAGCCACTCGTCCGCACGGAAGGGCCGGTGGAACCACATGGCGTGGTCGAGCGAGGCGCCGACGACGTCCCCGACGGCCCACCCGCCGCGCCCGTGGGCGAGCAGCACGGAGTCGAGGAGCGTCATGTCGGAGACGTACGTGGCGAGGCACAGGTGCAGGAGCGAGCCTGCGGGCTCCGCGCCGAGCTTGCCGTTGGTGCGGAACCACACCTGCGACCGCGCCTGCCGGGGCGCGCCGACACTGGCGAACGGCGGCTCGTCCACGTACCGCAGGTCGACGGCGGCCCGCGCCTCGAGGAGCCGCCGCACGACGTCGGGCCCGAGCACGTCCACGTACCCGGGCAGCGACTCGGCGGCGGTGGGCAGCGTCTCGGGGTCGGGCGCGGGCGGCATCCCGTCCTGGTGGTCGAGCCCCTCCTCGTACGCCTGGAACGACGCGGAGAGGTGGAAGATCGGCTGCCCGTGCTGCACGGCGACGACGCGGCGCGTGGTGAAGGAGCGCCCGTCGCGGATGCGGTCGACGGTGTAGACGATGGGCACGCCGGGGTCGCCGGGGCGCAGGAAGTAGGCGTGCAGGGAGTGCGCGATTGGGGTCTCCCCTGCTCGAGCGGAGCCGAGAGCTTGGGGAAGGTCGCCGGGGACGGTGCGCCCGGCGGCGACGAGGGCCTGCGCGGCGACCTGGCCGCCGAAGACGCGCGGCACGAGCGACGTCCGGCTGACGCCGCGGAAGATGTCCTCCTCGACCCGTTCCAGGTCGAGGAGGCCGAGCAGGCTTTCGAGTTCCTCGCTCATCGGCGAGTTACAGACCCATCGACTTCGCGATGATCATCTTCATGACCTCGCTGGTGCCGCCGTAGATGCGGTTGACGCGGTTGTCGGCGTACAGGCGGGCGATCGGGTACTCGTTCATGAAGCCGTAGCCGCCGTGGAGCTGGAGGCAGCGGTCGATGACGCGGTGCGCGACCTCGGTGCAGAACAGCTTCGCGGAGGCGGCCTCGGCCGGGGTCAGCTCGCCCGCGTCCAGGGCTTCGAGGGCGCGGTCGGCGACGGCCTCGGCGGCGTCCACCTCGGCCTGGCAGGCGGCCAGTTCGAACTTGGTGTTCTGGAACGAGGCGACGGACTTGCCGAAGACGGCGCGCTCCTGGACGTACTCCTTGGCGAACCGGACGGCGGCCTTGGCCTGCGCGTACGCGCCGAAGGCGATGCCCCAGCGCTCGGAGGCGAGGTTGTGGCCGAGGTAGCCGAAGCCCTTGTTCTCCTCGCCGAGCAGGTCGTCGACCGGGACCTCGACGTCGACGAACGCCAGCTCGGCGGTGTCGGAGACCTTCAGGCCGAGCTTGTCGAGCTTGCGGCCGACCGAGTAGCCCGCGGACTTGGTGTCGACGGCGAACAGGGAGATGCCGTAGCGGCGGTCGTCCTCGCGCGGGGCGGAGGTGCGGGCGCAGACGATCACGCGGTCGGCGTGGACGCCGCCGGTGATGAAGGTCTTGGCGCCGTTGAGGACGTAGTGCGTGCCGTCGTCGGAGAGCTTGGCGGTGGTCTTCATGCCCGCGACGTCGGAGCCGGTGCCGGGCTCGGTCATGGCGAGCGCCCACATCTCCTCGCCGGAGACGAACTTGGGCAGGAAGCGCTTCTTCTGCTCGTCGGTGGCGAGCATCTCGATGTACGGCAGGCCGAGCAGGACGTGCACGCCGGAGCCGCCGAAGGAGACGCCCGCGCGGGCCGTCTCCTCGTACATGACGGCCTCGAACTTGTGCGAGTCGATGCCGGCGCCGCCGAACTCCTCGGGGACACGGATGCCGAAGACGCCGAGGTCGGCGAGCTTGTAGTAGAAGTCCCTCGGCGCCTGGCCCGCCGCGAACCACTCGTCGTACACGGGCACGACCTCGGCCTCGATGAAGGCCCGGACGGTCTCCCGGAATGCCTCGTGGTCCTCGGTGAAAACGGTTCGGCGCACGGCTTGGACTCCCTCTGGCGACGGCGCGTACTAAGCGCTTGCTCAGCCCGAGGTTACCCGGCGGTCACTGTGACCGTCCAGAGCCAGAACTGTCACCTGCGTCTCCCCTGGAGGCCGCCGCCAGCGCCCCGTGCGCCAACCTGCTCAGCAGCCCCGCCATGCCCTCCCGGTCCGGGAGCGACCCCGGCCGCCCCAGGTGCGGCGTCGAGTTCAGGAGGCCGAAGACCGCGTGCACCGACGCCCGCGCCTCGGCCTCGGCGAGCCCGGCGTACACGTCCCGCACCGCGGAGACCCACAGCTCCACGTACCGCCGCTGGAGCGAGCGGACCAGTTTGCGGTCGCTGTCCCGCAGGCGGTCCAGCTCCCGGTCGTGGAGAGTGATCAGCGGGCGGTCGTCGAGGGCGAAGTCGATGTGGCCCTCGATGAGCGAGTCGAGCACGGCCCCGGGCGACCCCGCGGCCTCCGCGGCCCGGCGCTCACCGCCCCGCAGCAACTGCTCGCTGATCCCCACGAGCAGCTCGGCCAGCATCGCGTCCTTGCCCGCGAAGTGGCGGTACAGGCCGGGCCCGCTGATCCCGACGGCGGCCCCTATCTCGTCCACGCCGACGCCGTGGAAGCCGCGCTCGGCGAAGAGCCTCGCGGCTTCCTTGAGGATCTGCTCGCGGCGGGTGGGGGCGTCGGTCCTGGTGGCCATGGAAGCAATTCTAGACAGCACGGTTAGCGGTCGTTAACCTTAACGGCATACGTTAACGCTCACTAACAGTGGGAGCCCAGCGGATGCAACAGGCACCAGTCCTCGCGAGCGCGGCGGACCCCGCCTCGGAAGCCTGGCGGTCGAACGAGACGGCGCACCGCGCCCTGGTCGAGGAGCTGCGCGGCAAACTCGCGGCGGCCCGGCTCGGCGGCGGCGAGCGCGCCCGGCAGCGGCACGTGGCGCGCGGCAAGCTGCTGCCGCGCGACCGCGTGGACGCCCTCCTCGACCCCGGCTCGCCGTTCCTCGAACTGGCCCCGCTCGCGGCCGACGGCATGTACGACGGCGCGGCCCCGGCCGCCGGCGTCATCGCGGGCGTCGGCCGGGTCAGCGGGCGCGACTGCGTCATCGTCGCCAACGACGCGACCGTCAAGGGCGGGACGTACTACCCGATGACGGTCAAGAAGCACCTGCGGGCGCAGGAGGTGGCACTGGAGAACCGTCTCCCCTGCCTCTACCTGGTCGACTCGGGCGGCGCCTTCCTGCCGATGCAGGACGAGGTGTTCCCCGACCGCGAGCACTTCGGGCGGATCTTCTACAACCAGGCGCGGATGTCCGGCGCGGGCATCCCGCAGATCGCGGCGGTCCTCGGGTCCTGCACGGCGGGCGGGGCGTACGTGCCCGCGATGAGCGACGAGGCCGTGATCGTGCGCGACCAGGGCACGATCTTCCTCGGCGGCCCGCCCCTGGTGAAGGCCGCCACCGGCGAGGTCGTCACCGCCGAGGAGCTGGGCGGCGGCGAGGTCCACTCCCGGGTGTCGGGCGTCACCGACCACCTCGCCGAGGACGACCCGCACGCCCTGCGCATCGTCCGCACGATCGTCTCGACGCTCCCCGCGCGCGGGGAGCTGCCCTGGGAGGTCCGCCCGGTCGAGGAGCCGAAGGTCGACCCGCTCGGCCTGTACGGCGCGGTGCCGACGGACTCCCGCACCCCCTACGACGTCCGCGAGGTCATCGCCCGCGTCGTCGACGGCTCGCGCTTCGCCGAGTTCAAGTCCGAGTACGGCCAGACCCTGGTGACGGGCTTCGCACACATCCACGGCCACCCCGTCGGCATCGTCGCGAACAACGGCATCCTGTTCTCGGAGTCCGCCCAGAAGGGCGCCCACTTCATCGAGCTGTGCGACCAGCGCGGCATCCCGCTGGTCTTCCTGCAGAACATCTCCGGCTTCATGGTCGGCCGGGACTACGAGGCCGGGGGCATCGCCAAGCACGGCGCGAAGATGGTCACGGCGGTGGCCTGCACCCGCGTCCCGAAACTGACCGTCGTGGTTGGCGGCTCGTACGGAGCGGGCAACTACTCGATGTGCGGCCGGGCCTATTCGCCGCGCTTCCTGTGGATGTGGCCCAACGCCAAGATCTCCGTGATGGGCGGCGAGCAGGCGGCGTCCGTCCTCGCCACCGTCAAGCGCGACCAGCTCGAAGCGCGCGGCGAGGAGTGGTCGGCCGAGGACGAGGACGCCTTCAAGGCCCCGGTCCGCGCGCAGTACGAGGAACAGGGCAACGCCTATTACGCCACGGCACGGCTGTGGGACGACGGTGTCATCGACCCGTTGGAGACCCGCCAGGTGCTCGGCCTGGCTCTGACCGCGTGTGCCGGGGCGCCCTTGGGCGAACGCGGCTTCGGCGTCTTCCGGATGTGAGGGACCAGACCCCATGAGCATGTTCGACACAGTCCTTGTGGCCAACCGGGGCGAGATCGCCGTCCGCGTCATCCGTACGCTGCGGGCGCTCGGCGTCCGTTCGGTGGCCGTCTTCTCCGACGCCGACGCCGACGCCCGGCACGTCCGCGAGGCCGACACGGCGGTGCGGCTCGGGCCCGCCCCGGCCGCCGAGAGCTATCTGTCGGCCGAGCGCCTCCTGGCGGCCGCCGCCGCGTCCGGCGCCCAGGCCGTCCACCCCGGCTACGGCTTCCTCGCCGAGAACGCCGCCTTCGCGCAGGCCTGCGCGGACGCCGGGCTCGCCTTCATCGGCCCGCCCGCCACCGCCATCGACCTGATGGGCGACAAGATCCGCGCCAAGGAGACCGTGCGGAAGGCCGGGGTCCCCGTCGTCCCCGGCTCCTCGGGCAGCGGCCTCACCGACGCCCAGCTCATCGACGCCGCCCGGGAGATCGGCACCCCCGTGCTCCTGAAGCCCTCCGCGGGCGGCGGCGGCAAGGGCATGCGCCTGGTCCGCGACGCCGCCCTCCTCGGCGAGGAGATCGCCGCCGCCCGGCGCGAGGCCCGTGCCTCCTTCGGCGACGACACCCTCCTCGTCGAGCGCTGGGTCGACCGCCCCCGGCACATCGAGATCCAGGTGCTCGCCGACGCGCACGGCAACGTCGTCCACCTCGGCGAGCGCGAGTGCTCCCTCCAGCGCCGCCACCAGAAGATCATCGAGGAAGCGCCGTCCGTCCTCCTCGACGAGGCGACGCGGGCCGCGATGGGGTCCGCCGCCGTGGAGGCCGCGCGCTCCTGCGGGTACGTCGGGGCGGGCACCGTCGAGTTCATCGTGCCCGGCGACGACCCCGCCTCGTACTACTTCATGGAGATGAACACCCGCCTCCAGGTCGAGCACCCCGTCACGGAGCTCATCACCGGCCTCGACCTGGTGGAGTGGCAGCTCCGGGTCGCCTCCGGCGAGCCGCTGCCCTTCGCCCAGGACGACATCACGCTCACCGGGCACGCGGTGGAGGCCCGCGTCTGCGCGGAGGACCCGGCTCGCGGGTTCCTTCCGTCCGGCGGGACCGTCCTCTCCCTGCACGAGCCGTCCGGCAACGGCGTGCGCACCGACTCCGGGCTCAGCGAGGGCACGGAGGTCGGGAGCCTGTACGACCCGATGCTGTCCAAGGTCATCGCGTACGGGCCGGATCGCGCGACCGCGTTGCGGAAGCTGCGGGCCGCGCTCGCGGAGACGGTCACCCTGGGGGTGCCGACGAACGCGGGGTTCCTGCGGCGGCTGTTGGCCCACCCGGCGGTGGTGGCCGGGGACATCGACACCGGCCTGGTGGAGCGGGAGGCCGAGGGGCTGGTGGACCCGGATGTGCCGGTGGAGGTGTACGGGGCGGCGGCGTTGGTGCGGGCGGCCGGTTCCTTCCCCGATCCCGCCCCTTCCCGAAACCGGGGCTCCGCCCCGGACCCCGCTCCTCAAACGCCGGAGGGGCTGAAGAACAACGCGTGGCTCGACCCCTTCTCCGTGCCCAACGGGTGGCGCCTCGGCGGTGAGCCCGCGTGGACCGTGCACCATCTGCGGGTGCCGGGGCACGAGCCCGTGTCCGTGCGGACACGTCTGACCGCCGACGGCGACGTCGAAGTCGACCTCGGGGGGCCCGGGGGCTCGCCCCCGGTTTCGGGAAGGGGCGGGCTTGGGGAAGGCTCCGCGCAGCGCCCCACCCTCCACCTCGACGGCCGCACCCACACCTTCCACCGCGCCGGCACCTGGCTCGGCCGTGACGGCCACGCCTGGCACGTCCAGGACCACGACCCCGTGGAAGCCGCCCTCAGCGGCGCCGCGCACGCGGGCGTGGACGCGCTGACGGCGCCCATGCCCGGCACGGTCACCGTCGTCAAGGTGGCCCCCGGCGACGTGGTGGCCGCGGGCCAGAGCCTGCTGGTGGTGGAGGCGATGAAGATGGAGCACGTCATCTCCGCGCCGCACGCGGGCACCGTCACCGAACTGGACGTCACCCCGGGCACCACGGTCGCCATGGACCAGGTCCTTGCCGTGGTGACCCCCGCGGAGGAGGACGCGTCATGACCGCACGAGCCCCCGGCGGCCTGCCGATGGTCGTCCCCACCGAGGACCTCCCGCCCCGCGTCCGCATCCACGAGGTGGGCGCCCGGGACGGCCTGCAGAACGAGAAGGCGACCGTGCCCACCGAGGTGAAGGCGGAGTTCATCCACCGCCTGGCGGCCGCGGGCCTGACCACGATCGAGGCGACCAGCTTCGTGCACCCCAAGTGGGTGCCCCAACTGGCCGACGCGGAAGACCTGTTCCCGCTCCTCGACGACCTCGCGCACACCAAGGGCGTGCACCTGCCGGTGCTGGTCCCGAACGCCCGCGGCCTGGACCGCGCCCTCGCGCTCGGCGCCCGCCGCGTCGCGGTGTTCGCGAGCGCCACCGAGTCCTTCGCCAAGGCCAATCTGAACCGCACGGTGGACGAGGCGCTCGCCATGTTCGAGCCGGTGGTGGCGCGGGCGAAGGAGGCTCAGAGCGCGCACGACCAGGTGCATGTGCGCGGCTATCTGTCGATGTGCTTCGGCGACCCCTGGGAGGGCGCCGTCCCGATCGCCCAGGTCGTCCGCGTCTGCAAGGCGCTGCTCGACATGGGCTGCGACGAGCTGAGCCTCGGCGACACGATCGGCGTGGCGACCCCCGGCCACGTACAGGAACTGCTCGCCGCCCTGAACGAACAGGGCGTGCCCACGCACCGCGTGGGCGTGCACTTCCACGACACCTACGGCCAGGCGCTCGCCAACACCCTGGCGGCCCTGCAGCACGGGGTGACGACCGTGGACGCGTCCGCGGGCGGCCTCGGCGGCTGCCCGTTCGCCAAGAGCGCCACCGGAAACCTCGCCACCGAAGACCTCGTGTGGATGCTTCACGGCCTCGGCATCGAAACCGGGGTCGACCTCGGCCGTCTCACCGCCACGAGCGTGTGGATGGCCGGCCAGCTGGGCCGACCGAGCCCGTCCCGCACCGTGCGTGCCCTCTCCCACCAGGAGCAGTGAGAACGATGGACCACCACCTCTCCCCCGAGCACGAGGAACTGCGCCGTACCGTCGAGGCGTTCGCCCACGACGTGGTCGCCCCGAAGATCGGCGACCTCTACGAGCGGCACGAGTTCCCGTACGAGATCGTGCGCGAGATGGGCCGCATGGGCCTCTTCGGGCTGCCCTTCCCCGAGGAGTACGGCGGCATGGGCGGCGACTACCTGGCGCTCGGCATCGCCCTGGAGGAGCTGGCGCGCGTCGACTCGTCCGTGGCGATCACGCTGGAGGCGGGCGTCTCCCTGGGCGCGATGCCGCTGCACCTGTTCGGCACCGAGGAGCAGAAGCGGGAGTGGCTGCCGCGGCTGTGCTCCGGCGAGATCCTGGGCGCCTTCGGCCTGACCGAGCCGGACGGCGGCTCCGACGCGGGCGGCACGCGCACGACGGCGCGCCTGGACGAGGCGACCGACGAGTGGGTCATCAACGGCACGAAGTGCTTCATCACCAACTCCGGGACCGACATCACGGGCCTGGTGACGGTGACGGCGGTGACGGGCCGCACGGACGCGGGCAAGCCCCTGATCTCCTCCATCATCGTGCCGTCCGGCACGCCGGGCTTCACGGTCGCGGCGCCGTACTCGAAGGTCGGCTGGAACGCCTCGGACACGCGGGAGCTGTCGTTCTCCGACGTGCGGGTGCCGCGGGCGAACCTGCTCGGTGAGATCGGCCGCGGGTACGCGCAGTTCCTGCGGATCCTGGACGAGGGCCGGATCGCGATCGCGGCGCTCGGCACGGGGCTCGCGCAGGGCTGTGTCGACGAGTCGGTGAAGTACGCCAAGGAGCGGCACGCGTTCGGGCGGCCGATCGGCTCCAACCAGGCCATCCAGTTCAAGATCGCCGACATGGAGATGAAGGCGCACACGGCGCGGCTCGCCTGGCGCGACGCGGCCTCGCGGCTCGTCTCCGGGGAGCCGTTCAAGAAGGAGGCGGCGCTGGCGAAGCTGTACTCGTCGACGGTCGCCGTCGACAACGCGCGCGAGGCCACGCAGATCCACGGCGGGTACGGCTTCATGAACGAGTACCCGGTGGCGCGGATGTGGCGGGACTCCAAGATCCTGGAGATCGGCGAGGGCACGAGCGAGGTGCAGCGCATGCTGATCGCCCGGGAGCTCGGCCTCACCAGCTGAGGCGGGAGGGGCCGCCGACCGGGGCGGGGGGCCGCTGGACCGGAAGCAAGGTTAGGTTAACCTAAGCACCACTTCCGGCCAGTGCCCCGTACGAAAGCAGAGACCTCATGTCGCACAGCCTCCGCACGCCCTCGCGCCGCGGCATCCTCGCCGCGGGCGGCGCCCTCGGGCTCACCGCCGTCCTCGCCGCCTGCGGGGACGACAAGAAGGACAAGAGCGGCGGCTCGGGCAGCGGCACCAAGGACGGCGGCCCCTGGTCCTTCAAGGACGACCGCGGCGAGACGGCCAAGGCGGACGCGACGCCCGCGAACATCGTGGCGTTCACCGGCGTCGCGGCCGCTCTGTACGACTACGGCGTCGAGGTCAAGGGTGTTTTCGGCCCGACCAGGACCAAGGACGGCAAGCCGGACGTCCAGGCCGGCGACATGGACATCAGCAAGGTGACCATCCTCGGCAACGCCTGGGACCAGTTCAACATCGAGAAGTACGTGGGCCTCCAGCCCGACGTCCTGATCTCCACGATGTTCGACGACAAGGGCACCCTCTGGTACGTCCCCGAGCAGTCCAAGGACAAGATCCTGGGGCTCGCCCCGAGCGTCGGCGTCTCCGTCTACGACCGGCAGATGACCAAGCCCCTGGAGCGCATCCTCGCCCTCGCCGAGTCGCTCGGCGCGGACGTGAAGTCCGACAAGGTCGTCACGGCGAAGAAGCGCTTCGAGGCCGCGGCGGAGCGGCTGCGCAAGGCCGCGAAGTCCCGCCCGGAGATCAAGGTCCTGATCGGCTCGGCGAGCGCGGAGATCTTCTACGTCTCCGGCTCCGACCTCTCCGCCGACCTGGAGTACTTCAAGGCGCTCGGCGTGAACATCGTCGAGCCGCCGGAGAAGGCCAAGAAGGAGAGCGGTGGCTGGTTCGAGAACCTGTCCTGGGAGAACGTCGACCAGTACGAGGCCGACGTGATCATGATGGACAACCGCACGTCGGCCCTGCAGCCCGCGGACCTGGCGAAGCAGAAGCCCACCTGGGGCAAGCTGCCCGCCGTCAAGGCCGGGCAGGTCATCCCGCGCGTCACCGAGCCGATCTTCTCGTACGCCAAGTGCGCACCGATCCTTGAGGACCTGGCCAAGGCCATCGAGAAGGCCAAGAAGGTCTCCTAGCCGGGCGCCGACCCCGGAGCCGCCCGTCTGCTTCCGCAGGCGGGCGGCTCTTTGTGTGAGTACCCCTGTGACCTGCGAGTTTATGGACGACTCGTGAATATCCCGGTGACTTGTGGGACGGAAGGGACCCCAGGACCCTGTCGCGATGAACTTAGGTTAGGCTACCCTAAGTTCCATGTCGCGCCCTCGGCCCTCCCTGCTGTGCCCTGTCCCGGGGGCGCGACCAAGTCCCCTCACCTGGAGGACAGTTCATGCGCTCGCACCTGCTCAATGACACCACCACGGAGCGGTACCGCGCCTCCGTGACCGAAGGAGTCGAGCGGGTGGCGGCCAGAATCGCCACCACCTCCCGCCCGTTCACCGGCGTCTCCGCGGACGCGCTCACCCCCCGCGTCGAGGCCGTCGACCTCGACACCCCGCTGCACGACACCGGCGCCGCCCTCGACGAGCTGGACGAGCTGTACCTGCGCGACGCCGTCTACTTCCACCACCCCCGCTACCTGGCCCACCTCAACTGCCCGGTCGTCATCCCGGCCGTGCTCGGCGAGGCCGTCCTGACCGCCGTGAACTCGTCCCTGGACACCTGGGACCAGTCCGCGGGCGGCACCCTCATCGAGCGCCGCCTGATCGACTGGACCGCCGAGCGCATCGGCCTCGGGCCCGCCGCCGACGGCGTGTTCACCTCCGGCGGCACCCAGTCCAACCTGCAGGCGCTGCTCCTCGCCCGCGAGGAGGCCAAGGCGGAATCCCCCGACCGGCTGCGCATCCTCGCCTCCGAGGTCGGCCACTTCAGCGTCCAGAAGGCCGCGAAGATGCTCGGCCTCGGCCAGGACGCCGTCGTGGTGATCCCCACCGACCGCGACAAGCGCATGCAGACCGTGGCGCTCGCCCGCGAGCTGGCCCGCCTCGACCGCGAGGGCCTGGTCCCCATGGCCGTCGTCGCGACCGCGGGCACCACCGACTTCGGCTCCATCGACCCGCTGCCGCAGATCGCCGACCTCTGCGCGCAGTACGAGACGTGGCTGCACGTCGACGCCGCCTACGGCTGCGGTCTGCTCGCCTCGCGCACCCGCCGCGACCTGCTCGACGGCATCGAGCGCGCCGACTCCGTCACGGTCGACTACCACAAGTCGTTCTTCCAGCCGGTCAGTTCGTCCGCGCTCCTGGTCCGGGACGCGGTGACGCTGCGGCACGCCACGTACCACGCCGAGTATCTGAACCCGCGGCGCGCGGTGCAGGAGCGCATCCCCAACCAGGTCGACAAGTCCCTGCAGACGACCCGCCGCTTCGACGCCCTGAAACTGTGGATGACGCTGCGCGTGATGGGCGCCGACGCCATCGGCGACCTCTTCGACGAGGTCTGCGACCTGGCGGCCGAGGGCTTCGACCTGCTCGCCGCCGACCCGCGCTACGACGTCGTCGTCCAGCCGAGCCTCTCCACGCTCGTCTTCCGCTACATCCCGGCGGCGATCTGCGACCCGGCGTCCATCGACCGCGCCAACCTCTACGCCCGCAAGGCCCTGTTCACCTCCGGTGCCGCCGTGGTCGCGGGCACCAAGGTGGGCGACCGCCAGTACCTGAAGTTCACCCTGCTCAACCCCGAGACCACGGCCGCCGACATCGCCGCCGTCCTCGACCTGATAGCCGGCCACGCCGAGCAGTACCTGGGAGAGAACCTTGACCGCGCCAGCTGACCGCCACGACGCGCGGCCGCAGACCCCGACGGCCACGGCGCCGGACACGACGTACGACTTCATCGGCATCGGCCTCGGGCCCTTCAACCTCGGCCTCGCCTGTCTCACCGAGCCCCTGGACGACCTGAACGGCCTGTTCCTGGAGTCCAAGCCGGACTTCGAGTGGCACTCGGGCATGTTCCTGGACGGCGCCCATCTGCAGACTCCGTTCATGTCGGACCTGGTGACGCTCGCCGACCCCACGTCCCCGTACTCCTTCCTGAACTTCCTGAAGGAATCGGGTCGTCTGTACTCCTTCTACATCCGCGAGAACTTCTATCCGCTGCGCCGGGAGTACAACGACTACTGCCGCTGGGCCGCCGGGAAACTCTCCTCCGTCCGCTTCGGCACGACCGTGACCCGGGTGTCGTACGACAACGGCGTCTACGACGTGACGACCGGCTCCGGCGCCACCCTGCGCGCCCGCCACCTCGTCCTCGGCACCGGCACCCCGCCCCACATACCGGCGGCGTGCGAGGGCCTCGGCGGCGACTTCCTGCACAACTCCCGCTATCTGGAGCACAAGGAGGAGCTGCAGAAGAAGAACTCCCTCACCGTCGTCGGCAGCGGCCAGAGCGCCGCCGAGATCTACTACGACCTGCTCGCCGACATGGACACCCACGGCTACCGCCTCAACTGGGTGACCCGCTCGCCGCGCTTCTTCCCGCTGGAGTACACGAAACTGACGCTGGAGATGACCTCTCCGGAGTACATCGACTACTTCCACGCGCTGCCCGAGGACACCCGCTACCGCCTGGAGAGCGAGCAGAAGAACCTGTTCAAGGGCATCGACGGGGAGCTGATCGACGCCATCTTCGACCTGCTGTACCAGAAGAACCTCGACGGGCCCGTGCCCACCCGGCTGCTCACCAACACGAGCCTGCGAAAGGCCCGGCACACGGGCGGCGTCTACACCCTCGGCCTGCGCCAGGAGGAGCAGGGCAAGGACTTCGAGATGACGACGGAGGGCCTGATCCTCGCCACCGGCTACCGCTACGCCGTCCCCGCCTTCCTGGAGCCGCTGCGCGACCACCTGCGCTTCGACGGCCACGGCCGCTTCGACGTGGCCCGCAACTACTCCGTGGACGCCACCGGCCGCGGTGTGTTCCTCCAGAACGCCGCCGTCCACACCCACTCCATGACCAGCCCCGACCTCGGCATGGGCCCGTACCGCAACGCGTACATCATCCGTGAGCTGCTCGGCCGCGAGGTCTACCCGGTCGAGAAGTCCATCGCCTTCCAGGAGTTCGCCGTATGAGCTGGATGCAAGGAACGGGCAGGACGAGCGGCACGAGCGGCATGAGACGCAGGCCGAGCCGGGAACGCGGCGTCGGCACCCTCACCATGCGCCCCCTCGACCCGTTCGAGGACGCCGAGCTGGTCCACTCCTGGGTCACCCACCCCAAGTCGGCCTTCTGGCTGCTCCAGGGCGCGAAACTGCAGGACGTGGAGCGCGAGTACATGGGCATCGCCGCCTCCGAGCACCACGACGCGTTCGTCGGCCTGCACGACGGGGAGCCCGCGTTCCTGATGGAGCGCTACGACCCCCGCTACATCGAGCTGGTCGGCCTGTACGAGCCCGAGCCCGGCGACGTCGGCATGCACTTCCTGGTCGCCCCCACCGACCGGCCGGTGCACGGCTTCACCCGCGCCGTCATCTCCACGGTGATGGAGCACCTGTTCGCCGACCCGCGCACCCACCGCGTCGTCGTCGAACCCGACGTCACGAACACGGCCGTGCACCGCCTCAACGAGGAGGTCGGCTTCGTGCCGGAGCGCGAGATCGACAAGCCGGAGAAGCGGGCGCTGCTCAGCTTCTGCACCCGCGAGAGTTACGAGGCGGCCGTGGTGCGCCACGCCGTAGCAGCACGCCCCACCGCAGTTTCTGGAGCACGGACATGACCCTGACGCCCACCGCACCCCTGACGCGCCTCTCCCCCCAGGCCGAGGCCGTGGACCATCTGAACCCCGAGCGCTGGGCCGAGGCCAACCGGCTCCTCATCCGCAAAGCCCTCGCCGAGTTCGCGCACGAGCGGCTGCTCGCCCCCGAGGAACTGGGCGCGGGCCGGTACGTCGTGCGCAGCGACGACGGCCTGACCCGCTACCGCTTCGCCGCGCGCGTCTTCGCCCTCGACCACTGGGGCATCGACGCCTCCTCGATCACCCGCCACCGCGACGGCGCCGAACTCCCCCTGAACGCCCTGGAGTTCTTCACCGAACTGCGCGGCGCCCTCGGCCTGAGCGACCAGGTCCTGCCGGTGTACCTGGAGGAGATCTCCTCCACCCTCTCCGGCACCTGCTTCAAACTCACCAAGCCCCGCGTCTCCGCCGCCGAGCTGGCCACCGCCGGTTTCCAGGAGATCGAGACCGGCATGACCGAGGGCCACCCCTGCTTCGTCGCGAACAACGGACGGCTCGGCTTCGGCGTGCACGAGTACCTCTCGTACGCCCCCGAGACCGCGAGCCCCGTCCGGCTGATCTGGCTGGCGGCGCGGCGCGACCGGGCCGCGTTCACCGCGGGCGAGGGCCTGGAGTACGAGTCGTTCCTCCGCGCCGAGCTGGGCCGGGAGACCCTGGACCGGTTCGACGCCGTGCTGCGCGCCCAGGGCCTCGACCCGGCCGACTACCTCCTCATCCCGGCCCACCCCTGGCAGTGGTGGAACAAGCTCTCCGTGACCTTCGCCGCCGAGGTCGCCGACCGGCGTCTGGTGTGCCTGGGCGAGGGCGACGACGAGTATCTGGCCCAGCAGTCGATCCGGACGTTCTTCAACGCCTCCGCTCCGGCCAAGCACTATGTGAAGACGGCCCTCTCCGTCATCAACATGGGCTTCATGCGCGGGCTCTCGGCCGCGTACATGAAGGCGACCCCGGCCATCAACGACTGGCTGCACGCCCTCGTCGCCTCCGACGAGGTCCTGCGCTCCACCGGCCTCGGCATCATCCGCGAGCGCGCTGCCGTGGGCTACCGGCACCTGGAGTACGAGGCCGCCACCGACCGCTACTCGCCGTACCGCAAAATGCTCGCCGCGCTGTGGCGCGAGAGCCCCGTGCCGACCCTGAAGGACGGCGAGCGGCTCGCCACCATGGCGTCGCTGCTGCACACCGACCGCGACGGGGCCTCCTTCGCGGGCGCCCTCATGGAGCGCTCGGGCCTGGCGCCCGCCGAGTGGCTGCGCCGCTATCTGCGCGCCTATCTGACGCCGCTGCTCCACTGCTTCTACGCCTACGACCTGGTGTTCATGCCGCACGGCGAGAACGTGATCATGGTCTTGAAGGACGGTGTCGTCGACCGGGTCCTGTTCAAGGACATCGCCGAGGAGATCGCCGTGATGGACCCGACGGCGGTCCTGCCGCCCGAGGTCGAGCGGATCCGCGTCGACGTGCCCGAGGACCGCAAACTCCTGTCGATCCTCACGGACGTCTTCGACTGCTTCTTCCGCTTCCTGTCCGCGAGCCTCGTCTCCGAGGGCCGCATCGACGAGGACGTCTTCTGGCGCACGGTCGCCGAGTGCGTCCGCGACTACCAGCACTCGATGCCCGAACTGGCCGACAAGTTCCGGCAGTACGACATGTTCGCGCCCGAGTTCGCGCTGTCCTGCCTGAACCGGCTCCAGCTGCGCGACAACGAGCAGATGCTGGACCTCGCCGACCCGGCGGGCGCCCTCCAGCTGATCGGGACCCTGAAGAACCCGATCGCCTAGACCGGGCGGGGCTCCGCGGACGGTCCCGCGGAGCCCCGCTCAGCCGTGTCCGGTTCTACCGCGTGGGCCAGGGAACCTGCGGTGACTTGTAGTAGCCGATGCCGAGCGCGTCCCAGCGCGGGGCCTGCTCGGCGAGCCGGGACTTGTAGGTGTCCCAGTCGTGCGTGGACGCGGGCGACCAGCCGAGCTCGGCGATGCCGGGCAGGCGCGGGAACGCCATGAAGTCCAGTTGCGCGGGCGTGGACAGGGTCTCCGTCCACAGCGGCGCCTCGACGCCGAGCACCGAGTCCGCCGGGGCCCCTTGCAGATACGTGCCGGGGTCCCAGTCGTAGGAGCGCTGCACCTCGACGTAGCCGGCCCAGGACAGCCCGAGCGGGGTGTCCTTGTGGTACTTCATGTCGAGGTAGGCGCGGTCGGCCGGGGAGATCACCAGCTTGGTGCCGTTCTTCGCCGCGTTCACGACCTGGTCGCGCTCGGCCTGGCCGGTGCGGTCGTAGCCCCAGTACTGGGCGACGGCGCCCTTGACCGGGTTGGCGCCCGCCAGTTGGTGCCAGCCCATCACGCTCTTGCCGTACTTGGTGACGACGGGCTGCACCTTGTCCATGAACGTCACGAAGTCCTCGTGGCTCGTGGAGTGCGCCTCGTCACCGCCGATGTGCACGGTCCCGCCGGGCGTGAGCGCCGCCAGCTCCCGGACGACGTCGTCCACGAACTCGTACGTCACGTCCTTCTTCACGCACAGCGAGCTGAAGCCGACGTTCGTGCCGGTGTACAGCGGCGGCGCGACGCCGTCGCAGTTCAGTTCGGCGTACGAGGCGAGGGCCGCGTTGGTGTGGCCCGGCATGTCGATCTCCGGGATCACCTGGAGCCCTCGGGACGCGGCGTAGGCGACGATGTCCTTGTACTGGTCCTTGGTGTAGTAGCCGCCGGGGCCGCCGCCGACCTGTGTGGATCCGCCGTAGGTGGCGAGGCGCGGCCAGGAGTCGACGGCGATGCGCCAGCCCTGGTCGTCGCTCAGGTGCAGATGCAGCTTGTTCATCTTGTAGAGCGCCAACTGGTCGATGTAGCGCTTCACGTGCTCGACGGGGAAGAAGTGCCGGGACACGTCCAGCATCGAACCGCGGTAGGCGAAGCGCGGCTTGTCCTTGATGGTGCCGCCCGCGATCCGCCACGGTCCCGGCTGCTTGGTCTTCTTCTCGACGGCGACGGGCAGTTGCTGCCGCACGGTCTGCACGCCGTGGAGCAGTCCGGTGGGCGACCAGGACGTGATGGTGAGGGAGCCGCGCTCGGAGATCACGCGGTAGCCCTCGTTCCCGAGGGCCTTGTTCTCCGGCTCGGCGCTGAGGCGCAGCCGGATGGCGTCGCCGCCCGCGCGGTCGGTGACGGGGAGCCGGTAGCCGGTGGAGGGGCGCAGGATGCCCGCGAGGTACTCGCCGACGCGGCGCTCCTCGGGGCGGTCGCCCACGCGGATGCGGGTCTTGGCCGTGATCTCGAAGCCGGGTCCGCCCGGTTCGGCCTTCATGGGCACCGGCACGATCCGGCCCAGCGGGATGGGCTCGGCACGGGCGGTGGCGGGGCCGGGGGCGTCCGATCCCGAGGTGGCCGCCGACGACGCCGTACCGGCGGCGGCGATCAGCAGGAACGATCCGATGACACAGGCAGTTCTGCGGTGCTGTCTCACAAGCGGGTCCCTTCGCCGGGCAACGCGGATGTGACGCAGTCGAACCGTCACCATGCGTACCGCGCACCCCAGACCTGGTCAAGGTGTAGACCACCCGCCCTGGCCTGCGGTGCGAGAATCGGGGCATGGCGGAAATCATCCAGCGCGACGGGACCTGGACCTTCGACGGAGAGACGCTGCGGCTCGTGCCCGGCCGCGACAAAGCCGTCTCGCTGCTGCGCAAGACCCTCGGCGAACTCACGCTGCCCCTGGCGGCGTTGGCGGGCATCGCCTTCGAACAGGGCAAGAAGAACGGCCGGTTGCGGCTGCGGCTGCGCGACGGCGCGGACCCGCTGCTCCAGGCGACGGGCGGCAAGCTCGCCGACGCCTCCGACCCGTACCAGCTGACGGTGGAGCCGGACCGGTACGGCGTCGCGGAGTACGTGGTCGACGAGGTGCGCAACGCGCTGCTCCTGGAGCAGGTCCCGGCGAAGGGCTGCGAGGGCTATCTGCTGCCGGGCCCCTCGGTGCCGCTGCAGGTCGCCGCGGGCGACGCCACGGTGAGCTTCGACGGGGAGAACGTCCGCCTGGAGTGGAACTGGAAGACGGAGGAGGCCAAGGCGGCCTCCGGCACCCGCTCCATCGCCCTGGCCGACGTGGCCGCCGTGGAGTGGCAGCCCGCCATCGGCCTGGAGAACGGCTATCTGCGGTTCACGGTGCGCAACTCCCCCACCAAGGCCCCGCCGAAGTACGACCCGAACTCGGTGGAGCTGTGGGGCTTCAAGAAGGACCCGCTGATGGCGCTGGTCGCGGCGGCCGTGCAGGCCCGCCTGCCGCACCCGGCCGCGCCCGCGAAGGCGGCGCTCGCCCAGGATGCCGCGGCCGCCTCGGCCGACGCGGTGGCCGCGCTGCCCGCCGCCCCGGCCGAGGACGGCCATGACGCGCTGCTGCGGCGCCTGCGAGAGCTGGGCGAGCTGCACCGGAGCGGGGTCCTGACGGACGAGGAGTTCGCGGCGGCCAAGCAGGCGGTGCTGAAGCGGATGTGAAGGCCTTCAGGGCCCGATAAAAGTACAGACCAAGCTACTCCTGCCCGATATCGGGCAGGATTCTTGCGAAAGCTCCCTTCGTACCCCAGGATCAACGAGTGCACGAAGAACTTGTCGATCACCTGACCCGGTCCTCCTCGCTCCAGCGCGGTGAGGCCCTGCGGGTGATCCAGGACGTGCTCGCCTACTTCGACGAGACGGCCGAACAGTTCGTCCGCCGCCGCCACCGCGAACTCCAGGGTCAGGGCCTGGTGAACGCGGAGATCTTCGAGCGGATCGCGGCGGACCTGCGGTACCGCGCGGTCGCGCCGCCGGAGCTCACGCTTCGGCAGCTGCGCCGCATGGTCTACGGCTAGACCCGTCCGCTCCACGTACGAACCGCCCAACCCGAGGGGACCCTTTATGTGCGGAATTGTCGGATACATCGGTAAGCGTGACGTCGCTCCGCTCCTCCTGGAAGGCCTGCAGCGCCTGGAGTACCGCGGCTACGACTCCGCGGGCGTCGTGATCACCAGCCCGAAGGCCACCGGTCTGAAGATGGTCAAGGCCAAGGGCCGCGTCCGCGACCTGGAGGC
This sequence comes from Streptomyces sp. NPDC040610, assembly GCF_055594065.1. NCBI lineage: Bacteria > Bacillati > Actinomycetota > Actinomycetes > Kitasatosporales > Streptomycetaceae > Streptomyces > Streptomyces sp. NPDC040610. Next base: position 349,985 of record NZ_JBVIXA010000004.1, on the reverse strand, counting down.
CCGCGTCCCCAAGCGCTTCACCGGCACCACCGGCATCGCCCACACCCGCTGGGCCACCCACGGCGCCCCCTCCGACGAGAACGCCCACCCCCACCTGGACGGCGAGAACAAGGTCGCCGTCGTCCACAACGGCATCATCGACAACGCCTCCGAGCTGCGCGCCAAGCTGATCGCCGAGGGCGTCGAGTTCCGCTCCGAGACGGACACCGAGGTGATCACCCACCTGATCGCCCGCTCCGACGCCGCGAAGCTGGAGGACCGGGTCCGCGAGGCGCTGCGCCACATCGAGGGCACCTACGGCATCGCCGTCCTGCACGCCGACTTCAACGACCGCATCGTGGTCGCCCGCAACGGCTCGCCCGTCGTCCTCGGCATCGGCGAGAAGGAGATGTTCGTCGCCTCCGACGTCGCCGCCCTGGTCTCGCACACCCGCCAGGTCGTCACTCTCGACGACGGCGAGATGGCCACCATCAAGGCCGACGACTACCGCACGTACACCACCGAGGGCTCGCGCACCTCGGCCGAGCCGACCACCGTGGAGTGGGAGGCCGAGTCGTACGACATGGGCGGCCACGACACGTACATGCACAAGGAGATCTTCGAGCAGGCCGACGCCGTGGACCGCGTGCTGCGCGGCCGCATCGACGACCGCTTCTCCACCGTGCACCTCGGCGGCCTGAACCTGGACGCGCACGACGCCCGCAAGGTGCGCCGCGTCAAGATCCTCGGCTGCGGCACCTCGTACCACGCGGGCATGATCGGCGCCCAGATGATCGAGGAGCTGGCCCGCATCCCCGCCGACGCCGAGCCCGCCTCCGAGTTCCGCTACCGCAACGCGGTCGTCGACCCCGACACCCTGTACGTGGCCGTCTCCCAGTCCGGCGAGACCTACGACGTGCTCGCGGCCGTGCAGGAGCTCAAGCGCAAGGGCGCCCGCGTCTTCGGCGTCGTCAACGTCGTCGGCTCCGCCATCGCGCGCGAGGCGGACGCGGGTGTGTACGTGCACGCGGGCCCGGAGGTCTGCGTCGTCTCCACCAAGTGCTTCACCAACACCACCGTCGCCTTCGGGCTGCTCGCCCTGCACCTGGGCCGCATCCGCGACCTGTCGGTCTCCGACGGCAAGCGGATCATCGCGGGCCTGCGGCAACTGCCCGCGCAGATCGAGCAGATGCTGGAGCGCGAGGACGAGATCAAGAAGCTGGCGCAGGAGTTCGCCGAGGCCAAGTCGATGCTCTTCATCGGGCGCGTACGCGGCTACCCGGTGGCCCGCGAGGCCTCCCTGAAGCTCAAGGAGGTCTCCTACATCCACGCCGAGGCCTACCCCGCCTCCGAGCTGAAGCACGGCCCGCTCGCCCTCATCGAGCCCGCCCTGCCGACCGTCGCGATCGTCCCCGACGACGACCTCCTGGAGAAGAACCGCGCCGCCCTGGAGGAGATCAAGGCCCGCAGCGGCAAGATCCTCGCGGTCGCCCACCGGGAGCAGGAGAAGGCCGACCACACGATCATCGTCCCGAAGAACGAGGACGAGCTCGACCCGATCCTGATGGGCATCCCGCTCCAGCTCTTCGCCTACCACACGGCCCTGGCCCTGGGCCGGGACATCGACAAGCCGCGCAACTTGGCGAAGTCGGTCACGGTGGAGTAGTCCTGCCACTGATCACGGCAGCGAAAATTGAGCAACCCCCACGGCGAGCAACCAGGTCCGCGAGAGCGGCGGCGGTTTAGCCGCAAAGGGGCGAACGGTCCCCTGTGTGTGCCACCAAGCGCACAGGGGACCGTTCTTCGAGGGACCGGGGTCGCCCATTACCCCGGCCCGCGCCTGCTCAGCCGGCGGCCGTCACCCCCCGACCTGCAGGGCATACGCCGCGCGCGCCGGCATGGGCCGCCGGACGCCGCCGCACGGGCACTGGGCCGTGGTTCTGCCCCAACAAGCGGTATGTACCCTTCACAAGGGAACAACCCACCTCTACGCGCGAGTAGATTTATGCGTCGCCGATGCGCGGCCGCCGCCCCGCGCCCCTCATCCCACCTGGGGCGAAGGGGAGTTGCGCAGCTAGGGGATCACGACGACGGGCCGTTGCGCACGGCGCGCGAGACGGCCCGCGACGGACCCGAAGATGCGCCCCACGATCCCGTGCGTCGAGCCGACGACGATGGCGTCCGCGGAGTACTCCCGGCCGACCTCTTCGAGTTCGTGGCAGATGTCGCCGCCGCGCTCGACCAGGATCCAGGGCACCTCCGACAGATACTCGGCGCAGGCCAGTTCGAGGCCGAGGACTTCGGTGCGGTGGTCGGGGACGTCGACGAAGACCGGGGGCTCGCAGCCCGCCCAGACGGTGGTGGGCAGCCGGTTGGCGACATGGACGATGATCAGGCCGGAGCCGGATCGGTGTGCCATCCCGATCGCGTAGGCGAGGGCCCGCTCGCTGGATGTCGAGCCGTCGAAGCCGACGACGACACCGTGCCGGAAGGCGGGATCGCAGGAGTGACGTGGTTCTTCCGCCGCCTGGGGGGTCGCGCTCGGATCGGCGACCTGCCGCTTGCGGTTCGCGGGTTCGGAGAATTCGTGACCGGCCATCGGTGTCTCGGCGAAGGAGTCCTCTGTGGGAGGGTCGGCTTTTCGGGTGCGCGATCTGCGTGCGCGGTAGGGGACAGGGCGGCACAAACAAGTACGAGCAGGTTCGGACGTGTGCGGGTCACCGCAGGTCGGGCACTGTGACGACGCACATCACCGGACGTGTGTCCGGGAATCATCTTCCCAACCCCTTACCCCCAAGGGTACGGCCGCACTCCTCTCCTGCCCAGCTCTCGACGAGCCTCGTCCGGACCCCCTCGGGGACCCGCCCGGGCCTGGCCCCGGGGCGCCGCCGCGGGCCCGCACAAGGCCCGCCCAAGGCCTCAGGGAGGCCTCACGGCGTTCACCGGAGCATGCATGAGCCCGGCTCGGATGGCAATGGCGGCTGCCCCGTACAGGCGGTTTGCGCCCGGTTCGCGCGCGCGGTCCCTTCAGGCCAGTGACCGGCCGGTCGGCCGCGCGTTGAACCCGTGAAACCACTCTTTCGGAGACATCCGCCGCCACCGCCACACCGTGCGAAACCACAGCCGCAGGGAGCACGCCGTGCCAGGACCGTCCACCGCAGCCCCGGTCGTCGCAGCCACCACCCGCCGCCGCGCACCCGAGGGGGCGCGCGAGCGCCGGGCCCCCTCGGTCCCGGCGCCCCGCCCCGCGAGGACCCCGGCGCCCGCCCCGCAGGAATCGGCGAGCGACGTGGTGCGCTGGGCGGCTTTCTCCTGCGTCCTGGTCCCGGTGGTCCTGGTCGGGTACGGGACCTCGCTGGCCGGCGCGGGCGGGGCGGCCCTGGGGCTGGCCGCCGTGACCGGGGTGTGCCGGGTGCTTCTGCAGCAGTCCGAGCGCGGGGCGGCGCGGGCCCGGGCGCAGCGGGGCGCGGCCACCCGCGGACGGCGTCAGCGACAGGCGCCGGGGGCGCACCGGGGCGGGCGCCGTCCGGGGCCGGACGCGCCGGTGGACTGACTGATTCCCACGCACTCCCCCGTATGTTTTCAGCCAACTTCCCAGCCGTCGGCATTCCCTGGCGGAACGGGGGGTCAACGCACGTCTCACCAGGGGTGAAAGGAGCGGGGAAGGCCTCTGCACCCTACGTTGACCGGCCACTGGCACAAGGCGCACTTCCCTGCGCGGCCCGTGAGTGCGACGCTTCGTGATCGAATGCTTCACGCCAAGTTGCCATGTCGACAATGCGCCGGGTGCTGAACTGGTCACAGCGGCGTCACATGACGCAGTAGATTCGATCTTGACTGTAGTACGGCGGGGGACTGGTGGAGGACCGAGGGGAAACGTGCAGGAGCGACAGGCCCAGAAAGCACGTCAAGAACAGGGAGCCGCGACGACCGAGGGGGGCTTAGCACCATGAGCCACGACTCCACTGCCGTGCAGGAAGCCGCGGCGCGGAAACTCTCCGGGCGGCGACGTCGGGAGATCGTCGCGGTGCTGCTCTTCAGCGGTGGTCCCATTTTCGAGAGTTCCATACCTCTCTCCGTGTTCGGCATTGACCGGCAGGACGCGGGAGTACCCCGATACCGGCTGCTCGTGTGCGCCGGTGAAGAGGGGCCGCTGCGCACCACCGGCGGACTGGAACTGACCGCGCCCCACGGGCTGGAGGCGATCTCGCGGGCAGGCACCGTCGTGGTGCCGGCCTGGCGCTCGATCACATCGCCGCCCCCGCTGGAGGCACTCGACGCGCTGCGCCGCGCGCACGAGGAGGGCGCGCGCATCGTCGGCCTGTGCACCGGCGCGTTCGTCCTGGCCGCGGCCGGTTTACTGGACGGCCGACCGGCGACGACGCACTGGATGTACGCGCCGACGCTGGCCAAGCGCTACCCGTCCGTGCACGTCGACCCGCGCGAGCTGTTCGTCGACGACGGCGATGTGCTGACGTCGGCCGGCACCGCGGCCGGAATTGATCTCTGTCTGCACATCGTGCGCACGGATCACGGCAATGAGGCGGCGGGCGCGCTCGCCCGCAGGCTGGTCGTGCCACCGCGCCGGGCCGGCGGCCAGGAACGCTACCTGGACCGGTCGCTGCCGGAGGAGATCGGCGCCGACCCGCTCGCCGAGGTCGTCGCCTGGGCGCTCGAACACCTTCACGAGCAGTTCGACGTGGAGACGCTGGCCGCCCGCGCCTATATGAGCAGGCGCACCTTCGACCGGCGGTTCCGCTCGCTGACCGGGAGCGCCCCCCCTGCAGTGGCTGATCACCCAGCGGGTGCTGCAGGCACAGCGGCTCCTGGAGACCTCCGACTACTCCGTGGACGAGGTCGCCGGACGCTGCGGCTTCCGCTCGCCGGTCGCGCTGCGCGGCCACTTCCGGCGCCAGCTCGGCTCCTCGCCCGCGGCCTACCGCGCGGCGTACCGGGCACGGCGGCCGCAGAACGAGCGGTCCCTGGAGTCGGCCTCGGCGCCCTCCGCCCCGTCGGCCGCCACCGCGGCGGCCGCCGTGTCCGCCGGACCCTCCGTGGTCGCCGCGGACGGACCAGGGCCGGGGCCGGGCGGAAATCCCGGCCTGGCACCGGGCCCCGTCCCGTCCCAGACCCGGCGCACGGCCGCCGCCAGCTCGCTCGGGGCCGCGGCGTCCTTGCCCATGGATCCGGGCAAGCCGCACTCCGACGCGTACGCGCCGGGTCGCACTCCCCTGCCCGGTCAGAGGAGCGCGCCGTAGGGTTGGGCGCATGAACGATCGCATGGTGTGGATCGACTGCGAGATGACCGGGCTCTCGCTGACGGATGACGCACTTATCGAGGTGGCCGCACTGGTCACCGACTCGGAACTGAACGTGCTCGGCGAAGGTGTGGACATCGTGATCCGCCCGCCGGACGCGGCCCTGGAGACCATGCCCGAGGTGGTGCGGCAGATGCACACCACCTCGGGGCTCCTCGACGAGCTGGCCGGCGGCACCACGCTGGCCGACGCCGAGGAGCAGGTCCTCGCCTACATCCGCCAGCACGTGAAGGAGCCCCGCAAGGCCCCTCTGTGCGGCAACTCGGTCGGCACGGACCGCGGCTTCCTGCTGCGGGACATGCCGACCCTCGAGGACTTCCTGCACTACCGCATCGTCGACGTCTCCTCCATCAAGGAGCTGGCCCGGCGCTGGTACCCCCGGGCGTACTTCAACAGCCCGGACAAGAACGGCAACCACCGCGCCCTCGCCGACATCCGCGAGTCCATCGCGGAGCTGCGCTACTACCGCGAGGCGATCTTCGTCCCGCAGCCCGGGCCGGACTCCGACACCGCCAAGTCGATCGCCGCGAAGCACGTCCTGCCTGCGGATTAGCCCTCCGCGGCACCCCGTGTACGGGGTCCGGAAAAGGCGTGCGCGAGCACCCCTTCGGACCCTGTACACTTTTTCTCGGCCGGTCGGAAGAACGACAAAGACCGGCCCGTGGTGGGTGTAGCTCAGTTGGTAGAGCACCTGGTTGTGGTCCAGGTGGCCGCGGGTTCAAGTCCCGTCACTCACCCTGAAGGATCGGCCCCTGACCCGGGAACGGGTTGGGGGCCGATTCGTTTGCCGCTCTCGCCCGACCAGGCCTAGGGCGATGCGTACCGCATCACATCAGTAATCCGGCAGACGACCTTCCCTGACACCTCACGAACCCCGAGCGCGGATTCGTTCGCCACCTGATCCGGCGCCAAGTTGCTCGCGACAGCGACACCCTCGGCGATACGTACACCGTCGGCGGCGACGAACTCCACCTCAACCGAGTAGTCGGACGTCTTCGAGCTGTGGTTGGTGATACGCAATTCAGCGGTGGGCCAGCGGGTGCTCGGATCCACCGAGCACTTGGTGAGCCGCACGTCGGCACGCGCATCCGGCACCGCCGGGGCGGTCTGCTCCTGGGAAGGGTCCCGTCCGGGAGGCGACTCATCGCCACCGTCGCGGATGAGCGCCAGCGCCACCAAGATCGCCACCAGGACGACAGCGATCAGCGCCACGTAGAGAAACACCCGCCCGAGCCGCTTCCCACGCGGCGGAGGACGTTGCCCCTGGGGCGGCCCGCTCAGCGGCCCGCTCGGCGGCCCCGGTGGCCGCCCCCACCGACTCGGCGGTGACGCGGCAGGAGGCCGCTGACCTGACATGGCGCCCCCAGATGGCGCGTGGGGCTGATACGTCAAGCATCTCTCCGCGAGGTGAAACGCGCATGTCAGACCGTGTCGCCCAGGGCCCGCACGGACGGCGCCGGGGCCCTCAGGACGAGGCCCTGCGCACCAGCTCTGTCGGCAGCACGATCTGTCGGCGGGCGAGGCGGCGGGCTGCTGCCGGGCGGGTGTCGGCGATCTCGGCGAGCAGGACGTCCGTCATCGTGCGGCCCATCTCGGCGATGGGCTGGCGGACGCTCGTCAGGGGCGGATCCATGTGACGGGCGATGGCCGAGTCGTCGAAGCCGACCAGGGCCACGTCGTCCGGTATGCGGCGGCCCGCCTCGCGCAGGACCTGGCGGGCGCCCGCCGCCATCACGTCCGAGCCCGCGAAGACCGCGTCCAGGTCGGGGCGGCGGGCCAGAAGCTCCGTCATGGCGCGGCGGCCGCCGTCCTCGGTGAAGTCGCCGCGGGATATCAGGGCCTCCTCGACGGGGTGGCCCGCCTCGGAGAGGGCCTCGCGGTAGCCGTCCAGGCGGCGCTGGGCGCCGTACACGTCCAGGCGCCCCGTGATCGTGGCTATCGTGCGGCGGCCCCGGTCGAGAAGGTGGCCGACGGCCGCGCGGGCGCCCGCGAAGTTGTCGGAGTCCACCGAGGCCAGCGGCTCGTCGGCCGAGCGGCGGCCGCTGATCACCGCCGGGATGTCGAGCTGCTGGAGCAGGTCCGGCAGGGGGTCGTCGGCGTGCACCGACACAAGGAGGACGCCGTCCACGCGGTGCGCCGACAGATACTGGGCGAGGCTGCGGCGCTCCCGGTCGCCGCCCGCGAACGTCAGCAGGAGCTGCATGTCCGTCTCCGCGAGCGCGGTGCCCACGCCATGGATGATGTCCGAGAAGTACGGCTCGGCGAAGAACCGGGACTCCGGCTCGGGGACGACCACGGCGATCGAGTCCGTACGGTTCGCGGCGAGCGCCCGGGCCGCCGTGTTCGGGACATAGCCCAGCTCCGCGACCGCCTCCTCGACGGCGGCCCGCGTCTGCTCGCTCACCCGGGGCGAACCGTTGATCACCCGGGACACCGTGCCGCGCCCGACCCCCGCCCGCGCGGCGACCTCCTCCAGCGTGGGCCGTGCCCCGCCGCGCCCCCTGGACTGACCGCTCCCCATCAGTGCCTCCCCACGACGCGAATCTAACAGCAGGGCCACGACCACCAGCGACGGCGCCGACGGCCCGCAACTCCCGGCGTCCGGTGCCTTGACACCCCCCGGGCGAGCCGCGAACCTTCAAGGCATCACACATGGGAGCGCTCCCACCCTACCCGGCTCTTACATGACCCGCACGTCCCGTCCGAGCCATTTCCCACCAACTCGCCCATTTCATACGAGAGTTGACCGGCTGTCGGTACGTCTGGGACCAGGAGGACGCAATGCGCTACAGGACTCGAACGTCCCGCACGGCCGTGGTCCTCGCGGCCGCCACCGCTCTCGCCGCCGGACTGCTCGCCGGCTGCGCGGAGGACTCAGCCGAGGACGAGCCCGGCGGTTCCTCGGGGGGCGGCGGGGGCGGGAAGGGCAAGACGACCCTGACCGTCGGGGTGTTCGGCGCCTTCGGCCTGCAGGAGGCCGGTCTGTACGACGAGTACGAGAAGCTCAACCCCGAGATCAACATCAAGCAGAACTCCGTACAGCGCAACGAGAACTACTGGCCCGCGCTCCTCACCCACCTCAGCAGCGGCAGCGGCCTCTCCGACATCCAGGCCGTCGAGGTCGGCAACATCGCCGAGCTGACCGGCACCCACTCCGGCAAGCTGGTGGACCTCGGCAAGACCTCCGGCGTCGACAAGAACGCCTACCTCGACTGGAAGTGGCAGCAGGGCACCACCGACGACGGCAAGACCATCGGCCTCGGCACCGACATCGGGCCGACCGGCATCTGCTACCGCAAGGACCTGTTCAAGAAGGCCGGGCTGCCCACGGACCGCGAGGAGGTCGGCAAGCTCTGGGCCGGGGACTGGAACAAGTACCTGGAGGCGGGCAAGCGGTTCCAGAAGAAGGCGCCCAAGGACACCGCCTTCGTCGACGGCGCCACCGGAGTGATGGCCGCCGTGCACGGCTCCGGCAAGGAGAAGTTCTACGACGCCGAGGGCGAGCTGGTGTACAAGGACAGCGCGGGCGTCAAGGAGGGCTGGGACCTCGCGGCCGAGTTCGCCGAGGCCGGTCTGACCGCCAAGCTCCAGCAGTTCCAGCCCAGTTGGGACCAGGCCTTCTCCAACGCCTCCTTCGCCACCGTGACCTGCCCGCCCTGGATGCTCGGCTACATCAAGGACAAGGCGGGCGACAAGGGCAAGGACCAGTGGGACGTCGCCGCCGCGCCCAAGCCCAGCAACTGGGGCGGCTCCTTCCTGACCGTGCCCGAGGCGGGCAAGAACAAGGAGGAGGCCGCCAAGCTCGTCGCCTGGCTGACCGCGCCGAAGCAGCAGGCCAAGCTGTTCGACAAGCGGGCCAGCTTCCCGAGCGCCGAGGCCGCGTACGGCCTGCCCGAGGTGAAGGACGCCAAGAACCCCTACTTCGGCGACGCCCCGGTCGGACAGATCTTCGCCAAGGCCGCCGAGGGCGTGCCGGTCCAGCCCATCGGCCCCAAGGACGGGATCATCTCCCAGTACCTGGCCGACACCGGGATGCTCGGCGTCGACCAGAAGGGCACGTCTCCCGACAAGGCCTGGGACAAGGCAGTGAAGACGATCGACAACGCGCTGGACCAGTGATCATCCGGTGACCGACATCCCGAGCGACACCCGTACCGCCGCGCCCTCCACGGGGGAGGAGGGCGCGGCCCCCCGCGCGCGGGCCGGGGCGCTGCTCGCCGACCCGGCCGCCGAGCGCCGCCGGGCCCGGCGCAGCCGCCGCTACCGCTGGGACATGAAGTGGAGTCCCTACGCCCTCATCGCGCCGTTCTTCCTCTTCTTCATCGCCTTCGGGCTCTTCCCGCTGCTCTATACGGGGTGGGCCTCGCTGCACCGGGTGGAGCTGGGGACGCCCACGGACATGGAGTGGGTGGGGCTGCGCAACTTCTCGCGGCTCCTCGATGACGACTTCTTCTGGAACGCGCTGCGCAACACCTTCACCATCGGCCTCATCTCGACCGTGCCGCAGCTCCTGATGGCCCTCGGCCTCGCCCATCTCCTGCACTACCGGCTGCGCGGCTCGATGTTCTTCCGCGTCGCGATCCTCACCCCCTACGCCACCTCCGTGGCCGCGGCGACGCTCGTCTTCGTGCTCATGTTCAGCCGCACCGACCACGGCATGATCAACTGGGCGCTCGGGCTCGTCGGCGTCGACGCCGTGGACTGGCAGAACGGCGACTGGACCGCGCAGTTCGCCGTGTCCTCCATCGTCATCTGGCGGTGGACCGGCTACAACGCGCTGATTTATCTCGCGGCGATGCAGGCCATCCCCAACGATCTGTACGAGTCGGCGGCGCTGGACGGCGCGAGCCGCTGGCAGCAGTTCCGGCACGTCACGATTCCCTCGCTGCGGCCGACGATCCTGTTCACCTGCGTGGTGTCGACGATCGGGGCGACCCAGCTCTTCGGCGAGCCGCTCCTCTTCAGCCAGGGCGCGAGCCCCACCGGCGGCTCCGACCACCAGTTCCAGACGCTCGGCCTCTATCTGTACGAACAGGGCTGGTTCAACCAGCACCTGGGCCGGTCCTCGGCGATCGCCTGGACCATGTTCCTCATTCTCGTCCTGATCGGCCTGCTCAACTGGGCGATCAGCCGCTGGATCCGCAGAAGCGCGTGAGGGGATGACGTGGCAAGCCTCAAGAAACGCGGTACACGCGTCAAGAAGCGTGGCGCCGGGCGCCAACTGCACGGCGGCAAGGTGGCCTACGCCGTACTGATCCTGTTCACCATCGGCTCCCTCTTCCCCCTGGTGTGGACCGCGATCGCCGCGTCCCGCAACAACACGCGGCTCGCCGAGACACCCCCGCCCTTCTGGTTCGGCGGGAACCTCTTCAAGAACCTGGAGATCGCCTGGACCGACGCCAATATGGGCACGGCCCTGCTCAACACCCTGGTGGTGGCGGGCACCATCACCGTGGGCACCGTGCTCTTCTCCACCCTCGCGGGCTTCGCCTTCGCCAAGCTGCGCTTCCGCTTCCGGGGGCTGCTGCTGCTCCTGGTGATCGGCACGATGATGGTGCCGCCGCAGCTCAGTGTCGTACCCCTGTTCATGATGGTGGCCGAGTTCGGCTGGACCGATCAGCTGCAGTCGGTGATCCTGCCGACCCTGGTGAGCGCCTTCGGGGTGTTCTTCATGCGGCAGTACCTCATCGAGGCGCTGCCCACCGAGGTGATCGAGGCCGCCCGGGTCGACGGGGCCAGCAGTCTGCGGCTGATCTGGCACGTGGTGTTCCCCGCGGCGCGGCCCGCCATGGCCGTCCTCGGCATGCTGACCTTCGTCATGGCCTGGAACGACTTCTTCTGGCCCATCATCGCGCTGACCCAGGGCGGCGAACCCACCGTGCAGGTGGCCCTCGCCGGTCTCGGCCGGGGCCAGATCCCCGACCAGTCCGTGATCATGGCGGGCGCGCTGCTCGGCACGCTGCCGCTGCTCATCGCCTTCGTCCTGTTCGGCAAACAGATCGTGGGCGGCATCATGCAGGGCGCGGTGAAGGGGTGACCCGCACCGCCGTCCCTCACCGCACCGCCGTCCTGGCCCGACGTGCACCGACCTTTCCGTCCGACCCATGGGAGCGCTTCCATGACCCACGCGAACCTGCGATTCCCGTCCTCCTTTCTGTGGGGCGCAGCCACCGCCGCGTACCAGATCGAAGGGGCGGTGCGGGCGGACGGCAGGACGCCGTCGATCTGGGACACCTTCAGTCATACGCCGGGCAAGGTGCTCGGCGGGGACACCGGGGACGTGGCCTGTGACCACTTCCACCGGTGGCGCGACGACGTGCGGCTGATGGCCGACCTCGGGATCGGCGCGTACCGCTTCTCCGTGTCCTGGCCGCGGGTGCAGCCCACCGGGCGCGGGCCCGCTGTGCAGCGCGGGCTCGACTTCTACCGCGCGCTCGTCGACGAGCTGCTCGCGCACGGCATCACGCCGATGGTCACGCTCTACCACTGGGACCTGCCCCAGGAGCTGGAGTCGGCCTTCCCCAGCGGCTCCCCGGCGGGCGGCGGCTGGCCGGAGCGGGACACCGCCTACCGCTTCGAGGAGTACGCGGGCATCGTCGCCGGGGCGCTCGGCGACCGCGTGGAGCTGTGGGCGACCCTCAACGAGCCCTGGTGCAGCGCCTTCCTGGGCTATGGCTCGGGTGTGCACGCGCCCGGCCGCACCGACCCGGCGGCCGCCCTGCGCGCGGCGCATCACCTCAACCTCGCCCACGGCCTGGGCGCCCGGGCGCTGCGCGCGGCGCTGCCGACCCGCGCCCGGGTCGGCGTCTGCCTCAACCCGAGCGCCGTGCGCCCGCTGACCTCGTCCGCCGCGGATCTCGACGCGCGCCGCCGCATCGACGCGCTCGCCAACCGCGTCTTCACCGGGCCGATGCTTCGCGGGACGTACGACGACGATCTGCTCGCCGACACCGCGCGGATCACGGACTGGTCCTTCGTGCGCGACCGGGACCTGGCCACCGCCCGGCAGCCGCTGGACTTCCTCGGCATCAACTACTACTCCCCCGCTGTCGTGTCGGCCGCCCCGCCCGCGGCCGGACCGCGCCTGGACGGGCACGGCGCCGCCGACCACTCCCCCTGGCCGGGCGCCGACTCCGTCTCCTTCCACCGGGCGCCCGGTGAACTCACCGCCATGGACTGGCCGGTGGACCCCACCGGCCTGAAGGACCTTCTCCTTGAGTACACCGCTCAGGCCCCCGGGGTTCCCCTTTTCGTGACGGAGAACGGAGCGGCCTACGACGACAAGCCCGGCGCGGGCGGCCAGGTCCACGACCCCGACCGGATCCGCTATCTGCACGGCCACCTCACCGCCCTGCACGAGGCGATCCTCGCGGGCGCCGACGTACGCGGCTATTTCCTCTGGTCGCTCCTGGACAACTTCGAGTGGGCGTACGGCTACAGCAAGCGGTTCGGAGCGGTGTACGTCGACTACGAGACGCAGGCGCGGACGCCGAAGTCGAGCGCGCACTGGTACGCGAAGGTGGCGGCGAGCGGGGAGCTGCGCGCGGCCGAGGAGTGAGGCGGCGGACGGGCAGGGGGGCAGGGGGCAGGGGTGCGCCCCGGCCGAGTGGGGGGAAAGTCCGGCCGGGGCGCGTGTGGGGGGATGCAGTGGCTCTTGGGGAAAGCGGCCGTGGGGGCGGCTACTTGTAGGCGGCGAACGCCTTCGTGAACGCCAGGGGGTCCTGGGCGATCGACGAGCACGTCGGCTGCACCGAGTTGTTGCCGCCCGCGCAGGCCTTGTCGCGCGTCGAGGACCACATCGACAGCCAGCCGATGCCCTTGTCCTGTGCGAACTTCACCAACTGGGTGGCGTCGTCGACCTTGAAGACCTCCGTGGTGACGTCGTTCACGCCGATCATCGGGGTGACCGCGACGGCCTTCCATGCCTGGGCGTCCGAGAGGCCGAGGACACCCTTGATCTGCGCCTGTGTCGCGGTCGCCGCCTGGGTGGCGTAGGTGCCCATGTCGTCGCTGTAGGCCGGTCCGTAGTCCATGGCCATGATGTTCACGGCGGAGATCTTCACGCCGTTCTTCTTGGCGTCGGCGAGCAGGTCGACGCCGGGCTGGGTCAGGCCCTCGGGCATCACCGGCAGCGTGAAGGAGACGTCGAGCCCCGGGTGGTCCTTCTGGAGGGCGGCGATGGCCTGCGCGCGCCGGGAGTTGGCGGCGGTGTCCGGCAGGGCCGCACCCTCGATGTCGAAATCGACCTTGGTGAGCTTGTACGCGTCGATGACCTTGCCGTAGGCCTTGGCGAGCGCGCCCGCGCTGTCGCAGCGCAGGCCGAGTTCGGAGCCGGCCGCGCCGCCGAAGGACACGCGGACGTCGCCGCCCTTGGCGCGCAGATCACCTATCTGGGCGGCCACCTTGTCGTCGCCGAGCGCGGTGCTGCCGCCCCACAGGGGTGCGCAGCCGCCGCCCGAGGTGACGAAGGCCAGGTTGAACTCCTTCACGCCGGTCTTCGCGGCGGTGTCGAGGAGGTCGTAGGCCGGGGCGAGGGAGGTGTCGACGAAGGGGGCGAACTTGGCGGCGCCCTTGCCGCCGGTGCCCTCACCCGGGGTGGAGGTCGGGGTGGGCTTCTCGGTGGGGCGGCCGGAGGGCCGCGGGGCCGCGCCGTCGTCGGCCGCGCACTTGGCCCCGTTGATCAGACACTTGACCGGGTCGGCGGCGCCGGACACGACGAACCCGACCGTCAGGGACTCGCCGGGCGCCAGCTCCTTGTCCCACTTGGGCGGGGTGACGGTGACGCGGCGCCCCTCGACCTTGTGCTCGGCGTTCCACAGCGAGCTGAGCTTCGCGTCCGCGGGCAGGTCGAACTCCAGCGTCCAGTCGGCCTGGGCCTTGTCTGTGCTGTTCTTGACGACGTACTGCGCGGTGTAACCGCCCGACCAGTCGCTGGTCTTGGTGTACGCGGCGCCGACGGAGGCCGCCTGGGCCGTACTGGACAGCAGGAAGGCACCGCCACCGACGACGGCCGCCGTGACGACGGCACCTATCGCCTTCTGTCTGCCGGTGACCCTGCGACGGTGGGTGCTCATGGCTGCGCCTGCCTTTTCCGGGGGGGTGCGGGTGGGACCGCTCCGCACGTTAGCCCCGCGTGGGCGCGACAAAAGGGGCTTCCCCGGGTCCGGGGGTGGATCTTAGGGCGGGCTTAAGAGTGGGATCGGGGTGGGGAAAGGTTGGGTCGGCTTCTTCCCCGATCCCGCCCCTTCCCGGCTGTGTCGATCTGCGGCTCCGCCGCGTGGGGGGCTCCGCCCCAGACCCCGCTCCTCAAACTCCCCCAAGCTCTTGAGGAGCAGGGGGACCCTCACGAGGGGCTGGATATTTCGCCGGTGCGGCAAGGTTCTAGCCCGTCCGGCGTTTGAGGACGAGGCGCGAAGCGCCGATCAGCGGGGTCCAGGGGGCGCAGCCCCCGGTTTCGGAGAAGGGGCGGGACCGGGGAAGCCCCCGTCAGCCCGAACCACCCCCCACCGACGCCGACCGCCGCCCCCGTCGCCGCACGCTCCCCCGCCGCCGCCCCCCGGCCAGGGACCGCCGAGGATCCCGCTGGATCCAGAGGCGCACCTCCGTACCGCCGAGGACCGAGCGGCCGATGCGCACATCGCCGCCGGTGGACTCCGCGAGGCGGCGGACGATGTCGAGGCCGAGGCCGGTGGACCCCGTCGCGCCGGTCGCGGCCCCGGAGCCGCCGCGGGCGAGGGCGGCCCCGGGGTCGGCGATCCCGTCCCCCGCGTCGGAGACGAGCACGATCACCGCGTCCTCCCCGCTGTGCACGTCCACGGCGAACGCCGCCCCCTCCCGCGTGTGCCGGAAGACATTGCCGAGCAACGCGTCCAGGGCGGCGACCAGTTCGGCCCGCGCCACCGGGATCCACACCGGCTGCTCCACCCCCGCGACCCGAGCCTCGCGCCCCTCGTCCTCCGCGAGCGCCGACCAGAACCCCATCCGCTCGCGGATCACCTCGGCGGCGTCGCACCCGGCGCCGGGCCCGACGTGCACACCGGCCGCCGTCTGCGGCTTCGCGTCCCGCGCCGTGCGGATGATGGTGTCGACCTCGCGTTCGAGGCGCTCGACGGCGACGCGGGTCTGCTCGGCGGCGGGCCCTTCGCCCAGCGAGGCGGCGTTGAGGCGCAGCACGGTCAGGGGTGTCCGCAGGCGGTGCGACAGGTCGGCCGCCAGTTCCCGCTCGTTGGCGAGGAGCTGGACGACCTGGTCGGCCATGGAGTTGAACGCCACGGCGGCGAGCCGCAGTTCGGTCGGCCCGTCCTCCGGCACCCGCGCGCCGAGCTTGCCCTCGCCGAGGTCGTGCGCGGCGCCGACGAGCCGCCGGGCGGGCTGGACCATGCGCACGCCGAGGCGGTCGGCGACCGCGACGGACCCGATGATGAGCGCCACGCCGACGCCCGCGAGCACCAGCCACGCCGTGGCCACGCCGTTGCTGACCTCGCTCTCCGGCACGAAGATCTCGACGACGGCGATCTCCCCGGAGCTCAGCCCGAAGGGCTGGAGCAGCGCGGAGCCGCCGGGCACGCCCGCGGTCCTGGCCCGCCCCTCCGCCCGGGTGGCGGCCACGTCGCGGGCGGCGGCGCGGCGCTCGCCGATCCTGAGCGGCGGCTGCTCGCCGATGGCCGGTACGTACACGGCCATCCGCCCGTCGCCGCCCGCCTCGGAGGTGGCGACGGCCCGGGTGAGCTGGGCGCGGTCGGTGGTGATGGAGAGGGTCGGGCCCATGCCGGCGGCGTGCCGTTCGGCGGCGGAGAAGGCACGGTCGCGGGCCATCTCCTGGATGACGAGGCCCAGCGGGACGGCGAACGCGGCCACGACCATCGTGGTGACGGCCAGGCACACCCGCACGAGCGCCCACCTCACGGCGCGGCTCCCGCCCGCCGGGCGCGGATCACAGCGGTGGCTCCAGCTTCACGCCGACGCCCCGCAGGGTGTGCAGATAGCGGGGGTTGGCTGCGGTTTCGCCCAGTTTCCTGCGCAGCCAGGAGAGATGGACGTCGATGGTCTGGTCGTCGCCGTAGCTCTGCTGCCAGACCTCGGCGAGGAGTTCCTTGCGCGGTACGACGACACCGGGCCGCCCGGCGAGGAAGGCGAGCAGGTCGAACTCGCGCCGAGTCAGGTCGAGCCGGGCGCCGTCCAACTGGGCCTGGCGGCGCAGCGGGTCGACGGTGAGGCCGCCGACCTGGAGCACGGGCCGGGGCGTGGCCTCGCCGTTGCCGGATCCGGAGCCGCGCGAGCGCCGCAGCACCGCGGCCATCCGCGCGGACAGGTGCTCGACGGAGAACGGCTTGGTCAGATAGTCGTCGGCGCCGTCGTTGAGGAGCCGCACGATCTCCGCCTCGTCGTCGCGCGCGGTCGCGATGATCACGGGTACGTCGGTGATGCCGCGCAGCATCTTCAGCGCCTCGGCCCCGTCCAGGTCGGGCAGCCCGAGGTCCAGGATGACCAGGTCGAACCGGATATGGGCGACCTCGCGCAGCGCCTCCAGGGCGGTGCCGACGCTCCGTACCGTGTGGGAGGCGTCGGTGAGATGCCGGATGAGGGCCGAGCGTACGAACTGGTCGTCCTCGACGACGAGCACACTTGCCATGGGCGGCACCGTACGCCATTCGGGGGACACGGGTGCCGAGCGGGACTTTTGGCCCGGACTTGGGTCCGATGTCCGGTCCTGAACGTGTGCGGGGCCGCGCGCCGGACCGCACGCGGAGACCAAGCGGAAGGTTCAACTCCTGGTCCTGGGCACGGCGGGTGGTGCACTATGGCCCGCGATGCACAGAGGTCTCGTACACGCGATCGCGTGGTCGCTCGCCACGGGCGCGGCGGTCACGCTGTCGTGGTGGGGCGTGCACACGGTGATGGCGGGCACGGCGTACGATCCGCCGCGCGCCCTGCCCCTGGTGTCCGGCGACCGCGCGGCGGACCCCCTGTCGTCGTCGACGCACCGCCCCGAGCCGACGTCGAGCAGCAGGCCCCCGAAGTCCGGCGCCCCGTCCACGTCGAAGCGCCCGGACCCCACGAAGAGCCCCGAGCACCCCCGGAGCCCGTCCCCGGACCACTCGGCCGAGCCTCCGAAGAAGCCCGCCCACCCCTCCCCCTCGGGCAGCGTGAAGGGCTACAACACCGACGGCGGCCGGGTCGTCTTCGACCTCGGCGACACCTACGCGACGCTGGTGTCGTCGTCGCCGTCGGCGGGTTGGTCGATGCAGGTGTGGAAGGCGTCGACGTGGATCCGGGTGGAGTTCACGTCGGGCGCGGACCGGGTGTCGGTGTTCTGTACGTGGCACGACCACGCGCCGCGGGTGGACATCAACACGTACTGAGCCGGGCGGCTCGGGGAACGCCGAGGGTTAGCGGAACACGGACGACGGGGGCGCGGGCGACGCCACGGCGCCGGCGTCCGTGACGGCGGCCGCGCCGCCGCTGAAGGCGCCGAGCGCGGGCCCGTGTTCGACCCGGGCGGGGTGCGGGTCGCTGGCGCTGCGCCGGGTGAGTTCGGCGATGGGCAGGGGTTGTCCGGCGCCGAGGAGCACGGCGTTGCCGAAGCGTTTGCCGCGCAGGACCGCGGGGTCGGCGATGAGGGCGAGTTCGGGGAAGACGGTGGCGGCGGTGGCGAGTTGGCCGCGCAGATAGGCGAGGGGCGGGCCGTCGGCGAGGTTGGCGGCGTACCAGCCGGTGGGCTTCAGGGCCCTGCGGACGTCGCCGAGGAATTCCACGGTGGTGAGGTGGGCGGGGGTGCGGGCGCCGCTGAACACGTCGGCTATGACGAGGTCGGCCCAGCCGTCGGGGGTCTTCGCGAGGCCTGCGCGGGCGTCGGTGCCGCGGATGCGGATGCGGGCGCCGGGGTCGAGGGGCAGGGCGCGGCGGACGAGTTGGACGAGGGCGGTGTCGCGCTCGACGACCTGCTGGGTGGAGCGGGGCCGGGTCGCGGCGACGTACCGGGCGAGGGTGAGGGCGCCACCGCCGAGGTGCAGCACCTGCACGGGCCGTCCCTGCGGGGCGACGAGGTCGATGATGTGGCCGATCCTGCGCTGGTACTCGAAGTCGAGGTGGGCGGGATCGTCAAGATCGACGTGCGACTGCGGCGCACCGTCGACAAGGAGGGTCCACCCCCGGGCCCGCTCCCGGTCGGGCATCAGCTCGGCAAGCCCTCCGTCAACTTCCTCGACGACCGCTTCCCGCGCCTGCTGCCCCCGCCTGTTCCTTGCCACAGGCTCATTATCGCCGGGCGGCTACGCCCCCGCCCGCCCGGACGTATTCAGCCCCGACGCCAAGCCGAGCCATATCAGCCCGTCCGGCGCTTGAGGACGAGCCGCGCAGCGGCGAAAGGCGGGGCAAGGGGCGCAGCCCCCTGTACCGGCCCAGGCACCCCGCCCGCACCCTCAACGGCAGTTGTCCGCGGCCTCGATCATGCGAGCGGCCTCCCCCAGCGCGGCCCGCAGCACAGCGGGGTCGGTCACGGGGTCCGTTTCCCCCGGCGGCACGAGCCACCCCGTCCCGGCGACGGGCGGCGCGGGCACCGGATCGGGGTCCCGGGCCACGGCGACTCCACGCCCGAAGGTCTGGGTACAGGCGCTGCCGGGCAGATCCCACCCGTCCGCGGTGCCGGGCGGCACGAGAAAGCCGAGCGTGTCGCACCCGCCGTCGTGCAGGACGGGCCCCACGGCCTCGCCCCCCGCCCCCCGGCGCAGAATGTCGACGGCCTCGAGCCCCTGGCGCGCGGGAACGGTCACGAGATCGCACTCCTCGTGACCGTCGGGGTCCTCATAACCGTCAAGGCCCGTACAGCCGGGCCCCGCGCTGCGGTCCTGGCTCGGCCAGTGCCGGGCCGTCGTCAGCGCGCCCCCGGATTCGCTGTTCTCCATGCCGAATTCCAACAAGGGAACCTCCTCGCAAGGGCGGAAGCGGCGTCGCTCCCTCTCCGCATGGTTCAACGCGCCGGGGTGTCAACGGCTACGGCGCCACGCCGCCGCAAAGGATGGCAGTTCATGGCAGATCACGGGTGAGATATCCGGTTTGTAGCCAAACTCCGCGTGGTGGCCGGTTCACAGCTAGTACGTTCTTGCTCCGCCGGAACGAGCCGGAACAAGCCGGAACAGCCCGCACCGGTCGGCTCCGGTCGGCGTACCGGTGGCCGACGGCGCGGGACGGCGTACCACGGTCCAGCACGGTCTTCAGCGAGAGGATCCGGCATGGCGTCGTCGTCATCGGCATCGTCAACTCCGCCTCCGCGTCCGAATGTCGCGTTCCGGCAGCTGCGCGGGCAGCGCTCCCCGGGCGAGTTCGCGGCCGCGGTGCGGCGGGCCGCGCGCGAGATCGGCGAGCGGGTCAGCTGCGACGCGCGGTACGTCGGCCGCGTGGAGGCGGGCGAGATCCGCTGCCCCAACTACGCGTACGAACGGGTGTTCCTGCACATGTTCCCCGGCCGGACGCTGACGGACCTGGGCTTCGCGCCGCGCGCGGCCGTCCGGGGGCGGGGGGCGCGGGCCGCCGGGGACGCGCGCGGGGCGGCCACCGGCTGCCCGCATGACGGCCACGACCCGAGGTACCCGCGTGCCAGTGACAGCGACAACACCTTCAGCACCGAGGAGAGCGACGTGCGGCGTCGCGCATTCATGACCAGCGGCACGGCCACCGTGGCCGTCGCCTCCCTGGGGTCCTTCGGGCTCCCGCTGGACGGCGCCGCCGAGGCCCGCGCCCGCGAGCCCCGCCGGTTCCGCGCGGCGGACGAGCACGAGGTGAACGCCGTCGAGGAGGCCGTCCGCGAGATCCGCCTGCTCGACGACCGGCACGGCGCCGACGGCCTCTACCAGCGGGCGGCCGCCCCGCTGCGCACCGCCTACGCCCTGCTCGACGCGGGCACCACCCGGCAGGCCGGGCAGGCGGCGTCCGCGCGGCTGTACTCGGGCGCGGGCGAGCTTGCCATCTCCGTGGGCTGGCTCGCGCACGACTCGGGCCGCTTCGACGACGCCCGCTCGCACTACGCGGAGGCGCTCGCGACGGCCCGGATGGCCGGGGACCCCGCCCTGGAGGCGCACGCGTTCTGCAACACGGCGTTCCTGGCCAGGGACGCGGGCCGGCCCCGGGAGGCGGTGCGGGCGGCGCAGGCCGCGGCGCGGGCGGCCCGGCACCTGGAGTCGCCCCGGTTCCTCTCGCTGCTCGCGCTGCGCGAGGCGGGCGGCTGGGCCGGGCTCGGCGATCGCACGGGCTGCCGCCAGGCGCTCACCCGCGCGCACGCCCTGTTCGACCGCGGCCCGGCCGAGGCCGACCCGGAGTGGATGACCTTCTACGGCGACGCCGAGCTGGCGGGCCTCGAGGCGCAGTGCTGGTCGGCGCTCGGGCAGTGGGAGCGCGCGGCCCGGCACGCGCAGCGCGCCGCGGGCGTGGCGGCGGAGCGGACGCCGGAGTTCACGCGGAACATCGCGCTGTACACCGCGGAGCTCGCCGACGACCTGGCCCGCGCGGGCCGCCCGGACGAGGCCGCGGCGGCGGGCGTGCGGGTCCTCGCCCTCCTGGACGAGGTGCAGTCGTCGCGGATCGCGTGCATGCTCGCGACCACGGCCCGGCTGCTGCTGCCGCACCGGCGGGCCGCCGAGGTGACGGACTTCCTGGAGCGGCACGCGGCACGCGCGCGTGGATGACGGCACGGCGTACGCGCGCGTGGATGACGACATCGCGCACGCGCGCGTGGACGACGGTTTATCCGGCGAGGTGGCCCGTCTCGTTCCAGGACTCCAGGGCGGGCTCTCCGTAGGCCCAGCCCAGGACCGAGAGGGACGTCGGGTTGAGGCGGATGCGGGACGCGAACTCGATGTCGTAGCCGAGCCAGCGGGCGCCGATGACGCGCAGGATGTGGCCGTGGGCGAACACGAGGACGTCCCGGTCGGCCTCGCGGGCCCAGGCGACCACCTCGTCGGCGCGCGCGGACACCTGCGCCAGCGTCTCGCCGTCCGGAACCCCGTCCCGCCAGATGAACCACCCGGGGCGCAGGGCCTGGATGTCGGCGGGGGTCAGTCCGTCGTACGCCCCGTAGTCGAACTCCATCAGCGCGTCCCACTCGGCGGCCCGGTCGCCGAACCCGGCGAGCTCGCACGTCTCCCGCGCGCGGGACAGCGGGCTGGTGCGCACCTCGACTCCCGGGAGGCCGTCGTAGGGCGCCCGGTGCAGCCGCTGGCCCAGGAGCTTGGCGCCGCGCCTGCCCTCTTCGAGGAGCGGGATGTCCGTCCTGCCGGTGTGCTTTCCGGACAGCGACCACTCGGTCTGTCCGTGCCGGGCCAGCAGGATGCGCGGTGCCATGAGAAGCCTTTCTAGAGGGACATGCAAGGACAAAAAGGGACAGTCACCTGTCCGTTCCTTCCATCATCACTCACACCGCGAAAGCGCAACCCGGGCGGCGATCTCTGCGTCTTTGAGGCACAGGGGGATGGCTCATCGGCCTTCGCGTACGCCGTAAAGTGACCCAGCGGCCGTACGCCGCGAGAACAGAGCGGGAACAGCGCGAATGAGATGGGGGACCCACCGGATGCCGCAGACCGAGGCAAAGGGCGCCGGCAGCCGCGGCATATCCGAGGGCCTGACGTCCCCACTCCGCCTGCGCTGGTGGACGGAGCTGCCGCTGATCCTCCTGGTGTACGGGGCCTACTCCGCCGGGCGGCTGCTCGCGCGCGGGGACGTCACGACGGCCGTGGGCCACGGCCTGGACATCCTGCGGGTCGAGAAGGCCCTGAACCTGAACCTGGAGCATCCGCTCAACCGGCTGTTCACGGCCCACACCTCCATCGGCGTTCCGGCGGACTTCTGGTACGCCTCGCTGCACTACCTGGTCACACCCCTGGTGCTGATCTGGCTGTTCCGCAGCAAGGCCGTGCACTACGCCGCCGCCCGCACCTGGCTGATGGTGTCCACGCTCATCGGCCTGATCGGCTTCACGCTGATGCCGACCTGCCCGCCGCGCCTCCTCGACGGCAAGCACGGCTTCGTCGACACGATGGCGCAGTACAGCGACTGGGGCTGGTGGGGCGGCCAGGCCAGCGCCCCGCGCGGGCTCGGCGGCATGACCAACCAGTACGCGGCGATGCCCAGCCTGCACGTCGGCTGGTCGCTGTGGTGCGGTGTGGTGCTGTGGCGCTACGGCCGCACGCCCCTGGTGAAGGCCATCGCCATCGCCTATCCGCTGCTCACCACCATCGTCGTCATGGGCACCGCCAACCACTACTTCCTCGACGCGGTCGCGGGCGCGGCCGTGATGGGGATCGGCCTGCTGCTCGTCCGGCCGGTGCAGCGCGGGGCGGCCCGGGTCAAGGCCCGGTTGCGGCCGGTCGTCGCGACCGCGCTCGCCGCACGCACTGCGGGGCGCGCCGAGGCCCCCGCGGAAGCCACCACCGCCCCAGCCGCCACTGACTCCTCGATTGTCAGTGCCGGATGCCAGACTTCGGCGGGTGAGCGAATTCCCCATCAGCGCAAGCTCGGGACCGATCCGGGCGGCAAGTCCGCCGCCAAGCCGGGTGGCAAGCCCCGCGGGAACAAGGGCGCCAGACCCGCGGGCCGCGCCGCGGACACCGGGGACAGCGCTCAGACACCGGCTCGCGGAGCTGCGCGGACCTGACGTACCGCCGCAGTCCCTGGACGCCCGCGCGCTGGCGGCGCTCGCGGCGAACCCGGGCTGCGGGCGGCGCGCGCTCCTGGACGGCGCGGGCGTGCCCAAGGCGGCGCTCGCCGAGGCGCTCGGCTCGCCCTCGGGCTTCGGGCAGTCGCAGTTCGCGTTCATGCGGGGGCACGCCTTCGAGGCGCGCGTGAAGGCCGACGGGGGCACGGAGCTGCTGCGCCTCACGCACGCGTGCCTGGGCGGCGGCCCTGAGCCGGAGCCCGGTGCGGCGAGCGTGCCGGACCTCACTGCGGCCGGGCCCGAGGGCCGCGCGGCCCGCACGGAGCTCGCCCTGGACGAGGCCTCGGCCGCCGGGGCCTGGACGCTGCTCGACCACCCGATGCTGGCCCTGGACGTCGCCGGCACGCCCGCCTTCCTGGAACCGGACGCCGTGGTCGTGGCGCCGGACGGGACCTGGACGGTCGTCGAGATCAAGTCCTTCCCCATGATCGACGGCGCGGCGGACGCGGCGAAGGTGGGCGCGGCGGCGCGCCAGGCCGCGGTGTACGTCCTCGCCCTGGAGCAGGTCGCGCGGCGCCTCGACCCCGCGCCCCAGGTGCGCCACCGCGCGCTCCTCGTCTGCCCCAAGGACTTCTCGAACCTGCCCGCCGCGTCCCCCGTGGACGTCCGCAAGCAGCTCGCCGTCACCCGCCGCCAGCTGTCCCGCCTGACCCGCGTCGAGGACATCGCGGCCACGCTCCCGCCCGGCACGACGTTCGACGTGACGCGGCCCGCCGCCGAGCTGGCCGCCGCGGTCGACGCGGTCCCCGCGACGTACGCCCCCGAGTGCCTGGCCGCCTGTGAGCTGGCCTTCCACTGCCGCGACCGGGCCCGCGCGGCGGGCGAGCTGACCTCACTCGGCCGCTCCCTGCGCGCCGACCTCGGCACGCTCGCCACCATCGACGAGGCGCTCGCCGCGGCCCGGGGCGAGGCGGGCGACGCCGACGACCCGGCGGTGGCGGCGCTGCGCCGCGCGGGCGCGCTGCGCGCGGAGGCGCTCGCCGGAGGTGTGCGTTGTCCCTGATCGACAACCTGGCCCGGCTCGACGCCGCCACCACAGGCCGCGCCCAGCCGAGGGCCACCGTCCGGCACCGGCACCTCTCCCAGCGCCCCCTCGTCTTCGTGCCGCTCATCACCGCCGGTGAGGCGGGCGCCCCGCTCGGCGCCCTGATCGGCACGGAGCGCACGGCCCCCCGGCTGCTCACGGTGGCCCAGCCCCGCGACCGCGACCTGCGCTTCGCATTCCTGTCCCGGCTCGCCGAGATCCTGCTGCCGTACGTCGAGTCGTACGCGGACGACGTCGAGGCCGCCGAGCGCACCGAGACCGACCCGGAGACCGGCAAGCGCGTCAAGGTCGAGGTCGAGCTGTGCGCGGACGCCCCGCAGCTGATCGTGCCGAGCCGCGCGGGCATCGAGTTCGTACGGCTGCTCGGCCGCTCCATGCGGTTCCGGCGGACCGCCGAGCAGGATCCGGACGCGCCGTATCCCGCGCCCCCGCGCGTGCCGCTGCTCGGGCGCTGGCTCACGCACTACGGCGAGCGGTCCCGTGTGCCCGGCTCGTCGCTGCTGCTCGCCATGACCGACCTGCTGTCCCGGCACTGGGCCACCGGCCAGTCGTCCCTCGAGGAACAGCACCTGGGCGCGCTGCTCGCGTGGATCGAGGCGCCCGAGGGGACGTCCGGCGCGGACGCGGCGCTCCGCGCGGAGCTGGCCAGGGACGCCGACGGGCAGTTGCTGTGCCCGCCCGCGGGGCCCGCCACGGACCCGGCGTTCGACAACCAGCTCCTCGCCCCGGCCATCGAGCGCCACGACCGGGCCCGCACCGCCCTGGCCGCCGCCGCGGACGGCATCGAGGCGGACGCGCTGCTCGCCTCGCTCGGCGCCGCCGAGCGCGAGATCGACGCCCTGGTGGCCAGCCGCACCCGGCCCACCTGGGACGCGGTGTGGCGCGGCCTGGACGCGCTGTGCACGCTGCCCGAGGCGCCGAGCGCCGTGGACCGGTGGCGCGGCGACCGCTGGTCCTTCACCGGGCACCGCGACCGTGTCGCCGCCGGTGAGCCGCCGCAGCCCCGCGTCGACGACGCGGTCACCGCCGCGAACAAGCTCGCCACCCGCGAGCGCGAGCAGGCCCGGCTCGACGCCCAGGAGGCCCTGGACGACCCGCTGGTCATGGCCGGGCGGCGGCTCGCGGGCGAGGCCTTCGCCGGGGAGGTGACCGACGTCGTCATGGCGTACAGCGAGGGCCGCTCGCCCCGCCCCCGCCCCCTGGTCACCGTCCGCACCGCCGACCGCCCCCAGCTCGACGAGGGCGTGAAGGCCTACCGCTCCCTCGCGGGCAAGCCCCAGTCCTTCCAGTTCGTCACCCACGACGCCGACGGCGGGCTCGTCCTGCGGCTCCTGGACAAGATGGGCCGCGGCAAGGAGCCCGAGCCCGGTTCCGTGCCGGAGGTGGGCGACCGCCTGTGCTGGACGCTCTTCGAGCACGAGCAGCGGGGCGGGCCGCGCCTCCCGGACCCGGAGGACACCC
Organism: Streptomyces sp. NPDC040610; assembly: GCF_055594065.1. Lineage (NCBI taxonomy): Bacteria > Bacillati > Actinomycetota > Actinomycetes > Kitasatosporales > Streptomycetaceae > Streptomyces > Streptomyces sp. NPDC040610. Next base: position 324,478 of record NZ_JBVIXA010000004.1, on the reverse strand, counting down.
CGTGGACGCACGGCGGTCCCCCGGAGACGACGCCCGCCCTCAGCGCCCCCGTCGGCGAGCGGCCCGACCCCGTGACAGCGGAGGACATCCTGTGACGCCCGTGGCCCCCGCCGCCCCCGCCACCCCGGAGGACACCCTGTGAGCCCGGCACCCCTCGACGCGAGCCCCGCGCCGTTCGACCCCGGGGCGGAAGCCGCCCGGGCCACCGACGCGATCCTGCGCGACACGCTGGACGGCGCGCACCGGGGTGTCGTCGTCGACTCGCCGCCCGGCGCCGGGAAGTCCACCCTCGTGGTCCGCGCCGCCCTCGAACTGGCCGCGGCGGGGCGCCCCCTGATGGTCGTCGCCCAGACCAACGCCCAGGTCGACGACCTCGTCCTGCGCCTCGCCGAGAAGAACCCCGAACTGCCCGTCGGGCGGTTGCACAGCAGCGACCCCGACCCGTACGACAAGGCGCTCGACGCGCTCGCGAACGTACGCAAGTCCGCGAAGGTCGGCGACCTCGCCGGGCTCGACGTCGTCGTGTCCACCGCCGCGAAGTGGGGGCACGTCAAGGACGTCGAGCCCTGGCGGCACGCCATCGTCGACGAGGCGTACCAAATGCGGTCGGACGCCCTGCTCGCCGTCGCCGGGCTCTTCGAACGGGCCCTGTTCGTGGGCGACCCGGGGCAGTTGGACCCCTTCGCCATCGCCGAGGCCGAGCAGTGGGCGGGGCTCGCGTACGATCCCTCGGCCAGTGCGGTGACCACGCTCCTCGCCCACAATCCCGGGCTGCCGCAGCATCGGCTGCCCGTGTCGTGGCGGCTGCCCGCGTCGGCCGCGCCGCTGGTCTCCGACGCGTTCTACCCCTACACGCCCTTCCGCAGCGGCACAGGTCACGCCGACCGGTCCCTCAACTTCGGTGTCCCGTCCGACGGTTCGGGCCCCGACCGGGTCATCGACGAGGCGGCCCTCTCCGGGTGGGGCCTGCTCGAACTGCCCGCCCGGAACACTCCGCGCACGGACCCCGAGGCGGTCCGGGCCGTCGCCCTCGTGGTGCGGCGGCTGCTCGACCGGGGCGGGGCCGCGACGTCCGAGCGGGCGCCCGAGCCCGTCCCCCTCACGGCCGACCGGATCGCCGTCGGGACAGCGCATCGGGATCAGGCCGCGGCTGTACGCGGGGCGCTCGCCGCACTCGGTGTGGTGGACGTGACCGTCGACACCGCCAATCGGCTCCAGGGGCGGGAGTTCGACGTGACCGTCGTGCTCCACCCCCTGTCCGGGCGGCCGGACGCCACGGCCTTCCACCTGGAGACGGGGCGGCTGTGTGTGCTCACGTCCCGGCACCGGCACGCGTGCATCGTCGTGTGCCGGGCGGGAGTCGACACACTCCTGGACGACCACCCCTCCACGGAGCCCGTCCAGCTGGGCGTCACGGTCAAGTTCCCCGACGGCTGGGAAGCCAACCACGCAATCCTCTCGCGTCTCGCGGAACACCAAGTCCCCTGGCGCGCGTAGCCCAGAGCACCCGGGGGTCGCCCTCCCCCCCCCACGTCACGGGTGCCGTCGGCCTGGGCTGTGCCCACCCTCCCCCAAGCTCTCGGCTCCGCTCGAGCAGGGGGACCCCCATCGCCCTCTGCGCGGCCCAGCTGCCCACAGGGTTGGGGGGCAGTTGGTAGTGACCGCACCCCGCCGGACCGTTGGCCGGACGGGTACCCCCCACCGGACCGTTGGCCGAACGGGCACCCCCACCGGACCGATCGCCGCCATCCGAACCGGAGGGGACGTGCCGGTATGTCCGCGCGCAGCTCGGCCCACCACGACGGGCGTAAAGCAAAACGTTGGCGATGAGGCACACGCGAGCACGGACATACCGGCACGGCCCCGCCCCACGAACCGAAGCGAGGGCGAAGGACCGCAACCCCCACGCGCGGCGCGCGGACCTCTTGCGTGGGGAGGGACAATGGATGCGGCCACGCGGCGTACGACGAGAGGAAAACGATATGGCGGAGCCCTCGCGGCCCCGGTCCAGCCAGCGCATGCGCCCCGCACCGCTCCTCTTCGAGCCCGCGGAAGCCACTGCCGACCCCGAGCACTTCTTCGACCTGGAGTCCATCGACGACCCGCGCGAACTCCTCGCCAGGTCCACCGAGTTGACCCTGGCCTTCCGCGCCGCGACCGACCGCTCCGTCGAGTTCCAGGCCCTGGCCGCCGCCCAGCTCGCCGACCCGCGCCGCTTCGACCGCCTCACCCCGGCGGACATCGCGGAACGCGCCGAGTGGACCGAGGACTACGCGAAGAAAATGATCGAGTTCGGCCGCGAACTCCTGCGCGGCGACCCCGAGGCGTCGGGATCGAGTTCGAGCCCGACAGGGACGACGGACCCGACGGATTCGGCGACGGAGCCCGGGGCCCACTGAGCCGGAGGATCCGTTGGCATATGCCGGTGGGGCAAGGTACCCCACACCTCCGGCCGCTGTCCCGGATTCCGGCAACTCTGCGAGATCACCCGCTCACACCCGGTAGATCTATCGACATGAGCAGCTCCCCCCTCACCCTCACCCCCCACACCCCCGCCACCCCCCACGCCCCCGGCACCCCCACCAACGCCCACGACGTCACCCCCGCGGGCGCAGCCTGGCTCACCTCCGCCGAAACGTATCCGCACAGGGCCCTCGCGGACTGGCGCGCCCGCCCCACCACCCCGGCCGTCCTGTCCTGCGGCACAGCCTTCGACGTGGTCAGCGTGCCGGGCGTCTTCGGACGGCGGATGGTCGACCGGTTATGGCACGAGGGCCCCGGCTCGGGCCCCGTGGCCACGTACCGCGGCCGCATGCTGCTCTTCACGGCCCCGGGCACGGCCAGCCGCCTCCCCTCGCTCCTGGAGTGGGAGGAATGGGGCCCCGCGGTCCCCGCCCTGCTCTGCCACGGCGCAGGCGACGCGGTGACCGTGCCCCCGCTCACCGCGAGCCACGGCACAGGCCCCGACGACCGGCTCGGATCGCGCTGGCTGGTCACCCCCGACACCCGCCGCCCCTGGCTCCCCGGACCCGACGTAGTGCTCTGGGCCTGCGTCCGCGCGGCCCGCGCCGCAGCCGGATCCGCGGTGCGTATATCGATTTTTCCTCGCGGCGATCAGGATGCTAAGGTCTACGACGTCAGCAGGCGCCGCTAGCTCAGTTGGTTAGAGCAGCTGACTCTTAATCAGCGGGTCCGGGGTTCGAGTCCCTGGCGGCGCACGACACCGATACCGACGCATGTCCACAAAAAGCGTGGACATGCGTCGGTATCGTCGTTTTTGCGCGGCTTCGCCGCGCGTTGTGGGGGCTTCGCCACCCACACCCCCCCTTTGGGTCGGCCTGGGGACCGGGGCGTTTGGGTACCCCCTCCCGGCTGGGCGGTCGGGGGCCGGAACATTTCGGTCGGGGGCCGGAACATTTGGGTGGTCTGCTGGGTCACGTGGGGGTGATCTTGACGGTCCAGGCGCCGGAGGGGGTTCTGGACTCGACCTCGATGCGGATCTGCTCGCCGGGCACCGTGAAGGCCTCCCCCACTCGTACCGGCGCGTCCGCCAGCGGCGGGTAGACCGACTCCGTGTCGCACGCCTCCGAGTCGGGATGGGCGTCGATGACCTCGACGGGCCCCCGGCCGGAGGCCGTCTCGTTGCGGACGTGATAGGCGAGGACGCCCTCGCTGCAGGTGCCCTGGTCGTTGCCCACGGCACCCCGCGCCTCGATGGCAACGGCGCTGCCCCGGCCCGTGCGGACCACGGCGAGCTTGGTGGCGCCCACGCCGCCCGGAACGGGCGGGGCGGCCAGCGGGTCGAGGGTCAGCCGCCGCGGGCCGCCGTCCACGCAGACCACCTGGCGCGGCCCGAGCCAGCCGAGCTTCCACTTGTGCCAGCCGAACAGCTCGGGAGCCAGGCCGAACTGGCTGCCCATGACGTCCCAGTCACCGACGTGGGTGTCCCAGTCACCCTTGCCGTCGGTGGGCCGGTGATAGAGGTCGGGCAGGTCGAAGACGTGGCCGGTCTCGTGGGCGAGGACGTTACGGTCCGGCGGATGGCGCTCGAAGACGGTGACGATGCGGCGGATGCCGGTGCCGTCGGCCCGCATCGGACGGTCGAAGTTCACGACCTTCGTGGCGTCCGAGTTCACGCCGGGCGCGTCCGGATCGGCGACGAAGTACACGATGTCGTACGCGGAGAAGTCCACGCGCGGATCGGCCGCGGCGACGGCGTCCCGGAGGTAGGACGCGCGGTGCTGCGGGTCCCAGTCCCGCTCTATGGCGTACATCGTGGAATCTTCCGGCATTTCCACCCATTCGTGTTGCGGATGGGCGCGCAGCCGGAACCTCCCGTAGGAGGCTTGGGCGAAGAAGTCGCTGGTGGCCGGGAAGTGGTCGGCCGCGAGTTCCCGCGGGGTCGTCAGCGGCGGGGAGTCCGGGAAGGAGAGGAAGACCATGACGGCGTCGAGGGTGCGGGAGGGGCGCGGATAGGCGCCGTTCCAGGTGTCGAGGCCTTCCGAGTGGTGCGCGGGCGTGCGCCGCAGGGCGCACGGGCCCGCCTCGCCGTGGGCGATCGCCGGCCCTGCGACCAGTGAGGTGGCGGCCAGAGCGGTCAGGCAGGTGAAGAGGATGCCCGCGGTGCGCAGCCGCGGCCGCTCCCCTCCACGGGTGAGCATCCAAGGGGGGAGCTGACGCTCCACGTCGACCTCCGGGTGCGGAATGCGAGACACCTCACCCACCCTGTGATGCTTTGTCATACTTCGCCCTGTTTGTCTGACCCGGTCGAGTGAGGATCGGCCAGGATGCGACACTCCGGCCGCTCACCGGCTGTCACAAGCGGTCGAGCAGCAAAGAAGCCTGTACAGGGCCGAGCAGAAACGATCTGTCGGTCGCCTTGGGGGCCCTCGCGGGGCGTGGTACGGCTGGAACGGGCCGTCGGCCTGCCTCTATGATCGGCACACTTTCCCGGCCCCGTCGGCCGCCCCCCAAACGGCCGACCGCCTCCCCAGACCCGCCAGGATTCGGGGCCCATCGACCTGCTCGACATCAATTGCACTGCGGGAGCAAGCGGTGAACGGAACCTCACAAGGGCCGACCGCCACAGCGGTCGCAGACCCCGGCCGCGCCCGGCCTGCCGTCACAGAGCGTCACCAATCGGGCCCGACCGGGCCCCTCGCCCAGTACGCCGCCGACTACCGCGCCGCCTTCGCCGCGGCCCCCCTGGCCCTCGCCGTCGTGGACCGCGAGGGCCTGGTCGTCAGCGCCAACGAGGCGCTGGCCGAACTGCTCGGCGCCGATGCCGCCGACCTCACCGGCCGGGTCGCCGCCGACCTGGTGGACCTCGCGTCCGACGCCCGCACCTGGCACGCGTACCGCGAGGTGCTCCGCGGCCGGCAGGCCAAGCTCCGCTGCACCCGCCGCCTCAAACACCCCGACGGGCACTCGCTGTGGACGCAGATCACCGCGTCGCCGCTGCCCGGCGGGGCCGAGCGGCGCGGCGCGGGCAGCGTCCTGCTCGCCGCCGCCGACATCAGCGCGCGCCGCGATCTGCAGGCCCGGCTGCGGCATCTGCAGATGCACGACCCGGTGACCCGGCTGCCCAACCGCGCGCTGTTCTTCGAGCGCCTGGCCACGGCGCTGGAGGCGGGGTCGTACGACGACACGAGCACCGGCCGGATCGGTCTGTGCTATCTGGACCTCGACGGGTTCAAGGCGGTCAACGACACGCTCGGCCATCGCGTCGGCGACCGGCTGCTCGCCGCCGTCGCCGAGCGGCTCACCGCCCTCGCCGACCGCGCCGGATACGGCAGGGCGTCGGCGCCGCTGGTCGCCCGGCTCGGCGGCGACGAGTTCGCGCTGCTCGTGGAGGACTCCACCGGCACCGACCAGCTCACCGAACTCGCCGAGACGGTCCTCAGGGCCCTTCAGGAACCCTTCGACCTGTCCGGGCAGCGGCTCTCGGTGTCGGCCTCCATCGGTGTCGTCGAGCGGCGCGCCGCGGGCACCACGACCACCGGCCTGATGCAGGCCGCCGACACCACGCTGTACTGGGCGAAGGCCGACGGCAAGGCCCGCTGGACGCTGTTCGACCCCGAGCGCAACGCCCACCGCATGACCCGCCAGGCGCTCGCCAGTTCGCTGCGCCCCGCCGTCGAGCGCGACGAATTCGTCCTGGACTACCAGCCGTTGGTATGCCTGGAGAGCGGCGACGTGCGCGGCGTCGAGGCACTCGTACGGTGGAATCATCCGCAGTTCGGACTGCTCACGCCGAATCGGTTCATCGGACTTGCTGAAGAAGACGGCTCGATCGTGCAGCTCGGCCGCTGGGTGCTGCGGACCGCGTGTCGCCAGGCCCGGCGGTGGCAGCTCGAACACCCCGACAGGGAGCCGCTGTTCGTGAGCGTCAACGTCGCCGTGCGCCAGGTGTGGGACTCCGACCTGGTGGCGGACGTGGCCGAGATCCTGGCGGAGACCGGCCTGGCGCCGGGACTGCTGCAACTGGAGCTGACCGAGTCCGCCGTCATGGGCTCCGCGGGCCGGCCGCTGCAAGCCCTGCAGGCGCTCAGCGACATGGGCGTCCGCATCGCCATCGACGACTTCGGCACCGGCTACTCCAACCTCGCCTACCTCAGCCGTCTCCCGGTGTCCGTCCTGAAGCTGGACGGCTCCTTCGTCCGCGGATTCCAGTACGACGAGGGCGAGTACGGCACGGCGTCCGCGCACATCAACCCCGCCGACGAGGTGATCGTCGAGGCCCTGGTGCAGCTCGCCCACCGGCTCGGGCTCACCGTCACCGCGGAGTGCGTGGAGACCTCCGGGCAGGCGGAGCGGCTGCGCAGGATCGGGTGCGACACCGGGCAGGGGTGGCTGTACTCACGGCCCGTGGGGGCGGATCGTATCTCCGTACTTCTGGGGTCGCGGGGCGCGTGAGACTCGGCCCCGCGGCGCGCGTGCCGCCCCCGGTCACTCCGCGGGTTCCGGCTCGTCGCGCGCGGTGACGCATGCCTGTACGAAGTCCCTTACCTCCTGCGGGACTTGGGTGCCCCGGGTGCGCGCCACGCCGACCTGGGACGGGCCGATGCCGCGCACCACGCGGTAGACCACGCCGGGGCGGTGGCAGGAGCGGGCCGTGGCCGCCGAGGCGAGGGACACGCCCTCGCCGTCCGCTATGGCGGTCAGCCACGCCTCGAAGGTGCGGGCGACGGCGCCGATCTTCGCCGGGCGGCCGTCGCGTGCGTCCGTCGCCAGCCAGTGGTCGCGCCACCAGCCGGACTCCGGCGGGGCCGCGACGAAGGGCTCGTCGAGGAGTTCGGCGAAGTCGACCTCCTCGTACGCGGCCAGGCGGTGCGCGGCGGGCAGCGCGACGTGACGCGACTCGGTCAGCAACACCTCGACGTCCAGGGCCTCCTGGCCGGGAAACGGCAGCCGCAGCAGCGCCGCGTCGACGGCGCCCGTGGCCAGGCCCGCCGTCGGGTCGTCCGCCGCGGCCTGCGTCAGACGCACCCGCCAGCCGGGTCTGCGGCGCGCGAACTCGGCGACGCTCCGGCGCGCGAGCCCGTCCGCCCCGTCGGTCACGAAGCCCACCCGCAGGACCCGGTCCGCGCGCGCCGCCGCGCCCCGCGTGGAGCAGAGCGCCGCGTCCCAGGCGTCCAGCACCGCGGGCGCGGCGGCGGCGAGTGCCGCGCCCGCGTCCGTCAGGGCCATCCCGGCGCGCGACCGCGTGAACAACTCCGTCCCCAACTGCGTCTCCAGGCGCCTGAGTTGACGGGTCAGCGTGGGCGTCGACAGGAAGAGGCGGTCGGCGGCACGCCTGAGGTCGCCCTCCTGGGCGACGGCGGTGAAGCTGCGCAGCAGGCGGGTGTCCATGTCCATGGCGACAGATTAGGGAAGCGGGTGGGGCGCGGGGGCCGTGGGGTGGCGGCGGGCCGGACGCGCCAAGGTCCTTGCGGGTGAGGGGAGTTCGGGTGCCGCCCCCACCCCCGTCGGGGCGGCACCCTCCCTCGCGGTGTGCGGGCCGCGGGTCAGGCGGGGTTCGGCAGTCCGTAGGCGTCCGCGATGAGTTCGTAGCTGCGCAGGCGTACGTCGCCGCTGTGCGCGTTGGCCGTGAGCATCAGCTCGTCGGCGCCGGTGCGCTTGGCGAGGTCGTCGAGGCCCGTGCGGACCTGGTCGGCGGTGCCGTGGACGACGTTGGAGTTCCAGCTCGTGATGAAGTCCCGCTCCATCTCCGTGAACCGGTGTGCCTCGGCCTCCTCCGGCGTCGGCACGAGGCCGGGGCGGCCGGTGCGCAGGCGGACCATGTTCAGGGCGGCCGCCAGCACCTGGCGGCGGGCCTCCTTCTCGTCGTCCGTCGCGAGCGCCGAGACGCCGATGAGGGCGTACGGGGCGTCGAGGACGGCGGACGGGCGGAACGACTCGCGGTACAGGTCGAGGGCCGGGATCGTGTTCTGCGCGGAGAAGTGGTGCGCGAAGGCGAAGGGCAGGCCGAGCGTGCCCGCGAGGCGGGCGCTGAAGCCGGACGAGCCGAGCAGCCAGACGGGCGGGCGGTGCGGGGACTGCACGCCGCCGGGGGAGGTGGACTGGACGGGGCCCGGGACCGCGTGGATGCGGGCGTAGGGGTGGCCGTCGGGGAAGTCGTCGTCCAGGAAGCGGGTCAGCTCCGCGAGCTGCTGGGGGAAGTCGTCCGCGCCCTCGTTCAGGCGGTCCGTGCGGCGCAGGGCCGCGGCGGTCGCGCCGTCCGTGCCCGGGGCCCGCCCGAGGCCCAGGTCCACTCGGCCCGGGGCCAGGGCCTCCAGCGTGCCGAACTGCTCCGCGATGACCAAGGGGGCGTGGTTCGGCAGCATCACGCCGCCTGAGCCGAGGCGGATGCGGGTCGTGTGGGCTGCCAGGTGGGCGAGGATCACCGCCGGGGAGGAGGAGGCCACTCCCGGCATCGAGTGGTGTTCCGCCACCCAGTGGCGGTGGTAGCCGCGGGACTCGGCCAGCTTGGCCAGGGCCACGCTGGTGTGCAGCGCGTCGGTCGCCGTGCGGCCCGCGCCCACGGTCACCAGGTCCAGTACGGACAGTGGGGTGGGGGCGTCGCCGTGCCTCGGGGCCCGGATTTCGTCGCCGTCGCCGCCGCTCTGCTCCACCGTCACCGGGGCCTCCTTGTTCTCGCCGTCTTCGCCTGCGTCTTTGCGGTACGCAGGGTCGAACAGGAGGGGGGCTCCGCTTATTCCCGCGTGGGACGCCCCAGTCCCGCCCCTTCTCCGAAACCGGGGGCTGCCGCCCCCTGGACCCCCGCTTGTCGGCGCTTCGCGCCTCGTCCTCAAACGCCGGACGGGCTATATCCAGCCCCTCGTGGGGGTCCCCCCTGCTCCTTAAGAGCTTGGGGGAGTTCGAGGAGCGGGGGCCTGGGGGCGGAGCCCCCAGGATCGGGAAGGGGCGGGGTTGGGGAGCTCCCAGCCGGGCTACCGGTCTCGGATCTGGACCACGGGTTCCTTCGTGAAGAGGGTGCCGAGGGTGGGGGCGTTCACTCGGCGGGAGGCCAGGCGGAGGGCTTCCCAGACAGTGACCTGGTTGGCGGTGAGGACCGGCTTGCCGAGTTCGGCCTCCAGGGGCTGGATGTGGGCGGCCGTGTGGAGGGCGGTGTCGGGGAGGAGGACGGCGGCCGCGTCGGGGTGGTCGCCCGCGCGGGCGAGGGCGAGGACCTCGTCCCAGCCCCAGGTGCCGACCTCCGCGGCGGTGATGATGCCGCTGCCCCGCATGGCCACGACCTCGGCCCCCGCGGCCTTGAGGAAGGCGGAGAAGTGGTGGGCCACGTCCTCGGGGTAGGTCGCGGCGATGGCGACGCGCTCGGCGCCCAGCTCGCGTACCGCGTGGGCGAAGGCGAAGGACGTGGAGGAGGCGGGCAGCCCGGCGGCACGGGCCAGCGCCCGGACCTGGTCGTGCGCCCCGTCCCAGCCGAAGACGAAGCTTCCGCTGGTGCAGGCCCAGACGACGGCCTCCGCACCGGTGAGCCGCAGGTCCTCGACCCCGGCGGCGAGCCGCGCCGCGGAGCCCATCTCCAGGAGCGCGTCGACACGGTGCGCGTCCTCTCCGATGTCCGTGTGCACGACGTGCAGGCGGATGTCGGAGTCGAGGAGTTGTTCCATGCGGGGGTAGTCGTCCTCGGCCGAGTGTCCGGGATAGAGGAATCCGAGTGCGGTCAAGTCCAGCCTCCTTCGGCGGTCGGTCCTGCGGGCCCGGTGGGTTCCGCGGGCCCTGACGGTCCCCCGGGCGGGTCGGGCAGGCTGTCGGAGGGCGCCGCGGCCGGCGGCACCGCGGGCGACACGGGCGGCTCGGCGAGTGCGTCGAGGGCGCCGTACTCCGCGGTGCCCGGCCGCGCGCCCGCGTTGATCAGCGCTTGGTAGGGCCCCACGGCTCGCGTACCCAGCTTGCGCAGGGACGACCACATCGTGACCTGGTTCGCCGAGATCACCGGCATCCGCAGCTCCGCCTCCAGCTGCGGGATGACGTCGTACGTGGGCAGGTTCGTGCAGCTGATGAACAGCGCGTCGACGGGGCCGGACGCCGCCTGCCGCGCCATGTCGGCCACGTCGCGGTAGGGCACCTTCCAGATGTGCCGGGTCAGGCCCAGATAGGCGCGGCCCACGACCGAGACGCCCGCCTCGGCCAGATACTCCTCCAGGGACTGGGTCACCGACCAGGTGTAGGGCGTGACCAGGGCGATCCGCCGCGCGTCCAGCTCGTCGAGCGCTTCGAGCAGGGCGCCGGACGTCGTCACGGAGGCGACCGAGCCCTCGCGCGACATGGCCTCGCACATCGCGCGCTCGCCCGCGATGCCGCCGACGAAACTGCCCGAGGTGCAGGCGTAGGCGAGGACTTCGGGTTCGGCGGCGGTGAGCGCGCGCACCGCCTCGGCCAGGGTCTCGTGCTCGCTGACCAGGCGGGCCAGGTCGAGGCTGACTTCGACGGGCACGTACGGCGTACGCGTCAGATGCAGGGAGACCTCGTCCGGGACCCAGCGCCACAGCTCCCGGTCGAGGGCGAAGTCGAAGGGTGCGACGACACCGACACCGCGCTGAGGGTGTGGTCCGCCGAGGGTGGAAAAGGAAGTGACGTCCATGAGCAGGCCCTAAGTTCGTGCGTGCAGGGACAGGGCCGGCCGGGGGCCGGAATTGGAGCTTGGCGGCGCGCGACGCGCCGGGACGTCGGGACGGGGGTGCGTGTGCGGCGAGCACACCGTGCGCGAGGGAGGGAGCACTCAGCGTGCCCGTCCCTGTGGTGCCTGAGCTGAACTGCTTCTGTTGACGAAGGTAGGTTGGGGTGCCAGCGTGGTCAATCCGCACATCTCAGACGGCTGAGAACGTCGGCCGCCGGGACGCTGCGGTGTCGTCCTGACGCTCTCCCAGGGAAGCGGGCTCTCGTTGCGAAACGGTTTCTCTGCCATGTCCGAAAGCGGTGGCTCCGAGAGCGCCGCGCGCGCCGGAAGCGGGGGCTCCGGGGGCGGGGCTTCCGGAAGCACGGTGCCCGGTGAGGGCGTGCCCCGGAGCACCGGGGCGCGGGCCGCAGCGCCTGCCGAGGCCCCCGCGCCCCCCACCGCTCCCCCTGTCCCCGCCGTCCCCACCGTTCTCGTACTGGACGCCCCTTCCCCCGCGCCCCCGCCCCGCCTCGGCTCCCTCACCGGGCGCGCCCGGGTGCTGCACGCCGACGAGGACACCCTCGCGGAGCGGCTGCCGGACGCCGATGTGCTCCTGGTGTGGGACTTCCTCTCGCACGCGGTGCGGCGCGCCTGGCCCGGGGAGGGGCCGCGGCCCGCGTGGGTGCACACCGCGAGCGCGGGCGTCGACCATCTGATGTGCCCCGAACTCGCCGCGTCCGACGCGGTGGTGACCAACGCGCGGGGCGTGTTCGACGAGCCGATCGCCGAGTACGTGGCCGCGCTCGTGCTCGCCATGGCCAAGGATCTGCCGCGCACCCTCGACCTCCAGCGGGAGCGGACCTGGCTGCACCGCGAGAGCCGGCGGATCGCGGGCACGCGCGCGTGCGTGGTGGGTTCGGGGCCGATCGGCCGCGCCGTCGCCCGCACCCTGAAGGCGCTCGGCATCGCCCCCGCGCTGGTCGGGCGGGCCCCGCGCACCGGCGTGCACGGCCCGGACGACCTCAACCGGCTGCTCGCGCGCGCCGACTGGGTGGTGTGCGCGGCGCCCCTGACGGACGACACCCGCGGCATGTTCGACGTGCGCCGCTTCGGCGTCATGCAGCCGTCGGCGCACTTCATCAACGTCGGCCGGGGCCAGCTCGTCGTGGAGGACGACCTGGCCGCCGCGCTGTCGAAGCGGTGGATCGCGGGTGCCGCGCTCGATGTCTTCGAGCGGGAGCCGCTGCCCGCGGACAGCCCGCTGTGGACCGCTCCGGGCCTGATCGTCTCGCCGCACATGAGCGGTGACACGGTCGGCTGGCGGGACGAACTCGGCGCGCAGTTCGTGACGTTGTACGGCCAGTGGGAGGCGGGCCGGCCGCTGACGAACGTGGTCGACAAGAAACGTGGGTATGTCCCTGGGCACTGATCGTTCCGCGCCCGCGCACGGGCACCGAACGGCCGACGCCCGGCCGTCGTCGACGCCTGCCCCGCCCCCGTCTCCTGAAGGAGCACGCATGACCGAGCTCACGGACCTCACCGCCGTACAACTCGTCGATGGCTACCGCAAGGGCGAATTCAGCCCCGTGGATGTCACCCGTGCGGTGCTGCGCAGGGCCGAGGAGATCCAGCCGGTCGTCAACGCGTTCGTACGGCTGGACCCCGAGGGGGCGCTCGCCGGGGCCGAGGAGAGCGCGGAGCGCTGGCGGCGCGGTGAGCCCGCCGGGCTCGTCGACGGGGTGCCGGTGACGGTGAAGGACCTCCTGCTGCAGCGCGGCGCGCCCACCTTCCGGGGCTCCAAGTCCGTGGCGGAGGAGGGCCGTTGGGACGAGGACGCGCCCTCGGTGGCGCGGCTGCGCGAGCACGGTGCCGTGTTCGTCGGCAAGACGACGACGCCGGAGTTCGGCTGGAAGGGCGTGACGGACAGCCCCCGGCACGGCGTCACGCGCAATCCGCACGATCCCTCGCGCACCGCAGGCGGCTCCAGCGGCGGCAGCGCGGCCGCCGTGGCGCTCGGCGCGGGGCCGCTGTCGCTCGGCACGGACGGCGGCGGGTCGGTGCGGATCCCGGCCGCGTTCTGCGGGATCTTCGGGTTCAAGCCCACGTACGGCAGGGTGCCGCTGTATCCGGCGTCGGCGTTCGGGACGCTCGCGCACGTCGGGCCGATGACGCGGGACGCGGCGGACGCGGCGCTGCTCCTTGACGTGATCTCCGCGCCGGACGCGCGGGACTGGTCGCACCTCGGGCCGACGGCGGGGAGCTTCCGGGACGGGCTCGACGGCGGGGTGCGGGGGCTTCGGGTCGCCTACTCGCCCTCGCTCGGCGGGCAGGTCGCGGTGCGGCCCGCCGTCGCCGCGGCCGTGCGGGACGCGGTGGGGGTGCTGGCCTCGCTCGGCGCGTACGTCGAGGAGGCCGATCCCGACTTCACCGATCCCGTCGAGGCCTTCCACACGCTGTGGTTCAGCGGGGCGGCCCGGGTCGTGCAGCAGCTGCCGCCCGGGCGGCGGGAGCTGATCGACCCGGGGCTGCGGGAGATCTGTGCGCAGGGGGCCCGGTCCAGTGCGCTCGACTATCTGGCCGCCGTGGATGTGCGGATGGCTCTGGGGCGGCGGATGGGGCTCTTCCACGAGACGTACGACCTGTTGGTGACGCCCGCGTTGCCGGTCACCGCGTTCGAGGCGGGGGTCGAGGTGCCGGGGAAGTCCGGGCTTCGGCGGTGGACGGGGTGGACTCCGTTCACGTATCCGTTCAATCTGACGCAGCAGCCCGCTGCGACGGTGCCCTGTGGGGTGGATGGGGACGGGTTGCCGGTGGGGGTGCAGATCGTGGCCGCTCGGCATGCGGACGCGCTGGTGTTGCGGGTGGCGCAGGCGCTGTACGGCGGGGGCGCCGCGCGGGGCGTCCCCCAGCCCCGCCCCTTCCCGTAACCGGGAGGGGGCTAAAAACCATTCTCACGCCCGCCGGAAGTTCAGCGTCTCCCCCAGCGCCCCCGACCTCCACAAGTCGTTGCACGCGTCCGCCATCTCCTCCAGGCCCTCGACGATCTGGCCCCAGACGATGCCGGGGACCCAGCCCACATCGCCGTTGATCAGGAGGTTGTTGCGTTCGTAGAAGAGGGCCAGGTCGACGATGGTGCCCTGTTGGGCCGTCTCGTAGCCGTGGGACTTTGTGCCCAGCTCTGTGCCGGAGAAGGTGAAATAGCACAGGTCGCCGGGGATGGGGGTGATGGTGGGGTTCTCCAGCGGGGGCTCCTCGGGGGCGAATGCCGGGAACAGGGCGTAGATCTCGTTCCGGGCATACTTCGCGTGGAACACCTCTCCGCCCAGGGGGAGCGCGTCCCAGACCGCCGCGCAGGTCACCGGGGCCCGGTCGTCGAGGAGCTTCGCCGTGGCCTGAACTCCCCGCTTGGCGAGGGAGACTTCGATGTATCGGTCTGCCATGCGCCCCATGGTTCCCTCCGGGGCGAGGCTCACGTCAAGTGCGCAACGATCGGATCAGGGGCCGAAATTCAACGGCATATCTCGTGTCGACTCGGGTAGCCGCGCGGCCATGGCTCCACCATCGAGGAACCCAAACAAGACAGAGCGCGCACCCGGCGTGCGCCGGAGATCCGTGCTCGCCTCCGCCGCCGTCCTGGGCGCGGGCGCGCTCGGCGCGACGGCGTGCAGCCGGGTGCCGACGGGCGACACACTGGCCCGCCTGAAGTCGCAGGGCACGGTGCGGCTCGGCATCGCGGGCGAGGCCCCGTACGGCTACATCGACGACAAGGGCGACTTCACCGGTGAGGCGGTGGAGCTTGCGAAGATCATCTTCAAGCGGCTCGGCGTGGACGACGTGCAGCCCGTCGCCACCGACTTCAGCTCGCTGATCCCCGGGCTCAAGACCCAGCAGTTCGATGTCGTGTCGGCCGGCATGTACATCAACAAAGAGCGCTGCCAGCAGGTGATCTTCTCCGATCCCGAGTACCAGATGCTGGACGCCTTCATCGTGCGCAAGGGCAACCCGAAGGGGCTGCACACCTACGCCGACGTCGTGAAGAAGAAGGCCAAGTTCGGGACCGGGACGGGCTACGCCGAGATCGCGTACGCCGTCGACGCCGGGTACAAGGAGAGCGACATCGTGATCCTCCAGGACCCGGTGGCGGGGCTCAACGCCGTCGAGGCCGGACGGATCGACGTGTTCGGCGGCACCGCGCTGACCGCGCGCGGCGTGGTGAAGAAGAGCCGCAAGGCCGAGGCCACCGAGGCGTTCGCGCCCCTCGTCGACGGCAAGAAGCACGTCGACGGCGGCGGCTTCACCTTCCGCCCCAACGACACCGAGCTCCGCGACGCCTTCAACGTGGAGATCCACAAGATGAAGAAGAGCGGCGAGCTCTTCCGGGTGCTGAAACGGTTCGGTTTCACCAAGGACGAGATGACCACCCTGACCGCAGAGGAGCTGTGCAAATGACAGCGGGACTGTGGGAACACTGGGTACTTCCGGGCATCTGGATCACCATTCAGCTCACGCTCTACAGCGCGGCGCTCGCCACCGTCGTGGCCTTCGCCGTCGGCATCGCGCGCACGCACCATCTGCGTGTGGTGCGCTTCTTCGCCGGGTTCTACACCGAGATCTTCCGCGGCACCTCGGCGCTGGTGCTGATGTTCTGGATCTTCTTCGTGCTGCCGCAGCTCGCGGGCTGGGCGCTCGTCCCGATGTGGGCGGCCGTGCTCGCACTGGGTCTGTCGTACGGGGCCTACGGCGCCGAGGTCGTCCGCGGCGCCCTGAACGCGGTGGCACCCGCACAGCGCGAGGCGGGGGTCGCGCTGAGCTTCACGCCGTGGCAGCGGATGCGGCTCATCCTGCTGCCGCAGGCCGTGCCGGAGATGATCCCGCCGTTCTCCAACCTGCTGATCGAACTGCTCAAGGGCACCGCCCTGGTGTCGCTGCTCGGCATCGGTGACGTGTCCTTCGCCGCCTATCTGGTGCGGCTCGCCACCACCGAGAGCGCGGAGATCTACTCGATCACGCTGGTCATCTACTTCGTGCTCGCGTTCCTGCTGACCCGTGGGATGCGGATCCTGGAGCGCCGGGCCAAGGCCGGGATCGGGCAGCGGCCCGAGCCGGGCGTCGGCATCATGCGCAGGCTGAGCCTGCGCCAGTCGACGAACGAGCTGACCCACGCGGTGAAGCAGAACGGGGGTGCCTCATGAACGACGGTACGGACAAGTGGGACTGGGGCGCCGTCTCCGACTTCATGCCGCACTTCTGGGACGGGCTGCTCGTCACCCTCCAGGTGCTCGCGCTCGGCTCGCTCATCTCGTTCGGGCTCGGCCTCGTCTGGGCGCTCGCGTTCCGGGCGCCGACGCGGTTCGTCCGCTGGCCGGTCGGGATCGTCACCGAGTTCATCCGCAACACCCCGCTGCTCGTGCAGCTCTTCTTCCTGTACTTCGTGCTGCCGGAGTGGGACATCCAGTACTCCGCGATGACGACCGGCACCATCGCGATCGGCCTGCACTACTCGACGTACACCGCGCAGGTGTACCGCGCGGGCATCGAGGCCGTGCCCGTCGGCCAGTGGGAGGCGGCCAAGGCGCTCAGCCTGTCGTACACGCGCACCTGGACCGCGGTGATCCTGCCGCAGGCGATCCGGCGCGTGATCCCGGCGCTCGGCAACTACGTGATCGCGATGCTCAAGGACACCCCGCTGCTCGCGAGCATCGGCGTGCTGGAACTCCTGCAGCGCTCGCGTCTCGAAGCCGCGCAGACCTTCCAGTACACCGAGGCGCTGACCGTCGTCGGTGTCGCCTTCATCCTCATCGCCTACCCGTCCTCCCTCCTCCTGCGAGCCCTGGAGCGCCGTCTTGTCCGCTGACACGAATCTCACCAAGGACCAGCCGAACCCTGCGGTGGACGGCAGCGAGCTGATCCGCTTCGACAAGGTCGTCAAGCGCTTCGGGTCCAACACGGTCCTGGACGAGCTGGACTTCTCCGTCGCCTCCGGCAAGCACGTCACCCTGATCGGCCCGTCGGGATCCGGCAAGACGACGATCCTGCGGCTGCTGATGACCCTGCTCAAGCCGGACGAGGGCACGATCAAGGTCGGCGGGGAGTATCTGACGCACGAGGAGAAGAACGGCAAGCTCGTCCCGGCGGGCGAGAAGCACGTGCGCGAGGTCCGCAAGAACATCGGCATGGTCTTCCAGCAGTTCAACCTCTTCCCGAACATGAAGGTGCTGCGCAACATCACCGAGGCGCCCGTCACCGTGCTCGGCCTGTCCAAGGACGAGGCGGAGCAGCGGGCCCGGGACCTGCTCGACCTGGTCGGCCTCGGCGACCGCTGCGACGCCTACCCGACGCAGCTCTCCGGCGGCCAGCAGCAGCGCGTCGCGATCGCCCGCGCCCTCGCGATGCGGCCGCAGGTGCTCCTCCTGGACGAGGTGACGTCCGCGCTCGACCCGGAGCTGGTGGCGGGCGTCCTCGACGTCCTGCGGGACATCGCGCACACCACCGACATCACGATGCTGTGCGTGACCCACGAGATGAACTTCGCCCGGGACATCTCCGACCAGGTACTGATGTTCGACGCGGGCCGGGTGATCGAGTCCGGGCCGCCGGAGAAGATCTTCACCGAGCCCGAGCACGAGCGGACGCGGGGATTCCTCTCGGCGGTCCTCTGAGCACGGGCGTCGTGCCGGGCGGTGCCGTGAGCACGGCACGCAACGCGTGAGGCCATGGCGCCGGTGTATTCACCTGGCATATGCCAGAGTGGCGCGTTCCTGTTCAGCGAGTCGGAAACGCGCCACTCTTGTGGTCAACACCCCCTCCCCAGGGGGTATTTGGCGGTTATCGTGGACAGTGTCCAGCTGTCCGGAACCGTTCCATCTCAGGCTCAGGGGATCAGGGAGAAGCCGTGGCGGTGCAGCGCGAGTCGACGACGGCCCACCAGTTGGTGCAGAACGCCCTGCGGGTGCTCGAAATCGTCGCGCGCCGGGGCACCGGCGTCACCGAGGAAGAGCTGACCCGGCGCGCCGCCCTGCCCGCCACCCAGCTCGCCGCCCTCCTGCGCATGCTGCGCCGCGAGGGGTACGTCGAGCAGATCACCGACGGGGCGTACGTCACGGGCGCCTCGCTCACCCGCCTCGGCTCCGCCCACGACCGCGCCCTCGCGCTGCGCGACAAGCTCCGGCACACCCTCGGCGGCCTGCGCGACTCCATCGGCGCCGCGGTCTACGTCAGCCGGTACGTGGACGGCGAGATCCGGGTCACCGACTTCGCCGACGGCCCGCGCACGCCCAAGGTCAACGAATGGGTGGACTTCCGGGTCTCCGCGCACGCCAGCGCCGTCGGCAAGAGCCTGCTCGGCCAGCTCGACCTGGACGCCCGCCGCGACCACCTCTCCCGGCACAAGATGGCCCGCCTCACCTCGCGCACCATCACCAGCGAGCGCGTCCTGCTCCACAACCTCGACGCCCAGGCCGCCACGGTCCCCGTCCTCGACCTCCAGGAGTACGCGGTCGGCACGGTCTGCGCCGCCGTCCCGATCACCGCGGGCGCCACGGTCGGGTCCCTCGCCCTCTCCCTGCCGGTCGAGCACGCCCACCGGCTGCGCGAGGCCGCGGAGACCCTGAACCGGAAGGCGGCCCCGGTGCTGCTGTCCCTGGCGATCTAGGGGGCTCGGGGCCAGGTGGCCCCGCCCCCTCCCCGGGTGGTCCGGAGCACCCTCCAGGACCAGGTATTATTTTCGAGTCAGCAGGCGCCGCTAGCTCAGTTGGTTAGAGCAGCTGACTCTTAATCAGCGGGTCCGGGGTTCGAGTCCCTGGCGGCGCACGACAGCGAAGGGCCTCCGTGATCACGGAGGCCCTTCGTGCTGTTCCGGTGCCCGGTGGCGCCTCAGTCGAAGCTCAGCGTCCGGTACACCGTCACGTTCCCCGCCAGTTCCTGGCAGCGTTGGGCCGCCGCTGTCAGCTTGGTGTGGCAGTCGGGTGCCGCGGTGTCCAGGAGGATGCCGAGGGCCGTGCCGCTGTGGCCGACGACGACGCCGAGGCCGCCGACGTCCGCGCAGATGGCGATCATCGGCTCCAGGGACCACTTGTGCCGCAGGACCTGGTTCATCCGGGCGCTGGCCGTGGCGACCCGGCCGACCTCGGCGAGGTCGCGGCGGGCCACGGCGCGGGTGACGCGGTCGAGGAGCCTGGCGTACTCGCGTCTGTCGGCGGCGGTGAACGGCTTGGGGATGTTGTTGAAGTCGACGGTGTCCACCGAGCCGCCCTCGTCGACGCTGACCACCGCCATCGACGGCAGCGAGCCGAGCCGCGCGCGCAGCCGCACGCTGCGGTGGTGGAAGGCGACGACCGAGGGGTAGAGCACGCCGTCGGTGGGCTCGATCCTGGCGAGGTAGGTCTCGATGCGGCGCGGCGGCATCGGCTCGCGCAGCGCGTTGGCGACCGCGCGGGCCGTGGCCACCAGGTCGGCGGAGGAGCTGGCGAGGCCCTTGCCCTCGGGCAGGGTGCTGTCGAGGGTGAGCAGGCCGCCGCCGGGGCGCCGCGCTTCCTCCATGATCATGGAGGTGAGGCGGAGCGCCTTCTTCTTGTGCGGCGGCACCACCGCCAACTCCTCCGCACCGCGATCGAGTTCGAAGCGGGCCATGGCCCAGCGGGCGACCGGAAGGGTCACCAGGAAGTCGCCGTCCCGCTCGGGCAGCACGCCCTGGAGCAGCTCCCCGAAGGTGCCGAAGGCCGCGCTGACGCCGACGGCGGCCGCGCCGGGCGGGGCCGCGCCGGTCAACAGGTGTGCGTGCGTGGTCACGTGGTTCCTCCTTGCCCCGGCGGCCCGGCGCGCAGCGCGGCCCGCACCGCTCCCGCCGCGTCCGCGGGGCGGGTACTGACGAAGTAGTGGCCTCCCAGAGGCAGTTCGTGGCTCGTGACGTGGTCGCTGACCGCCTTCCATTCGAGGTGCGACCGGGCGGAGCGCCCGGTGGCCGGGTCGTCGCGCGCGACGACGACGTGCAGGGGCGCCCGCACCCGGTGCGCGTCGGGGTCGGCGCGCACGCCCAGGAGGTACGTGTGCGCGACCCGGAGGTCGTGGCGGCAGGCGCGGGCCACGACCTCGGCGCGCTCCGGCCCCAGCGCGTCCAGCTCGACGTACGCGCCGCCCGCGCGGAGGCCATCGAGGAGCGTGCCGTCGTCCGCCGCCTCGGCCCGGTCGGCGCGGGCGCGCAGGGTGGTGGGGTCGTCGAGGAGCTGGGCGCCGAGGAAGACCCGGGCGACGGCGTGGCCCGCGGCCTCCAGGAGCCGGGCGGTCTCCAGGGCGGGCGCGGCGCCCGCCCCGTGGCCCCAGAGCAGGACGGGGCCGGTGGCGCGCGCGGCCAGTTCGTCCCGTACGCGGCGGGCGAGCCGGGGCACGTCCGCGAGGGGGCACGCGGCGCCCGCGAGGTCGTGGCCGGGCGGCTCCACGCCGAGGACGGCGATGCCCTCGCCCTCCAACTCGGCGGCGAGCGCGCGGTAGTTGACGGCGTTCCCGCCCTCGTACGGGAAGCAGACCAGGGTGTGGCGCGGATTGCGGACCAGGGACAGATCCTGGAGCAGGGCACCGCCCCGGGCCCCGGCGCCGTCGACGGCCGCGGCCAGGTCGGCGAGGACCGGGTGGGCCGTGAGACGGGCGAGGGAGAGGGTGCCGTCGAGGTGAACGAGGAGGCGTACCGAGGCGAGGGACGTGCCGCCCAGCTCGAAGAAGCTGTCGGTGCGGCCGATGCGCTCCAGCGGTACGCCGAGGACCTCCGCCCACAGCATGGCGAGCCGCCGTTCGGTGGCGGTGGCGGGCGCGGTGTGCGGGGCGCCGCCGTGGCCGAGGGTCCCGGCGAGGCGGACCAGGGCGGGCTTGTCGGCCTTGCCGTTGCCGGTGCGGGGCAGCCGCTCCAGCTGGTGGACGTAGGTCGGCACCATGTAGTCGGGCAGGCGGGCGGCGAGGTGGTCGCGCACGCGGTCGGCGGGCAGCGGTCCCGGGCCGCTGACGAAGGCGGCGAGGTGGCGCGGGGCGCCGGTGCCCTCGCGCGGGCCCGCGGCGGTGGCGGCGGTCTCCGTGGTGCCGCCGTCGACGACCACGGCGGCCTCGCGCACGCCCGGCATCGCCGTCAACCGGTGCTCGATCTCGCCGAGTTCGATGCGGTAGCCGCGGATCTTGACCTGTTCGTCGTGGCGGCCCAGGTACTCGATGCGCCCGTCGGGCAGCCAGCGCCCGAAGTCGCCCGTGCGGTACATGCGGGCGCCCGCGCGGAACGGGTCGGCCACGAAGGCCTGCCGGGTGCGCTCCTCGTCGCCCACGTAGCCGCGGCCGACGCACACGCCGGAGAAGGCGATCTCGCCGGTCGAGCCGAGCGGCACGAGGTTCAGGTTCGCGTCGAGGATGTACGGGTTGACGTTGCGCAGCGGGCGGCCGAGCGGCACGAAGTCGCGCTCGGGCGCGGCGTCGAGCACGTCGTGCACGGTGTCGTCGCAGACCTCGGTGGCTCCGTAGGCGTTGACGAGCCGGATGTGCGGATACAGCGCGAACCAGCGCCTGACCAGGCCGAGGGCAAGGGCCTCCCCCGTCACCGACAGGGCCCGCAGCGCGCCGAGCGGGCGCGGCGGCCCGCTCTCCAGGTGGGTGAGCAGGACTTCCAGGTACGAGGGGACGACCTGCGCGACGGTGACGCCGCCGTCGACGATCTCGTCCACGAAGCCGTCCGCACTGAGCTGTCGCCCGGTGTCGACGACATGGACGGCGGCGCCGGTGAGCAGGGGCGCGGCGAACTGCCAGAGGGAGATGTCGAAGCTCTGGGAGGCGGTCTGGGCGACGACTTCGCCACTGCCGCCGGTCCCGCCGCCCGCGCCCGCCGGACCCGCGAGCCCCATGTCGTCGATCTTCGCCCGAAGGTGGTTGAGCAGCCCGGCGTGCTCGCACAGGGCCCCCTTCGGGGCGCCGGTGGAGCCGGAGGTGAAGTAGATGCACGCGGCCCGGCCGGGGGTCAGGGCGACGTCGGGGGCGTGGCCGGGACCGCCCGCCGCGAGGATGCGGGGGACGGGGAGGATCTGGGGTGGGGTGGGAGTGGTCGGCCCCGCGAAGGCACCCGGCCCCGTGAGGACTGCGGCCGCCGCCTCCCGCGCCGGGCCCTCGCCGTCCGCGTCCGTCAGTGCGAACGCCGCCTCGCTGCGGGCGAGTTGGGCCGCGATGTGGTCGACGGGGAAGTCGGGGCGTACCGGCAGATAGACGCCGCCCGCCTTGAGGACGCCGAGGGCGGCGGTGATCCAGTCGGGGGTGCGCTCCATGACGACGGCCACCACGCCCTCGGCCGCGAGGCCCGCCGCGAGCAGCGCGTGGGCGACGGCGTTCGCGCGGCGGTCGAGCTCCCGGTACGTCAGCCGCCGCTCCCCGTGGACGACGGCGAGGGCGTCGGGGTGGGCCCGCACCCGGTCCTGGAACTCCGCCACGAAGGTCCGCTCCGCCAACTGCGCGCGTGGACCGGCGAATTCGTACAGCTGCGTCTCCGTCTCGCGCGCCGAGAGCAGGCTCTGCCGGTCGTGGCGCGCGGCCGGGTCGGCGGCGATCAGGCGGAGTGCGGCGAGGTGGTATCCGGCGACGCGTTCGGCGTACGAGGCGTCGAGCGCGGCCGAGTCGTAGGTGACGCGCAGGGCGAGCCCGCCGTCCGCGTCCGGGGCGAGGCGCACGCGCAGGACGGTGCCGTCGTCGGGCAGGGTGGCGTCCGCCGGGTCCGGCCCTGACGCCGAATCCGGGCCTGACAGCAAGTCCTGCCCTGGTGGCAAGCCCTGCCCTGACAGCAAGCCCTGCCCTGACAGCGAGTCCGGCTCCGACAGCGGGTCCTGCCCCGACAGGTCGAGGGTGACCTCGGGGCGGGCCCCGCCGGGATAGGTCGCCGCCCCGGCCGCGCCCGCGATCAGCTCGGCCCACGTCGAGTCCGGCACGGCGAGGCGCAACGGCCCCTGGAACGCTGCCTGTTCGTGCGGTACGTAGCCGATGAGCAGGTCGCGTTCGTTGGTGAGGGTCGACAGGACCCGGGCGTGGGCGGCCAGCAGGAGTGCGGGCAGGGTGGCGCCCAGGTCGGCGGCGGTGCGCTCCAGGGCCCGGGTGACGTCGGCGGGCAGCCGGGCCGTGCGGGTGCCGGTGCCGGGCCTGCCTCCGGGGAGGGCGGTCCAGCGGGGGATCCTGGTGGCGGGTTCGCCGGCGGGCTCCCTGGCGAGGCGCGCGGAGGGCCCTTGGGTCGACGCGTACGTCGGGGCGCTCCTCGGGTCGTGTGCCGGGACGTGCTTCGGGTCGTACGTGGGCGTGTGCTTCGGGCCGTACGCCAGGGCGTGCTTCGGCTCGTGCGTCGGCGTGGCCCGCGCCTCGTGGTCGGTCATCGGTCCCCCTCCGCGGCCTCGCCCAGCTCGACGTCGATCAGGTGCGTGGCGTCCCGCGCGTGCCGCGCCGCCGCCTCGGGGTCGGGCCCGGTGGCCACGACGCACGCCAGGCGGTCCAGGAACGAGTGCGTGACACGCACGTCCCTGCCGACGGCGGTGCTGACGGTCGCCGCGACGACCCCCGGGGCGGCGAGCGCGTCCTGCAGCCCCGCGACCGCCCTGACCCGCCCCTCCCCCGCCGCCCGCAGGAAGCGGACGGCGGCGTGCCCGGCACCGGTCCCGGCCGGGGCGGGCCCCAGGCCGGAGGCGCGCGCGATCACCGCGTCGACCAGGTCCACGCCGGTGGCGGCCCGGACGGCGACGGGGATCATGCCGCCCGCGAGCCTCGGGTTGACCTCGATGACGACGGGTCCCCGCGCGGTCAGGCGCAGTTCGGTGTGGGCCGCGCCCCAGCCGAGGCCGAGGGCGGCGAGCGCCCGCAGCGCGGTGGCGGCGAGGGCGGCCGCCGTGTCCTCGGGGACGGGCGCGGGTACGTCGTGCCCGGTCTCCACGAAGTACGGCTCGGCCCCGACGTGCTTGGCGACGACCGCGACCACCCGGTCGTCCAGGGTCTCCACGGAGAACTCCGGCCCCCGGACGGCCTGTTCGACCAGGATGCGGGCGGGCACCGGGGTCCCGCGTTCGTCGGTGGCCCGCTCCAGGAGGCGGCCGGCCCAGGCGCGGGTCTCCGCCGGGTCCCGGCACAGCCGTACGCCGACGGAGCCGGAGCCGCTGACCGGCTTGAGGACCACCGGGAACCCGGTCTCCTCGGCCGCCCGCACCGCGTCCGCCACGCTCCCGGCCTCCGCGAACGCCGGGACCGGCACCCCGTGGGCCGCGAGCGCCGCCCGCTGGGTGCCCTTGTCGCGGCAGCGGGCGACGGCGTCGCCGTCGGCGGCGGGCAGGCCGAGCTTGGCCGCCGCGCGGGCGGCCGTCGCCACGAAGTACTCGGAGCTGGAGGCGACTCCGGCGAGACCACCGGTGCCCCCGGCGGTCTCGCCACCCCCGTGTGCGGCGGCTTCAGTGCCTTCGGCGGCTTCAGCGGCTTCGCTGGCTTCGGCGAGCGCCCCGCACACTTCAAGCACCGCCGTCAGATCCCCGGTGTCCACGACCCGTACGTCGACGGCGTCCTCGGCGACGTACGGATAGCGCGCCGGATCCCGGGTCAGGAGCACGGGCCGGAGCCCGCGCGCCCGGGCGGCGGCGCAGAACTCGCGGCCCGTACCGGTGGTGTTGCTCTCGACGAACGCGAGGTACGCGCCCTTGCTCATCCCGAACCTCCCGTCGCTTCCCCGGACCCGGCTGCCGCAGAGGGGCCGGGCCCGTACCGCTCGACGACCCCCGCCACGGCCGCCGCAAGCGCGCCGTCGGCGTCCCGCAGCCGGGCCCGGCAGGCCGCGCCCCAGTCGGCGTGGGCGCCGAGCCGTCGGCGCAGCGCGGCCACGACCTGGTCGCACTCGCCGGGGCCGCCGCCGCGGTCGTGGTCGGCCACCACGTCGGCGAGCGGCGGGAGCGGCCCGCCGAGGCCGGGGTGTCCTTCGGGCGGGGTGATGTCGGTGAGTTCGGCGGCGCCGGAGTCGACGGCGTCGCGGACGGCGGCGCCGACGGCGTGGTGGGCGGTGCGGAACGGTACGCCCTGCGCGACCAGGCGGTTGGCGATCGCCGTGGCGGTCACGAAGCCCTCCCTGGCGCGCTGTTCCATCCGGGCGGGCACCGGCCGCGCACCCGTGACCAGGACCTGGGTCAGGAGCACGGAGTCCCGCACGGCGGCGAGGGCGGGCCACACCACGGCGACGGCCTCCGTGCCGACCTCGATGGAGTTGGTGAACGGCGTCGACTTCATCGCGGACGCCGACGCGGTCCAGGCGCCGACGGCCGCGGCGGCCTTGGCCTTCACATGCTCCAGGAGGAACGCGTTCCGTTTCTGCGGCATGGCGGAGCTGCCGCCGACGAGCCGCTCCGGGAACTCCACGAAGCCGAACTCCTGCGTGGACCACAGCTGCAGGTCGGTGGCGAGACGGCTCAGAGTCACTCCGGCCGAGGCGGCCGCGGCGAGTGCCCGCAGCGCGGTGTCGCGGGCGGCCACCGCGTCCGTGGCGTGCAGCGGCGGGCCCGCGAAGCCGAGCAGGGCCGCGGTGCGCCCGGGCCGGATCGGCAGGTCGGTGCCCGCCACCGCGCCCGCGCCGAGCGGGCAGCGGCGGCCCAGCTCGTCGACGGTGTGCCTGAGGCCCGCGACGTCCCGGTCGAGGGCGGTGGCGAGGCCCGCGAGGTAGTAGCCGTAGGTGATGGGCATCGCGGGCTGGAAGTGGGTGTACACGGGCATGACCACGTCCCGGTGGACCCGGGCCCGGGACAGCAGCGCCGCCTGCAGCCGGAGCAACTGGCTGAGCAGCTCCAGGAGTTCGCCGCGCAGGCGCATCGCCGTGACGGTGGCCTTCAGGTCGTTGCGGGAGCGCCCGGTGTGCAGCTTGCCGCCGACGTCCGCGCCGAGCGCGGCGACGAGGTGCCCCTCGTACATGAGGTAGAGCCCGCGCGGCGTCGGTGCGCCCACGAGGTCCCGGAAGCCGTCGGCGCGCAGCCGTCCGACGCGGTCCAGGAGGGCCGCGGCGGCGGGGCCGGGGAGCAGCCCGCTCTCGGTGAGCATCACGACGTGCGCAAGGTCGACGGTGCTGGTGAGGTCCAGTTCGGCGCGGATGTCGGCGGGGGTCGGTTCGCCGTAGACGACACGGCGGGTGCGGGGGCCGAGGACGGCGGTGAGGCGGCCGGTGCCGGGGGGTGGGGACGAGGCGGCCGGGGTGGTCGGGGCTCGGGACGGCTCCGAGGCTGGTGCCGAGGGCGGGACTTGGGGCGTTTCCCCGGCCGCCGGGGCGCCGAGCGGTGGGGCCGTCACGACAGGACCTGTTCCGCGCGGTCGCGGCCCGCCGGGCGAGGCACCACGCCGGGCACGTCCTCGTAGCCGCGCCGGTTCCACGCGAACCGGGTCCACGCCTCGCCCGCCTCGTCGGGCGAGGCGACGGTCACGGGCTCGGCGTCGGGGCGCGGGTCGAGGACGTACCCGTTGTCCGCGAGCCAGGCGTCGTCGTACACCGTGGCCTGATAGCGGTAGCCCTCGTCCGGCATCATCACCACGCACAGCTTGTCGGGGTTGCGGCGGGCCCACCACTGCGCGACGAGATAGGCGGCGCCGCTCGTCGGCCCCTGGAACAGGGCGTGCTGGGCGTGCAGGGCGCGGGTGTGCGCGTACGCCTCCTCGGCGGCGCACCAGTGGACCTCGTCGAAGACGCCGTGGTCGAGGTTGGCGGGCCACAGGCTGTTGCCGAGTCCGCGCAGTGTGCGCGGACCGTCGTCCTGGCCGAACAGCACACTGCTGTGCGTGTCGACGCCGATGGCGAGGGTGTCCGGGTTGTGCGCGCGCAGGCCGCGCGTGGTGCCGCACATCGAGCCGCCCGAGCCGACCGGGCCCACCAGGCAGTCCACCGCGCCGAGGGTGCGGATCAGCTGCTCGGAGACCCGCTCGTAGGAACGGGGGTTGTCGGGGTTGGTGTACTGCTCGGGGCAGAACGTCGACGGCAGCGCGGCGCGGATCTCCGCGAGCCGCCGCAGCCGGGCCTCCTGGAAGCCGCCGACGGCGGCGGGCTCCCGGCAGATCTCGACCTTCGCGCCGAGGTCGCTGAGCCTGCGGTACAGGTTCGCGTCGATGGCCGGGTCGCTGACCAGGATCAGCTCCCGCTCGGTCAGCGCGGCCTGCATGGCGAGGGCGAGGCCGAAGGTGCCGGAGGTGGTCTCGACGACCACCGTGTTGTGGTGCAGCTCGCCGCGCTCACGCGCGCGTTGGAGGATGAAGTGGGCGGGCAGCAGCTTCATCAGGGTGAAGACCGCGCCGTAGAGGTTCGGGCCGATCCGCACGAGGCGCGGCATCATCTGCGCCTCGGTGATCGAGTGGTACGTCGGGGGGGTCACCGGCATGGGAGCTCCCTGGGAATCGGGGTGGTGCTGGTCGGTGCGGCGGCGGGCGGAGCCCACGGGTGGGCGGCGGAGCCCGAGAGGCGGATGGCGGGCGCCACGGGGACGCGGGCCGGGCTCCGCGCGAGGCCGGCGCTGAGGGCGGTGCCTCTCCTTCGGTCAGGATCCCGGGCGGCCCTGACAGCGGACTGACAGGCCGGACCGCCGTCGGCCGGGGGCGGGTGCCGCCGGGCCCCGGGCCCGGTCGGGGTGCCGCAGCTCACGTTCCGCGGTCAGGTGGCCGTCAGCGGGCGGTGGAATCATGGACGCCGACCGGTGTGCCGTCGCACGCCGGTGGACGACCGGCTGACTGGGGGACGGCAATGGTGTGGACGCAAGCAGTCGAGGCACGGCCCTTCGCGGCGGGCCGCCTGGTGTGCTTCCCGCACGCCGGGGGCTCGCCGTACTTCTACCGCTCCTGGGGCAAGGCGCTCACGGACGTGGAGGTCCACACGGTCTGCTATCCGGGCCGCGCCGACCGCATCGCCGAACCGCCCGCCACGGACCTGAAGGCGATGGCCCGCGACCTCGCCGAGGAGCTGCGCCCGCTGCCCGACGGGCGGCCCACGGCGTTCTTCGGGCACAGCATGGGCGCGTTCGTGGCCTACGAGGTGGCCCGGCTCTGGCAGGCCGACGGCGCGCAGGTGAGCCACTTCTTCGCGTCGGCGGCCCGCGCCCCGCACACGGCGACCGGCACCCCGGAGCGCGCCGCCGAGGTGGACGACGCGGCCGTCCTGCGCACCCTCGCCCAACTGGGCGGCACGGACGCGGAGCTGCTCGACAACCCGGTGTTCCTGGAGCTCGTGATGCCGTACGTGGGCGCGGACTTCCGGATGGTCGCGGGCTACGCGGGGCGGCCGGACGCGCTCCTGGACTGCCCCGTCACGGTGCTCCGCGGCGAGGCGGACACGCGGGTGAGCCCCGCGGAGGCCGCCGCCTGGCGGGAGCAGACCCGGGGCCCGGTCACGCTGCACACGCTGGCCGGCGGGCACTTCTACCTGACGGACGAGCCGCCGCTGCGGATCGTGGAGGACGCGCTGCGCACGGGGTGAGGCGTGGGCGGGTGCGCCCGGGCCGCGTCGGGGTGTGCCCGGGCCGCGTCGGAGTGCGCCCGGGCCGTCGGGGTGCGCCGCGTCAGCTCCCGCCGTGCCCGCGGTACATCTCGGCCAGCAGGAACGCCAGATCCAGGGACTGGGTGCGGTTGAGGCGGGGGTCGCAGGCCGTTTCGTAGCGGTGCGGCAGGTCCTCCTCCAGGACGGCGTTGCCGCCGCCGACGCACTCGGTCACGTCGTCGCCGGTCAGCTCCACGTGGATGCCGCCGGGGTGGGTGCCCAGCTCCTGGTGGACCTCCACGAACCCGCGCACCTCGTCCAGGACGGTGTCGAACCGCCGGGTCTTGTGGCCGCTGGGCGCCGTCGTGGTGTTGCCGTGCATCGGGTCGCTGACCCAGGCGACCAGGGCGCCCTCGGCGTTGACCTTCTCCACCAGCGTGGGCAGCAGATCCCGTACGCGGTCGGCGCCCGCGCGCACCACGAACGTGAGGCGGCCGGGCTCCCGGTCCGGGTCGAGCCGGTCGAGCAGGGAAAGGACGGTGTCGGGGGACGTCGTCGGGCCGAGCTTGACGGCGATCGGGTTGGCGACGCGGGAGAAGTACTCGACGTGGGCGCCGTCGAGGTCGCGGGTGCGCTCGCCGATCCACAGGAGGTGGCCGCTGGTGGCGTAGGCGCGGCCGGATCCGGGGGCGGCCTCGGGGTCGGTGCGGGTCGCCGGTTCGGCGTGGGTCGCGGGCTCGGTGCGGGTCAGGGCCGCCTCGTAGTCCAGGAGCAGCCCCTCGTGGCCGACGAAGAACTCGGCGGTGGCCAGCTCCCGGGTGTCGACGCCGCAGGCCCGCATGAAGTCGAGGCTGCGGCCGATCTCGTCGGCGAGCTGTGCGTAGCGCTCGCCCGCGCCGGACGCGGCCACGAACCCCTCGTTCCAGGCGTGCACCTGGCGCAGATCGGCGAAGCCGCCCGTGGTCAGGGCACGCACCAGGTTGAGGGTGCGCGCCGACGCCTCGTACATCGCGCGCAGCCGGCGCGGGTCGGGGACGCGGGCCGCCTCGGTGAACTCCAGGCCGTTGACCGCGTCGCCCCGGTACGAGGGCAGCACGACCCCGGCGCGCTCCTCGACCGCGCTGGACCGCGGCTTGGCGTACTGCCCGGCCATGCGGCCGACCTTGACGACGGGCAGCGCGGTGGCGTGCGAGAGGACCACGGCCATCTGGAGCAGCGTCTGGAGCTTGCCGCGGATCGCGTCGGCGGTGGCCCGCTCGAAGGTCTCGGCGCAGTCGCCGCCCTGGAGCAGGATGGCCTCGCCGCGCGCGACGGCCGCCATGCGTCGCCGCAACTGGTCGCACTCGGCGGCGAAGACCAGCGGCGGCGCGGCGGCCAGGTCGTCGGTGACGGCCCGCAGGGCGCGCGGGTCCGGCCAGTCGGGCTGCTGCCGGGCGGGGAACGCCCGCCAGGATGCGGCGGCCGTGTTCTCCGCCGCGATTTCCCTTTCGTCGGCGATCGCTCCGGCTCGTGCGTCGGCTCTTGCGCTGTCTTCCATGACGGCCTTCCCCGTGCGGACATAGGACAGGAGGAACTAAAACGCGTCACCACTGAATCCGTGCGACCCCGTCCGGGTCAAGCGATTCGGAATTGGTCCGCCTCAGGTCCCGGGAATTGGTCTGGCACGGTTCACGGCACCGCTGTTTGACTTTCCGACAGCACGGAAAGGCAGCCGTGGGACAAGCCGACGGCGGCGAATTCACAAGGAGTTCACCATGCCGGACTTCACGCCGGTCGACGTGCGGGTGACCGCGAGCGAACTGCCCCGCCACGACCCCCTGGACCTGTACGTCCCGCTGCGCACGGCCCTCGGCCAGGACGAGGTGTTCCTGTTCGAGAGCGTCGACGGCGCCGACCAGGACCGCCGTGCGGCCGTCGTCGGCTTCGGGCGGCTCGCGGAGATCCGGGTGTACGACGGGTACGTCGACCTCGACGGCACGCCCGCCCTCACCCGGGCGCTCGCCGGGGCGGCCTGCGCGGCCGGCCTGCGCAGGGACCATCCGCGGGAGCCGGACCCGGGCGTGCACCGGCTCCGCCTCACCGCCGCCGACCAGGTCTGGGACTTCCTGGCCCGCGCGCAGCGCCTGTTCGCCCTGGACACCGAACTGCTCACGACGGCCTACGCGTTCGGCTTCCTCACGTCTCTCGCGTACGAAGCCGCCTGGCACCTGGAGGCGCTGCCCGCCCGCACAGAGCCGCCGGGCGCCCCGGACATCACGCTGACGCTCTTCCGGGACACCGTCTGGTACGACCTGGCGGACGGGTCGGTGCGTCATCTGCGGGCGGCGAGCAGGGCGTTCGGGGACGATGATCCGGCGAGGGCCCGTGAGGTGGCGTACGAGGCGGCGCGGGCGGCAGCTTCGGGCGGGCGGCCGGTGGTGGTCCCCGAGGCGCCCGGGCCGGAGTCCGTGCGGGACAGCGTGGACCGCGAGACCTTCCTGGGCTGGGCGAGGACGTGCCTGGAGCACATCGGGGTCGGTGACGTCTACCAGATCCAGATCGGCCACCGCATCGACGTCCGCACCGCGTTGACGCCCGTCGACGTCTACCGAAGGCTGCGTGCCCGCAACCCGTCGCCGTACATGTATCTGATGCCGCGCGCGGGCCGCACGCTGATCGGGGCGAGCCCGGAGCTGTTCTTCCGGATCGAGGGCGACGAGATCGTGATGCGCCCCATCGCGGGCACCGCGCGGCGCGGCCCCGACGAGGAGGAGAACCAGCGCCGGGTCAAGGAGATGCGCGAGTCCATCAAGGAGCAGGCCGAGCACATCATGCTGGTCGACCTGTGCCGCAACGACATCGGGCGGGTGACCACGGCGAGCACCAAGCCGGTGGACCGGCTGATGGCCGTGGAGGGCTTCAGCCATGTCTTCCACCTGGTGTCGACGGTGTCGGGGCGCCTGGAGGGGGGCGCGGGGGGCGCAGAGGGCACGGACACCTGGCGGGCGGTGCGCGCGACGTTCCCCGCGGGCACCATGACCGGGGCGCCGAAGGTGCGCGCCATGGAGATCGTCGACGGCCTGGAGCGGGAGCGGCGCGGCGCCTACGCGGGCGCGGTCGGCCTGGTCGACGTGCGCGGCTGGAGCGAACTCGCGCTGTGCATCCGCACGGTGGAGCACGACGGGGAGACCTACTCCACGCAGAGCTCGGCGGGGCTCGTCGCCCAGTCCGAGCCCGAGGCCGAGTGGCGCGAGACGCTGGCGAAGATGGGCGCCGCGTACTGGGCCCTGACCGGTGCGGAGCTGCTGCCGTGACCGGCGCGCCGTCCGCGTACGACACTCCCCCGGCCCCGTACGAGAGAGGCACCCCCGGCATGAACGTCCTGCTGATCGACGCCTACGACAGCTTCGTCCACATCATCGACCAGTACCTGCGCACGCTCGGGGCGCGCACCCAGGTGGTGCGCTCGCTGACCCGCTCCCCCGCCGACCTGGCCGCGACCGGGCCCGACGCGGTGGTGCTCGGGCCCGGTCCGGGGCATCCCGAGGCGTCCGGACACGTGGAGCTGGTACGGGAGTTCGCGGGGCGGGTGCCGCTGCTCGGCGTGTGCCTGGGGCACCAGGCCATCGCGCTCGCGTACGGCGGGCGCGTCGAGGTGGCCGGGCAGGTGATGCACGGGCGCACCAGCACGGTGCGGCACGACGGCGCCGGGGTCTTCCAGGGCCTCGGCCACACCCTCGAAGCCACCCGCTACCACTCCCTGGTCGTCGCCGAACCGCTGCCCGCACAGCTGGTGACGACGGCCACCGCCCTCGACCACGGGTACGTGATGGGCCTGCGGCACCGGACACTGCCCGTGGAGGGCGTGCAGTTCCACCCCGAGAGCATCATGACGAACGGGGGGCTCGCGATGATGGAGAACTTCCTCGGGCTTGCGGCCGCCACCGCCGCGGTCACCTCCCCCTGACCACCTCCGCGATCTCCCGCACCGCCTCCGTGACGCCCGAGCGGGGCAGGTGGGCGTGGCCGACGACCAGGGCGGGCGCGGTGGGGCCGGGCCGGGCGTGGAACGCCGCGCCGCCGCGCACCAGGACGGAGCGGGCGAGCGCCCCGGCCACCACCGCGGCCTCGTCCACGTGCCGGGGCAGCCGCACATACGCGTGCAGGCCCGCCGCCCGGCCGATGACCCGGGCGCCGGGCAGTTGCTTGTGCACCGCCTCCTCCAGGGCCTCGCGGCGGCTGCGGGCGCGGGCGTTGAGGCGGCGCAGATGGCGGTCGAACTGGCCGCCGCGCAGGAGTTCGGCGAAGGCCAGCTGGGTGAGGGTGTCCGTGCCCAGGTCCTGCCGGGCGCGCACCCGCAGCAGCCGGTCGAGGAGCGGCCGGGGCGCGGCGACCCAGCCGAGGCGCAGGCCGGGGGCGAGGGTCTTGCTCGCCGTGCCCGCGTACACGACGTGGTCGGGGGCCTCGCGCTGGAGGGCGAGCGGGCGGATGCCGCCGCCCTGCTCGTACCAGAGCCCGCCGTCGTAGTCGTCCTCGATCACCAGGCCGCCGGTCTCGCGCGCCCAGCGGGCCAGGGCCTCGCGGCGGCTCGCGGACAGCTTGACGCCGGTGGGGAACTGGTGGGCGGGCGTGACCAGGACGGCGCGCAGACCGGACGCGGCGAGCGCCTCGACGTCGATGCCCTCGGCGTCCACGGGCAGCGGCACCGGGCGCAGTCCGCTGTCGCGCACGAACTGCCGCTGTCCGGGGTGCCCGGGGTCCTCGATGCCGAGCGCCGTCACCCCGTCCTGCGCCAGGGTCGCGCACACCAGGGACAGCGTCTGCGCGAACCCGGCGACCACCATCACCTGGTCCGCGGCCGTGCGCACGCCCCGCAACCGGCCGAGGCAGTGGGCGAGTTCGCGGCGCAGGACCGGCTCGCCCGCCGGCGGCGGATAGCCGTGGTCGGTGGCGTTCGCGCGGTTCAGGACCCGCTGGTAGCAGCTCAGCCACTCCCGGCGCGGGAACGCAGCGAAGGTGTGGCCGCCCGGTCTCAGGTCCCAGCGGACGCCGGGCACATCGGCGTCGGGGCCCTCGTCGAGCAGCGCGGGCACGACCGGTCCTGCGGCGGCCGCGGCGTCCAGGTGCTCCACCACCCGGGTGCCCGCGCCCCGCACCGCCTCCAGATAGCCCTCGGCGACGAGCTGCCCGAACGCCTCGACGACCACGCTGCGCGAGACGCCCAGGTCGTCGGCGAGGCGGCGGCTCGACGGCAGCCGCGTGCCGGGGTGCAGAATTCCCTCCGCTATCTCCTTTCTGATGAAACGCTGTATCTGGGAGGTCAGGGACTGCTTCGATTCCCTGACGACGTCCACCGCGATGTGCAGGGCCACGGCCCCTCCCTCTCTTGCGCTTCGTGAACTCCTCGGAGTTCTTTCGGAATTGGCCCGTACGGCTCCTCGGAAAGTGGTCTGGAACGCGCGTCCGACGCTCTCCAGAATGAAAGGGACGTGCTCTTCTTCGAGGATTCGAGGAGAATTCCCGTGACCGCCGATGAGCCACAGGGCCGTACCTGGCCGGAACTGCTGAACGCACTGCTGAGCCGCAGGGATCTGACCTCGGCCGAGACCGCCTGGGCGATGGATCAGGTGATGTCGGGCGCCGCGGGTCCCGCGCGGCTCGCGGGTCTGATGGTGGCGCTGCGCGCCAAGGGCGAGACCGCCGAGGAGATCGACGGCCTGGTCGACGCCATGTACGCGCACGCCGTGCCGCTGTCCGTGCCGGGGCCCGCGCTCGACATCGTCGGCACCGGCGGCGACGGCTCCCACAGCGTCAACATCTCCACGATGTCGGCCGTCGTCGCCGCCGGAGCCGGGGCGCGTGTCGTCAAGCACGGCAACCGCTCGGCGTCCTCCGCGTGCGGCTCCGCCGACGTCCTGGAGGAGCTGGGCGTGGCGCTCGACCTGCCCGCCCCTGAGATCGCGGAGGTGGCGGAGGAGGTGGGCATCACGTTCTGCTTCGCGCCGCTGTTCCACCCGGCGATGCGGCACGCGGCCGGGCCCCGACGGGAGTTGGGCATCCGCACGGTCTTCAACATCCTGGGCCCGCTGACGAACCCGGCCGCGCCGGTGGCCCGCGCGGTGGGCGTGGCCGATGCCCGGCTCGCGCCGCTGCTCGCCGCGGTCCTCGCCCGGCGGGGCGTGTCGGCGCTGGTGTTCCGGGGTGACGACGGGATGGACGAGTTGACGGTCACGACTACCTCCACGGTCTGGTCGGTCTCCGGCTCCGAGGTGCGCGAGGAGTCCTTCGACCCGAGGGACATCGGCATGGCGTACGCCACCGGGGACGCGCTGCGCGGCGGCGACCGGACACACAACGCGCGGGTGGCACGCGAGTTGGTCGCGGGCGCCCGCGGCCCGGTCCGGGACGCCGTCCTGCTCTCGGCCGCCGCGGGCCTCGCGGCCCTGGAGCCGAGCACCGCCTCCGCCACGGAGCGCATCGCCGCCGGGGTGGACCGCGCCGCCGATGCCATCGACTCGGGCGCCGCCGCGGCCGTGCTCGACCGTTGGGCGACGGTCACGACGAAGCGCCGCGACCAGGGGGCGTGAGCGGGACGGCCGGGACGAGCACCGTCCGACGAGCACCGCTCCACGGCCCCGGGTGACCGGGGCCTTCGGCCGTCGGTGCGGGGCGGGTTGCGCCGGGCGCCGGACGGGCGAGTCCGCCGGGCGGGCCGGGCTGTCGACGAGTGAATCTGCCGGGCGGGCCGGGCTGGGGACGAGTGAATCGGGCAGGCCCGCGGAGGCGCGGACTCGCGGGGCGGGGACACTCAGGACACACGGACTCGCAGGACACGGGCGCGAAGCACAGGGGCGCGAAGGACACGGGCTCGCCCCGCTGCGGGTGCGGGCGCACACAAGAACCTGTGCCACAAGCCCGGGCAGGGCTACAGATCCCAGGCCCCAGGCCCGAGCAGACCACAAGCCGCAGGGTCAGGCAGGACCAGACTTCACAAGCACAAGCACAAGCACAGACTCAGGCGCGAGCACCGACTCAGGGACAAGCACCAGCACGGACTCAGGCACAAGCTCGGGCACGGCCACAGGACGCCGCCCCGGGCATCGGCTCGGGCGCCGCCCCAGCCACCACCTCGGTGACCGCATCAGCGACCCCCTCAAGACTCACCCTCACCCCATCCCACCAACCCCCCGCCCCCGCTGCCGCACAAGCCCCCGGCCCGCCGCCACCAGCTGGGCCACCGCCTTCCTGCTGTCGCCGCCCGTCACCACGGACTCGCCCACGAGGATCGCGTCGGCGCCCTGGGCCGCGTACGCCAAGGCGTCGTCGGGGCCGCGGACGCCGGATTCGGCTATGCGCACGACGCCTTCCGGTATCTCCGGGGCGAGCCGGGCGAACATGCCGCGGTCCATCTCCAGGGTGCGCAGATCGCGGGCGTTGACGCCGATGATCCAGGCGCCCGCGTCGAGGGCGCGCTTGACCTCCGTCTCGTCGTGCACCTCCACCAGGGGCGTCAGGCCGATCTCGGCGGCGAGCGCCAACAGCTCGGCCAGCAGCGGCTGTTCGAGCGCGGCGACGATGAGCAGGACCAGGTCCGCGCCGTGCGCCCGGGTCTCCCAGAGCTGATACGGGTCGACTATGAAGTCCTTGCGTAGGAGCGGCACCCGCACCCGCGCCCCGACCGCGTCCAGGTCCGCGAGGTGGCCGCCGAAGCGGTGCCGCTCGGTGAGGACGCTGATCGCCGCGGCGCCCCCCGACTCGTACTCCGCGGCGAGGCCCGCCGGGTCGACTATGTCGGCCAGGCACCCCCGGGACGGGCTGTTCCGCTTGACCTCGGCGATGACCTTCAGGCCGTCCGCCCCGGAGAGCAGCGCGGCGCAGTCCAGGCCGGGGCCGACCTCGGCCACGCGGTCCGAAAGCTCGGCCTCCGGAACCAGCCGGCGCCGCTCCGCCAGGTCGGCCCGCACCGCCCCGATGATCTCGTCGAGCGCGTTCATCCATCCGTCCTTCCCTATGCCAACAAACCTAAGGACGGCCGGAGCCCCGGACCACACCCTTTAGCGTTCGTTGAAAGTCCCAGGTGGGAGGGTGTGGTCCGGCGGTCCGCCCGTCGAGCAGCGGGCTGCGCGCGGTCCTGGTCCGGGCGGCCCGGGCCGCATCGGCCCAGGTCGCGGCGGTCCGGGCCGCGCCGCTCAGGTCATGGACACCACCACCTTGCGGGTGCCGGTGAACGCCTCGCGGCCGTGCAGGACGGACATGTTGTCGACGATCATGATGTCGCCGGCCTGCCAGGGCTCGGCGATCCGGTGCGCGCGCTGGGACGCGCGCACGTCGGCGAGGTCGCCGTCGGAGAGCGGTGTGCCGTCGGCGTAGGTGATCCAGTGCGGCAGTTCGGCGGGGTCGTCGATGAGGGAGAGCAGGGTCTCGGCCTCCTCCGGGGGGAGGTTGGACGGGTGCCACTGGTCGGCCTGGTTGAACCAGGTGTCGCGGCCGGTGCGCGGGTTCTTGCGGATACCCGGCCGGTGCTGGCGCACGCGCAGCCCGCCGTCGCCGGTCCAGGTGAACTCGGCCCCGGACGCCGTCAGGAACTCCTCGACGACCGCCTTGTCCTCGGTCTCGAAGGTCGCCTGCCAGGACTTGCCGAGGCCGAGGCCGCCGTGCAGGTGCTGGTGGTAGACGACGCCGTCGGCGAACCGCGCGCGCACCTCGGGCGCGAGGCCCGCGAGCAGTGCCTCGCCGTCGCACACCGGGGTCGCGCCGCCGGTGTCGGGGGCGTCGAGGCAGCAGAAGTACAGCCGCGTGGGCCACGCCATCGCGTACGACATCTCGTTGTGCAGGGAGATGTCGTAGCGCGCCGGGTACTCCGTGGACGTGAAGACGCCGTCGGAGACCGTGGCGCGCGGGGTGTTGCCGCCGCGGTAGCTGTCGATGAGGGAGTCGCCGAAGCGGGTGACGGTGCGGTGGAAGGCGGCGGCGTCGGCGATGCCGAGTCCGCGCACGAGCACGGCGCCGCACTCGGCGATCAGCTCGTCGGCCCGCACGCGCACTGCCTCCCAGGAGTCGGATCCTCCGCTTCCGGCCCCCTTACCCACCTGGCCGCCGCCGAAGTCGCCTTCAGGGGAACCGTGTTCGGGCCCGCGTTCACCGTCCGCGCCGAAGTCGCCCTCCGCCGCGAAGTCCCCCTCGACGTGCAGCAGGGCCAGCGTCGTCCCGCCCGTCGTACGCCTCTCGTCACGCATCGCCGTCCGTCCCTTCCCTGGCCGGCTCCGCCGTGAAGGCGACGGGCAGACCGCTGTAGCCGTGTACGAAGTTGGAGTAGAGCCGCCGCGCGGGACCGCGCAGGCCGATCCGCGCGACCTGGTCGCGCAGGGTCTCGACCATGGCGTTCACATGGACGCGGCCGAGGAACGCGCCGAGGCAGAAGTGCGGGCCGTGCCCGAAGACGACGTGCTTGTTGGGGCTGCGCCCCACGTCGAAGGAGTACGGGTCGGTGAAGACGTCCTCGTCGAAGTTGGCGGAGCTGTTCCACAGCGTGACGACGTCGCCCGCCTTGATGACCTGGTCCCGCAGCGGTACGTCGACGAGGGCGCGGCGTCCGAAGTGCATGGCGGGCGTGGTCCAGCGCAGGATCTCCTCGGTGGCGCTGTCGGAGGTGACCTCGCCCGCCTTGAGGCGCCGCCACTGCTCGGGGTTCTCGGCGAGGGCGATGAGGCCGCCGACGAGGGACATGCGGGTGGACTCGTCGCCGCCGAGGATGAGGCTGTAGCAGTTGAGGACGATCTCGTCCTCGGTCAGCGGCTCGCCGTCGACGGTGGCGGTGGCCAGGACGCTGATGACGTCATCGCCGGGGTTCCCGCGCCGCTCGGCAGCGAGTTCGGACAGGTAGAGCAGGATCTCGTTGCGCGCCATCAGCGATTCCAGCTCGCTGTCCTCGCTGCTGTGCCGGGACAGGGTCTGGGTGTTCCACTCGACCAGGCGCGGCCGGTCGGCGTGGGGGATGTCCATGAGGTCGCCCATGGTGTGGATCGGGACGTGGTCGGCGACGTCCGTGACGAAGTCGGCCTCGCCCGACGCGACGGCGCGGGCGACGAGTTCGCGGGTGTGCCGGTGCACGCCGTCGACGACGGGCGCGAGGACGCGCGGCGCGAAGGACTTCAGCATGAGGTTGCGGATCGCGCGGTGGCGGGGCCCGTCGGTGACGGCGAGCATCTTGCCCGCGGCCGAGTCGCCGCCCTGGAGCAGGGTCGTGAGGACGTTGCCCTTCTCCGAGGTGAACCGCTTGTTGTCGCGGTACACGGCGACGGCGTCCGCGTACGTGGACACCACCCAGAAGCCGGGCGCGCGCTCGGTCGGCGGGTGCCAGTGGACGGGGCTGTCCTCGCGGAACCGCCGCCACAGGGCGTGCGTGTCCACGTCGTGGAAGGTGCGGGGGTCGGTGAGGTCGACGGCCGCCGGGTCCGGCGGCGCCAACACCTGGGGTACGGACATGGGGTGACTTCCTTCAGGCTTCGCTTGCGGCTTCGGAGGGTCGGCGGGGCAGGGACCGGGCCTAGGAGCCCGCCGTGCGGAACCTGCGCAGGCTCACGGCGACACAGGTCGCGAAAAGCACGCCCAGGGTGAGGGCGACCACGACCAGCGGGTGCTCGCCGGGGAAGCCGCCGCCGGTGGTGGCCGGGTTGCCCCACAGGTCGCGGCAGGAGGCGATGACGGCGCTCACCGGGTTCCACTCGGCGACCGGGCGGACGGCGCCCGGCATGGACTGCGGGGCGAGGAACGCGCTGGACAGGAACGGCAGGACGACCACGATGAACGGCGCGACCACACTGATCGTCTCCACGCTGCGCAACGTCATCGCGAGGAGCACGCCGAGCCAGAGCATCGCGTACAGGAAGAGCGCGACGATCCCGAACCCGGCGAGCGTCGGAAGCACGCCGGTGTGCGAGCGCCAGCCGAGCGCGAGGCCCGCGCCCGCCGTGACCGCGAGCCCGGCGAGCCCGACGAGGAGGTCGGCGAGGGTGTAGCCGAACGGCACCGCGGATCTGCTGATCGGCAGCGAGCGGAACCGGTCGACGAGCCCGCCCCGCAGGTCCATGGCGATGGACACCGCCGTCGGCCCGACGCAGGCGAGACCGACCTGCACCGCGCCGCCCGCGAAGACGTACTCGGTGTACTCGCCGCCCGCGGGCAGCGTGATGGCGTCCCGGAAGAGATAGCCGAGCAGCACCATCGACACCAGCGGGTTGAGGACGATGCCGATGGCCCGCCCCGGTGCCCGGCGCAGCCGTCTGAGCCTGCGGCCCGCGACGGCGAGCACCTCGGTGAGCAGGGCCGCGGGGCCGGACCGCGCCGGCGGCAGTGCGGTGCCGGGCGGGCCGCCGGGGCCGGGCCGCCCGGTGGGGCGGCCCGCGGGCGGGCCCGGCTCCAGGAGGGTGGCGGTCATGACGTCTCCCGCCCGGCCGCGGCCGCGCGCTCCGACTTCGCCTGCATGCGGGCCAGTTCGGCGGCGACGAGCGGCCCGATCTCGGCGAGCGGCCCCGGGTCGAGCATGTCGTCGTGCGCGCACTCGACGCGGTGGACGGCCACTTCGCCCGTGCAGTACGGCTCCCACAGCCGTTCCTTGTCGGTCACGTCGCCCCAGGGCGAGTGCTCGGCGAGGAACAGCCGCATCCGGCCGTCGAAGGCGCCCGGCGTGTAGTCGGGGATGATCGCCTGGTGCCGGGCCATGAGCCGCAGCATCCGGCCCATGCGCTCCTCGCCGAGCCGCGCGAGCGGGTTGCCGTCGCGCCGCAGGACGTCGATGACGTCGTCGGGGGTGAGGTCGCGGTCGCCGAACTCGGAGCGGTGGTGGCCGACGCCCTCCAGGAACCAGCCGAGCATGTTCTGCTCGCCGCCCCGGTGGTCGGCCACTCCGGTACGCGGATACGAGTCGAGGTTGGCCACCAGACCCACCTCGTCCCCGCCCGCGCGCAGTCGCACGGCGATCTCGTACGCGACGATCCCGCCGAACGACCACCCGAGGAGGTGGTACGGGCCGCTGGGCCGTACGCCCTTGATGAGCCGGACGTACGCGGCGGCGATGTCCTCGATGCTGTCCGGCAGCGGTGCGCCCGCGACGACAGCGGGCGCCTGGATGCCGTACACCGGGTGCTCCGCGTCGATGTGGCGCGTGAGCGGCAGGTACGAAAGGGCGAGTCCGACGCCGCTGTGCACGCAGAACACGGGCGGGCGCGAGCCGGTCTCGCGCAGCGGAAGCACAGTCGCGAAGGGGTCCGCCTCGTCGTCCCCGGCCGCCGCGCCGATGGAGGCGATGGCGTCGGCGACGATCTGGGTGCTGCCGCGCGGGGTCGGGGCCGCGGGGGCGGGTTCCGGTGCCGGCGACTCGGCCGGTTCCGGGGTCAGTGTCGCCGCCAGGGCCCGCACGCTCTGGTGCGCGAAGACGTCCGCGATGCTGATCCTCAGCCCGGCCTTGCGTGCCTGGCTGACGAGCCGCAGCGACTTCATGCTGTCCATGCCGCCGGACACCTCGAAGAAGTTCTCCTCGACGTCGAACCGCTCGACGCCCAGGAGCCCGGCGACGATGGTGGCGAGGGTGTCCTCGGCGGAGGCGGGGAGGGGTTCCGCCTCGGGCTCCGGGGCCGCGACCGCCACGGGGGCCGCCTCGACCGCCGGGGCCACCGCGACCGCCGGGGCCACCTCGGGCTCCACGACCGTCTCGGCAGGGTCGGCCGTGTCGGCCACATCGACCGCGTCGGCCCCCACCCCCAGCCCGCTGAGCCGCACGTCCGGGTCCGCCGCCACGGCCCGCAGCACCCGCGTGAACTGCTCGACCATGCGCTCCGCCGTGGCGCGCGCGTACAGGTCGGTGCTGAAGGTGAGGAGTCCTCGCAGGCCCTCGTGGCCGGGCCAGGCGACCAGTTCGAGCAGCAGGTCGAGCTTGGCGTGGTCGGAGCCGACGTACTCGGGGCGGACCGTCAGGCCGGGCAGGTCGAGGTCCGTGACGCCCTCCGTGCGGACGCCGAGGCCGATCTGGAACAGCGGGTTGCGGCTGAGCGAGCGCGGCGGCTTGAGCGCGTCGACGACCTGGTCGAACGCCACGTCCTGGTGGGCGTACGCCGCCAGGTCGGTCTCCCGGAGCCGGTCGAGCAGCTCGCGGAAGGTGGGGTCGCCGCCGGTGTCGCCGCGCAGGACGAGGGAGTTGATGAACATGCCGACGAGGTCGTTCAGGGACTCGTCGGCGCGACCGGCCACCGAGACGCCGAGGGGGATGTCGGTGCCCGCGCCGAGCCCGGTGAGCAGGGCCGACAGGGCCGCCTGGAAGACGATGAAGTCGGTGCTGCCGGTGGACCGTGCCAACGCCGCGAGGGCGTCGGCCAGTTCGGGCTCCACGTCGAAGAGGACCACGTCGCCGTGGGACGCGCTCACCTCCGGGCGCGGGAAGTCCGTCGGCAGGTCCAGCTCGTCGGGCAGCCCCGCGAGGGCGTCCCGCCAGAAGGCCAACTGCCGCCCGGCCAGGGTCTCCGAACCCCCGTCACCGTCCCCATCGCCGCTCCCGTCGCCGTCGAGCAGCTCCCGCTGCCACACCGCGTAGTCGGCGTACTGCACCGGCAGCGGCGTCCAGCGCGGCGCGTGCCCGGCGGTGCGGGCCCGGTAGGCGGTGGCGAGGTCGTTCTGCAGGGGCTCCATCGACCAGCCGTCGAAGACGATGTGGTGCAGGACCAGGAGCAGCAC
Organism: Streptomyces sp. NPDC040610; assembly: GCF_055594065.1. NCBI lineage: Bacteria > Bacillati > Actinomycetota > Actinomycetes > Kitasatosporales > Streptomycetaceae > Streptomyces > Streptomyces sp. NPDC040610. The sequence continues at coordinate 282,203 of NZ_JBVIXA010000004.1, read as the reverse complement.
GCACTCGTCGGGCCGCACCGGGAAGAGCCGGGCCCGCCAAGGGAGTTCGGCGGTGAGGTCGAAGCCCTGGTCGCCCTCGGCGGCGAGCGCGGCGGCGAGGTCGGCCTCCGCGACGGTGACGGCCTTCAGGTGCGGACCGCCGGTGGCCGCGTCCCGCACCTCGGGCGTGGGCACGCCGTCGGTCTCGGGGATCACCGTGCGCAGCACCTCGTGGCGCACGGCCACGTCGCCGAGTGCCTGCTGGAGCGCGGCGGTGTCGAGGCGGCCGGTGAGCCGGAAGGCAAGGAGCGTGTTGTACGAGCCGTCCTCGCGCCCTTGGCGCCGGTTGAGGAACCACTGGCGCTGCTGGCTGTACGACAGGGGCCGGTCGGCGCCCGCCGGTGCCGGGGTCAGCGGCGGCCTGGCGCTCGCCGCCGCCTCGACGTGCCCGGCGAGGGCGACGACAGTGCGGGCGTCGAAGAGGGCGCGGATGGGCAGTTCCACGCCGAGCGCGGTGCGGGCGCGGCTGACGAGGCGGGTGGCGAGCAGCGAGTGCCCGCCGATCTCGAAGAAGTCGTCGTCGATGGAGACGTGGTCGGCGCCGAGGATGTCGGCGAACAGGCCGCACAGGATGCCCTCGGTGAGGGTGCGCGGGGCGCGTCCGCGCGAGGCCGCGCCGAGTTCCGGATCGGGCAGCGCCCCGCGGTCCAGCTTGCCCTGGGCGGTCGTCGGCAGCGCGTCGAGGGCGACCACGGCCGAGGGCACCATGTAGTCGGGCAGGGCCGCGGCGAGGCGGTCGCGCAGGGCGGTGGTGTCGACGGCGCCGACCCCCGCACCCGTACCGGAGGCGACACCCGCACCGGAAGCGGCACCCGCCCCGGACACCGTGCCCGGCCCGGCAACCGATCCCGGCCCGGAAGCCACCACGTACGACACGAGCCTCCGCTCCCCCGCGGCGTCCTCCCGCACCACCGTGACCGCCTGTTCCACGCCCGCCTGGGCGAGCAGCGCCGAGGAGATCTCGCCCAGTTCGACGCGGATGCCGCGCAGCTGGACCTGGTCGTCGACGCGGTCGAGGTAGTCGAGTTCGCCGTTCGGCAGCCAGCGCACGAGGTCGCCGGTGCGGTACATGCGCTCGCCCGCGGGGCCGTAGGGGTCGGCGACGAAGCGTTCGGCGGTGAGGCCGGGCCGGTCGAGGTAGCCGCGGGCGAGGCCGCCGCCGACGTACAGCTCGCCGGGGACACCGGGCGGGGTGGGCCTGAGGTCGCGGTCGAGGACGTACACGCGGTGGGCGTTGGTGGGGCGGCCGATCGGCGGGCGGCCGGAGGCGGCGAGGGGGCCGCTGACCGTGCAGCCGACGACGGCCTCGGTCGGCCCGTATCCGTTGAACATCTTCACCGACCCGGCCCAGCGCTGGACGACCTCCGCGGGCACGGCCTCGCCGGTGCCGACGAGGCGCAGGTCGGCGGGGAGCGTCGCGCCCTCGGGGAGCGCGCCGAGGACGACGGGCGGCAGGGCTACGAGGTTGATGCGGGCGCTGTTGATCAGGTCGACCAGGGGCCACCCCGGGGTGCGGCACTCCTCGTCGGCGATGACGAGCGTGCCGCCGGGGAGCAGCGCCAGCATGATCCCGAAGATGGACGCGTCGAAGCTGAACGACGCGAACTGCAACACCCGTGTGTCGGCGTCGAGTTCGAAGCGGTCGGAGAGGCTGTCGACCATCGCGAGCAGCCCGGTGTGCGCCACGACGACGCCCTTGGGGCGGCCGGTGGAGCCGGAGGTGTAGATGATGTACGCCGGGTGCCGAGGCCGCAGCGGGGTGGTCCGGTCGGCGTCGGTGAGGTCGGCGGCGTCGAGGCCGGCGAGGCGCGCGGCCGTCTCCGGGGCGTCGAGCAGGACCAGGCGGGTCGTGGCGCCGGCGTGCGCGCCGACCGTCTCGGGGAGTCCGGCGGGCCGGTCGGCGAGGGCGCTGTCGGTGAGGAACACCGTGGGCCGGGCGTCCGCGACCATGTAGCCGACGCGGTCCGCGGGGTACTCGGAGTCGACCGGTACGTAGGCGGCGCCCGCCTTGATCGCCGCGAGGGCCGCGACGAGCAGGTCGGGGGTGCGCGGCAGCATCACCGCGACGGCACGCTCGGGTCCGGCGCCGAGCTCGACGAGCAGCCGCGCGAGCCGGTTGGCGCGGGCGTTGAGGTCGGCGTACGACACCTCCTGCTCACGCAGGACGACGGCGGTCTTGTCGGGGGTCTCCGCGGTCCGCGCCTGGAACACGTCGGTGGCGAGGCCCCCGCGCTCCGGCCGCGCCCCGCCGCTGCCCGACCAGTCGCCGAGCACCTGGCGCAGCTCGTCCTCGCCGAGCGCGTCGAGGCGGCCGAGGGGGACGCCGGGCGCGGCGGCGAGCTGTTCGAGGACGCGGGTGAAGCGGCGTACGAACACGGCGACTTCGTCGGCGTCGAAGATGTCCGGGCGGAACTGGGCCTCCAGGCGCATCCGGTGGCCCTCGACCGGGAACACGCCCATCGCCAGGGGGTACTCGGCGACGACGCGGGCGTTCCAGGCGCGCGTGGACAGGCCGGGGACGTGCTCGCCGAGGGTGTCGAGGGCGCCGGACGGGTAGTTGTGGAAGCTGACGACGGTGTCGAACAGCTCGCCCGCGCCCGCGCCCTGCTGGACGTCAGCGAGACCGAGGTGCTGGTGCGGCTCCAGGGCGAGTTGGCGGTCCTGGAGGTCGGTGAGCATCGCCTCGAACGGCACGGACGGGTCGAGCGTCACGCGCACCGGCAGGGTGTGCATGAACGCGCCGACGATCCGCTCCACATCCGGCAGGTCCGCCGGACGCCCGGACGCCACCGCGCCGAACGTGACGTCGCGCCGCCCGGTGAGGCGGCCGAGCGCGACGGCCCAGCAGCCCTGCATGACGGTGTTCAGGGTCAGGCCGCGCGTGTGCGCCCACGCGGAGACGGCGGCGGTCAGCTTCTCGGGCAGCTCGGCCGTCAGCGTCCCGGGCAGCACGGACACCCGCGGCCGGTCGGCCGGGCCGAGCCGCGTCGGCTCGTCGATCCCGGCGAGTTCCTTCTGCCAGGCCTCCCGCGCGGCGGCCTTGTCCTGCGCGGCCGCCCACTCCAAGTAGGCGCTCACAGGGGCGATTTCGGGGAGTACGGAGGTGTCGGCGCCGTTGGCCCACAGCGTCACCAGCTCGCTCGCGAGGACGGCCGACAGGGACCAGCCGTCGACGAGCATGTGGTGGGTGGTCCACACGACGCGGTGCCGCTCGGCGCCCGCGCGGTAGACGGTGAAGCGGGTCAGCGGGCCCTCGGTGACGTCGAAGCGGCGCAGCCACTCCTCGTCGGTGCGCCGGGCCAGCTCGGCCTCCACCGCGTCGGCGGCCACGTCCGTCAGGTCCACCTCGGCCCACGGCACGTCGACCGCGCCGGGGATCAGCTGGACGGGGTCGCCCGCGTCCCGTTCCCGGAAGCGGGCGCGCAGGCCGGGGTGGCGGGCCACGAGGGCGGTGGCGGCGGCGCGCAGGGCGGCGGGCTCCAGGGGTCCTTCGACGTCGAGGACGACCTGGAGGGTGTAGGCGTCCATGCCGTGCCGGTCGAACTCGGCCTGGAACAGCAGGCCGCGCTGGAGCGGCGACAGCGGCAGGATGTCGTCGAGGCGCGCGCACTCGCTCTCGTACGCCTCGATCTCGCGCTGGGAGACGGTGACGAGCGGGAACTCCGACGGGGTGCGGCCCCCTGCGTCCGGCCGCTCCGCGTGCGCGGCGAGCGCCCCGAGCGCGCGGAACCAGCCGTCGGCGAGCGCCCGCACGTCGTCCTCGGCGAGCAGCGCGCCCGCCCAGGTCCACTCGGCCACGAGCACCGGCCCCTCCGGGCGGTCCTCGGTCAGGGAGACCAGCTCCAGGGCGTGCCGCAGCGGCGTTCCGGGGGCCGCGCCGAGGCCGAACGTCCCGGCGCGCATGGTCCAGTCGCGGTGCTCGCCGACGGTGAAGCGGCCCAGGTAGTTGAAGCCGACGCGCGGGGTGGCGGCGCGGGCGAGGACGGCGGCGGTCTGCGGGTTGAGGTGGCGCAGCAGGCCGTGGCCGAAGCCGTGGTCAGGCAGGGCGCGCAGGGTCTCCTTGACGCGCTTGAGGGCGGCGGCGCAGGCGGGACCGCCCGCGTACAGGTCGGCCCAGTCGGCGTCGTCGAGGTCGCCCAGGTCGAGGGCGACGGGGAAGACGCTGGTGAACCAGCCGACGGTACGGGACAGATCGACGTCCTCTACGCCTGCGAACTGCTCGCGCCCGTGCCCCTCCAGCTCCACGAGCGCACGCCCTGCCGGGGTCCCCCGGCGCCGGGCCCGGTCGGCGAGAGCCAGCGCGAGGCCGGTCAGGAGCACCTCGTTGACCTCGGTGCCGAAGGCCGCGGGCAGCCGGGTGAGCAGCGCGCGCGTCTGCTCCGCGGACAGCTCGACCCGGAGCCCGCCCGCGGTGGCACGCGTGTCGGTACCGGGGTCGAGGGGGCGGTCGCCGAGGGCGTCGGCGCCCGGGTCCGACCGGGCGGTCCACAGGGGGAGTTCGGCGACGCGGCTCGCACTGCGGGCCTCGTCGGCGAGGAGGGTCGCCCAGCGGCGGTAGGAGGTGACGACGGGGTCGAGCCGGGGCACGCGCCCCGCGGCGAGCGCGGTGTACGCGGCCTCCAGGTCGGGCAGCAGGATCCGCCAGGAGACGCCGTCGACGGCGAGGTGGTGGATGACGAGGAGAAGCCCGGGGGCACCCGCGTCGGGGGTGGCACCGGGGCCGGCCTCGCGACCAGCACCGTGTCCGGCGCCGCGTCCGGCCTCCCGCTCGGCCCCGCCCGCTCCCCCACCCTCCAGCAGCACCGCCTGGACCATCACCCCGTCCTCCGGACGCAGTCGCGCCCGCGCCGCCGCCACCTGCTCGGTGAGCGCCGCGTCCGGGTCGGACGTCGGGGCGACGGTGACCCGGCTGAGGACGTCGGCCGCGGCCACCGCGCCCTGCGGGAGCGTCTGGAGGGACCAGAGCCCGGCCACCGGTACGCCGAGGCGCAGGCGCAGTGCGTCGTGGTGGTCGAGTACCGCCTGGAGGGCGTGCTCCAGGGTGGCGGCGGACACGTCAGCGGGCAGGGAGACCGTGACGTACTGGCTGAACTCGCGCGTGGCGTCCGGGAGTTGGGAGACCTCTTCGCGGAGCTGGTCGACGATCGGGGTGAGGGCGACCTCGCCGACCCCGTCCGCGACGGCGACCGGCTTGGTGGCGGCGTGCCCGGCCACGGCCGCGATGGCCGCCGCCGTCCGGTGCTTGAACACGTCGCGGGCGGTGACGACGAGGCCCGCGCGACGGGCGCCGCTGACCACCTGGAGGGAGCTGATGCTGTCGCCGCCCAGCTCGAAGAAGCTGTCGTCGGGGCCCACTTCGGGGAGGCCGAGGACGTCGGCGAGGACGGTGCGCAGGATCCGCTCCGCCTCGGGGCGCGCCCCGCCGCCCGCGCTCCCGGTAACCGTGCCGCCGGAAGCCACCCCGCCCATGGGCGCCCCGCCGGCAGCCGCCCCCTCGGTCTGCTCCCAGCGCGGCGCGGGCAGCGCCTTGCGGTCGACCTTGCCGTGGGCGGTGAGCGGGAGTTCGTCGAGGGTCAGGAGGACGGAGGGGACGAGGGCCCCGGGCAGTCGCGCGGCGAGCGCGGCGCGCAGCTCGCCCGGTCCGGGGGCCGAGCCGTCGCCCGCCGCCTCCGTGACCACGTAGCCGACGAGCCGCCGCTGCCCCGCCGGGTCCGTGACGGCCGCGGCGACCGCCTCGGTCACCCCGTCCAGGGCGCGCAGGCCCGCCTCCACCTCGCCCAGCTCGACGCGCTGGCCGCGGATCTTCACCTGGTGGTCGCGGCGCCCGACGAAGGCGAGTTGCCCGTCCGGGCGCAGCACCACCTGGTCGCCGGTGCGGTACATCCGGGAGCCGTCGGCGGCGAACGGGTCGGGCACGAAGGTGACGGCGGTGCGCCCCGGGTCGCCGAGGTAGCCGCGGCCGACTCCCCGGCCCGCGATGAACAGTTCGCCGGGCAGCCCGCGCGGCACCGGCCGCAGGTCGTCCCCGAGGACGTACAGGCGGGTGTTGCGCAGCGGCCGTCCGATCGGCACGACCGGGGTGTCGAGGTCGGCGGCGGAGCGGACGTAGGCGTGCGTGACGTCGTCGGAGCACTCGGTGGGACCGTAGAGGTTGGCGAGCGGGACGCCGGGGTGCCGGTCGAACCAGCGCGCGCACAGGTCGGCGGGCAGTGCCTCGCCGTTGGAGATCATCCAGCGCAGCGCGGGCAGCCCGGGCGCGTCCCCGGCGGCGTCCCACACGTCGAGGGCCGCGCGCAGCAGGGACGGTACGACTTCGAGGACGGTCAGGCGCTCCTCGGCGATGACGCGGAACAGCGCGTCGGGGTCGGCGAGGTCGAGGCGGTTCACGGCCCGGACCCGGCCGCCGACGAGCAGCGTGGTGAGGGTCTGCCAGACGGTGACGTCGAAGGTGACGGGCGCGTTGTGGACGAGCGCGTCCGCCGCGTCGAGGCCGAACTCCTCGACCTTGGCGAGCATGTGGTTGACCATGCCGCCGCGCTGCACCATCGCGCCCTTGGGGCGTCCGGTGGAACCGGAGGTGTGGATGACGTACGCGAGGTCGTCGGGGCCGCCGATGACGGGCGCGAGCGCGGTGTCCGGGTCGCTGGTGCCGTCGAGCACGTGGACGGGCAGGGGGCCGCCGGGCAGGTCGGCGGTCAGGTGCTCGGCGAGGGCACGGTGGTGGGCGTCGGTGAGGACGAGGGCAGCGCCCGCGTCGCGCAGGAGCGCGGTGAGGCGGGGCAGCGGGGCGCCGGGGTCGAGCGGCATGAAGGCGCGTCCGGCGCCGAGGACGGCGACCTCGGCGGTGACGAAGTCGCGGCCGGGCTCGGTGAGGATCGCGACGGGGCCCGTCGGAGCGGGTGCGCTTGTCGGCGCGGATGCACCTGTCGGTGCCGGTACGCCTGTCGGTGCCGGTACGCCTCCCGGCAGCAGCGCGGCGCCCGCCAGCGGCACGGCCCTCGTCAGAACGCGGGACACGGCACTCGCCCGCCCCACGAGCCCCGCGTAGTCCAGGCTGCCGCCGTCGTCGGTGACGGCCACGGCGTCCGGGGTCTCGGCGGCGCGCTGCCGGATCCGCTCCACGACGCCCAGGTACGGGGTCGCGCGGACCGGCCCGGTCAGGTCGGCGTCGCTCTCGCCGGGGGCGGCGAGGTCGAGGGCGGACAGCGGGGTGTCGGGCGCGGCGGTCAGGAAGCGGTCGAGGAAGCCGGTGAAGCGGGCGAGGTGGTCGCGGATGTCGCGGGCGTCGTAGCGGGCCTCGTTGCCGCTGAGGTCGACGGCGATCCCGGCGTCGCCCTTGTCGGCGACGGTGAACTCCAGGTCGTCGACGAGGCCGGGGGACGGGGTGTGGATGGTGGCGTCGGCGGGGCCGATGGGGAGGCGCTCGACCTGCGGCAGGACGTTGACGTACGGGCCGAACGGCCTGCGGTCGTCGCTGCCGAGGCCCATGGCGCGGCGGATCAGGCTGACGCGGTGGCGCTGGTGCCTGAGGCCGTGGGACAGCGACTGGTAGGCGTCCGCGAGGAGTTCGGCGCGGGTCGTCGCGGGGTGCGCGGTCAGGCGCAGCGGGAGGCAGTTGACGACGACGCCGGGCGTGGCCTGCATGGCGGCGCCCGCGCGCGCGGTCACCGGCAGGGACAGGAGCACGTCGTCGGTGGCGGCCATGCGGGCGGTGTACGCGCCGATCGCGGCGACGAGCGCGGTCTGCCAGGTCACCCGGGCCTCCCAGGCCACGGCCCGCAGCCGCTCGGCGACGTCGGCGTCGAGGACGGCCACGTCCCGCAGGAACGTCTGGCCGGGCGGCACGTCGCGCGCGGCGAGGCTGACCAGCGGCGGCCGGGCGCCGTCGGCGAACCGCGCCTGCCAGTACGCGCGGTCGCGGTCGGCCCGCGCCGAACCCGCGTACGCCGCCTCGGCGTCGACCAGGGTCCGCAGCGGCGCGAAGGCGCCCTCGGTCGGCGGCGTACCGGCGAGCAGCGCCTCGTAGATCGCCGCGAGCCGCCGCCACAGCAGCACGACGCTGAAGCCGTCCGTGACGAGGTGATGGCTGACCAGGCAGAAGAAGGCGCGGTCCGGGCCGAGCGCGAACAGGCTCAGGCGGAACAGCGGGACGTGCGCGGCGGCCGTCACCGGGAACGCGGTGCGCAGGTCGGCGTCGATGGCGGCGCGGGCGGCGGCCTCCGGGTCGTCGGCGCCGCTGACATCGTTGACCGTCAGGGGCAGCCGGTCGAGCTCCTCGACGAACTGCCGGGGCCGGCCCTCGGCGTCCTCGGCGAACCGCACCCGCAGGCACTCGGCCTCGGCGGTGAGCCGCTCCAGGGCCGCCCGGAAGAGACCGGCGTCCAGGGGGCCGCGGATGTCCCAGTAGGCGGCGGTGTTGTAGGTCGCGCCGCCGCCGGACAGCTGCTCGTCGAACCAGATGTCCTGCTGGCCGGCGGTGAGCGGAAGGCCCTCCGGCGCCGGGTGGTCCGTCGATATGTGGGTCATAGCAATCCCCTAGCGAAGGTCACTGATGTCACAGCCTCGATCGTCGGAAAACCGCGCTGACAGCGGGCTGATGGCGGTCTGACGCCGGTCCTGCGGAAGGCCCGGCGAGGGCCTGGCGGAAGGTCCGGCAGAAGGCCCGGCGGAAGGTTCTGGGCATGCCGGGAGCGCCGCCGGAGCGTGGCTCCGGCGGCATCCTGAGGGCGCGTCGTCCCGGTGGCGACGCTTCAGACGACGAGTCCGCCGTCGACCCCGAAGACCTGCCCCGTGATGTACGAGGCCCGGTCGGAGGCGAGGAAGGACACGAGGTCGGCGACCTCCTGGGGGCGGCCGAAGCGGCCCAGCGGGATGCGCTCGGTCATCCTGCGCACGTGGTCGTCGGAGAGTTCGGAGAGCATGTCGGTCACGATGAAGCCGGGGGCGACGGCGTTGGCGCGGATGCCGTAGCGCCCCGACTCCTTGGCGAGGGCCTTGGTGAAGCCGATGATCCCGGCCTTGGTGGCCGAGTAGTTGGTCTGCGTCGCGTTGCCGTACACCCCGGCGACCGACGACAGCGTGATCACGGAGCCGGTGCGGCGTTTCATCATCGCGAACACGGCCGCCTTGCACAGGTGGTACGTCCCGTCGAGGTTGACGCGGACCACCTGGTCCCAGTCCTCGGGCGAGAGCATGACCAGGGGGTTGTCGCGGACGATGCCCGCGCAGGACACCACGGTGTGCAGGGGGCCGAGTTCCCGCTCGGCGCCGCGCACGAAGTCGCGTACGGCCTCGTGGTCGGCGACGTCGGCGCGCGCGGTGTGCACGCGCGCCCCCGCGGCCGTCGCGGCCTCGACGACGGCGTCGGCGGCCTCCTTGTTGGACTGGTAGCAGAAGGCGACGTCGTATCCGTCCTGGGCGAGCCGGATCACCACGTGCCGCCCGATGCCCCGCGAGCCCCCGGTGACCAGGGCCACGCGCCGTTCGGTTGCGGACATGCTGCTTCTCCTCTGGTCGGGGGAATGTCAGCCCGTCCGGCGTTTGAGGACGAGGCCGTTCAGGCCGATCGGGGGTCCGGGGCGGAGCCCCCAGGGACGGCACCGGGGCGGCGGCCACCGGAACGCGGGGTCACGCACCACCAAGCAGGGCGCAGCCCACCGTGCCGTCGCGCTCGACCCCGGTGACCAGCGCCACCTCACCAGGCCGGAGGCCCCGCTCCCCCGCGGCGGCGAGCACGGCGGCGATCTGCAGACAGGTGGCGGCGGCCGAGGTGTCACCGAGCAGCGCGCTCACCCGCAGCCACCGGGGCCGGGCGTCGCCGAGCGCGTCGCCGACGGCCCGCTCCTCCTGCACGGCGAGCGGCCCGCCGAGGCCGAGGGGCGCGACGAGACGTACCGCGTCGGCGCCGACCCCCGCCGATTCGAGGGCGCCGCGCACACAGGCGGCGAGCGCCTGCCGGGCGTCGTCCGGGGAGTGGTGGGCGCGGAAGCGGGTGGCGAGGATCCGGGCGAGCGGCCCGCGCCCGGCGGCGCGCGCGTCGGCGGCGGGCTCCACCAGGAACACGGCGCCGCCCTCGCCGAGCGGCACGTCCCGCTCGGCCTCGCCGCGGCCGTGCCACTCCAGCCAGGCGCGCTGCGTGGAGTACTCCTCGGCGGCCCCGCACAGGACACGGGCGCAGTGCCCGCCCTTGTGCAGCCTGAGGGCGTAGCTGAGGGCGAGCAGGCCGGTCAGGGCGCCGCCCGCGACGGTGGTGTTGGGGCCCTTGATGCCGTGCCGGATGGCGCTCTGCCCGGTCGCGCGGTTCATCACGGTGCTGGGGAACCGGGCCGGGTCGACGTGGTAGGGCCGCTCACCCGTCAGCGAGTCGCGGGTGAAGTCCATGATGCTCTGTACGCTGCCGGATCCGGTGCCGAGCACCAGGCCGACCTCGTCGGGCCGTTCGGTGAGGCCCTCGCCGCACGCGGCGATGAGGCGGCCCACGGCGGTGACGGCGATCGCCGTCTCCCGGTCCATGGTCCGGGTGCCTTTCTTGCCGACGTACTCGGCCGCGCTGAAGTCCGGGACGATCCCGCCGCGCGTGAACGGGCCGGGGTGCGTCTCGCGGTCCAGGACAGCGACGGCCTCGCGCCCGGAGGTGATGCCCGCGCGGAACGGCTCGGCGCCCACGCCGTAGGGGGTGACCGCCGACCAGGCGGACAGGACGAGGTCGTTCATCGCGCGGCCTCCCGGTGGTGCCGGCCGAGGATCAGGACGGCGTTGTTGCCCGCGAACGCGAGCGCGTTGTTCTGCACCACGGTCAGCTCGGCGGGGCGCGCCTCGTTGGGTACGCAGTCCAGGCCGCACTCGGGGTCGGTCTCGCCGTGGTTGACGGTGGGCGGGATGAAGCCCTCGGTGAGGGCGAGGGCGCAGGCGGCGGAGGCGAGCGCGCTGGCCGCCCCCATGGAGTGGCCGATCATCGACTTGATGGAGACGGTGGGCGGCGGGGTCGCGAAGACCTGCCGGATGGCGCCGGTCTCGGTGACGTCGTTGGCGCGGGTGCCGGTGCCGTGGGCGGAGATGAAGTCGATGTCGTCGGGCTTCACCCCGGCGTTGCGGTGGGCGACCTCCATGCAGCGGGCCAGGGAGTCCTGGTCGGGGGCGACGGGGTGGTGGGCGTCGCAGTTGAGGCCGTAGCCGAGGACCTCGGCGTAGATCCGGGCGCCGCGGGCGAGCGCGGAGTCCAGGCTCTCCATCAGCAGGATGCCCGCGCCCTCGCCGGTGAGGATGCCCTTGCGGTCCTTGTCGAAGGGCTGGCAGACCTCGGGGGCGACGGTGCCGAGGCGGTAGAAGCCGACGAAGTTCTTGCGGCACACCGCGTCCGCGCCGCCGCACAGCGCCACGTCGACGTCGCCGTCGCGGATGGCGTCGAAGCCGTTGCCGATGGCGTAGTTCCCGGCGGCGCAGGCGGTGGGGATGGTCAGCGCCTCGACGTCGGTGAGGCCGAGCTCGCGGACGATGCCGGTGGAGAGCCGCCCGGCCTGGGCGCGGCGCGCCACGACCGGGTCCAGGTGCTCGGGCCCTGCGGCCAGTTGAGCGGCGGTGAGCGTGTCCAGGTCGCGGGTCTCGGCGTCGGTGGTGCCGACGGAGACCAGGGACCTGCGGGCCCGCAGCTCGCCCTGGCTCAGGCCCGCGTCGGCGACGGCCATGCCCGCGGCGGCCACCGCGAACTGGGTGGCCCGGCCGAGCGTGTCCGGGTCGATGTGGTGGATCCAGCGGGCGGGGTCGAAGTCGTCGACCTCGCAGCCGTTGGCGTGTGCGAATCCCGTGGTGTCGAAGCCCGTGATGGGCTTGACGCCGCCCCGGCCGGATCGCAGCCCGTCGAGAAACGCGGCGACGCCCAGTCCGATGCTGGTGACCGTCCCGAGGCCGGTGATCACCACGCGGCGCGGTCGCTGCTCCTTGTCGTGCACCATGCCCTCCAGTCGTCGATGGCCGAGGTCCGCGGGCGGGGCGGCTAGGCGCGGGCCGCGACGGAGTCGGCGACCACGGCGACGATGCCGTCGAGGTGGACCATGCGGGGCAGGTCGGCCTGGTCGATGTCGACGCCGAAGGCACGCTCCAGCTGGGAGAGGATCTCGATGGCGGCCATCGAGTCCGCGTCGTGCTCCTCCTTGAACAGGCTGGTGTCGGTCAGCTCGTCCGGCTCGATCTCGAGGATCGCGCAGACGATGTCCTTGATCTTCGCGCGGTCCACCGCGGCGACTTCCTTGGCTGTGGTCATGCCGACGATGCTGGCGAACGGCCCCTGACAGCTGGCTGATTTACGGCTGACGCACCGGTGCGCCGGGGGTTCGGAACCCATCGCTCCATGAAACGGCGCAGCCCCCGCGCCGCCGGTCGTGGCGGTGCGGGGGCTGACACGTGTACCTCTGCGACCTCTGCCGGATGAACGTTCCGGCAGCGCGCGGCTCCTAGGACGTCGACGTCGATGTCGGCGACGTCGGCGCCGTGAAGCCGTTCAACTCCAGGAAGTCCCGGGGGTGTTCGACGATCCAGTGCCAGTAGCCGGGGACCGTACGGGCGTACTCGCCGTAGTACTGGCGGACGGTGTCGACCAGCTTGCGCAGGGTCTCGCGGGGCACCGCGCCGCTGCGCCACACCAGCAGCATCTCGACGCGCTCGGGCCCGGTGAGCGGCACCAGGCGCACATCCGTGGTGGCGCCGGTGGGCGGGGTGAGGGCGGCGACGCCGAGGTCGCGCACCCAGTTCATCGCCTCGCGGTGCCCGTCGACGCGGTGCAGGATCTCCAGGTCCGGGTGGTCGAAGGCGGCGAACAACTGCCGTTCGATGGCGTGGAACCAGTGGTCCTGCGAGTACCGGACCCAGCCGAGCGTGGCGAGTTCGCCGGGCTCCAGGCTGTAGCGCCCGGCGAGCGGGTGCTGCAACGGCAGGGCGAGCCACACGGGTTCGCGGACGATCAGCATCTTGCCGAGCGCCGGTTCGGGCCCCTCGGCCGCCTCGGCGACGGTGATGCTGGGGACGAGGGCGGCGGTGAGCGTGCCGCTCTGGACGCCCTCGACCGCGGTCGCCGGGTCCATCGTGACGGTCTGCAACTCGACGGCGGGCAACGCCGACTGGAGCGCGCCGCGCAGGGTCGGCGGCGTCCACTCCATGTTCCCGAACCGCAGCGGACCCGAGGTGGGCGCGGCCGCCGCGGCCATCACCTCTTCCGCGCGTTTGACCAGGTCGGACAGCATGGGGATGAGCCGCTCACCGAGTGCGGTGCGGGTCACCCCGGCGCGGGACCGGATGAACAGGTCCCCGCCCACTGCCCTTTCGATCCTGCGTAACTGTGCGGTGAGACTGGGCTGCGGCAGATTGAGCTCGCCTGCCCCCTTTGAAATGCTCCCGGCAGCGTCGATTGTGGCCACTATCCGGGCGTGGCGCAGCTCTATGTCCAAGTCCCCGTAACCCCCTGAAGGCAAATCCCCCGAACGCCTCACGGAAGTTGTTGAAGACGTGCACGTGAACTGGAACGACCGCATGCGAGACGCCCAAGAACCTTAACCAAGCGGGGCGTTGACTGTCTACCGATCATCGCGTTAACAGCCCCGGGGTGAACGGAAGTTCACGGCGTTCAGGCCATACCCACAGGATTGGCCGAGGATCCCGTTTGAGGGTAATTCGTCAGGATGTCTGCCCCATGTAAGCGAGCGCCTGGCGGGGTTCCCCGAGGCCCTCGTCCTGCTGGAGGATCGCCTGGTAGACGCGGTGCAGGGCGCGGCCGGGCTCCAGACCCAGATCGCTGGCGAGGCGCTGGCGCGCTCCGTGGAACACCTCAAGGGCCTCGGCCTGTCGTCCGTCACGGTAGAGGGCGAGCATCAGAAGTTCACTGAGCCGCTCGCGCTCGGCGTGTTCCGTGGCCAGCTGGCGCAGTTCCGTCACCGACACCCGGTGTGCCTCGACGGCCAGTTTGGCGGCGGTCAGGTCCTCGTACGCGGTGATCCTGCGCTCTTCGAGCTGGGCGGCGCTGATGCGGCAGCGCAGTCCCTCGCAGGCGTCCATCAGGGCGGGCCCGCGCCACAGGGCGAGCGCCTGCTCCAGGCGGGCGATGGCCGCGGCCGGGTCGCGGTGGACCAGGTCGGCGCCGGCGTCCGCGAGCTTCAGGAAGCGGTGGGCGTCCACCGTCTCCGGCGGTACGTCGAGCAGATATCCGCTGCCGACGGTGCGAATGAGATCGCCGCCCTTGATTCCCGTGATGGATTCCAGGTATTTGCGGAGCCGCCCCACATTGGCGTGCAGCGCGTTCCGCGCATTCGCCATCCGGCGTTCGCCCCAGAGTTCGTCCACGAGTTGGTCCGAGGAAATCGGCTCCCGCGGTGTGAGGGCGAGAACGGTGAGTACGGAACTGACGCGCCGGGACGCCATCGCGTACTGCTTGTCCTCGTGGGACAGGAAAACAGAACCAAGGATTTGAATTTCCATCGTGCCAGACCCCCGTAACGAATCGTCGGCCAGGTGGTGAGATCCATCGTGCCCCGGCGGGCCGCGCCGCGGGAAATACCATCCGGCGGGCCGTCGGGGCGGGAGGTGGTATGGCCGACCATGTCACATCCGCGGGCGGGACTTCGTCGCAGGTGGGAGGCGCCGGACCGGCGGGGGATTCCGGTCCGGCGCCTCGCTCGGGAGGGGGGCGTCAGGGGGTGCGGGCGGCCGCGACGGGGACCGGGGGCGTGTCCTCGGCGGGGATGGCGGGTGCCTGCCGGGCCCCGGTGGGCTCGTCGGCCTCGGCCGACCCGATGGCATCGGCGGCCCCGGTGGACCCGGTGGCCCCCGTGGCCCGGCGCAGCTTCGTCGAGGGCCACCAACTGGCCCTGCCCAGGAGGATCATGGCCGAGGGCAGGATCAGGATGCGGATGATGAAGGCGTCCAGGAGCACGGCCACGGCGAGGCTGAAGCCGATCTGCTTCATCTCCGCGAGGTGCAGGAAGACGAAGGTGGAGAACACCGTCACCATCACCACGGCCGCGCTGGTGACGACCTTGGCCGACTTGGCAAGACCGTCGAGCACCGCCTCGCGGGTGGGCATACCGGCGAGCGCCGCCTCCCTGATGCGGCTGACGACGAAGACCTGATAGTCCATCGAGAGCCCGAAGAGGATCACGAACAGGAACAGCGGTACGCGGCTGCCGATCTCGCTGGTGGCGCTCGCCTCGAAGCCGAACAGGGTGGACGCGAGCCCCCACTGGAAGAACACGGTGAGCACGCCGAACGCGGCGGCCACGGACAGCAGGTTGAGGGCGACACCGATGAGCCCGAGGACGACGGAGCCGAAGACGAGGACCGTCATCACGAACGTGACGAGCAGCAGCACACCGAGGATCAGCGGCATCTTGGCGTTCTGGTTGTCGAGGTAGTCGCGGTCGACGGCGATGGGCCCGTCGACTCCGTACTCGGCTCCGGGGACCGTGCCGACGGTGGCGGGGACGTAGTCGTCCCGCAGGTGGGTGAGGGAGTCCTTGGCCTGGTCGGAGCCCAGCTTGAAGGGGACGCGCAGGGTGAGCAGGCTGGTGCGACCGTCCTTGGAGGTGCGCACCTCCAAGGGGGTGCGGGCGAAGTCGGTGTCGGCCTCGGTCTTCTTCTTGAGCGCGGTGAGGGCGTCGGCGACCTCGTCCTGCTGATCCTGCGGGGCGTGTACGACGACCCAGTGCTCGCCGCGCAGCTGCGGGAAGGCGTCGTTGAGGCGGTCGTAGGCGCGCATCTCGGGGATCTGGCGGGAGTGGGTGTCCTTGTTCAGGACGCGCAGCTCCATGCCGAGCGCGGGGGCGGCGAGGCCGAGCATGACGAGCACGGAGACGAGGAGCGTGACCGCGGGGCGCCGCTGCGCGGGCTTGAGCAGGGCCGACCAGACGCGGCCGTTCTTCTCGGGGGTGCGGCGCCTGACGGGCTTGCCGCGCTCCATGGCGCGCCGGGCCCTGCGGTCCATGCGGTGGCCGATCTTCACCAGGAGCGCGGGCAGCACGGTGACGGAGCTGACCATGGCGACGAGCACCACGACGATGGTGCCGGTGGCGAGCGTGGAGAAGATGGTGTCGTCGGCGAGGAAGAGCGTGGCGGTGGAGACGATGACGGCGAGCGCGGAGACGACGACGGCGCGTCCCGAGGTCGCGGCCGCGATGCCGACGAGGGCCTCCGGCGAGAGCCTGCCGCCGGCCAGCTCGCGCTCCTCGCGCTCGCGCTTGAGGTAGAAGAGGGTGTAGTCGACGCCGACGGCCATGCCGATGAGCAGGATCATGTTCATCCCGAGCCCGGAGTCGGGCACCGCGTGCGAGACGACCATCGACAGGCCGACGGCGCCCGCGATCGAGGTGAGCGCGAGCAGCAGCGGCACGCTGATCATGATCAGCGAGCCGAAGACCACGAGCAGCGTCACCAGCGTCACCGGGAACGTGATGAGTTCGGACTTGGTGAGGTCCTTGCCGCGCTGCTTCTCCAGGCCGTACGTCACGGACGCGTCGCCGATCTCCTCGACGACCAGGCCGGGGTGGGCCTTCCGGACGGCGGCGGTCTCGTCCAGGAGCGGTTCGATGTAGTCCTTGGCCTCGCGCTTGGTGCCCTTCATGGACACCTCGACGCGGAGCATCTTCCCGTTGGCCGAGGTCACGGGGTCGCGTACGCCGACGACTTCGGGGAGCCGCTTCATCCGGGCGGTGACGTCCCGGGCGGCGGCCTCGGCCTGCCGGGAGTCCAGGGCGCCGGACTTGGCGTAGATCATCACGTGCTCGGTGGGCCGGTCCTGCACGTCGGCCCGTAAGGCGATGGCCTCGGCGCGGCCGGACTCGCCGACCTGGAAGTCGCCGTCGCCCGCGCGCTGGTTGCCGAGGGCGAGGCCGACGGCGAGGCAGAGGGCGACGAAGGCGAACCATCCGGCGATCGCCCGGCCCGGGTGCAGGGCGCTCCAGTTGGCCACTCTCAAAACGGTCGGCTGCTTCTTCACGGCACCGGCTCCTCAAGCTCGTTCAGTACGTTCTTTCATGTGTAAGTTGAGGATTACAGGTGCCCTGAAGAAGCGTCAACCACGCCTCCGCTTCTGGCCGAGTCCCGCCCCCGAGGGGCGGTCCGGCGCCCGGAACCGGCTGGTCCGTGCGTTGCCCACCGCGAATTCCGGCGGCCGAAAACAGCCATACGCACGGCCGGGAAAGCAAGGGCACGGAGAGGCCCGAAGCTATGCTTGCGAACTCCCTCTGACACATCTCTGACAAGCGCTTGGCGCTTTCTGTGAACGGTCGCGTTCCTTCGCTTCACCTGCGAGTTTCGGCCGATGCTTAAGGACCTGGATCGGCGTTCCCGGCACTCCTAGGCTCATTTTCAATCGTGAAGCCACCCGACGGGAGTCACCAATGCTCAACCGTGTAGTGATTGTTGGCGGCGGAACTGCAGGATGGATGACGGCCTCGTACTTCAAGGCCGCGTTCGGCGACCGAATAGACATCACGCTCGTTGAATCCGGCAACGTGGGCACGGTCGGTGTCGGCGAGGCGACCTTCAGCGATATCCGCCACTTCTTCGAGTTCCTCGGACTCAAGGAGAAGGACTGGATGCCGGCGTGCAACGCCACGTACAAGCTCGCCGTGCGCTTCGAGGACTGGCGCGAGAAAGGGCACTACTTCTACCACCCCTTCGAGCAGATGCGGTCGGTCAACGGCCTGCCGCTGACGGACTGGTGGCTCCAGCAGGGCCCCACGGACCGGTTCGACAAGGACTGCTTCGTGATGGCCTCGGTCATCGACGCCGGGCTCAGCCCGCGCCACCTGGACGGCACCCTGATCGACCAGCCCTTCGACGAGGGCGCGGACGAGATGCAGGGCCTGACGATGTCCGAGCACCAGGGCAAGACCCAGTTCCCCTACGCCTACCAGTTCGAGGCCGCGCTGCTCGCCAAGTACCTGACGAAGTACTCCGTGGAGCGCGGCGTCAAGCACATCGTCGACGACGTCAAGAAGGTCGACCTGGACGAGCGCGGCTGGATCTCCGGCGTCACCACCGGCGACCACGGCTACATCACCGGCGATCTGTACGTCGACTGCACCGGCTTCCGCGGCCTGCTCCTGAACAAGGCCCTGGAGACCCCCTTCATCTCGTACCAGGACACGCTGCCCAACGACAGCGCGGTCGCCCTCCAGGTGCCGATGGACATGCAGAAGCGCGGCATCCTGCCCTGCACCACCGCCACCGCCCAGGACGCGGGCTGGATCTGGACGATCCCCCTCATGGGCCGCGTGGGCACGGGCTATGTGTACGCCAAGGACTACCTCTCGCCCGAGGACGCCGAGCGCACGCTGCGCGAGTTCGTCGGCCCGGCCGCCGCGGACGTGCCCGCCAACCACATCAAGATGCGCATCGGCCGCAGCGAGAACTCCTGGGTGAAGAACTGCGTGGCCATCGGCCTGTCCAGCGGCTTCGTCGAGCCGCTGGAGTCCACCGGCATCTTCTTCATCCACCACGCCATCGAGCAGCTCGCGAAGAACTTCCCCGACGAGACCTGGAACCCCGCGCACCGCGACCTCTACAACGACGCGATCGCCCACGTCATGGACGGCGTACGCGAGTTCCTGGCGCTGCACTACGCCGCCGCCAAGCGCTCCGACACCCAGTACTGGCGCGACACCAAGACCCGCCCGCTGCCCGACGGGCTCGCCGAGCGCATCGAGAAGTGGAAGGTCCAACTGCCCGACTCCGAGACCGTCTTCCCCTACTACCACGGCCTGCCGCCGTACTCGTACATGTGCATCCTGCTCGGCATGGGCGGCATCGACCTGAAGGCGTCGCCCGCCACCCGACTCAGTGAACCCGACGCCGCCGCGCGCGAGTTCGCCGCCATCCGCGAGAAGACCCGGGCCCTCACCTCGGCCCTGCCCCCGGCCTACGACTACTTCGCGCGGATGCGGTGACGCCGGGCTCCCCCGGCCGCGCCACCGACGTCCAGGGCATCCCGGCCACGCGCCCCGCGGCCGGGATGCCCGCCCCCACCGAGCCAGGAAGGCCCTCCCATGAGAGATCCCGCCCTGCAAGTGGCCGCCGAGGCGACGCCCGACGGCTTCCGCACGATGATGAGCCGCTTCCCCACCGGCGTCTGCGTGGTCACCGCGCTCGACGCCGACGGTGAGCCGCGCGGCATGACCTGCTCCGCGGTGTGCAGCGTGTCCATCGACCCGCCCACCCTGCTCGTCTGCCTGCGCGGCGACAGCCCGACCCTGGCCGCCGCCCTCGAATCCGGCGCCTTCACGGTGAACCTCCTGCACGAAGGCGCCCAGGACGTGGCCGAGCTCTTCGCCTCCGGCGACCCCGACCGCTTCCGCACGACGCCCTGGGAGCGGGCACCGGACGGCGCCGGACCCCATCTGATCCGCGACGCGCACACCGTCGCCGACTGCGACGTGGTCCTGACCCAGCGCATGGGCAGCCACGTCACCGTCTTCGGCGAGACCCGCCGGATCACCCAACGCCACGTACAGGAACCGCTGTTGTACGGACTGCGGCAGTTCCGCTCCTGGTCCCGGACCTGACCCGCCGGCCCACGCCCGCCTCTTCGGCCCACGGCCCCAGCGACGCTCCGCGACCCGCCACAAGCCCATTCACTCCCCACGAAGGACGCCATTCATGAGCGGGACCACAAGCCCCGACCCCCAGGAAGTCGTACGGCTCGACGCCGTGCACAAGGTCTACGGCGGCGCCAAGGGCCAGAAGAACCAGGTGGCCGCCCTCGACGGCGTGTCCATCGGCCTCGACCGGGGCACCTTCACCGCGGTGATGGGCCCCTCCGGCTCCGGCAAGAGCACCTTCCTGCACTGCGCCGCGGGCCTGGACCGGCCCACGTCGGGCTCCGTGCGGCTCGACGGCGTGGAGCTGTCCACCCTCAAGGAACGCGCGCTGACCAAGCTCCGCCGCGAGCGGATCGGCTTCATCTTCCAGGCCTTCAACCTGCTGCCCGCGCTCAGCGTGCTCGACAACGTGACGCTGCCGCTGCGGCTCGCGGGCCGCAAGCCCGAGCGGGGGGCCGTGGAAGAGGTCCTGGAGCGGGTCGGGCTCGCCGGGATGCAGGGCCGCCGGCCCGGCGAGCTGTCCGGCGGCCAGCAGCAGCGCGTCGCCATCGCGCGGGCGCTGGTCGCCAAGCCCGCCGTCATCTTCGGCGACGAGCCCACCGGCGCCCTGGACACGCACACCGCCCGCGAAGTCCTCATCCTGCTGCGCGAGTCCGTGCGGTGGGCGCGGCAGACGATCGTGATGGTCACGCACGACCCGGTGGCCGCCGCGCACGCCGACCGCGTCCTGTTCCTCGCCGACGGCCGCATCGTCAGCTCCCTGGAGCAGCCGACGCCGGACCAGGTGGCGGAGCGGATGACGCATCTGGGGGCGTGGGGTTCGGAGCGGGTCGCGCCGGCCGCGGCGGGGCCCGGGGCCGAGCGGAGCGCGCTCGGGGGTGCCGGGGGCGGCCTCGGAGTGGACCGCGGGGCCGGGGCGGACCCGGGTTCCGGGGCGGCCGGTGGGCGGGCCGTGCGGCCGTCCGCGCGGGCCTCCGTGCAGGCGCCCGCGTGGGAGGGCCTGCGATGATCAGGATCGCCCTGCGCACCCTGCGCCACCACCGCAACGGCTTCCTCGCCTCGTTCATCGCGCTGTTCTTCGGCGCCGCGATCGTCGTCGGCTGCGGCGGACTCCTGCAGAGCGCCCTGAAGAGCACGGCCGAGCCCCAGCGGCTCGCCGCCGCGCCCATCCTCGTCAGCGCCGACCAGCGCTATCTCGGTACGCAGAGCGAGGAGCCGTTCGTCGAGCGGGTCCCCGTGGACGCGAAGCTGGCGCAGCGGCTGAGGTCCGTCGACGGCGTCGCCGCGGCGGTGCCCGATGTGTCGTTCCCCGGCGCGCTCGCGTCCGCCGACGGCAAGCGGGCCGCGGCGAAGGTCACCGGCCACGGCTGGTCCTCCGCCAAGCTCACCCCGTACCGCGTCAGCGAAGGCACCGCGCCCTCGAAGCCGGGCCAGGTCGTCCTCGACGAACGCCTCGCCCGGCAGGCCGGTGTCGACCCCGGCGACCGCGTCCGGCTCCTCGTCGGCGGCGGCACCCAGAGCTTCACGGTCTCCGGGCTCGCCCGCGGCGACGGCGGCTCCGGCCGTGTCTTCCTCACCGACGCGCGGGCCGCCGAACTCTCCGCCCGCCCCGGGAAGGCCGACGTCATCGGGGTGTTCCCGCGCCCCGGGGCCGACCCGGCGCAGGTCGCGAAGGCGGTCGAGGAGACCGTGGACAGCCCGGCGCTCACCGTCCTCACCGGCTCCGAGCGTGGCCGCGCCGAGAACCCCGACATCGTCTCCGGCGGCGACGACCTCGTCGCCCTCGCGGCAGCCTTCGGCGGACTGGCCGCGATGGTCACCGTGTTCGTGGTCGCGAGCACCCTCGGCCTGTCCATCCAGCAGCGGCAGCGCGAGATGGCGCTGCTGCGCGCGATCGGCACCACCCCGGGGCAGCTGCGCCGCCTCATCCTCGGCGAGACGCTGCTGCTCACGGTCATCGCGACGGCGCTGGCCTGCGCGCTCGGCCCGCAGTTCGGCCGCGTCCTGCTCGACGCGTTCGCCTCCGCCGGTGTCGTACCGGACACCATGGAGTTCCACCCGGGCCCCGTCCCGCTGATCGCGGGCGCGGCGACGGCCCTGGTCACGGCGGTCGGCGCCGCGTTCATCGCGGCCCGCGGCCCGGCCCGCACCCGGCCCACGGAGGCGCTGGCCGAGGCGGGCCTCGAACGGAGCTGGTTCAGCTGGCCGCGGGTGATCGTCGCGGTGCTCTGCCTCGGCGGCGGCGCCGCGCTCGCGGTGGTCACGGCCGGGATGGACGGGCCGAAGGCGGCCGGGGCCGCGACTCCGGCGGCGATGGTGTGGACGGCAGGGTTCGGGCTGCTCGGGCCGGTGCTCGCGCGGGCCATGACGCGGGGCCTGTTCCGGCCGCTGCGCTCGCTCTCCGGCCTCTCCGGGCGCCTCGCCACGCTCAACTCGCAGGCCCGCACGGCCAGGTTCGCGGGCGCGGTGATGCCGGTGATGCTCGCCACCGGCCTGGCCATCGCCCTGATCTACATGCAGACCACCAACTCCCGGGGCGCGGAGCGGGCGTTCGACGACAGCCTGCGCGCCGACCTGGCCGTGACCTCCGACGCCGGGGGCCTGCCCCTGGACATGGTGGAGACGGTGCGGCGCCAGCCCGGCGTGGCCGCGGCGTCCGCGCAGGTCTCCAGCAGGGGGTACGTCGAGCCGAGGACACCGGTCGAGCCCACCGCGGACAGCGGTGAGGGCGCGGCCGACCCGCCCGAGATGGCCCTCGCGGGCGTCACGCCCGAGGGCATCTCGAAGACGACGGCGTTCCGCGCGACCGAGGGCAGCCTCGACGCGCTGCGCGGCGAGTCCGTGGCCCTGCCGACGCGTTACACCGACGGCCACCGCATCGGCGACATGGTCCCGATGCGGCTCGGCGACGGCAGCCTGGTCAAGCTCAAGCTGGTGGCCACGGTCAAGGGCGAGCGGGGGTACGAGACGGCGCTGCTGCCCGCCGCGTTCCTCGCCCGGCACACGGACTCCGGCCTGATCCCCCGCATCATGGTGACGGCGGAGCCCGGCACGGACCGCGCCGAGCTGACCTCCACCCTCTCCGCGCTCTCCGACGACCGGCCCGGTCTGCGGGTCACCACCCGCGACACCCTGGCCGCCGCGCAGGCCGAACAGGACGACACCCAGGCGTGGATGGCGTACCTGGTCCTCGGCGTGGTCGTCGGCTACGCGGTGATCGCCCTGGTCAACACCCAGGCCCTGGCGACCACGGAACGCCGCCGCGAGTTCATGCTGCAACGCCTCATCGGCGCGACCCGCCGCCAGGTGATGCAGATGATGGCGATGGAGGCCGCCCTGGTCTCCCTGGCCGGCATCCTCCTCGGCTCCCTGGTCGCGGCCCTCACCCTGGTCCCCCTGAGCCTGAGCGTCCTGGGCACGGCCACCCCCGAGGGCTCCCCCTGGATCTTCGCCACGGTCGTCTCGGCGGCCTTCGCCCTGACCCTGGCGACCACCCTGATCTCCGCCCTGACAGTCCTGAGGAACCGGCCGGTGGAGGCGGTGGGGGTACGGGAGTAGGCCCTGCGGGGGCTGGCCTGCGGCCTTGTGGGGACCCGGCACACGTGAAGGTGCGTGTGCCGGGTCCCCGGCTTTGCGGGGCCCGGCTTTGCGGGGCCCGGCTTTGCGGGGCCCGGCTTTGCGGGGCCCGGCTTTGCGGGGGGGCGCTGCGGCCCGGCCGCTCTTGGGGGTGCGCGCGGATAGGACACCTCGGTGGTGCGCGCGGGACGGGCGCCCTCGGTCGTGCACGCGGGACGGGCGGAAACGCCGAAGCAGCCCTCATCGAGGGCTGCTTCGTGACGAACGGGGGCGTCGCTTACGACGCGTGGCGGACCGCCCGCTGGGCCGGTATGGCGTCCACGACGCGGAGGCGGGTGGACTGGGGGCCGCGGCGGCGGGGGGTGTGCTCGGCGGCCTGGGCGGGGCGGGTGGTCATGCCCTTGAGGAGGGCCACGCCCAGGGGGGTGAGGGTGTGCAGGACCGTGTTGCGGATGCGGCGGGTGGTGATGAGGCCGGTCTGGCGGAGCACCGCCGTGTGCTGGCTGGCTCCGGCCGCGGAGATGCCGAGGCGGTCGGCGAGCTGGCTGGTGGTGCAGCTGGCCCGCAGGACGTGCAGGGCCGCGGCGCGGGTCTGGCCGACCAGGGCGCCGAGGCTCTGGGTGCTCTCCTCGGGCTCCGGCTCGTCCCACAGTGCCGCCGCCTGCTGTACGTCGGGGGGCGTGGCGAACGCCAGGACGACCGGGCTGTTCTCGCCGAGCTTGCGGGTGACGCGGCCCGCGCGGTGGTTCAGGAACACCGACGGCGTGAGGACGAGGCCGCGCCCGTCGAGGTAGATGTCCTCGTCGGGGCCGTCGTGGATCTCCAGGACCGGCGCCTTCCACGTCATCTTGGAGTGCAGGGTCGCCAGGAGCAGCTCGACGCCGCCCGCCATCACGACCCGGCCGCGCGCGTCGCACTCGGCCTCCAGGTAGGCCACGATCCGGTCCCAGTACGGCGCCACGACCGCCTTCCACAGCTGCGACAGGTCCCCGGCCGCCTCCTGCGTCGGCAGCTGCGGGACCGGCGCCGCCGCGTCCAGGAGCTCACCGCTCATCGCCCGGTCGGAACGCTCGATGCTCCGCAGCAGGGAGTCCAGGTCGCCCGTGCCGGACAGCAGTCCCGGCCGCTGCGCCAGCGCCTTGCCGACCTGGCTGCGCCAGCGCGCGAACGGCGCCGGAACGCCGCGGCCGAGCAGCCCGCAGGCGAACGCCGTCTCCGCCAGCGGCCCGGCCGTCGTCTTCAGTCGCGTCCGCGCGAAGTCCGCGGCGGTGAAGTGGATTCGTTGCATGGCGATGCCCCCAGGTGTCCGCGTGCCCCGTGTCCCGTGTCCCGTGTGGGTCCCGCGCGAAGAGAAAGAGAAGAAGAGAGAAGAAGAGAGAAGGAGGTGGAGAAGGAGAAGAAGAGAGAGGAGGTGGTGGCGGAGGCCGGCCCCGGTGCGGCCCCCGCCGTTCGGGCCGTCGCGCCGACCTACGCCGACTTGCCCGTGAGCGTCACGAACACCTCGTCGAGCGTCGGCCTGCGCAGCGCGAAGTCGGCCACCTCCACGCCCTGTTGGCGCAGGGCCACCGCCGCGTTCGCGAGGCCTCCCATGCCGTCGCTCAGGGCGATGGATATGAGGCCGCCGTCGGCGTCCACGGACGGCTCGTCGGCCGACACCCCGCGCAGCGCGGCCACCGCGGCGGCCAGGCCGTCCGGGCGCGCCACCGACACTTCGAGGCGCTCCTCGCCGACCTTCCGCTTCAGCTCGTCCGGTGTGCCGTCGGCGATGACGCGGCCGGAGTCGATGACGGTGATCCGGTCGGCCAGGAAGTCGGCCTCCTCCAGATACTGCGTGGTGAGCAGCACCGTCATCCCGTCCGCCACCAGCTCACGCACCACGTTCCACAGCGCCATCCGGCTCACCGGGTCGAGTCCCGTCGTCGGCTCGTCCAGGAACAGCACCGACGGCGTCGCGACCAGGCACGCGGCCAGGTCGAGCCGGCGCCGCATGCCTCCGGAGTACGTCCGCGCCGGGCGGTCCGCCGCGGCCGTCAGGTCGAAGCGGTCGAGCAGGTCGTGGGCGCGCTGCCGGGCGGCCCGACGGCCCAGGTGGAGCAGTGTCCCGATGAGGACCAGGTTCTCGCGGCCCGTGAGGTGTTCGTCCACGGCGGCGTACTGCCCCGCCAGGCCGATCCTGCGCCGCACCTCACGCGCCTCGCGCACCACGTCGAACCCGGCGACCTCGGCGCGGCCGCCGTCCGGTTCGAGCAGCGTCGCCAGCATCCGCACGGTCGTCGTCTTGCCCGCGCCGTTCGGCCCGAGCAGCCCGAGCACCGTTCCGCTCGGCACCTCCAGGTCGACCCCGCCGAGCGCCTCGGTCTGCTCGTAGCGCTTGCGCAGACCCTCCGCCCGAATCGCCATGCCCACGAGTACTCCTCAAGGTCCGGTGGCCGACGGCTGTCAGGCGGCGTTGGCGTCCGCGGCCGCGCGCAGGCCGCGCGGGCGCATGTCCGTCCAGTGCGCCTCGACGTACGCGAGGGCGTCCGCGCGCGGGCTCTCGCCGAGCGCCACCGTCCAGCCCTCCGGCCGCTCGGCGAACGCGGGCCACAGGGAGTGCTGGCCCTCGTCGTTCACCAGCACGAGGAAGGAACCGTCCGGGTCCTCAAAGGGGTTCGACACGTCGCACACTCCGTATCCGAGTAGTCAGGTGGCGGGCCTGGCACCTGGTCCCGAAGCGCGCTCCCGGCCCGTACCGCCATGTTCTCGGCACGGCTCTGACAAGGTTCTGACGTCCCGCTGATCAGGCAGGGCGGGGCGGCCGGTCCCCGGTCCCGGCCTCAGGCGCCGGACGGGCTCATATGCCGCGCTCCAACTGGCGTCGCGTCGCCGCCACATCGCACTTGCCATTGGCGTTGAAGACGATGTCCGGGACCACCCGCACCGACTCCGGGACCAGGGCCGACGGCAGCTTCTCGGCTAGGGCTTCCCGGACCGTGTCCGGGAAGTCGGAGACGGGGGCCCGGTCGGCGGGGGCGGCGGTCGCGGAGGCGGGGGCCGTGGCGTCCTTGGTGCGGATGAAGAGTTCCAGCGTGTCGACCGGGCCCCGGACTATGTCGAAGGCCGCGTCGGCCACCCCCGGCACCGCCAGGACGTGGTGGCGAAGCTCCCCCAGTTCCACACGGTGGCCGTTGACCTTCAACTGGTCGTCGCCGCGGCCCAGATAGAGCAGGGCGCCCTCGGGCAGCAGCTCCACCATGTCCCCGGTGCGATACGCCCGGCCCGCCGCGCCGCCCAGGTCCCGCTCGTCGAGGAACTTCGCACCGGTGTCCCGGCCCCCGAGATACCCGGCGGCCACCGCGCGGCCCGCGATCACCAGCTCGCCCGGCTGCCCCGGCGCCACCGGCCGCAGCTGGTCGTCGACCACGTACGCCCGGGTGTTCCAGGCGGGGGCGCCGATCGGCACCGTCGGCGTCGTGGGCACGTGGGCGCTGTCGAAGGCGTACGCGCAGCAGCCGATCGTCGTCTCCGTCGGGCCGTAGTGGTTGACCAGGCGCACCCCGTCGAGGCGGTCGCCTAGCGAGGCGATCAGGGCCGGGTCGAGGCCCTCGCCGCCGAACATCAGCAGCCGCGTCGCGAGGTCGTACCGCGGCGGCTCCGCGAGGACGTCGAAGAACCGGGCGTGCGACGGCGTCAGCTTCACGAACGTGTAAGGGTCCTCGCGGGCGCCGAAGAGCGTCTCCTGGTCGTGCAGCCCGGACACCGTCACCACCCGCAGGCCCCGCGCCAGCGGCACCCACAGCGACGTCATCGCCAGGTCGAACCCGAGGCTCGCGAACAGCGGGCTGCCGCTGCCGCCCACGCCGACCAGCTCACCGCACCAGGACACATAGTTGGCCAGCGACGCGTGCGGCACCATGACGCCCTTGGGCGCCCCGGTCGACCCGGACGTGAACACCACATACGCGATGTCCTCCGGTCCGGGCAGCACCCGCTCCGGCGGCGCGACGACCCCCGCCCCGCCCACCGGGCCACCGCCCCCGACCGAACCCGCCGAACCCGCCGAACCCGCCGAACCCAGCGCACCGGACGCACCCCCCGCGCCCGCCCCCAGCAGTTCCCCCACATCCAGCACAGGCACCCGCACCTCCGGCAGCCTGGCCGCGGCCGGGCCGCCGTCGTGGAGCAGCGCCGCCGGGTCGGCACCGGCCAGGACGGCAGCGGTGCGGTCGCCGGGGTGCGCCGGGTCGATCGGCACATACGCGGCGCCCAGCGCCATCACCGCCAGCGCCCCGGTCACCACCCCGGCCGTACGGTCGGCCCACAGCGCGACGCGGTCGCCGGGGCCGACCCCCGCCTCCTCAAGACCGGCCGCCACGGACAGGACTCCGCACCACAGTTGACGGAACGTCACGACCCGTCCGGCCGACTCCACGGCCACCGCGTCCGGCCGCAGCCGCGCGTGGTCCCGCACCATCCGCACCACCGAGTCGGTCTCGACCCGGCGCACCGCGCCGGACAGCATGCTGGGGTGTGCCACTGACGACACGGTCGACGTCACCATCGTCACTCCACTCCTGTCATCGGGCCGGGCCCTGCCCGGTCATCGCGCCGGGACATCCCCGGCGCCGCTGGTCGCCCGCACCTGTATGAGGTGCCCCGGGCGCTGTGGGTCGTGCTTCGTGGCGGGCCGTCGGTCCACCTGCTCCGGCCCCTGCGTAGGCCCCTCCGCCGCCATCCGGCGCAGCTCCGCCGTCACCACCGCGAGCAGCAGCACGTCGAGGACCAGGTCCTGGACGGCGGAGAACTGGTGGATCGTGAAGTTCAGGACCTGGCCCGGGAGCAGGTCGATGAGGACGCCGGTGCGCAGGGCGCGGAAGGCCGCGCCGCGGTCGCGGCGCAGCTTGCGGACCGCGTACACATACAGCCCCCAGGTGACCGTCGCGCAGGCCAGGGCCACCACCAGCGCGTTCCACTCGCGCTCGCTGTCCGGGCCGCCGAGGCCGCTGGCCGCGAGGCGGCCGAGGCGCAGGAAGCCGAACAGCACCGCGAGGACCACCGCGGCCCTGACCACGCCGGCGCGGTCCGCGAGGCCACCGAGCCGGTCGGACAGCGCGTCCCGGGCCCCGCGCCACGCGGCGGGCCTCGGCTCCCGCAGGGGCAGCGTGCCGAGCGCCCGCAGCAGCGCGCGGTCGGTCTCCCGCGGCGAACCCTCCAGGAGCTGCCGGGCCTTGGCCGCCTCGGCCGCCGTCAGGCCGTCCTCCACGCCGTGCAGCAGCAGCTCGGCCGCCTGGGAGGAGCGGGTGGCCTCGATGTGGTCGCCCCGGCCGTCGCCCGGCACCCCGTCGTCCGCGCGCCAGGCTATGACGACCAGGACCGCGAAGCTCAGGTAGATCAGCCCGGCCGCCGGAGCGTACAGATACCCCTCGTTCGACACCTGCTTGCCGACCTGGTCGATGAACAGGCCGAAGCCGATGCCGCCGACCGCGGCCCCGGCTGTCCGCAGCCGACGCCCGGCGAGCCCGAGCAGGGCCACCTGGCTCACGGCCATGAGCAGGCCGCCCCACAGCATGTGCGAGATGTGCACTGTGGCGTCCGGGTCCTTGCTGCCCAGCTTGGGATATCCGGCGAGCGCGAGGAACGCCCGCGTGAGCAGGACGGTGAGGATCCCCGACATCACGAACAGCCGCAGCAGGGGCGCCGAAGTGGCGGACCTGCGAGCGCCGATGGAGGTCAGTGGCTTCATGATTCGAGTGTCCCGGCGCCGCCCCGTCCACCGGATCCGGACTTTCCCCCACCCCACCCCGATCCGCCCCCTACGGGTCCCCTCGAACAGATCACCCGGCGCATCATCCGCCGCACTACCGCGCCCAGTTCGGTCGTCGGGTCCCCCAAGTCGAAGGGCAGGTCGAAGTGGTGGCGCCCCCGCACCACGAGGTCCGTCACCTCGGCCCCGCCCAGGCGGACCCGACGCACGAACTCCCTTTGCTGACGCGCGAATTCGTCGGTCTCGTTCTCACCTCGGGCGACGACGAGCGGAGGCAGATCCAGGCCGACGGGCCCCGCCCCCCGAAGCACTCCCTCGGGGCCGGTCGGCCCCGCCCCGCAGAGCGCTCCCCCGGCCCCGGGCAGCAGCCGCATCGGGCTGCACTCCCGCGCCTCCTCATCGTCCATCCCCAGCGCGTCGTTCACGTACGTGTGCCGCAGCAGCTCCAGGTCGTACACCCCGCTGATCAGCGTGGCCGAGGACACCGCGGCGGACGGCCCGGTGCCCGCGCGCCGCCAGCCCTCGGTGTCGAGCAGCGCCGAGGCGACCAGGTGCGCACCGGCCGAGTGCCCGGCCAGGTGGACCGCGCCCGGCGCCCCCGGCAGGCCCACGAGCCCGGTGCAGACGCGGCGCAGGGACTCGGTCGCCGCCGCCGTGACCTGCCGCATCGAGTGCGCGGGCGCGAGGCCGTAGCCGAGGGCGGCGAACGCGATACCCGCGGCGACGAAGTCCCGGGCGGCGAAGGCGGCTTCGGACTTGCTGAGCTCCTGCCAGTACCCGCCGTGCACGAAGACGAGCAGCGGGGCGCCCGGGTCGGCGGCGGGGAAGTAGTCGAAGGTCTGCTCGGGCAGCGGGCCGCAGCTCAGGTCCCGGTGGACGGTCAGGGTGGCGCGGGCACGTGCGCTGTCGGCCGCGTACCGGTCGAGGTGGGCGCTGAGGTCGTCCACGCGGGAGCTCGGGGAGAACTCCCGGTCGAGTTCCCGCCGCTCACCCGCCGTCCGGGGCACACCCGGCCGACCGGACGCGCAAGGCTCACTGAAGTCGTCCGACCCACCAGCCGCACCCACCTCAGCAGTCCCCACCGCACCCCCCGCCCCCGTCACGACACCACCGCCCACACCTCCGGCAGCACCCGGCGCCGAGCCGCCTGCCACAGGTACGAAGCGCCGTCGGACCCCGCCGTCCCCGTCGCGCCGCCGAGGAACCGCTCGGCGAGGACCGCGTGCCGGGCCCGCCACATGGCGAGCGCCTCGTCGAAGTCGATCAGCGCGCCGCGGACCTGCTCGACGACGGCCGGGTCGGCGGGGCCCGCCACGAAGTCGCGGTACGCCTCCTGGACGGACCGCTCCTCCAGGCGGGCGCGCAGCCGTGCCCGGTCGCCCTCGGTGAATCCGTCGGTCTTCAGATAACGCGTGTCGCGCAGCCCGCAGAGGAATTCGACCTCGCGGAACTGCGCGGACTGGAATCCGCTCGCGCTGCCCAGCTCCGTGCGTATCGCGTCGAATGCCGCGGGGGTGAGCGTGGCGAGGCCGTCGAACTGCCGCACCAGCGTGCTCACGATGACGGGGAGCGGCGCGACCCGCCGTGCGGCGAGCCGCCCGTCACCCGCGTCGAGCGCGGCCCGCGCGGCTTCGAGGTGCCGCAGCATCACGGCGAAGAAGATCTCGCACGACTGGTGCGTGGCCAGGAACAGGACGCTGTCCACGTCGTCGTCGTGCACGCGCGCGCTCTGCAGGAGTTCGTCGAGCTGGAGTATCTGCCCATAGGACGGAGCGACGGCTTGGCCGTTCACAGCAGACCCCTTCCTCGCAGACGGAAGGGTCTGCGCTTGCACACGACACACCCCGAATGACCGGCGGTCGCGAATTGGCGTGGAATTGGAGCTGGCGTTGGCGTCGGAGCCGGCGTCGGAGTCGGAGCCGGAGCCGGAGTCGGAGTCGGAGCTGGCGTCGGAGTCGGCATTGGATGGGGAGGCGACGGCACCCGCGTTCACGACGCCTTCCGTGTGACGAGCCTAACCAGCGGAAATTCCCCAGGCAGCCTCATCAAGCGCACACTTAAAAGCGCACCTCACCCCCGAACAACCCGCACGGAAATCAGGACGGCCAGATGCCCCGCACGCCCCGCCCCACCCACCTGGCCCTCGCCCTGACCGCCGTCCTCGCGGTACTGGCGGGCTGCTCCACCACCGACAAGAACACCGCCCCCGACACCGGCCACAGCACCGACCACAGCACCGGCCACGGCACGAACCGGCCCGACGACCGCCGCACCACCACCCCCGGGAAGACCCCCCGCCCGCCCCGCGCCAACACCCCCTTCGACTACCAGCTGGGCGGCCCCTACACACCCCCGGACGGCGTCCGCGCCGTCTCCCGCGACCGCGCCGCGAACCCCGCCCCCGGCCGCTACAACATCTGCTACGTCAACGCCTTCCAGGCCCAGCCGGGCAAGAAGGCCGCCGCCTGGTGGGACGACGAGCACCCCGACCTGATCCTGCGCGACGACGACGGCGACCCGGTGATCGACAAGGACTGGGACGAACCGCTGCTCGACATCTCCACGGCCGCCAAGCGCAAGGAGCTGCTCGGCGTCGTCGGCGACTGGATCGACGGCTGCGCCCGCTCCGGCTTCGACGCGGTCGAGCCGGACAACCTCGACTCCTACGCCCGCTCCGACGACCGGCTCGACCCGGCGGACGCGACGGCGTTCGCCCGGCTCCTCGTCCGCCGGGCGCACGACCGGGGGCTCGCCATCGCGCAGAAGAACACCGCCGAACTCCTCGGCAGGGGCATCGGGTTCGACTTCGCGGTGGTCGAGGAGTGCGGGCAGTACGACGAGTGCGAGCCGTTCTCGTCCGCGTACGACGGGAGGGTCTTCGACATCGAGTACGAGACGAAGGGCTACGACACCGCGTGCCGCCGCTGGGGCAAGGAGCTGTCGATCATCCTGCGCGACCGGGACGTGCTGCCCGCCGGGGAGAAGGGCCACGTGTACAGGCGGTGCTGAGCTGAGTCCCCCGCCCCACCGATCCCCGGCCCCGGCATCTCCCCCGCACCGGCGAGGACGCGCCCCACCGCCCCCGGCGATACTGGCAGCCGCCTCCGCCCGGGAGCCGCCGTATGCCGCACCACGACCCGCACCGCCCGGACCACCTGCACCACCCGCAGCACCCAGACCACCCGCACCACCCCCTCCACACACTGATCCGCACACGCTCACGCGCGCTCAGCCGCCACCCCTACGTCGTGGACGCGGCCCTCGCCGCCCTCGTCCTGCTCGCCGTGTCGTTGCAGTTCGTCTTCCCCGACGAGGGCGACGACCGGCTTTCGACGGTCGGGTTCCTGCTCGGGGCGGGGACGGCCGTGCCGCTGGCCTGGCGGCGCCGGACGCCGATGACGGCCGTGTATCTCGTCAGCGTCTTCACGCCCGCGATGGCGGTGTACCGGCAGCCGCCGCCGGACGTGGCGTACGGCGGGCTCGTCGCGCTGTACACGCTGGCGCTGGCCGGGCGGCCCGTGGAGCGGCGGGTGGTGCTCGCGGTGTGGCTGGTCGCCTCGACGGCGACGATGACGTTCCGGGAGCGGGCGGAGCCATTCGAGTACGCCTTCCACCTGCTCAGTTTCGTCACCGCGTACGGGTTCGGGGTGCTCGCGCGGGTGCAGCGGGCGTACACGGCGGCGCTGGAGGACCGGGCCCGGCGCCTGGAGAGGGAACGGGCCGCCGAGACGGCGCGGGCGGTCGCGCGGGAGCGGGCGCGGATCGCCCGGGACATGCACGACGTGCTGGCGCACGCGGTGAGCCTGATGGTGGTGCAGGCGGAGGCGGGGCCCGTGGTGGTGCGGGCCGATCCGGAGCGGGCGATCACGGCGTTCGACGCGATCAGCGCGTCGGGGCGGGACGCGATGGCGCAGCTGCGGCGGATCCTCGGGCTGCTGCGGGCCGTGGAGGGTGCGGGGACGGGCACGGAGGCGGGGGGACGCGGGCCGCAGCCGACGCTGGGCGAGCTGCCGTCGCTGGTGCGGGACGTCGAACTCGCGGGGATACCGGTCGAGTCGCGGGTGACCGGGGAGCCGGTCGCGCTGCGGTCGGACGTGGAGGTCGCGGCGTACCGGGTGACGCAGGAAGCGCTGACCAACGTGCTCAAGCACGCGGGCCCGGCGCGGGTCGTCCTCGAACTGGCGTGGTCGCCGGGCGAATTGAGGCTCACGGTCACGGACGACGGAGGGCGCGCGACCGTCGACGGAGCCCCTGTCCCGGTGGGCGGGTCGTCCACCGGGGCCAACGGCACGCTCGTCCCGGGGCCGCGCCCGCAGGCCCCGCCGTTCGAGGCAACGCCCGCCGCCGGTGAACACCCGGGCGGCCAGGGCCTCGTGGGGATCGCCGAACGCGCCGCGGCCTGCGGCGGGGCGGCCGAGGCCGGGCCCGTACCGGACGGGGGTTTCCGTGTCGCCGTGCGGCTGCCCACGGCATCCTTGACACATGAGCATCCGCGTAGTGGTGGCCGACGACCAGGAGCTGGTCCGCAGCGGCTTCACGATGATCCTTGACGCGCAGCCCGACATCGAGGTGGTGGCGGAGGCGGGCGACGGCGCCCAGGCGCTGGAGGCGGTGCGCAGGCACACCCCGGACGTGGCCCTCCTGGACATCCGGATGCCCGTGATGGACGGCATCGAGGCGGCGCGCGCGGTGTGCGCGGAGTCCGCCTGCCGGGTGGTCATGCTGACGACGTTCGACGTCGACGCGTACGTGTACGACGCCCTGTACGCGGGCGCGAGCGGCTTCCTGCTCAAGGACGTGCGCCGCGACGACCTGGTGCACGCGGTGCGCGTGGTCGCGGCGGGCGACTCGCTCCTCGCGCCGTCCGTGACGCGGCGCCTGGTCGCGGACTTCGTACGCCGCGGCCATACGACGCGGTCCGTCACGGCGTCGCCCGCGCAGCGCCTCGCCGTGCTCACGGCGCGCGAGGAGGAGACCCTGCGGCTGCTCGCGCGCGGGCTGTCGAACGCGGAGATCGCGGCGGCCTTCGTGGTGAGCGAGCACACCGTGAAGACGCATGTCAGCAATGTGCTCTCGAAGTTGGCGCTGCGCGACCGGGTGCAGGCGGTGATCTGCGCGTACGAGAGCGGTCTGGTCGTACCGGGCGACACCGAGCCGGAACCGGCCGCGCCGGACGACGACGGGGCGCGCTGACCGCGAAGGGCACGGGCACGGACCGGCCGCGAAGAAGCACGTGCGTGCGCGGGCCGCGAAGAAGCACGTGGGTGCGCGGGCCGCGAGGAACACGTGCGTGCGCGGGCCGCGAAGAACACCTGCGTGCGCCGCCCTCCACGCGCACGTCCACGCACCCGGCGGCCGCCCCCTCCCCCGCCCGGGGGAGCCCTCACCCGCGCGGGCGAGGCCCCAAGACCGCTCCGCGCGGCGATCCGTCGCGCCCGTTCCACGGCGAAGGTGTGGGCCAAGGCGTTCGGGGTCGCCCGGCCCCGGACGCCACTCCCAGGGCTCCGGCCCCCACGCCTCCAAGCTCCCGAGGAGCGGTCATGCTCGCCACCCTCGCCCGGACGGCCACGCGCCGCCCCCGCACCGTGCTCTTCATCTGGTTCCTGCTGCTCGCCGTCGGACTCGGCTTCGGTACCCGGGTGTTCGGCGACCTCACCTCGACGGTGGAGGACGTGCCGGGCAGCGAGTCGGTCGTCGCGGACGACCTGCTGTCCCGGCTCGACCCCGACGGCGACGACTTCACCGCGGCAGTCTTCGGCGGCCCGGTCCGCGCCGCCGACGTGCGCGAGGCGGTGACCGCCGCCGTCGCGGACGTCCGGAGGGCGCCCGGGATCGCCCTGGCCTCCGACCCGTACGGGACCGACGGGCTGGTCGCCGCGGACGGCAGGGCGCTGCTCATTCCCGTGACGCTCAAGAGCGGCCTCGACGACGACGCCGAGGAGGACGTGGTCGGCGATGTCGCGGACCGGCTGCGGGAGATCGGCGCGGCGGTGGACGGCCGCGTCGACGTGGCGGTGAGCGGCGATCCGCTGCTCGGGGAGCAGATGGGCGGCCGGGCCCAGGAGGACGTGGCGCGCGCGGAGTTGATCACGCTGCCGGCCGTGCTCGTCGTCCTGCTGCTGATCTTCGGCGGGCTGCGGGCGGCCGGGCTTCCGCTCCTGGTCGCGGTCAGCGGGGTGGCGGGCGCGTTCCTGACGCTGTTCGGGTTCCAGCAGGTCACGGAGATCTCCGTGTACGCGGTGCAGGTGGTCACGATGCTCGGGCTCGGGCTCGCGGTGGACTACGCGCTGCTCCTGGTGATGCGGTTCCGGGAGGAGCGGGCGCGGGAGGACGACGTGGTGACGGCGGTGCGGGCGACGGTCGCGCACGCCGGGCGGACGGTGCTGTTCTCGGGGCTGACGGTGGCCGTGTGCCTGTCGGGGCTCGTGTGGTTCCCGAGCCCGTTCCTGCGCAGCATGGGGCTCGCGGCGGGCGCGGTGGTCGTGGTCGACATGCTGGCGGCGCTGACGCTGCTGCCCGCGCTGCTCACGCTGTTCGGCGGCCGGATGAAGCCGAGCCCGGCGACGTCTCGCAGCGGCGCCTTCTTCGCCCGTCTCGCGCGCTTCTCGCTGCGCCGTCCGCTCGCGGTCGTGACGGCGGTGGTGGCCGGGCTCGTGGTGCTCGCGCTGCCGGTGTTCGGGATGCGGATCGAGATCGGCGACGCGCGCCAACTGCCGCACGACACCGAGGCGCGGCAGCTGTACGACACCGTGCACGCGCACTTCCCCGCGGGCACGGCCACCGACACCGTCGACGTCCTCATCAGGCCGGGCGCCGAACCGGACTGCGAGCGCAGGATCCGCGCGCTGCCGGGCGTGACCCGGGTGGAGAACGGGCGGATGACCGACGGCACGATCCTGCTGCGGCTCACGGCACGCGGCTCGGCGGACGGCCCCGAGGCGACACGTCTGGTGGAGCGGGTACGGGACCTGCGCGGCGCCGAACCCGTCGAGGTCACCGGTGACGCGGCCCGGCTCGTGGACTTCCGCGACATGCTCGCCGACCGGGCCCCGTGGGCCGTACTGACCGTACTCGCGGGGCTGTTCCTGCTGCTCTTCGCCTTCACCGGGTCGTTGCTCAGCCCGCTGCGCACGCTTCTGACGACGCTCCTGAGCCTCGGTGCCGCGCTCGGCGTGGTGGTGTGGGTGTTCCAGGACGGGCACGGCGCGAGCCTGCTCGGCGGCGAGGGGCTCGGGGCGCTCAGCCTGACCGCGCCGCCGCTGATCATCGCGATCGCGTTCGGCCTCGCCATGGACTACGAGCTGTTCATCCTGGCGCGGATGCGCGAGGCGTGGACGTCCGGGCCCGAGGCGGGCGACCACCGGGCGGCGATCGTGGCGGGGCTGCGCAGTTCGGGGCGCGTGGTGAGCTGTGCGGCGCTGCTGCTCGCGATCGTGTTCGGCGGCTTCATGACGGGCGGCTTCTCGCCGATCCTGCAGATCGGGCTCGGCCTGACGCTCGCGGTCCTGATCGACGCGACGGTCGTGCGGATGTTCCTGGTACCGGCGGCGATGGCGCTGCTGGGGCGGCGTGCCTGGTGGGCGCCGCGGGGGCTGCGGCGGCTGCACGAGCGGTACGGGCTCTCCGAGGGGGACGAGCCCGCCGGGAGGTCCGGGGCCGCCGAGGGCACCGGGTCCGCAGAGGGCACCGGATTCGCCGAGTCCACCGAAGGCACCGGATCCGCCGAAGGGCCCGGGGTCGCCGAGGGGGCGGCGCCGGAAGCGCGCTAGGACAGCACCACCACGTCCATGAGCAGCGCCGCGACCAGGCCGGCAGCCAGCAGATAGCTGCCGAGCCTGGTCCGGCCGCGTCTGCTCAGCTCGATGACCAGGCCGCAGAGGATGAGCAGCAGCCCGTAGACGCCCACGACGAGCACGGACGACCGGCTCGCGAGCCGGACGGCGAGCAGTACCGCCGCGGTGGCCATGAGGAGCGAGGCCGCGGCGATGCGCAGCCGCCGGGCCTGGCGCGGGGTGAGCCCGAGGCGTTCCGGTGCCGCCGCGTCGGCGGGCGCTGCGTCGAGGGACGCTTCGTCGAGAGGCGCCTCGTCGGCGGGCAGTTGGTCGGAGGGCGCGCGGTCGGGGACGCTCATGTCCGGCAGCGTAGTCGAGAAGTACACGTCAAAAGGGGCGGGACTCCGGGGCGCGGATGGCCGGGGCTCCGGGGCTCCGGGGTGCTCAGGCCCGCAGGTACGCGAGGACGGCGAGCACGCGGCGGTGGGTGGTGTCGGTGACCGGCAGGTCGAGCTTGGCGAGGATGTTGCCGACGTGCTTGCCCACCGCGGCCTCCGTGACGACGAGTTCGGCGGCGATGGCCGCGTTGGAGCGGCCCTCGGCGACGAGGGCGAGCACTTCGCGCTCGCGCGGGGTCAGCCGCTCCAGCGGGTCGCGTCTGCGCCGCAGCAACTGGCGTACGACTTCGGGGTCCACGACGGTGCCGCCCGCCGCGACCCGCGTGAACGCGTCGACGAACTGCTCGACCTGGCCCACCCGGTCCTTGAGCAGGTAGCCGACGCCGCTGCCGTCCCCGGTGTCGAGCAACTCGGCGGCGTACGACCGCTGGACGTACTGAC
This sequence comes from Streptomyces sp. NPDC040610, assembly GCF_055594065.1. Classification (NCBI taxonomy): domain Bacteria; kingdom Bacillati; phylum Actinomycetota; class Actinomycetes; order Kitasatosporales; family Streptomycetaceae; genus Streptomyces; species Streptomyces sp. NPDC040610. The sequence continues at coordinate 244,654 of NZ_JBVIXA010000004.1, read as the reverse complement.
TGAGGACGAGCACGGGCAGCCCCGGCCGCTCGGCGCGCAGGTCGAGCGCGGCGCGCAGCCCCTCGTCCCGGAAGCCGGGCGGCATCCGTACGTCGGTGACGACGATGTCGGGCGTGTGCGCGGCCACGGCCTCCCGCAGCGCGTCCGCGTCGCCGACCGCCGCGACCACCTCGTGCCCGAACCGGCCGAGCACGCCCACCAGGCCCTCGCGCAGCAGCACGCTGTCCTCGGCGAGGACTACTCGGTGGGCGCGGGGCCGCTCGGTGGGCGCGGGGTGCACGGGATCTCCAGGGTCAGGACGGTGGGGCCACCGGGCGGGCTGGTGACGGTCAGTGTGCCATCGAGGACGGCGAGGCGGTCGGCGAGCCCGGTGAGGCCGGAGCCGCGGGAGGGGTCGGCGCCGCCGGTGCCGTCGTCGCGCACGGTCAGGCGCAGGGCGCCGCGGGTGTGGCGGGCGTGGACGGCGGCGCGGGTGGCGCCGCTGTGCCTGGCGACGTTGGTGAGGGCTTCGCGGACGGCGAAGTAGGCGGCGGACTCGACGGGTTCGGGAAGCCGGGGCAACAGGGTGTCGGTGCCGACTTCGGTACCGGTACCGGTACCGGTGCCCGTGTCCACGTCCACGGGGACGGGCGAGCGGTCGGCGGCGTCCTCGATCGCGGCGGGCAGGCCGTAGTCGGCGAGGACCTGCGGGTGGATGCCGCGGATGAGTTCCCGCAGTTCGGCGAGGACGGCGTCGGCCTCGCCGTGGGCGGTGGCGAGGCGGGCGGCGAGCGGGCTGTCCGGCTCGGCGTCGAGGCGAGCGAGGCCCAGCGTCATGCTGAGGGCGACCAGGCGCTGCTGGGCGCCGTCGTGCAAGTCCCGCTCGACGCGGCGGCGTTCGGCCTCGAAGGCGGTGACGAGGCGGGCCCGGGAGCGGGTCACCTCGGCGAGCAGGGCGCGGGTCTCCGCTTCGCGCGGGGCGAGCAGGAGCCGGGTGAGGGCGGCGCGGGCGGCGGCGTACGCGCCGAGGGGGTACAGCAGGACGGCGAGCAGGACGAGGCCGAGCGCGGCGGTGCCCCAGGCCGTCGGCCAGCTCTCGACCAGCCAGAGCTTGGCCGGTCGTACGCCACCCTCGTCGGGGCCGCCCGCGAGGGCGAGGTGGGCGGGGGCTCCGGCCAGGAGCAGGGGCAGGGCGAGGGTGCAGGCGGCGACCACCAGGTCCAGGGGCCACAGGACGAACGCCATCAGGACGGCGTACGCGAGCTCGCGCCAGGTCGCCTGTTCGCGGGCGCGCAGCCGGAGCCAGGCGGTGAGGCCCGGGGTGTCCGGGGCGCGGTGCGGGCTCGGCGCGGGTGCCGGGTCCACCAGGCGGAGTCTGCGGCGCTCCAGGGCGGCGACGGGCAGCCCCACGAAGGCGAGGGCGGCGAGGAGGGGCAGCCCCACGAGGACCGGGCTGAGGACGATCCCCACGGCGAGGGACGCCACCAGTGCCACCAGCACGGGTACGCCGACGAGCGCCCCGCCCCCCACGTACGCGGCCGCCCGCCACGGTGCGGCCCCCCGCAGGTACCGTCTGCCGCCGTCCCGTAGCTCGGCCCACACACTCTCCCGTCGCATGGCCGCACGGTACCGGCGCCCCGCCGATTCCCCGCCGCTCCGCGGCGAGCCCCCCGACCCGAGCCCACATCCTCACCCTCACCCCTCCCCCAAAACCCCCTCCCTCCCCCTCTCCCGAAACTCCCCCACCACCCCCTCCACATCCCCCACCGTGAACTCCCGATAAGCCCCACCCCGGCAGCCACCCCCACGAGGCCTCCACCACAGATCACCCGTCTCCCCCTCCCCCAGCCCCGCGCAGCGGAACCCCTCCCTGCGCAGAGCCGCACGCGCCACCTTGTGCGTGGCGGTCACGGGCAACCGGGTCAGAACCCGCACGAACCGAGGCGCCATCTTCGTCCCCAAATCCCCCTGCGCCAGCAGAAACTCGGAGAAGGCGAGCGGATCGAAGGACACCCCTTCGCGCAGGGCGAGCGCGGCCATCACCTGGTCCCCGGCGACGGGATCCGGCACGGCGTACACGGCGACGCCCACCACCGGCTCCCACCGCGCGAGGATCGCCTCGATCACCGCCGCCGCGAGGTTCTCGCTGTCGACCCGCAGCCGGTCGTCGGCGCGCCCGGCGAAGTAGAGGTATCCGTCCGCGTCCCGGTAGAAGAGGTCCCCGGTCCAGTACCACCCGTCTCCCCGGACCCGCTCCGCGTCGGCCGCGGCATTGCGCCAGTAGCCCTCGAAGGGGCTGCGCCCCCGGTTGACCAGCTCACCGATCGCCGCGTCCCCGTTGAGCAGCCGCCCGCCGGGCCCGAACTCGGCCGCCGCGCACTCCGTGCCGGTCTCGGGGTCGAGCACGGCGAGGTCGTCCCCGGGCGCGGCCCGCCCGACGGCCCCGTCGGGCGTGCCGGGCGAGCGCTGGATCGCGGCTCCGCCCTCCGACGACCCGTACCCCTCGACGAGCCTCGCCCCGAACCGCTCCTCGAAGCGCCGCGCGTCCACCGCCCCGGCCTCGGTGCCGAAGCCGAGGCGCAGCGGGTGCGCGCGGTCGTCGGCGCGGGCGGGCGTGGCGAGGAGGTACTGCACGGCCCGGCCCACATAGGTGAAGTACGTGGCGCCGAACCGCCGTACGTCCGGCAGGAATCCGGACGCGGAGAACCGCCGTCGCAGCGCGACTCCGGCCCCGGCGGCGAGCGCGGGCGCCCAGTCGGCGATGACGGCGTTGCCGTGGAACATGGGCATGCAGACGTAGTGGACGTCGTCGGGCCGTACGCCGAAGTGCCGGACGAGGGAGTGTCCGGCCGCCGCGAGCCGCCGCTGGCTGCACACGGCCGCCTTGGGGGCGCCGGTCGACCCGGAGGTGAAGTAGAGGAGCAGCCGGGCTGCGGGGGTGGCGGCCGGGGATGGCTCCGGTGCGGCCCCGGCGTAGGGCGCGAGGAGTTCGTCGTACGCGGCCGTGTCCGTGACCAGGATCCGTACGCCGGGCAGGCCGAGCCCGGTGAGCAGCGGCAGGTGGGCCCGCTCGGTGACGAGCACCTGGCAGTCGGTGTGCAGGATGTCGCGGGCGAGTTCGGCGCCGCGCCGGGTCGGGTTGATCCCGGCGACGGCCGCTCCGGCGAGGGCGGCGGCGCTCAGCCACAGCGGGTACTCGGGGGTGTTGTCGAGCAGGACGCCGAGGTGCGGGGCCCGGCGCGCGGACAGGAGGTCCCGCAGCAGCGCGGCCCGCGCCGCCGCGTCGGCGGCCACCTGGTGATGGCTGAGTTCCTGGTCCTCGAAGCGGAGCCCGGGGCGGTGGTCGCCCCACCGCGCGAGGACGAGTTCCGCGACCGTCTCGGGTTCGGACTTCATGGCGGCGCACGATAATTGACGTACCGTCAGAAGTGGAGAGGCGGGACGACTCGGCGCCCCCGGACGGCGGAAGGCCGGGCCGTCCTGCGCACGCCGCCGCGTCCGCGTACGGCGTGCACAGAACTCACCCGTGGGGGGTGGCGGTCCTACCGGGGCAGGTCAGCTCAGAACTGGACGTCCGAGCAGGCGTAGAACGCGTTCCCCGTGTCGTGGACGGTCCACACGGCCACGATCACGTGGTGGCCGCTGCGGCCGCCGGGGATCGTGCCGCTGTGCGACAGGGTCGCGGGCGGCTGCTGACCGCCGTAGGGGACGTTGAGGAACGGCTGGGTGTCGAGCGCCGCCCGCGTCACCGGCTGACCCTCGTTCCAACCCTGCTTGGTGATGTAGTACTTGAAGTCGGTGGTGCGGTGCCGGGCCGTGAACTGCCAGCGGAAGCTGTAGTTCTGACCGGCCGAGACCTTCGTGGTGGGCCAGGCGCCGCCGCCCGGCTTGGTCGCCTTGTCCAGCGAGCTGAAGCCCGCGATGCCGGCGGAGCATATCTTTCCGTCGGCCGGACCGGCCGCCGGGAAGCCCTTGGGGCCCTCGACGCTCTGCGGTTCGTACTGAATGGCGCCACAGCCGGTCACTACGCCCTTCGCGCAGTTGATCTGTCGGCTTGCGGGCAGGTCGGTGTAGCCATGGCTGCTGGCGCCGCCGGTCGAGAGCACGAACGCTCCCACCGTCGCCATCCCGAGCATGGCCGCGGAAATCTTCTTTCGCATGCTGCCGCTCCTGAAGAACGTGGGGGTGTTCCATGAGCCGTGCGCGCGCTAACGGTCGTGCGTCGCCCTTCGAGGCACCGTCGGTTCCCGAGACTGCTGCGTACCTCTGGGGGCGATGTTGGGGAAGTACATGTTCTGCGGTCTAGACCAAGCCTCAGATTATTGCGAGTAGTTGAACATGTCCATACCAATCGTGGAGAGGATCCGGTCGCACCGACCGCGCGAGGCCGCCACGAGTTCACCGTTCGGAACGTCGTTCTCCGCCACCCACGCCCGCGCGGCCTCCTGCCCCCGCCCACCCGCCAACTGCCGCTCCACGAGCCGCTCCTGACGCACGCCGCCGGGCGCGTCGACGTACCAGCACGCCGCCATCAGCTCCCGCGCCGCCCGCCAGCCCGGCAGGTCGCACGCCAGGTAGTTGCCCTCGGTGACCACGAGCCGAGCGCCGGGCGCGACCCGGTGCCGGGCGGCGACGGGCTCGTGCAGGGTGCGGTCGTAATCGGGTACGTAGACGTCGGCGGCGGTGTCGTCGAGGACCCGGTGGAGCAGGGCGACGTACCCGCGCGCGTCGAAGCTCGGCTCCGAGCCCTTGCGGGAGGTCAGGCCGAGCCGCTCCAACTGGACGTTCGACAGGTGGAAGCCGTCGAGCGGCAGATACGCGGCGCCGTCACCCAGCTCGGCGACCAGCGCGCGGGCGAGGGTGGACTTCCCGGCGCCGGGCGGCCCCGCGAGTCCGAGCACGACGCGCGGTCCGCGCTCGGTCAGCTTCCAGGCGTCGGCCGCCAGTGCGGTCAGGCTCGGTGGCGGGCTCGGAGTCGGGTTCGTGGGCTGGCTCATGGGCGGGTTCGTGGGCGGGTTCATGGGCGGGGACGATACGACGGCGCCGGTCGTGGCGGGCGGGCGCCCCGGCGTCGCACCCCCGGGAGGGGCAGGGGTCGGCCGGGCAGGCGCTGTCCCCGCCCGGCGGCCACGCCGTCAGGCGCTGTCGCCGCCCCGCCCCGTGCAGAACGCCACCGTCAGGTCCTTCACCAGCGCCCTGCGCTCGTAGTCGTCGAGCTCGACCAGGCCCCGCGTGGTCAGCCGGGTCACCGTGTCCTCCACGGAGTCCACCACCGACGTGAGCAGGCTGTCGCGGTGCCGGGCGTCGAGCGCGGCGATCCGGTGGCGGTGCATGGCGGCGGCGACCTCCGGCGCGTACTCGATGCGGGTCGGCTGCACCGAGAAGATCTCCACGCCCACCGGCTCCGTCTGCGCGGCGAGCGCCCGCGTGAGCGCCTCGCCGACCGCCTCCGCGTCCCGCAGCGTCGGCGCGTCGTCGTGGAAGGCGTCGGCGGGCAGCTTCGACAGCACCCGCGCGGTGGTCGCCTCCACGCACTCCCGCAGATACTCCTGGTGGTCGGCGACGGCGAGCGTCGCCCGCGCGGTGTCCTTGACCCGCCACACCACGAGCACGACCACGCGCAGGGCCACCCCGGAGCGGTCCACGGCGGCCATCGGCTCGCTGCGCCAGTGCCGAAGGCGTACGTCGACGCGGCGCCGCAGCAGCAGCGGGTTCACCCACAGCAGCCCGGTGCGCCGCACGCTCCCCCGGTACCTGCCGAACAGCGAGAGCACCCACGCCCCGCCGACCCGCCCCCGCGCGAGCCCGCCGAACCCGAAGAGCGCCAGCGCCCCCGACCCGGCGAGAGCGGCCCACTGCCCGACGGAGATCCCGGCCGCACCACCGCCCCGGAGATCCCCGGCCGGCGCCACCAGGTCCACCACCGGCTCCGGCAGCACCCCCGCCCACCACAGCGCGAGCACACACCCGGCCGTGCCGACGCCGCCGCCGAACACCCCGACCGCCCCGGGCAGCACCCGCGCCCGGCGCTCGGTGACCCCGGCGTCGAGCTGGGGCACGCAGGGCGCGGGCGGCACGGCTCCCACGGCCGCCCGCCCCACCTGCCCCACCCGCCCTGCCTGCCTGGCCTGACCTGCCTGCCTCTGCTGTCCCTGCTGTCCCGCCCGGCCCGCATCACCCTCCCGGCCCGCACCACCCGCGCCCTCCGCGCGCCCCGGCCCGCCCGTCCGCCCGGACCCGGCACGCCCGGACCCGCCCGCGCCCCGCGTCCCGCCCGAGAGCACCGCCCCGCGCCGCACCACCGCGGGTCCGAGCGGTACGCCCGGTGTGCCCGACGCCGCCGCCATGTCCTGGGGGTCGTCGCGGAAGAGCAGGTGGACGGGGATCTCCGTGGTGGCCTCGCTGTGGATCAGGCGCGGCGAGCGGCCGGCCGGTCCTGAGCCCTCGCCGGATTCCGGCGGCCGCTGTGTCGTCGTACTCATCCGTGCCTCCGTCATGAGTTCCGTACCGCGCGCGTGCTCCTCATGCGAAGAGCCGCCGCCACGTCTCCGGCCCCGGCATCCCGTCGGCCGCCCCGCCCCGCCACCCCTGCGCCCGCTGGAACGCCTCGACCGCCCGCCGGTCCGCCTCGCCCCAGCGCGGCCCGGGACCGCGCGCGTAGTACTTCCCGAACCCCGCGCGCACGAGCTGCCTGCCGAGCCGGGTCACGTGGTCGTTGGACTGGCCGGGCCGGAAGTACGCCTTGCCCGGGAAGGCGGGCGCGGCCGGGGCCCCCGGGGCACCGGGGCTGCCCTGGACGGCGGGGATGTCCTTGCCCTTGCCGCCCACCAGGTACGCCCAGGTGGTCGGGCCCGGCAGGCCGTCCGCGTCGGCGCCGGTCCAGCCCTGCGCCCGCTGGAAGGCCCGGGTCGCCGCCCGGTCGGCCTCGCTCCAGCGCGGCCCTGGTCCGGTGCGGTAGAAACGGGCGCCGCCGCGTGCCACCAGCATCTCGCCGAGCCGGGTGACGTGGTCGTTGGCGGCGCCGGGCCCGAAGTACCCGGCCCCGGGGAAGCGCGCCGACGCCGGTCCCGAGCCCGCCTGCCCGGTCGGCCGCAGCCCGTTGTAGCGGTACGCCAGATAGCGGTCGCCGTTGTTCCAGTACCCGTACGGGGTGGCCTGCCTGCGGGCGTGCGGGCGGGCCTGTTCGTAGGCGAGGTAATAGCCGCGGGTGTAGTCGGTCCAGCCGCCGAAAATGGTCACGTGCGAACCTCTCTCCGGGTTCGCCGGATTATGGAAGAGGAGAATGTCGCCGGGCTTCAGTTCTTCCTTGGAGATGCGGGTCGCATAACGGTCCAGGCTGCCCGTCCATTCGTTTCCGCCGAGATTCCAGGCCATCGAGACAAAGCCCGAGCAGTCCTGCCGGTAACCGTCGGCCGAGTACTTCTGCATGCTGTACGGCACCTTCGCGGCGACCCACCGCTTGGCCCGGGTGATGATCTCGGCGCGGCTGGTCGTGCGGGCCGCGGCGCTCTTGCCCGGCGCTCCGTGCAGGGCGCTCGGGCCGCGCTGGGGGGTGTCGGGGCCGTCCGCTCCCGGCAGGCCCGCGGGGGCTCCGGCCGGGGTGGTGCGGGGCAGCCCGCCCGGTTGCGCGGGGCGCTCCCCCGCTCCTCCCACCTGTCCTGCGACCTGCTCGGACGCCACCGCGGGCAGGGTGTGGGCGGAGCCGAGGACGGAGCCCGCGGCGGCCGCGAGGACGAGGGCGCGGCGGGCGCCGTGGGCGGCCGGGTGGCCGCCGAGCCGCAGCGGCAGGGCGTGGGCTCCGGAACGCCGCCAGTGCACGCAGCCCGGGCAGTCGCAGTCGTTCGCGGGCTCGAATTCCTCGAATACGGGAGCAGCCTCCATGCGATTCCCCTCACACTCCGGCGCATTCCCGACGACGTCGGGGAACGGGCCCGGGAAAGTCTCTCCGCGCGTCTGCACATGCGTCAGCTTCTCAACTGTCCGGGGATGGCGCATGTTGACGGTCCGAATGATGCAGCGCACCACTCCCGCCCTCCGCCACGAACACCCCGGCCTCCCCCGGTGGGGGCCGGGCGCCCCCCGGGGTGGTCAGAAGCACCCCTCACCATCCGGTAGAGTTCTCCAGGTCAGCAGGCGCCGCTAGCTCAGTTGGTTAGAGCAGCTGACTCTTAATCAGCGGGTCCGGGGTTCGAGTCCCTGGCGGCGCACAGACAGCGAAAGGCCCTCCGTTCCGACGGAGGGCCTTTTCGTACTGTTCACGCGACCGTCCGATGCCCCCGGCGCCCCCGCGCACCCCTGGGACCCGTCCGGTGCGACCGCTACGGTTGCGCCATGCCACGCGACCTCCAGGAGCGGATCAAGAAGCTCATCATCGACCAGCGGCTGCCCTCGGGGGCCGTGCTGCCGACCGAGCCGGAGCTGATGGAGCGGCTCGGCGCCAGCAGGAACTCGGTGCGCGAGGCGCTGAAGGCGCTCCAGGCGATGGGCATCGTCGAGATCCGGCACGGCTTCGGCACCTACGTCGGACCGATGTCGGTGGCCCCGATGATCGAGGGCCTGACGTTCCGCACGGTCGCGGGCCACTACCGGGGCGAGGACAGCCTGCTCCAGCTCCTCGAACTGCGCGAGGCCGTGGAGACCGGCCTGATCGCCCGCCTCGCCGGGTCCATACCCCCCGCCGACCTCGCGGACCTCGACGCCCTGGTGGACCGCATGGACGCCGAGGCCGCGGGCCCGGACGGCGCCGTGCGCGCCGAGACCGACCGCGCCTTCCACGCCGCGCTCTACAGGTGCCTGGGAAACCGCCTGCTCAGCGAGGTCCTGGAGGCGTTCTGGGACGCTTTCCACCGGGTTCGTACGGACCTGGTGGACATTCCCCAGGACCCCAAGGTCACCTGCCGCCAGCACCGGGAGATCCTGGACGCGGTGCGCTCCTCGGACGTGCTCCGCGCCGAGCGGGCGATACGGGAACACTTCGGTAACATTCGCACCCGGCTGAGCGCACCTGCCTCAACAGCCGTCCCTCACCCCAGTTATGACCGGTAAACTGCTTGTTTCGCTCTTGCGATCATGCTTGGGCGCGTAGAACCCTGACGGGAGGCCCGGGCCCGGCCCGGCTCTCATGAGGCGTGCGGCGCAGGGCAGTTGGGGGGCTCGCACGCCGGCGGTGAGAGTGCCCGCGTGAACGCCTGGACGGGGGTCCCCGCGTTCATGAACGGATGCCAAGGGGGGCATCATGCAACCGGAAGGTCGCCTTTCGCTGTCCTACGGGAAGGTGGCCTGCCACTGATGCGTCCGCGAAGGTCGAGGGGGACCGGGCGGGCGGAGGACCGACGAACACGCGGGCGATCGCGTGCGGGGGGATGACTCATGACGTCGACGCCGACGGGGCAGGGCAGCAACGACCCGTCCCAGACGACCCAGCTGCGGGTCCTCTCGAACCGCACGGGCGGCTTCAGACGCATCAAGAAATCACTGCCGCGGTACGACTACGAGCACTACAGCCGACTTGCGGGGCCCCTCACCCAGCCGGACCCGGCGAAGCCGTACAAGGTCCAGTACCGCTCGCTGCTGTCCCAGGAACCGCACCGCCTGCGCGCCGCGCTGATGCTCGGCGCGGCCCCGCTGCTCTCCCTCGTCCTGCTCGCCTGGCTGCTGCAGCCCGAGCACTGGACGGAGCGCGACTATGTGGCGAACGACTGGCTGCCGGTGCTCGACGTTGTCATGCTCGTCTCGATCGGCCTGATCGAGTTCTTCCGCTGCATGAACGTCCTTTCGAACGCACACGCCACTCTCGTCGCCCGCGACCCGATCCCCGTGGTGCCCGAGAACGGCACCCGCGTCGCCTTCCTCACCTCGTTCGTGCCCGGCAAGGAGCCGATCGAAATGGTGACGAAGACCCTGGAAGCGGCGGTGAAATTGCGCCACCGCGGACTCCTGCACGTCTGGCTGCTCGACGAGGGCGACGACCCGGAGGTGAAGCAGGTCTGCGCGCGCCTGGGCGTGCACCACTTCTCCCGCAAGGGCATCGCCAAGTGGAACCAGGCCAAGGGCCCGCACCGCGCCAAGACCAAGCACGGCAACTACAACGCCTGGCTGGACGCGCACGGCGACGGCTACGACTACTTCGCCTCCGTCGACACCGACCACGTCCCGATGCCCAACTACCTGGAGCGGATGCTCGGCTTCTTCCGCGACCCGGACGTCGGCTTCGTCATCGGCCCGCAGGTCTACGGCAACTACGACACGTTCGTCACCAAGGCCGCCGAGTCCCAGCAGTTCCTCTTCCACGCCCTGATCCAGCGCGCGGGCAACGCCTACGGCTCCCCGATGTTCGTCGGCACCTCCAACGCCGTACGCATCAGCGCGCTGAAGCAGATCGGCGGTCTGTACGACTCGATCACCGAGGACATGGCGACGGGCTTCGAGATCCACCGCCACAAGAACCCGGCCACGGGCAAGAAGTGGAAGTCGGTCTACACCCCGGACGTGCTGGCCGTCGGCGAGGGCCCGAACGCCTGGACGGACTTCTTCACCCAGCAGCTCCGCTGGTCGCGCGGAACGTACGAGACCATCCTCAAGCAGTTCTGGAAGGCACCCTTCTCGCTGCCCCCGGGACGGCTCTTCAACTACACGATGATGGTCATCTTCTACCCGATGTCCGCGATGAACTGGATCCTCGCGGCCCTCAGCTGCGCGCTGTTCCTGGGCCTCGGCGCGTCCGGCGTGAACATCGACCCGACCATCTGGCTGATGCTGTACGGCAACGCGTCGGCGCTGCAGATCGGCCTGTACATCTGGAACCGCCGCCACAACGTCTCCCCGCACGAGCCCGAGGGCTCCGGGGGCATCGCGGGCATGGTGATGTCGGCGCTGTCCGCACCGATCTACGCGCGCTCCCTGATGGACGCGGTGCTGCGCCGCAAGTCCTCGTTCGTGGTGACGCCCAAGGGCGACTCGGCGAGCCCGGACACGCTGTTCGGCACGTTCCGCATCCACTTGTTCTTCATCCTGGTCTTCGCGGGGTCCATAGCCGCGGCGTACGTGTACGACCACGCGCATCCCGCGATGATCATCTGGGCCACGTTCGCGCTGCTCGTCACGGCCGCGCCGATCTTCGCCTGGCGGCACGGCATGCGGCAGGAGAAGAAGAAGGCCGCCGCTCCCGCCACGGGCCCCGCCGAGCCGCAGGTGCCCCAGCCCCGGCACGCGGCCCCGACCGTGCACGCGCCACAGCAGTACCCGCAGCCGTACCCGCAGCAGCACGCGCCCCAGCCGTACGCACCGCAGCAGTACGCACCGCACTCCGCGCCCCCGCACGCGCGTCCCGCGCCGCACGCACCGCAGCAGAAGCCCAGTTGGGCCTCGAATGACGAGACCATGCAGACCGCCCTCGGGAGCCACGAACAATGAAAGACCCGTCCAGCCGCCGCCGCGTCCGCCGGATCGCGATAGGTACGGCGGTGGTACTGGCCCTGGCCGGAATGAACGGCCCCTGGCTGTGGCGCGTGGGCTCCGAGAAGTACCACAACTACAAGATCAACCAGCCGGAGTACAAGGCCGCCAACGGCAAGTGGGAGGTCATCGACTTCCCGGAGGAGTACCGGCAGAACACGATCCACGCGTCGCTGCTGCACACCGGCAAGATCCTGATGGTGGCCGGGTCGGGCAACAACCAGAAGAACTTCGACGACAAGAAGTTCGACACCCGCCTGTGGGACCCGATCAAGAACACCATCAAGAAGATCCCGACGCCCGTCGACCTGTTCTGCACCGGCCACACCCAGCTCGCCGACGGCAAGCTCCTGATCGCGGGCGGCACCAAGCGCTACGAGAAGCTCAAGGGCGACGTCACCAAGGCCGGCGGCCTGATGATCGTGCACAACGAGAACCCGGACAAGCCGATCACGCTGCCCGCGGGCACCAAGTTCACCGGCAAGAAGAACGGCAAGACGTTCGTGTCGAAGGACCCGGTGGTCGTCGAGCGCGCGAAGAAGGTCTTCGACAAGCAGACCGGCGCGTTCCTGCGCAACGACCCGGGCCTCGGCCGCATCTACGTCGAGGCGCAGGCGAGCGGCGCGAAGTACGAGACCGGCACCCAGGACAACTACCGCGTGCAGGGCCTCAGCGGCGGCGACACCCGCAACACGTACGGCATCGCGCAGAAGCTCGCCCTGGACAAGAAGGACTTCCAGGGCATCAAGGACACCTTCGAGTTCGACCCGGTCGCCGAGAAGTACATCAAGGTCGACCCGATGAACGAGGCCCGCTGGTATCCCACGCTGACCACGCTCACCGACGGCAAGGTGCTCTCCCTCTCCGGCCTGGACGAGATCGGCCAGCTGGTGCCGGGCAAGAACGAGGTGTACGACCCCGAGACCAAGAAGTGGACGTACACCAAGGGCGTCCGGCAGTTCCCGACCTACCCGGCGATCTTCCAGATGGCCGACGGCAAGCTCTTCTACTCCGGCTCCAACGCGGGCTACGGCCCTGACGACGTCGGCCGCAAGCCGGGCATCTGGGACCTGGAGACCAACAAGTTCCAGAAGATCCCGGGCATGAGCGACCCGGACCTCCTGGAGACCTCCAACACCGTGGAACTGCCGCCCGCGCAGGACCAGCGGTACATGGTGGTCGGCGGCGGTGGCGTCGGCGAGTCCAAGGACTCCTCGCCGAAGACCCGGATCGTCGACCTGAAGGAGAAAGCCCCGCGGTTCCGCGACGGCCCGGAGCTGGAGAAGGGCACCCGCTATCCGCAGGCGTCCGTCCTGCCCGACGACTCCGTCCTCGTCTCCGGCGGCTCCGAGGACTACCGCGGGCGCGGCGCCTCCAACATCAAGCAGGCCCGGATCTACGACCCGACGTCCAACACCTTCGACAAGGTCGCCGACCCGCTCGTGGGCCGCAACTACCACTCGGGCTCGATCCTGCTGCCCGACGGCCGCGTGATGTTCTTCGGCTCGGACTCCCTGTACTCCGACAAGGGCAACACGAAGCCGGGCGTCTTCGAGCAGCGGGTGGAGATCTACACGCCGCCGTACCTGTACCACGGCTCCCAGCCCACCCTGGGCGAGGGCCCCAAGAAGATCGCGCGCGGCGGTTCCGGGACCTTCCCGACCCGGCACGCCTCGTCGATCAAGAAGGCCCGGCTGATCCGGCCGTCCGCCACGACCCACGTCACGGACATCGACCAGACGTCGATCGCCCTCGACATGAAGAAGACCGCGAAGGGTCTGACGGTCACCATCCCGAAGAACCGCAGCCTGGTCGAGTCCGGCTGGTACATGCTCTTTGTCACTGACGACAAGGGCACCCCCAGCAAGGCCCAGTGGGTGCACGTGCCGTGAGCTTGTAGCGGGGCCCCGTAAGGGGCTTTTAAGGGGCGCGGGGAACTGCGCGACCAGCCACAACAAAGCCGCAGACGCATCTGCTCAGTTACTCGGCAGATGCGTCTGCGGCTTTTCGCGCGCTGAGCGCGCAGTTCCCCGCGCCCCTTACGGGGCCCTACTTACTCGCCTTCGCCAGCGCGAGCGCGTACTCCGGGAACCACTGCCCGGCCTGCGGGCCACCGCGACACGTCCCGTCGGACTCCCCGGGCCGCTTGACCCATACATAGGCGTCGACGAGGTCATCACCGGTGTTGACGGTGGGAGCCTCACCGAGCGCCCGCCCGGGCGGGTTGCACCAAGGGTCCTTGCCCTTACCCGTATAGGGCCCGTTCCCATTGCGGCTCGTGTCGATGATGAACGGCTTCCCGCCGACCTTCGAGGACAGCGTCTTGCCGTAGGCCTTGCTGGCGTCCGTGGTCTGGAAGTTGGAGACGTTCACGGAGAACCCGTCGGCCAGCTCGACGCCCGAGCGCTTCAAGGGGTCGTGCAGCGAGTCGGGCTGCGACCACCCCGCGTTGCCCGCGTCGAGATAGACCTTCGTGTTCTTCAGGGACTTGAGCTTGGTGACGGCACCCTTGAGGAGGTCGTAGCGCTCCTCGTGGAACTGCTCGGGCGTGCACTTGTCGACCATGTGGAGGACCGCGTCCGGCTCCAGGACGACCGTGGCGTGCCGGTCGCCGATGCCCTTGGCCACGCCGTCGATCCACGCGCGGTAGGCGTTGCCGTCGGCGGCGCCGCCCTTGGAGAACTGGCCGCAGTCGCGGTGCGGGATGTTGTAGAGGACGAGGAGGGCGTCCCGGTCGGCCTTCTCGGCGGCCTCCGTGTACCCACGGGCCTCCTCCTCGGGCTTCTCCGGGCCGATCCACTCGCCGACGGGCTGCTCGGCGATCTTGCGGATCTGCTCGGCGTCGTCCTTCTTGCCGTCCTTGTCGTACGCGGCGACCTGCTTGGCGGCGGTCCCCTCGGGGTTGACCCAGAACGGGTCCTTGCCCTTGGGCTGTTGGCTGACGCCGTTGCCGGAGCCCTCCTCGTCCTTGCCGTCACCGTCCGACGAGCACCCGGAAAGCAGCAGCGCGGCCCCCGCGAGCGCCACTGTCACCGACACCCCCCTGGCCGCGTAGCCCCGCGCGCGACCTGTGATTTTGCGGTACATCCACTCCCCCTAGGGTGCACAGTCCGGTGCTCAATCCTGACATAACTGGGTGCGGCCCACGAGGTCCGACCGCCTCGACGACACACCTGTAGGAGACCTGTTACAGCCCGCCGAACCGGGGTAGGCGAGGGGCCGTGGGGGGCGGGCAAGAAGGGGAGCGTCATGCTGGACCGCACCTCTGCGCACAGGCTGGCGCAGGCCCTGGTGGAGGCCGCCGACACCACCGCCGACGACTTCGACGCGCAGCGCCATCTGCGCCGCGTCTGCCAGCACTGCGCCGAACTCCTCGGGGTTCTCGCCGCGGGCGTGATGTACGCCGACGCCGGCAGCACCGTCCGCCTCGCCGTCAGCGACAAGGGCGGTGAGCTGGCCCGGGACCTCCTCGAAGCACAGGCGGTGGACGGCCCCTGCCTGGAGTCCTACGGCACCGGCTGCCCCGTGCCGCCCGTCCGGCTCACCTCGGCCGACGCGCTCGCCCGCTGGCCCGGCTTCACGGAACGGGCCCGCGCGCGAGGCGTGGAAGCCACGTTCGCGGTGCCGCTGCGGGCCCGCAAGCGGGTGCTCGGCGCGCTGAACGTCTTCGTGGCACCGGCGCCGAACGGGAACCGGCCCCACGTCCGTCCGCAAGAGGGCGAAGAGGACAGCGCGTTGGTGCTCGCGCAGGCGCTCGCCGACGCCGCCGGAGTCGGGTTGCACAACCACCGCGCGTACGCCGAGTACCGCGACCTCTCCCGGCAGTTGCAGGCCGCCCTGACCAGCCGCATCCGCATCGAGCAGGCCAAGGGGATACTGGCCGAGCGCTGGCGGACCGGCCTCGACGTGGCGTTCGAGGCGCTGCGGCGGCACGCGCGCCGGGAGCGCCTGGTGATGGACGTGGTCGCCGGAATGGTGATCGAAGGCGCCCTGGACGACGCGACATTGCTCGGCGGGGACTCGTAACGCAGCGGAGCGCGAGGAGGACTTGGCGTCAAAAGCCCTCTAGGCCACGGGCGTCTTCCGTTCTAGAGTCTGTCCTACGGCCCAAGCCCCCGGCCGGAGTTGCCTTATTCCACACCGTTGGGACCAGCCACACCGTTGGGACCATCCAAGGCCTCCCGTGCCGGCGCCGGGTTTCTCCCGCAGCTCGAGCGCGCGCGGTCGAGGACCAGCCCGGTCGACGACTCCGGGGGGAGCGGGTCGTTGGCCGGGCCAGGTTGTGTCCGCGCCGCCGCGCGCCGGGGCGTGCGCCGTGCACACGAGTCCGCACGTCAGGGGCGCGAGGACTGGTTGACAGTGTCCATGACCACCTGGGACTCTCCGGGCGACAAGTCCATACATCGAGGCGACGGTTGCCAGGAACCCGGTGCGACTCCGGGACGGTCCCGCCACTGTTACCCCGCGCGAGCCACCGCTCGCCCGCGCGCGGAAGTCAGGAACTGACCCGTCGTCCTCCTGCCATGGGGCGTGGAAACCCCAGAAGGAGGCCCACCGACATGTCCGTCACGTCTGCGCACAGCGCACCACACAGCGACACGGCGGCGATACAGTCCGCGACGATCGAGACCCGCGACTGGCTGATCGCCGCGGCCGCGGCGATCGTCGCACTGATCGCCCTGTACGCCGTCTTCATGGACAACGGCTCGCTGATCTCGGCGACCGGCGACTACCTGCACGAGTTCGCTCACGACGGCCGGCACCTCTTCGGTGCTCCCTGCCACTGATCGGGGCCGCACGCACCATGCCGACGTCCCCGAATTCCCCGAACTCTCCCACCGCTCCCGGCACTTCCCCCGATCCCTCTCCCGATCCCTCCCCCGACTCCTCCCCCGACCTCTCCGGCGAACCCCCCAAGTCGCCCGGGACCACTGATACATCCGCGCCCCCCGACACCTCCCGCGCCCCCGCCCGCGCCCGGACCGGCGGCTCCCCCGTGCTGCCGCTGCTCGGTCGCGGGATGGTCGCCGGAGCGCTCGGCGGGCTCGCCGCGGGACTGTTCTCGCTGCTGCTCGCCGAGCCCCTGATGGACAAGGCGATCCGCGCCGAGGAGGCCCGTTCGCACGAGCACGAGCCCGCGGGTGGCGCCGTCCAGCACCACGAGGAGCTGTTCTCGCGCTCCACCCAGCACGCGGGCCTGGTGATCGCGCTGGTCGTGGCGGGGCTCGCGATCGGCGTGCTGTTCGCCGTCGCGTACGCGCTCGTGCACCGGCGTGATCCGCGGGGCAACCCGTGGCCGCGCGCCCTCGCGTTCTGCGCGGCCGCGTTCTGCGCCGTGTCGCTGTTCCCCGCGCTGCGCTATCCGGCGGCCCCGCCCGGGGTCGGCGACGCGGGCACGGTGGGCGACCGGCAGGAGATGTGGCTGGGCGCGGTCGTCCTCGGCGTGCTCGGCATGTTCCTGGTGTGGCAGGTGTACGTACGCCTCGCCGCGCGCCCCGTACCGGTGCGGCAGTGTGCGGCCGCCGTGACGGCGGTGGCGGTCCTCGCGCTCCTGTGGGCGCTGCCCGACAACCCCGATCCGGTCCCGGTCAGCGCGACCCTGCTGTGGGACTTCCGGATGCTGTCCCTGGCGTCGCACGTGCTGCTGTGGGCGGTGTTCGCGGGTGTGTTCGGCGGCCTCGGGCTGCGCGCCCTGCGGACGAAGGAGCCGGTCACGGCCGGTGCGGCGGGCTACGGCTCGGCGGCGCCGGTGAGCTAGCGGTTATGGCATCGCGGTCGCGGTGAGCCGACTGTTTCGGCCTCGCGGCCGCGGTGAGCCGACGGCTACGGCTTCGCGGCCCCCGTGAGGTAGGCGGACACGACCACGTTGGCCGAGTACGTGCGGCTCGCGCGGTCGAAGGTGCCGCCGCAGGTGATCAGGCGCAGTTCGGCCCGGCCCTCCTCACGGGGGCCGTAGGCCGTGCGCGCGCTGAAGTCGTCGCGGCCGAGGACCTGCACGTCGTCCACCGTGAACTCGGCGACGGAACCGTCGTCCCTGGTCACGCGCACCTTCTCGCCGGGGCGCAGGGCGCTGAGGTGGTAGAAGACGGCGGGCTTGGACTCGGTGTCGACATGCCCCACGAACAGGGACGTGCCGCGGGCGCCGGGGCGCACCCCGCCCCCGTACCAGCCCACGACACCCGGCTGCGCGAACGACGGCGGGTCGATGGCGCCCTCCGCGTCCAGGCCGCGGGCGACGACGGGGGCGCGGACGCCGAGGCCCGGTACGTCGACGCGCTGCGGGCGGGCGGCGGCCAGCGGCTCGTGCGGGGGCGGCAGGTCGACCCCGGCGGGGCGGCCGACGGCGGCGACGTCGCCCGTCGTCGGGTCGGAGAGGCCGCCGCGCACATCGGTGATCTCGTTGCCCCACAGCCACAGGCCGACGAGCAGGAACGCCCAGGCCACGCCCATGACGAGACGGCTCGTGCCGGGCGGGTGCGGGGCGGCGTCCGGGTCCGGGCCCGTCACGGCGTCACTCCGGTCGGCGGCGGACGCTGCGCAGCGCCACGGCGACGGCCGCCACACCCGCGAGGACCAGGCCGATGACGGCGTGCCGGGTGCCGGGGCCCGCCTCCTCGGCCTCGGCCGCGGCTGCGGTGAGGGAGGCGGTGCCGCCGCCTCCGGCGCGGACCGGGGCACTCGGGGTCCGGGCCGCGCCCTTGACCTGGACGGTGCCCACGCCCTGGTGCGGGTGTCCGTCACAGGTGACGGTGATCTCGTACGTGCCGGACACACCCGTGCGGATGCGGGTCGTCCCGGACAGTGTGTTCCCCTTGCCGTCCCGGCCGGTCAGCTCGGCGTCCCGGGTGAACGCCCCGGAGCCCGCCGCGCCGGTGGTGCCGTCGCACCCCTTCACCCGTACGTCGACCCGGGCACCCGGGGTGACGTTCGCCGGGGTGACCTGGGCTTTCACCTGATCCTGGTCATGCGCGGTCGCCGGCGGGGGCGCCCACACGGCGACGAGGACGGCGGCGCCGACGCCACGCACGGCGAGCGAACATATACCCATCGTGAACCTCCTGTACCAGCAGGTTCCCGCCCTCCCCGGTGCCCCGCACCCCCGACACACCCGTCCGAGGGCCGGGGGGAGCCCCGTAAGGGGCGCGGGGAACTGCGCGCTCAGCCCAGAAAAAGCCGCAGACGCATCTGCCGGGTGACGTGGCAGACGCGTCTGCGGCTTGTACGTGGCTGGTCGCGCAGTTCCCCGCGCCCCTTACGGGGGCTCCCTAGACCCTGTCGACCAGGTCGGCGATCGAGTCGACCACGTTCGACGGGCGGAACGGGTGCCGGTCGATGTCGGCGCGGGTCGTCAGCCCGGTGAGGACCAGGAAGGTCTCCATTCCGGCTTCCAGTCCGGCGAGGACATCCGTGTCCATGCGGTCCCCGATCATCGCGCTCGTCTCGGAATGCGCCCCGATCGCGTTCAGCCCCGTCCGCATCATCAGCGGATTCGGCTTGCCCGCGAAGTACGGCTGCTTGCCGGTGGCCTTGGTGATGAGGGCGGCGACGGCGCCGGTGGCGGGCAGCGGGCCCTCCGTGGAGGGCCCGGTCTCGTCCGGGTTGGTGCAGATGAAGCGGGCGCCGCCGTTGATGAGCCGGACGGCCTTGGTCATGGCCTCGAAGCTGTAGGTGCGAGTCTCGCCGAGGACCACGTAGTCGGGGGCGTGGTCGGTGAGGACGTACCCGATGTCGTGCAGGGCGGTGGTGAGTCCGGCCTCGCCGATGACGTACGCGGTGCCGCCGGGCCGCTGGTCGTCGAGGAACTTGGCGGTGGCGAGCGCGGAGGTCCAGATGTTGTCCACGGGGACGTCGAGGCCCATGCGGTTGAGCCGGGCCTGGAGGTCACGGGCGGTGTAGATGGAGTTGTTGGTGAGGACCAGGAACGGCTTGCCCGAGTCGCGCAGCTTCTTGATGAACGCGTCGGCGCCGGGGATCGGCACGCCTTCGTGGATGAGCACGCCGTCCATGTCGGTGAGCCACGATTCGATGGGCTTGCGCTCTGCCATGGGGTGCACTCCTGCGGTCTGCGCGAACTGATGCTGCTGGGGGCGCCGGGACGACAGTGTGCCGACGCCCCCAGCCTAATCACGATGCGCTGATCTTCACCCCGTCGATCACCCAGAACCAGTTGTTGCCCCCGGTGTAGCGGAAGTGGACCTGAGCGGTCCGGACGCCCGCCGGGACCTGGAGCCGCAGCGACTCGACGACGGAGGGGGTGTCGGCGGCGTACGTCTTCACGACGACGGGCGCCCCGCCGTCGTAGGAGACGAGCACCTGACCCTGCTGCGGCGCCTCGTGGCGGTAGAAGGTCGTGTACATGAGGGTGGCGGCGGCCCCGCCCCGCACCTCGTACGCGGGACTGATCAGGGTCGAGTCGAAGGTGCCGGTGACGGCCTTGTCGGACCACTCGTCGCCGTCGGCGACGGCGAAGACGTTCCGGGCGCGGATGTTGAGTTCGCGCTGCTGGTCGCGCTGGGTCTTGGTCCAGAACTCGTCGGTCGTGAACGACCAGCCGCGCCACTCGGTGACCCCGCCGCCGCCCATCCGGGAGTTGTCGACGGACCAGCCGCTCGGCGGGGTGTGCGTGAAGCCGATGACGCCCGCGCCGACGCCGGTCTCGTCGACGGGCGGCTTGAGCGTGGCGCGCAGCGCGTCGAAGTCGTCCGGGGACGGCTGCTGTATCGGGCGGCCGTCCAGGCCCCAGGCCGGGTCGATCGGGACGCCCAGGTGCGCGAGGGCGCTGGCGGCGACGTCGGGCATCCGCACGTCGTGCCGCACCGACCCGGCGGCCGTACCGCCGCCGCGCGCGATGAGGAAAGTCTGCCGCTCGGCCCAGCTGGACCCGCCGTGACCGCCCGCGTCGGTGTGGCCGTGGTCGGCGGTGATCATGATCAGCCAGTCCTCGGCGCCGTACGAGGGACGGGAGGCGACGGCGGCGAGCAGCTGCCCGACCTGGCCGTCGGCGGTGCGGACGGCGTCCAGGTACGCCTGGCTCGCGGCGCCGTCGCTGTGCCCGGCGTGGTCGATGTTGTCGAGCTGCACGAACACGGCGTCCGGGTCGGTGTCGCGCAGTCTCGCGACGGCCCGCGCGGTGGTGCCGGTGTCGTACTCGGCTGCCGGAGTGGAGACCCGGGCGTCGACCTTCGGCGAGAAGATCGTGTCGGTGATGGGCGCCCAGGAGGACACGGCGTAGGTGTTCAGGGACGGCTTCGCGGCCTCGGCCCGGGTCATGAAGTCCGGGTAGCGGGCCAGGTCGTGGCCGGTGAAGTCGTTGTTGAGGACCTTGTGCTTGTCGGGCCAGACACCGGTGAGGAGCGTCGACCAGCCGGGGCCCGACGAGGTGGGCGCGAGGGGGCTCGCGTAGAGGGCGCTGGGGGCGGTGAGCCCGTCGGCCATCAGGGACTTGAGGGTGGGCGCGGCGGCGTCCTTGATGCGGTTCAGGAGCGCGCCGTCGAGCCCGATGATCAGGATCTTGGGCTTGCGCGCGGCGGCTCGGGCGGCGGCGAGGGGTCCTGCGGTGACGGCGAGGGCGGCGCCGAGGGAGGCGGCGGAGACGAGGAGCGAGCGGCGGGACGGGCCGTGGGACACGGTTCCTCCGGGGGGAGTTGGCTGGAGCGGGGCGTGCGGGCACACCGACGCCCCTGGCGGTGCAGGGGCGTTGGTCCGGGCTCGTTGCCGTCGGAGGCGACGGCGAGGGTGCTCAGCTGCCGGTGGCCGACTTCCATTCCTCCACGTACGACTTGAGGTTCTTGGAGATGTCGTCCCAGTCCGGCTCGAAGACCTCGACGCCGTCCATGAGCTTGTCGAGGGCGATGGCGTTGGCGTCGGTGGCCTTGACGTCCTTGCGGGCGGCGAAGCCACCGCCGATCTCGCTGACCTGCGCCTGCGCGGTGCGGCTGAGCAGGTAGTCGAGGAACTTCTTGGCGTTGGCGCTGTGCGGCGCCTTGTTCACCAGACCGGCCGCGTACGGCAGCGCGAAGGTGGTGGGCTTCTTGCCCTTCTTCGCCGGGAACCAGATGCCGAGGTTCGGCATGTCCTTGGACTGCGCGTAGTTCATCTGGACGTCGCCGTTGGCGACGAGCAGTTCGCCCTTGTCGACCTTGGGGGCGAGCTTGCCGGTGGAGGCGGACGGGCCGACGTTGTTGGACTGGAGCTTCTCCAGGTACTTCATGGCGGGTTCCTTGCCGCCGAAGTCGTGCATCGCCTTGATGAGGACGGCGGTCCCGTCGCCCGCGACGCCGGGCGTGGAGTACTGGAGCTTGTTCTTGTACGTGCCGTCCGTCAGCTCGTCCCAGGTCTTGGGGGCCTTGGCGCCACCCAGTTCCTTCTTGTTGTGGATGAACCCGAAGTAGTTGTTCACGACGGAGGTCCACTTGCCGTCGGACGCCTTGTTGGCGCCGTCGACCTGCTCGGACCCCTTGGGCTCGTACGTCTGGAGCAGGCCCTTCTCGTCGGCCTGCTGGATGAACGGCGGCAGCGTGACGAGGACGTCGGCCTGGGTGTTGGACTTCTCACGGACGGCGCGCTGCACCATCTCGCCGGAGCCGCCCTCGACGTACTTGACCTTGATGCCGGTCTTCTTCTCGAAGTCCTTGAAGACCTTGTCGTACCAGCCGTCGCCGTTCTCGCCCTTGAGGCCGTCGGCGCTGTAGACGGTGACGACCTTGGCGTCGGAGGCGGCGGAGTTCCCGCCGCAGGCGGTGAGGGTGCCGGCGAGGACGAGGCAGCCGGACAGGGCGGCGAGCGTGCGGACGGGGACGCGGGGGTGGCGGAACATGACGTGTCGTACTCCTAACGAGTCACAACGGAACACAGGGGAAGGGGAGTTGGGGGGGTGGGGGGTGGTCAGCGGTAGGAGGCCTTCGTGCGGACCCTCGACACGGCGAACAGGACGAGCAGCGTCGCCGTCATGAGGACCACGGCCAGGGCGGCGCCGGTGAAGGTGGCGCCGCGGTCGGTGGCGGCGTAGATCCGCACGGGCAGCGGGGTCCAGTCCGGCGGGTAGAGCATCATCGTGGCGCTCAGCTCGCCCATGGACAGGGCGAAGCAGAGCCCGGCGGCGGCGGTCAGGGACGGCAGCAGCAGGGGCAGTTTCACCCGCCACAGGACGTACGCGGGCCGGGCGCCCAGGGACGCCGCGGCCTGCTCGTACGCCGGGTCGAGACGCACGATGGCGGCCGCGACCGACTGGTAGGCGAACGCCGTGACAAGAATGGCGTGCGCGAGGACGACGATCGTGGACGTGCCGTTGAGGATCATCGGCGGCTTGCTGAAGGCGACGAGGACCGCGAGGCCCACGACCACCGACGGCACGGCGACGGGCAGCATGAACAGGGTGTCGAGGGTCCGCCCGCACAGCCGGGACAGCCGTGACGTGCCCTCCCCGCACCCCTTCAGCGCGGCGGCGGCGAGCGCGGCCCAGGTGCCCGCGGCGAGCGCGACGATGCTGGCGCCGAGGGCGGTGAGCAGGCTGGTGGTGAGGGCCTGGAGGGATTCGCCGCGGGTGGCGGCCGAGTAGTGCTCGCCGGTGAAGCCGGACGGGAACGCCCCCGACCAGTGCCCGGCGAACGACGCCGCGACGATCACGAGCAGCGGCAGCGCGAACAGCGGCAGGAACAGCACGAAGAAGAGGGCCCAGGTCGCCCACTTGCCCTTGCGGCTATGCACCAGCACGACGGCTCACCACCCGGTAGAGGCCGTACAGGCCCACGGAGATCGCGATGTTGACGACGGCGACGACGCAGGCCGCCGGGTAGTCGGACTCCAGCATCGCCTTGCTGTAGACGAGCATCGGCAGCGTCGTGACGTCCTTCGCCCCGGTGAAGAGCACGATCCCGAACTCGTTCAGGCACATCACCAGGACGAGGCTGCCGCCGGCGGCGAGCGCGGGCAGCGCCTCCGGCAGGATGACCTGCCGTACGACCCGCAGGGGCCGCGCGCCCAGCGAGGAGGCGACCTCCAGCTGGGCCGTGTCGATCGCCGAGAACGCGGCGAGCAGCGGCCGCATCACGAACGGCGTGAAGTACGTGATCTCGGCGAGCAGCACGCCCCACGGCGTCGTCAGGAACTGGAAGGGACCGTCCCCGCCCGCCCCCGTGGCATCCGTCCACAGCCCGTTGGCCATGCCCTTGGTGCCGTAGATGAACAGCAGCGCGAGCGTGATCAGGAAGGACGGGAAGGACAGGAACACATCGATGAACTTGGCGACGGCCTTCCCCCCGGGGAAGGGCACGAAGGCAATGACCAGCGCGAGCGCGAACCCCAGCACCAGACACCCGACGGTGGCCCCCACGGCCAGCCACACCGTCGTCCCGAGCGCCTCCCGGAACGACTCGGACGCGAACACGTCGGAGTACGGCTGCAGCGAGGTCCCACCCGTGTCGGGCTGCACGGACTGCTGCACGACGAGGGCGAGGGGATAGAGAAAGACGAGCCCGAGCAGGGCGACGGGCGGCAGGGCCCAGACGAACGCCGGAACCCTCCATCCCCGCTGTGGGCAATCGTCCCGCAGGGCGGGACGGGTGGGCACAGCCCCAGGCCGACGGCCACCGTCCATCAGGCGCTCAGCTGGACTACCCATCGGTCACCCCTGCGGCCAGCAGCACAGCGTCCTCCGGCGCGAAGTGCAAGGTGACTTCACCGCCCAGAACGGGCGGCTCCCGAAGCTCCCGCACATCGGCCTTCACGGAGTGACCCCCCACATCGACGAACACCCGATGCGTAGCGCCCCGCCACTGCACCTCGGAAACCTTCCCGGCAAGCGAGTTGGGCCCGGGCCCGAGCCCGACCAGATGCGGCCGCACACACAAGGTCGCCGAAACCCCCGAGGCCACCTCCCCGGTGTCGACCTTCAACTCGGCCCCGCCCAGGGAGACCGAGCCCTCCCCCACAGAGACCGGCAGGAGGTTCGCGTTGCCCACGAACGAAGCCGTGAACTCGTTCCGAGGCTTCCGGTAGAGCTCCTGCGGAGTCCCGCAGTCCTGCAGCCGGGCCCGGTCCATGACGGCGATCCGATCGGCGAGGGTGAGCGCCTCGACCTGGTCATGGGTGACGTACAGAATCGAGACGTCGGGCAACTCCCGGTGCAGCCGGGCGAGTTCGGCGAGCATTCCGGACCGGAGCTGCGCGTCGAGCGCGGACAGCGGCTCGTCGAGCAGCAGCACCCCGGGCCGGATGGCGAGAGCCCGGGCGATGGCGACGCGCTGCTGCTGCCCTCCGGACAGCTCCCGGGGATAGCGCTTGGCGTAGGCGCCCATGCCGGTCAGTTCGAGCGCGTCGGCGACCCGCCCGGGGATCTCGGCCCGCGAGACCTTCTGCGCCTTGAGGCCGAAGGCCACGTTGTCCTCGACCCGCATGTGCGGGAACAGCGCGTACTGCTGGACGACCATGCCGATGCCGCGCCGGTGCGGCGGCAGCGAGGTGACGTCGCGGTCGCCGATGAGCACCCGCCCGGACGCGGGCCGCACGAACCCGGCGACGGCACGCAGCGCGGTGGTCTTGCCGGAGCCGGAGGGCCCGAGCAGCGCCATGACCTCGCCGGGCTCGACGGTGAGGTCCAGCCCGTCCAGGACGACGTTCCCGCCGTACGCGACCGAGACGGAGTCGAAGCGTATGCCGCTGCTCATCGGCCGGAACCCCGGAGCAGCGCGGGCAGTTCGGCGACGGAGCCGAGGACGTGGGTGGCTCCGGCGTCGGTGAGGGCCGCCGCGTCGTGGGCTCCGGTGAGCACCCCGGCGACGACCGAGGCCCCGGACCGTACGCCGCTGCGCATGTCGTACGCGGTGTCACCGGCGACGGCGATCTCGCGGACGTCGTCGGCGGCGCCGGTGCGCAGGAACGCGGCGAGGACCATGTCGGGGTAGGGGCGCCCGCGGCCGCCCGCGTCGGCGGGGCACAGGGTGAGGGCGACCAGGTCGCGCCAGCCGAGTGCCGCGAGGATGGCGTCCTGGGTGACGCGGGCGAAGCCGGTGCTCAGGACGACGGTCAGGCCGTCGGCCCGCAGCTCCTCGATGGCTTCGCGCGCCCCGGGGATCGGGGCGATGCGGCCGCCGTCGACGAGCTGCCCGTACGCCTTCTCGAAGGCCACGTTCGCCCGCTGCGCGAGCGCCTCGTCGCCGAACAGGTGCCGGAAGACGGAGATCTTGGACTCGCCCATGGTGGCGCGGACGTACTCCAGTTTCGCGGCGTGGTCGGCGGAGCCCTCCTCGACGCCGAGTTCGCGCGCGGCGGCGGCGAAGGCCTGCTCGACCAGGCCGCCGTCGGCGACGGTGGTGCCCGCCATGTCGAGCACCACGAGTCGGACGTTCTCGTACGCGGTCAATTCCGTCACCATCCCAGCTCGTCGGCGGTCTTCTCGGCGATGGCGGGCGAGCAGGTCATGCCGCGCCCGCCGGGCCCGGTGACCAGCACGACGCCGCCCCGCACCTGCTCGCGGTGGACGACCCGGCTGGTGTCGACGCACTGCGCGTACACCCCGGCCCAGCGCCGCTGGATCTTCGGCAGCGGGCGCCCCAGGAAGCCCTCGACGACCTCGGTGAGGTGGTCGTAGGGGTCTTCGAGGGTGTCGAAGGCGAAGGGGTGTTCGTACTCGTGGGTGTCGCCGATGGTCAGGCCGCCGTCGGCGCGCTGCACCATCAGGAGCTGCATCTTGTGGGCGGCGGCGGTCGGCGCCTGGGCCTGCCCGGCGTTGAGGGCGTCCAGCTCCGGTGACTTGTACGCCGGGTAGTAGCGGAAGCTGTCGGCGTCGGCGACGGACGTGGTGAGGGGCTCGCCGAGCGGGGCGGTCTGCATCATCTGGAGGCGGACGCGGCGCACCGGCAGCTCCGGCGCCAGCTCCCGCACGAGCCCGCCGAGCCAGGCGCCGGTGCACAGCACCACGACGTCGCCGCGGTGCACGTCGCCGTGGTCGTCGCGCACGGCGCCCGCACCCACGACCTCACGGACCTCGCGGCCGGGCAGGAAGGTGTAGCGGGGCGACTTGAGCAGCTCCGCGCGCAGGTGCAGCTGGGCGGTGCGCGGCTCGACGGCGGCGTCCCGCTCGCACCACAGGGCGGCGGTGAACTCGCCGCGCAGGGCCGGGTTGAGCGCGCGGGCCTCGGCGGCGCCGAGCAGCTTGTAGCCGCGGGCCGCCGCGTCGGGGCGGGCGAGCGCGGCTTCGGCGACGGCCCGCTCGCGCTCGTTGCGTACGAGGGTCAGCGAGCCGATGGCCCGGAAGCCGAGGCCCGGGACCCGGGCGCCGATGTCCTCCCACAGCTCACGGGCGCGCAGCGCGGTGTCGAGCTCCTCCCCGCCCGCGCGGCCGCTGACCCATATCTGCCCGAAGTTGCGGAGCGACGCCCCGCGGGCCTCGCTCTCGCGCTCGATCTGTACGACCTCGTGGCCGCGCTCCACTGCGTGCCAGGCGTGCATGGTTCCCACCACGCCGGCTCCTACGACGATGACTCTCACGACGGCAACGCTCCTGTCGACGGGTGACCCGGCGGGGGCCGGTTGGCAACGGGACGGTGAACGGCCCATCAAGCTTGGACTAGACCCGTTACCGTTCCGTAATCATGAGGGGTCAACTGGCGTACGGGAAGGGGCGGTTCGGCCGGTTTTCGGCCCCGCGCGCCGCCGGAGTGTGCCGCCGGGCAGGGTCAGCCCTCGCTGGCCAGGTGCGTCGTGAAGGAGAAGCGGTCGCCCCGGTAGAGGGTGCGCACGCGCTCCAGGGGGCGGCCCTCGGTGTCGCGCGAGACGCGGTGGATCAGGAGCATCGGCAGCGCGGGCGGCGTGCCGATGAGCAGCGCCTCGCGCGGGGTGGCGAGCACCGTCTCGATGCGTTCGTCGGCGTCGCCGAAGGGGATGCCGAGCCGTTCGCGCAGGTAGGCGTAGAAGGACGAGTCGGGTTCGAAGTCCTGGTCCAGGCGCGGCACCCGCTCCACGGAGACGTACGTGGACTCCAGGCCCACCCGCTCCTCGTCCGCGAGCAGCACCCGCTCCATGTGCCAGACGGGCTCGCCGACCGGGACCCCTATGTCGGCGGCGAGCACGGCCGGGCACGGGAAGCGGTCGAGGGAGATGAGGCTGCGTCCGGGGGTGCGGCCCTGCCTGCGGACGCCCTCGGTGTAGCTGGCGAGCGACAGGGGCTGTTCCAGCTTGGGCCCGGCGACGACGGTGCCGCGGCCCTGGCGGCGCAGACGGCCCTCAAGGAGCAGTTCGCGCAGCGCCTGCCGCACGGTCTCGCGCGCGACCTCGTACCGCTCGGCCAGGTCCCGCTCGGTCGGCAGCGCCTGCCCGTCGCCCAACTCGTCGATCAGCTCCGCGATGCGGGCCTTGACGGCGTAGTACTTCGGGATGCGGCCGTGCTCGGGGATGCCGGAGCGGATCGGGGCTCCGGGAGCCTGGTCGCGCAGGTGGTCGGGCGGGGCGGCGTTGGGCTTGTCCACGGGCAGATGTTCGCACGTCGCGGGGGTGGGGGTGGGCGGGCGTGCCTCGCGTGGGGGCGGCGGGGGCACGGCCGGTTGTTCACGGCGGGACGCGGGGGGGGCATGGCGGGGACGCGGCGGGACGGGGTGCGGAGAAGGCCGGGCCCGTGCCGCCGGGTGGTGCTTCGGCTGGGGCGGCACGGACACGGCCTTTTCGGAGGCGGCGGGACGGCTGTGTCAGCGCCCTCTGGCCCGAAGGCGCCGAGATCCCACCACAAGGGCCACGCCGCCGAGGAGGAGGGCAGCGGCAGTGACCCCGAGCCCGGGCAGACGTCCCGGGCCGGTCTTCGCGAGTTCGCCGGGGGACTCGGCGGCCGGGCCGCCCGCCCCGACGATGTCGAACACGTAGTCGTTGGAGGCGCCCACCCAGTCCCCGTCGTCGTCGCGGCGCCGCACCACGGCGGCGCTCGCCACGACCCCGCCGGGCGCCGCGTCGGAGGTGAAGGCGAGCCGGAGGCCGACGGTGCGGGTGCCGCCGGGGGCGAGGGTGAGGCCGGGGCCCGCGTCGGGCCCGGCGCCGCCGAGGACGCCGATGGTCTCGTCCCGGTCCGTCCGCTCGAACCGCACCGGCCGCCGCCGCGCCCCGTCGTCGTACTCCAACTGGATCTGACGGGGCTTCAGGGACTTGGCGCCGTCGACGAGCACGATGACGGGATGGACGTTTCCGCAGGTGTCGTCCGTGGTGTTGGTCAGCTCCAGGGACCACTCGCGAAAGCCGCCGCCGCGCTCGTACGTGGCGGGGCCGCCGCTGATGCGGGTGCTGATCGGGAACCCGTCCCCGGCTCCCTTCGCGCAGGTGGGCCGCAGTGCGCCCGGGCCGCCCTCGCGCGACGGGTCACCGGCGGCCGCCGCCTCGGCCCCGGCGGGCACGAGGGTGACGGCGGCGGCGACGCCTGCCGCGAGAGAACTGCGAAGTCGCATGGGGAGCCCTTGCTGGCGGCCGGGGCGCGGGGACGCCGGGGACGGCCGAACTGACGGCGGAACAGCGCCCGTTGAGCTGCCCGGAAAGCGGCCGGGCGGCAACGGGTCGCGGCCCAGACCCTGCCACGCGCGCGCGACCCCGCACCCGTCCCACCGCCGTCGGCGACCCGTTCGGCTGGCCGATTCCCCCCTAACAGCCGATTCTTCGTCAAGTCCGATTGGCGGGAAAGGCGGCACTCGCCCGGCCGAACAGCGGGGCGAGGACGAGCTGCGCGGCGCCCTCCGCGACGCCCCGGTCACCGCCGGGCGCGACCCGCACCCCGACGGCCGCCCGGGCGCCCTCGCGCCGGGCCCGCTCGGCGACGACGGCACCCACACCCCGTACGAACAACTCCTCGGCGGCGCCGACGGTCCGCCCGCCGAGCAGCACGAGGTCGATGTCGAGCAGCGCGACCAGGTTGCCCGCGGCGGTCCCGAGCACGCGCGCGGCCTCGTCGAGGTCACCCCGCGCGACGGCGGCCAGGCACAGCGCCTCCACACACCCCCGGTCCCCGCACTCACAGACCGGCCCGTCCAGTTGCACCACCTGATGCCCGAACTCCCCGGCCCCGGTCCGCGCCCCCCGGTACAGCCCCCCGCCCAGCACGAGCCCGGCCCCGAGCCCGGTCCCCAAGTGCAGATAGGCGAACGACTCGGCGGCCCCGCCCAACGCGAGCCCGAGCGCGGCGGCATTGGTGTCCTTGTCCACCACCACGGGCAACCCCAGCCGCCGCGCCAGCACATCCCGCAACGGATACCCGTCCCACTCGGGAAACCCGGTGACGCGGTGCAACACCCCGGATGCGTGGTCGAGGGGCCCGGGCAGGGCGACACCCACCCCGAGGACGACCGCCCCCGCCGCCTCCGCGCCGGTCGGCGCCGCGCCGACCAGCGCGGCAACCGCGCCCGCGGCAACCTCCACCACGGCATCGACCCCACCGGCGAAGTCCAGCCCGGCCCGCCGCTCGGCGACGACGACCCCGGTCAGGTCGACCAGCACGGCCACCAGGGAGTCCCGCTCAAGGTGCACCCCCACCGCGTACCCCGCCCCGGGAACGAGCCGCAGCAGCGTCTGCGGCTTGCCCCCGGTGGAAGCCCGACGCCCCGCGTCGGCCACCAGCCCCTCCCCCCGCAGCCGAGCGACGATCTTGCTGACGGCCTGCGGCGTGAGCCCGGTCCGAGCGGCGAGCTCAAGCCGACCGACACCCCCGCCCCCACCGCCGGAGGCACCCCGCAGCAGGTCAAGGACCAGCGCCGCATTGTGCCCGCGCAGCGCCCGCAGATTCGCCCCGCCGCCGAACGCGGCCTCGTTCTCCCTGTTCACACCCCCATTGTGGGCCTCGCTTGCACTTTGGCAACAGCGTTGCCAAAGTAGAGGGCATGACTCAAGGCACGAACGACCTCCGCGTCGGCCTGATCGGCTACGGCCTCGCGGGCTCCGTCTTCCACGCCCCCCTGATCGCCGCGACCGAGGGCCTGGCCCTGGACACGGTCGTCACGTCGAACGCCGAGCGGCAGGCGCAGGCGCGCGCCGAGTTCGGCGCGGACCTGCGCTGCGCGGCGGACGCCGAAGAGCTGTGGGCCCGGGCGGACGAGCTCGACCTGATCGTCGTCGCGTCGCCGAACAAGACGCACGTTCCGCTCGCGACCGCCGCGCTCAAGGCGGGCCTGCCGGTCGTCGTGGACAAGCCGCTGGCGGGCACCGCGGCCGAGGCCCGCGACCTGGCGGCCCTCGCGGACGAGCGCGGCCTGCTGCTCTCGGTGTTCCAGAACCGCCGCTGGGACAACGACTTCCGCACGCTGCGCAAGCTGCTCGCCGAGGGCGGCCTCGGCGACGTCCAGCGCTTCGAGTCCCGCTTCGAGCGCTGGCGCCCGCAGCCCAAGGGCGGCTGGCGCGAGTCCGGCGACCCCGAGGAGATCGGTGGCCTGCTGTACGACCTGGGGAGCCATGTGGTCGACCAGGCCCTGGTCCTGTTCGGCCCGGCGGCGGCGGTGTACGCGGAGGCGGACGTGCGCAGGCCGGGCGCGCGGGCCGACGACGACACGTTCATCGCCGTGACGCACGCGGGCGGCGTCCGCTCGCACCTGTACGTGAGCGCGACGACGGCCCAGCTCGGCCCGCGCTTCCGGGTGCTCGGCTCGGCGGCGGGCTATGTGAAGTACGGCCTCGACCCGCAGGAGGCCGCGCTGCGCGAGGGCAGGCGGCCGACGGACGAGGACCCGTGGGGCGTGGAGCCGGAGGCCCTGTGGGGCAAGGTCGGCTCGGGCGAGTCCCCACTGACCGGCGGCGGCCGCCCCGAGCCCACGCTGCCGGGCGACTACCCCGCGTACTACGCCGCCGTGGCCGCCGCGCTGCGCGGCGAAGGCGACAACCCGGTCACCGCACAGGAGGCCGCGGCGACCCTCGACGTCCTGGAGGCCGCGCGCCGCTCGGCCCGCGAGGGCGTGGCGGTGACGCTGTGACGACGCGGCCCACGACACCGGCCCCGGCCGCCCCCGCCATCGCCGAACTGGAGGAGCAGGAACGCTGCCTGACGCTCCGTCGCTTCTCGTACGACGACGCCTGGGCGCTCGGCTCGCTCCTGGTGGAGATGGCGCGCGAGCGCGAGGCGCCGGTCGCCATCGACATCCGGCGCGGCGGCCAGCAGCTGTTCCACGCCGCGCTGCCCGGCTCGACGCCCGACAACGACGCGTGGATCGACCGCAAGCGCCGCGTCGTCGAGCGGTACGGCTGCTCGTCGTACCTGGTGGGCAGCAGGTTCCGCGCCAAGGGCACGACGTTCGAGGAGTCCTCGCGCCTCGACCCCGACCGGTACGCGGCGCACGGCGGCGCCTTCCCGATCGCGGTCGAGGGCGCGGGCGTCATCGGCACGGTGGTCGTCTCGGGCCTCCCCCAGGTCGCGGATCACGCGCTGGTGGTGGCGGCCCTGGAGCGCTTCACGGCGTCCTGACGACCCGTACGGACCGGGGGGGGGGGGGGGGGGGGGGGGGGGGGGGGGGGGGGGGGGGAGGGGGGGGGGGGAGGGGGGGGGGGGAGGGGGGGGGGGCTGGGGA
>NZ_JBVIXA010000004.1:0-212695 GCF_055594065.1 Streptomyces sp. NPDC040610 | reverse complement strand
CAACCCCCCCCCCCCCCCCCACCCCCCCCCCCCCCTCCCCCCCCCCCCCCCCCCCCCCCCCCCCTCCCCCCCCCCCCCCCCCCCCGCCCGGATCACCTGCTCCTCGGTTCGGTCCGCTCAGTCCACCTGGTCCTCGGCGCGGCGGCGGATCATCACCACGAACCCGACACCGGTGCCGACCAGGGCCGCGGCGATCGCGCCCACGAGCGCCAGCTCACCGGACGAGGTGCCGGTGTGGGCCATCTCGTCGCTCTTGCTGGGGCTGGGCTGCGGGTGCGTGGGCGAGTCGGACGGGGACGGGCTCGGGCCGTCGCTGTCCGAGGGGGACGGACTGGGGCCGTCGCTGTCCGACGGGGAGGGGCTCGGGCCGTCGCTGTCGGAGGGTGACGGACTCGGGCCGTCGCTGTCCGAGGGAGAGGGGCTCGGGCCGTCGCTGTCGGAGGGTGACGGACTCGGGCCGTCGCTGTCCGAGGGGGACGGACTCGGGCCGTCGCTGTCCGACGGGGACGGACTCGGCCCATCGCTGTCCGAGGGAGACGGACTCGGGCCGTCACTGTCCGACGGGGACGGACTCGGGCCATCGCTGTCCGACGGGGACGGGCTCGGCCCGTCGCTGTCCGACGGCGAGGGCGACGGCGCCGTACACGACGGCAGATCGCCCGTGAACGGGTACGCGTGGATCTCCTGGCCGCCCCCGGCCAGCGAGGTGTGGGTCAGCGAACCCACCGTGAAGAAGCGTCCGTTCATGCCGGGCAGCGTCACCGTCGTCGAGCTGCCGGGCAACCCCACGAGCACGCTCCCCTGGAACTGCCCGCTGCCGCCGAAGCGCACCGAGGAGGCGTCCGGCACGTTCCACAGCAGCTTCTCGCGGCTGACGCCGGACAGCAGGCCGCTGTAGGTGCGCACCGTGCGGGCGTCGCCGACGAGGTTGACGAGCACGGTGGCGTCGTCCGGGATGTTCCGGAAGGAGATGCCCTGGTCGCCGCCGGTGCGGCTGACCATGTCGAAGTCCACGTTGAAGACCTGGATCTTGGAGGTGCCGTCACCGGTGAAGACGGTCTCGCTGCCGTTGTTGACCGCCGTGCCGGTGGTCTCGCGGGGCGAGCCGTTCTCGTACGCGTAGCACTGGCTCGCCTCGGTCAGCTGGGCGGGCAGCATCGCGTACTTGTCGGTCGCGTTGGCGTCGTACACCGGCGTGGGGATGACCCGGCCGCTGAGGGCGGCCCCGCCGTACCGCACCACTCCGGAGACGCTGCCCTCCTCGGCGAGCAGCCGCTGCCCGGTGGCGACGGTCAGGTCGCCGCCGACCGTCAGGAAGTCCGAGCCGTTGGGCGGCGGCACCCGGGAGCCCACACCGGCGACGCCCACGTTGTAGATCTGCGAGGCCCCGGCGCGCTTGTTCTGGTCGAACTCGCCGAGGACGACGACCTTGCCCTCGGCCTCGGCGGCCGCCTCGCGGACCAGCATGTTCTCGCCGACGAAGACGTTGATGTTCTCGTCCCGGCCCGCCACCGGACCGTTGTTCACCTCCGGGAACCCGTTCTCCGGGCAGGCCGCGCCCTTGCAGGGGCCGAGCCCGCCGGGCAGGGGGTCGGCGACCCCGAGCCCGGCCAGGCCGCCGACGATGGCGGCGGCCGCGACGGTGACTGCCGCCGCCACATACGCTGAACGTTTTCTTCGCATACTCGGAAATATGCGTAATTAAGACAAAACTAATGGGAGACACGCTCACCGCTTCCCCCATTGGCCTACGCCCGCGGGCCGCGACCCGGGCCCGCGGGGCCCGGCCGCGACCCGACCCCGCGGGACCTGACCGGACGTCAGGCCCCCTTCAGCTCCTGCCGCTGCCGCCCCAGGCCGTCGATCTCCAGCTCCACCACGTCCCCGGCCCGCAGATACGGCTTCGGCTCGGGCCGGCCGAGGGCGACCCCGGCCGGCGTACCGGTGTTGATCACATCGCCCGGGTAGAGCGTCATGAACTGGCTGACGTAGCGCACCACTTCCGCGACCGGGAAGATCTGCTGGGCCGTCGTCCCGTCCTGCTTCAGCTCGCCGTTGACCCACAGGCGCAGGCCCAGGGCCTGCGGGTCGGGCACCTCGTCGGCGGTGACGAGCCAGGGGCCGAGCGGATTGAAGGTCTCGCAGTTCTTGCCCTTGTCCCAGGTGCCGCCGCGCTCGATCTGGAACTCGCGCTCGGACACGTCGTGCGCGACCGCGTACCCGGCGACGTGCGCGAGCGCCTCCTCGTGCGACTCCAGATAGCGCGCGGTGCGCCCGATGACGACCGCCAGCTCGACCTCCCAGTCGGTCTTCACCGAGCCGCGCGGTACGAGCACGGTGTCGTCGGGGCCGACGACGGTGTCCGCCGCCTTGAAGAACACCACGGGCTCGGCGGGCGGCTCGGCGCCGGTCTCGGCCGCGTGGTCGTGGTAGTTCAGGCCGATGCACACGACCTTGCCGATGCGGGCGAGCGGCGGCCCGATCCGCAGCCCGGCCGGGTGGAGCGCGGGCAGGGTGCCCGCGTCGGCGGCGGCGCGGACGCGGGCGAGCGCGGCGTCGTCGGCGAGCAGCGCGCCGTCGATGTCGGCGACCGTGCCGGACAGGTCGCGCAGGGTGCCCCCGGCGTCGAGCAGCGCCGGACGCTCGGCGCCCGCCGTACCGACTCGCAGCAACTTCATGGTCTGACTCCCTGGGGTCGAGCGGGGTCCCGGATGGTGTGCGGCCATCGGAGGTGTCGCCGATGAGTGCGAGCATTGGCGATTTGGCCGATCCTCCAAGCTCGGCGTCCGCTCCGCAAGACCCCGTTCACGTACTGGACCGTCACATCACGGCGGCAGCGCCCATCGCGCCCGCCCCGGTCGGCATGTCCCGGTACAGGAAGGCCCGCTCGACGGCGCTCCACGTCGTGCTGGTCACCACGTACAGCGCGGCGGCCAGCGGCACCACGGCCACTGTGAACAGCGTCATGAAGGACATGAACGGCATGAACTTGCTCATCGCGGCCATGGCGTTCGCGCCGGGCGCCTGCTCGCCACCGCCGCCGGGCGCGACCGGCGGGTTCGCGGCGAGCTGGCGCTTCGTACGCCGGTAGTTGAAGGTCGCGACGGCGGCGACGAGGGCGAAGAGCGCGAGGTAGAGCAGACCGGCCGCGCCGAAGAGGCCGCCGTCGCCGAGCGCGTCGGCCCAGCGTCCGCCGAGGGGTGCCGCGAACAGCTTGTGGTCGAGGAGTTCGTTGGCCTTGCCGCCGATGTCCGAGCTGGAGAACAGGTGGTAGAGCAGGAAGAAGGCGGGGAGCTGGAAGAGGCCCGGGAGGCAGCCGGCCAGCGGGGACACCTGCTCCTTGCGGTGCAGCTCCATGAGCGCCTTCTGGAACTTCTCCGGGTTCTTGGCGTGCTTCTTGCGCAGCGCGGCGATCTGCGGCGAGAGCTTGGCGCGCGCCTTCTGGCCGCGCGCGGCGGCCCGGGACAGCGGGTGGACGAGCAGGCGTACGCAGATGGTGACGGCGACGATGGCGGCGGCCATCGCCGAGCCGTGGAACAGCGGCGCGAGCAGGTCGGCGAGGTCGGCGACCAGGCTGGCGAAGAAAGACATGGGTGAGCCCTCCGGGGGTCTCGTCGTGCCGGAATGCCTCAGCGGGAGGCGGACGTGTCGGCATGACGACCCGCGCGGGGTCGGTGATCGCTTCCGCGGGCGCTGTCGCGCGCGCTCGCGGGGCGGGTCCCTACGCGGCCGTCAGGAGGGGACGGCCGGGTGCTCGCGGGCGGGTGCGCCCACGGGCGTCGGGATCGCGCTGCGGCAGGAACGCGGTGCGTTGCTCGCGGTCACGGATGGCGGTGCGCACCCTGGTGCGGGGCACGGCGGGCGCGCAGCGTGCGGCGAGCAGCGAGCACAGGGCGAGGGCGGAGCCCGCGGCGGCGGTCGCGGCGAGCGCGACGGCGGCGGAGAGGCTGCCGGTATCGGCGAGGACGGTCTCGACGAGGAGGAAGAGGACCAGGGCGGCGGGGCGCAGCGGCGCGAGCCACTTGCCGAGCACGCGCTTGGTCAGATCCTTGACCACGTCACCCCTCCCCTCGTCGTTCGCTCAGCTGTACTACTGCCGGTGTCCTGCTGCTGTTTATACAGGATCGGGCCGGACGGGCTGAAGGAGCCTCCGGGGTCCGGGCAACGGCCCGACCGGGTCAGCGACGCACGGAAGGCCCACCGCCGGCCCCCGCGCCGACGCCCTCGGCCTCCCCTGCCCCTGGCCCCTCGCCCTCGATCGGCTCCCTCGCGAGCACCTCCGCGTCCGGCCGACCGTCCTGGTCGACAGGACCGGCGTACGAGACCGCCAGCGCCACCGCCAGGTTCGCCGCGAGCGCGACGATCCCCGCGTTCACGCCGAACACCGGGTCGTGCTCGGTGAAGACGAGCCCGCACACGATCGCCACCCCCACCACGAGCCCGCTCACGGCCCCCACCAGCGTCAGCCGCCGCCAGACCAGGCCGAGCAGCAGCATCGGAAGGAGCTGCGCCATCCCCTCGTACGAGATCAGCGAGAGCCGTACGAGGGTGTTGGGCGCGGCGTACGTCATCACGAGGGCGAGCGCACCCGCGACCACGACGACCGCCTGCGAGGCACGCTTCTGCCGCGCGGGGGCCTGCCACCTGGGCAGCAGCGACACCACGCTGCTGCCCCACATCGTCCCGATGACCAGCATGAACACGGCCATCGGCACGATGGACGACAGTGCGGCGGCGACCCCGACGAGCCCCACCACCCACGCGGGCAGCGAGTCCACGACCAGCTTGAACAGCGCCAGGTTCGACCCGGCGCCGGTGAGCCCGGGCACCACGAACAGGGCGGCCATACCGAGCAGCATCGGGACGAACAGCAGGATGTTGTACGCGGGCAGCAGGACGGCGTTGCGGCGCAGGCCGTCGGCGCTGCGGGCGCCGAGATAGCCCGCGACGGTGGTCGGGAAGATGACGACGGTGAGCGCGTTCAGGAAGGTCGTCGTGGCGAACCACGCCTGCCCGTACGGGCTGCTCCCGCTGCCCGGCAGCGTCAGCCAGTCCCCCTTCTCCCGCACGACCCGGTCGAGGAAGTCCCCGTACCCGTCGAAGTAGTGCAGCGGCACGTACACGACCAGGAACGCGAGCGTGCCGATGACGAGGACGTCCTTCAGCACGGAGACCCACGCGCTGCCGCGCAGCCCGCTCACCACCACGAACCCCGTGGTGACGGCGAACCCGATGAAATAGGCCCAGTTGAGGCTGATGGCGCCGTACGAGATCGTCGAGACGACGACGCCCATGCCGGTGATCTGCAACTGGATGTACGGCAGCAGGAACACCGTCACCATGACGGCGACGGCGGCACCGAGCCACGGCCGCCCGTAGCGGTGCGCCACCATGTCGGTGATGCCGACGAGCCCGTGGCGGCGCGCGTACGCCCAGAGCATCGGCCCCACGACGTACCCCACCGCGTACCCGCAGGACATGTACGCGACGACGTAGAGCACGGGCGCGCCGTAGTTGTACCCCCAGCCCGCGGCGCCCAGATAGCTGAAGCTGGTGTAGCCCTCGCCCGCCATCAGCACCCAGATGAGCACGGTCCCGAGGGAGCGGCCGCCGACGGACCACTCGGCGAGGGCCCCCTTCGGGGAGCTCTCGCCCGCCCCCGACCTGCGTCCCCGTACGGCGAGCAGCCCGAGGCCGACGGTGGCGACCATGAAGACGGCGAAGATGCTGGTGGCGATGGTGGCGTTCATGAGGTCCGCCGCCTCATGTTCTTGTCCCCCCGGTAGGCGAGCCAGACGGCGACGGGCGTGAGAAGCGTGGCCGCGAGCAGCCACGCGAACAGGAACGGCAGCCCGAGGACGAGGGGCCGTACGCGATTGACGAAGGGCAACGCCCCCACGTACAGCACGAAGGGCACGAGGAGCCACAGGAGGTGGGGGCGGCGCTTGATCACGGTGCAGGAGCTTAATCGGGCCGCTCGGCCTGGGTGGGGGTGGTGGGTCGGCGGCCCGGCGGCAGCTGGGCGCGGATCGGCGGCTGGCGGCGGCTCAGCGGGGCCGCATGGCCGTCAGCTTCCCCCACACCACGAGCCGGTACTTGGACGTGTACGCCGGGGTGCAGGTGGTGAGCGTGACGTAGTACCCGGCGCGGTCGTACCCGTACCCCGGCCGGACCGCGCTGCGCGGCACGGGCGCGATGACCCCGCCGTCGCGCGGGCTCGTGCGGTCGAGGGTCTTGTCGACGGTGTACGTGTAGACGGCGTCCCGCGTCCCCACGGTCATCCGGTCGCCGGGGCGCAGCCGGTCGAGATGGCGGAAGGGCTCGCCGTGGGTGTTCCGGTGCCCGGCGAGCGCGAAGTTGCCGGGGCGGCCGGGCTGGGCGGTGCGGGGGTAGTGGCCGACGTACCCCTTGTCGAGCACACCGCCCTTGCTGACGCCCGCGGCGACGGGGACGCGGAGGGCGAGGCGGGGGATGCGGAGGACTGCGTAGGCGTGGCGGGTGGGGGTGGGCGTGGGGTGGGTTCGGGGCGATGTGGGGGGCGTGGTGGATCCAGGGACCCCGGGGTCGGGTGCGTCCCCGCCGCGACGGCGGTCACCGCCCCGCTCGGCGCCCGCGGGTTCCCCACCGGAAGGGCCCTCCCCCGCCTCCCCCCACTCCCTCTCCAGGGAGTCGGCCTTGCTCTCCGCCGCCGCACGGGCCTGTCGGTTGGTCCACCAGAGCTGGTGGACGACGAGGAGGAGCAGGACGAGGCCGAGGGTGAGGGTGGCTTCGGCGGCGTACCAGAGGAGGCGGGCGAGGGGGCGGCGGGCGGGGCGCCCGTGAGCCAGGACCGGAACCCGCGTCCGGGATGGACGTACCCATGGACGTACCACTGGACCGCCTCCCTCCGGGCCGGGCAGCCGCAAGATAAAGGCACAGCCCTCAACAGACCAGACACTCACCACACTCACCGAACCAGACACTCACCGAAGCGGACCCCCGCTCGACCGGACGCGCGATGACGCGACCGGGCCGCACCCCATACACCCCACCCCGGGAACGGCAGTACGGTGTCACCCATGCGCCCCGACACGCCTGCCGACCACGTCGACCACATCGCCGAAGCGGA
Organism: Streptomyces sp. NPDC040610; assembly: GCF_055594065.1. Classification (NCBI taxonomy): domain Bacteria; kingdom Bacillati; phylum Actinomycetota; class Actinomycetes; order Kitasatosporales; family Streptomycetaceae; genus Streptomyces; species Streptomyces sp. NPDC040610. The sequence goes on along the minus strand of NZ_JBVIXA010000004.1, from coordinate 205,587 downwards.
GCGCCTGGAGCGCACCGCGGGCCTCTACCCGGAGGACGCCGAACACCTCCTCCTCCAGGCCGCGGCCCACCTGGAGCTGGCCGACGCCCGCGACCGCGCGACGACGCTCTACGACAGCCTGCTCTCGCCGTCGGCGTCGCACCCGCCGGAGAACCCGACCCTGATCCGCGCGCTGAAGGCGGCGAACCTCTGGGAGTACGGCCACGAGGCGGAGGCGCGGGCGATCATCGACGGCGTGCGCGGCACGGCACCGGCGGACGCGGCGCCGTGGGTGATCGTGGCGGAGGCGCTGGAGGCGCACGACGAGCTGGACCAGGCGCACGAGACGTTCACGCTGGCACTGACGCGCCTGCTCCCGGCGGCGGGCGCGGAGGCCGAACCCCCTTATCCCACGCACCCGTTGCTGTTCGGCCGCCACCGGGTACGCCGCCTGCTCGGCGCGGAGCACGACGCCTGGGACGGCCTGGCGGACCGGGTCCACCGCTCGCGCGCGGCGGCGTCGGGCCGGGCGCCGGTCCCGCTGGACGAGCTCCACGACCCCAAGCGGGTCTGGGCCCTCGGCTCGGAGAACCCCGAAGACCTCCGCGCCGAAATCGCCCGCCTCCAGTCGGAGTTGGGCTCCTACCGCGAGGCCCTCTCCCGCCCCTTCCCCGTCGCCGTCCTCCACTGGCCGTCCACAGAACTGACGGAACTCCTCTCCGCGTACCCCGACCTGTCCTCGGAGTACCCGTCCCACGAGTCCCACCTGTCGACCATAGAGTCCTCCCTCCGCGAACTCTCCACCTCCGGCACCCCCAACTTGGGCATCGTCACGGGCACAGTCCCCTCCTACGAGGCCTTCGCCGCGTCGGAGGGCGCCTCTCCCAACGACCCCCTCCTACTCCCGCAGTACGCGACGACGCTGGCTGCACGGGGGCGAGCGGAGGGGTGGCCGCCGGAGGCGGGGGCGGGGTGTTGGTGTGGGTCGGGGCGGACGTACGCCGACTGCCACGGGGGCCGGTGACGGCACCGGCCGGCGCGATCGGTTCCTGCCCCAGGCCGCACCGCCGGCACAATGCCTCCGTGCCCGACGCAGCCCCGTCCTCGCCCTCCGTCTCGGCGCGCATGAGCCGTCAAGGCTCTCGCGACACGGTCCCCGAGATGTCCGTCCGACGCCTCCTCCACGCGGCCGGGCTCCGCTACCGGGTCAACCTGCCGGTGCCCGGAATGCCTCGGCGCACGATCGACATCGCCTTCGGCAAGGCCAAGATCGCAGTGTTCATGGACGGCTGCTTCTGGCACGGCTGCCCGGACCACGCGACCAGCCCGAAGGCGAACGCCGAGTGGTGGCGGGCCAAGCTCGACAAGAACATGGCCCGTGACCGTGAGACATCACGACATCTGGAGGCGGCGGGCTGGACTGTGTTGCGCTTCTGGGAGCACGAACGGCCGGCAGACGTCGCCGCAGCAGTCGTCCGCGCACGACACGACAGAGATCGCCGGCGGTAGCCACAGCATCGCCGACCGGAAACCCACCCACGGGCTCACGGCCGAAGACATCAGGCCACCCACCACCGCCCCGGCGCGGAACCGAAGTGCCACGGAAGCCAGGTGACACTTGCCCAGGCCTGCCCGGTCCGCGCCCCGGGCAGGTTTGACGACCTTCCGCTCCGCCGCACTCACCTCGGCACACCTCGACCATGACCGAGCGGTTCTGATCGGAACGGTCGATACACCCCGAGAGATCCTTGTCAGCGTCGGGGCCGAATGACGCGAGGCGGGTGGCGGCCGCGATCGCACGGCTCAGTATCTACGCCGCCCCGTGGGCACTTGACGGACCATCACCTCCGACATCGAAGCCCTCCCCCGAAGGCTGATCGACGTCATGGCGGCCGAAGAGGTATCCCCCCTCCACGCCCTCCGGCTCGATCCTGACGAGGTGCCCGTCCGGGCTGTGGAGCACCTGTACCGAGACGGAACTCTCCTTGGGGACCTCGAAGACGTACTCGATGCGCTCGCTGGACACGTAGGAAGTCCTCTCTAAGGCGCAGAGAAAAGGGATATTTTACCGAAAAAGCCGCATTTCGCCCTCGCTGGAGGGCCCCATACCGAGCAGCCGCCAAGTCCTGACAACTCCGCATCCACCAGGAGTAGTTACCTTACGACATCATGTACGACTCCGTCACCCGAAAGAGTGGGGGCCCTATGATGAAGACAGGATTCAGCGATGAGAGCAAGTGAAGTGGTCGATATGTCCACTTTAGCCCCACTCGGATTTAGGAAACTTCATCCGAGCATGATCGATTAACCGATCGAGTGCGACAGGGAGCGGATGTGACCGAGGAGTTCGGGACCTGGCTGGCCAGGCTGTTGGCGTCGAGGGGAATGACGCAGAAGCAGCTTGCCGAACTGACCGGCGTCACGGGGGCGGCCGTCAACGGATGGGTCAACGGCCGGTCCGTACCTCGCTACGAGAAGATCGCGGCAATCGCCACGGCGCTCGGCGTCGAGATAGAGGACGCGGTGAGCCGGCGCGTTCCCGCCTCCGCACCGAACGAGTTGGAGTGGATCTTCCGGTTGGCGCCGGACGACGGCGGCCGTGAGGGAGGCAACGCCGCCAACTTCGCGTTCTCGGCAAGCCTCGATGTCCTCGCGAGGGAAGCCACACAGAACTCGTTGGACGAGCAACTGCCCGGAGAGGCGCCGGTCGTCGCACGCTACGTGCTCCACGAGCTGACGGGACATCACCTGCAGAGCTTCATGGACGCACTGGGGTGGGCCTCGATCGAGAAACACATCTCGTCCGCGGCGGATGCCCAGCAGAAGGTCGGCCGCGTACTCCGGGACGGTCTGCAAGAGCTGGAGAGGAGACAGCGGCTCATTCTGCTGAGGATCGACGACCACAACGCAACGGGCCTGACCGGCCCGGAGTACGCCGACGGCCGCTTCGCACGTGTGGTCAGGCGCACGTTGGACAGTGGAAAGGCGGGCGCGCAGGGCGGCTCGTACGGACTGGGCAAAGCGGCGTTGTGGGCCGCCAGTCGGTTCGGGCTGGTCTTGGTGAACAGCACGCTCTCGGAGTCCGAAGGCGGGCGCAGGGAGCGTCGCATGGCAGGGCGTCTGGAGCTTCCGTGGCACTCGTTGGGCGGCAAGGAGTACGCGGGACCCGGATGGTTCGGCGTGCCGGACCACGAACGGCAGAACACCGCCCGCTCCTGGTGGGGCACGAAGGAGATGGCCGAGCGCCTGCATCTCGAGAGGGCCGACTCCACTCCCGGCACGTCGTTCCTCGTGGTCGGTGCCTACGACGGCTCGGGCGAGTCCGAAGACATCGAGGAGATGCACGACCGGCTGGTACAGAGCCTGTCCCGCAACTTCTGGGCCTCCATGGTGGGCGGCAGACTCGAGGGAGCAAAGCTGCGGGTAGCGGTGTCCGCTTTCCGCAACGGCATACCCGTGCGGCCCGAGAAGTTCATCGACCCGCACAAGCACGAACCCGCCCGCTCCAGGGCGGTCCAGGCCTTCCTCGACGGCGAGACGGTCTCTGAACTGACCGACCGCACTCAGGTGTTGGAGGCCTCCGTACCGCTCGAGCTGCGTCGGCGGAAGAACGATCCGGCCACCGGCGATCCCGGGGTGCACGAGGCCGTGCTCCTCCTCACTCCGGCCGGCGACGAAGACGAAGGGCCCGACCAGGTCGCCTTCATGCGCGCGACGCGGATGGTAGTGAAGAGCAAGCGGGTCGGTGACCTTCCGCTGGGCCATCGCCCCTTCCAGGCAGTGCTGCTGGCCGGCGCGGCGACGATGACGGGTACGCCTGACGCGGAAGCAGCAGAGCAGATGCTGCGGACCGCCGAGCCGCCGGACCACAACGACTGGGTGGGCACGGAGGACCTCACCGCGACGTATGAGCGCGGGGCCCGGCAGAGGATCGTGGACTTCAAGAAGGCAGCGGAACAGAAGGTCCGGGAACTCCTCCGTGGCGCGGAGGAGCAGACGGATCAGGACGAAGGACCCGCGGTGCTGCGTGAACTGCTGCGGTTGGATCCGCCCAAGGAGGGCCGTGCACAGGGCTTTCCGACGGTCAAGGCCATCTCCGGTGAGGTGGACGGCGCCGGCGCATGGGACGTCGAGGTCACGGTGCAGTTGCCCAAGCAGGACGAGCCCTGGGTACTCACGCCCGTGCCAAGATTCGTTGCACGCTCGACAGGCCCGGTCAGCGTCAGGTGGAGTGAGGTGATTCCCGTGGACAGTTGCTCATTGACCCCCCGTGGCAATTTGGTCTTCCGCGAGGGCGCGACCCGCGGAAGGTTCCGGGGCATCACAGCCGTCACCAGCCACCCGGTGTCGGCGAACATGGCCCAAGTGATGGTCGAGATACGGCGGGCCAAGGAGGAGCAGGGATGAAGACGGCCTTCCCTTACAGAGTTCTCAGCGGCGATGTCCGCCTGCAGGTGGACCAGGTCTTCATCGACAACCGACCGATCGGGATCATGGAAAGGATCAATGATCGGGACCAGGTCGTGGCTCTCCACGATCTCAAGGAGACCAACGAGCGGTGGTCCGAACTCCGTCTCAAAGTCTCCGTGACGGCCGAGAAGGACGAGCTCGCCACGGGGCCGTGGCGTGACCCGTCCTGCATCGTCGTGGTGAGGAATCGCAAAGGGAACGTCTACCACGCCTTCTCCCTCTCGCCCGACGGACCGGGGAGATGGATCGGAGAAGCGGAGCTCCGCCGTGAGGAGCACGTCGGACGGAGCCGGCTCGACGCGTGCATCGTGGCCACAGTGGGTGGTATCGAGGGTCGCCTGGTCGGGGAGGCGCAACAGCCGTGGGACATCGACTTCGAGGCCAAACGGCCGACGCCGGAGCGATCGCTACGAATGCGCTGGATCGATTTCACGGAGCACGACCACCTCAAGGAGTATCGGGACGACCCATGGCTTCTCGACACCGAGGTCGGAGAACCCGTCCTCTACCTCAACTCCGCGGTGGACGGCTTGAGGGGAATACTGGACCAGGCCACCGGGACCGAGCAGAAGCTCGTACAGGAGATCCTCTCCTCCCAAGTGGCAGCCGAGGCATGGAGTGCGCTCTTCAACGCCTCTGTGTACGCGTGCCAGATGGAAGGTACCGAAGCCCAATGGCCCGGAGGGTGGCACGAGGACGTCCTGCGCAGGATGCTCCCGGACCTGTACCCGAACCTTCCTCCCGACCAGGCTTTGACTGAACTGATCGAGGCACGCAGGGAAGGTGAGAACGGCAGCGATTTGCAGCGTAGGCTGATTCACGCTTCTGGTGTGCAATCACGGAAGCCGAGGAAGATTTCAACTGTCCTGCGTGACCTGCGAAGGATGGCGAACAAGAAGGAGCCCGTGTGACCACGGAAAGGAAGCCTGAACTTCCCGAGATACTGGGGCGGATCTCTGACTCCGTGGCGACCAAAGTACTGACACCCGGCGTGGTGAACGACGGCGCCCCGCTGCCCCATACCCTATTGATAAAAAACTCCGACAGCCCCATCGATGACACTCCTCGTTGGAATGCTTCAGATCTCCGGAGTCTGCTCGAAGACACGATGGAACGCTTCGATGAGAAGCGGCCCGCGCCCTCGGACTCCTGGCTGGCCCCACGTCTTCATTACACACTCCGACTCACTCGCGCAGAAGCGACGGACTCCGGGCTGTGGAACTTCATCGCCCTGCGCGTGGCACCGGACTTTGTCCGGTGGCGCTGGGGCAGGGAAAGGGAAGGTCGCATCGTGGTCGGCCAGGTGGCTCGATTCAGCGGACGTTGGGACATTCAGTGTTTTTCCCGGCTGTGGTGGGCAGCCGAGCTGTTCCGTGACGGCGAGGATTACAGGCCCGCGGCCAAAGCCTGCTCGAATCAAGACATTCTCAATACTGTGATTCGCCTGGACATGATCAATCACCGGCCGACCGCTCAAGCCATCATCGAACTCCTGGATGGTGATCTCATCAGAACAGGTCGCGATGTGAACGGCTTGGCGGCGGTAGCGAATGCGGCAGGAAGCACTCTGGTGTACGAGGCCATCGGGCCCGACGAGCCAAGGGACTACGAAGCCCTGCAGGACTGGATCAGAGCCATTGCAACGGACCCGGCCTACAGCCAGAACCAATTGCCACAGGGCCCGGTGGACGGAAGTGTGCCCTACCGTTCAGTGGAGCGCTTGACCGAATGGTTCCGCGTCCTCTTCGAGACGGCGCCGGTACGCGGCAAGACGGTCAAAGTGGAAGAAGAAGGCGTCAGCTCCTGAGTGCGCCGTACACCATCCCGGCCAGCGCCCGGGACAGGCCGACAGGTACTGCGTTACCGATCTGTCTGCCGATCTGAATCTTGCTTCCACTCCACTTGAAGTCAGCGGGGAATCCTTGGATCAGGGCCGCTTCATAGTGAGTGATGGGACGATGCGCACGGGGGTGCAGATAGCGCCCCTTCTCCGGTTTGTAGAACTCGGTCCTGATGGTCACGGACGGGCGATCCCAGTACATACGCCCCATGACATCGTGCGAACCACTCTTGTGGGCAATCCACTTGGCCGTCGAGAGTTCCGGAGGAAGGTCGTGCCTGTTGCCACCCTCCGGGATCGCCCTGTACCGCTGCCGGGAAAGCTCCGTGGGATTACGGCCGAAGTGCAGATCAGTGGTCGCGAATACGCCGGGCAGTGTGACTCCAAGGGGTGCACACTCCCTCTCCGGAAGCTCGGTCGTGCGCGTCTCGTCCGGCGTATGGGCGAAGATGGCCGGCCCCACAGCCGTCCACTTCTCCTGTCCCGCACCGGGGAGGAAGTCGCCGCCATTCTTGGCGTGGGTCTGTCGAGGGTACGCAAGATTCTGCAAATACTTCAGATCTCGCCGGACCGCGACAACAATCACGCGCCTCCGGGCTTGTGGGACACCGAAGTCGGCGGAATTAAGAACGGATTGCTGAACCAGCTCGTAGTCCCGCAACATTCCGTCCGGCTTCTCCGTGGCGGCATGCAGAAGTGCAAACTCGGGAGAACGCAGGAATCGATCGACATTCTCGACGATGAACATCTTCGGCTTGATGGCGTTCACTACTCGCGCATATTCACGCCAGAGCTTGTTCCGCGGGTCGTTCTTGTCTTCCTTGCCCAATCCGGAAAAGCCCTGGCAGGGCGGACCGCCGAGAATTACCTCTGCCCGTCCCGCATGCGCGTCCGGCTCCCAGTCCTCGATGTCACCGGCGTGAATGTGCCCTGATCCTCCTGCTTCCCCTGCAAAGTTCAAGGCGTAGGTCGAGGCCGCAGCGACATCGTGCTCGACCGCGGCGACCGTACGGAAGACCGGATGTTCGACTGCCCCGGGCCGAAACTCGTGGAATCCCTGCGTAAGGCCGCCGCAACCCGAGAACAGGTCAACGATGTTGACAGGAGTGATGTGGGGGGCAGCGTTCATGCCGAGATCTTAGACGGCGCGCAGTGCCGGCGACGAGTCGCCCGAGGAGCCGGTGAGCGCTGCGGCGATCTGCCGGCCGAGCGCCGACGCAAGGGGCGGTGGCACGGCCTGCCCGACCTGCCTGTACCTCCGGGTCTTCCGGCCGGCGATCTGCCATGTGGGAGGAAAGCCCTGGAGCAGGGCCGCCTGTGCCACGGTGAGCGCAGGCAGCTCGCGGCGCTCGCCGCCCAATGCCCAACCGTCCGACGGCCCCGGTACCTCGTCGGCGACAGTTCCGCCGTTGATGCCCATGCGCTCCCAGATCGCCTTCGCGCGCTCGGGCCCGAGGTCCGGTCCGCCCCGCCGGTCGGATCCGCCCACGAGTGTGGGCGCGGGGCGGCGCGCGTGGGCGACCCAGGCATCCGCGTGGGGCCAGCCCGCGCCGGCCATGGACGCACGCAATACATCACCGACAACCGGTGCCGGCCCGGGGAGCGGCGTCGGCCATTCGAAGCCGGCAGCGTCCGATTCCCTCAGTGCCACGAAGAACCCGTGCTTGCGGTCCTGCGCAACTCCGAAATCCATCGCATTGAGCACGCTCTTGAACAGGCGGTAGCCGTGATGGGCGAGTTCCGCCTCAATCTCTGCTCGCACGTCGTCGAATTCATCGCCGTCCACAAGGCCGGGTACGTTCTCGAAGAGAACAGCACGCGGCTTGACCGTACCCACGAGATAGAGGGCGGCAGTCACCAGCTCGCGTTCGGCCTGATCGCCCGCCCGGTTGATCGTCGCGATCGACTTCACTCTCGGGGTTCCCGCCGAGAGCAGGTCCACATCGAAGGCTTCCGGGTGTTCGTGGGGATCGAAACTCCGCAGGTCCTCCTCTATCAGGGACCACGACGGCCGATTCCCGAACAGTGTCGTCAATGCCGTTTTGTCGGTATCGACCAACGCCACAGGGGCGAACCCTGCCGACTCCAGACCGAGCGCGAGGCCACCTGCTCCCGCGCAAACTTCTAAGGACCTGAAAGGGGTTGCCGCGGGCATCGAGCTCCTCCGTAGGTACGTGTGTCGAACAACGTACGCCAGAAGCTCTGTTCCGGGTGCCCCTTCACCGGGCTCACGGGCTGAAGTGACACATTCATCAGCTCGACAGGCTGTGGGTGCGGGACTTCGTCGAGTCCCACGGGGCTACGCGGCCAGGGCCGGTCCATCGAGGGGAAGCTGCGCGCGACTGCGGCCGGCGACCTCACCGAGCGGGCGACCGCACAGCCGTTCCCGACGGATCCGAAGCTCCGATCCCGGTGACTGGCGAATCACTGCCCCGCGTTAGCCTCTGGCCAAGAAGCATCCAGGACGTACCACCGAGAGGCGGACCAATGACGGCGAAGATTCCGGCAGCAGCAGTGGCCGCCACCGGCCTCCTCGGCGGGTACGCCACCGCCCGGTTCACCAAAAACCGCCCCCTAGGCGGAGCCGTCCTCGCCGCAGCCGGAGCCGCCGCCGCGCACCAATGGCGCCAGCAGGCCGGCCCGAAGACCGCCGCCGCGCTCAGCGCCGCGTACGTCGCCGGGTTCGCCGGGTCGCACCAGCTGGCGAAGAAGGTCGGCGCCTGGCCCGCCGTCCTCGGCGTGGCCGGGAGCGTCGCGCTCGCGTCCTGGGTGGTCGTCGACCGCCGCCGAGGCTGACGCAGGCCGCCGACACCACGGCCGACGCAGGCCGGCGCAAGCCGCCACCACGCCGGACGCCGACGGCCCCGCGCACCGATCAGGTGCACGGGGCCGCGCTTCCCCCAGGCAGGCCTACAGCGGGTCGGCCGGTCAGGCGGCCAAAGCCGCCCCGAGGCTCAGACCGTCACGCCGACTCGAACAACCACTTCTGGTTGCGCTCCCCGATCCACTCCTCGAGGTTGAGCTGCGTGCCCCTCCGGTTCGACGGGAGGGTGATGACGCCGTTGGCGTAGACGAAGGCGATGCGGAACAGGTTTTCGCCGACCGGCTCGATCGACCACTGGAGCGGGACGGGCTGGCCCGCGATCAGGGGCGGGTAGATGCGGATGTCGCTCTGCGAGATGTAGGAGTCGCCCGCGGCGCTCTTGATGACGTACTGGTTCACGCCGTTGGTGGTCGAGATGCGCCACTTCTGGTTGGTGCCCTTGTGCAGCTCCCAGCCGCTGATCGGCGTGTTCGGGGAGGTGGAGCCGCCGCTCAGGTCCACGTACAGGTCCTCGAAGGCGGCGTTCCTGATCCAGTATTCGCCGTCCGGGATGATCGGAGCCATGCGTCAACCTCCGTACGAGAGAGGGGCGGTGCCCAAGCGGGCGGACCTCAACGTAGGCGGCGTCCGCGCGTCACGTAACGGGGTCTTCCGGTCGTAGAGCGGGATTTGGGGACGGCCGGGTCAGGGGGGTACGTGTCCAGCGATTCGGTCGGAGGGGGGTGGGGAGGTGTGCGGTGGGCGAGGGGTCTCTCACCTCGCCGGGGCCGGGATCCGTACTGGTACGGGAGCGCCCTCCGGGTGGCGAGGGCGCGCCGGGGGCGACAGGTGCGCCGGTCCCGGGGACGCCAACTGCCCCGATCCGTACGCCCCGTACACCCCCCGGCGGCCACACCCCCGCCCCGCCCGGCGGCCGACCCTAGGCCGAGCGACCCGCCGCCCCGTCCCCCCGGAACTGCCGCGCGAATCCCGCCACCGCCAGCACCACACCACTCCCGGCCATCACCATGACCAGCCATGCCACCGGCCAGATCGAGGCGTCCGGCGGCTCGTGCGTGGCGAAGGACGTGTACAGGAGGGCGGCGGGCGGGGCGGCCACCACCGGGAGCGTCCAGCGCATGCGGTCGCGGAAGCCGAAGTAGGCGGCGAGGACGAGGACGGTGGCGACGACGAGCGTGATGCCCGTGTCCGTCACCGGGGAGGTCTCGTTGATCGCGCCCGGCGTCTCGGCGCGGTTGCGCAGGTCCCAGGGGATGAAGAGCAGGTACGCGGCGGCCGCCAGGCCCGCGCCGAGCAGGCGCGTCGCCCAGCGCTCGGCGAACGGCCGACCGCGCAGCGGGCGCAGGGCGTTGCGCAGCAGGCGCGAGGGGTTGTGCCGCGGAGTCGGTACGTTCAGCAGCGAACTCGGTGCGTTCATGTGTACGACGGTGACGGCACCGGCGCGTCCGTGCCTGAGTACGCGTACTCAGCTCCCTCTGCGTACGCGGTCACCCCCGTGTACTCGGCCGCCCCCGGAACGTCGCCCGATACGCCCCCGGCGACACCCCCACCCCCGCCTGGAAGTGCCCCCGCAGCGACGCCCCCGTCCCGAACCCGCACTCCGCCGCGATCCGGTCGACCGTGTGGTCGGTCTCCTCCAGGAGCTGGCGGGCGCGGTCCACGCGGCGCTGGGTGAGCCACTGGACCGGGGTGAGGCCCGTCTCGTCGCGGAAGCGGCGGCTGAAGGTGCGGACGCTCATCGAGGCCTGGGAAGCCAGTTCGGCGAGGGTCAGGGGCTCGCCGATGCGGGTCAGGGCCCAGGCCCGCGCCGGTCCCGTCGACATCGACTCGGGCTCGGCGGCGACCGGGCGTTGGATGTACTGGGCCTGCCCGCCCTCCCGGTGCGGCGGCACCACCGTGCGGCGCGCCACGGCCGCCGCGACCGCCGCCCCGTGGTCGCGGCGGATCAGGTGCAGGCACAGGTCGATCCCGGCCGCCTCCCCCGCCGACGTCAGCACGGCGCCCTCGTCCACGTACAGGATGTCCGGATCGACCGTGACGGACGGGAAGCCGCGCGCGAGCCGCTCCGCCGACAGCCAGTGCGTCGTCGCCCGGCGGTCGTCCAGGAGTCCCGCCGCCGCGAGGACGAACGCGCCCGTGCAGATCGAGGCGATGCGGCGGGCCGACGAGGCGAGGGTGAGCGCCTCGGCCAGCGGGGCGGGCAGTCCCCCGGGGCGCAGTGACTCGTCCTCGCGGTGCGACGCGGGCACGATCACCGTGTCCGCGCCTGCCAGGACCTCGGGGCCGTGCGGCGCGCGGATCGGGAAGTCGGCGTCCGTGTCGACCATTCCGGGGCGCAGCGCGCAGGTCAGGGGCGTGTAGAGCGGGGCGCCCGCCGCGTCGCGCGCGCTGCCGAACAACTGGTGGACCAGGCCGAGTTCCATCGGCAGGACGCCGTCCCGGACGAGGACGGCGACGGTGCGGCGCCCTGCTCGCGCCGCCGTACGAGGTGCTCCGGTCCCTTGCGTCGGCATGGCCAGATCCTTGCACACCCTGGCCATCCGGCCACTCGTCGCGCTCACCCCGCCGGACGGACGCTCGGTTCATGAGCACGTCGTCGAGCACATCGCCACATTCGCCGGGTACGGCACCGCGCACACCGAGTACGCCTCCACGCGGGCCGACCCCCGCCCCGAGCACGTCACGCCTCCCCCTCACCCCCTGGACCATCGCCGCCACCGCCGCCCTCGCCATCGTCACGGCGGGCGCCTTCACCACCCTCGCGGGCCTCCTCGTCGGGCCGCTGCACGCCGAACTCGGCTGGTCGCGCGGCGCCGTCGGGGTGGGCAGCGCGGTGAACATGGTCGTGTACGGGGCCACCGCGCCCTTCGCGGCCGCGCTGATGGACCGGTTCGGGATGCGGTACGTGACGACGGGCGCCCTCGGCCTCGTCGGCGTCGGGGCCGTGCTCACCGCCACCGCGATGACGGCGGCCTGGCAGTTCGCGCTCTACTGGGGCGTGTTCGTGGGGCTCGGCACCGGCGCCACGGCGATGGCGTTCGCGGCGACCGTCACCGAGCGGTGGTTCGTGGCGCGCCGCGGCCTGGTCACGGGGCTGCTCACGGCGGCGGGCGTGGTGGGGCAGTTCGTGTTCCTGCCGGTGCTCTCGGAGGTCGTGGGGCGGTACGGGTGGCGGGCGGCGGCGCTGACGCTCGCGGGCGCGGCCGTGCTCGCCGCGCCGCTGGTGTGGCTGACGCTGCGGGACCATCCGGCGGACGTGGGGCGACGCCCGCACGGGGCGGTGGAGTTCGTGCCGCGGCCCGCCCCCGTCGCGGGAGCGGGCCGCCGTGCCGTACGCGTGCTGCTCCGCTCCGCCCGCACCGGCCCCTTCTGGCTGCTCGCCGGGACCTTCGCGATCTGCGGGGCCTCCACGAACGGCGTGATGTGGACGCACTTCGCGCCCGCCGCGCACGACCACGGCATGCCGATGACGGCCGCCGCGTCACTGCTCGCGCTGATCGGGATCTTCAATGTGGCGGGCACGGTGGCCTCCGGCTGGCTCACCGACCGCCGGGACGCGCGCCGGCTGCTCGCCGCGTACTTCGCCCTGCGCGGCCTCGCCCTGCTCGCGCTGCCGCTGCTGCTCACCGCGACCGTGCGGCCCCCGCTGGTGGCCTTCGTGGTCGTCTTCGGGCTGCTCGACGTGGCGACGGTGCCGCCGACGATCGCGCTGTGCCGCGCGTACTTCGGGCCCGACGCGGCCGTCGTGTTCGGCTGGGTCAACTCCGCGCACCAGGTGGGCGCGGGCGCCGTCGCGTTCCTCGGCGGCGCGGCCCGGGACGCGTTCGGGTCGTACGACCTGGTGTGGGTGGGGACGGCGGCGCTGTGCGCGACGGCGGCGCTGCTGTCGCTGGCGAGCCCCGCCGCCCACCCGTCGGACAGCCGTCAGCCCCCGAGCGCCCGCGACACCGTGTAGATCAAGAGCCCCGCCAACGACCCCACCACCGTGCCGTTGATCCTGATGAACTGCAGGTCGCGGCCGATGTGGGCCTCGATCTTGCGCGACGTGTGCTCGGCGTCCCAGCTCGCGACCGTGTCCGTGATGAGGGACGTGATCTCGTCGCGGTACGTCGTCACGACGTACACCGCCGCGCCCTCGACCCAGCCGTCGACCTTCTCCTGGAGGCGCGTGTCCGTGGCCATGCGCTGACCGAGGGAGAGCAGGGCCGCCCGGACGCGCAGGCGCAGTTCGCTGCGCTCGTCCTCGGCGGCGGCCACGATCATCTGGCGGACCGCGGACCAGGCGGAGGCGATCAGGTCCTGCACCTCGTCGCGGGCGATGACCTCGCGCTTGAGGTGCTCGACGCGGGCGCGGGTGTCCGTGTCGGACTGGAGGTCGGAGGCGAAGTCGGTGAGGAAGCGGTCGAGGGCGCCGCGGGCCGGGTGGCCGGGCATGTCGCGCATCTCGGTGACGAAGCGCAGCAGTTCCTTGTAGACCCGCTCGCCGACCTTCTTGTCGACGAAGCGCGGGGTCCAGCCGGGGGCGCCGCCCTCGACGGCGTCCATCACCGAGTCGGCGTGCGCCACCAGCCAGTCGTGGGCGCGCACGCACACCAGGTCCACGACCCGCTTGTGGCCGCCGTCCGTGACGACCTTCTCCAGCATCTTGCCGATGCCGGGCGCGATCTCCTGGGCGTCGGCGCGGCGCGTGATGGCCTCGCCGACGACGGCCTGCACGTCCGAGTCGCGCAGGACGGTGAGGGCGCCGCGCAGCGCGGTGGCCAGCTCGGCGGTGACGCGGTCGGCGTGCTCCGGCTCGGCGAGCCAGGTGCCGAGGCGGCTGCCGATGCCGACGGCGCGCAGGCGCTGGCGCACCACCGTCCGGGAGAGGAAGTTCTCGCCGACGAAGTCCCCGAGGGAGACGCCGAGCTGGTCCTTCTTCTTCGGGATGATCGCCGTGTGCGGGATGGGGATGCCGAGGGGGTGCCGGAACAGGGCCGTCACCGCGAACCAGTCGGCGAGCGCGCCGACCATGCCCGCCTCGGCGGCCGCCGCGACATATCCGGCCCACGCCCCGGCGCCCGTGTTCTGCGCCCACTTCGCGAGCACGTACACGACCGCGACGAACAGCAGCAGGCCCGTCGCGGTGAGCTTCATCCGGCGGACGCCGCGCTGCTTCTCCGCGTCGGCCTCGCTGAAGGCGCCGGGGCCGGCGGGTGCGCCGCCCGCGCTTGGGGAGCGGCCGTCACGGGCATGCTGTTCCCTGCCCGCCTCGGCTGTTTCCTCCGTGTTCGTACCTTGCATCCCTGGAGCCCCGTTTTCGCGTCGCTGTTCCTGCGCGTGCCTGGTGGCGCGTACGTCAGTCGTACGCCGTCGTCGTACCCGTTCGCATTGTCTCTTCCAGTCCTACTCCTGGAACGAACCACAAGTTCCCGGCGTCTGAGTGAGCGGAGGGGGGCAGTGTCGGCCCTCTCGCGGCCCATGACGCATCATGGGGTGTTCACACCGGAGCCTCGGGCTCCCCCTGCCCGAGGAGAAACAGCCCGCATGACCAAGCGTCACGGTTATGCACTGCTGGCCGCCGTGCTCGCGGTCATCGTGGTCGTCTCAGCGGCCATATACATCGGCGTCACGGGCGCCGACGACGACACGAAGGACCAGCTCAGCGCCTCGCCGCGCGGGCCGCGCAACTCCGCGGCCCCGGCGTCGGCGGGCACCTGGGTGGGCACCTGGTCCGCCTCCCCCGCGGGCGCCGAACCCGGCACCGGGGCGCGCGGCATGGCGGGGCGTTCCGTACGCAACGTGGTGCACACCAGCGTCGGCGGCGAGAGCACCCGCATCACCCTGTCGAACCTGTACGGCACCCAGCCGCTCACCGTCACGCACGCCTCCGTCGCCGTGGCCACCGCCTCGAACAACCCGACCGCGGCCGCCGGTACGCTGCGGCGGCTGACGTTCCGCGGCGACACCTCCGTGGTGGTCCAGCCCGGGCAGCAGATCGTCAGCGACGCCGTCCGGCTGCGTGTGCCGCACGACTCGGACCTGCTGGTCACGACGTTCTCGCCGACCGCGTCCGGGCCGGTGACGTACCACCCGCACGCGCGTCAGATCTCGTACGTCGCCGACGGTGACCACACCGAGGACCCGAGCGGGTCGGCGTACCACGAGCAGAGCCCCTACTGGCGCTATCTCTCCGCCGTCGACGTGCTCAGCAACGACACCGACGGGACCGTCGTCGTCATCGGCGACTCCATCACCGACGGCATCACCTCCACCATGGGCGCCAACCGTCGCTGGACCGACGTCCTCGCCGACCGGCTGCGCCAGGACGCCGGCGCGCCGCGCTACAGCGTCGTGAACCAGGGCATCAGCGGCAACCGTGTCCTGTCCGACGGGAGGCCCGGTGCCCGGGGCGGGCCCGGCGCCAACCCCAGCGGGCTCGCCCGCTTCGACCGTGACGTCCTCGGGCGCACCGGGGTCAAGGCCGTCGTCATCGCCCTCGGCATCAACGACATCCTGCGCAATCCGCAGGAGACCGATCCCCGGCGCATCACCGACGGGCTGCGGGAGCTGACCCGGCAGGCCCATGCCCGCGGGCTGCGGGTCGTCGGGGCGACGCTGATGCCCTTCGGCGGGCACCGGGGGTACACGCCCGCCCTGGAGGGCGTGCGGCAGGCCGTCAACAAGGAGATCCGCTCCGGCAAGGTCTTCGACGCGGTCGTCGACTTCGACAAGGCGCTGCGGGATCCCTACGATCCGCGGGCCCTGCTCGACCGGTACGACTCCGGCGACAGCCTGCACCCCAGCGACGAGGGGTTCCGCCGGATGGGCCAGGCGTTCAACCCGGCCGACCTGAAGGGCTCCTCGGCCGCAGAGCTCTAGCCCGCCGGGACCCGCGCCGGACCACCCCGTGCGGGTGGGACCACCCGCCCCCGATGCGGCGCTCCGCGCCTGGTTCTCAAACGCCGGACAGGCTCACTCCCACCCACCCGCACGGGACAACGGCCAGAGCGCCCCGCGAAGGTCAGTCCCTGCGCCGCTCCTCCCGCCTCCGCTCATGCTCCGCACGCCAGTCCTCGCGGCGCCGCTCGTGCAGCGCATGCCGCTCCTCCCGGCGCCGCGCCTGCAACTCCCGCCGCTCGGCCTTCAGCCGGGCCCGCTCCTGCTTGCGCAGCTTCCGCTCGACGGCGACCCCGCCCATGAGGGCGAACCCGGTGACGACGACGCGCGGCGACCCCGGCGTACCGGGCCCGGTGGCGTCGTCCCCGAAGCCACCCATGATCCCGAAGCCCTTGACGGTGACGTTGAGTTCGGGCGGCACGGTGACCTGGATCCCGCCCATGAGGGCGAAGCACCGAATGACGACGTCCCGCTCGGCGAACCGCGCCTCGCGCAGATCGATCTCCCCACCACCCCACATCGCGAAGGACGTGAAGAGCCGCCCGATCGTCCACCCGCCCTTGCGGTTGAACCCGCCCCAGATCGCGACGGCCCCACTGGACGAGGGCTCGCCCCCGACGACCCGCTCGTCCCAGTCGATCTCGTCGCTGTCCTCGCCCCCGGACCGCTTGACCATGGACACCTTGGGCCCGGGCGCGCCCCCGGACGGCAGATCCCGGGTGAGCGGGGCGAGCTCGCCGTACGTACGGGCCCGATAGGCCACGTCGAGGCGCTCGTTGAACTCCTCCATGTCGAGCCGCCCCTCGGCCAACGCCTCGCGCAGCACGTCGGCGACCTTCTCCCGGTCGGCGTCGGAGGCCCGCAGCTCGGCGGCAGCCACCTCGCCGGGGGTCGCCCGGACAGCAGGCGGCGAACCGGAGTCGTCCCGTCCGGATACGGGTGGCTCGTCCGGCGGTGGCGTGGGCCCGGCGTCCGTCATGCTGAGGTCACCTCGTGATGTCCGTGCCGGCGAATCCGGCCAACCTGCTTCTCCTGCTGGGGACCCGGGGGGCGCCCCGGAAATGCGCAGCACCCGCAGCCTACGAGGTCCCCCGGTCCGCGTACATCTTGGCAATCACGGCCTCGATGTCGGGTTCGCGCACGGACAGATCGACGAGGGGATAGCGCTCCGCGACCGCGGCGACCAGCGGCGCGGCCGACGCGGCGGCCGGGAACGCCAGCCACTGCCGGGGCCCCTCGACCTTCACGACCCGGGCCGACTCGACCTCCAGGGGCGGAAGTTCGCGTTCCAGGTCGACCACGAGGGTGCGCTCGCTCGCGCCCACCTCGTGCAGCCCGGCCAGCGGCCCGTCGTACATCAGACGCCCGTGGTCGATGACCATGACGCGCTTGCACAGCTGCTCGATGTCGGTGAGGTCGTGGGTGGTCAGGAGCACGGTGGTGCCGGACCCGGCGTTCAGGTCGCGCAGGAAGCCGCGGACCTTGGCCTTGCTGACGACGTCGAGCCCGATGGTCGGCTCGTCGAGGTAGAGCACCTCGGGGTCGTGCAGGAGCGCCGCGGCGATGTCGCCGCGCATCCGCTGCCCGAGGGAGAGCTGACGCACGGGCACGTCCAACAGCTCGCCGAGGTCGAGGAGTTGGACGCACCGGTCGAGGTTCTCGGCGTAGCGCCGGTCGGGGATGCGGTACATGCGGTGCATCAGGCGGTACGAGTCGATGAGGGGCAGGTCCCACCACAGGGTGGTGCGCTGGCCGAAGACCACGCCGATGCGCCGGGCGAGCCGGGTGCGCTCGCGGGCCGGGTCGATGCCCGCGACCCTGAGGCGGCCGCCGCTGGGCGTGAGGATGCCGGTGAGCATCTTGATGGTGGTGGACTTGCCCGCGCCGTTGGGCCCGATGTAGCCGACCATCTCGCCGCGCGGCACCCGGAAGGTGATGCCGTCGACGGCCCGCACCTGGTGCCGCTCGCGGCGCAGGAAACCGGTCTTCCTGCGGACGTCGAAGATCTTCTCGACCCCGTCGAGCGCGATGAAGTCGGCGTCCGGGCCGGGGCCCGGGACCGTGTCCATGGCGTATCGGCTCCCTGTGCTCATGACGTATCAGCTCCCTGTGCTGCGGTAAGAGCGGAGTCCCGCGCGCCACGCGAGGCCCGCGAGCGCGCAGCAGGCGACGGCGACCAGCGGCGGTGTGAAGGCGGCCCAGGACGGCAGGCCGAGCGGATAGGGGCGGCCGAGCACGTACAGGCCGGGCAGCCAGTTCACGAAGGCGATGGGCACCAGGAAGGTGGCGCCGCGCACCAGGTCCTTGCCGAAGACGGTCGGCGGGTACTGCAGGAGCGTGTTGCCGCCGTAGGTGAAGGCGTTCTGCACCTCGGAGGCGTCCTGCGCGACGAACTGGAAGGCCGCGCCCGCCACGAAGACGGCCATGAAGATCCCCGCGCCGCTGACCAGCATCAGCGGGACGAGCAGCACCTTCAGGGGCGTCCAGGCGATGTCGACGGCGGCGCAGGCCCACCCGAGGATCAGGAGCCCCTGCACCACCCGCCCCAGCCTGCGCAGCGCGAACTGGTCCGCCGCGACCTGCGCGAGCACCGGCGCGGGCCGCACCAGGAGCGTGTCGAGGGTGCCGTCGCGCACCCGTCTGCCGAGCCGGTCCATGGAGCCGATGGCGAGGTCGGCGAGGCCGAAGGCGCTGGAGGCCGCGCCGTACAGGAAGGCGACCTCGGGGAGCCGGTAGCCGCCGAGCACGTCGACCTGGGAGAACATCAGCAGGATGGCGGCGAAGTCGAGGGCGGTCGCCGTGAGGTTGCCGAGGGCCGTCATGACGAAGGACGCGCGGTAGGCGAGGGTGGACCGGATCCACATGGCGGTGATCATCCGGTAGGCGCGCAGCCCGTCCCCGGCCCGGTCCAGCGGCCCGTCGGCGGTCCCCGCACGCAGCCCGGACGGCCGGTCCCCCGGACCGGCCGGACCCACCGGCCCCCCGCCCCGCCGCTCCCCCCGCCGGGTCCCCTCAGCCACCCTGCACCACCACCCGCCGCGTCGCCACGGCCTGGAGCACCCGTCCCGCGGCGAGCAGCACGACGGCCCACCCGGCCTGGAAGGCGTACGTCCCCGCCAGCTCCGCGACGCCCGAGCGCTCGCCGAGCAGCACATCGGCGGGCACCTGGATCAGCGCCGACCAGGGCAGCGCGCGGGCGACCTCGCCGAGGGCGCCGGGGAAGACGTTCAGGGGCAGCAGCATCCCGGAGAAGAACGTGCTCGCGAGCCACGCCATCTGGGCGACGCCGGTGCCGTCGAGAAGCCAGAAGGCGCTGAGCGCCACCAGGAACCGCAGCGCGAAGCTGACCACCACCGCGAGCAGCACGGCGACCGCCGCCGCGAGCCACGTCAACACATCGCCCGGAAGAGCCAGTTGAAAGACGATCCCGCCGAACAGCATCGGCACCACGCCGCGCGCGAGCAGCTGGAACAGCGCCCGGCCCAGGTCGCCCGCGAGCCACCAGGCCTGGAGGTCGGCCGGGCGGTACAGGTCGATGGCGATGTCACCCGTGCGGATGCGCCGCATCAGCTCGTCCTCGAAGCCGCCGCCCATCACCGCGACGGTCGTCAGGAGCCCCTGCCCGAGCCACACGTACGTGAGAGCCTGCGCCTGGTCGTATCCTCCAAGTCCAGGCTTCTCGTCCCACAGGGCAATATAGGTGTAGGTCAGGATCACTCCGAAGACAGTGTTGGTGAACACACCGGCCAAGGTCGCGATCCGGTACGTGGCGAACCGCCGGAAGCTGCCGGCGGCGACGGCCGCGTACAGGCGGAACCGTCCTGATCTCACGAACATCCCTTTCAGAGAGCCTCGTACCGCTCCAGGCCACCGCGCCCGGGCCAGCGCCCGGACCAAAGCGCAGGAGCCTAGTGCGGTCGGGGCCGACCGTGCCAGGCAATTTCGCCCCACGGAGCGTGCCTGGCCTGAAAGGCATGCGGCGACAGTGTGCAATGGGTCGTACGAGGCGTACTGGATGTATGAGGCGTACGAGATGTACGACGCGAACCGGGAGTTCCGCGAGACATGAGCAGCGACGAGCCACAGCGTCAGCCGGGCGACGGGCAGGAGGAGCCCGCCGCCCGGCGGAGCGAACCCGCTGCCCGGCAGGACGGGCCCGCCGAGGAACCGGCCGAGCGGGCCTCCCGGCCGAGCGACCCCGCGCCGGGCGACCGCGCTCCGGGCGGCGAGCCGGGCGACCGCACCCCGGCCGACCGCCCGACACCCCCGAAGGGCACACCCAGCTCCGGCACTCCCGACAGCGGCCCCTCCACCCAGCAGCTCCGCCCGCTCGGCCGCCCCAAGGGCGCCGCGCCCCAGGGCTCGCCCCAGGGCACCCCCGACCCCTCCACCCAGCAGCTGCGGGCCGTCCCTCCGGGGCCGGGACCGCGACCGGGCCAGGGCCAGGGCCAGCAGCGCCAGGGCTGGGCGCCGCGCGAGCCCGAGCAGGGTGCCGCCGGGGCCGAGGGCACCGCCGCGTCCGTGGCGGCCGCGGGTGCCCCGGGTGACGGGGCCACCGGCAAGGCGGCCAAGAACGGCAAGAAGAAGCGCCCCAAGCGCAAGGGCTGGCGGCGGCTCTTCCCGACCTGGCGGATGGTGCTCGCCGGGTTCATCTTCGTGGTCCTGCTGTGCGTGGGCGGGTTCACCGCGGGCTATCTGCTGATCGACATCCCGCCCGCGAACGCCCTGGCCACCAAGCAGGCCAACGTCTACCTGTACGCCGACGGCAGCGAGCTGGCCCGCGACAGCAAGGGCGCGAACCGCGAGAACGTCCCTCTGTCCAAGGTCCCCAAGCACGTGCAGCACGCCGTGCTCGCGGCCGAGGACCGGGACTTCTACGGCGAGTCCGCCGTCGACCCGAAGGCGATGCTCCGAGCCGCCTGGAACACGGTCACCGGCAAGGGCAAGCAGTCCGGCTCGACGATCACCCAGCAGTACGTGAAGAACTACTACCTGGGCCAGGAGCAGACGGTCACCCGCAAGGTGAAGGAGTTCTTCATCTCGATCAAGCTGGACCGCGAGGTGAGCAAGGACGACATCCTCGAGGGCTATCTGAACACCAGCTACTTCGGCCGCAACGCCTACGGCGTCCAGGCCGCCGCGCAGGCGTACTACGGCAAGGACGTCGAGGACCTGAGCGTCGGCCAGGGCGCGTACCTCGCCACCCTCGTGAACTCCCCGAACGCCTACGACGTGGCGACGCACCCGGAGAACAAGACCGCCGCGCAGGGCCGCTGGAACTACGTCCTGAACGGCATGGTCAAGGAGGGCTGGCTGCCCTCCGCCGACCGCAAGAAGCAGAAGTTCCCGATGCCGGACCAGGCCAAGGGCACCCAGGACCTGTCCGGGCAGCGCGGCTATGTGGTCAAGGCCGTCGAGGACTACCTCATCGAGAACAAGATCATCGAGGAGGACGCCCTCAGCAAGGGCGGCTACCGCATCACGACCACCCTGCAGAAGCCGCGGCAGAACGCGTTCGTGAAGGCCGTCGACGACCAGGTGATGTCGAAGCTCGACAAGAAGGCCCGCAAGATCGACCGGAACGTGCGGGTGGGCGGCGCGTCCGTGGACCCGAAGACCGGCAAGGTCGTCGCGATGTACGGCGGCATCGACTACACCAAGCAGTTCGTCAACAACGCCACTCGACGGGATTACCAGGTCGGCTCGACCTTCAAGCCGTTCGTGTTCACCTCGGCCGTGCAGAACGGCTCGACCACGCAGTCCGGCACCCCGATCACGCCGAACACGATCTACGACGGCAACAACCGGCGCCCGGTGCAGGGCTGGGACGGCGGCCAGTACGCGCCCGCCAACGAGGACGACGGCATGTACGGCGACATCACGGTGCGCGAGGCCACGGACAAGTCCGTGAACTCCGTGTACGCGCAGATGGCCGTCGACGTGGGCTCCGACCGGGTCAAGGACACCGCGGTCGCGCTCGGCGTGCCGGAGAAGACCCCGGACCTCACGGCCTCCCCGTCCATCGCGCTCGGCCCGTCCACGGCGTCCGTGCTCGACATGACGGAGGCGTACGCGACGCTCGCGAACCACGGCCAGCACGGCTCGTACACGCTCGTCGAGAAGATCACCAAGGACGGCGAGGACGTCGCGCTGCCGGAGCGGGGCGAGAAGACGGCGGTGAGCCGCGAGGCCGCGGACACCACCACGTCGATCCTGCGCAGCGTCGTCGACTCCGGCACCGGCACCGAGGCGCTCGCCGCGGGCCGCCCGGCGGCGGGCAAGACGGGCACGGCCGAGGAGGACAAGGCGGCCTGGTTCGCGGGCTACACGCCGGACCTGGCGACGGTCGTGGCCGTGATGGGCCAGGACCCGCAGACGGCCGCGCAGACGCCGCTGTACGGCGCGCTCGGCGAGCGGCGCATCAACGGCGGCGGCTATCCGGCGCGGGTCTGGGCGCAGTTCACCAAGGACGCCCTGGAGGGCAAGCCGGCGAAGGAGTTCGACCTGGAGCTGGAGCCGGGCGCGGACGTACCGGTGCAGCCCGACCCGTCGCAGAGCGCCGAGGAGCCGGACCCGGACGAGGACACGGGCGGCGCGACCGGCGGCGACGAGGACACCGGCGGCACGGACGGCGGTGCCGCGGACGGCGGCGGCGACCAGGGCGGCCAGAACCAGGGGCAGAACCAGGGCCAGAACCAGGGGCCGACCGGCGGTCAGGACCAGGGCGGCCAGAACCAGGGGCCGACCGGGGGGCAGGACCAGGGCGGCCAGACACAGGGCCAGAACCAGGGCCAGACGCAGGGGCAGAGCCAGGGGCCGACCGGCGGCGGAGACGACGGGGGCGCCGCGGACGGCGGCACCGACCAGGGCGGCCAGCAAGGCGCCCTGGGCGGGCTCACCCAGGGGACGACCACCGGGCCACGCGGCCGCGGCGACTGACCCCCTGCCTCAGTGGCCGCTCGTCGCCTTCAGACCCACGACGGCGACGAGCAGCAGGCAGACGAAGAAGATCCGGGCGGCGGTGGCGGGCTCGCCGAGCGCGAGCATGCCGACCACCGCGGCTCCGGCGGCCCCGATGCCGACCCACACGCCGTAGGCCGTGCCGATGGGCAGGGTCTTGGCGGCGTAGGACAGCAGCAGCATGCTGGCGACGATGCCCGCGCCGGTGAACACACTCGGCCACAGGCGGGTGAAACCCTCGGTGAACTTCATGCCGATCGACCAGCCGACTTCAAGCAGACCGGCGACGATGAGCAGGACCCAGGCCATGACGGCACCTCCGAAAAAGGGACTTCAGGGGTGCGTCGTCTTTGCGGATCCCGGTACGGCGCGTCTCGTCGGGGTCCTTCCAAGGTAGCAAAGGGCATGCGAAAGGGGCCGGTGACGATGGTCACCAGCCCCTTCTCGGCTGCGTCGGGCCGGGGCCGCCCGGCCCCGGGCGCTACAGGTAGAGCCCGGTGGAGTCCTCGGACCCCTCGAAGCGGTCCGCGGCCACGGCGTGCAGATCGCGCTCGCGCATCAGGACGTACGCCACGCCCCGCACCTCGACCTCGGCGCGGTCCTCGGGGTCGTACAGGACCCGGTCGCCCGGCTCCACCGTGCGCACGTTCTGCCCCACGGCGACCACCTCGGCCCAGGCCAGGCGCTTGCCGACGGCCGCGGTCGCGGGGATCAGGATGCCGCCGCCGGAGCGCCGCTCGCCCTCCGCGGTGTCCTGACGCACGAGCACACGGTCGTGCAGCATCCGGATCGGCAGCTTGTCGTCGTGGGTGCTTGGTTCAGATGTCTTGGCGCTCACGCCCCGAACCTACCTGCCCCCGCGCGCCTTGTACGCCTCCGGGTCAGCCCTTGCGGCGCCTGGAGCCCGCCGCGAGGAGCCCCACCAGGCCCACCACGACCAGGGCCACCGGCACGATCCGCTCCACGCGGGGCGCACCGTCCTCGGCGACGAACTGGGCCTTCACATCGGAGACGAGGCGATTCGCGCCGACATAGGCCCGCCCGAGCGACTGGTCGACGCTCGAAGCGATCTTGGCCTTGGCGTCCCCGACGATCGTCTTCGGGTGGACCCGCACCCCGATCTCGTCGAGGGTCTCGGCGAGCTGGTCGCGCCGGCGCTTGATGTCCGCCTCGATCTGCGCAGGGGTCCTGGCATCCGCATCCGACACCGCGCTGCCTCCGTGGGTGTGTTCCGTGTACTGGGTACTGGTCGTTCCACAGTCTGTCAGCTTCACCCCCGTCGCACCCCATGGCACCCCTATTACGCTCGACTCCGTCACCACATCCCTGATGCGTGCGCGCCCGCGCGTGCTGCCTGCGAGGAGACCGTAAATGAGCGAGCGACTTCAGCCCGGGGACACCGCCCCCGCCTTCACCCTGCCCGACGCCGACGGCAAGGACGTCTCCCTCGCGGACCACAAGGGCCGCAAGGTCATCGTCTACTTCTACCCGGCGGCCCTGACCCCCGGCTGCACCAAGCAGGCCTGCGACTTCACCGACAACCTGGACGTGCTGGCGGCCGCGGGCTACGACGTCATCGGCGTCTCCCCCGACAAGCCGGAGAAGCTCGCCAAGTTCCGCGAGAAGGAGAACCTGAAGGTCACGCTGGTCGGCGACCCGTCCAAGGAGACCCTGGAGGCGTACGGCGCCTTCGGCGAGAAGAAGCTGTACGGCAAGACGGTGACCGGTGTGATCCGCTCGACGGTCGTCGTGGACGAGGCGGGCAAGGTCGAGCACGCCTTCTACAACGTGAAGGCCACCGGCCACGTCGCCAAGATCATCAGGGACCTGGGGGTCTGATCCCCCCGGCCCGGCGCCGGCCCGGCCGCCGCCCGCGGATGTGACAAAGCCCCCCTCACGGGGGGGCTTTCGTTTGCGTTCGCGGAGTGCGAGCAAGTGATCCCGTGGACCATCGTCAGCGAAAGGATCAGCTCCATGGCGGCCAGCCAGCACCCGGCCGACCCCGAGGCCGACGTTCTGCCCGGTACCGACCCGGCGGCGGTGAAACGTCACCGCACGCTGTTCCGGGCCATCAGACGGCGCCGGAACCCGCCCTTGCGGCGCACCGACATCACGGTGACCGACGAGGCGGCCGTGCGGCGTGCGGTGAAAGCGGCCTCGCTCGGCAATGCCATGGAGTGGTTCGACTTCGGCATCTACAGCTATCTGGCCGTCACCATCGGGCATGTCTTCTTCCCGTCCGGGAACGACACCGCCCAGCTGATCTCGTCGTTCGCCACCTTCGCGGTCTCGTTCCTGGTGCGGCCGCTCGGCGGCATGGTGTTCGGCCCGATGGGCGACAAGATCGGCCGTAAGAAGGTCCTCGCCCTGACGATGATCCTGATGGCGGTCGGCACCTTCGCCATCGGCCTGATCCCGAGCTACGCCACCATCGGCTTCTGGGCCCCGGTGCTGCTGATCCTCTTCCGGCTAGTGCAGGGCTTCTCCACGGGCGGTGAGTACGGCGGCGCCTCCACGTTCATCGCCGAGTACGCGCCGGACAAGCGGCGCGGCTACTTCGGCAGCTTCCTGGAGTTCGGCACCCTCGCCGGGTACGTGGGCGCGGCGGGCCTGGTCACCATCCTGACCACGACGCTGGACGACGGCGCCATGGAGGCGTGGGGCTGGCGGATCCCGTTCCTGGTCGCCGGCCCGCTCGGCCTGGTCGGCCTGTATCTGCGGCTGCGTCTGGACGAGACCCCGGCGTTCCAGAAGCTGGAGGACCAGACGTACCACTCGGCGACCGAGGCGGCCTCCGCTGTCGAGACCTCCGCCAAGGGCGACCTCGCGAAGATCTTCCGCGAGTACTGGCCGACGCTGATCCTGTGCATCGCCCTCGTCGGCGCGTACAACATCACCGACTACATGCTCCTGTCGTACATGCCGACGTACCTGACCGACGAGCTCGGCTACGACGACACCCACGGGCTGCTGATCCTCATCGCCACGATGGTGGTCCTGATGCTGGTGATCAACCGGATCGGCGTCCTGTCGGACCGCTACGGCCGCAAGCCGCTCCTGATGACGGGCATGGTGGGCTTCCTCGTCCTGTCGGTCCCGGCCTTCCTGCTGATCAAGCAGGGCGCCCTGGTCGCCGTCTCGGCGGGCATGCTGATGCTCGGCCTGTCCCTGGTGTGCCTGCTCGGCACGATGTCGGCGACGCTCCCCGCGCTGTTCCCCACCCCGGTGCGCTACGGCTCCCTCTCGGTGGGCTACAACCTGTCCGCCTCGCTGTTCGGCGGCACCGCGCCGCTGGTGATCACCGCGCTGATCAGCGTCACGGGTACGGACATGATGCCCGCGTACTACGCGATGGCCGCCGCCGTCGTCGGCATCATCGCGGTGGCCTGCATGAAGGAGACCGCGCAGCGACCCCTCAGCGGCTCGCCGCCGTCGGTGGAGAGCAAGGAGGAGGCCGCCGA
This sequence comes from Streptomyces sp. NPDC040610, assembly GCF_055594065.1. NCBI lineage: Bacteria > Bacillati > Actinomycetota > Actinomycetes > Kitasatosporales > Streptomycetaceae > Streptomyces > Streptomyces sp. NPDC040610. The sequence continues at coordinate 179,174 of NZ_JBVIXA010000004.1, read as the reverse complement.
ACTGGTCGAGGCGCAGGCCACGGCGCCGAAGTTCTGACTCCCCCGGCAGCTCCGGCCGGGCGGCGATTACGATGGGCGCGGCACGCGGCCGTGGTGGAACTGGCAGTCACGCTGGGTTTAGGTCCCAGTGGGGTAACACCCGTGAGGGTTCGAGTCCCTCCGGCCGCACGCGCACGAAGGGCGCCCCCGAGGGGGCGCCCTTCGCCGTGTCCGGTGTCCGGCTCGCCGTGTCCGCGGCTCAGCCGAGCAGTTCGCGCACCACGGGGACCAGCGCGCGGAACGCCTTGCCGCGGTGGCTGATCGCGTTCTTCTCGTCCGCCGTCAGCTCGGCGCAGGTGCGGGTGTCGCCCTCGGGCTGGAGGATCGGGTCGTAGCCGAAGCCGCCGGTGCCCGCCGGAGTGTGCCGCAGGGTGCCGAGCAGCCGCCCCTCGACCACCCGCTCCGTGCCGTCCGGCAGCGCGAGGGCCGCCGCGCACGCGAAGTGGGCGCCGCGGTGCGGGTCGTCGATGTCGCCGAGCTGGGCGAGAAGGAGGTCCAGGTTGGCGCGGTCGTCGCCGTGGCGGCCCGCCCAGCGCGCGGAGAAGATGCCGGGGGCGCCGTTCAGCACGTCGACGCAGAGCCCCGAGTCGTCGGCGACGGCGGGAAGCCCGGTGGCCTTGGCCAGGGCGTGCGCCTTCAGGAGGGCGTTCTCGGCGAAGGTGACGCCGGTCTCCTTGACGTCGGGGATCTCCGGGTAGGCGTCCGCGCCGACGAGCTCGTGGTCGAGCCGGGCGTCGGCGAGGATCGCCTTGAGCTCGACGAGCTTGCCGGCGTTGCGGGTGGCGAGGATGAGGCGGGTCATGGGACCAGTATCGCGGCCCCGCGACCGGCCCGTTCCGGCGCGCCCCGTCCCGTCGGCGTGACACGCGCTGTGTCCCCCGCCGTGCCTCCCCGCCATGCCTCTGGCCATGTCTCCCGCCGGGGCGCCCCGGACGGGGCGCGCCGTCGGCCGGGTCAGTCGGTGCAGACCTTCGTCAGCTCCTTGGCCGCGTCGACGGCCGGGCTGAGGTCGGGGGACTTGTCGCCGCCGTCCTTGGAGGCGTCGCGGATGTTGTCGACGGCCTTGTCCAGGTGGTCCAGGGCCTTGTCCACGTCGGCGTCGTCGGACTTGTCGCGGATGTCGTCGAGGTTGTCCTCGATGTCGTCCAGCGCGTCGTCGGCCTTGCCGGGGTTCAGCGCGGCGTCCTGGGCGGCCTCCTGCATGTCCTGGACGTTGTCGTGGATCGCGTCGGCCGTCTTGACGCAGTCGACGGCCTTGTCGACGGGGTCGCAGGCCACGAGGCCGGAGACCGCCGGAACTGCGATCAGAGCGGTGATGATGGCGGTAGCGGTACGGCGGTGGCGCGCGGCCATGCGGAATTCCCTCCCCGTTGCGGACGGACGCACGGCTTGGCCCGTACGCCCGCATCCGTAAGAACGCCCGTCCGGGCCCCGAGGGTTGCTTCCCACGCCGGGCGAACCGAACCGCGCACCGCCCGCGCCCCCACCCAACTCGACCGCACCGCGCGCCACTTGGGCCGCGCCCGACGTTATGCCCTACTTGACCGCTTCGAGCGCTTCGCTCTGGTACGCGGCGAGGTCGACGCAGCCGCCGACGGCCAGGTCGAGCAGCGCGTTCAGCTCCTCGCGGGCGAACGGCTCGGCCTCGGCGGTTCCCTGGACCTCGACGAAGCGGCCGTCGCCGGTGCACACGACGTTCATGTCGGTGTCGGCCTTCACGTCCTCCTCGTAGCAGAGGTCGAGCAGCGGCACGCCGCCGACGATGCCGACGGAGACCGCGCTGACCGTGCCGGTGAGCGGCTTGCGCCCGGCCTTGATCAGCTTCTTGCCCTGGGCCCAGGCGACGGCGTCGGCCAGCGCGACGTACGCGCCGGTGATGGCGGCGGTGCGGGTGCCGCCGTCGGCCTGGAGGACGTCGCAGTCCAGGACGATGGTGTTCTCTCCGAGGGCCTTGTAGTCGATGACGGCGCGCAGCGAGCGGCCGATGAGGCGGCTGATCTCGTGCGTGCGGCCGCCGATCTTGCCGCGTACGGACTCGCGGTCGCCGCGGGTGTTGGTGGAGCGCGGCAGCATCGAGTACTCGGCGGTGACCCAGCCCTCGCCGCTGCCCTTGCGCCAGCGGGGCACGCCCTCCGTGACGGAGGCCGTGCAGAAGACCTTGGTGTCACCGAAGGAAACGAGGACGGAGCCCTCGGCGTGCTTGCTCCACCCACGCTCAATGCTGACGGGACGAAGCTGTTCGGGGGTACGGCCGTCGATACGAGACATGCGCTTGAGCCTATCGGGACGAACGCCCCCTCGGCCCGGACGGGGGCGCCCCCGATCGGGGATGCCCCCGCACGCGTGAGGGCCCCGTCCCGGCAAGCGGAACAAGGCCCTCACGGCACAGCACAGCGCAAGCGTTACATCATGTCTTCGATGTCCGCCGCGATCGGGTCCGCGTCCGTCCCGATGACGACCTGGACGGCCGTCCCCATCTTCACGACCCCGTGCGCGCCCGCGGCCTTCAGCGCGGCGTCGTCGACCAGGGCCGGGTCCTTGACCTCCGTACGGAGGCGGGTGATGCAGCCCTCGACCTCTTCGATGTTGTCGATGCCGCCGAGCCCGGCAACGATCTTCTCAGCCTTGCTGGCCATGGTGTTCTCCCTGCTCTGAAAAGGACGCGGCCACGACACCGTAGGTCCGCTTTGTCACGGTAACGCACGGTTGGCCCATCTTCGCGGGCGGTCACGGCACTCGTACCCAATCATGACGATCAAGGTGTCACCCCTGGCGGGGCGGTGCCGACCACCGTCCACAACTGGTCTACACCAGTTTTCAACGACCGCCAAACCTGGCCGGTTCCGGGAGGAACGCCGATGAGTTCCACTGCCGCCGCGATACCCCAGAAGAAGTGGTGGAACGGCCTTTTCCAGGGCCTGCAGAAGATGGGCCGCAGCCTCCAACTGCCCATCGCCGTCCTGCCCGCAGCGGGCATCCTGAACCGGCTCGGCCAGCCGGACGTCTTCGGCGACGACGGCCTCGGCTGGACCAACGTCGCCAAGGTCTTCGCGGCCGCGGGCGGCGCCCTGCTCGACTCCTCGCTCGGCCTGCCGCTCCTCTTCTGCATCGGCGTGGCGATCGGCATGGCGAAGAAGGCGGACGGCTCCACCGCGCTCGCCGCGGTCGCGGGCTTCCTCGTCTACTACGCGGTCCTGCGCGCGTTCCCCGACGACTGCCCCGCGGGCGCCGACTTCGCGGGCGCCGGGATGTGGAGCGGGGTCTGCGTGGCCGAGGACGGCACCCCGGCGCAGGCCGCGTACCAGAATCCAGGGGTCTTCGGCGGCATCGTCATGGGCCTGCTCGCCGCCTGGTTCTGGCAGCGCTACCACCGCGTGAAGCTCGTCGACTGGCTCGGCTTCTTCAACGGCCGCCGCCTGGTCCCGATCATCATGGCCTTCGTCGGCCTGGTCTTCGCGGGCCTGTGCGTCTGGGTCTGGCCGCCCATCGGCGACGGCCTGACCAGCTTCTCCAAGTGGCTGGTGGACCTCGGCTGGCTGGGCTCGGGCATCTTCGGCGTGGCCAACCGCGCGCTGCTGACCGTCGGCCTGCACCAGTTCCTGAACACCTTCGTCTGGTTCCAGTTCGGGGACTACACCAAGGCGGACGGCACGATCGTCCACGGCGACATCAACCGCTTCCTCGCGGGCGACCCGACGGCGGGCCAGTTCACCTCGGGCTTCTTCCCGATCATGATGTTCGCGCTGCCCGCGGCGGCCCTCGCGATCACGCACGCGGCTCGCCCCGAGCGGCGCAAGGTGGTCGGCGGCATGATGCTCTCGGTCGGCCTGACGTCCTTCGTCACCGGCATCACCGAGCCGATCGAGTACTCGTTCCTGTTCATCGCGCCCGCGCTGTACGCGATCCACGCGCTGCTCACCGGCGTCTCGATGGCGGTCACCTGGGGGCTCGGGGTGAAGGACGGCTTCAGCTTCTCCGCCGGCCTCATCGACTACGTCATCAACTGGAGCCTGGCCACGAAACCCTGGCTGATCATCCCGATCGGCCTCGCGTTCGCGGTGGTCTACTACTTCCTGTTCCTCTTCGTGATCAAGAAGTTCGACCTGGCCACTCCGGGACGCGAACCGGAAGAGGAGGCACAGGCGTTGGACGAGGAGCAGACCAAGGCATAGGCAGGCATACGCACGGAAGCGGAACCTGCCGCGATACCCTTTGCCAGGCCCTCGGACCCTATGGTCCGGGGGCCTTTCGCCGTGGATGCGGTGTTATGGCCGACCCCACAGGAATCGCGGGTTCCTTATGTCGCCTTGACCGTGTTACAACAGGTCTACACCACTGAGTGGTGTAGACCACCTGGATGCTGTCGCAACCCCCTGAACTGTCCCCTGACAGCACCCGCACATGGAGGAAGTCATGAGTACGGCCACCGCCAAGGCGGCGCCCGCGAAGAAGCGGGGCTCAAGTGTGTTGCAGGGTCTGCAGAAGGTGGGACGCAGCCTGCAGCTGCCCATCGCGGTCCTGCCCGCGGCGGGCATCCTGCTGCGCCTCGGCCAGCCGGACGTGTTCGGCGCCGACGGCCTCGGCTGGGGCAAGGTCGCCACGGTCTTCGCCACCGCCGGTGACGCCGTCTTCGCGAACATGCCGCTGCTGTTCTGCATCGGTGTCGCGATCGGCTTCGCGAAGAAGGCGGACGGCTCCACCGCGCTGGCCGCGCTCGTCGGCTTCCTGGTCTACAAGAACGTGCTGACCGCGTTCCCGGTGACCGAGGCGAAGATCACCAAGGGTGCGGACGTCGCCGCGACGTACAACGACCCCAAGGTCTTCGGCGGCATCATCATGGGCCTCATATCCGCCGTGGTCTGGCAGCGGTTCCACCGCACCAAGCTGGTGGACTGGCTCGGCTTCTTCAACGGCCGCCGTCTGGTCCCGATCCTGATGGCCTTCATCGGCACCGCCCTGGGTGTCGTCTTCGGCCTCGCCTGGGGCCCGGTCGGTGACGCCATCACCAACTTCGGCGAGTGGATGACCGACCTCGGCTCGGTCGGCGCCGGCATCTTCGGCGTGGTCAACCGCGCGCTTCTGCCGGTCGGCATGCACCAGTTCGTGAACACCGTCGCCTGGCAGGAGATCGGCTCCTTCACCGACTCCGCCGGTGCCGTCTGGCACGGCGACATCCAGCGCTTCATGCACGGCGACCCGACCGCCGGTCAGTTCATGTCCGGCTTCTTCCCGATCATGATGTTCGCGCTGCCCGCGGTGGCCCTGGCCATCACGCACACCGCCCGCCCCGAGCGCCGCAAGGTCGTCGGCGGCATGATGATGTCCCTCGCGCTGACCTCGTTCGTCACCGGCATCACCGAGCCGATCGAGTTCGCCTTCATGTTCATCGCGCCGGTCCTGTACGTGATCCACGCGATCCTCACGGCCGTCGCCATGACCGTCACCTGGGCCCTGGGCGTGCACCACGGCTTCACGTTCTCGGCGGGCGCCATCGACTACGTCCTGAACTGGAAGTTCGCCGAGAAGCCCTGGCTGATCATCCCCATCGGCCTCGTCTTCGCCGCGGTCTACTACGTCGTCTTCCGCTTCGCGATCGTCAAGTTCAACCTCCCGACCCCGGGCCGCGAGCCCGAGGAGGAGGTCGAGGACCTCACCAAGGCGTGAGCCTCACCCCGCACCAGCACCTGGGCCCCCGGAACCTCTCGGTTCCGGGGGCCCATGTCGTCGTACGGCTCTCAGATCTCGTACGTCGCCCCTGCCGCCGCCAGCTCCGTCGGGCCGCCGGTGAAGACCTCCCGGGCGTCGGCGAGGTTCACCGCCGGGTCCGTCCACGGCGGGATGTGCGTGAGCACCAGGCGCCGGGCGCCCGCGCGGTGGGCGGACTCCCCGGCCTCGCGGCCGTTGAGGTGCAGGTCCGGGATGTTCTCCTTGCCGTGCGTGAACGCGGCCTCGCAGAGGAACAGATCGGTGTCGGCGGCGAGTTCGTCGAGGGCCGTGCAGGTGCCGGTGTCCCCGGAGTACGTCAGCGACCGGCCGCCGTGCTCGACGCGGATCGCGTACGCCTCGACGGGGTGGCACACCTTCTCCGTACGCACGGAGAACGGGCCGATCTCGAAGGCGCCGGGCTTGACCGTGTGGAAGTCGAAGACCTCGCTCATCGAGGACGCGGAGGGCGTGTCGGCGTACGCCGTGGTCAGGCGCTGCTCGGTGCCCTCGGGGCCGTAGACCGGGATGGGGGCGCAGCGGCCGCCGTCGTGCCGGTAGTAGCGGGCCACGAAGTACGCGCACATGTCAATGCAGTGATCGGCGTGCAGATGACTGAGGAAGATCGCGTCGAGGTCGTACAGACCGATGTGGCGCTGCAGCTCGCCCAGGGCGCCATTGCCCATGTCGAGCAGCAGCCGGAAGCCGTCGGCCTCGACGAGGTAGCTCGAGCAGGCCGAGTCCGCGGACGGAAACGACCCCGAGCAGCCGACGACGGTGAGCTTCATAGAGCTGGAACCTCCACGCTGGCGATCGGGGGAAACGGGGGCGTGCGGTCCGTCGAGCGTAAAGCGCGAAAGGGCGCCTCGCTCCTCCGTCGTGGGCCGTTGTGGGCGAAGTCACCGGTCACGTCACTCTTCCCCCGTAGTTCCGGGGGGTGGGCGTAACCCCGCACAGCCCACATCAGCACCGGGTCAGCACGGTGCCGCAGAACCCCGCTCCAGGCGGCCAGGCTCAGCACGCCGTGCAGCGCGCGGGCTCCCCGCTCCGTGGAGTCGGGAAGAAGGTGACCGTAGATGTCCACGGTCGTGGTGATGCTCTTGTGCCCCAGCAAGCGGGACACGTCCAGGATGGGCAGACCGGCCGACAGCGAGGCCGATGCGAAGACGATCAGCGACGACTTCGGGTACGGGCACGTCACGCCACTCCCCCGCCTGTCGGTGCTTGAGCGGCACGAGGGCTGGCCGGAGCAGCCTTCCTGGTCCTTCCGCCTCTGCACCTGCTGACGAACCCGCAGGACTCCCGGACGGAAGTGCGACCGGGAAGGACGTGGAGCCTCCTTCTGAGCCTCCGCCTCTTCGCGCCATACACGCGCGGCACTGGTGCGGAATGAAACAAGGACGACGACGGCCGCAACAGCGACGGATACGAAGGCCGCCCCGGTCGACAGGATCTGAGTGGACGGCATAGGCCTCCGAGGGCATGAGAAAGGGCCCCGGTGGGGGCCGGATGCGTGTAGGACAGGAAGCAAGTGGGAGGCGCCTCGGTCGAGGAGGACGTGTGACGACAGGCGGTGCAGATCGGCGCGTGAGGCTGCGTCTGGCACGGCAACGGCTGCGGCCTGGTGCAGTCCGAGCACGGGAGAGGGAGGAGCCGCAGCACCAAGCCGCGGAGCGCGGACGGTGGCGACGCCTCACCTGGTGGGTTCAGGTCGGGACCGCCCTCGCTGGCATCGCAGCCGTCGGAGGCATCGTGTTTACCGGGATCGCCACGTATTACAGCGCTCGTGTGGCAGAGGATCAGTTAGAGCAGTCCCAGCAGGATGCAGAGAAAGAAGCCGAATCCCAGGCCGCCAAGGTGACTTTCTACGGAACGGATAGCAGAACCAAAGTCAGTTCGCGGTACAACATAGTAAATCGGTCTGCGGATCCTGTGTCTGACGTCTCGCTAGTCGTACATGCGTGGGTGAAAGTAGACGCCATCTCGGTGCGGCAGATCCCCCTGAGAATGATATTAGCGAGCATCCCTCCATGCTCGCGCATCATCATCGATTCATCGAAGTTGGGGACCGTAGATTACAGGGGGCGAGAACGGAAGGTGCTCCCAGACGAGACTCTAGCCATTACGCTCTTGGATTTTGCTGACAGCAGGGGCGCAATCTGGCAACGCAGCCTGAAAGCATTGAAAAGAATCACGCCAGAGGAGCGGATCGTGCCGCCAAGGAGTGCTGGAGATGATGATTCTCCCTATGTCACCTTGAGGAAACCCGCCGTGGTGACGCAGGTGAAACCTTGTACAAACTTCTAGTGGTCTCATTTGTCGTGCGTCTGTGACTGGCAAGAACACGGCGGGAGCTGCGAGGCCGGGACCTTCCCGTTCTCGTCGAGCTGCTGCTTGCCGGGCACGACACAAAGCTAGCTGCACCATCAGCGCCCCGGCACCTCATCAGTACCGGGGCCTTCGGCTGTGCGGTTCATTTTGAAGAGATCGACTCAGCCGACACCCGTACACAGGGGCAATACGGCACCCCTGCGGTCCTCATGGGAGCGGAGCCAGGGCATTACCCCCAGGCGATCTCCGTGCCGGCCTTCACAGCCGCGCGCAGGTCGTCATGCTCGATCGCTTCGGCACGCTGCCTCCACAGGGCCGCGCACACATCGCAGTGAGCCACAGGCGCACAGTCGAGCAACCAGGCGTTGAAGCCTGCTGGAACAGCCGCAAGGTGCGGAGGGAGTTGAGTCCGCGTTCTAGGGGGTCATGGGTCACCAGACTCCGCGCCAGGGCCAGCCTTAACGACGGCATCCGAGGTGTCGGTGGACCGGAGCGTCGTCACGGGCACCTGGACGGAGCAGACGGCCGCTGGCGGCTACTACCAGGGCGCCCGCGGTACCACGGGGCCATTCAGATGCTCGTGGAGCCGACAGGGCGCCGCATGGCCGGTAAGTGGGTCGGATTCGGCAAGGACTTCGACATGAACACAGGGCCCTGGGAGCTGCGGCTCATGAATACGTCCATGTCCAAGGCAACGCTGGAGCGGTACTCCCAGCAGCCTGGCTGACCAGGGAACTTGCCTCCGGCAGGGGTCAGCACCAGCTCAGCACACGGCCCACCGAAGCACGAAAACGGCCCGGAACGCTCATGAAGAGCGACCGGGCCGTTTCCACTTCTGACCTGGTTCGGGGGTGCCCGACGGGGGGCGGGTGCGGCGGCGCGGAGCGGGGGGCGCCGGTACCGTCGGGGCCATGGACACGTCGTGGTGGCCGGCGCTGGCCGCCGTGGTGGTGCTGGCCCTTCTCGTTGCCCTCGTGGACGGGTGGGCCCGTTCCGGGCGGCCCGCTCGGCGGCGGCCGGGCGGGCGGCCCAAGGGGCGGGAGCGGGGTGGGCGGCCGCAGGCCGGGGAGATCTGGTGGGCGCGGGTGCCCTATGAGGGTGGGGGTGGGGGGAAGGATCGGCCCTGTCTTGTGCTGGTCGTCCGCGGGGACAGCGTGCGGGTCGCGAAGATCACCAGTAAGTACCGGGACGAGCGGGCCGGGGTGATTCCGTTGCCGCCGGGAGCCGTCGGGGACGCGCACGGGCGGGCCAGTTTCCTGGAGACCGATGAGTTGCGGGAGGTTCCCGTGGGGGACTTTCGGCGGCGGGCGGGGGTGGTGGATCCGGTGCTGTGGGATCAGGTGCGGTATCTGGCCGGGTAGGCCCTGGCGGGACTGGGGAGCTCCCAGCCGGGCTACGCCCACAGCTGGCCCTGGACCGTCGCGATGGCCTCCTCGTCCGTCGCTGCCGTGTAGACGCCTGTGGAGAGGTACTTCCAGCCGCCGTCGGCCACGACGAAGACGATGTCGGCGGGCTCGCCCGCCTTGACGGCCTTGCGGCCGACGCCGATGGCGGCGTGGAGCGCGGCACCGGTGGAGACGCCCGCGAAGATGCCCTCTTCGCGGAGGAGTTCCCGGGTCCGGGTCACCGCGTCGGCGGAGCCGACGGAGAAGCGGGTGGTGAGGACGGAGGCGTCGTACAGCTCGGGGACGAAGCCCTCGTCGAGGTTGCGCAGGCCATAGACGAGGTCGTCGTAGCGCGGCTCGGCGGCGACGATCTTGACGTCGGGCGCGTGCTCGCGGAGATAGCGGCCGACGCCCATGAGCGTGCCGGTCGTGCCGAGGCCCGCCACGAAGTGGGTGAGGGAGGGCAGGTCGGCGAGGATCTCGGGGCCGGTGGTGGCGTAGTGGGCGCCCGCGTTGTCCGGGTTGCCGTACTGGTAGAGCATCACCCAGTCCGGATGCTCGGCCGCCAGCTCCTTGGCGACGCGTACGGCCGTGTTGGAACCCCCCGCCGCGGGTGAGGAGATGATCTCCGCGCCCCACATCGTCAGCAGGTCGCGCCGCTCCTGGGAGGTGTTCTCCGGCATGACGCACACGATGCGGTAGCCCTTGAGCCGGGCCGCCATGGCGAGGGAGATGCCGGTGTTGCCGGAGGTGGGCTCCAGGATGGTGCAGCCCGGCGTCAACCGGCCGTCCTTCTCGGCCTGTTCGACCATGTGGAGCGCGGGCCGGTCCTTGACGGAGCCGGTCGGGTTGCGGTCCTCCAGCTTGGCCCAGATCCGGACCTCGGCGGACGGCGACAGACGCGGGAGGCGGACCAGCGGCGTGTTGCCGACGGCCGCGAGCGGGGAGTCGTAACGCATCGGGGAGCCGGGGCCCTCAGGCCATGCCGCCGGCGACGGCCGGCAGGATCGTGACGCTGTCGCCGTCGGCGAGCTTGGTGGAGACGCCGTCGAGGAAGCGGACGTCCTCGTCGTTGAGGTAGACGTTCACGAAGCGGCGCAGGGTGTTGCCCTTGTCCTTGTCGATCAGCCGGTCCTGGATGCCCGCGTGCCGCGACTCGAGGTCGGCGAAGAGCGCGGCGATGGTGTCACCGCTGCCCTGGACGGCCTTCTCGCCGTCGGTGTAGGTGCGGAGGATGGTCGGGATGCGGACCTCGATGGCCATGCGGAGGGCTCCTGTCGGGAGTGGATCGGGAGTGGTGCGGGGTGGCTGCGTGGGTGGTGCGGGGTGATTCGGGGTGGAGCGGTGCGGTACGGAGCGGTGCGGTGGTGGTGCGGTACGAGCGGAGCGCGCCGCGCGAGGGCGGGCGGCGGGGTGCGGGGGCCGCGGGTACGGCGCCGGGGCTCACCGCCGCGGCGCAGCGGCGGGGCGGCGCCCGTCAGGGCCGACAGATGGCGCTGGCGAGACGGCACAGGTCGACGTGCAGCCGGCCGACGAGCAGGGCGCCCGGCGTCGTATCGATGCTCACGTCGTTCGAAACCATGCGGTCATCGTAACGATTCCCGGTCCGGGACCCGGAATGTGATCTCGGATGCCGGACGGATCGCGTTCGACGGCCGGACAGGGGCGGGGTGTTCCGGCCGTCGGAGGCGGGGCGTTCCGGCCGTCGGGGGCAGCGGGTTCCCGCCGTCGGGGGCAGCGGGTTCCCGCCGTCGGGGGCAGCGGGTTCCCGCCGTCGGGGGCAGCGGTTCCCGGCGTCAGGCCCGGGGCACCCCCGCCGCCCCCGGGAGATACGTCACCGTCGGCGCCCCCGTCGCCGGATGCACCGCCACCTCCGCCGCGACCCCGTACACCTCCGCGAGGAGCTCGCCGGTGAGGACGTCCCGGGGCGGGCCGGAGGCGACGACGCGGCCCGCGTCGAGGACGTACAGGCGGTCGCAGTAGTACGCGGCCAGGGTCAGGTCGTGCAGAGCGAGCAGGTTGGCCGTGCCGAGGCCGCGGACCAGGCCGAGGATCTCCAGCTGGTAGCGGATGTCCAGGTGGTTCGTGGGCTCGTCGAGGACGAGGACGGCCGGCTCCTGCACCAACGCCCGTGCGGTCAGGACGCGTTGGCGCTCGCCGCCGGACAGCCGCGCGAAGGCGCGCCCGGCCAGGGCGGCGGCCCCGACCCGCTCCAGGGCGCCGATGACCAGCTCCTCGTCGGCAGCCGTGTCGCCCTCCCAGAAGCGTTTGTGCGGGGAGCGGCCCATGGCGACGATCTGGCGGACGGTGAGCTCGAAGCCCGTGTGGCCGTCCTGCGGGACCGTGGCGATGCGGCGGGCGCGGGCCTTGACGCCGGCGTCCGCCAGGTCGGCGCCGTCGAGCAGGACCCGGCCGCCGGTGGGCGTGAGCGCGCCGTACACGCAGCGCAGCAGCGTCGTCTTGCCGCTGCCGTTGGGGCCGACCAGGCCCACCGTCTCACCTGCGGAGACGGTGAGTGAGACGGCGTCGACCAGGCGGCGGCCCGAGGGGATCTCGTACGTGAGGTCCTCGGTGCTCAGCAGGGCGTCGGTGCGGGGCGGGCCCTCGGTGCGGGGCGGGCCCTCGGTGCGGGGCAGGGCCTCGGTGCGGGGCAGGGCCTCGGTGTGCGGCAGGTCCGTACGTCGCTTCACGCCTCCACCCCCTCCCGCGCCCGCCCCCGCCGCAGCAGCCACAGGAAGAACGGGCCGCCGGTGAGCGCCGTGAGCACGCCCACCGGGATGTCCTGCGGCGCCGCCACCGTGCGGGCCGCGAGGTCCGCCACCACCAGGAACACCGCCCCCATCAGCGCCGCCACCGGGAGCAGGGCCCGGTGCGCGGCGCCCACCAGCATCCGGGCCGCGTGCGGCACCATCAGGCCGACGAAGCCGATGGCGCCGCTGTGCGCGACGAGTACGCCGGTGACCAGCGAGGTCAGCACGAAGACGCCCGCGCGGAACCGGGCCGTGTCCAGGCCGAGTACGGTCGCGCCCTCCTCGCCGACCAGGAGCAGGTCGAGCGGGCGGGCCAGCGCGATCAGCAGGGCCGTGCCGACGGCCAGGACCGTCAACGGCAGCGCGAGCATGTCCCAGCGGGCGCTGCCCAGGCCGCCCAGGGTCCAGTACAGGACTTCCTTGAGGTGGTCCGCGCGGGCAGAGACGACCAGGATCAGGCTGGTCAGGGCCGCCAGGACGTACGAGACGGCCACGCCCGCGAGGATCAGGCGGGTCGTCGTGAAGCCGCCGCCGGGCTCGCGGGCCAGGGCGTACACCACGAGCAGGGCGAGGAACGCGCCCGCGAAGGACGCCGCCGGGATGGTCACCGTTGTCGCCATGCCCGCGCCGAGGCCGAGCACGATCACCGAGACCGCTGCCGCGGAGGCGCCCGAGGAGACGCCCAGGAGGAACGGGTCCGCCAGGGGGTTGCGGACCAGGGCCTGGAGGGTGGTGCCGACCACCGCCAGGCCCGCGCCGACGGCCGCGCCGAGGATGACCCGTGGGAGGCGGACGTCGAGGACGATCGTGCGGTACGGGGACGGGTCCGCGTTGCCCGTCAGGATCTGGACGACGTCGGCGGTGGGGATCCGTACGGAGCCGAGGGCGAGCGCCGCGAGGCTCGCTGCCGCGAGGGCGAGGGTGAGCGTGGCTACGACGGCGGTGAAGCGGAGGCCGGTGTGTCCCTCGGGTGGGACGGGCCCCCGCCGATCGCGCTTCGCGCTCGTCCTCAGACGCCGGACGGGCTGATACGTGCCGCCCGCGGGCCTCGCCCTCAAGCGCCGGACGGGCTGAACCCCCTTCACCGCAACTGCTCCGCCAGCTTCCGCACCGCCCCCGGCGCCCGTACCCCCAGCACCACGTCCGACAGCGGCAGCACCGCGAACCGCTTGTTCTTGATGGCCGGGACGTCCTTGAGGGCCGGGTCGTCCAGGAGGCGCTTCTTCTTCTGGGCGACCGTGGAGGCGCCGTAGTCGTAGATCAGGATGACGTCGGGGCGGCGGTCGACCACCGTTTCCCAGGAGGCGTCGCCGAAGGGCTTGTCGAGGTCGGACATGATGTTGCGGGCGCCCGCGCGTTCGATGATGTCGTTGCCTATGCCGCGGCCGCCCGCGGTGAAGGCCGTCTTGTCGCCGCTGTCGTAGACGAAGACGGCGGGGGCCTTGCCGCCCTTCGCCGACTTCTTCGCCGTGGCGGCCAGTTCCGCCTTGGCGTCGCGCACCCACGTCTCCGCCCGGTCCCTGACCCCGAACGTCGCGCCCGCCTCGCGCACCTCGCGGTACACGTCGTCCATCGTGACGGGCTTCTTGACGCAGCCCTCGATGTTGAGGCGGGTCTTGATGCCGGACTTGGCGAGGGCGTCGCGGGAGCGGCCGTCGCCCGCCGCGAAGGCGCTCGCGTAACCGCCGTACACGAAGTCGGGGTCGGCGGCGAGGAGCTTCTCGTAGGAGGGGTACTCCTTGGCGAGGACGGGGCGCGACTTGTACGCCTTCTCGTACTCGGGGAGCACCTTGTCGTCGAGGTAGGCGGTCCCGGCGATGCGGTCCTTGAGGCCCAGTTCGAGGAGGATCTCCGTCACGTGCTGGTTCATGGTGACCGCGCGCTTCGGGGGCGCGTCGTACGTCGTCCTCGTCCCGCAGTTGGTGACGGTGTACGGGAATCCGGCCTTGGCGTCGGGTTTCCCGGAGTCGTCGTCGGACGACGAGGACGACGAGCACGCGGTGAGCGGCAGCAGGATCGCCGCCGCGGCGGGCAGGGCGAGGGCACGTACGCGGGTACGCATGGGGTGCGGGCCTCCTCCAGGGGATTTCCGCGTCCCCTGAGTGCATGTGGAGGAGGCGGCAGGTCAGTTCCTGACTCCCGGGCGCGCGGGGCGCGGCCGGTCACAGTGGCGGGACCGCGCCGGATTTCCACCGGCTTCCTGGGTCCTGCCGCCTCGAGGGTCGTGAATCGTGAAGCTCGGCCTCAGTATGCCTCGACGACCCTGACGTCCTCCTCGGTGACCTCTCCTTCGACGATCCGGAAGGAGCGGAACTGGAAGGGTCCCGCGTCGTCGGTGTCGGCGGTGGAGACGAGGACGTAGTGGGCGCCCGGCTCGTTGGCGTAACTGATGTCGGTGCGGGAGGGGTAGGCCTCGGTCGCCGTGTGCGAGTGGTAGATGACGACGGGCTCCTCGTCGCGGTCGTCGAGGTCGCGGTACAGCTTGAGCAGGTCGGTCGAGTCGAACTCGTAGAACGTGGGCGAGCGGGCCGCGTTCAGCATCGGGACGAAGCGCTCGGGGCGGTCGCTGCCCGCCGGGCCCGCGACGACGCCGCACGCCTCGTCGGGGTGGTCCTTGCGCGCGTGCGCGACGATCTGGTCGTGGAGGGCCTGGGTGATGGTCAGCATGTCGGCCAGGATAAGCAGCGGGGCGGCCCCGTACCGAAGTGTGGTACGAGGCCGCCCGCATGCTGGACAGGAGCTGTCCGGGGTCAGTCCTTGGTGACCGGTGCGTCGTCCGCGGCGTTCGCGGCGTTCTCAACGGCCTGGCCGGTGTGCACGCGCTTCTTGAAGGCCGCGGCCTCCGGGTTGCGGCTCTTCAGGACCAGGTAGGACACGCACAGGATCGCGGCCCAGATCGGGGCGCAGTACAGCGAGATCCGCGCGTCCTTGTCGATGCCCATCATCACGATGACCATGCCGATGAAGGCGAGCGCGAACCAGCTCGTGTACGGGGCGCCCGGCGCGCGGAAGGTGGACTGCGGGACGAGCCCGCGGTCGGCCTTGCGGCGGTAGTTGATCTGGGAGACCAGGATCATGATCCAGGCCCACATGCCGGAGATGGTCGCGAAGGAGACGACGTAGTTGAACGCCTCACCCGGCCACTGGTAGTTGATCCACACGCCGACGAGCATCAGCGCGGCGGAGGCGGTGGTGCCGACCAGCGGCAGGCCGTTCTTGGTGAGCTTGGTGAAGAACTTCGGGCCCTGGCCGTTGAGCGCGAGGTCGCGCAGCATGCGGCCGGTGGAGTACATGCCCGAGTTGCAGGAGGAGAGCGCGGCCGTCAGGACCACGAAGTTCACGATCGCGGCACCGACGCCGAGGCCCATCTTCTCGAAGGCGGCGACGAACGGGGAGACGCCCGGCTGGAAGGACGTCCACGGCACGACCGAGAGGATCATGATCAGGGCGCCGACGTAGAAGACGGCGATGCGCCACGGCACGGTGTTGATGGCCTTGGGCAGGGTCTTCTTCGGGTCCTTGGACTCGCCCGCGGTGACGCCGACCAGCTCGACGGCGAGGAAGGCGAACATCACGATCTGGAGGGTCATCAGCGTGTTGCCGATGCCGTTGGGGAAGAAGCCGCCGTTGTCCCACAGGTGCGAGACGGACGCGGTGTCACCGGCGTCGGAGAAGCCGATGGTGAGGATGCCGGCACAGATCAGGATCATGCCGATGATCGCGGTGACCTTGACCATCGAGAACCAGAACTCCAGCTCGCCGAAGAGCTTCACGGAGATCAGGTTGGCGCCGTACAGGATGACCGTGAAGATCAGCGCGTACGCCCACTGTGGAATGGAGCCATGGGTCCAGTACTGCATGTACTGGGCCGCCGCGGTGACTTCGGTGATGCCGGTGACGACCCAGAAGAGCCAGTACGTCCAGCCGGTCACGAACCCGAAGAACGGGCTGACGAACTCACGGGCGTACTCCGAGAACGAGCCCGAGACGGGCCGGTACATCAGGAGCTCGCCGAGCGCGCGCATGATGAAGAAGATGACGAGGCCCGCGATCGCGTACGCGAGGATGAGGCTGGGCCCGGCCTTGTGAATGGCCTTGCCCGCGCCGAGGAACAGGCCGGTGCCGATGGCACCGCCGATCGCGATCATCTGGATCTGCCGGGCGCCGAGCCCGCGCTGATAGCCCTCGTTGTCGCCGGACGCGCCCTCTGTGGCCGCCGCGGCCTCATTGCCGTCGTGGTGTTCTTCGACCTGCACTGAGGTCATGGTGACGCCTTTCTCCATGCTGATCCGCGCCGCGAACTGCGGTTTCGCCGCGGACCAGGTCCTGATCCCCCCGGATGGTGATGGAGTGCCGCCGACGGTCTGCCGGCCTCTAGCGCCCTCGGTGACATGGGTGGCGTCGCCGAGCGGTCGTGAAGATTTATCACGACCGTCACGGTGATCGAATGAGCCACGTGTGGTGCACACCACAGGAAGAAGCGGACAAAAATCGCCTGGTGTTACATAAGCGGGCAACGAGGTGACAGGATCGTTATCCGGATTTGAGCGTCCGTTGAGCGGACGTCCGCGATCTTCAAAGGGGCGTCACACGGGCGTCGGGAAACCGTCACACCACCGGTGCGGGATCCGTCACGTCGACAGTACGGACTCCGTCACGTCATCAGCGTCTCGACGAGCGTCTCCTGGAGCCCGCCCAGCCACAGATAGGCCATCACCATCGGCTTGCGCGGGTCGGAGTCCGGCAGCCGGTAGAGGAGGTCGGTGTCCTCCTCGTCGGTCACGTCGAGCCGGGCGCCGATCGCGAGCCGCAGGTCGTTGAGCGCGCCGAGCCAGCCGCGCGACTCCTCCGCGGACAGCTTCAGGACGGCGCCGCCCTCGCCCGCGACGGTGAGCGCGTCCAGGGAGCGGATCACGGCGAGCGCGTCGTCCCGCTTGCGGGCCCGCAGGTCGTTCTCGGTGAAGCGGCGGAACTCGGCGGAGTACGCCCGCAGTTCGTCGGCCTTCTCCAGGGAGGCGGACTCGGTGCCGGGGCCGCCGTACGCGTCCGGGAGCAGCCTTTTCAGGACCGGGTCGGTGGGCGGCTCGCTCGGGCCCTCGGCGAACAGCTCCGCGAACGGGTCGCCGTCGTCGCCCGCGGGCTCGTCGCCGGGGCCGATCAGCTCCAGGAGCTGCACGGCGAGCGAGCGGATGATCGAGATCTCGACCTCGTCGAGCGCGACGGCCGCGCCGCCGCCCGGGATCGGTTCGAAGTGTCCAGGCATCAGTCGCGTCGCTACTTCCGGTCCTGCTGGAGCGTTGCCCACAGCCCGTATCCGTGCATCGCCTGCACGTCGCGTTCCATCTCCTCGCGGCTGCCGCTGGAGACGACGGCCCGGCCCTTGTGGTGCACGTCCATCATCAGCTTCGTGGCCTTGTCCTTCGAGTACCCGAAGTACGACTGGAAGACATAGGTCACGTAGCTCATCAAATTGACCGGGTCGTTGTGTACGAGCGTGATCCAGGGGACATCCGGCTCGGGGACCGCGAAGGTC
Organism: Streptomyces sp. NPDC040610; assembly: GCF_055594065.1. NCBI lineage: Bacteria > Bacillati > Actinomycetota > Actinomycetes > Kitasatosporales > Streptomycetaceae > Streptomyces > Streptomyces sp. NPDC040610. Next base: position 161,433 of record NZ_JBVIXA010000004.1, on the reverse strand, counting down.
TCTTCTTCCGCGTCCGGGCGGGTGATCTCTACGGGAGCAGCGCTACTCACCTGTCCCATGCTGCCACCCGGGAGGGCCCACCGCACAAACGGACCCCCGAAATCGTCAGAGTGACGAGATGCGGGGTAGCATCCTTGTCATGAACTCTGGGGAGCATGACCTGGGGCTGCCGGTGGATGTCCCTTCCACCGCGCTCTTCACGGATCACTACGAGTTGACGATGTTGCAGGGCGCGCTGAAGTCGGGCACCGCCGACCGGCGCTCGGTCTTCGAGGTGTTCACCCGCAGACTGCCCGAGGGCCGCCGCTACGGGGTCGTGGCCGGGACCGGGCGGGTCCTGGACGCGGTCGAGAACTTCCGCTTCGACGCCGGCGTCCTCGCCTTCCTGCGCGAGCGCGCCGTGGTGGACGAGGCGACGCTCGAGTGGCTGGCCTCGTACCGCTTCAGCGGGGACATCTGGGGCTACCCGGAGGGCGAGACGTACTTCCCCGGCTCGCCGATCCTGCGGGTCGAGGGCTCCTTCGCGGAGTGCGTGCTCCTGGAGACGGTGATCCTCTCCATCCTCAACCACGACTCGGCCATCGCCGCCGCCGCCTCCCGCATGGCCTCCGCCGCGGGCGACCGGCCGCTGATCGAGATGGGCGCCCGCCGCACCCACGAGCTGGCCGCCGTCGCCGCCGCGCGCGCCGCGTACGTCGGCGGCTTCACCACCACCTCCGACCTCGCGGCCGGGTTCCGCTACGGCATCCCGACCGTCGGCACGTCCGCCCACTCCTTCACCCTCGTCCACGACAGCGAGCGGGACGCCTTCCGCGCCCAGGTCGACGCGCTCGGCCGGGGCACCACGCTGCTCGTCGACACCTACGACGTCGGCGAGGCCGTCCGGATGGCCGTCGAGATCGCCGGGCCCGAGCTGGGCGCCGTCCGCATCGACTCCGGCGACCTGCTGCTCGTCGCCCACCGGGTGCGCCAGCAGCTCGACGAGCTGGGCGCCACCGACACCAAGATCGTGGTCACCTCCGACCTCGACGAGTACGCCATCGCCTCGCTCGCCGCGGCGCCCGTGGACGCGTACGGCGTGGGCACCCAGCTGGTCACCGGCTCCGGGCACCCCACCTGCTCCATGGTCTACAAGCTCGTCGCCCGCGCCCGCTCCGCCGACCCCAAGGCGCCCCTGGAACCCGTCGCCAAGAAGTCCCTCGGCGGGAAGTCGTCCCTCGGCGGCCGCAAGTGGGCCGCTCGGCGCGTCGACGACGCCGGGATCGCCGAGGCCGAGGTCGTCGGCACCGGGGCCGTGCCCAGCGACCTCGCCGACCGTCAGCTCCTCGTCGAGCTGGTCAAGGGCGGGGACGTCGTCGCCCGCGAACCCCTCGACGCGGTCCGGGAGCGGCACGCGGCCGCGCGGGGGCGGCTGCCGCTCTCGGCCACCCAGCTGTCGCGCGGGGAGGCGGTCATTCCCACCGAGTACCTGGCCTGAGTGCGTCGCCCGCCCTCTCCCGCAACGGGGTGGAAGTCTCTACGCTCGGTTCATCCAGCTAGCCGAAGGAAACCCGCCATGCGTCGCGCCCTGATCGTCGTCGATGTACAGAACGACTTCTGCGAAGGGGGCAGTCTCGCGGTGTCCGGCGGAGCGGATGTGGCTGCCGCCATCACCGAGCTCATCGGGCAGGCCTCCCCCTGCTACCGGCATGTCGTGGCCACCCGGGACCATCACATCGACCCCGGTGACCACTTCTCCGACGCGCCCGACTTCGTCGACTCGTGGCCGCCGCACTGTGTCGCCGGGACGGAGGGGGTCGGGTTCCATCCGAACTTCGCGCCCGCCGTGGCGTCCGGGGCGATCGACGCGGTCTTCGACAAGGGGGCGCACTCGGCCGCCTACAGCGGGTTCGAGGGGGTCGACGAGAACGGGACCTCTCTCGCCGAGTGGCTGCGGGCCCGGCAGATCCGCGAGGTCGACGTCGTCGGGATCGCCACCGACCACTGCGTGCGGGCCACCGCGCTCGACGCCGTCCGCGAGGGCTTCCGCACCCACGTCCTGCTCGACCTCACGGCCGGGGTGGCCGAGGAGACCACCCAGCGGGCCCTGGACGAGCTCCGCGAGGCAGGCGCCGAACTGACCGGCAAGCCGGTGGTGTGACCTTCGCGGGGCGCCCCAGTCCCACCCCTTCTCCGAACCCGGGGGCCGCGCCCCCGGACCCCCGCTGATCGGCGCTTCGCGCCTCGTCCTCAAACGCCGGACAGGCTGAAAGATTCGCCGCAGCGGCGCCAAAACTAGCCCCTCCGGCGATTGAGGAGCGGGGTCCGGGGCGGAGCCCCAGAAGGGGCGGGATCGGGGGGCTCCCAGCCGGGCTACGCGGCCGCGCCCCGTCTCAGCAGTGCCCGGATCGGGTGCCACAGCTCCTCCACGGACGTGGAGTGGCCCGGCGCCGTGCGCCATATGAGGCCGTCGGGGTGGTGCAGGACGGCGGTGACCTCGTCGGGAGTGGGGGGCTCCGCGTTGCCGCGGAGATAGACCGCCCGGAGCCCGAGATTGCGCAGCCGAGTCAGCGCCCGCGCACGATTGGCGGCACGTACGAGCACCCGCACACTGCCACCCCCGACCCCGGGACTCGGCAGGGTCAGCGCCACCACCACACTGCCGTTGGGCAGCTTGCAGAAGCCTCCTGCGGCCATGCTCTGTCACACCCCCGTGAGACGTCGTGTCAATAAGAGAACCACAGGACGCACTCAAACACGATCGGCCGCCGCCCGCTAGAGGGCGACGGCCGATCGGCCATAAACAGGCGCTTGACCTGTGTAAACGAGATTTACTTGGTGGACTTGCCCACCTGGAGCGTGATCGTCGAGCCGTCCTTGGGCTGCTTGAGGATCTTTATCCGGGTGTTGGTGTCAGTGACCTTGACACTTCCGGTGGGGTTCTCCGCGTACCAGTAGGTGCCCTTGCGGTCGTCGAAGACCGAGACGCCCTTCTTGGACTTGATCTTGAGCGCCACGTCCGCGTTGTGGAGCGTGAACGCGTCCGTCGCGTACTTCGAGAAGGGCGCGTCGAACGGCTGGATCTTGTTCCGGAGGAGCGTGCCGTCCTTCCACTTCATCGGCTTGGCGTGGGCGTCGATCGGGAGGATCAGACCCTTGCCGGGGTGCTGGCTGACGTTGTTGTCCTTCTGGGAGGTGTCCCACTGCCAGACCATCAGGCCGGTCTGGTAGGGGTAGTGCTCGACCCAGTCGGGACGCGACGCGGAGAAGCCGAAGTTGTACGGGCCGACCTTGAAGGTCTTGTCGTACGACACGTACTGGCGGTTCTCCGCGAGGTAGTACTGCTCGTACTGCTTGGTGAAGGACTCGCCGATGCGCGAGAAGCCCTTCGTCTTCCAGCCGTTGTCGTCGCCCTCGGCGCCGTCCTCGAAGAGCTTGGCGCCGTCCGCGGTCAGCGTGATCTCGTCGGCCGTGAAGCCCTTGAGCGCCGTGCCGCCGTCGGTGGCGTAGCGGAAGCGGACGTCGATCTTCTTGCCGGCGTAGGCGTCCAGCGGGAAGACCAGCTTCTGGTACTTCTTCGAGGAGCCGGTCAGGGCCGGCTTGTCGCCCGCGTCACGGGTGATCTGCTTGCCGTCGGCCGTGCCGTCGACGGGCGTCCAGTTGGCGCCGCCGTCGGTGGACACCTCGGTGTAGAGCCAGTCGTAGTTGGACTCGATGTCCCACCAACCCTGCAGCGAAAGCTCGGCCTTGGACTTGCCGGTGAGGTCGACGCCGCGCGTGAGCGTGTTGCGCAGGTCGTCGTCCTGGCCGCTCCACCACTGCTTGGTGCCCTCGGTGGGCTTCACGACCGTCGTGGTGACCGGCTTCTTGGGCAGGTCGACGAGGAGCGCCTGGCGGTGCCGGGTGTTGTACTCGGACACGCCGAGCTTGTGCTCGGAGGTCGTCGCGGCCTTCGCCCGGTCGTAGTTGAGCCAGCCCAGCTGGAACTTGTCCCAGGCGGTCATGTCGCCGGGCAGGTCGCCGATCGCGTCCTTGCCGGTGCCGAGCCAGGAGCCGGCCGACATCAGCGACCAGAAGCCGACGGAGTTCTCGGCCTTGCCGGTGGTGTCGTACAGGTCGGGCAGGCCCAGGTCGTGGCCGTACTCGTGGGCGAAGACGCCGAGGCCGCCGTTCTCGGGCTGCATCGTGTAGTCGCCGACCCAGATGCCGGAGTCGCCGATCTGGGTGCCGCCCGACTTGTTGTCGGCGGGGCCGGTCTTGCCCGCGTCGTTGCCGTACGCGTACCAGCGGTGCGCCCACAGGGCGTTGGGGCCCTCGGCGCCGCCGCCGGCGGACTCGTCCTCGCCCGCGTGCACGATCTGGAAGTGGTCGATGTACCCGTCGGGCTCGTTGAAGTTGCCGTCGCCGTCGAAGTCGTAGCGGTCCCACAGGTCGTACTTGGCGAGGTCCGCCTTGATCTGGGCGTCCGTGCGGCCCTTGGCCTTCTGGTCCTTGACCCAGGCCGTGGTGCCGTCGCGGACGGCGTCCCAGACGTTGGCGCAGTTGGAGTCGCCGCACCAGTTGGAGCCGTAGCGGGCCTCGTTGTAGTCGACCTTGACCCAGTCCGAGACCTCGCCGTCGACCGAGTAGCGGCCGGACGACGTCTTCTCGTAGTAGGTCTTCAGCGAGTGCTTGGGCTTGCCCTTGGCGTCCTTGCCCTCACCGAAGTACAGGTCCTGGAAGTGCTTCTTGTTGTAGTCCGCCTGCCAGGCCGTGCTGTTGTCCTTCGCACGGTCCGGCTTGGCTATTTTGTTGTGCGCGGGGCCGGGCTTGCCGCCGTACTTCTTGATCGGCTTCTCGGGGCCTTCGGGACCGTCGGGGTCGTACATGGTGGTGTCGTCCACCTTGTCCCCGAACTCCACCAGGATCGTGAAGATCTTGTCGGTCTTCTCCCGGCCCAGCTCGACGTACTTCTTGTCGTCGAGCTTGACCACGTTCGACCCGCCGCGCTTCTGCACCTTGGCGTCGCCGGAGACGACCTGCTCCAGGGCGGCCTTGCGCTGCTGGGCCTGCTGCTTGCTGAACGGGCCCTCTAGGTCGTGGTCGACGTGGGCCTTGGCGTCCGCCGGATCCCGGCGGTCGATGGCTGCTGCCTTGCCGGTCGCGGACGCCTTGTCGCCGCTCCCGCCGTCGTCGGCCGCCGCCACTGAGTACGCGGAGAACGTCGCGGTCGCCGCCGCGAGAGCCACCGCTGCCGCGGTGGCTCTGAACGTTCGTCTCTTGATGGTCACTTGATGCTGTCCTCCCCCGCGCCCGCATCACGGACCGAAATTCCCGGTCGAGGAGGTCCGCGCGCGATATGCGCGTCACAAGTGACGACATTCGACCGGAGAGAGGGAAGAAAAGACAGACCTTGACTTGAACAGGCCAAGTGCCCTATGCAGACCCGAGCGCCCGCTATTCGAACATGATCAACCGTGACCGCGGCGGCGCACGCGCGGCATCCCCGGTCCCCTCAACAGGCGCGCCTCACCGTCCAATTGGCGGGACGCATGAATCCATGCGCCCCCTGTGCACCGGCACCGTGGGTTAGGTCACGCTTACCGCACGTTCCCGTCGGGCATGCAGGCGAATAGAGTCATTTCGACGGTGCGCACGGGTACTCGGCGAAGCTTCCAAGTCGCCACCTTTGAGCACCCTTTGATTCGTATACGTCCATATCGTCTCGCAGCGTCTCGATCTTCCCCCGCATCCGCTGTCCCGAGGACGGATCACGCCATGCCTCGCCCCATGCCTCGTCCGACCGTCGCACAGCTCACCTACGGTTCCGCGACCGTCATCTGTTCCACGCTCGCCATGCTGCTGCTCTCGCAGGCGAGTTCGGCGCCGGGAGTCGCGGTCATAGCCTTCGCCGCGCTCGGCCTCGGCCTGCTCGTGGCCCTGACGGTGCCCCTGCCCAAGCCAGCCCCGGAGCCCACCGCGACCCTGCCCGCCGCCGCGGTCCCGGCCCCCGCAGCCGTCTCCGCCCCCTCGAACTTCGAGGAGCGGATCCCGGTCCAGCGCACCGTGATCGCCCCCGACCCCGCCGCCCCGCAGCACACCCCGCTGCCCGTACGCGAACCGGCGGGCCCCTGAGCGTCACCTGCCCGCGCAGGTGACACCCACGGACCCGCCGCGACCACCGCCCGGCGCCGCCGCAGCGCCGGGCCTTCCGGCTGCCCTCGTGCGGCTCAGCCCACGCTGACCACCACGGTCTTGGCCGCCTTGTCGTGCAGCCCCTGCTTGTAGGGCTTGTCGAAGAAGCTCCAGCCGCCGCAGATCGCCGTCCAGATGCAGGCGCAGCAGAACGCGAACGGGATCCACAGCACCGCCGAGCGCACGAGCGCCGTCTGCAGCGTCGGGTTCGCCCCGTCGTTGAGGTTCGCCACCCGCATGCCGAGCCACTTCTTGCCCAGCGTCTGCCCCGTCTTCGAGATCAGATAGCTGTCGTACGCCATGTACAGCACGGCGGCGACCAGCGACTGCCCGAACGACCTGCCCGCGTCCACCTTGTCCGGGTCCCAGTCGTACTCGTTCGTCCCGAAAAGGAGGGACAGCAGGACGGCGACGACGCCCACGAGGACCATGTCGATGATGCGGGCCAGGACGCGTTTGCCGCTGTCGGCGAGCGGGGGCATGCCCGCGAGGGGGTCCTGCCCGCCGAAGCCGCCGCCGTAGGGGTCGCCTCCGTACGGGGGCGGCGGGGCGCCGCCGGGACCGCCTGGGCCGCCGGGGCCGCCGCCGAACGGGTCGCCGCCGCCCGCGCCCGGCGGGGGCGGGTCGTACGGGGAGCCCGCGCCCGGGGGCGGGGGGCCGTCGGACGGCGGGGGCGGCTGCTTCTTGAAGGGGTCGTTGTCGTCGGGGTCGGGAACGTTGGGGTATTGCGGCGGTTCGGTGCTCATGGGGTGAGTGCACCTCGAAGTGGAGTGCGCCGCATGCGACGGGCGGCTGTCCGGGTTACGGCCCCCTTGTGGGGGCCACTACCGAAACTAGGCCCGGGCCGGTCAGCCCGCCACGAACGTACCGGCCGCCTTGTCGTGCCAGCACTGGCGCCAGGGGCGGTCGAACAGGCACCACAGCACCCCGACGACCCCGACCACGAGGACCCCCGGCACGCAGTACACCAGCCAGCGCCGCAGCGCCGCCCCGAACGAAGGCGCCCCGTGCTCCTCGATGTCCCTGACCTCGACCCCGCACACCTTCTTGCCGAGGGTGCGGCCCCACTTCGCCGTGGGCAGCGCCTCGTAGAGCACGCCGAAGAGCAGCAGCACGCCGAGCACGACGCCGAGGTACCCGGCGGTCGTCCCGTCGAGCAGCCACACCGTGACCTTCTCGCCCGACAGCTTCGCCGCGTCGATCTTGCTGTCGATGTGGTCCGCGGCGCGCGTACCGAGCGGCAGCGCCGCCCCCGCGGTCACGGCGGCGAGGACCACCGTGTCGATGAGCCGCGCGGCGAGCCGCCTGCCGAGCGCGGCGGGCCGCGCCTCCGCCTGCGCCTGGACCACCGCGGCGAACGGGTCCGCGGCCACCGGCTTCCACGGCAGCACGGGCCCCTCGCCCTGCGGCGCCGACTGGCCCTGGCCGGGCGACTGGGCGAGCTGGTGCACCTGCTGGGCCCAGGAGGCCGACCCGCCGCCGGGGCCCGACGTCAGCGGCGAGGCGACCCCGCCCTGGGCTCCGGCCCGGGCGCCCGCCTGGGCACCGGCCTGCGGGGGCGCGCTCTGCTCCTGTGCCCCGGCGGCCTGCGGAGCCCGTCCCTGCTGCTGCGGCACCACCGGCGCCTGGGCCGCGGCGGCAGCGGAACCCGCACCGGCGGGAGGCGTGGCTGAAGAAAGGGACGGAGAAGGGGACGGAGAAGCCGAGGGAGAGGTCGACGGAGGAGTCGAGGGGGACGAGGGAGAAGGGGACGCGGACGCAGGAGCGGCGCCGGAAGCGGGCCTCGTCTGCCCCGACTTGGGGCGCAGGGCCCGAATCGCCATCGTCCCCTCGGTCCCGCCGTCCGCGTCCGGCGTCCCGGCCCCCGCCGGTTTCACCGGACCCGTCGGCCGCCGGAAGGTCACTGTTCCCTCGGTGGTGGCGGGCTTCGGAGCGGCGGGCTTGGCGGCCCGGAACGTCACCGTGCCCGGCCCGTCCGCGTCGGCCCCCTCGGGTCGGCCGACGGCCGCCGGAGCCTGCTCCCGCTGCCCCGGCTCCTGCCGCGCGCCGGGCTGCTGTTGCGCGGGTACGCGCCGCGCACCCCCCTCGGCCGCGCTCCCTCCGGCCGCCCCCGCCGACGCCGCCGCGCCGGGCGCCGCCCCCTCGCCCCGCACGCGCGGGTCCCTCGGGTCCAACTGGCCCTGCGCACCGGGCGCACCGACCGCCCCGGCCGCACCCGCCGCACCCGCCGCACCCGCCGCACCCGCCGCACCCCACGAAACCCGCTGGTCCTGCTCACCGCCGAGCCCCGTCTGCCGGGCCGCGTCCGCCTGCCAGGCCGAAGCGGGCTCGGGCTTGACCCCGTGCTGCCCGTCCCCGCCACCGGCACCCGAACCGGCACCGGAGCCGGAGCCAGCGCCGGAGCCGGCCTCGACGTCAGCACCCCCGCCGAGCCCGAGGCCGAAGCCGAGGCCGATGTTCGTGTCCGTGTCCGGGCCGGTCTGCGTCACCCCGCCCGGCTCCTCGTCGAAGAACACCGGGCCGGTCTCCTCCGCGACCGCGGGCGCCGCCGGGGCCGGGGGCGCGGTGGCCGAGCGGGGCGGCGCGGGCAGGGGTTCGCCGTCGGACGGTGCGGGACGGCTCGTACCGGGCACCCAGGCCGCGCCGTTCCAGTACCGGACATATCCCGGAATGGACGGGTCGGGGTAGTAGCCTTCGCGGGGCCTGTCGTCGCCGGGGGCCGGGGTTGGGGCGCTCATGTCCGTCGTCCCGTATCTGCTCGGGGGTCTTGTGAGGCTCCACATCTATCAGACCCGCGCGCCGCGTCGGGCGGCTCCCGCCGCACCGCCCCCTTCCGTGCACGGTTCCTCCCCGCCGTCCGAACACGCCCGCCCGCCCCGTGCCGTACCCGGCGAAAAAAATCTTCCCGAAGTCGCGTAATGCCTGGCCGCCCGCGCGCTCTGACTCTCTGCGGGCCTGAAACGGGTCCGGTGCGCGGACCCGGTCACAAGGGCCGCGTACGCCGCGAGAGAAAGGAAGCGCACGAGCTATGCACACCGTGGTGGAACGCGAGCTGGAGCTCAAACTCGTCCTCTCGCCGGAACGGGCGATCCCCGTCCCGGCCCGGCTCACCTACCGCACCGACGATCCCTACGCCGTCCACATCGCCTTTCACATCGGCTCCGAGAACCCGGTGAACTGGACGTTCGCCCGGGAGCTCCTGGTGGAGGGGGTGTTCAGGCCGTGCGGCCACGGCGATGTGCGGGTGTGGCCGACGAAGGTCGAAGGCCGCTCCGTGGTCCTTATGGCGCTCAGCTCGCCCGACGGCGACGCCCTCCTGGAGGCGCCGGCGCCCGCCGTGTCCGCCTGGCTGGAGCGCACCCTGCGGGTGGTCCCTCCGGGCTCTGAGGCCGAGCGGCTCGGCATCGACGACGGCCTGGCCGAGCTGCTCGCCCCCACCCCTGGCCGCGCGGACGAGCTGTGGCTGCGCGACCCGTGGCCCAGCGATGAGTCGAATGAAGGAGGCGAGTGAACCGCAACCATCAATTGAGCAACCCCCACGGCGAGCAATTTGGTCCGCGAGAGCGGCGCCGGTTCAGGCGCAAAAATCAGAAGAGCTTGCCGGGGTTGAGGAGGTGGTGCGGGTCGAACGCCGCCTTGACGGCGCGCTGCATCTCCACGCCCACCGGGCCGAGCTCGCGCGCCAGCCACTCCTTCTTCAGGACGCCGACGCCGTGTTCACCGGTGATGGTGCCGCCGAGTTCGAGGCCGAGGGCCATGATCTCGTCGAAGGACTCGCGGGCGCGCCGTGACTCGTCGGGGTCTGCCGCGTCGAAGCAGACGGTGGGGTGGGTGTTGCCGTCGCCCGCGTGCGCGCAGACCCCGATGGTCAGTCCGTACTTGTCGGCGATCCGCTCGACCCCGGCGAGCATGTCGCCGAGCCGGGAGCGCGGTACGCAGACGTCGTCGATCATCGTCGTGCCCTTCACCGCTTCGAGTGCGGTGAGGGACAACCGGCGTGCCTGGAGGAGGAGTTCCGACTCGGCCGCGTCGTCCGCCGGGACGACCTGGGTCGCGCCCGCGGCCTCGCACAGGGCACCGACGGCGGCGAGGTCGGCGGCGGGGTCCGGGGTGTCGAAGGCGGCGAGGAGCAGCGCCTCGGTGGTCTCCGGCAGGCCCATGTTGCCGAGGGCGTTGACGGCGCGGATCGTCGTACGGTCCATCAGCTCCAGGAGCGACGGCACATGGCCGCCTTCCATGATCTCGCAGACAGCCGCGCAGGCGTCGGCGGCCGAGCCGAACTCGGCGGCGAGGACCAGCTGCTGGGGCGGCTGCGGCTTGAGCGCGAGGACGGCACGGACGACGATGCCGAGGCTGCCCTCGGAGCCGACGAACAGGCGCGTCAGGTCGTATCCGGCGACCCCCTTGGCCGTACGCCGTCCCGTGCTCATCAGGCGCCCGTCGGCGAGGACGACGTCGAGGCCGAGGACGTACTCCGCCGTCACCCCGTACTTCACGCAGCACAGGCCGCCGGAGGCCGTGCCGATGTTGCCGCCGATGGTGCACATCTCCCAACTGGAGGGATCCGGCGGGTAGAAGAGGCCGTGCTCGGCCACCGCGCGGGAGAGCGTGGCGTTGACGACGCCGGGCTCGACGACGGCGATCCGGTCGACCGGGCTGATCTCGATGATCCGGTCCATCTTGACGAGCGAGAGGACGACGCAGCCCTCGCTCGCGTTCGCCGCGCCGGACAGGCCGGTGCGGGCGCCCTGCGGGACGACCGGGATCCGCAGCTCGGTGGCGGTCCGCATGACGTGCTGGACCTCTTCGACGGTGCGCGGCAGGGCCACGACGGCGGGCGTTCCCGCCTCGCAGAAGCTCGCCATGTCGTTGGCGTACGAGGCCGTGACGTCCGGGTCGGTGAGGAGCGCGTCGGCGGGGAGCCCGGCGCGGAGGCGGTCCAGGAGGTCGGCGGGTGCGGCGGGGGTGTCCGGCGTGCTGTGCGTGCCACTGCTCATGATCACAGCCTCGCACTCGGGGCCATCGGTGTGAACCCGTGTGCGACGCCGTTCGCGTGCCGGGATGTGCTCTTCGTATTGACGCACAGTGAGCGCCATGGAGACCGAGGACACCCCCCAGACCTCACCCCAGGACTCGCCCCGGGCCACACCCGCCACACCCCCGGCGGCGCCAGCGGCTCCGGCGGTGCAGAGTTCGGACGCCGTGCGGATCCCGCGGCACGCCCGCACGTCGCTGACCTCGGCGACCGCGCGGGGTCCGCTCGACGGCGGCCCCGGACCACGCCGCTCCCCCGCCGTGCGGCGCGCGCTCGTCGCCGCCGTCGCGGGCTGTGCCGTGCTCGGCGGGGTCCTGGTCCTCCTGCCCGACCGGGGCGAGGACTCCGCGCCGCCCGCACTGGGGCCCGCCGGGCGGGCCGCGGCCGCGGTGGGGGCCGGGGCACCGGCCGCGATGCCCGATCTCGCGGTGCTCATCGGTGAGCGCGAGGCCCATCTGCGGGCGCATCCCGGCGACGACCAGTCATGGGCGGTACTCGGTTCCGCGTACGTCGAACGGGGCCTGAGGACCGCCGACTCCGCGTACTACCCGAGGGCCGAGCGGGCCCTGCGCACCTCGCTGCGGACCCGGCCCGAACGGAACGCGGCCGCCCTCACCGGCCTCGCGGCCCTCGCCAACGCCCGGCACGACTTCCGGGACGCGCGGAAGTGGGGCGAACAGGCGGTGCGGCTCGCGCCGCGGCGGTGGGCGGCGCACGCGGCCCTCCTCGACGCCTACCGGGGGCTCGGCGACGCCAAGGGGGTCGGGCGGGCCCTGGAGAAGGTGCGGAAGCTGGGCCCGGGGACGGCGGCCGCGCGGGTCCGGGCCGGGGCCGTCTACCGGGACCGGGGCTGGCGCGAGGACGCGGCCGCGGCGCTCTCGGACGCGGCGGCGCTCGCGGAGACGCCCGCCGAACGGGCGGCCTGCCTGTACCGGGTCGGGGAGCTGGCCTGGGAGCGGGGCGAACCCGGCGACGCGCTGCGCCACTACGACGCGGCGCTCGCGGCCGACCCCGATCATCACCCCTCGCTCGCGGCGAAGGGGCGCGCGCTCGCCGCGCTCGGCCGGACGTCGGACGCCCTGCACGCGTACCGGGCCGCGCTCGTGCGGCGGCCCGCCCCCGAGTACGCCCTGGAACTCGGCGAGTTGTACGAGTCCCTCAAGCTGCGGCCCGCCGCGACCGCCCAGTACGACCTCCTGCGGGCGCGGGTGCGGCAGGGGGGTCTCGGCGGGGTGAACGACGAGCGGGTGCTCGGGGTGTTCGAGGCGGAACACGGGGATGCGGAGGCGGCGGTGCGGCGGCTCACCGCGGAGTTCAAGCGGCACGCGTCGCCGGAGAACGCGGACGCGTTGGGGTGGGCGCTGCACCGGTCCGGCGAGTCCAAGGCGGGTCTGAAGCACGTCGAGTCCGCCGTGAAGAAGGGGCCGCGCAGTGCGCTGTTCGCGTACCACCGCGGCGAGATCGAGCGCGAGCTGGGCCACTACGGCGCCGCCCGCCGCCACCTCGCGGAGGCCCTCCGCATCAACCCCCGCTTCTCGCCCCTGGCAGCACCGGCGGCCCACGCCGCCCTGAGGTCCCTGGGCGACCCGCCGGAGGGAGGCCCAGCCCAGGTGTACGCGCCGCGTGGGGCGCCCATCCCGAAACTGCCCCGCCCGGCCAAGCCTCCGAGGCAGTCCGACTGAACCCCTACGTCATGGCACCGTCGACCGGGGCTGTGCCCACCCGTTCCGCCCTCTGGGCGGCCCAGCTGCCCACAGCGGGGGGGGCGACAAGCCACCCCCGCAGCACTAGCGGGCAGCCGCCCCGGCTGCGGCCCGAGGCATGACGTGCCCGTAAACGGGCGGGCGGGCGGGAGGTGTCCGCCGCGGCAGCGGCGGGACAGGAGCACCCCACCCCACCCCGGACGACAGCGAACCCCGTCCTAAAGGTTGCCCCGCTTCTCCTGCTCGCGCTCGATCGCCTCGAACAGCGCCTTGAAGTTCCCCTTGCCGAAGCCCATCGACCCGTGCCGCTCGATCATCTCGAAGAAGACGGTGGGCCGGTCCTGGACCGGCTTGGTGAAGATCTGCAGCAGGTATCCGTCCTCGTCGCGGTCGACGAGGATCTTCTGCTCGCGCAGGATCTCGACCGGTACACGGGTCTCGCCCGCCCACTCGCCGAGGGTGTCGTAGTAGCTGCCCGGCACGTCGAGGAACTCGACACCCGCGGCCCGCATGGCCTTCACGGTGGCCACGATGTCGTTGGTGGCGAGCGCCATGTGCTGGACGCCGGGGCCCCCGTAGAACTCGAGGTACTCGTCGATCTGCGACTTCTTCTTCGCGATCGCCGGCTCGTTGATCGGGAACTTGACCTTCTTGGTGCCGTCCGCGACGACCTTCGACATCAGGGCGCTGTACTCGGTGGCGATGTCGTCACCCACGAACTCCTTCATGTTCGTGAAGCCCATGACCTTGTTGTAGAAGGCGCACCACTCGTTCATCTTGCCGAGCTCTACGTTGCCGACACAGTGGTCGATGGCCTGGAAGGTCCGCTTGGCGGGGGGCGCCACGATCGGCTGCGCGGGGACGAAGCCGGGCAGGTAGGGGCCCTCGTAGCCGGTGCGCTCGACGAGGGTGTGGCGGGTCTGGCCGTACGTGGCGATGGCGGCGCGTACGACGGTGCCGTGCTCGTCCTTCGTCTCGTAGGGCTCCTCGAGGCCGGTGGCACCGTGCTCGACGGCGTAGGCGTACGCGGCGCGCGCGTCCGGGACCTCGATGGCGAGGTCGACGACACCGTCGCCGTGCTCGGCGACATGGCCCTCGAGGAAGCGGCCCCAGTCGGTGGAGGCCTTGATGACGGAGGTGAGGACGAAGCGCGCGGCGCCGCTCTCCAGCACGTAGCTGGCGGTCTCGCGGCTGCCGTTCTCCGGTCCGGAGTAGGCCACGAGTTTCATGCCGAACGCCGTGGAGTAGTAGTGCGCGGCCTGCTTGGCGTTGCCCACGGCGAAGACGACCGCGTCCATTCCCTTCACCGGGAAGGGGTCGGCCTCGCGCGCGGTTTCGGGGGTGGTGTGTGTGGTCTGAGTCATAGAGGGAGGCTCCCGCCGAACCACAAGATGCGCAATAGTTCGCGTATTCACTGGGCAATCTGCCCAGCATCCAACCCGATCCAGCGGGCGTTCTGTACAGGATGCTCATCAGGGAGGCGGCATGGCGATCGATCATTTGGACGGCAGGCTCATCGTGCTGCTCGCGCGGGAGCCGCGCATCGGCGTCCTGGAGGCGTCCCGGCGCCTGGGTGTCGCGCGGGGCACGGTGCAGGCGCGGATGGACCGGCTTCAGTCGAACGGAGTCATCCGGGGCTTCGGCCCGGACGTGGATCCGGCGGCGCTCGGCTACCCGGTGACGGCGTTCGCGACGCTGGAGATCAAACAGGGCCAGGGCGCGGACGTACGGGCCCATTTGGCGACCGTGGCCGAGGTGCTCGAACTCCACACCATCACCGGTCACGGGGACATGCTCTGCCGTCTGGTGGCCCGCTCGAACGCCGATCTCCAACGTGTGATCGACCGGGTGGTGGGTTTTGATGGCATCGTCCGGGCCTCCACGGCGATCGTCATGGAGAACCCGGTCCCGCTGCGGATCATCCCCCTGGTGGAACAGGCGTCCGACGACACAGGACCTGGGTAGAGACGACGGGTACGGCACGCGGGCGCCGGGAGCCTCCCGGCGCCGTCCGAGCGCTCTCGGCGAGGTGAACGGCACAGATGAACTTCTGGGACTACCTCGGCAATCGTCACCAGCAGTTGTTGATGGACGCGTACCAGCACGCGAGCGCCGTCTTCCAGTGCATGGTCGTGGCCACCGCCATCGGCGTCCTGATCGGCGTCCTGACGTACCGCAGCGAGTGGGCCGGGAACCTGGCGACGACGGTGACGTCCACGATCCTCACCATCCCCTCGCTCGCCATGATCGGTCTGCTGATCCCGGTCGTGGGCCTGGGGGTCGCGCCGACGGTGACGGCCCTGATCCTGTACGGCCTGCTTCCGATCGTGCGCAACTCCATCGTCGGCCTGCGCGGGGTCGACCCGACGCTGGTGGACGCCGCGAAGGGCATCGGGATGTCGCGGCTGCACCGGCTCGTGCGGATCGAGCTGCCGCTCGCGTGGCCGCCGATCCTGACCGGCATCCGGGTCTCCACGCAGATGCTGATGGGCATCGCCGCGATCGCCGCGTACGCCTCGGGGCCCGGCCTCGGCAATGAGATCTTCCGCGGCATCGCCTCGCTGGGCAGCAAGAACGCGCTCAACCAAGTGCTCGCGGGCACGCTGGGGATCATCGTCCTCGCGCTGCTCTTCGACGCCGTGTACGTCCTGATCGGCCGGCTGACGATTCCGAGGGGTATCCGTGTCTGAGACGTCCGATACGACCGCCGCCACCGCCCCGCCCGAGGAACCGGCGCCCGCGGCCACCACCGGCGCGACCATCGAGCTCGAGAACCTCACCAAGCGCTACCCGGGCAGCGGCGACCCGGCCGTGGACAGCGTGAACATGGAGATCAAGGCGGGCGAGATCGTCATCTTCGTGGGCCCCTCGGGCTGCGGGAAGTCCACCACGCTGAAGATGATCAACCGTCTGATCGAGCCGACCAGCGGCCGCATCCGCATCAACGGCGAGGACGTCACCGACATCGACCCGGTGAAGCTGCGCCGCAAGGTCGGCTACGCCATCCAGTCCTCCGGGCTCTTCCCGCACATGACGGTTGCTCAGAACATTGCCCTGGTACCGAAGATGGTCGGCTGGGGGAAGTCGAGGATCAAGTCACGGGTCGAGGAGATGCTGGACCTGGTGGGCCTTGACCCGGCCGAGTTCCACGGCCGCTATCCGCGCCAGCTCTCCGGCGGCCAGCAGCAACGCGTCGGCGTGGCGCGGGCGTTGGCCGCCGACCCGCCCGTGCTCCTGATGGACGAGCCGTTCGGCGCGGTCGACCCCATCACCCGCGACCACCTCCAGGACGAGCTGATCCGCCTCCAGCACGAGCTGCACAAGACGATCGTCTTCGTCACGCACGACTTCGACGAGGCCATCAAGCTGGGCGACCGCATCGCCGTCCTGCGCGAGCGCTCGCACATCGCGCAGTTCGACACCCCCGAGGCGATCCTCACCAACCCGGCCGACGACTTCGTCTCCGGTTTCGTGGGCGCGGGCGCGGCCCTGAAGCGGCTGAACCTCACGCGCGTACGCGACGTGGAGATGGCGGACGTACCGACGGTGACCGTCGACGACCCGCTGCAGGAGATCTTCGACAAGCTGCGCGCGAGCGGCACCAACGAGCTGCTCCTGCTCGACAAGCGCGGCCGCCCCTACAAGTGGCTGCGCCGCGGCGACCTGATGCGCGCCAAGGGCTCCCTGGCCCGCGCGGGCACCCTCGTGCACGACACGGTGACCCGGGACGCGACCCTGCGGGACGCCCTGGAGGCCGTCCTCACCGACAACGCCGGACGGGTCGCCGTCACCGGGCGGCGGGGCGAGTACACGGGCGTCGTCGACATGGAGACCCTGATGAACTCCGTGCACGAGATGCTGGAGGCCGACCGGCTCGAAGCCATGGAGCACCAGCACGAACTGGAGGAGCAGCGCGCGCAGCTGACGCATGCGGCACAGGAGGGCACCGCCGGGGAGGCGAAGGCGTGACGCCGCCGCCCGGGGGCGAGCCCCGGATCCCCGAACGCAAGGCCGCGGCCAGGGCGCCCGAGCGCCCCCGGGGCGAGCACGACGTCAAGGGCCTGGCGTTCCGCGACGAGGGCGAGGCCGAGCAGGAGGCGCCCGCGCCCGCCCTCGCGGCGAAGCCGCCGCGCCGGATCACCTGGCAGAAGCTGACGGTCCTGCCCGCGGTCCTCGCGGCCGTGCTCCTCGCCACCTGGCTCTGGTTCGAGCAGGCGGACCTGGACTCGATCTCCGAGAACGCGCTGTCCAACGGGCAGGTCGGCAAGGCGCTGCGCCAGCACGTCGAGCTGACGGCGATCTCGACGTTCTTCGTGCTGATCATCGCGATCCCGCTGGGGATCCTGCTCACCCGGCGCGCCTTCCGCAAGGGCGCCCCGGTGGCGATGGCCCTGGCCAACATGGGCCAGGCGACCCCGGCGATCGGCCTGCTCGCGCTGCTCGTCATCTGGATGGGCATCGGCGAGAAGGCGGCCCTGACGGGCATCATCATCTACGCCGTCCTGCCGGTCCTCTCCAACACCATCGCGGGCCTGCGCGCCAACGACCCCACGCTCCTGGAGGCCGCGCGCGGCATCGGCATGTCCCCCCTCGGGGTGCTCGCGAGGGTCGAACTCCCGCTGGCCGTACCGCTGATCCTCGCGGGCGTGCGCACGGCCCTCGTCCTGAACGTGGGCACGGCGACGCTCGCGACCTTCGGCGGCGGGGGCGGGCTCGGCGTCCTGATCACGACGGGCATCACCAATCAGCGCATGCCGGTCCTGATGCTCGGCTCGATCCTGACGGTGGTCCTCGCCCTGCTGGTGGACTGGCTGGCCTCGCTGGCCGAGCTGGTGCTCAGCCCGCGCGGTCTGGAGGTGCGGTCATGAGGCATGCGACCAGTGCGCGGACGAAGGCGCTCGCGGCCGTGGGCGGGGTGCTGCTCGTGGCCGCCGGGTGCGGGCTCACCAGCGGGTCGCCGATGGTGGACGACGTGAAGCCGGGCATCGTCGGGAAGGGCAAGCCCCTGGAGGGCGCCGATCTCACCGTCACCTCCAAGGAGTTCACCGAGCAGCTGATCCTCGGCGCCATCATGGGCATCGCCTTCCAGGCGGCCGGGGCGGACGTCCTGGACCGGACCGGCATCCAGGGCTCCATCGGGGCGCGCGAGGCGGTCAAGGGCGGGGACGCGGACGGCATGTACGAGTACACGGGCACCGCGTGGATCACCTATCTGGGCAACTCCGCCCCCATCCCGGACCCGCAGCAGCAGTGGGACGCCGTACGGAAGGCGGACGCGAAGAACGGCGTGACCTGGCTGGCGCCCGCGGCCCTGAACAACACCTACGCCCTGGCCCTGAACCGGTCCAACCTCAAGAAGTACGGCACGAAGACCCTCTCCGACGTCGCCGCCCTGTCCAAGTCCGACCCGAAAGCGGTCACGGTGTGCGTGGAGGGCGAGTTCGCCAACCGCGCCGACGGCCTGCCCGGCATGCAGAAGAAGTACGGCATGAGCCTGCCGTCCGGGAACATCACGCAGATGGACACCGGGATCATCTACACCCAGGCCGAGAAGGGCAGTTGCACCTACGGCGAGGTCTTCACCACCGACGGCCGCATCAAGGCGATGAACCTGACGCCGATGGCCGACGACAAGCGCTTCTTCCCCAACTACAACGCCGCCCCCGAGATCAACAGCAAGACCATGAAGAAGTACCCGGAGATCGCCGACGTCCTGGCCCCCGTGACGAAGAAGCTCGACAACACGGTGGCGCGGGAGCTGAACGCGAAGGTGGACGTGGACGGGCAGGACCCGCACGAGGTGGCGAAGGACTGGATGGTGGAGGAGGGCTTCGTCAAGGAGTAGCCGGGGGCGGTGGCGGGTGCCGCCGCCCTCCAGGAGCTTCCAAAGACTTCGTTGCAAAGAAAGCGTTGCAACGGAGTCTTTGCATGCGTAGGCTGCGGAGCATGACGGAGAAGTCCCAGCCGCCGGAGCAGGCGGCACCGGACCGCAAGGTCCGCCATCTCGACCCGCGCGCGCTGCGCGGGATCGCCCACCCCCTGCGCATGCGGATCCTCGGCTCGCTGCGCCTGGACGGACCGGCGACGGCCTCCCAACTGGCCGAGCGCCTGGGCGAGTCGAGCGGCGCGACGAGCTACCACCTGCGCCAGCTCGCGGAGTACGGCTTCGCCGAGGACGACCCGGAGCGCGGCAAGGGCCGCGAGCGGTGGTGGCGCGCGACGTACGACGGCACGCACGTGGACAACGACTTCGCGCGGGACGCCGACCCCGAAGTGCGCGGCGCCTACTCCACGTTCATGCACGAGCACGCGGGGAACCACGCCGCGGAGGTCGCCACCTGGATCGCCACCGGGCAGGACTGGTCGGAGGAGTGGGTCGAGGCCTCGGACATCAGCGACTTCACCCTGAACCTGACGCCCGCGCTGGCGGCCGAGCTCAAGGCGAAGATGCACGAACTCGTCGAGAGCTACCGACCGTTGGCACCGGAGGACGGCACCCCGAACACCGCCAAGGTCCGCCTGCACAGCCACCTGATCCCGACCCGGCCCACGGACTGAGAGGCCCCCGCGATGCACCCCGACGTACATCTGATGCTCCACCATGCCCGCGCGGCGGACTTAACTCGCGCGACCCCCACCCGGCGACAGCCGCGCGAGGCGCCGCTGCGTGCCCAACTGGGCTGGACGCTGGTCGAGTTGGGCCTGCTCCTGGTCAGCAGCTCGGGACCTTCTCGCCCTTCTGCAGGGCTCGCAGCGAGTCGACCGTACTCGCCAGCGTAGTCACCGGGACCAGCCGGAGGCCCTTCGGCTTCTCGGCCTCGGCGTCCGAGCACTCGGCCTTGGGCACGAGGAAGACCGTGGCCCCGTCGCGGGCCGCGGCCTGGGTCTTCATGGCGACGCCGCCGACCGGGCCGACCTTGCCGCTCGCGGAGATGGTGCCGGTGCCCGCGATGGTGCGGCCGCCGGTCAGGTCGCCCCCGCTGCCGTCGCCGTCCAGCTTGTCGATGATGCCGAGCGCCAGGAACAGGCCAGCGCTCGGCCCGCCGATCTTGCCGAGGTCGGCCGTCACGTCGATCTTGTCGGTGCCGTCCACGCCGTTCGCCCGCAGATGGCCGAGTGCCGCCTTCGTGGCGTCGTCCTGGGACTCGCGCATGTCGCCGAGGTTGTGCTTCTCGACTTCCTTGACGTTGTCGCCGTCGGGGTAGACGGAGTCCTTCGGCATCACGGCCCGGTCCGTACGGAACCAGCCGTCGATGACGTCGCCGAGCCGCACGTCCATCTGCGGCCCGGTCGCCACGATGGTCGTCATGCGCAGCTCGCCCTTGGTCTCCCGCGTCGGCGCTCCGCTGATCTTGAGGACGGGCTTGCCCTCGTACTTTCCGAGCACGTCGGCGGTGCCGCCCGGCTGGGCGACGGCGAAGGGCAGCGGCGCGAGCGCGACGACGGCGAGCAGGCCGACGAGGGGGACGGCGGCGACGGCCAGGGCCTTGGGGCGGCTCAGACGAGCGAGACGAGACAGCACGCGTCCAATCTAACGCGAGCGGAGAATCAGCCCGTCCGGCGCTTGAGGACGAGCCGGGCCGCAGGCCGCGATCGGCGGCGCGGCGGGCCGCCCGGGCGCGAGGCCGGGATCGCCCCGCACGCCCGCGCGGCCTCAGCGCAGCGCGTCGGCCACTTCACGGGCCGCGTCCACCACCCGCGGCCCCACCCGCTCCGGCACCGAGTCCGCCAGCATGACGACCCCGACGCTCCCCTCTATCCCGGTCACCCCGACCAGGGGGGCCGCGGCGCCGCTCGCCCCGGCCTCCAGCTCACCGTGGGTGAGGGCGTACCCGGGGTCGGTGATCTGGGCCTGGCGGGCCGCAAGGATCGCCTTGCCCGCGGCGCCCCGGTCCAGCGGGTGCCGGAAGCCGGTGCGGTACGCCACGTGGTAATCGGTCCAGGTCGGCTCGACGACCGCGACGGCGAGCGCCTCGGTGCCGTCGACGAGGGTGAGGTGGGCGGTGGCGCCGATGTCCTCGGCCAGGGCGCGCAGGGCGGGCAGCGCGGCCTCGCGGACGAGCGGGTGGACCTGCCGGCCGAGCCGCAGCACACCGAGCCCGACGCGGGCGCGACCGCCCAAGTCGCGCCGTACGAGAGCGTGTTGTTCGAGCGTGGCGAGCAGGCGGTACACCACGGTGCGGTTCACGCCGAGCTTGTTGGACAGCTCGGTGACGGTCAGGCCGTGGTCGGTGTCGGCGAGCAGCTTGAGGACGCGCAGTCCTCGGTCGAGCGTCTGAGATGTCTCCGCTGTCACGACGCCCACTCCTTTAGTGGTGAGGGTCGACGGCCCCCTGGCGGCGGGCACCGGACGCGCTCCGGGGCGACGCTGCCACGGGGCGTTGTGTAGCGGGGACAGTAGCGAGGGCGTCCCGCTCAGCGGAAGACTCCGTCCAGAATCCGGTCAAGGGGAGGGAAAGAGAGACCGGAACATCCCGATAGATCCCGTCGCATATGGACGCTGCGTGCACAACGTCTACACGCGGAGCGCACGATTCCCTACGGGACGGAGTACCGGCGGCGTACCGCTCGCCAAGGGCGGGCGTACGGCCCCGCACGGGAGGGCGAACGGCCCCGCACGGGAGGGCGAACCCCTCACCGCATCCGGGTGGCCCACTCCTGCACCTTGGCGACCCGCTGCCGCAGCTGCCCGGCGGTGGCCTCCGCGCTCGGCGGGCCCCCGCAGGTGCGGCGCAGCTCGGTGTGGATCACGCCGTGGGGCTTGCCGCTCTGGTGGGAGTACGCGCCGACCATGGTGTTGAGCTGCTTGCGCAGTTCGAGCATCTCCTTGTGGGAGACCACGGGCCGCCGCTCGGCGGGGAGTTCGAGGAGGTCGGCCTCCTCGGCGGGCTTCTTCTTGCTGTGGGCGATCTGCCGGGCCTGCCGCTTCTGGAGCAGCAGTTGCACCTGGTCGGGTTCGAGGAGCCCGGGAATCCCCAGGTAGTCCTGCTCCTCCTCGCTCCCCGGATGGGCCTGCATGCCGAATTCGGCACCGTCGTAGAGGACGCGGTCGAAGACGGCCTCGGACTCCAGGGCCTCGAAGGAGAACTGCTCCTGCTCGCCCGTGTCCTCGTCCTGCTGCTTGTTGGCCTCGTCCATCTCCTGCTCGGACTCGGCGTAGGGGTCCTCCTCGCCGTGCTTCTTCGGCCGGTCGAGCACGTGGTCGCGCTCGACCTCCATCTCGTTGGCGAAGCCGAGCAGGTCGGGGACGGTGGGCAGGAAGACGGAGGCGGTCTCGCCGCGCCGCCGGGAACGCACGAAACGCCCGACGGCCTGGGCGAAGAACAGCGGAGTCGAAATGGTCGTCGCGTACACACCCACCGCGAGCCGCGGCACGTCGACGCCCTCCGACACCATCCGCACCGCGACCATCCACCGCTCGTCGCTGCCGCTGAAGTCGTCGATGCGCTTGGAGGCCCCGGCGTCGTCGGAGAGCACGAGGGTGGCCTTGGTGCCGGTGATCTCCCGGATCAGCTTGGCGTAGGCGCGCGCGGAGTCCTGGTCGGAGGCGATGACGAGGCCACCGGCGTCCGGGATGGCCTTGCGCACCTCGCCGAGGCGCCGGTCGGCGGCCTTCAGGACGTTCGGCATCCAGTCGCCGCGCGGGTCGAGGGCGGTGCGCCAGGCCTGCGAGACGGCGTCCTTGGTCATGGGCTCGCCGAGGCGGGCGGCGATCTCGTCACCGGCCTTCGTACGCCAGCGCATGTTGCCGGAGTACGAGAGGAAGATGACCGGCCGGACGACGCCGTCGCCCAGCGCGCTCCCGTAGCCGTACGTGTAGTCGGCGGCCGACCGCCGGATGCCGTCGTTGCCCTCCTCGTACACGACGAAGGGGATGGGGTTGGTGTCGGACCGGAAGGGCGTACCGGTGAGCGCGAGCCGCCGGGTGGCGGGCTCGAAGGCCTCCAGACAGGCCTCGCCCCAGGACTTGCTGTCCCCCGCGTGGTGGATCTCATCCAGGATCACCAGCGTCTTCCGCTGCTCCACCCGGTTCCGGTGCAGCATGGGCCGCACGCCGACACCGGCGTACGTGACGGCGACGCCCTGGTACTCCTTGCTGAGCGGTCCCGCGCTGTACTCGGGATCCAGCTTGATCCCTATCCGCGCGGCCGCCTCGGCCCACTGCTTCTTCAGGTGCTCCGTGGGCGCGACCACGGTCACCTGCTGCACCACGTGGTGGTGCAGCAGCCAGGACGCGAGCGTCAGCGCGAACGTCGTCTTGCCGGCGCCGGGCGTGGCGACCGCGAGGAAGTCGCGCGGCTGCTCCTGGAGGTACTTCTCCATCGCCCCCTGCTGCCAGGCACGCAGCTTGCTGGCGGTGCCCCAGGGGGCGCGGCCCGGGAACGCGGGGGAAAGGTGGTGTGACGAGGAGGCGGCGGTGGTAGTCACGGTCTCCGGTTCGTTCGGGTTCGGCGGCACGGCTACGTATGACAACCGGGCCACCTTACCGGTGCGAC
Organism: Streptomyces sp. NPDC040610; assembly: GCF_055594065.1. Classification (NCBI taxonomy): domain Bacteria; kingdom Bacillati; phylum Actinomycetota; class Actinomycetes; order Kitasatosporales; family Streptomycetaceae; genus Streptomyces; species Streptomyces sp. NPDC040610. The sequence continues at coordinate 138,046 of NZ_JBVIXA010000004.1, read as the reverse complement.
CCCGGGGCATCGGGTTGACGACCCCGGAGGCGCGACGGGTGGGACACGTCTCACACCCGAGCACGGCAGGACTGCCTCGTCCCAGTCACGCCTCCCGGCCCCGCACCCTCCCGGCCCGCCCCGGCAACCATCCAGCCCGTCCGGCGCTTGAGGACGAGGCGCGGAGTGCCGGGAAGCGGGGGCCCAGGGGGCAGCAGCCCCCGGTTACGGGAAGGGGCGGGCCTGGGGACTACGCAGCCGCGTCGCCACCCAGACCCCCACCAACGCCACCACAGCCATGGGCAGGAACACCACGGTGAACGCCCCCGGATGAGACCCCCCGGCCTCCCCCACCTCATGCCCGGCACCCACCGTCCCCCCACCAAGAGCGGCGAACGCAGCCCCACCCGCAGCCAGCAGAATCACGTTCGAAAGCCCGTCGGATATCTGAAGCGAAGCCGAGTTCGCCCCGGCGTCCTCAGGCGCCGACAACCGCAGCAACAGCACACTCGTGGAGGCGATGACCAGCCCCATGCCAAGGCACCCGACCCCCCACGCGACAGCGACGATCCACACGGGCACGGCGTCGATCAGCACGCTCGGCGCGGCAGCGATGGCCGCGGCGACGAGCACCATCCCGAGGGCGACCAACCGCCCCCGGTGCACCTCCGTCCCCGGCCGCGACTGCACGTACGACCCGAGCGCCCACGAAGCACCCCCCGCCGCGAGCGAGAACCCCGCGAGCGTGGGCGAGAGCCCCCGCTCGGTGACCAGCATCAGCGGCACGAAGGACTCGGCGGCGACGAAGGCCCCGGACGCGATGCCGCGCAGCAGCACGACGGAGGGCAGCCCGCGCGCGGCCCGGTAGGTGCCGCGCGGCAGCAGCCCGAGGACGGCGGGGACGAGGAGGGCGACGCCCACCGCGGCGGGGAGCAGCGAGAGCCACCGCAGGTCCTGCCCCGCGTACTGGAGCAGCCCCGCCCCCACCGAGATCCCCAGCGCGAGCCGAATCCGCTGCCGGTCGAACGCCTCGACGGGCGCGTCGGGGTCGACGGGCCCCGACGCGGTCCGCCGTATCGCGGGCAGCGCGAGCACCAGCGGCGCCACGACGAGCACCGGTATCCCCACGAACACCCACCGCCACCCGAGATGCTCGGTGACGGTCCCGGCGATGAGCGGCCCCACGACCGACGGCACCACCCAGCACGCGGCGAACGCGGCGAGGACGGGCGCCCGCAGCCGCTCCGGGTAGGCCCGGCTGACGATGACGTACAGCGAAACGATCACGAGCCCGCCGCCGAGCCCCTGCACGGCCCGCCCCAGGATGAACATCCACATCACGGCCGCCGTGCCGGACAGCACGAGCCCCGCCGCGAACGCGCTGATCCCCACGGCGAGCGGCCCGAGCGGCCCCCGCCGGTCGGCCCACTGCCCCGAGAGCACCATCCCGAACAGGCTCGTCGTGAAGTACCCGGAGAACGCGAACGCGTACAGCGACACCCCGTCCAACTCCCGCGCCGCCACGGGCATCGCCGTCCCGACGGCGGTCGCCTCGAAGGCGATGAGCAGGACGACGGAGACGATGCCGATGCTGAGCGCGCGATGCGGCCTGCCGAGGACACCGCCTTGCGGCTCGGGCGGGTCCGTGTCGACGGACGGGGCGGAGGCGACATCGGTGTCGCGCGGGTCGGGGCTGGTCATGCCAGTCACGGTAAGAGCCACAACGGACTTTGACCCCTGTCCGGAGAAGGCCGCCCCCTCGTCCCTTGGTCGTACGACCCGACGCCCGCGCAGGCGTACGCGCGACTCCGCGCGCCCGCACCCCCGCGTACCGCCGACTCCACGCGCTCAGATCCCCACGGACCCCGAGTCCCCGGAACCCGCGCCCCCGGACCCCGACCCCCCGCTTCCCGAGTCCCCGCCGCCGCCCGCCCCGTCCTCCGACCAGTCCAGGAACCGCTTGTACGTCTCCTTGCCGGTCCTGCCCTGGTCCCAGGTGACGGTCAGGGTGTCGCCGCCGGAGAAGACGAGGTTCCCGTAGATCTCCTTCTTGTCGCGCTCGCAGAGCAGACCGATCCGGTACGAGCGGCCCGCCTCGATCACGCGTCGCAGGCCGGTGCAGCGGCCGTCGTCGAGGAGTGAGACCGAGGCCTTCTTCGGCTTCGTCGTGTCGGGGCTGTCGCGCAGCCCGAGGATCCCGCCGCCCGGCTTCTCCGAGCGCCAGAACCCGACGAGGGTGGTCCCGGTGGGCCCGCCGCCGGGCTCGTCCTCGCCCTCCCCGGAGTCGGGGTCGGCGTACGGGTCGTCGGACTCCCCCGCGCCGTCCGACTCCTCCGCGCGCGGTGTCTCGCTCGGCCGGGGCTCGGCGCCCGCGCTCCGGTCGGCCTCGGCGGCGGGCTGCTTCGACTCCCCGTCGCCGTCACCCTTGCCGACCGCGAACCAGACCCCGCCGCCGATCACGGCGAGGGCGGCCACGGCGGCCGTGACGACCAGCCATCCCCTGCGCTTCGGGCCGCCGCCGTCGGGGGTGGGGTACTGCGGCGGGTAACCGCCGTAGGGCGGTTGGGCGTTCGGCTGGGCGTAGGGGTCCGCCTGCGGCTGCGCGTACGGGTTGTCGGCCGACGGCCGCTGCGTGTCGTACGCGCCCTGCGGTGGCGGCGCGTACGGGCCCCGCGCGTCCGGAGGCGGCCCGAATCCCCCACCCTGCCACGGCTGCGTCATCTGTGGTTCCTCCCCCGTCACTCAGACAACAGACTGTCCAGCCAAACGGCCCGGGCATGTTCATTGCAAGTGCAATTTGAGCCAGCCGGAAGGCGGTTCGGCAGGGCCGAGCCCGGGGAGCCTCAGTTCAGCTCCGCGCTCGCCACCACGTCGTCCACCGTCTCCTCGTCCACCGGCCCCTTGTCCGCGTACGGACCCGTGCCCGTCCCGGGCGTGGCGATCCCCAGCAGGAACGCGGACCGGCTGCCGTCCACCGAGACGAGCGTCAGCCGCAGATGGGCCGTGCCGCCCTCGCCGTCGCGCACCGCGAGCGCCACCGTGTGGGCGGGGCGGCCGTCGACCGTGGTCGCCTCGGAGTCCTTGAACTCCGAGGATCCTTCCGGGTAGAAGAACTCCGCGTTGGAGCGCGCCGCGCGTTCCGTCTCGCTCTTCAGCGAGGACTCGGGCACCGCCCCCGACCGCCCCGCGAGCACGACCCCGCCACCCTCCTCCTCGTTCCCTTCCGCCGCCGAGGCCGCGAGCCCCTTGCCCTTCGAGGCGATCGACGACGTGAACGCGCCGATCAAGCCCCCCTTCTTGTCGTTGCGTTCCCACCCCTCGGGGATCCCGTACGACATCCCCGCCTTGGCGTCCGTCACCCGCGGCCGCCCCGCGAGCGGCCCCCCGTCGCCGTCCCGCGCCCACCACCAGGTGCCGAGGCCCGCGGCGACCACCGCGAGGACCACGACCACGACGACCAGGGTGGTCCTGCCCCGGCGGCCGCCCGCGGGCCGCGGCGGCTGCGGGTAGTGCGCGTACGGCTGCGGGGGCGTCGGCGGAATCGGGGGCGCTGTAGTCATGCGCCAAGACTCGCCGCCCCGCCGCGCCGAGCCCTGAGTACGCCTACTCAGCGCCCTACTCACTCGCCCCCATACACCGCACACACCAGTCTCGTGCAGCCCTCGGGCAGCGAACCTTCAGGCCAGTTTTTCCCTGTGATCAGGCACACCCGCCATGGAGCATGTGTGAAGATCTTTCACGTTACCCTCACTCAAGGTGCAGGATTTGCGGTCTGCTCGCCGCCAGGACGCATGCGCAGCAGAATTACGCTCGTCCAACTCTGCACTATTTACCCGCAGTTGTCCGTAATAAGGGGCAACTCTTCCCGCCGATTGCGGCGCCGCGCCCTCCCCCCTGTACGCATGGCCTGGGCAGTCCGGCCGACCACCGGAACCGCCCGTTCACCACGTTCACTTGGGGGTTTTGCACATGTACGGAATCACCCGGCGCCGGGCCATCGGCGCCGCCGCGAGCGCCGCCGCCGGTCTCGCCGTCGTCGGCGCGGCCCGCGCTTCGGCGACGCCGACCGAGCGGCACGCCCACGACCAGGCCCAGCCGGGCGCCGCGCCCGACGCCTTCGACGAGGTGTACCTCGGCCGCCGCATCCAGGGCGCGCCGTCCCACGACGGCGGCCACCACGCGGGCGCCCACGGGGGCCACGGCGCCGGCTACTCCGTCCGCATAGACGGCGACGAACTGCACATCATGCGCAACGCCGACGGCACGTGGATCAGCGTCATCAACCACTACGAGCCGCGGGCCACCCCGCGCGCACTCGCCCGCGCGGCCGTGGTCGAGCTCCAGGGCGCCACGCTCGTCCCGCTCGCCCCGCCCGCATCCGCGGCGTCCTCGTCCTCGTTCTCGTCCGCCGCCTGACCGGAGCAGCACCACCATGACCGTACGCAAGAACCAGTCCCAGCTCACCGCCGACGAGAAGCGGCGCTTCGTGAACGCGCTGCTCGCCCTCAAGCGCGACGGGCGCTACGACTCCTTCGTCAGCACCCACAACGACTTCATCATGAGCGACACCGACAACGGCGACCGCGTCGGCCACCGTTCGCCGTCCTTCCTGCCCTGGCACCGCCGCTTCCTCATCCAGTTCGAGCAGGCGCTGCAGTCCGTGGACGCCTCCGTCGCCCTCCCCTACTGGGACTGGACCGTCGACCGCACCCCGGCCGCGTCCCTCTGGGCGCCCGACTTCCTCGGCGGCACCGGGCGCAGCCGCGACAGCCAGGTCACCGACGGCCCCTTCGCCTCCTCCGGCAACGGCTGGCGCATCAACGTCCGCGTCGACGGCCGCGACTTCCTGCGCCGGTCCCTCGGCGCGGGCGTCCGCCAACTCCCCACCAAGGCCGAGGTCGACTCCGTCCTCGCCATGTCCACGTACGACATGGCGCCCTGGAACAGCGCCTCCGACGGCTTCCGCAACCACCTCGAAGGCTGGCGCGGCGTCAACCTCCACAACCGCGTCCACGTCTGGGTCGGCGGCCACATGGCCACCGGCGCCTCCCCCAACGACCCGGTCTTCTGGCTCCACCACGCCTACGTCGACAAGCTCTGGACCCAGTGGCAGTCCCGCCACCCGGGCTCCCCCTACCTGCCCGCCTCGGGCACCCGCGACGTCGTCGACCTGAACGACACGATGCGCCCGTGGGGCGACGTCACCCCGGCCGACATGCTGGATCACACGCGGTACTACACCTACGACGTGGCCGCCTGAACGAACTGATGCCAGGCCCCCGCCGCGAACGCGAGGTGGGGGCCTTGGCGGTTCTTGGAGTCGCGTACGTGGATGGTGGTGAGGGTGGGGGCGACCTCGACGCAGCTATCGCCCTCACTGCCGCTGCTGTAGCTGCTCTTGAACCACTTCAGCTCGCGGGCGTCCCTGGCAGTGGGGTTGAGGGTCATGTTTCTCCCAACCTCCAGCAGATGTTCGAGCTGTCGGCGCCAGACCATTCCGCCGCCAAGCGGGCGTAGCAGCGCCGACTCTTCCAGGACGAAGCCGAACGCCGGGGCCGGTGATCGCTCATAGATGGACTGCCGACTGAGTCGCGCTTCCACCTCACGATCCACCACGTCCTCCGTGAGCGCGGGCTGCCTCATGTCGTAGAGAGCCCGCATGTACTCCTCCGTCTGCAACAACCCATGCAGGTTGTGGTTGCAGTACAGGAGCAACTCAACCGCGCGCTCCTCCAACTTCGCCAGCTCCCGAACCTGCTTCGGATACCGCGCCTTGGCCATCTCCTCCCTCATCGCCGAGATGAACCCGTTGGCCTTGAGGACCCGGTCGGCCGCGTCCAGGTACTCCGGGCGCGGAATCCGCGCCCCGCGCTCGACCTTGCGGACCAGGTCCTCCCCGTACCCGATGGCCTCGCCGAACTCCCCCGCGCTGAGACCGGCGGCCACACGCCACCGCTTCTGCTGGTGGCCCAACGCCTCGACCACCGAGGCGATCTCATCCCACAGGCGGGACGGCACCGGACAGCGACGAGACAGTCACCTTACGTGCAGGCGATGCGGTCAGGCCTGGACCTCCAGGGAAAGGTGGAGGACTCGCGAGAAACCCGCCCGCACGGCGCCTCGCCCAGTCAGCGTTGCCCGGTCGACGCCTGCGAAGAGGGCCGAGCCCACCGGCCGCGGCGCGGCCCCGTTCATGAACGCCGTATGGCAGTCCCGTTGCGGCGCCCGCGCCAGGGTTGAGTGGGGCGGGCGGCGCGCCTACGGTCGAGGGAGTCAGTACGACATGGCCGTGTGCCCGAGTGGTTTAGGGATTCGCCTGCAAAGCGAAGCACACCGGTTCGATTCCGGTCACGGCCTCCACGTCCCCGTAAAGGGTCAGGAGTTCAGGGCGCTGCCCGCTCGCCAGTCGGCCCACGAGACGTTCCAGTCGCCGTAGCCGTTGCCGGGGGCCACCGTCTCCTTGGAGCCGGTGACGCGGACGACGTCGCCGGGGATCACCTCTTCGTAGAAGCGGCGGGCCGTGCCGTCCGTGGCGAGGCCTATGCAGCCGTGGGTGACGTTGGAGTTGCCCGCGTAGGTGTTGGCCTTCGGGTTCTCGTGGAGGTAGGTGCCGGACGTGGTGAGGTGGACCGCGTAGCTGTAGTAGCCGGCGTACGCGTCCGCGTAGCCGACCGTGCGGGAGTCCATGAAGACGCGGCGCTGCTTGTCGGAGACCACCATCGTGCCGTTCCAGGTGTCCATGCCGGGCGCGCCCGCCGTGATCGGTACGCGGCGCGTCACGCCGTCCTTGACCACGGTCATCGTGTGCGTCCGGACGTCGACGGTGGCGAGCAGCGAGCGGGCCACCGTGAAGGTGCGGTCGACGGTCGAGCCCACGCGGACCGTGACCTTCGTGCCGGGCTTCCAGTACGCCTTCGGGCGGTAGTCGACCCGCTGGCCCTCGTGCAGGTTGCGGTCCTTGACCCAGCTCCAGGAGCCGGTGGTGGGCGTGCTCGCGCGCACCCTCAGGCGCCGCTCCACCGCCGCCCGCTCGGCCGCAGGGACCGGGCGGTCGAAGGTCACCGACACCGGCATGCCGACGCCCACCCGCTGCCCGTCCGCCACGTTCACCCGCACCCCGCCCCGGCGCAGCGCCACTGGCTCCACGACCGGCTTCGCCCGGGGCGACGGCTTCTCGGCGGCGGGCTTCCGGTCGTCCCCCTCCGGCGCCGCCGACCCGCTCTCACCACCCAGCGAGCAGCCCGCGAGGACGCCCGCGCAGAGCACGGCGGCCGCCGCCCCGCGTACGACGTGACGGATTCTGGTGCGCCTGGCCATCGGGTCCCCCTGTGTGGTGTTCCGGCCTGGGCCGGTGTGTTTCCATGTACGCCACCCATACGCACGGCGGAGACCGGCGGGTTGCATGGGGCGTGCGGGAGAAATTCGGGGCTGGTGGGAACGGGTCACGACGTGGGCGGCGAACGGTCGCGGTCGTGGACAGGAACGGCGGGGGCATGACGGAGGACGAGTTCGACGCGTTCTACGCGTCCGCGTTCCCGCGCGTCGTCGGCCAGGTCTACGCCTTCACCGGCGACCACGGGCAGGCCCAGGACGTCGTCCAGGAGGCGTTCGTACGGGCCTGGGACCGGCGGCGCGACTTCGCGGCCGTGCACGCCCCGGAGGCCTGGGTCCGCACGGTGGCCATGCGGCTCGCGGTGAGCCACTGGCGGCGGGCCCGGCGCTGGCTGGAGCTGGTGCGCAAGGAGCCGCCGCCCGAGCACACGGCAGGGCCCGGGCCCGAGCACGTGACGCTCGTCGCGGCGCTGCGGAAGCTGCCCGAGGCGCAGCGGCTCGCGATCGTGCTGCACCACCTGTGTGACCTGAGCGTCGAGCAGGTAGCCTCCGAGACCGGCGCCCCGACCGGCACGGTCAAGGCGCGGCTCTCGCGCGGACGCGCGGCGCTGGCCAAGCATTTGTCCGGGGACGACGGGGGCGACGGGGGCAACAGGGACGACGGGGGCGCCAGGGGCGACGGGGGTCACGTACTCGACGGGACGGTCGGCGGGACGAGCAGCGGGAAGGAGGGGGATCGGGATCGTGTCCGGTGAACCCTCGGCGCCCGAGCCGAACCTCGGCCCCGTCTCCGCTCCGCCCCCCGGGCCGGGGCCCGACCTCTCCGCCGCCCTCCACGCCCTCGCCGTCGACGCCCGCTCCCCCGCCCCCGGTACCGGCGCCGACGTGCGCAGGCGCGCCGGGACCCGGCGGCGGCGCAGGCACGCGGCCCTCGTGGGCGGGGGCGCCGTCGCGGCGGCCGCCCTCGTGGCCGGGCTGGTCGTGGGCCTCGGCGACGACTCCGGCTCCCGGCCCGCGCCGCCCGCCGCGCCCAGCACGTCCGCCGGTCCCACCGCGCCCGCCGCCACCGCCGACCTCGCCCGGCGGGAGCTGTCCGTGGCGGGCCGGAAGCTGCCCCTGTCGTCGGGCCGCGCGAAGTACCCGACGAAGCCGGGGCGCATGACGGTCGTCGCCAAGCACCGCTCGACGAAGCTGTCCGGCCAGACCGTCGGCCTCGGCGAGACGTACGACGTGTATTTCCACTGGGTCCTCGAACTGCGCGACGCCGACGGCCGCACCAACTACGTCGTCGCCCTCACCTACGACGAGGGCTCCGTGGGCAAGCGCGATGTGACCCACGGCTGGCTCGGGCTGCGTGCGGCGGACGCCAAGTGGCTTTACGGGAAGCTCAGTCCGGGCTCGGTGGTCACCATCGAGGGCAAGGCGCCCGGGGGGCAGGGCCAGGGCGCGTGAGCACGTGGGCAAGTGGGCGCGTGCGCACGTGAAGAGGGGCGGCCCCCTGCGGGAAACCGCCCCTCCGTATCGCCGGGATCAGCCCCAGCCCGTGTCGTTGTCATCCCCCATGACACATCTCCCCCGTAGTGACCGAGTTGTTCGGGACTCTTCGATGGTGCCCTGCAACTGGCCCCGCCTAAAAGGGATTTATGGGGGGATCGCACGCCTGGAGCGTCATCGCGACCCGACCGGCACCGGTCGGAGACATTCCACTCTCAGGTCACGGCCGCATCGCGCAGCCGCGCGAGAATCGCGTCCACCGTCTGATCCACCGTCAACTCCGAGCTGTCCAGCCACAGTCCGATACGTGGCGTGGTGGCACGCATCCCCTCGTCCAGGGCCTCCACCGTCCACTCGCCGTAGCCCGTCTTGCCTCGTCCCGCCTCCCTGTCGGCGACCGCGGACGGGTGCGGGGCCAGGACGACCACGTGCAGGGGGCGTGTCCGTACCAGGTCCACGTACCGCTTCAGCTCCTCGCCCAGGATCACGTCCTGGACGATCGCGGTGAAGCCCGCTTCGGCGTACGCGTCGGCCGTCGAGGCCGACAGGGCGTAGCGGAGGCGGAGTTGGGCCTCCGCCTCGGCGCCCGCGCCGGGCTCGTACTCCTCGCGGCCGGAGACGAGCATGCGGCGAAAGACGTCGCCGCGTACGTGTGCCGCGCGGGGCAGGCGTTCGGCCAGGGCCTGGGCGACTGTGGACTTTCCGGCGGCCATGATGCCGGTGATGACGATGACCCCTTCGGGGGTGGTGGGGGCGTTCATCTGCGCGAAGTTACCCCAGTCGGGGCTGGGGTTCCTCTCTGTTTCCCTGGGGGTGGGTCCCGCGTGGGACGCCCCGGTCCCGCCCCTTCCCGTAACCAGGGGCTGCCGCCCCTGGACCCCGCCGATCGCCGCTCCGCGGCTCGTCCTCAAGCGCCGGACGGGCTGGGAGTGCGGGTGGGACGGGCCGCCGCCGATCGGCCTGCGGCCCCGTCCTCAAGCGCCGGACGGGTGGGAAGTGCGGGTGGGACGGGCTGGAGACCCTTACGCCAGCTCCGCCCCCACCGCCGCCTGTGGGCGGATCGGCAGGCGGTTCACGGGGCGGCCCGTCGCCGCCCGCACCGCTGCGGCGATCGCTGCCGGGGACGTCACCACCGGTACCGCGCTCGCGGCCTTCGCGCCGAAGGGGGCGACCACGTCGCGCTCCTCCACGAGTTTGACGATGCGGATGTCGGGGGCGTCGAGGGCGGTGGGCAGGGCGTAGCCGGTGAGGTCGGGGTGGCGGACCAGGCCCCGGGGGGTGCGGAGGTTCTCGGTGAGGGCGGCGCCGACGCCCTGGGTGACGCCTGCCTCGATGCGGACGCGCAGCTGGGCGGGGTTGAGGATGCGGCCGACGTCCTGGGCGACGGCCAGTTCCACGACGCGCACCGAACCGATCTCGATGTCCACGTCCACGACCGCGCGGATGGCGCAGAAGGCCATGCCCACGAAGGCGTCGCCCTGGCCGTCCGCGTCGAGCGGCTCGGTGGGGTGCGGGCGGCACTGCGCGGTGGCCCACAGCTCCTTGCCGTCCATCGCCTCCTCGACGGTGGTGGAGAGCACCCCGTCGTACGAGGTGATCTTGCCGTCGGCGATCTGGAGCAGCTCGGTCGACATGCCGAACTTGTGCGCCAGGGGCTGGAGCAGCTGGGTGCGCACCATCTTCGCGGCGCGCTCCACCGCGCCGCCGGACACCCACGTGTGGCGGCCGTGGCAACTGGGGCCCGCGGGCGGCTGGTCGGTGTCGACGGGGGCGACGCGCACGTCGTCGATGCCCAGGGTCTCCTGGACGATCTGGCGGGCGAGGGTGGTGAAGCCCTGGCCGGTCTCGACGGCCGCGCAGATGACCGTGGCGATGCCGTCGTGGACCTTCACGGTGGCCGTGGACACCTCGTCGGTGCCCTCGGCGCCGAGGAGTTGGACCATGCCGAGGCCGTAGCCGACGCCGCGCCGGACGGCGGCGGGTTCGCCCGCGCCCTCGGGGCCGCCGGGCAGCAGCCAGTCCTCCTGCGGGGTGTCCTTGGGCAGCCCGGGCAGCGGGAAGTCCCGGACGGCGCCGAGGAGTTCGGCGACGGGGGCCGGGCAGGTCACCGTCTGGCCGGTGGGCAGGATGTCGCCGGTGGCCAGCGCGTTGCGCAGGCGCAGCTCGGCCGGGTCGGCGCCGAGCTTCTTGGCGAGCTTGTCCATCTGCGCCTCATAGGCGGCACAGACCTGGAGGGCGCCCTCGCCGCGCACGTGCCCGGAGGGCGGGTTGTTCGTGCGGACGGCCCAGCCCTCGATGAAGGCGTTCGGCACGACGTAGGGGCCGCAGGCGAAGGAGACGGCCGCCGCGAGGGCGTCCGCCGAGGTGTCCGCGTACGCGCCCGCGTCGAGCAGGATCTGCGCCTCCACCTTCACCAACTGGCCCTCGGCGTCCGCGTGGTGGCGGTAGCGCAGGAGGGTCGGGTGGCGGTGGGCGTGGCCGAGGAAGGACTCCTCGCGGGTGGCGGTGAGCTTGACGGGGCGGCCGGTGCGCAGGGCGAGCAGGCCGAGCGGCAGGTGGAAGCTCGCGTCCTCACGGTCGGCGCTGGCCCCGGGCACGCCGGTGACGACGACCTTGACCTGCTCGGGGGTGAGGCCATAGCAGGCGGCGGCCATGTCGCGGTCGCCGTGCGGGTCGGTGGAGGCGATGTACAGCTCGACGCCGCCGTCCGGGCGCGGCACCGCGAGCCCGGCCTCCGCGCCGATGGGCGCCGGGTCCTGGCGCCCGATGCGGTACAGGCCCTCGACGACGACCTCACCGGCCGCCTCCGGGTCGCCGTGGCGCAGCGGGATGTGCCGGATCAGGTTGCCGTCGGGGTGCAGCGGCGCGGCCTCGAAGGCCTGCTCCGGGTCGGTGACCGGGTCGAGCACCTCGTACTCGACGATGATCGCGGCGGCGGCCATCCGGGCGGTGTCCGGGTGGTCGGCGGCGACGGCGGCGATGGCCTCGCCGTGGTGGCGTACGACATCGGACGCGAACAGCGGGCGGTCCGCGGTCTTGCGGCCGTGGTGCGGCTTGCCCGGCACGTCCTCGTGGGTGATGACGGCACGGACGCCCGGCATGTCCTCGGCGTGCGTGACGTCGATGGACACGATGCGCGCGTGCGCGTGCGGGGAGCGCAGGACGGCCGCCCACAGCAGCCCCTCGGCCCACAGGTCGGAGGCGTACGGGAACGTGCCCTCCGTCTTGGCCCTGATCTCGGCCGACGGCAGCGACGAGCCGATGCCGTGCGGCAGTTGCTCGGCGCCCGGCGCGGCGGACGTCTCGTTGCTCACGCCTGGGCTCCGTCCTGGCCGTAGGGGCCCGACTGGTGCGGTACGCGGGGGCCGCCGGTGTCGGTCTCGTCCTGCTGCTCGGCCGCGGCGCCCTTCGCCTCGCGCTCGGCGACCACGTCGCGGACCGCGTCGAGCACGCCCCGGTAGCCGGAGCAGCGGCACAGGTTGCCGCAGAGCGCGCGGCGGGTCTCCAGGTCGCTGGGCGCCGGGTTGCCCTCGAGGAGGTCGTGCAGGGTCATCGCCATGCCCGGCACGCAGAAGCCGCACTGCACGGCCCCGCAGTTGGCGAGCGCGCGCTGCACGTCGGAGGGGCGGCCGTCGACGGCGAGGCCCTCGACGGTGCGCACCTCACTGCCCGCAGCGGTGGCCGCGGGCACCAGGCAGGAGGCGACGAGCCGCCCGTCCACCTGCACGTTGCAGGCCCCGCACTCGCCCTGCGAGCAGCCGTCCTTGGCCCCGGCGAGCCCGAGCCGCTCCCGCAGCACGTACAGCAGGGACTCCCCGATCCAGGCGTCGGTGACGGGCCGGTCGGCGCCGTTGACGCGCAGGACGTAGGAGACGAGGGGGTGTTCGTCGTGAGCGGGGACGCCCGCCTCGGGCGCCTCGTCCGTGGCCTCGGCGACCGGGGCGTCCGCGTCGGCCTCGACGGGGGCCGCATCGGGGGCCGCGTCCGGGGCGAGGACCGCCTCGGCGGCGTGGTCGGCCTCGGTCGCGTGCTCGTCCTCTGCGTCCTGGCCCGCCGCGAGGTCCTGGTCCGCCTCGTCCGCTTCGTCCGCCTCCGGGTCGCCGTCCGCCTCGGGCTCCTGGTCCGCCGCCGCGGGTTCGGGGTCCGGGGCTTGGTCCGCCTCGGGGGCGGGGTCCGGCTCCTGTACGGGGGCGGGGGGCGCCGCGAGGGCCGGGTCCTCGGCGGGGGGCGCCTCGACCGGGTGGGCGGGCTCGACCGCGTGGGTCGGCTCGGCCGCCGGTGCGGGGTCCGCCGCCTGCGCGGGGGCCGGTACGTGCGCCGGGTCGGCCTCATGGGGCGGGATCGGCGCCGGTGCGACGGCCGCCGGGTGGGTGAGGTCGGCCGCGGGGGCGGGGGGCGCCGCGAGGGCGGCCTCCGCCGGGTGGGCCTGGTGCGGCGCGAGGGCCGGGTCCGGCTCGTACGAGGGGTCGGCGGGGTGCGCCGGGTCCGCCGCGTACGCGGAGTCACCCAGGTGCGGGAAGCCGGGCGCGGGCGCGAGGCCCACCGACTGGGCGAGGTCCGCATGCTGCGCGAGGTCCGCCGACTGCGCGGGGTGCACGTCGTACGGGGCGTTCTCCTCGTACGGAGCGTTCTCGTCGTACGAGGCGTTCGACGCGTTCTCTTCGTACGTGCTCTCGTCGTACGCGGGGCCCGACCCGTACCGGGGGTCGGCGGCCGGTGCGAGGCGCCCGGCGGCCGCGGCCTCCGGGGCGAAGTCGCCCTCCGGGGCGGCCGGATCGACCGGGTTGACCGTTTCCTCCGGTACATCCGGGGCGCCCGGTACATCCGGTGCGCCTGACATATCCGGAGCGTCCGGTGCGTCCGGTACGTCACCCGGCTGCCCCGCGGGCGCCAGGGAGCCGTCCGGGCGCTGCTTGACGACGAACAGCTTCGCGGTCCGCTCGAAGGGGGTCTCCTCGGCGGCGCGGGCGGCCCGCACGGGCGCGGCCTCGGGGGCGGGCGGCCCGACGGGCGCCTGCTCCACGAACGCCTGCGCTGCCGGGTACGGGGACGCCTGGGGCGCCTGCGGGGCGTGCGGGATCTCCGGGCCCTGTGGGGCCTCGGGCGCCTGCGGAGCCTCCGGGGCCTGCGTCGGCCACGACGTGGCCCAGGGCGCGGGCGCACCGCCGGGCAGCGTCGCGGGCGGCGGCGTTCCACCCCTTCCCCAAGCTCCCAACTCCGTTCGAGCAGGGGAGATCCCATCCGCGGCGAGCGACGACGCCGAGTACTCGCCGGACTCCTCCGGCAGGTCGCCGTCGGCGACGGGGATGGACCACTGCCCGGTGACGTCGTGCGCGGCGGGCGCGTGCCCGTTCTGGACACCGCCCGGGGCGCCGTTCGACTCCGGGGGCGTGACGGCGTCCGGGAACGTCCACTGGCCCGTGGCACGCGGGTCGTACGCGTCCGGGACCCGGGGCTCGGCGGCGAACTGCTGCTCCTGGTGGCCACCCAGGTGCGTGCCGGGGTCCGGCCAGCTCACGGCCTGCGTCGCCGCGCCGGTGTGCGCGACACCGGTCACCTCGGGCGGCAGCACCCACGCGCCCGTGGCGGCCGGGTCGGTGGCGTCGGGGGCCGTCGGCGTGACCGTTATCTGCGGCGGTACGTAGCCGTGTCCGGGGGCGGCGAGCGGGGTGCTCACGGCGTCGGCCGCGCCCTCGGGGAGCTGCACGAACGCGGTGGCGTCCGCGTCGTACTCGCCCTGCGGGTGCGGCTGCCAGCCACCCGCGCCATTCCTCTGACCGTCGGTCACGACAGCGCCCTCCCCAGTGCTCGTCGGGCCAGCGCGGCGACGGTGCGCCGCAAGTGCAGTACGGCGGGCGGCAGCGGCTGCGCGGTGCCGTCCTCGGCGGGCGGGTGGTCGGGGATGCACGCCGCGGCGACGTACTCGCCGAAGGCCGTCAGGGCCTCCGGCACCAGACCGCGCTCGCCGTCCCAGTCGATGAGTCCGGCCACCCACTGCTCGGCCTCCAGGGGCCGCAGCGGCATGGGCGCGATGGCGCCGACGGCGCATCGCACGCCCCTGCGCGCCGGGTCGAGCACCAGGGCGACCGACGCGGTCGCGCGGCCGGGTCCGGTGCGCCCGGTCGCCTTCAGGAAGACCTGCGGGGCGTGCAGCAGCGGTACGCGGACATATCCGATCAATTCGCCGGGCGCCAGCATCTCCATGCCCGCGAGCAGGTGCGAGACCGGGATCTCTCGGCGGGTGCCGCCCGGGCCCGCGATGATCAACACGGCTTCCAGCGCGGCGAGTACGGGCAGCGAGTCACCGGCGGGCGCGGCGGAGGCGATGTTGCCGCCGAGGGTGCCCGCGTTGCGGATCTGCGGCGGTCCCGCGGCGCGCGCGGCGGCGGCGAGCGCCGGGATGAGCGCGGCGAAGTCCGGGCGGCCCATGCGGGCGTGCGTCAGTCCGGCGCCGAGGAGGGCGTGCCCGTCCTGGTACTGCCAGCCGCGGATCTCGCTGATGCGGCCGAGGCCGACGAGGTACGCGGGGCGGAGCTGGCCCGCGTTGACCGACGCCATCAGGTCCGTGCCGCCCGCGACGGGCACGGCTGCGGGCACGGCGGCGAGCGCCGCGACGGCCTCGTCGAGCGTGACAGGCAGCGTCACAGACTGCGCCCCCTGCGCCGCCCGCGGTGCGTGCGTGGTCAAAACCGGCTGCCCCTTCCCGATGGCCCGGCAGCTTGCGCGCCGTTCTCACCGTTACGCCTGTTCCGCCGTACGGTACGTGCTCACAACCCGGACGTGGCAACTCTGGCACATCTTCACCGGGCCCCGGCGCGGGGGTCCGCTAGGAGACGTTCGTCCGCAGACCTGGGGGATATGCCGTTTTCGCACTCCCTCGCCGGTCAGCGGGAATTGCCACCCTTCGGTGATCCTTGTACGGCTTTCTCCTGGTGGCCCACGGTCGCACCGGGGGCCACCGGGAGCACGCGCTCGGGGTGTCACCTCACACGTTTGGGGGCGCCCCCTCGATCGGGCGTCCGAGCACCCCGGGACGCTTCTGCCACGGCAACGGGCCGCCCGGCGGGCGGTAGTCGACACCGAGGGCGTCAAGTCGGGCGTAGTGGGCGGTCATTCGCCGTTCGAAATCGGCGAAGTCGCGCTCGGCGGGCGCGGGGAGCGTGCGCCAGGCGACCTCCGCGAGCGCCGCGAGCCTCGGGAAGACCTGATAGTCCACGCGCCCGTGGTACTCCATCACCTCGGTCCACACATTGGCCTGCGTCCCGAGCACGTGCTTGGCCTCGTCCGCGGTCAGGTCGCCCGGCACCGGCTCGAAGCGGTAGACGTCCTCCAGGGTGCGGACGAACCCGATCGGCACCGGCTCGTCCGGGCCGCCGTGCTGCCGGTGGTCCAGATAGACGTGCTGCTCGGGGCACATCACCACGTCGTGGCCCGCCTGGGCCGCCGCGATGCCGCCGCCGTAGCCGCGCCAGGACGAGACGGCCGCGCCCTCCGCGAGCCCGCCCTCCAGGATCTCGTCCCAGCCGATGAGCCGACGCCCGCGCGCGGACAGCCACTTGTCGAAGTGCCGGATGAACCAGCTCTGCAACTCGTCCTCGTTGCTGAGCCCCAGCTCCTCGATGCGCTCCTGGACGGCCGCCGAGTCCTTCCACTGCTCCTTGGGGCACTCGTCACCGCCGACGTGGATGAAGGTCGACGGGAACAGCTCAAGGACTTCCTCGAACACGCCCTCGTAGAAACGGAGGGTGGTGTCGCTCGGCGCGAGTACGTTGGGCGTGACGCCCCACGAGTCCCAGACCCCGAGGGCGGCCGTGTCGATGACATCGGCGTTGCCCAGCTCGGGGTAGGCGGCGATGGCCGCCTGCGAGTGGCCGGGGACGTCGATCTCCGGCACGACGGTGATGTGCAAGGAGTCGGCGTACGCGACGATTTCGCGGATGTCGTCCTGCGTGTAGAACCCGCCGTGCGGCTTCTCGTCCCACAACTCCGAGGCCCGGTGCCCCCACTTGGTGCGCGACCGCCAGGACGCGACCTCGGTGAGCCTCGGATACCGCTTGATCTCGACGCGCCAGCCCTGGTCGTCCGTCAGATGGAAGTGGAAGACGTTCAGCTTGTGCGCGGCGAGCAGATCCAGATACCGCAGCACGCCTTCCTTCGGCATGAAGTGCCGGGCCACGTCCAGCATCATGCCGCGCCAGCCGAACCGGGGCGCGTCCTCGACCACACCCGGCGCGACGGTGCGCTCCTGCCCCGGCCTGACGGCCGCCCGCCGAAAGGCGTCCGCCCCGAGCAGCTGCCGGAACGTCTGCGCACCCCAGAACACCCCGGCGGCGCTCCCGCCCCGGATCTCCACCCCGTCCGCGGCGACGGTCAGCCGATACGCCTCGGCCTCCAGCTCCCCGTCGACGCGCAGCGACACACTCCCCGGCGCACCCTCGGCCCCGGGCGCCAACGGCAGTCGCAGCGCACCCCCCAGAGTGCCCCGCAACCACCGCTCCGTGCCCTCCGTACCGGCCCCCGCCCAAAGCGTGGTCGCCCCGTCGAGAACGAATCCGTCACCACTGTGCTCCTCGGCGCGTGCGGGCGCCGGGATCAGTTGCTCAAAGGTCATGGACTGAGGCTGCCACGCGATTGCACGGCGCAAAAGGGCCGTTGCGGGGCACGCAACGACATGGAAAACGCCGGGCGGGCCGCGTACGGCCCGCCCGGCGTCCCAGGAGAAGGAACGGACTACTTCTTGCCGTCCTTGCCGCCCTTGTCCTTGTCTCCACCGGCCCCCATGGACTCGTAGATCTCCTTGCACATGGGACAGACGGGATACTTCTTCGGGTCGCGGCCGGGGACCCACACCTTGCCGCACAGCGCCACGACGGGCGTACCGTCGAGCGCGCTCGCCATGATCTTGTCCTTCTGGACGTAGTGCGCGTAGCGCTCGTGGTCGCCGTCACCGTGCGACACCTGTGGCGTCGGCTCTACGAGGGTCCCCGTACCTGCCCCGCGCTCGGGCTCGGGCTCAAGAGTGCTCATAGGTGCCAAGGGTACTCACGCCGGGCGCGTCCTGGCAGCGGCTGCCGTCCGAGCCGTGCGGCCGCGGCCCCGTGCGCCGCGCACGCGCCGCGAGGAGGTGCAGCGCGAGCCCCAGGGCCGCCACCCCGGCCGCGACACAGGGCAGCTCCGCCGCGCCGAGCCCCGCGGACAGCGCGAGCCCCGCGGCGCCGGAGCCGACGGCGCTGCCGAGGTAGAGGGCGGAGTTGTTGAGGGCGAGGGCCACCGTGCCGCGCTCGGCGGACAGCGCCAGGAGCCGGTGCTGCTGCGGGACTTGCAGGGCCCAGCCGACCGCGCCCCAGAGCACGAGCGCGGGGAAGGACGCCGCGCCCAGCGGCGCCAGGCACAGCTCCGCCACCACCAGGGCCGCCATGAGCCCCGCGACCAGGGCGTACAGCCTGCCCCACCGGTCCACCAGGGGCCCCGCGAGCACACTGCCGAGGACCCCGCCGATCCCCCACGCCCACAGGTACGGCGCCACGTCGCTCTCGCCGACACCGCCGGTGGCCTCCAGGACCGGCGCCAGGTACGTGTAGAGCCCGAGGCTCGACACCGCGCCCAGGAAGGAGACGCCGACGACCGGCAGGACGGCCCGGTCGGCGAGCGCCCCGAGCCGCGCCCGCACCGGCACCGGCGGCGCGGTCGGCACCTGGGGCAGCCCCACGGCGAGCCCCACGAGCGCCACCGCGCCCAGCCCGGTCACCAGCCACATCGTCGACCGCCACGAGGTGTGGCCGGCGAGCAGCACCCCGAGCGGCACCCCGAGCACCGTGCCCGAGCTCATGCCGCCCATGATCAGGGCGAGCGCCCGCCCGCGCCGCTCCGGCCCCGCGAGGGACGCGGCGGCCGCCGTGGACAGCGCCGAGTAGCCCCCTGCGCCCGCCCCGGCCACGGCGCGCGCGAGGAGCAGCACCGCGAGGCCCGGTGCGAGCGCGGTCAGTGCGTTGCCGAGGGTGAAGACGGTGAGCGCGGCGATGAGCAGCGCGCGGGGGCGCACGCCCGCCAGGAGGCCCGTGACGAGCGGCGCGCTCACCGCGTACGCGAGCGTGAACACCGTGACCATCTGTCCGGCGAGGGACACGGTCGTGTCCAGGTCGTCCGCGACCACGGGCAGCAGCCCCGCCATCACGTAGGCGTCGAGCCCCAACGTGAAGGCCCCCAGCATCAGCAGCCATATTCGCCGCACCGCACCCAGCTCCCTTCGTCCGTACGACGGCACGGGTCGCGCGCCGCCGGGACGGAAACGTAGGCAGTCTCCGGTTCCCCGGGGAAATGCCCACGGAGGTGCATTTATGCTCCGTAGGCATGGATGCCCCGCCCCCGCACCGGCGCCCCGTCGACGCCTCCGACGCCCTCGACGCCCCCGGCACTCCCGACACGTCCGACACCCCCGGCCCCGATGCCGCCCCCGACGGAGTCGAGCTGCGCCACCTGCGCGCCTTCCTCGCCGTCGCCGACGAGCTGAGCTTCACGCACGCCGCCGCCGTCCTGCGCGTCGGCCAGCCCGCGCTGACGCGCACCGTGCGCGCCCTGGAGGCGGCCCTCGGCGCCCGGCTCCTGGACCGCACGACCCGCAGCGTCGAACTCACCGACGCCGGGCGCCGCCTGCGCGAGGAACTCGGCCCGCTCCTCTCCCGCCTGGACACGACCCTCGGCGCCGCCCGCGGCGGGCGCCCGCTGCTGCGGCTCGGCTTCACCTCGCTCCTCCCGGAGGCCTGCGTCCAGCTCACCACCGCCTTCAAGGCGGCGACCGGCGCGGCCGTGCGGCTCGTGCGGCGCGACGAGCCGCTGGCGGGGCTCACGTCGGGGGTGTGCGACGTCGCGGTCGTACGCGGTGACATCCCGCCGGGCGCGGCGGTCCGCAGCCGGGTGCTCCTGTACGAGCCGCGTGTCGCCGTCGTGGCGCGGGGGTCGGCCGACCTGGCGCACCGGCGTGTCGTCGACTGGGCCGAGTTGGCGGCGGTGCCGCTGGTCGTGAACACCGTCACCGGGACCACCCGGCCCGAGCTGTGGCCCGCCGGGCGGCGGCCTCGGCTCTCCTGTACCGCGGACAACTTCGACGAGTGGCTGGAGGCGGTGGCCGCGGGCCACGGCGTGGGCGTCGCCCCCGAGCCGGTCGCCCGCCGCCACTCCCACCCCGGCCTGCGCTACGTCCGCCTCAAGAACGCCCCGCCGGTCGCCGTCCACCTGGCCGTACCGGGCCGGGATCCGCATCCGCTGGCTGAGCGGTACTTGCGGGTGCGGGCCGGGTAGGGCCCTGCCGGGGGCTCCCCAACCCCACCCCTTCCCGAACCTGGGGGCTCCGCCCCAGACCCCCGCTCCTCAAACGCCGGAGGGGCTGGAAAACGTGCCGGTAGGTACCAGCCCGTCCGGCGCTTGAGGACGAGCCGCGGAGCGGCGATCAGCGGGGGTCCGGGGGCGCAGCCCCGGTTTCGGGAAGGGGCGGGGTTGGGGAGCTCCCGGCAGGGTCAGTTCAGTGACGGGTCGTCCGGGTAGGTCGCCACCATGGCGAGCTCGCTGCGCTGGCGGCGCAGCACCGCGCGCCAGAGGCGCTCCGGATCCGGGGAGGACACATCACCGGGCTCGGACTCGACGACGTACCAGGCACCCTCGACCAGCTCGTCCTCGAGCTGGCCGGGACCCCAGCCCGCGTAACCGGCGAAGATGCGGAGGCTGCCGAGGGCGGAGGCGAGGAGCTCCGGCGGGGCCTCCAGGTCGACGAGCCCGATCGCGCCGTGGACGCGGCGCCAGCCGAGGGGCCCCTCCTCACCGGGGATGACGGCGACGCCGAGGGCCGAGTCGAGGGAGACGGGCCCGCCCTGGAAGACGACGCCGGGGGCGCCCGCGAGGTCGCCCCAGCCGTCGAGGATGTCCGCGACGTCCACCGGCGTCGGACGGTTGAGGACGACACCGAGGGAGCCCTCCTCGTCGTGGTCGAGGAGCAGCACCACCGCACGGTCGAAATTGGGGTCCGACAGGGCCGGCGTGGCCACGAGCAGCCGCCCTGTGAGCGAGGACACCTCGGTCATGCCAGACATGATCCCGCATCCCGGGCCCCCGCGGGGAGCCAATCGGCCGACGGACGGGAACGCAGCTCAGCGGGTGCCGGGGCGGGCGGCACGGCCGATCGCCCCCGTGACCGTGAGCGTCCGGTTCCGCACGGTTCGTGTTGTTGCGGAGTCATGACGCGTCTGAGGCCCCCTCGGGCTTACTTAAGTGGGGTACGCGGCCATTACGCTTGGCCCTTTGGTCCCCCCGTCCACCTCATCGGAACGCGAGATTCATGACCGTCACCGGCACCCAAGACGTACTGCTTGTCCATGGCGGAACCCCGCTGGAGGGTGAGATCCGCGTCCGCGGCGCGAAGAACCTCGTGCCCAAGGCCATGGTCGCCGCCCTGCTCGGAAGCGCTCCGAGCCGGCTGCGCAATGTCCCGGACATCCGCGACGTCCGCGTCGTACGCGGCCTGCTGCAACTGCACGGTGTGACGGTCCGCCCCGGTGAGGAGCCGGGCGAGCTGCTGCTCGACCCCTCGCACGTGGAGAGCGCGAACGTCGCCGACATCGACGCGCACGCCGGTTCGTCCCGCATTCCGATCCTGTTCTGCGGGCCGCTCCTGCACCGCCTCGGGCACGCCTTCATCCCGGGCCTCGGCGGCTGCGACATCGGCGGCCGGCCGATCGACTTCCACTTCGAGGTGCTCCGGCAGTTCGGCGCGACCATCGAGAAGCGCGAGGGCGGTCAGTACCTGGAGGCCCCGCAGCGGCTGCGCGGCACGAAGATCAAGCTGCCGTACCCCTCCGTGGGCGCCACCGAGCAGGTGCTGCTCACCGCCGTGCTCGCCGAGGGTGTGACGGAGCTCTCCAACGCCGCGGTGGAGCCCGAGATCGAGGACCTGATCTGCGTCCTGCAGAAAATGGGCGCGATCATCGCCATGGACACCGACCGGACCATCCGGATCACCGGTGTCGACAAGCTCGGCGGCTACAACCACGCGGCCCTGCCGGACCGTCTGGAGGCCGCCTCGTGGGCGTCCGCGGCGCTGGCGACCGAAGGCAACATCTACATCCGCGGCGCCCAGCAGCGCTCGATGATGACGTTCCTGAACACCTACCGGAAGGTGGGCGGTGCCTTCGAGATCGACGATCAGGGCATCCGCTTCTGGCACCCGGGCGGCCAGCTCAAGTCCATCGCCCTGGAGACCGACGTCCACCCCGGTTTCCAGACCGACTGGCAGCAGCCCCTGGTCGTGGCCCTGACGCAGGCCACGGGCCTGTCCATCGTCCACGAGACGGTCTACGAGTCCCGGCTCGGCTTCACCTCCGCGCTGAACCAGATGGGCGCCCACATCCAGCTCTACCGCGAGTGCCTGGGCGGCTCCGACTGCCGCTTCGGCCAGCGCAACTTCCTGCACTCCGCGGTCGTGAGCGGCCCCACCAAGCTCCAGGGCGCCGACCTGGTCATCCCGGACCTCCGCGGCGGCTTCTCGTACCTGATCGCCGCCCTCGCGGCCCAGGGCACCTCCCGCGTCCACGGCATCGACCTGATCAACCGCGGCTACGAGAACTTCATGGACAAGCTCGTCGAGCTCGGCGCGAAGGTCGAACTCCCGGGCAAGCCGGCGCTCAGCTGACGCTCCGGCCCCGCGCACGCGAAAGGGGCGGCCACCCGAACCGGGTGGCCGCCCCTTTCGTGCTGCCTAGGGGTTACTTCCCCTTGGCGGCCTCCTTGAGCTTGGAGCCCGCCGAAACCTTGACGCTGTAGCCGGCCGGGATGTTGATCGGCTCGCCGGTCTGCGGGTTGCGGGCGGTGCGAGCGGCACGGTGGGTGCGCTCGAAGGTCAGGAAGCCGGGGATGGTGACCTTCTCGTCGCCCTTGGCAACGATCTCGCCGACGGTCTCGGCGAACGCGGCCAGCACGGCGTCGGCGTCCTTGCGGGTCACCTCGGCGCGGTCGGCCAGCGCGGCCACCAGCTCACTGCGGTTCATGTTTGTACTCCCGTGTTCTTCTTGCTGTTGAGGCGTGCCTCGCGGCGGAGCCGCATATCGGGCACAGCGAAGCCGATGCTGCCAGGGTCCTCAGGCGGTCCCCGGACCCGGGTCCGACGTCAGACCCTCGCGCCCAGAGACGCATCCTGCCCCCACCTGCGGCGGGAAAGCCAATCCGGCACCCGTGGGAGTCACACGAAAAGCGCCGTTTCTCGGCGGTTGCCTCGAAATGGTGACGCTCCGTCCGCTCCCGGTGCCGGACCGCACGCCCTGACGGACCGGCGGGGGCCGGCGCAGGGGCCCTGAAGGGGGCGGTCGGGCCGCGCGGGCCCTGCGGCCCGCGTCCCGCCACCCTAGAGGGCCGTTGTCGGCGCCGCGTTCCGCGACGCGCCGTGCTGTCAGGCCGTGGTGCCCGTCACAGCCACCCCGGCCGCCTTGGCGGCGCTGCGCACCGCTCCGGCGACCGCGCCCGCGACCTTGTCGTTGAAGACGCTGGGGATGATGTAGTTCGGGTTCAGCTCGTCCTCGGTGACCACGTCGGCCAGAGCGGTGGCCGCGGCCAGCATCATCTCCGTGTTGACCGTGCGCGACTGGGCGTCGAGCAGGCCCCGGAAGACGCCGGGGAACACCAGCACGTTGTTGATCTGGTTGGGGAAGTCGGACCGCCCGGTGGCCACAACTGCCGCCGTCTGGCGGGCGATTGCGGGGTCGACCTCGGGGTCCGGATTCGCGAGCGCGAACACGATGGCGTCGTCCGCCATGGCCGCCACGTCATCGCCGCCGAGCACGTTCGGGGCCGATACACCGATGAACACATCGGCGCCGACGACGGCCTCCTTGAGGGTGCCGGTGACGCCCTCGGGGTTGGTGTTGTCGGCGATCCAGCGCAGCGGCGAGTCGGCCGCGGCGTCCACCAGGTCCTCGCGGCCCGCGTGCACGACGCCGTGGATGTCGGCGACGACGGCGTGCTTGACGCCCGCGGCGAGCAGCAGCTTGAGGATGGCCGTACCGGCGGCGCCGGCGCCGGACATGACCACGCGCACGTCGCCGATGCCCTTGCCCACCACGCGCAGGGCGTTGGTCAGGGCGGCGAGCACGACGATCGCGGTGCCGTGCTGGTCGTCGTGGAAGACGGGGATGTCGAGGGCCTCGCGCAGCCGGGCCTCGATCTCGAAGCAGCGCGGCGCGGAGATGTCCTCCAGGTTGATGCCCGCGAAGCCGGGGGCGATGGCCTTGACGATCTCGACGATCGCGTCGGTGTCCTGGGTGTCCAGGCACAGCGGCCAGGCGTCGATCCCTGCGAACCGCTTGAAGAGGGCCGCCTTGCCCTCCATCACGGGCAGCGCGGCCTTCGGGCCGATGTTGCCGAGGCCGAGCACCGCGGAGCCGTCCGTCACGACCGCAACGGAGTTGCGCTTGATGGTGAGGCGGCGCGCGTCCTCGGGGTTCTCGGCGATCGCCATGCACACGCGGGCGACGCCCGGGGTGTAGACCATGGACAGGTCGTCGCGGTTGCGGATGGGGTGCTTCGACTGCATCTCGATCTTGCCGCCGAGGTGCATCAGGAACGTACGGTCGGAGACCTTGCCGAGGGTGACGCCCTCGATGCCGCGCAGTTCCTCGACGATCTCGTCGGCGTGCGCGGTGGAGGTCGCGGCGATCGTGACGTCGATACGGAGCTTCTCGTGGCCGGACGCCGTGACGTCGAGGCCGGTGACCGAGCCGCCGGAGGACTCCACGGCCGTGGTGAGCTGGGAGACCGCGGTTCCGCTCGCGGGCACCTCCAGCCTGACCGTCATCGAGTAGGAGACGCTGGGCGCCGTTGCCATGGCGGACTTCCTCTGCTTTCACCTTGTAGCTGTTGCCGTCCGATCGTCGCACCTACCCCTGAGTACGTGGTAGCCGCCCCGGATTGCGGACGTTTTGTTCACGGACCAACTGCCGCGCTTTCGGAAACTGACTTCCACCATACGAGAAGTCGCGGGTCGCGGGAAGGGGTGCCGGAGAAACGCCGGAGATCCCTAGAACCCGAGAAACAGAGAGAGGTCCACGTCACTGGTGACGTGGACCTCTCTCGTACGTTGATGACACCGACCCGCCATGCTCGCCTCGCGGCAAGTGGTCGCTCGTAGCGACGAAGGTTGGGCCCGGGGGCTTGGATCGGGCCGGTGCCACATCAACGGTAACAAACGATCCCCGTAAGGCAATTCCCGTCCCGCACAAACTCCGCCGGCCCACGGCGCGCCGCCGTGACGCTCACTCCCGCAGCAGGTCCGGCACGCCCTCCCCGTCCGGCTCGTCGCGCTCCCCCGACAGGACCGTGAGCTGCTGCGTGGCGCGGGTCAGCGCCACGTACAGGACGCGCAGGCCCGCCGGGGACTCGTCGGCGATCTCGGCGGGCGACACGACCAGCGTCGCGTCGTACTCCAGGCCCTTGGCCTCCAGGCTGCCGAGCGCCACCACCCTCCCCCAGTCTCGGCTTCGCTCGCCCGGGGGGACCCCCATCCCGAGCCCGGCGAGCCAGCGGGCGGCCTGCTCGCGGCGGCTCATGGCCACCACGACGCCGACGGTGCCCTCGACCCGGTCGAGCAGGCGCGCCGCCTCCTCGCGCACGGACCCGCCGAGGTCCTTGTCGCGTACGACGGCGAAGCGCGGCTCGATGCCGGTGGAGCGGACCGCCGAGGGGGCCGTCGAGCCGGGCATGGCGAGGGCGAGGACCTTCGCGGCGAGGTCGGCGATCTCGGCCGGGTTGCGGTAGTTGACCGTGAGGGTGAAGCGGCGGCGCGGGCGGGTGCCGAGGGCCTCGTCGCGGGCCGCGGCCGCCTCGTCCGGGTCGGACCAGGAGGACTGCGCCGGATCGCCCACGACCGTCCACGTGGCGTGCCGGCCCCGGCGGCCCACCATGCGCCACTGCATGGGCGTGAGGTCCTGCGCCTCGTCGACGATCACGTGGGCGTACTCGGTGCGTTCCGCCGCGAGGCGTTCGGCGCGCTCGCGCTGGGACTCCTCGCGCTGCGGCATCAGCTCGTCCAGGCCGGTCAGCAGGTCGAGCGGGTCCAGGTCCTTCTTCTTGCGGGGACGGTGCGGGGTGCCGAGGATCGCCTGCAGCTCGTCGAGGAGCGCCACGTCGTGCACGGACAGGGCGTCGCGTCTCAGGGAGCGGGCGACCTTGCGGACCTCGCCGGGGTTCAGGACGCGGCGGGCCCAGCGGTTCAGGGCGCGTTCGTCGCCCATCGCGGTCAGGACCGCGCGCGGGGTGAGCTCGGGCCACCAGGCTTCCAGGAACGCAAGGAAGTCGTCCTCGGAGGTGATGTCGTCGTCGAAGGACGAGCGGAGTTCGGCGGCGAGTTCGGGGTCGTCGTGTCTTCCGGCCGCGCCGGACTGGGCCCAGAGGGCGTCGAGGAGGAGCTTTCTCGCCCGGGGGCGGAGGAGGTTGACGGGGGCCGTTCCGCTCAGTGCCGTCTGGCGGATTCGGTTCAGCTGGTCGGCTTCCAGCTCCAAGCGGCGGCCGAACGCGACCACTCTGAGGCGGGTGGGGGCGCCCCCAGCTGTGGCGGCATCGCCTTCCAACGCGCCCCTCGCCGCCCGGCGCAGGACCTTCAGCATGCGGGACGAACCCTTGACACGAGCCACTGCCGGGGTGTCGTAGACCGTGGCCTCGGTGCCGTCGACCAGGGAGCCGACCGCGCGGATGGCGACCTGGCCCTCTTCGCCGAGGGAGGGCAGGACGCCCTCGGTGTAGGCGACGAGGAGGGGGGTCGGGGAGACGATGAGGATGCCTCCGGCGTAGCGGCGGCGGTCCTGGTAGAGGAGGTACGCGGCGCGGTGCAGGGCGACGGCCGTCTTGCCGGTGCCGGGGCCGCCCTCCACGTACGTCACCGACGCGGCGGGCGCGCGGATCACCAGGTCCTGCTCGGCCTGGATGGACGCCACGATGTCCCGCATGGAGTGGCTGCGGGCCTGCCCGAGCGCGGCCATGAGGGCGCCGTCGCCGATGACGGGCAGTTCCTCGCCGTTCAGGAACGCCGTCAGCTCCGGGCGCATCAGGTCGTCCTCGACGCCGAGGACCTTGCGGCCCTTGGACCGGATGACGCGGCGGCGCACCACCCGGCCCGGGTCGACCGGGGTCGAGCGGTAGAACGGCGCGGCGGCGGGCGCGCGCCAGTCGATGACCAGCGGCGAATAGTCCGCGTCCAGGACGCCGATGCGGCCGATGTGCAGGGTCTCGGCGATGTCGGCGTACGTACCGGACTCCTCGGTGCGCACCGCGCCCTCGGCCGGTTCCACGGCGGTGTACGCGCCGTCCGGGCCCTTCTTGCCGTCCTTGCCGAGCAACAGGTCGATACGGCCGAAGAGGAAGTCCTCGAACTCGTTGTTCAGCCGGTTGAGATGGACGCCCGCGCGGAAGACCTGGGCGTCCCGCTCGGCCAGCGCTCCCGGCGTGCCCACCTGGGACCGCTTGGCCGCGTCGTTCATCAGGAACTCGGCCTCGTGGATCTTCTCTTCGAGGCGGCGGTAGACCTGGTCGAGGTGTTCCTGTTCGACACTGATCTCGCGCTCGCGTACGTCGGCCACCGGGGCCCCTTTCCTGACGTGCTGCTGCCCGTATTGAGCAGCCGTCCACCGTACGCGAAAGGGACCCCTGTTGTGCAGTCGTCGGGCCGTGCGCCGCCGTCACGGCGAGGGTCAGACGTCCACCTCGACCAGCCGCTCGCCGTCGAACGTACGCACCTCGAAGTGGTCGATGTCGTCGCGGTCGAACGCGGCGCCGCCGTGCACGTACAGCGGGTTCCGCGCGGCCTGGTGCGTGCTGTCCTTCATGCCGTAGCCCCACTGGGGCACCGACCAGGTCGTCACGGTCTCCTTCTTGCCGTCCTTGCCGACCGCGATCAGCGAGCACTTCAGGGGGCCCTTGACGTTCTTCAGCTCCAGGACCGTGTGCGTGCCCCAGGCCTTCTTCTCGGTGCCGACCGTCGCGGTGACCTTGGTCTTGGGGTCGGTGGCGGCGATCTTGTCGTCCATGTGGTTGAAGAAGGCGTCCTCGGCGGGCGAGGTGGGGTGCGGGTCGGCGCCCGCCACCTCCTTCGTACCGCCGTCGTCGTCGCTGACCGCGAAGACCGCGAGCGGGCCGCCGATGATCAGCGCGGCCGCCGCCGCGACCAGGTACATGCCGCGCCTGCGCCGCTGGGCGCGCTTGGCCGCGACCTCGTCCACCAGGCGGTCCGCGAGCCGCGGGCTCGGCCGGGCGGCGAGTTGTTCGCCGATCCGCGGAACGCCGCGCAGGGGGCCGGTGGCCGCGGGCGCCGGGGTCGGGGGCGCGCCGCCGACGTCCGCGCCGGGGAAGTCCGCGAGGGCCGCGAGCATCGGCGCCATGCCGGAGAACTCCTCCAACTGGTGCGCGCAGAAGTCGCAGCCCGCGAGGTGCGCCTCGAACTCGGTGGCCTCGGCGTCGTCGAGGATCCCGAGCGCGTAGGCGCCGACGGTCTCGTGCACGTCGCCCGGACCGGAGCCGGAGCCGCCACCGCCGAAGCCGTGTGCGTCGTACGGCGTGCTCATGCCGTCACCCCCCGCTCCTCGAGCGCAAGCTTCATCGAGCGCAACGCGTAGAAGACCCGCGAGCGCACTGTCCCGCTGGGTATGCCCAGTGTCTCGGCCGCCTCATTGACCGTACGCCCTTTGAAGTAGGTCTCGACAAGTACCTCCCGGTGCGCGGGAGTCAGGTCCTCCAGCGCGTCCGACAGCGTCATCAGCCACAGCGCCTTATCGATCTCGTCCTCCGCGGGGATGACCTCCAGCGGCGACGGGTCGACCTCCTGCGGCCGGGCCTGCCGGCTGCGGTGGCCGTCGATGACGATGCGGCGCGCGACCGTCACCAGCCAGGGGCGTACCGAACCGGTAGCTCGGTTGAGCTGACCGGCGTTCTTCCAGGCACGGATGAGCGTTTCCTGTACGACATCTTCGGCGCGCTGCCGGTCCCC
Organism: Streptomyces sp. NPDC040610; assembly: GCF_055594065.1. NCBI lineage: Bacteria > Bacillati > Actinomycetota > Actinomycetes > Kitasatosporales > Streptomycetaceae > Streptomyces > Streptomyces sp. NPDC040610. The sequence continues at coordinate 109,230 of NZ_JBVIXA010000004.1, read as the reverse complement.
CGCCACCAGCCGGAGCACATAGGCGAGAAGTGGTCCCGCGTGCTCCCGGTAGAGCGCGCGCATGAGTTCCTCGTCCGGCCCCGGCACGGAAGTCGGGTCAAGTCGATGTCGTCGGTGCGGGCGTTCATCGGCCACGGCGGAATCCTTGCGCACGTCTGCCTCCGCTGTCCGCTGTTCGTCTCGGCTGCCCATGTCGGCCGTGCTCTCCGCGTGGTCGGCCCTGCCGGCTGGTCACCCTGGACGTACGGACCGGGGCGGGCGTCCGTTCAACGGGGGCCGGGGAATTCCGGGCGGGGGCGCGGGATGTCCCGGTGTGGGGGTGAAAGTCCCCGGTGCGGGCCGGGCGGGTGCCGCGCCGGTCAGGCCCGGGCCAGGGCCGCCCGCCGCCGGTGCCTCGCCACCCGCTCCCGGTTCCCGCACACCTCGCTGGAGCACCAGCGGCGGCGCCGACCGCGCGAGGTGTCCAGGTAGACGATGGCGCAGTTGTCGCCCGCGCACTGGCGAAGCAGCGACCGGGCCACCGGGTCGGTGAGCAGTTCCACGGCGTCCCTGGCGACGGCGGCGAGCAGGGCCGTGCGGCCGGGGGTGCCGTGCAGGGCGCGGGTCAGGGTGCCGTCGGCGTGCCGGACGGCGAGGGGGGCGGGCGGGGCCGCGGCGGCGAGGGCGTTGACGCGGGCCAGCGCGGCGTCGGCGGGGCGTCCTGCCAGCTCGGCGCGGACCAGCTGGGCGATGTGGCCGCGCAGCTCCCTGAAGGCGGCGAGCCAGGTCACGTCGGCCCCGGGCAGCGGCGTGCCCTGCGGGACCAGGCCGGCCCCGGCCAGCCAGGCCCGCAGCCGCCGGACGTCGCCGATGCGCTCCACCGGGTGGGCGGTGGCGACGAGGTCGAGGCAGGGCCGGCCGGCGTCGAAGCGGAGTTCGTGGAACGCGGAGTGGTACGCAGCAGGGGACTCGGAGTTGGCAGACTTGGTAGTCGCACCCAACACCATGCGCCTTTCACCGCCCTTGGGGTGTGCCGGTGAGTGCCGTACTCCTACAGTGCCCGCCCGTGGGCGCCACCGGAACCCCTGCCACCGGGGGTGGTGCGGACGGGCGCCGTGCCGGGGGCGGGGGCGGACGCGCGGGACGGGCGGGAACGCCGTGCGGGTGGCGCGCAGACGCCCGCGTATGCCGCCGCGCTTCTGAACCATGGTCCGTGCCCGCACCGCACGATTGACTCAAGGCATGAGCGAAAACGTGGCGACAGCACGCAACACGACGGCGGCACGCGAGCGCCGCGGCACCGGGCTGGTCCTGGGTGCCGCGACCGTGGCCATGGGCCTGATCGCGGGGACCTTCTACATCTTCGCGTGCGGCGTGATGCCGGGCCTCGCGCGCAGCTCGGACCGCGCGTACATCGAGGTCATGCAGGACATCAACGCGGCGTTCGAGAACGCGGTGTTCTTCGCGAGCTTCATGGGCGCGCTGCTGCTCACGGCGGTGGCGGCCTGGATGCTGCGGCGCGGTCCGGTGCGCTGGTGGGTGCTCGCGGCGCTCCTCGCGTACTTCCTCACGTTCGTCCTGACGGTCACGGTGAACGTGCCCCTGAACAACGAGCTCGCGGACGCGGGCGACCCCGCGAAGATCGCCGATCCGGCGGCGGTGCGGGCGGACTTCGAGGACACGTGGGTGGCGTGGAACGTGGTGCGGGCACTCCTGAGCACCCTGGCCCTCGGGCTCCTCGTGCGGGCGCTCATGGTGTTCCGCAGGGACGGCGCGGGCGCGGCTCAGTCCGCGTACTTGGACCCGGCCGCCGGGTCGAGCGCCAGCCGGTAGCCGCGCTTGACGACGGTCTGGATGAGCTTCGGCGCGCCGAGTGCCGTCCGCAGCCGGGCCATCGCCGTCTCGACGGCGTGCTCGTCGCGGCCCGCGCCCGGCAGCGCGCGCAGCAGTTCGGCGCGCGCCACGACCCAGCCGGGCCGCCGCACCAGGGCCCGCAGGAGCGCCATCCCGGCGGGCGGCACGGCCCGCAGCTCCCCGTCGACGAGCACCGCGTGCCCCCGGATCTCCACCCGGTGCCCGGCGATCGGCAGCGACCTGGCCCGCCCGGGCAGCTCCTGGCACAGCAGTTGGACGAGGGGGCCGAGCCGGAAGCGTTCGGGCTGCACGGTGTCCAGGCCCCGGGTCTGCAGCGGCAGCGCGGTGACCGGGCCGACGCAGGCGGGCAGCACGTCGTGGCGGAGCGCGGCGGTCAGCTCGGCCGCCATCCCCCGTTCCTCGGCCCGCGCGAACAGCGAGGCGGCGGCGGGCGCGGACGTGAAGGTCAGCGCGTCCAGGCCGCGGCTCACGGCGGCGTCGAGGAGCCGGTCGACCGGGGTGAGGTCGGCGGGCGGCAGCCAGCGGTAGACGGGGACGAGGACGACGTCGGCGCCGCCCGCGCGCAGGGCCTCCACGAAACCGGGCAGCGGCTCCCCGTGCAGTTGCAGGGCGATCCGGCGCCCTTCGACGCCCTCCCCGAGCAGCCGGTCGAGCACCTCGGCCATGGACTCCGACGACGGCGACCAGTGCTCGGTGAGCCCCGCGGCCCGCACGGCGCCCTTCACCTTCGGCCCCCGGGCGAGCAGTTCGACCCCCCGCAGCCGGTCGAGCAGCGCCTCCCCGTGCCCCCACCCGTCGGCGGCCTCGACCCAGCCGCGGAACCCGATGGCGGTGGTGGCGACCACCACGTCCGGGGCGAGGTCGATCAGCTCCTTGGTGGCGGCGAGGAGTTCGCTGTCGTCCGCGAGCGGCACGATGCGCAGGGCGGGGGCGTGCAGGACGGTGGCGCCGCGCCGCTGGAGCAGCGCCCCCAGCTCGTCGGCGCGGCGGGCGGCGGTGACGCCGACGGTGAACCCGGAGAGGGGCCCGTGCCGCTGACTGGTGTCCATCGCTCGCCTCCCTGCCTCCACGGTCCGGGTCCCCGAGCCTGCCAACGCCGGGTGACGGTCGCGGATCACACCGATGTCCGCCGTGTTACGTCGCTTCTCGGCGTACGTGACCTGCGACTCGTCGGAGCCCGGTGGACGTCTCACACCTCGGCGTACACGCGCTGCGGCTCGCTGCCCGCCGTGGGCGCGGACGCGGCGGCCGGTGCGGCCGGGCGGCGAAGGTATACGGCCCAGGTGACGGCGAAGCAGGCCGCGTAGCAGCCGAGGAAGGCGACGAAGGCGCCCGTGCCCGTGCCCGCCGTCTGGAAGGACTGCCGGAAGGCGAGGTTGATCCCGAGGCCGCCGAGCGCGCCGACGGCCCCGATGAGCCCCATGGAGGCCCCGGAGAGCCGCCGCCCGTAGCGCGCGGCCTCCTCCCCCGCGAGCCCCGCGCGGACCGCCTTGGCGTGGAAGATCCCCGGGATCATCTTGTACGTGGAGCCGTTGCCGAGCCCGCTGAGCACGAAGAGGACCACGAACGCGCCGGTGAACAGCGCGAGCGACTCCCGCATGGACGCGATCACGACGACACCCGTCGCCGCCGCCATCCCGACGAAGTTCCACAGCGTGATGCGGGCCCCGCCGAACCGGTCGGCGAGCCGTCCGCCGACGGGCCGGATCAGCGAGCCGAGCAGCGGCCCGAGGAAGGTGATCTGGGCGGCTTCGAGCGGCGTACGCCCGAACTGCGTCTGGAGTACGAGCCCGAAGGCGAAGCTGTACCCGATGAACGACCCGAACGTCCCCACGTACAGCAGGGACATGATCCAGGTGTGCGGGTCGCGCAGGGCCTCGCGCGCGGCCCCGGTGTCGTTCCTCACGGCCGCGATGTTGTCCATGAAGAGCGCGGCGCAGACGGCGGAGACGACGACGAGCGGGATGTAGATCCCGAGGAGCACGCGGGGCCCGCCGCTTGCGCCGATGACGGCGAGTGCCATGAGCTGCATGACGGGGACGCCGATGTTGCCGCCCCCGGCGTTGAGGCCGAGCGCCCACCCCTTCTTCCGCAGCGGGAAGAAGGAGTTGATGTTGGTCATGGAGGAGGCGAAGTTGCCGCCGCCGACGCCGGTGAGCAGCGCGCACACCATGAACGTCGCGTACGAGGTGCCCGGCTCCATGACGACGAAGGCCGCGACGGTGGGCGCCAGGAGCATCGAGGCGGCGACGATCGTCCAGTTGCGCCCGCCGAAGCGGGCGACGGCGAAGGTGTACGGGACCCGGACGACGGCCCCCACGAGGGTGGCCATCGACACCAGGAAGAACTTCCCTGCCGGGTCGATCCCGTACTCCGGCCCCATGAACAGGACCATGACCGACCACAGGGTCCAGACGGAGAACCCGATGTGCTCGGACAGGATCGAGAAGACGAGGTTGCGCCGGGCCACGCGGGCCCCTTCCCGCTCCCAGAACTCCCCGTCCTCGGGATCCCACCGCGAGATCCACGACTGCCTGCGTTTCCGTGTCCTGACGCCCTCGGTACCCATCCCACGCCTCCCCGGCAAGCGGCTGATGATCCCGAAGGTAGGGAGGGCTCGTTTCAGCGCTGTGCCGGTGAGTGACCGGCGGGGAACTTCGGGCTCACGGTGGGGTGGGGTGGGGGGTGAGGGCTTGGCCTTGGGTTTGGCGTTGGCGTTGGGTTTGGCGTTGGCGTTGGCGTTGGCGTTGGGTTTGGGCTTGGCGTTGGCCTGGGGTCAGTCCCTGGGTCAGTCCAGGCCCCCGGCCCACTTGAGGGTGTCGGAGCCGCCCTTGTCCCAGTCCATGACGACGGAGTCGCCGGAGCGGGAGAGGTCGGCGCCGATGAACTTCTCGTTGGTCCCGCTGCCGCACTTCAGGGCGAGCCGGAACTCGCCCCCGGCGCGGTCCTGCCCGAGGCCGGTGCACATGCCGTCGCCGCCGGGGTCGAGGTAGGACACGATGTGCTTGCCCGCGGCCTGGCCGGTGGTCTGCTTGTCGGCGATGGTGAGGGTCTTGAGCTTCTCGTTCTGCCACTGCCCCTTGTACCCGGTGGCGGGCGCGGGCCCGTCGTCGTCATCGCCGCCGATGCCGCCGCCGCCCGGGGTGCTGGGTATCCCGGTGGTGGGTTCGGTGGACGGCAGCGAGGGCGCGTCCGTGGTGGCGTCCTCGGAGGGCTCGGCGGGCGCACCCGGCGTCACGTCGCCGGACGCGCTCTTGTCGGCCTGCGGCTTCTTGTCCTTGTCGTCCTTGTCGTCACCGCTGCTGACTAGGAAGAAGACGCCACCGCCGATGACGACGACGGCGGCCACGGCCACCGCGATGATCATGTTCCGCTTCTTCGCGTCGCCACCGCCCGGGGGCGGCGGCGGGTAGGCGCCGAACTGGGGCTGCCCGTAAGGGGGCTGCTGGCCGGACGGGGGCTGCTGCTGCCCGTACGGAGGCATGGCCTGGGTCTGGCCCTGGGGGTTCCCGTACGGGTCCTGGGGCTGGCCGTACGGGTCCTGGCCCTGGGGCTGGCCGTACGGTCCCGGGGGCGGGGCTCCGTGCGGGGGCGGGGGCTGCTGCGGATAGCCGTAGCCGGGCTGCGGCCCCGGGGGCTGCGGCGGGGCGGACGGCGGCTGGCCGGGGAAGGGCGGCTGAGGCTGGTTCGGCTGGGGCTGCGGGGCGCCGAATCCATCCTGGGGCGGCTGGCCGGGAGGCTGCGTCATAGCGCGTGAGCCTAATCGCCGGGGGGTGGGCGCCACATCCGTAATCCGAACGACTGCGTCACATCGCGGGGGGGGTGGACGGGTGCCTGATCGTCGGGTCGGCCCGGTGGTCTCCCCGGCGGAGGGGCTTCCGGGAATGCCGATTCCTTCCCGGCCGTTGGACGGACCGTGACGCCCCCCTCCCTGGGCACGGCCCGCGCCCTGGACACGACCCGCCCGCCGGGCACGGCCCCCGCCCTGGACACGCCCCACCCGCCGGGCACGCCTCCCGCCCTGGACACGACCCAGGAGCTGGCCGCGTTCCTGCGAACCCGGCGCGAACGCCTGGACCCCGGCGACTTCGCCCTGCCCGCACGCCGACGGGCCCGGCGCACCCCCGGCCTGCGCCGCGAGGAGGTCGCCGAACTGGCCGGGGTCAGCACCGACTACGTCGTACGCCTGGAACAGGGCCGCGGACTGCGCCCCTCGGCGCAGGTGGTGCAGGCACTGGCCGACGCCCTGCGCCTGCCCCCCGACGAGCGCGCCTACCTCTTCAACCTGGCCCAGCAGCATCCCCGCGACACCGACAAGCCCACCACCACCGCGCCGCCGCCCCTGGCCCGCCTGGTCACGGACCTGTCCCCCCACCCGGCGATGCTGATGAACCACCGCTACGACATCCTGGCCTGGAACCCCGAAATGTCCGCGCTCCTCCCGGACTTCGCCACCCTCCCCCCACCCCGGCGCAACGCCATGTGGCTGTGCCTCATGCACCCGCCGATGCGCGGCTTCTACGAGGACCGCGAACACACCCTCCGCGAGGGCATCGCCCATCTGCGCGCGGCCTGGGCCACCCACCCGGACGACCGGGCCCTGACCGACCTCATCACCGAATTCACCGCCCACGACGAGGACTTCGCCCGCCTGTGGGCCGAACGGGACGTCAAGGTCAACGGACGCGGCCGGAAAGTCCTGCGCCACCCGGACGTCGGCGTCATCACCGTGGACTTCGACGTACTGATGCCCCTACAGGACCCGGACCAGCGCTTGCTGATCTACCGCGCGACGGACGCGGAGAGCCAGTCGGCGCTGAACCGCCTGTACGCACCACACCCCTGATCGTGCGCACCACGCTCCTGAGGCCGGGTGCCGCACCCCTGAGGCCGGGTGCCGCACCCCTGAGATCCGTCAGGGTAATCCCCCATCTTCCCGATCGGCCGTTGCCGGTCCCCGGGGCCCGACAGCACACTGGATCCATGCCGGGCGACCTCTCCAGACCAGAAGACTCCGTCCCTCGTCGCCCCGTGGCCGAGCAGCGGGTCTCTCATCGGGACCGGGATTTTGCCGTGGAGATCCTGCGGGTCGCGGCGGGCGACGGACGGCTGACGGGCGAGGAGTTGGACGAGCGCGTCGAGGCGGCACTGGCGGCGCGTACGGCTTCCGACCTCGCGGAGCTGACCGCCGACCTGCCGCTCCACGGGATGCCGCCGCGGGCCCGCGAGGTGATCCGGATCGACCAGCGCTTCGGCGACAGCAAGCGCGCGGGCCGCTGGCTGGTGCCGCACCGCATGGAGATCCGGCTGATGTTCACCGACCTCAAACTCGACTTCACCGAGGCCGTGATCACCTACGACACCCTCCACATCGCCCTCGACCTACGCATCGGCGGCAACCTCACCCTCGTGACCACCCCAGGCATCGTGATCGACACCGACGGCATCACCTACACCCGCGGCGACATCAAGATCACCCCGGCGACCGGCCCGGAGCTCCCGGTACGCCTGCGCGTGCTCCTGACCGGCAGATCATCCGGCGGCGACATCGTGGCCCGCCCACCGCGCCGCACACCGGGTCAGTGGCTTCGCCGCAGGCCGTGAGCTCTTGGCTGTCGCCGAAACAGGACCGCCCCGAACGTCATTTCGGGAAGCGCTGCTCATACATGAGAACGGGAACGCTGGGCGCAAATGTGTCTGTTGCGACCATGAGCTCTTCAGGCCGAAGCCGCCACCAGCTGATGGGACGGCTCGCGAGGAGGAGCTCGTACTCGACGTGAGGTGCAACGCGCTCGGCCTGCAGCAGTGTCATCTTACTGTTCGGTCCCGGAAGACCGGGGGCGCCGGGGCGGCGACGGACGCCAATGTAGTTGAGCCCCTGGCCGGTTGTACGCAGTCGCCACACGACTAGTGCCGTGATGTCTTCCCAAGACACAAAGGCAGTGTGCTTCTCGTACTGAGCGATACCGCCACCCAGCAGCACTCCTCTGTTATCGACTCGAAAAGCCGTCAGCCGCTTCCAACCTACGCCAGCGAGCAGTTGAAGCGGAGTGCGCATGAAGTACTCTTCGTATACTGCCGAACTCTTGTCAGTCATGAGGCCTCACTTCGACCCGAGTAGGAAGTGTCGCGTCGGTGGAAATTCGCTGCGGCTTCTCGATATCGATTGAGGCCATACCACCGATGCCTGCCAACCAAAGTCACCTACTTGTGCCGACCTTGCTTCTTCTTATCCTCTTCCTCCTGGATCCTCTGAAGGATTTTCGCACGCTGTCCACGCGCAGCATCCAGGGCATCGTGAAGCTTTTTTCGCTTATGTTTCCACTCTTCACGGAAGTGATCGGCAGCCGGCCCTTTCCATGCCTCATGCCCTGAGGCCGCATCGACGGCATCCAGCGTCCGGTCAATCTCGTCAGCAAATCGCTTGAGGTTGACCAGATCCCTTCTGCACTCTTCGACACGCTCACTCATCTTCGACCCCCTTACCCATGGCTCGATCTCCTACAGCACTGGCGCCGCGATCAGGCGAACAATCTCTGAATTGAGGGTTCGCTCGCCGACTTCCCGCGCCTGAATTCCGGTGGGCGCTTGAGGCTTGTCGACACTAACGGTCCATACGGCATCCTCGGTTGCGTACGCGGTAACCAAGGGCCCAGGTTGATCCGCGAGCACGATCAACTGGCTCACCACCAAGGCGCTGTTGATCGCCTCGGCCAGAGGGCCGTCGACCTGGTCGCCCGTCAGGGCCGTCGGATCGAGACGCTGCTCCTTGCCGTCTCGGTCTGCGACACCGAACGGATCCACCAGTGCCTGCATCAAGTCCGCCGCGTCGCCGGCCGAGTTGGCGAGCGTGAAGATGTGCATGCCTCCACCGGTCACCTGCTCGATGAGCATGAGTTCCGGCGAATGAACATAGACGAACCCATGGACACTGCCCCTCGACGTCTGCTGCTCAACAGCAAGAGCCCTGGCTGCCGTACGCCGCAGAACCAGCGCCAGGTCAACGTCAGGAGTGACTCTCATGTCAAGATCGGCCGTACCCCCATTCTCAAATTTCCCCTCGGAGCGCATAAGTGCGTCAAGCTCAGGGATGTTGGCAATATTTATCACACCCCGGGAAACGAGTGAGCGAATAGCCGTCGCGAGCACCCACTCGCGCTGCTCTGAATTCAAGGTAGCCAGGTGCGGCGTGGGCGCCACAACCTCCTCCAGTGCACTTGGATCCAATACTGCCAACTCCTCATCCGTGAGCTGAATGAGGGACTGGCTTCCTCCCTCAGCCAAGGCCTCGCCGAGGAATTCGCGGAACCTCTCCAACTCGATATCAACTTCATGTTGCGTCATATTACCCTCCTTGGATTCAACCCATTGATCACGCGCCAGCGACTGGCGCAGCTCTCATGGATTCTTGGTGCGGATATCGAGGTTAGAGTCACCAGAACCCGAACTTCTTTGTGCGGCTGGGCAGGAGATTAGTTACAGCACGTTTAGCGTCTCCCGCAACTTCCTTCCCCTTGTCTATAACATTCCCCGTCACCTTGGTCGTCGCACGCCAAGCCCCCTTGGCGTGCCTCTTGATGGATTCTCTGTTGTCGTAGGCCCAGGTTCCGAGAAAGTAGACCCCTGCTACACCGAGAGCCGTCCAGCCGACCACGGGGATAGCCGTAGCCACACCCGCGCTGACACTCAGGTAGGTCGCGGCAGAACCGCCCCACATAACAGTCGCGGCTCCCCCCACCTCTAGGGCGCCCATGCCACGATCAAAGCCCCCCAAGACACCTTTGTGGTCCGGAATGAATAGCTCTCTCCCGCCGTGCGCAACGGCAAGGGGCAGACTTACTTTATCCAAGAAGCTGAGGCCTGGAGCCTGGTTGAGAAGTTTTGTACCCAGCGGGATCTTCAGCTTTGTGGTAATGAACGTGCGTAGCGTCTGCTGCCATTTCCATGGTTCTTGATACAGCCGCTCAATGCTGTTGAGCTTAAGAAGCTCTCGCATGTAGGCAATATTCTTGAGCTTGAGCCGATCGCCCGTGATGCCAAAATATCTGTTCAGTTCAAGGACGGCCTGCGCCCCCTTGATATTCTGCCCTTGCTGCCACCGCTTAAAGAGTTGCAAGGACGCTTCAGCCCCTGAAAGCACCTTGGTAATTCGAAGAGGGGCCGCTAGATTCTTTCCCATCTCCTTGTACTTTTCGGCGTCCTCTTTGAAGTCTTCGATAAGATCGCCGACTTCGCCCTTTTTCTCTCTTGCGTCCTGCCAGGTCTTTAGGACGCCAGTAAGGCCGATAAACATCAGCTCGGCCTTGGGGTCCGAGTCCAGGATGCCAAGGCGTCGCCGGATATCCTTCGCTTGGTCTTGGGACCACGAGGAGTGGGCCGGAAACTTGCCGAGATTCCCTTGATCGCCGTCCCACTTGGCGAGAATTCCGGATACGAGAGGCCCTTGGATAGCGAGAGCTTTGCCCGCAACATCCAGCGATGCAGCTAACTGCCGCGCCTTCTCCTTCTTCATCCCTCGAAAGGTAGTCATGTGCATCCCCGTTGCTGGCGAGTGGCTGATGGCGGGTTTGAGCGATGGTTTGATGGCTACCCCGAGGAGCCGTCAGGGCAGCCTCTCGGGCTGCGTTACATGCCCATCGCCGGGTGGCGGAGGCGCCTGGACGGGTGGGAACTCTGCCTCACTGGCGTCGACCGCCGGCCGCAGAAAGTGCGTGCGCCAAGGGACGTGGCGCGGGCTGCCGCGATGGGGTGAATCACGGGTGGCTCCCAGTGGGGCGAGGGCTGCGTCAGTAGAGAACTGACGCTATCCGCGGGGCTCTTGGTTCGCCAGAGTAAAGTGACCTACGAGACAGAGCGGTTGATCCAAGAAGCCAATGAATCAGCCACAACTACCCTGGATGCACGTCGGGATGATGGCTGTATCCCCCCTTGTGCAGCAGGTTGGAGTTATGGAGCAGTGGCCCTCTGCTTCGCAGTCGTGATTGGTCCGACTATTAGGTCGCCTCCGGCACGCCTTCCTTCTCCGTTGAGCTCTCACGGGACAGGTCGGGTTCATCGCCGTGGAGTGGCAGGCGGCCGCGGGCAGCGGAGATTACCGGCCAGGGGAGGTAAGTCGGTACTACGCTGCTGAAGGCCGAGCTGACCAGGTGCCGACTCGCGTACTCAACGGATCTGTCTGATGCGCAGTAGGACGTGCTGACCAGCGGAGAGAACCGACCCGAGTGCCGACACGATGGGCCGTCAGGCCATCAGGTCACCGAGCGCGGGACCGCAGGCACGAGTACGACGATGACAAGAAGGTCCTGGGCATCAAGCACGACCTCCTGGGCGACACGCTCGGCCTGTTCCTACGAGGCCTACAGGCCGAGCAGAGCTATCCGGGGCTTCTCGGCCACCGCTCGTCTATTAGCTAGCCGCCCCGGCTCGTGTAGCCGGGGCGGCTGTTCGCTCAGGAATTCATGGCATCAGCGGTTGATGGACTGGATCTCCTTGACGACGACGTTCTGGTCGCCACCGAACTCGCCCTCCGGGAGGGTGTCCCCCTCACCGGTGCTGCTCGTCCACGTGACCTCCCACGTGACGGTGGCATTGAGCTTGTACGAGCCGTCGCCGGAAGAGCGCAGGTACTTCACTCCGCACGGCGGGGTCTTCTTGGACTTGCCCTTGGCCCAGGGCTCGCCGATCCGGCCGTCCACAATGGGGCATTCGCCGGAGGCAGGGTAGGTCGTGGCGTCCTTCGTGCCCGGGTTGATCTTCAGCGAGACGGGCTTGGCGGTCGTCTTGGCCCAGATGTTGGTTTCGGGCAGGCTCGCCGTTACCGAGATCTCCTTGAACTTGGCCTTGTCGAGCCAGACCCAAGTGGGCAGATTGACCTTGGTCTCGCCCTTGGGCGCCATCGCGACCTCGGTCTCGGGTATGGGGAGTTCGTCGTACGCGTACTCCGCCAGAATCTGGGGATTCACCGCGAGAGGCTCGGCCGGGGTCTCGTTGTCATCGACCCAGAAAGGCGGCCTGTTGCACTTCATCGCCTCCGGGTCGTCCTTGCGGTTCGGATTGATGACCTTGGTCCAGAACATCCCCTTGCCCTGCTTGTCAAGGTTGTAGTTCTTGTACGGGTCGCCATCCTTGTAATACGAGTCGTAGAAGTCCCCGAACATTTCGCCGATGCCGTCCATGAAGGGGATTCCGTCGCCGAAGGAGCGCAGCTTCTTGACCTGCTGCTCGATCTCCTTGGGCGAGAAGGCAGGCTCATACCAGCACGCCGGAGGCGTCCAATTGCTGCCCTCCGTGGAGAGTTTGCCGGTCTTGGCGTTCTTCGAATCACCGTTGACGCTGGTGCGGATGCTCGTCTCGACGGTGATGGTCTTGCCCTGTCGGTCTCCCTTGGCGCTGCCGCGACTCCCGCCCGGAGTCTTGTCACCCGCGTACGCGAGCGTGGAAGTCGCCGCAGTCGCCAGCGCAAGGCCGGCCATCGTCAAGGTACGCAGAGCCCCGCGGTTCATGGCTGGCACTTCTTCGCCCCCTCCTCGGAAGTCACCATGGTGGCTTGCCACACACCCTTGGAGTTCTTCTCCATGCGGGTGTTGTACGAGACGTAGTCGTCCGAGTCGCCGGGCGTCTTCTTGACCACTCCGGTCTTGCGGTTCTTGCTGTACGACTTCGTCTCGTCGCCGCAGTACGTGACCGCCGCGGCGCCGTCCTTGAGGAACGTCACGGCGTGGTCGTAGTACCGCGTCTCACCCGTCCACGTCACACCCGCGTCGTAGAAGGACTGGATGTAGGTGGCGGCGCTGGTGAGCGCGTCACCCTTGGAGTAGAACTTCAGCGCCGGGTGCTTTCTCGCCTTGACCGTGATCGCCTCGTCGACGGAGTTGATGACCCGTTCGTGGTCCGCGAGGACGGCGTCCTTCTTGGGGTCGCCCGTCTCCGTGCCCTCGAAGACGTTCTTCACGCCCTTGGGCAGCTTGATCTCCGGGCGTTCGATCGCGTCCTCGGAAGCCTTCGGTGAAGGCGACTTCGTCTCGCTGTTCCCGGCGCCCTCGATCTTGTCGTCGCTCTTGGAGTCGCCGTCTCCGCCACCGCAGGCGGAGAGCGACAGTGCCGCGGCAGTCGTCAGCGCGGCCACCGCGAGCAAGGCAGGTCGGCGGTTCACAGTCAGCTCCCGATGGGACGTGGGGTCAGTGGGTTCACTTGAGTGAACCCACGCTATCCACGGGCACTGCGCGAAGCGAGAGTGAGGTTTACCCAGCACGGGGACAGATGTGGGCATATCGAAGCTCTGTGCGGGACGTTGTTGCCTAACAGTCGCACAACGGCGAGCGATGATTACCGGCCTGTGTCGGTTCGGGGGCTTGCCGTTCGGGGGCTTGCCGTTCAGGCCCCGTGTGCCGGGGGCGCCGCCGCGACCGCCCCGGTGCGGCGCAGTTTCTGCCAGCGCAGGCGGCCGCCGGTGAGGGCGGTGATCCAGGACTGGAGGAGGACGACGTACATGAGCTGGCGGTAGAGGAGTTGTTGGAGGGGGAGGGAGATGAGGTGGGTGAGGGGTTCGCGGTCGAGACGGAAGGCGTAGGCCGCGCAGACCGCCTGGAGGGTGAGGACGCCGAGCCAGGCGAGGACGGTCTGGCGGGTGGGGCCGAAGACCAGGCCGTAGAGGAGGAAGACGTCGATCAGGGGCGCCAGCAGGGGTGCGACGATCATGAAGAGGGAGACCAGGGGCAGGCCGACGCGGCCGAAGCGGCCGGACGGGCCCGAATCGACGAGCGCGCGCCGGTGCTTCCAGAGGGCCTGCATCGTGCCGTACGACCAGCGGTAGCGCTGGGACCACAGCTGCCGCACGGTCTCCGGTGCCTCGGTCCACGCCCGCGCCCGCTCCGCGTACACGACCCGCCAGCCGTCGCGGTGCAGCGCCATCGTGATGTCGGTGTCCTCGGCGAGCGTGTCGTCGCTCATGCCGCCGACGCGCTCCAGGGCGGTGCGCCGGAAGGCGCCGACCGCGCCGGGGATGGTCGGCATGCAGCGCAGGACGTCGTACATGCGACGGTCGAGGTTGAAGCCCATCACGTACTCGATGTGCTGCCAGGCCCCGATGAGGGAGTTCCTGTTGCCCACCTTCGCGTTGCCCGCGACGGCGCCCACGCGCGGGTCGGCGAACGGCTGGACCAGTTCGCGCACGGTGGCCGCCTCGAAGACCGTGTCGCCGTCCATCATGACGACGAGGTCGTGCCGGGCGTTGGCCAGGCCCCGGTTGAGGGCGGCGGGCTTGCCCGCGTTGTGCTGTCGTACGACGCGGACGTTCGGCAGGCCGAGGCCCTCGACCGTGCGGGCCGTGCCGTCGGTGGAGCCGTCGTCGATGACGACGACCTCGATGGGGTGGTCGCTCGTCATGAGGGAACGGACGGTGTTCTCTATGCACTTCGCCTCGTTGTAGGCGGGCACGAGGACCGACACGGGCTCCGTCACCGCGGCCCCGCCCCCACGGGCATCCCCCCGACGGGAATCGCCCCGACGGGCGTCACCCCAGCGGAAGTCCCGCCCGCGGACCCGCCGGGCATGCGCCGCGGAGAGCACCAGCATCAGGCCGAAGCGGGCGATGACGAGGACGCCGACCACGGCCAGGCCGATCACCAGGACGTCGGTGATGTGTTCCGCGGCGCCGACCAGGAGGACCCAGGCCTTGCCCCGCCACAGCTCGAAGCCCTCCACGCGCGCGTGCGCACCGGTCGTGCCGGCGCCCAGGGCCTCGGTGAGGTTGGTGAACTCGTAGCCCTGCCGGGCGAGTCGGGGGAGGAGGCGGTCGAGGGCGGTGACGGTCTGGGAGCGGTCGCCGCCCGAGTCGTGCATCAGGACGACGGCGCCCTTGCCGTCGGCGGGCGTGACGCGGCGGACGATCTCGTCGGCGCCGGGGCGCTTCCAGTCCTCGCTGTCGCTGTCGGTGACCACCGTGAGGTAGCCGCGGCTGCCGATGTGCCGGGCGACCGGCCAGGAGTTGTTGTCCATGGCGTCGGCGAACGAGGAGTACGGCGGCCGGAACAGGGACGTACGGATGCCCGCCGCGCCCGCGAGCGCCAGCTGGCTCTGGGACAGCTCCCGGTCGACGCGGTCCTTCGACTGGTACGACAGATCCGGGTGGTTGAAGGTGTGCAGGCCCACCTCGTGGCCCTCGTCGACCATGCGGCGCACCAGGCCGGGGTGGCGCGAGGCCATCGTGCCGGTGACGAAGAAGACGGCGTGCGCGTCGTGTTCGGCGAGTACGTCGAGGACCTTGGGGGTCCACTTCGGATCCGGCCCGTCGTCGAAGGTCAGCACCATGCGGTGGTCGGGCACGCTCAGCGACTGCGTCCGGCCGCCGCGCGTGTCGATGACCGGGCCGCCCCGCAGGATCTCCTTCGGCACCTGGTCCGTGGCCGCGGGCGGCCGCACCCGGTGGTCGGCCTGGATCTCGCTGTGTACGTATCCGCGCAGCATCAGCATCGCGCTCAGGGCTACGAGGAGGAGCGCGGGCAGGAGGTAGCGCATCGGGAGGCGGGGGCGGGAGCGCGGGCGGGGGTGGCTACGGGGGCTTCTGCCCGCGGTGATGCGTCCGCGCCTGCGGTGGCGTGCGGGGCTTCGGCCTTCTCCGGGAGCGGAGGCGGGGCCGGGACCAGGGCCAGCACCGGGACCAGGAGCGGGAACGGGAACGGGAACGGGAACGGGAACGGGAACGGGAACGGGAACGGGAACCGAAGCAGAGCCGGAAGCGGAACCCGAAGCCAGCGCCGAAGCGGAACCTGAAGCGGAAGCCAGCGCCGAAGCCGATTCCGGAGCCGACATCGCAGCGCCCTCAGCCGACCCGCGCCCACCGGAACGGAAGTTCATGATCGTACGCCCTCAACAGCCGCATCCCCCTGGCCCTGCCCGTCGGACACGGCCCGCACCCCGTCCCCCGCCTCGCCGCCCTCGTCCGCCCCGGCGCCACCACCCTCAGCACCGCCGTCACCGCCACCGTCACCAGCGCCGCCGTCCGGCGTCCGAGTGGGCGGGGCCACGGGCGCGCCGGTCTCCCTGCTGGGACCGGGAGCAGGGCCAGGACCGTGGTCCAGGCCCGCACCGGGAGCCGTGGCCTCACCCCCGGCCGCAGGCGAGCCGTTGACACCCTCGCTCGGGCGCACCCCGGCCTCACCGCCGGACCCACCACCTCCCCGCGCGGGACGCGACCCCGAGGACCCCCCGGACCCGCCCGCCCCGTCACCACCCCGCGCCGACGGTACGGAGCGCCCCGCCCCGCCGCCCGCCCCCGGCACCCCGCCCCCACCGACCCGCGCATCGGCGGATGTGGAAGCGGAAGCGGAAGGCGACTTCGGCGCGGCACCGCCGGAGGCGGGCGCCGTCGGCCCGGCAGCCGACTCCGTGGGCAGCTCAGGGGTGTCGACCTGGCTGGCGGGCTGCTCGTCCTTGGGGTCGGGCACCGGCAGCCAGGGCGCGCTGGAGTTGCCCGAGACGAGCGTGGCGGCCATGACGACGGCGTACCCCGCGCAGAGAAGGCCGACGACCGCGCCGACCCGGCGGTACCGTCTTCCCCTGCGGCCCGTCTCGTCGACGAACACCGGTGTATCAGCCACGCTCCGGGTGTCTGAAAACCCCTGCATGACGCGGGTGGCACCGGCCACCGAGCCGCCGTACTCCCCCGCGAGGCACCGGCCGATGCCGTCGATCTGGACGGTGACCTCGTTCGGGTCGTGCGTCGGCGCGGGCACCCCGTCCGACCACTCCACCGGTCCGCCCGACCACTCCGGCGTACCGCCCCGCCGCCCCGGCGGTACGCCGTCAGGCAGCCCCAAAGGCCCACCCATAGGCCCCAAAAGCCCATCCACAGGCCCCAGTTGCCCATCCACGGGCCCCGAAAGGCTCTCCGTCGGCGTCGATGAGCCGCCTTCTCGCCCGTTGTTCTCCCTGCGCACGCGAACCCCCCATGGGTGGTGATGCGGGCGCGAACGACTCACCGGGCACTCGTCGTCCGGATCGGGCCCCCACCCGACCCAGGCGCCCCCCTTTATCACACTGCACCCGGAAGCCGAATGTAGCGCACGCCAGTGACAACCGTGGTTTTACGTCAGTCCTGAATCATCATGATGAGTGCATCGGTGGCCGGAATCCATCCGTCCGCCGGTCGGTTCAGCCAGTCTTCCTCCGCCGCGAGTTCGGCCGCGGCCCGGCGCAGCGCGTCGAGGCCGGGGTGGCGCAGGCCGCGGCGCCACACGAGCGACACCGGCGACAGCGGTACGGGGTCGACGAGCGGCCGCAGCACAGAGCCGGGCAGCTCGGGGAAGCCGACGACGGCGAGCACGGGATGGCGGTGCTTCGCCATGATCCGCGCGAACTCCTCGGGGCCGACGGCGAGCGGGGCGGGCGGCGCGACCTCGATGCCGCGGCCGTCGAAGAGGCGGCGGGCCAGGTCGGTCCACTCCGGGGTGCGTTCGTTGCCCGCGCCCGCGTAGACGCGCTCGCCCGCGAGCCGGTCGAGCGGCACCGCGTCGAGCTCCGTGAGCGGATGGCCGACGGGGAGCAGCACCGCCATCGGCTCGTACCGCACGGGCTGGTGGCCGAGCCCCGCGCGTACGCTCTCGGGCAGTCCGGCGAAGCGGCCGAACGACGCGTCGAGGCGTCCCGCCGCGATCTCGGCGGCGGCGCCGGTCAGACCGCTCTCGAAGCGGGCCATCAGCTCGCACTGCGGCGCCAGTTCCCGGGCCCGGTCCAGGATCCGGCCGAAGACGAGGCCGGGACTGTTGAGGTCGACGAGCAGCGGCCGGAGCGCGGCGGCCGCGCCGCCGCGCGCGAAGGCGGCCGACAGCTCGTCGTGCGCGGCGAGGACCCGCCACGCGTACGGCAGCAGCCGCTCGCCGTCGGCGGTCAGCGTCACCTGCCGCGTCGACCGCGCGAACAGGTCCACCGCCAGCTCCCGTTCGAGCCGCCGCACGTCCCGGCTCAGGGCCTGCTGGGCCACGTACAGGCGGGCGGCGGCCCGGGTGAAGTGCAGTTCCTCGGCCACGGCGAGGAAGGCGCGCAGGAGACGGGGGTCCACGTCACGGGGGACGGCGGGCGGCACGGGCGGCTCCCCGGGCGACGGTTCGGTCATCCCGTGAATTTACAACCCAGGCGCGTGAATCACCCTCCAGAAAGGTGTTGGACCACCCCCGCACGCGGCGACGAGCCTTGAGCCATGCCCGAGGCCCCCGCCAACTCCCGCACCCCACAAGCCCCTTCCCGTCCCCGGCCCCCGCACTCCCCCACCGAGCCCACCACCCTCACCGCCCCGGAGCCCCCTTCGCCCACCACCCCTCCGAGACAAACCCCCCGCGCGCGTACCCGCCGCCCCCGCAACCCCTACGCCCGCCTCTTCGCGATACCCGGCGCCACCGCCTTCACCGTCGGCAACCTCATCGCCCGGCTGCCCATGGGCATGTTCAGCGTGAGTGCCGTGATCATGATCGCGGGGGCCCGTGACTCGTACGCCCTCGCGGGTGCCGTCACCGCCACCGGGCTCGCCGCGACCGCCGTCGTGGCGCCCTGGACGGCCCGCATGGTCGACCGGTACGGGCAGGCGCGGGTCGCCGTGCCCGCCACGGTCCTGGCCGTGCTCGGCTCGCTGTCGCTGCTGCTGTGCGTGCGCTTCGGGGCGCCGGACTGGACGCTGTTCGCCTCGTACGCGGCGACGGCCACGACCCCGAACACCGGAGGCATGTCCCGGGCGCGCTGGTCGCATCTGCTGAAGGGCGAGCCGGAGGCGCTGCACACCGCCAACTCCTTCGAGCAGGCGGCGGACGAGCTGTGCTTCATGCTCGGCCCGGTGCTCGCGGCGTTCCTGTGCGGGGCGCTCTTCCCGCAGGCGGGCACCCTCGTGGGCGCCGTGCTGCTGCTGACCGGCGTCCTGCTCTTCGCCGCGCAGCGCTCCACGGAACCCCCGGTCCGGGAGCGTACGGACGCGACACCGGGGCCGAAGTCGCCGCTGCGCACGCGCGGGACGCCCGCTCTGCTCGTCGTGTTCCTCGCGACCGGGGCCGTCTTCGGCGCCATGGAGGTCGCGACCATCGCGTACGCGGACGAGCGGGGCCACAAGGCGGCCGCGGGCGTCGTCCTGGCCCTGCAGGCCGCGGGCTCCTGCGGGGCGGGGCTGGTCTACGGAGCGCTGCGGCCGAGCGGCTCCCCGGACCGGCGGCACGTCGTGTGCGGGGTGGCGATGGCGGCCCTGATGACGCTGCCGCTGCTCGCCGTGGTGACGACCGGCTCGCTCGTCGTGCTCGCCGGGGCGCTCCTGGTGGCCGGGATGGCGACCGCCCCGACGATGGTGACGGGCATGACGCTGGTGCAGCGGGGCGCCCCCGAGGGGCGGTTGAACGAGGCCATGACCCTCGCCGTGACCGGCCTCCTCGGGGGCATCGCGTGCGGCGCGGCGGCCGCCGGCTGGGCGGCGGAGCACCTGGGCCCCGCCGCCTCCTACGCCGTGCCGGTCGCCGCGGCGCTGTGCGCGCTGCTGCTCAGCACCGCGCGGGCTTGCGCCACGAGCACTCGAGCTCGCCGCTCCGGTCGGACCCGCGCTCCGTACGGGGCCTGACCAGGACGGCCTTGTCCTCGTCGGACCTGGCGAGGGTGACGACGATGGCGTCCTCCAGGGCCTTCACCGAAGAGGGCAGATAGTTGTTCAGGACGATGCTGAAGACCAGCTCACGGCCGCCCGCGTCGGTCACGTACCCGGAGAGGGCGGACGCGCCGGTCAGCGACCCGGTCTTCGCGTGCACGTTGAGGGCCGCCGGTGTCCCGCACATGCGCGTGCGCAACGTACCGCCGTCGAACTTGTCCGGGTCGCACGCCACCGGCAGGGACCGGTACCAGTCGGCGAACCACGGCTCGCCCTTGGCGGAGCGGAGCAGCTTGATGAACTGGTCGGCGGCGACGTTGTCCTTGCGGGAGAGCCCGGAGCCGTCGACCTGGCGCAGCTTGCCCGGGTCGACCCCGGCGGTCTTCAGGTAGCCGGCGATCGCCGCGACGCCGTCGCCCCAGTTGCCGGGCCGCCCGGTCGCCTTGTGCCCCATGGCCTTCGTCAGGGACTCGGCGTGCATGTTGTTGGACAGCTTCATGAACGGGATCAGCAGGTCCCTGAGCTGCATGGAGTCGTGCGAGGCCAGCTCGCGCGCCCCCTGGGGGGTCGCGATCCCGGCGCGGGTCGGTCCGCTCACCTTCACGCCGTGGGCGGCCAGCGCGTCCCGGAAGACCGCGGCGGCGTACCGGGTCGGCTCCCAGACGGTGATCCACTCCTTGGTGGTGGAGCCGCCGACGGGCACGTTGCCGGTGACGGTGATCGTGTTCTTGCCGTGCTGCCGCTCGACGGCGATGGTGTCGGCGCCGCCCGCCGCGACCGTCTTGGCGCGCAGATCGATGTCTACGTAGTCGGTCTTCGGCGTCACGGTGACGCGCGGCTTGTCCCCGGCGGCGGCTCCCGGCGCCACCTCGACGATGACCGTGCCCGTGTCGTAGTCGGTGTCGGGGGCGACGCTCAGCGCGGAGATCTGCGCGGCGTAGTACGAGGACTCGTCGTCGGCGCCCCAGGTGTCGCCCTGGCGGCGGTCGTCGAAGCGGGTGTCGTCGGCGACGAGCCGCCCCGAGACGCGCTTGATGCCCTTGGCCGCGATGTCCGCGGCGAGCTTGTCGTAGTCCTTGGCGAGCGTCGTCGGGTCGCCGGTGCCGCGCAGATACAGGTCGCCCTTGAGGACGGGCCCGTGCCGGTCGCCGGCGGCGAGCACGTCGGTGCGGAACCGGTGCTCGGGTCCGAGCAGTTCCAGGGCGGCCGCGGAGGTGAGCATCTTGGTGTTGGAGGCGGGCATGAGGCGCCCGCTGGGCAGGTGCTGGTAGAGGGTGTCGCCGGACTCGGCGTCGGCGACCACGACGCTGGCCGCGCCGCCCTCCATGCGGGGGTCCCCGAGGATGGTGTCGATGGCTTCGGGCAGCCCGCTCCGGTCGGAGTCGGCCCCGGCCGGGGAGCCGAAGGAGAAGGTCGCCACGGTGAGGCCGAGCACGGCGGGCCAGATCCAGTGGCGCATGCGGTGGTTGACGCGTCTCACGGGTCTACTCATGACCCTGGAGCATCCCGGAAGACGGCACGCGGCGACAGACCACCGCACGCGTGTCGCGCCCGGACACGACGAAGGCCCGCCGACCGCTGGGGTCGCCGGGCCTTCGCCTCACATGGGAATTGTGGAGATGGCGGGAATCGAACCCGCGTCCAACGGTGCAGAATCAGGGCTTCTCCGTGTGCAGTCCACTGCGATTTTCTCAGCCCCGGAGATCTCGTGGACAAGTCTCCGACGGGCTCAGTCACTGTTTGTTTTCCTCCCAGACCCCGTGACCGGGTCTAGAAGTTTAGTTCCCTAGCTGATGCCAGGATCCGGGTCGGGAACAGCCCCGGGCTGACACTTCGCAAAGTCGCTACTTAGGCAGCGAGGGCGAAGGAATCGCGCTTGGTGTTGGCGATTATTGGTTGCGACATATGGTTTACGAGATCATTGCCGCTTCCTCGACACGCTTCCCCTGCTTCGACATCCGCTGTCGAAACCGATCATCCCCATGTTGTTTTTTCAAACCCTCCGAGGAGGGGGCGCCCCGTCACCTGCGGGGCAAGAACCATCGTACGTGACCAACGCCGACCGGTGCCAGCCTATTCCCGGGCACCGGCGCCGGGGGCCTAGCCGATCCCCTGGCGCCGCCTGGCCGCCGAGATCGCCCGGTTCGTCTCACGGGTGTCCTGCTTCTCGCGCAGCGTCTGCCGCTTGTCGTACTCCTTCTTGCCCTTGGCGAGCGCGATCTCGACCTTGACGCGGCTGTCCTTGAAGTACAGGGCGAGGGGCACGATCGTGTGACCCGTCTCCTGGGACTTCGACTCCAGCTTGTCGATCTCGGCCCGGTGCAGCAGCAGCTTGCGCTTCCGCGTGGCGGAGTGGTTGGTCCAGGTGCCCTGGACGTACTCGGGGACGTGGATGTTGTGCAGCCACGCCTCGCCGTGGTCGATGTGCACGAAACCGTCCACCAGTGACGCCCGGCCGAGCCGCAGCGACTTGACCTCGGTGCCCATCAGGACCAGGCCGCACTCGTAGGTGTCCAGGATGTGGTAGTCGTGCCGCGCCTTCTTGTTCTGCGCGACCATCTTCCGGGCGGGTGCCTTCTCATTGGCCTTCGCGGCCTTGCGCTTTACCTTTTCCTTCGCCATAGTGCGGCCATTTTCGCACTACGAGGGGGGTCCGAGGCCAGTCAATACTGTCTCGGCCCGCTCCTGGGCACCGTCCTCGACCTCCAGGTCCGGGGTGATGCCCCGGCCGTCGACCGCCTTCCCCGAAGGAGTGCGGTAGTGCCCGACCGTCAGCTCGGCGACGGAGCCGCCGGGCAGCTTGCTCGGCATCTGCACCGAGCCCTTGCCGAATGTCCTGGAGCCCACGACGACCGCGCGGCCGCGGTCCTGGAGGGCCCCGGTGAGCAGCTCGGCCGCGCTCATCGTGCCGCCGTCGACAAGCGCGACCACGGGTCTTTGGGTGTCGCCGCCCTGCTCGGCGTGGAGCGCGCGCTGCTTGCCCCGGACGTCGTACGTGGCGACGAGGCCGCCGTCCAGGACCGCGGAGGAGGCCGTGGTGGCCTCGGAGACCAGGCCGCCGGAGTTGCCGCGCAGGTCGAGGAGGATCCCGGCGCCCGCGGGGGCCCCGCGCACCGCCTTCCGCACGGCCTCGCCGGAGCCCTTCGTGAACGCCGCGACCTTGATCATCACGGCGCCGCCGCGGAGCCGGGTGACGGTCACGGAGTCCGTCGAGAGGCGGGCGCGGCGCAGGGTCTCGGTCCACGCGCGCGTGCCGCGCTCGAGGCCGAGGGTGACCGGGGTGTTCGCGCGGGTGCCGCGCAACAGGGACACGACGTCGGTGACGGGGCGGCCGGTGACGTTCTTGCCGTCGATGGCGGTGAGCTTGTCGCCCTCGTGGATGCCGGCCCGGTCGGCGGGCCCGCCGCGCTGCACCCGGGACACCTCGATCCTGCCGTCGGCCTCCCGCCGGGCCCACAGGCCGACCCCGGTGTAGGCGCCGTCGAGGGACTGCTCGAACTCGCGGTACTCCCCCTGGGAGTAGACCGACGACCAGCGGTCGCCGCTGCGGCTGACCACGTCCTCGGCGGCCTTCTCGCCGGACTTGCCGTCGGCCATCGCGGCGGCGGCGGCTTCGGCCGCCTCGTCGGCGGGGTCGCGGTCGGCGTCGTGGGGGTCGTGGGGGTCCCGCGCGTCCCGGGTGGCGGAGACCGAGCGGGTCGAGGGAGCTGCCTTGTTCCGGCCTTCCTCGGCGTCCCCGGGCCAGGATCCGGTGGCGGCGCCGGTGGCGAGGACACTCGCGAAGACCAACGTCAGGGCCGCCCCGCGGCGGACGCGGCGGGGCTCGACGTGCCAATCAGGGCCTGACATGTCGGTGAGTCTAGGACAACGAGGGGCGCCGCACGGCCGGTTGACCGCACGGCGCCCGAGGCACTCCTCACACCCGCAGGAGCGTGGGATACCTGCCCTCTCACACCTTCAGGTACTTGCGCAGGGCGAAGAATGCAGCCAGCGCGGGCATCAGCAGGCCGATGGCGAGCACCAACGGCAGCTTCGCGAGCACCGCGTCCCAGCCGATGAAGTTGATCAGGTTGAGCTTCTCGGACAGCTCCAGGCCGTGGTCGATGATGAAGTACCGGCCAAGAAGCAGGAATCCGCACGCGAGCCCGCCGCCGATCAGTCCGGCGACCGCCGCCTCCAGGATGAACGGCATCTGGATGTAGAAGCTGGACGCGCCGACGAGCCGCATGATCCCGGTTTCACGGCGACGGCTGAACGCCGATACGCGCACCGTGTTGACGATCAGCATCAGCGCCACGACGAGCATCAGCGCCATCACCGCGAGCGCCGCCCAGTTCATGCCGTTGAGCAGCTCGAAGAGGTTGTCCAGAACGCCCTTCTGGTCCTCCACGGACTGCACGCCGTCCCTCCCGGAGAAGGCGGTCGCGACCACCTGGTACTTCTCCGGGTCCTTCAGCTTGATGCGGTACGACTCCTGCATCTGGTCCGGCGTCAGCGAGCTGGACAGCGGGGAGTCGCCGAACTGCTCCTTGTAGTGCTTGTACGCCTGGTCCGCCGTCTCGTGCTGGACCGTGTCGACGACCGGCATCTTCTTCAGATCGGTGAGGATCCGGTCCTTCTGCTCGTTCGTGACGGCGCCCTTGGCGCACTTGGGGTCCTGCTCGGCGTCCGCCTTGTTGCACAGGAAGATCGAGACGTTGACCTTGTCGTACCAGTAGCCCTTCATCGTGCTCACCTGGTCGCGCATGAGCAGCGAGCCGCCGAAGAGGGCGAGCGAGAGCGCTACGGAGACGACGACCGCGAAGGTCATCGTGAGATTGCGGCGGAGACCGACGCCGATCTCCGACAGGACGAACTGGGCGCGCATGGCGGCCTTTCAATGGATCAGGGGGAGCGGTGCTGCGGGGCGGGCGCGACGGCCGACGGCGGTGGGGCGTGCCGACGGCCGTGGGGGCGCGCCGAGGACCGGGTCAGTGCTGGTAGCCGTAGACGCCGCGGGACTGGTCGCGGACCAGGCGGCCCTTCTCCAGCTCGATGACGCGCTTGCGCATCTGGTCCACGATCTGCTGGTCGTGGGTGGCCATCACGACGGTGGTGCCGGTCCGGTTGATGCGGTCGAGGAGCTTCATGATGCCGACCGAGGTCTGCGGGTCGAGGTTGCCCGTCGGTTCGTCGGCGATCAGGAGCTTCGGCCGGTTGACGAAGGCCCGCGCGATGGCCACGCGCTGCTGCTCACCGCCGGACAGCTCGCCGGGCATCCGGTCCTCCTTGCCGCCGAGGCCGACGAGGTCGAGGACCTGGGGCACGGACTTGCGGATCTCGCCGCGCGACTTGCCGATGACCTCCTGGGCGAAGGCCACGTTCTCGGCGACGGTCTTGTTCGGCAGGAGCCGGAAGTCCTGGAAGACCGTGCCCAGCTGGCGGCGCATGTGCGGCACCTTCCAGTTGGAGAGCCGGGCCAGGTCCTTGCCCAGGACGTGCACCTGGCCGTGGCTGGTGCGCTCCTCGCGGAGGATCAGCCGCAGGAAGGTCGACTTTCCGGAGCCGGATGACCCCACCAGGAAGACGAACTCGCCCTTCTCGATCTCCAGCGACACATCGCGGAGGGCCGGGCGGTTCTGCTTCGGATAGGCCTTGGACACATTGTCGAATCGGATCACGGATGCACCACGGGTAGCCGGGGGTAGGTGAGCGTGACCATACGCGAACCGGAAGGGGCCGCGCAGTCGGCGTCCTGAGTTGCGCGGTTTGTTGTGGATCCGACCCGGAACAAATGGGGCGCCCGAGAGTGCGGGGGCGCTGCCCCACGGCTGGGGCGCGGCGGGCGTCGACCGGGGCCGGGCAGCGGGCCGCGCCGAATTCCGCGGAAGCTGGCACAGTGGTAGGGGGAACGGTTGAGGTTCCCCGAGCGTTGGGCAGGCTGAGACTGTGCGGGAGGAGAAGCGCATGACCTATGACAGGTTGGTGTGCGCGAACTGCGCGGCGCCTGTGAACGAGGGCCGCTGCCCCGTGTGCCGGGCGAACCGGGAGCGGATGCAGCACGAGGGCCCCTTCGGCGGCCTCAGCCCCGCGGCCCTGATAGGGCTGCTCGTGGTGCTGATCATGGCGATGGCCCTGCTGGCGCACCAGACCGCGTAGTCGTTGGGCACTGGCCCCGGGCGCCGGTGCGCCCCGGGGCGGCACGCGCAGGACGGAGAAGGGCCCGGAGCCGATGCGGCTCCGGGCCCTTCCTCGTGTCAAGCCAACTCCTGAGGGTCGTCCGCTACGGCGCGTACGTCTCCGTACGCGCCGCGTCACGCGCGTCCCTCGGGGCGCCCCGCCGGATCAGGCGGCGGCGCCGCGGTTGCCGACCAGGCGCGGCAGGAAGCGGAAGCCGACGCCACCGGCGATCATGGTGGCGGCACCGATGATCAGGAAGGTGGTCTCGGCGGCGCCCGTCTCGGCCAGCTCGCCGTCGTTCTTGCCGCTGCCGGTGTCGGAGACCCGCTCGACCGGCTTGGAGCCGGTGTCGGTCAGGCTGTCCTTGCCGCCCTGCTCGGCGGGGTTGGAGCCGCCGCCGTCGGGGTCGGTGTCATTGCCGCCGTTGCCGCCATTACCGCCGGTGCCGCCGCCCGTGCCGTTGTTGTCACCCGGGTCGGTGGGCTGGGTGGGCGGGTCCGTGGGCTCCGTGGGCGGGTCCGTCGGCTCGGTGGGCGGGTCCGTGGGCTCCGTGGGCGGGTCCGTCGGCTCCGGCGGCTCCGTGGGCTCCGGCGGGTCCGTCGGCTCGTCCGTCGGCTCCGGCGGGTTGGTGGGCTCTTCCGGGTCCTCGTCGTCGCCCGGCAGGTCGACGTCGACGCCGATGCCGTTCTCGTCGGCGGAGGCGCTCGCGCCCGTCCCGCCGAGCTCGACGCCGACGTCCAGGGCCGAGGCGGCGCCGGCGGCGGTCAGCGAGGCGCCCGCGGCGATCACTGCGCCGGCGGCTATCCGCGCGACGCGGATCCGCGTCTTCTTCGTCATCTGGCTGCTACCCCCAGTAGCTGAATCGTCAGTGAGGCAGCGCCCCGGATCGCGGACGCGGGGTGACTCTCGTTCGGCCCCCCGGATCACACGCGCACCGGAGATACGCATGCCGCTCGCTAGCCTTTCCAGTTTTCGAAGCACCGTCAAGGTCGTTGCGGGCGCGATGCCCGTTATGGGGACAGTTGACCGGCGTACGGACATGTGACTGTGACGTAAAAGGCGCAAGAAGCCCACAGGAGGCCCCGGAAGGCCCATAAACAAAGGCAACTGCCGCCCAGGGGGCGACAGTTGCCTCGCTCAGCTTTGTCGACAAAGCGTCGAAATTACTTCTCCTGCTGCTTGCGCCAGCGAATTCCGGCCTCCAGGAAGCCGTCGATCTCGCCGTTGAACACGGCCTCGGGATTGCCGACTTCGAACTCCGTGCGCAGGTCCTTCACCATTTGGTACGGGTGCAGGACGTACGAACGCATCTGGTTGCCCCAGGAGTTGCCGCCGTCGCCCTTGAGGGCGTTCATCTTGGCCTGCTCCTCCTGGCGGCGGCGCTCGAGGAGCTTCGCCTGGAGGACGTTCATCGCGGTCGCCTTGTTCTGGATCTGCGAGCGCTCGTTCTGACAGGAGACGACGATGCCGGTGGGCAGGTGGGTCAGGCGGACCGCGGAGTCCGTCGTGTTGACGCCCTGGCCGCCGGGGCCCGAGGAGCGGTACACATCGACGCGCAGCTCGCTCTCGTCGATCTCGATGTGGTCCGTCTGCTCGACCACCGGGAGGATCTCGACGCCCGCGAAGGACGTCTGGCGACGGCCCTGGTTGTCGAACGGCGAGATGCGCACCAGGCGGTGCGTGCCCTGCTCCACGGAGAGCGTGCCGTACGCGTACGGAGCCTGCACGGCGAAGGTGGTCGACTTGATGCCGGCCTCTTCCGCGTACGACGTCTCGTACAGCTCGGTCTTGTAGCCGTGGCGCTCCGCCCAGCGCAGGTACATCCGCTGGAGCTTCTCGGCGAAGTCGGAGGCGTCGACGCCGCCGGCCTCCGCGCGGATGGTGACGACCGCCTCACGGGCGTCGTACTCCCCGGACAGGAGGGTGCGGACCTCCATCTCGTCCAGCGCCTTCTTGACCGCCGTGAGCTCCGACTCGGCCTCCGCGCGCGTGTCCGGGTCGTCCTCCTCCTCGGCCATCTCGAAGAGCACGCCCAGATCGTCGATACGCCCGCGCAGCGACTCGGCCTTCCTGACCTCCGCCTGGAGGTGGCTCAGCTTGCTGGTGATCTTCTGCGCCTCGTCCGGGTCGTCCCAGAGGGACGGCGCGGCCGCCTGCTCCTCGAGCACGGCGATGTCTGCCCTCAGCTTGTCGAGGTCCAGGACGGCCTCGATCGACTCCATGGTCGAGGAGAGGGACTTGAGCTCTTCGGATACGTCGACGACTGCCACCACACCAGCGTAACGGCTACGGCAAGCAGTCTTCCCCCGGCGGCGGGCCCGGGACCTACGGAACCGGCGGCGCCGAGTTGCTGTTGTCGGGGGTCGCGGGGTCGCCCTCGTCCCCGGACGTGGCGTACCAGGCGCCCGCGCCGACCGCCGCGGCGAGGACGACCCCCGCCACGCCGAGCGTGATCCGGCGGCGTCTGGCCGAGGCGCGGTGGCGGGCCGAGCCGGGGCGGACGGTGCCCGTGGCGCGGGGGGCGCGGGCCGTGCCGCGGGCGCCGCCGGCCAGCTCGTCGGGGGCGGGGACGCGCATGGAGGTGTGGGTGTCGCGGTTGGCGTCCGCGGGCGCGGCGCCGGGGACGAGGGGCACGGCGCCCCGCCGCGGGGGCTTCTCGTGCGGCTCCGGGGACGTCTCCTCGTACGGCTCGTCGGTGGGCTCCGCCTCGGGCTCGTCGACGTCCAGGGGCGGCATGCCCGCGAGCAGGGGCAGCTGCTCGCGCAGCCGGTCGCCCAGCTCGGAGGCGCGCAGCCGGGAGGCCGGGGCCTTGGCCAGGCACTGCACCATGAGCTGCCAGAGCTCGTCGGGGATGCCGGGCAGCGGGACCACGGTCTCGGTGACGTGGCGCCGCAGGACGGCTCCGGGGTGGCCGCCGCCGAACGGCGTGAAGCCCGCGAGCAGCTCGTACAGGACGGTGGCGAGGGCGTAGATGTCGACGGCCGCGCGCGGGGGCAGGCCCTCGATGATCTCGGGGGCCAGATAGTCCGGGGTGCCGATGATCTTCGTGGCGCGGGTGCGGCGCGGCGAGTCGATGAGCTTGGCGACGCCGAAGTCCGTGAGCAGGGCCGGGTGCGCCCCGCCGGGGCCGAGAGGGCCCTGCATGTCCAGGAGGACGTTCTCGGGCTTCACGTCCCGGTGCACGATGCCCGCGGCGTGCGCCGCGGCGAGCGCGTCGGCGACGTCCGCGACGATCGCGACGGCGGCCTCGGGGGCGAGCCTGCGCTCGCGCTCCAGACGCGTCCGCAGATCGGTGCCCCGTACGAGATCCATCACCAGGGCGAGGTCGTTGCCGTCGACCACCAGGTCGTGGACGCCCACCACGCGCGCGTGGTCGAGGCTGAGCAGCGCCGTGCGCTCCTGGACGAAGCGGCCGACGAGTTCCTGGTCGGACGCCAGGTCCTCGCGCAGCAGCTTGACGGCGACAGGGCCTTCGGGGCCTTCGCCGAGCCACACCGTGCCGGCGCTGCCCCGTCCCAGAATCTGGTGGGCCGTGTACCGGCTGCCGATCTTCCGTCCCAAGACTGCTCCTACGGATGTGTGTTGGCCCAAAACTACGCGGCCAGGGCACCAACCATCACATCCGCACGGGAAATCACCCCGCAGGAGTCGACAAATCAACAGAGTCGGCCGGGTTCGGCTCCCGAACCCGGCCTTCTCTCCGTTCCCGCTCGGTCCCGCTCAGTTCCCGTTGATCTTGCTCGACCAGTCGGACACCGTGTTGTAGACGTCCTTGATCTGGTCCCAGTAGCTCTTCGTCGTGCCGATCCAGTCCTGGAGCGGGCTCAGCTCCCAGACCAGCCAGCTCGCGACGAACAGGATCACGAGCACGACCAGGCAGCCCTTGAGACAGCCGAGGCCGGGGATCCGGGTCCGGTTCGGGTTCGGCTGCCGCTGGCGGCGCGGCTCCGGGGGCGCTGGCTGCGGCGGGGCGGGCTGCTGGGGCGGCGGCTGGTACGGCTGCGGCTGCGGCGCGTACGGCTGGGGCTGGGGCTGCATCTGGCGCGGCTGGGGCTGCGGCTGGTACGGCTGCGGCTGGTGCTGCGGGGCGTACGGCTGCGGCTGCTGGGGCTGCTGCGGGCGGGCCACCTGGCGCTGCGGGCGGCGGCGCAGCGGGTCCTGGCTCGGGTCCAGGTACTGCACCTGCGTCTGGTCGTTGCGGTCGCGGGCCGCGCGCATCTGGTTCTGCCAGGGGTGCGGCTCGTCGGGGTTGCCGCCCTGGTTGTGGCCCACCGGCGGCATGACGGCCGTGGGGTCGGCGTTCGGGCCCTGGGGGCCGCCGGTGTTCGGCATGACGCTGGTCGCGGCGTTCGGGTCGTACGCCCCCGCGTTGGTCGGCAGGACCTGGGTGGGGTCGGCCGCGCCCTGGCTGCCGGGGACCGGCGCGGGCGCGGGGTCGGGCGCGAGCAGCGCGGCGACGCCCTCGGCGGCGGCGATCTGCGCGGCGCTCGCGTGCACCCCGATGCCGTCGGCGACGGCCCGCAGGCCGCGCGCCAGGTTCTCGGCGCTGGGGCGGCGGTCGGGGTCCTTGCTGAGGCAGCGCTCGATGACCGTCCACAGCGGGTCGGGCACGGTCGAGGGGCGGCGCGGCTCGGCGCTCAGGTGCTGGTGCAGCACTTCGAGGGCGGAGCCACCGGCGAACGGCGGACGGCCCGTGACCAGCTCGTACAGCAGGATGCCCGCGCCGTAGATGTCGACGGCACTCGTCTGCGGGCGGCCCTCGGCGGACTCCGGCGCGACGTACGCGGGCGTGCCGACGAACTCCTGGGTGCGGGTCAGGCCCGGGGAGTCGGCGAGGCGGGCGATACCGAAGTCCGTGAGCATCGGGTGCATGCCGCTCGCGTCCTGCTTGACCAGGACGTTCGCGGGCTTCAGATCGCGGTGCACGACGCCGTCGGCGTGGCTCGCGGCGAGCGCGTCGGCGATCTGGGCGGTGAGCAGGGCCGCCGCGGCCGGTGTGAACGGGCCGTTCTCGCGCAGGTACTTGTGCAGGTCGGGGCCCTCGATGAGGTCCATGACCAGCGCGAGCAGATCGCCCTCGACGACCAGGTCGCGGGTGCGCACGATGTTCGGGTGCGTCAGCCTGAGCAGGACGGAGCGCTCTCTCAGGAAGCGCATCACCACGTCCGGGTCGTTGGCCAGCTCCTCCTTGAGGACCTTGATCGCGACGGTCTCGCCGGGCTGGCCGGGAACGGCCGCTTCGGCGCCCGCGGTCTCCCGCTGGCGGGCTCGCCAGACGGTGCCCGTGGCGCCGCGCCCGAGCGGCTCCTCGAGCAGGTACTTGCTGCCTACCGGCCGCACGTCATGCGCTCCCTGCTGATCTGGCTGGTCTGTGGTCCTGCGGTGCGTTCGCGCCGCCCCGCTGCGCGGTGGCGCCGTCCCGCTGTCCTGCGGTGCTGGTGTGCTTCGCGCCGCCCCGTCGTCCGGTACAGCGTTCCGACCCACTGTAGTGCCGCCGAACGGGGCGCCGTCCGACGATCTTGCGCCTCTCGGCGGCCGGAATCGGACCCACGACGGACCTTTGTTCGGAGGGAAGACGCTGGACCAGCGCGGTTGGTTGCCGAGGGGGCGCCGTCGGCGCCGGAAACGGACTTTGGTCCCGGCCGCGGCCGGGCTCGGTCCCGCGCGGCCCGATCCGGTCGGGTGTGGTCCGGCGTGGTCCGGTGTGGTCCCGTTCCGTCCGGACGTGCGGCCGTGCGCACGTGGTCATCACCGCCCACATCGGTCCGAGCAGGCACTTTGCGGGCACGTTTCCGAGCAGAGCCGACCAATCAAGATCAAATGCGGGTGGGGGGCGGGCGTGTTGTCAGTGGCAGGTGCGAGGATGCTGTCCGTACTGGCCGACGTGCCCGTGTGCGGTGGGGGGAATCACAGTGCGAGTCCCCGTGCCGGGCGCCCAGCGCAGGAAGGGACCGCTGACGGCGATGCAGATCCGGCTGACCGTCCTCGGGCCGCGTGGCGGCCAGACCGAGCCGGGGGGACGCCCCGCGGCGGCCTGCGACGTGCTCGTCACCGCCCCCGCCGGGACCGCCCTCGCCGCGGTTGCCTCCGGCCTGGCCGCGGCCGTGGCCGCGGGCGACGGCCCCACCGTGTTGTACGCCCAGTCGGACCGTCTCGACCTCCAGCGCTGCACGCTCGGCGAGCCGCCCCTGGTCGACGGCGCCGTGCTGTCCGTCGGCACCCCCGCCGAGCCCGGACCCGACCTGGCCGAGGCCACCGCCCGGCTGCACGTGGTCGCGGGCCCCGACGCGGGCGGCGTGCACCTGCTGCACGGCGGCCAGATCCGCGTCGGCCGCTCCGCGCAGGCCGACGTCCCCCTCGACGACCCGGACGTCTCCCGCCTGCACTGCGCGGTCACCCTGGACCCGGACGGCCGCGTCACGGTCACCGACCTCGGCTCGACGAACGGCACGACGGTGGACGGCCGCACCATCTCCGACCGCCCGGTCCGCCTCCCCTCCGGCTCCCTCCTGCGCGTCGGCGAGTCCGTGCTGCGGCTCACCACGGGCGACGCCGTGGACGACCCACTGCCGACGGCCTCGGACGGGGAGGGGCATGTGCGGGTGCGGGTTGTTGGCCTGGAGGGGATGCACGGCTCTGGGCAGGGCGCGGGTGCCTCTGGGCAGAGCGTGGGTATCCCTGGGCAGGGTGCGGGAGGCCCTGGGCAGGGGGTGCCGGTGGATCCGGGGCACGGGGCGCCTGGTGGGGCTGGAGACGGAACGGCTGGGGGTGTGCGGCGGCAGGGTCCCGAGGGCGGGGACGGGCGGCAGCAAGGTCCCGGGGTTGAGGACGGACGGGGTCCCTGGGGTGGGGACGGACGGCCTGAGGGCGTGTGGCGTGGGGATGGGCAGCCTGGGGATGGGCTGCAGACGGGTCCCGGTGGTGGGGGTGTGCGGCAGCAGGGGTCCGCTGTCGGGGGTGCGTGGCCGGAGGGTGTGCGGCGCGGGGACGGGCGGCCTGCGGATGGGCGGCCGGGGGGCGGCTCGACGCAGCACGCGTACGGGGAGGCGGACTGGGGGGCCGCCGGGGGCGGTGCTGGCGGACATGGTGGCGGGCCCGGGGGCGTGAGTGGGCGTGTGGGTGCGCCGGAGGACGGCGGGGCTGTTGGGGCTTCTGGGCGGCGTGGGGCTTCGGGGGCGTCTCAGGCCTCAGGGGGGTCGGGGACTCCGGGGATGTCTGGGAACTCGGGGATGCTCGGGGCTCCAGAGGTGTCTGGGCGCTCGGGGATGTCCGGGGCTCCGGGGATGTCTGGGTACCCCCGAGTGCCCGGGACGCCGGAGATGTCTGGGCACCCGGGAGTGCCCGGGACGCCGGGGATGAATGTGGCTCCAGGGAAGCCTGGAGACCCGGGGACTTCTGGGGACCCGGGAGTGCAGGGGGCCGCGGGGGTGTCTGAGATCCCAGGTGGGTCGGGGGCTCCAGGTACGTCCGGGAGGCCTGGAATGCCCAGCACCCCGGGTATGCCCGGGTCCCAGGGGATGCCTGCGGGCCCAGGGGCGCCGGGGACTACGGGGATGACCGGGAACCCCGGAATGCCGGGGGCCTCGGGGGTGTCCGGGAACCCCGGAAGGCCCAGCACCCCGGGTATGCCCGGCACCCAGGGGGCACCTGCGGCCCCAGGGACGCCGGAGACCACGGGGATGACCGGGAACCCGGGAGTGCCGGGGAACCCAGGCGCACCGGGTGCCTCGGGGATGGCCGGGCACCCCGGGATGCCCAGCACCCCGCGCATGCCCGGGACCCAGGGGACACCCGCGACCCCAGGGGCGCCGGGGACCACAGGCACTCCTGGGGCCCCAGGGACGTCGGGGGCTCCGGGGACGTCCGGGAACCCCGGAAGGCCCAACACCTCGCGCATGCCCGGGGCCCAGGAGACACCGGCGACCCGAGGGGCGCCGGGGGCCACAGGGATGCCCGGGGCTCCAGGGATGCCCGGGAACCCCGGAATGCCCAGCACCCCAGGTATGCCCGGGACCCAGGGGACGCCTGCGGCCCCGGGGACGCGGGGGACTCCGGGGACACCTGCCGCCCCAGGGACACCCGGGACCACGGGGACACCTGGGACCCCAGGGATGTCCGGATCGCAAGGGACACCTGCGCCCACCGCGCAGCCCGCGCAGCCCGCGCACCCTGCGGCTCCCCTGCCGCCTGCGGCACCCGGTGCCCCGGGCATGCCCCCGGCCTCCTCCACCACCCCGGCCTCCCCCACCACCCCCAGCACCGCTAACTCCCCCGCCCCCTCCGACGCGTCCGTGGTGCCGCAGCAAGGTGGGGTGCCGGAGATGGAGCGGCACCGGGTCGGTACGCCGCCTCGGGGGACGGCCGTGCCGCGTGGGGTGCGGAAGCGGGGTGGGCTGTCCGCGTGGGCGCGGCGGCTGGCCGGTGGGCGGGGCGAGGAGGCGGAGCGGGAGCACGCCGCGTACGACGAGACGTATGACGGGCCCCGGAACGCCGAAGCGTACGAGGACGGATGGACGGACGGGGCGGAAGCGGCCGGCGCCGACGCGACGGCCGACGCGGGCGCGCGCGTGCCCGAGGCGTGGCCCGACGCGGCGGCGCTGCTCCTGGCGGCGCTCGGGCCGGGGGCACGGCTCTGGGAGCGCGGCCCCGGCCACCCGGAGGCGCTGGCCGTGCGGCTCGGCACGGTCGACCGGGCCGCCCCGGGCGCGGACGGGCTGCTGCCCGCGGTGCCGGTGACGGTGAGCCTGCGGGAGGCGGGGGCGCTGGGGCTCGCGGGGCCGCGCGGACGGCTCGCGGGCCTGGCGAGGTCGGTGCTCGCGCAGTTGGCGGCGCTGCACTCGCCCGCGTCCCTGGAGATCGTCCTGATCAGCACGGACCGTACGCGTACGCCGCGGCAGCGGGCCGACGAGTGGGCCTGGCTGGGCTGGCTGCCGCACGTCAGGCCCGGCCATGGGCAGGACTGCCGACTGCTGCTCGCGTACGACCGGGACCAGGCGGCGGCCCGTACGGGCGAGTTGCTGCGACGCCTGGACGAACCCACTGAACACGCCGAACCGGGCTTCTCCGGGGGCTCGTCGGACGGCTCCGCCGAGGGCGCGCCCGGGCCGCGCACGGTGGTGGTCGTGGACGGGGATCCGGGGTCGGCCGGGCTGCGGGAGGCCACCGTGCGGCTCGCGCGCGAAGGGGCCGGGGCCGGGATCCATGTGGTGTGCCTCGCCGAGACGGCGGCGGCGTCGCCCACGTCAGCGGTGACGGATACGTACGAGGCGGCGTGCGAGGTGTCGCCCGCGTTCCGCGCGTGCGGGGCGGCGGCGCTGCTCAGCGGGGACGTGGCGACGGCGCTGCGGGTGCTGCGCACGGCGGAGGGGCGGCCCGCGGGGCACGGCACGGTCGCCGTGGTGGACGCGGTGTCGGCGGCGTGGGCGCAGCGGTTCGCGCGGGCGCTCGCGCCGCTGCGGCCCGACGGGGCGGGTACGGGGGGCGGACGGGCCCGGGTGGCCGTGCCGCTGCCCCAATCGGCGCGGCTCCTGGACGAGTTGGGGCTCGCCAGGGCCACGCCCCCCTCGCTGATGGCGCGGTGGGCGGCCGCCGCGGACGACGCGCAGGCGCTGGGCGGGCGGGCCTGGGCGGTGCTCGGGGCGGGGGCGCGCGGGCCGGTGGTCGCGGACCTCGTCGCGGACGGCCCGCATCTGCTGATCGAAGGGCCCACGGGCAGCGGACGCACGGAGCTGCTGCGGTCCGTGGCGGCGTCCCTCGCGGCGGCCGAACGGCCCGACCGGCTCGGGATCGTCCTCATCGACGGCCGCGACGGCGGACCGGGCAACGGCTCCGGGACGGGCGGCGGGAGCGGGGCCGGGGAGCGGCCGGGGGACGGCCTGCGGGCCTGTACGGAGCTGCCCCATGTGACCACGCACCTCACCGCCAACGACCCCGTCCGGATGCGGGAGTTCGCGCAGTCGCTGACGGCCGAGCTGAAGCGGCGGGCGGAGTTGCTGGGGCGTGTGGGGTTCGCCGAGTGGCACACGCAGCGGGAGGTGTCCGGGCGGATGGTCGCGCAGCGGTCTTCCGGGGCGGAGGCCGGAGGGTCGCCCGGGGCGGGGCGGGGCCTCGGGGCGTCCGGGGACGGCGGCGGTGCGCGGCGTACGAGCGGGGTGGACGGGGCTGAGGGTTCCGGCGCCGCGGGTGGCGCTGCCGCGCCCGGCGGATCCAACGGGCCCGGCGGACCCAACGGCCCCGGCGGATCGCGCGACCCCCGCGGCACAAGCGCCCCCGACAACGGGGACCTCGACGCCCCGACGAGTGCCACGATGCGGCTGCGGCCCGTCGGGGCGGGGCGGGCCGAGCCCGGGCCGCCCCTCGCGCGGCTCGTCGTGCTCGTGGACGACTTCGACGCGCTGCTCGCGCCCGCGCTCGGGTCGCCCGGGCGGCCCGCCGCCGGGTCCGTGGTGCGGGCCCTCGAGGCGGTGGCCCGGGACGGGGAGCGGCTCGGTGTGCACCTGGTCGCGGCGGCGCGGGGTGAGCGGGTCGGGGCCTCGGAGGTGGGGCGACGGGCCGGGCTCCTGGTCGCGCTCGACGCGGTCGGGGACGGGGCGGACGACCCTGCTCCCGGGCGGGGTGTGCTGCGTGGCCTGGACGGGCGGGGGGCCGCCTTCCAGGCCGGGCGGGTCACCGGGCGGATTCCGCGGACCGCGACGCTGCGGCCCACGGTGGTGCCGGTCGAGTGGGAGCGGATGGGGGATCCGCCGACGCGGAGGCCCGTGCGGGAGCTGGGGAACGGGCCGACGGATCTGGCGCTTCTCGCCAGTGCGTTGGAGCGGGCGGCGCGTTCGGTGTCGGCGGAACGGGTCTCTTCCTTGCTGTGACGTGCCCCCCACGTCACAGGCACCGTCGAACTGGGCTGCGCTCGAGCAGGGGGACCCCCATCGCCCTCTGCGCGGCCCAGCTGCCCACAGGGTGGGACGGAGGACTCGAGCCGCGAGTCGCACAGGCGACGCAACCCCAGCCGCCCAGCCACCCGCGAGGGCAAGGCGCGTCCCACGATCACGGGTGGGCGGGTGGGTGGGAACAGGTGGGGTGAAAGGCGTACGCAAGCCCCGGCGGACCTCGTCCGAAAGGGCGCCCACGCCAGATGACGGCACGTCACAACGCCATTACGATCACCGACTTGACGCCGTTGACCATCTTGCCGCCCCTGACCGCGCGGGCGTAGACAGACCGCAACGGGACCTGTCGGGGAAGAGAACGGGGCAGTGATGCGCAGCACTCTTCGTACACGCACACCGAGTACACGTCGCGCTCGTCGCACGCGTGGGGCGGCCGCCAAGATAGTCGCCTCCGCCGCCGTCGGCGCCCTCGCGCTGGGGCTCAGCGCCTGCGGGGGCGACGACAAGGACAAGGACGACAACAAGGCGGGCGGTGGCGGCAAGGAGAGCGCGGCCACCGTGCAACTGCCCAAGCTGGACGGCGAGAAGGTGTCGGTGGCCGCCGTCTGGGGCGGCGCCGAACGGAAGGTGTTCCTCAAGGTCCTGGACGAGTTCGAGAAGCGTACGGGCGCCGAGGTGTCGTTCGTACCGGCTCAGGACCCCATCATCAGCTTCCTGGAGTCGAAGGTGGCGGGCGGCCAGCCGCCGGACGTGGCGATGCTGCCGCAGGTCGGCGCCATCGAGCAGGCGGTGCAGAACAAGTGGGCCAAGCCGGTCGGGCCCGAGGCGCAGAAGCAGCTCACGAAGAACTACGCGCAGGGCTGGCAGGACCTCGGGGCGGTGGACGGCAAGCAGTACGGCGTCTACTTCAAGGCCGCCAACAAGTCGCTGATCTGGTACAACACCAAGGTTTTCGAGAACGCCGGAGTCCAGGAGCCGAAGACCTGGAAGGAGTTCATGAAGACCGCGCAGACCGTGTACGACTCGGGTGTCACGCCGATGTCGGTGGGCGGCGCGGAGGCGTGGACCCTCACCGACTGGTTCGAGAACGTCTACCTCTCGCAGGCGGGTCCGGAGAAGTACGACCAGCTCGCCCAGCACAAGATCAAGTGGACGGATCCGTCCGTCAAGGACGCCCTGACGACGCTCGGTGACCTCTTCGGGAAGAAGGGGTTCATCGCCGGGGGCGCCGACGGGGCCCTGCAGACGGAGTTCCCCGCGTCCGTGAAGCAGACCTTCACCGGCGGCGACCAGCCGAAGGCGGGCATGGTCTTCGAGGGCGACATGGTGTCCCTGGCGATCGCGGAGACGAAGGCCGAGGTGGGCACGGACGCGAAGGTGTTCCCGTTCCCGGCGGTCGGGGACGAGTCGCCGGCCGTCGTCGGCGGTGACGCGGCCGTGGCGCTGAAGGACAGCAAGGGCGCACAGGCCCTGCTGACGTTCCTGGCCACCCCCGACGCCGCCAAGATCTGGGCGGAGGCGGGCGGTTTCGTGTCGCCGAACAAGAACCTGGACCTGAAGGCGTACCCGAACGACGTGCAGCGCGGCATCGCGAGCGCCCTGATCAAGGCGGGCGACGACATCCGCTTCGACATGTCGGACCAGGCCCCGCAGTCCTTCGGCGGCACGCCCGGCAAGGGCGAGTGGAAGGCGCTGCAGGACTTCCTGAAGAACCCGAAGAACGTCGCGGGCACCCAGCAGACGCTGGAGGACGCGGCGGCCAAGGCGTACAAGAAGAGCTGACGCGGCGATGACGACCCCGGATGCCGGGGGCACCGCGGCGGTGCCCCCGGCCCAGTCGACGCCGCACACGTCCAAGTCCGGCCCGCATCGGGCCGGTCCCCGCAGGAGCGTCACCGGGACCCGCAAGACGATCGCGGCGCTGTTCCTGCTGCCCGCCCTCGTCCTGCTCGGCGCGCTCGTGCTCTATCCGATCGGCTACTCGGTCGGCCGCAGCTTCTTCGACAAGGCCGGTGACTTCGCCGGTTTCGACAACTACGAGACGATGTTCTCCGATGACGGGATCCGTACCGCCATCAAGAACAACGCGATCTGGCTGGTGGCGGCGCCCGCGCTGACCACGGCGCTCGGCCTGATCTTCGCGGTGCTCACCGAACGGGTGCGCTGGGGCACGGCGTTCAAGCTCATCATCTTCATGCCGATGGTGATCTCGATGCTGGCGGCGGGCATCATCTTCCGGCTCGTGTACGAGTCGGACCCCGACCGCGGTGTCGCCAACGCCCTGTGGGTGGGCGTGCACGACACGTTCGCCGAGTCCTCGAACTTCCCGCGGGGCCACCCCGGCGCCCGCTCCCCGCTGGAGTCGGCGGGCGGCGGCGCCTTCGTCACCAAGGAGCCGGTCAAGGCGGGCGAGCCGGTGGCGCTGCCGCTCACCGGTGTGCCGCCGGACCAGATGCCCGACGACGCCAAGTCCGCGAAGGCCGCGTCGGCCGACCCGGGCAAGGTCACCGGCACGGCCTGGCAGGACTTCACCCGCGGCAAGGGCAGGGGGAAGCTGAACGCCCCGGACGCCGCCGAGTTCGGCTACCCCGGCATCAAGATCGAGGCGGTCAAGGGCGGCGAGGTGGTGGCGTCGACGACGGCCGCCGCCGACGGGACGTTCAGCCTGCCGAAGGAGGCCGACGGGGCCCAACTGCGCTATCCGGCCTCGAACTTCCGCGAGCCGTACAACGGCGTGGACTGGCTCGGCCCGTCGCTCATCACGCCCGCGATCATCGGCAGCTACATCTGGATGTGGGCCGGGTTCGCGATGGTCCTGATCGCGGCCGGGCTCGCGAGCGTGCCGCGTGAGCTCCTGGAGGCGGCGCGCGTGGACGGTGCCAACGAGTGGCAGGTGTTCCGGCGGGTCACGGTGCCGCTGCTCGCGCCGGTCCTCGCGGTCGTCGTGGTCACGCTGATGATCAATGTGCTGAAGATCTTCGACCTGGTCTTCGTGATCCCGCCGGGCTCGTCGAAGGACGAGGCGAACGTCCTCGCGGTGCAGCTGTACAACTCGGCGTTCGGCGACCGGGACGCGGGCGTGGCGAGCGCCATCGCGGTGCTGCTGTTCCTCCTGGTGATTCCGGTGATGTTGTTCAACATGCGGCGGATGCGGCGGGAGGCCCGGCGATGAGTACCCAGGGTGAGACGGCCAAGGCATCCCCCGTACAGATCGTGAAGGCCAAGCAATCGCTCGGAGGGCGGATCGCCGCCGTCGTCAGCGGCAGTGTGCTGCGCGTCTTCCTGGT
This sequence comes from Streptomyces sp. NPDC040610, assembly GCF_055594065.1. NCBI lineage: Bacteria > Bacillati > Actinomycetota > Actinomycetes > Kitasatosporales > Streptomycetaceae > Streptomyces > Streptomyces sp. NPDC040610. The sequence continues at coordinate 69,436 of NZ_JBVIXA010000004.1, read as the reverse complement.
CGTCGTCGGCCTGTTCTGGCTGGTGCCGACGCTCGGCCTGATGATCGGCTCGCTGCGCACGACGCAGGACATGAGCGAGAGCGGCTGGTGGAAGGTCTTCAGCAAGCCCTCGCAGCTGACCTTCGAGAACTACTCCAACCTGCTCAAGGACGAGACGATCACCGACTCGATCCTGACGAGCGTGTCGATCACCGTGCCGGCGACGCTGCTCGTCGTGGTGATCGGCTCGCTCGCGGGGTACGCGTTCGCGTGGATGGAGTTCCCGGGCCGCGACTGGTGGTTCCTGGGCGTGGTGGGACTGCTGGTGGTGCCGGTGCAGGTGGCGCTGCTTCCGGTGGCGAAGCTGTTCGGCGAGATCGGGATCTTCGAGTCGACGACGGGCGTGGTGCTCTTCCACACCGCCTTCGGCCTGCCGTTCGCGATCTTCCTGCTCCGGAACTTCTTCGCGGAGATCCCGCGTGAACTCCTGGAGGCGGCCCGGCTCGACGGGGCCGGGGAGCTGCGGCTCTTCCTGCGGGTGGTGTTGCCGCTGGGCGCGCCCGCGATCGCCTCGCTCGGCATCTTCCAGTTCCTGTGGGTGTGGAACGACATGCTGATCGCGTTGATCTTCGCGGACGCGGGCAGCCCGCCGATCACGGTGGCGCTGCAGCAGCAGGTGCGGTTCTTCGGCGACAACGTGCAGATCCTGGCGCCGGGCGCGTTCATCTCCATGGTCATCCCGCTGGCGGTGTTCTTCGCCTTCCAGCGTCAGTTCGTGTCCGGCGTCATGGCGGGTGCCGTCAAGTGACGGGCGGGTGACGTCGAGGGGACGGGGGACCCAAGGAGTCGGGGGCGTGTCGTGCCGCTTCGGCGGCGTGTCGTGCCGGTTGTGGTGTCCGGCGGATCTTGGCCACTACGGTCGATCGCGGCGCACTGCCCCCGACTCCAGGACCTGACATGCCCGAAGCCTCCGCTTCCGTACCGACGTCCGCCCAGGAATTGGATGACCTGCCGCTCCCGACCGACCTGTCCGCGGTGAAGGGCTGGTTCCACCCCGCCGACCAGGTGCTCTTCGACTGGTTCCTGAACCGCCAGCGGACCCTCGAGGAACCCGGCGACCTGCTGGAGCTCGGTGTCTACCTCGGCAAGAGCGCGATCTTCATGGGCGGTTTCCTGCGCCCCGGCGAGACCTTCACGGTCTGCGACCTCTTCGACTCGCCCGCGCCCGACGACGCCAACTCCCAGGAGATGAACCGCTCGTACGCGACCCTCACCCGGCGCGCCTTCGAGGCCAACTACCGCTCCTTCCACGACGAGCTGCCCGCCGTCGTCCAGGCGCCCTCGTCCGGCATCACCGCGCACGTCCGCGCGGACAGCTGCCGCTTCGTCCACATCGACGCCTCCCATCTGTACGAGCACGTCCACGCCGACATCGCCGCCGCCCGGCGCCTGCTGCGCCGGGACGGGATCGTCGTCCTGGACGACTTCCGCGCCGAGCACTGCCCGGGCGTCGCCGCCGCCACCTGGGGCGCGGTCGCCACGACCGGCCTGAAGCCGCTGTGCATCACGGCGACCAAGTTCTACGGGACGTGGGGCGCCTACGACGAGGTGCACGGGGAGCTGAAGGCGTTCCTGGAGGGCCGGGACGACATGTGGCACGGGGCGGAGGAGGTCGCGGGGCAGCCGATGATCCGCATCAGCGGCGGGAAGGCGCGGACGCCCGCGCATCCGGTGTCGCGGCACGCCTCGGGTGTGCCGGGGCAGGGGGCGGCTGCCGCCGGGGCCGCGCAGGGCAAGGGTGCGGCGCAGGGCAAGGGTGCCGTACAGGGCAAGGGCGCCGCGCAGGCCGCCGCCGTCCAGCAGGCGCCGGGCAAGCCCGGGCGGCGGGGCGGGGACAACCGGCGTCCCAAGGGGCGGGGTCTCGTCTCGTTCCTGAGCCGCCGGTCCTGAGGACGAGGCACGCGTCGGGGTGGGGGTCGGGTTCCGGCCGTCCACCCCGGCGGGTGTCGCTCGCCGCGACCTGTTCGCCACCCCGGTCAGGCACCGGGCGCGTGCCGTACCGATGAATTCTGGGTGAATAGCGGCAAAGTGGGGCAATGCAACACCACCCCACGACCCCGGCGACCTCGGCGGCTCCCACGCCCCCGGCGACCCCGGCAACCCAGGCGGCCCCCACGCCCCCGGCGACCACCCCGGCCCCGCCAGCCCCGGCAAGCACCGCCAGCCCCGCGGCCCGAGCCGCCCGCACGCCCCGCACACCCCGCGCCCCGCGCCCCCTCCGCCCCCACCGCCTCACCACCCTCGCCCGCACCGCCCGCTTCCGTCTGGAGCGCGCCACCGCCGGGCGCGGCACCGGGCCGGACGCCCTCCTCCCCCCGCCCGCGCACCTCTCCCTGCGCGACAGCCGCACCCTCAACCTCGCGCTCGCCGCGCCCGAGCCGGACCTGCGCGCCGCCGAACTCCTCATCACCCGGGGCCACCGCCGCTTCCGCGTCCCGCTCGCCGTCGAACGGGACACCGACGGCGGCCCGCTCCTGACGGCGACGGTGACCCTGCGGGACGCGCTGGACGCCGCCTCCGCGACGGCCCGCCCTCAGGGCACCGCCGCCCCCCTTCTGAGCGAGGGCGTCTGGCGGCTCGCCGTCGCGACGAGCGGCGCCGACGGCCGCGTACGCCGTCGCGGGCTCGCCCTCGCCGACGGCGGCGCCCCGCCGCCCGGCCCCACCGCGCCGCACGCGCCCAACCCCCGCACGGGCACCCTGATCCGGGTCGTGCGCTGCCGAGGCGGGCGGGCCGCGGTGCAGGTCACACGGTCGCGGCCGCGGGCGGAGCTGGTGCGGTTCGTGCCGCGCGGGGACGGGATCACGGTGTACGGGCGCGTGGTCGCCGGGCCCCGGGAGCGGGACCGGGCGCGGTGGGCCGCGCGGGCCGTGCGGCGCCGCGACGGCCTCGTCGCCCCCGTCGAACTCGCCTGGGACGGGGACCGGTTCAGCTTCGCGCTGCCGCTCGGCGCGATGGCGGGGGCCGGGCCCGGCCAGTGGGTGTGGGACTTCCGCGTCGGCGAGCTCGGCCTCGGGCGGCGCCTGACCGACGTACGGGATCTGCCGTCGGCGTTCCCCACGCCGTTCCGTCTGGTCGCGCTGCCCGGCGGCCGCCTGGTGCGCGCGCACCCGCATCTGACCGCGTCCGGCGCCTTCGCCGTGACCTGCCTGGACATCACGAAGGAGACCTCGTGAAGCGCCCGAACCGCCACCCCCGTGTGAGACCCGCTGAGGAGACCCCTTGAAGATCACCTATCTGCTCGGCTGGGGCGACGAGATGGGCGGCACCGAGCTGGCCACGTACACCCAGGCGCTGCACCTCGCCGAGCGGCACGACGTCGAGGTCGTCTCCGTGTTCCGCACCCGCCCCGAGCCGTTCTTCCCCGAGGCGCGGCAGCTGCCCGTGCGCTATCTGGTGGACCGTACGGTGACGCCGGAGCGGCCGGTGCGCGGCTCCCGGCTCGACGAGGCGGCGTGCCGGACGCTGGCCGCGCTGCCGAGCGAACTGATCAGGCCCGCCTGGGAGTCGGCGTTCGACCGCCTGTCGGACGTGGAGCTGACGGCGGCCCTCAGCACCCTCGACACGGACGTCCTGGTGACGACGACGCCCGCGCTGCTCGCCGCCGCCGTCGGCCTCGTACCGCCGCGCGTGGTGACCGTCCACCAGGAGCACCGCCCCACCCAGCGCCGGGGCCCCTCGGGCGAGCCGCTGCTGCTGCACGCGCCGCGCCTGGACGCCCTGGTGACGCTGACCGGGCGGACCCGGGACTGGATCGCGGAGTCCCTGGGCGCGACCGCGCCGGAGCTGGCCGTGATCCCCAACGCGGTGCCCGACGGGTTCCGGCCGCGCGCCGACGGCGAGAGCAAGGTCATCGTGATGGCGGCGCGCCTCACCGGCGAGAAGCGCGTCGACCACGCCGTGCGGGCGTTCGCGCGGGTCGCGGAGGCGCACCCGGAGTGGAGCCTGCGGATCTTCGGCGGCGGCCACCGCGAGCAGAGCCTGCGTCGCCTCGTGGACGCCTTCGGGCTCCAGGACCGGGTGGAACTCCTCGGCCCCTGCCAGGACATGGCGTCCGAGTGGGCGAAGGCGGGCCTGTCCCTGATGACGGCGGGCCACAACGAGGCGTTCCCGCTGGTGCTCCTCGAAGCGCTCGCGGCCGGGGTGCCCGTGGTGACGTACGACGTGCTCACGGGGCCGGCGGAGATCGTCAGGCACCGGGTGGACGGGCTGCTCGTACCGCCCGGCGAGATCGGTGAACTCGCCGCCGCGATGGATGAGTTGATGTCCGACGACCAGCTGCGGCGCGGCTGTGCGCGGGCGGCGAGGGAGGGGGTGTACGAGCGGTTCTCGTCGGCCGGGGTGACGGCGCTGTGGGAGGAGTTGTACACGCGGCTCGTGGCGGGGCGGGACCGGCCCGAGCGGCTCACCGGGCGCGCGGACCGGGTGGCGCTCGGCGTGGCGTCGGGCGGCTGCGGCTTCCGTCCGACGGCGCCGCACACCTTCAACGCGGACGCGTCCGCCGACGAGCGGGCCCGCGAGGACGAGATCATCGCCGCCGCCCCCGAGGGCCGGGTGATCCGCTCGGTGGGCCGCCTCGCGGAGTGCAGGGACGACGTGCTCGCGCCGCGCATGGCCGAGTGGAACCTCGACGTCACCGCGACCGCCCTGGAAGCACGCCAGGTCCCCTACGTCCTGGTGCGCACCGGCGGCACGGCCCACACCCTGGCCGTGGACGAGGACGACCGCGACCGCGCCCTGAAGGCACTCGCGGAGGCGCTGCACGGGGAGCCGGTCTACGCCGAGCTGGTCAATCCGCGGGACGCGGCGCCCGGCGCGGTCCTCGCCGAACGGCTCGACGGCATCGGCGAGTTGGCGGGCGTCAAGGTGTTCCGGCCGGTGACCACGACGACGCTGTCGCTGCGCCACGGGGTGCAGCAGGCGTGCACGGTGGCGTTCTGGCCCCGCGTCCAGGGCCCCGGGGCCACCGCCGCGCCCGGCTCCCCCGGCGCCCCGGCCGACCCCACCGCTCCCCCCGAGCCCGACCCGTCCTGGCGCCGCGCCCCCTTCGGCAGCACCCTCGCCGGGGCCGAGCTGCCCTCCCTCGCCCCCACCGCCCGCCTGCGTGTCGGCGCGCGCGACTACCCGACCCTCGACGTCTTCACCGAACGCCTCATGAACGACGCCGACTTCCCCGTCGACGCCGTCTACACCTGGGTCGACGACTCCGACCCCGACTGGCGCGCCGCCCGCACGGCCGCGCTCGGCGGCACCGCCGACGCCGCCGACGCCTCGGCGGACAGCGGCACGGTCCGCTTCCGCAACCGCGACGAGCTGCGCTACTCCCTGCGCTCCCTGGCGATGTACGCCCCGTGGGTGCGGCACGTGTACCTCGTCACCGCCGGGCAGGTCCCGGACTGGCTCGACCGCGACCACCCGGGCCTCACCGTGGTCGACCACCGCGACCTGTTCGCCGACCCCGCCGCCCTGCCGACCTTCAACTCCCACGCCATCGAGACCCAGTTGCACCGGATCGAAGGCCTGGCGGAGCACTTCCTCTACTTCAACGACGACATGTTCCTGGGCCGCCCGACGACCCCCGGCACCTTCTTCCTCGGCTCCGGCCTGCCCAAGTTCTTCTGGTCGTCGGCGTCCGTGCCCGCGCTGCCGGTGGACGCGGCGGACGAGGGCTATCTGGCGGCGGCGAAGAACAACCGCGAGCTGCTGCGCCGCGACTTCGGCCGCACGGCGACGCACTGCTTCCTGCACGTGCCGTACGCGCTGCGCCGCAGCGTCCTCGAAGAACTCGGCGAGCGGTACGCGGACGAGCTGGCGGCCACCTCCCGCGCCCGCTTCCGCGGCACCACCGACCACTCCCTGGTCTCGTCCCTGCACCAGCACTACGCGTACCTGACGGGCCGCGCCGTGCCGGGCTCCGTGTCGTACGACTTCGTGGACATCGGCAGCCGCGCCGACCACGCCCGGCTCGGGCAGCTCCTGCAGTCGCGGAACAAGACGGCGTTCTGCATCGGGGAGTCGCCCGACAGCGGCATGTCCGACGAGGAGATGGCGCTCGCCGTGCGGTCGTTCCTGACGGCGTACTTCCCGGTGCGCTCGCCGTACGAGCGCGCCGCGGTCTGAGCGCCACCGCTGCCCGGGCCACCGCCCGGGCAGCGGCACGCCCTCAGGACAGGAACACCCGCCGCACCACCCGCTCGGCGGCGCCCCCGTCGTCGTAGGGGCAGAAGCGCTCCCGGAACGCCTTCCGCAGCAGCGTCGTCGCGTCCGTGTCCCAGCCGCCGTCCCGGAACAGCACGGTCAGCTCGTCCTCGGTCGTCGCGAGGGCGCCGGGGGTCTCGCCGGGGCGGCCCGAGAGGAGGTCGAAGTAGGTGCCGCGGGCGAGGCGGTAGGCCTGCCAGTCGGGGGCGTAGCTGACGATGGGGCGGTCCAGGCAGGCGTAGTCGAACATCAGCGACGAGTAGTCCGTGACCAGGGCGTCGGCCGCCAGGCACAGGTCCTCCACGCGCGCGTGGCCGGTGACGTCGAGCAGGCCGGGGTGGGCGGCGAGGCCCGCGTCGGCGCCGTAGAAGTAGTGGGCGCGGACGAGGACGACCCAGGAGGGGCCGAGCGCCGTCGCGAACCGCTCCAGGTCGAGGCGGGGCAGGAAGCCCTTCTGGTAGTCGCGGTGCGTGGGCGCGTAGAGGAGGGCCCGCTGGTCCGGGCGCACGCCGAGGTCGGCGCGGATCCGGGCGATGGCGTCGGGGCCGGTCGTGAAGTACACGTCGTTGCGCGGATAGCCCGCTTCCAGGGCCTGATACGCGGCCGGGTAGACGCGCTCCCACACCTCCGTGGAGTGCGGGTTGGCGGACAGGCTGTAGTCCCACTGGTCGGTGTGGTCGAGGACCTTCTGGAAGCTGATGCCGTGCGTGCCCGCGGGGTAGCGGCGCTGGTCGAGGCCCATCTTCTTCAGGGGGGTGCCGTGGTGGGTCTGGAGGTAGACCTGGCCGGGGCGCTTGGTGAAGCCGCCGGGGAAGGAGGAGTTGTTGACGAGGTACGTGGCGCGGGCCATCGCACGCCAGTAGCGCCGCGAGCCCTCGATGACGTACTCGACGCCGGGCGGCACGCGGTGCTTGTGGCGACTGGACACCACCCACACGCCCCGGATGTGGGGGGCGAGTTCGCGGGCCTTGGCGTGGATCGCGGCCGGGTTGCAGCTGACGCCGCGATTCCAGTAGGCGCCGTAGACGGCGAGGTTCGGGTCGAGGGAGCGGCGCAGGTCGGTGTGGTAGCTGACGCGCATGGCGCGGGCGCGGACGGACTTCTTGCGGCGGGCGAGCGCCGAACGGACGGTCTTCATGCGGCCGCCCGCTCGGGACAGCGCCCGGTAGGACGCGTACGAGCCGAAGACCAGGGCCTGCTGACGCTCCGTCAAGGGCGGGCGCTCGGCGGGGCGGTGGGCGCGCAGCATGCCCGCCGCGGCCCGGAAGTACGCGGAGCGGTCGCCCGGCGCGATCCGGCCCGGGTCGTCGAGGACGGCCAGGAGGTGGTCGACGGCGCGCAGGAAGAGGCGGTCGGTGGCCCCGGCGCCGTCCGTGAACAGCTCCTCGTACCGCCCGATCACCGCGAAGTGCTCCCGCCCCGGCGACTTCGCGAAGCTGCCGCCGCGCCGCTCCCGCCAGCGCACGCACACCCGGTCGAGCGCGCCGACGCGGTCGCCCGCGGCCAGTGTCGCCCGGTGCACGGGCACCACGTCCTCGTAGGCGCCCCGGGAGAAGGCGAGGCCGCGCGCGGTCCAGAAGGAGCGCCGGAAGACGCGGTTCCAGGCGGCGACGGTGACGGCGAGGGGGTCGCCGGTGACGTCCTCGCCCGCCGGTCTGCGCACGGTCTCCCACCAGTCGGTGCGGTCGTGCGCGAAGAGCAGCACGTCCAGGCCCGGAGCGCCCGGCGCGCCCCCGGCCCCGGCGTCGCCCTCGGCCCGCGTGATCGCGCGGTCGAGGGCCGCGAGGGCGCCCGGCAGGAGCACGTCGTCGCCGTCGAGGAACAGCAGCCAGTCGCCGGTGGCGCGGGCCGCCCCGGCGTCGCGGGCGGGTCCGGTGCCCTGGCGTCGGGTGAGCCGGACGAGTTGCGCGCGCGGATCGCGCTGCGCATACTCCGCCGCGATCGCGGCGCAGGCGTCCGGCGACGCGTCGTCGACGACGAGGAGTTCGAGGTCTTCGTAGGACTGGTCGAGGACGGACTCCAGGCATTCCCGCAGGTAGCCCTGGACGCGGTGGGCGGGCACGACGACTGAGAAGCGCGGCATGGACACCGACGGTAGTCACGCGTACACGCTCTGTCGAAGACCTCGCCTCACTCGATGGGGTGATCGCGAACCTCGTTGGGGTGAGCGGCGGCAAAGAAGTTGATCGCGGCGGGAAAAAGGTGTGAATACGCCCGTACTGGGTCGTAATGCCAGCCGACTTCTACGAAAGGCCGCTCGCCGTGCAGCCCCGACTCAGCGTCGTCGTGCCCATCTACAACGTCGAGGAGTTCCTGGAGGAGTGCCTGGAGTCGATCGCCCGCCAGACCCTTGATGGAGGGACCGGAGGGGCCGACGGCGCCGGAGGGACCGGACGGGACGGAGGCGATACCGGGGGCGGCGGAGCCGGTGGCCTCGAAGTCGTCCTCGTCGACGACGGCTCCACCGACGCAAGCCCCCGCATCGCCCGCGCCTTCGCCGCCCGCGACCCGCGCTTCGTGTACGTGCGCCAGCCGAACGCGGGCCTGAGCGCGGCCCGCAACACCGGTGTGCGGCACGCGAGTCCGACCGCCGAGTACCTGACGTTCGTGGACAGCGACGACATCGTGCCGCACGACGCGTACGCCCGCATGATCGCGAGCCTGGACGCCAGCGGCTCCGACTTCGCCAGCGGCAACGTGTGGCGCCTGACCGAGCGCGGCCGCTCCCAGGCCTGGCAGTACCAGTGGCTCACCGCCCCGCGCACCCGCACCCACATCTCCCGCGATCTGGCGCTGCTCGCCGACCGGGTCGCCTGGAACAAGGTCTTCCGGCGCTCCTTCTGGGACCGGCACGGCTTCCTCTTCCCCGAGGGCAGGCTGTACGAGGACACCCCGGTGATGATCCCGGCGCACTTCCTCGCCTCGTCCGTGGACGTGCTCAGCGACCACGTCTACTACTGGCGGGTGCGCGAGGGCTCGATCACGCGGCGGCGCACCGACGTCAAGGGCGTGCGCGACCGCATCGCGGCCTGCGCGCACGTCAGCGCCTTCCTCGGCGAGCACGCGCCGGAGCTGAAGTCCACGTACGACGTGTCCTGTCTGCGCGACGACTTCGTGTACTTCCTGGAGGGGCTGCCGATGGGCGGGCCCGAGTACCGGGCGGCGTTCCTCGCGGACACCGCCGAGTTCCTGCGCACCGCCGACCCGGCGATCCTGCGGCGGCTTCCCGTGGACCTGCGGGTGAAGTGGCATCTCGTACGCGAGCGGCGCACGGGCGAGCTGATCGAGCTGCTCGACCGTGAACGGCGGGGCGGCAAGGGGGCGTTCGCGGTGCGCGGCTCGGTGCGCCGGTACGCGGCCTACCCGGGCGTCGACCGGCTCCCGCGCGACCTGACCCGCCTCGACCAGAGCGAACTGCCCGCCGTGGCCCGGCTCGACGAGGCCGGCTGGGACGAGCGGGGGCGGCTGCGGATCCGCGGCCACGCCTATGTGCGCAACCTGGAGGCGGCGCGGCCGGGGCAGTCGGTGAAGGCGGGGCTGCTCAAGTCGGCGCACAGCAGGGGCCGGTTCAAGCGGGTGCCGACGCGGACCGTGCCCGCGCCCGAGGCCACCGAGCGCTCCGGGCAGCGGCTGCACTGCTACGACCTGTCGGGCTTCGAGATGACCGTCGACCCCGAGCAGCTCAAGGCCGGTGGCCGGTGGCGGCCGGGGAACTGGCTGCTCGGCGTGGTCGTCGCGGGCCACGGCACCGTGCGCAGGGCCGCCGTGCGCGCGGCGGACGGCCCCCGCACCCAGTCGCTGACCAGCGACCTCGGCGACGGGCTCCGCCTGGTCCTCGGCTTCAGCAAGGGACGGCTCGTGCTGCGCGTCCAGGAGTACGCGGCGCGGGTGGACGGCCATCGCGCGGACGGCGGCGACGTGATCCTCACCGGCACCCTCACCACCGCCCCCGCGAGCGCCGCCCGCCCCAAGGCCCTGCGCCTGACCCGCGAGGGCACCGCCTTCAGCTACCCCGTCGCCCTCGTGGACGACCGCTTCGAGGCCCGTGTTCGCCTCACCGACCTGGAGGACGTGCCGCCCGCACCGCACCGCGCGCCCGCCCAGGTCGAGCCGCCGCACGGCGACCGCTGGACGGCCGTCCTCGAACTGGCCGACGGCACCACCACACCCCTCGCGGCCGCCCTCGACCTGCCCCCGGGCCGCTACGCCACGCGCCCCGGCCGGGAGCTGTGCGCCACCGCCGACGACCGCGGCGGCCTCGTCGTCGAGCTCACCCGGCGCCCCGTCGCCGACCGCGTCGACTGGGCCGACGACGGCACCCTCGCCGTCGAGGGCACGGCCGCGGCGGCGAGCTGGCCGTCGGCCGAGCTGGTGCTGCGGCACAGCGGCCGCGACGACGAGGTGACCGTGCCGGTGGAGCTGGCCGACGGTCGGTTCCGGGCCCGCGTCGCGCCCGGGGGCGGGGTGCTGCGGGAGGGGCGGTGGTACGCGTTCCTGCGGGAGGTCGGGCACGGCGGAGCGGGGGTGCCGGTGCGGGTGCTCACGTCGGTGGGGGCCGGGATGCCGGACCACCAGGTGGTCCAGGGGCGGGAGTTCAGCGCCGACCGGCGCTTCGGCGACCGGCTTCTGATCGACGCCGGCTCGGTGCTCGCGCCCACCGAGCGCGGCGCGTACCGGCGCCACCAGTTGCGCACGGAGCACTATCCGAGAGAGCGCGTCAAGAGCCTGCGCGACGCCGTCCTGTACTTCGACGGCGACTCGCCGCGCGCCGTCCACGAGGAGCTGGTGCGGCGCGGCGCCGACGTCGAGCACCTGTGGGTGACGCACGACCAGCAGACGCGGGTCCCCGCGGGCGCGCGCGGCGTGGAGGAGCACAGCGCCGAGTGGTACGGGGCGCTCGCGCGCTGCCGTCGTATCGTCACCGCGGGCCATCTGCCGGACTTCTTCGCGCGTCGGGAGGGCCAGACGGTCGTCCAGACCTGGCACGGCACGCCCCTCAAGCGCATCGGCGCCGACCTCACGGACACCCTGTACGCCGACCACGGCCACCTCGACCGGCTGCCCCGGCTCGCCGCGCAGTGGAACGTCCTGGTCTCCCCCAGCGGCTTCGCCACCCCGCACCTGGGCCGCGCCCTCACCTACGACGGCGAGGTCCTGGAAGCCGGATCGCCGCGCAACGACGTGCTGTTCGCCGACGATCGCCACAAGGTCACCGAACGCGTCCGGCGCGAACTGGGCCTGAGCCCGGACAAGCGGATCGTCCTGTACGCCCCGACCTACCGCGACCACCTCGGCTTCGGCCCCGGCCGCTTCCGCTACGACCCGGCCCTCGACCTGCGCGCCGCCGAGGACGTCCTCGGCGAGGACCACGTGCTGCTCGTGCGCAAGCACCCGCTGACCTCCGGGCGGCTCCCGGGCGCCCGCGCCCCCTTCGTCCGCGACGTCACCGGCCATCCGCGGACCGCCGAACTCCTCCTGGTCGCCGACGTGTTGATCACCGACTACTCGTCCCTGATGTTCGACTTCGCGCACACCGGCCGCCCGATGCTCTTCCACGCCTACGACCTGGAGCACTATCGCGACACCGTGCGCGGCTTCTACCTCGACTTCGAGACCCGCGCGCCCGGCCCGCTGCTCGCCTCCACCGGCGAGGTCGTCGACGCCCTGCGCGACCTCGACTCCGTCTGTGCCCGGCACCGCAAGGCGTACGCGGCGTTCCGCGAGGCCTACTGCGACCTCGACGACGGCAGGGCGGCGGAGCGCGTCGCGGACAGGCTGATGCGATGAGGGCGGCGGGCGCTTCGGACACGACGACGGCCGCTTCGAGCGCTTCGAGCGCTTCGGGTACGACGACGGCGACGGGCCCGGGGGCCGCCCCGGTCACGACGTGGCGGCGGCACCGCGCCCGGCTCGGCGCGACCGCCACCGGGTTCGGCATCCGCTGGCACCCGAGCCCCTACCTCGTCCTCGGCGGGCTGTTCTGGCTGGTGATGTCGCTCGCGTACTGGCGGGTGCCGATCTGCTGCGACTTCGGCCAGCACGCGGCCGTCGTCGAACGCCTCAAGGACGACCTGCTGCACCCCCGGCACCCGATGGCCGACCTGCCGGGCGACGGCAGCGCGTACTACTCGCCGTACGCCGTCGCCCAGGCGCTGTTCGCCAAGGCCACCGGGCTCGCGGGCTGGCAGGTCGTCAAGCTCTCCGGGCCGCTGAACCTCCTTGTCCTGCTCACCGGCATCGCCCGCTTCGTGCGCGTCCTCACCCCCCGGCCCTGGGCGCCCGTCCTCGCCCTGTTCGCGATGGTCCTGCTCTGGGGCACGCGGATGGCGTGGTGGAGCGGCTATCTGGGCCTGATGTCGATGACGGGCAACCTCGGCTATCCGTCGACGTTCGGCATCGCGCTGATGTTCTGGGCCTGGGCGTGGGCGGGTGCGCTGGCGGGGGCGCCGCCCAGGAGCTGGTGGGCGTACGCGGGTCTGGGCTCCCTGTGCGGACTGATCCTCCTGATCCATCCGATCACTTCGGTGGCGGCGGTGATCGGCGTGACGGCGTTCGCGCTGCCGCGCCTGCGGTCGCCGCTGCGGTGGGCGCTCACCGGGCTCACGGCGCTCGCGGTGGCCACCACCTGGCCGTACTTCAACCCGCTCGCGCTGGTCGGGGACGCGAGCGTCGACTGGATCCACCGCCAGCTCTACACCGACATGCCGCAGCGCTTCTGGCTCGCCGCCCTCGGGCTGCCCGCCCTGTTCCTGCGCTGGCGGCGCGACCGCACGGACCCGCTGGTCCTGATGTTCGCCCTGGACTGCGCGGTCGTCGGCTACGGCTGGCTCAGCGGCCACTACACGTACGGCAGGATCCTCGGGCTCACCCTCGTCCCGCTCCAGTTCGCCCTCGCCATCGAGCTGACCGCGCCCCGCACCTGGGGCAACCGGCGGGCCGCCCTCGCCGGGGCCACCGCGCTCGGCGCGCTCGTCGGCTTCGTCCAGATCCAGGCGGGCGCCGTCGTGCCCCGCACCCTCGACCCGATCGGCTTCGACCAGCCGCCGCGCTGGCCGAGCTACGCCTGGGCGGCGGCGCACATGAAGCGCGGCGACGTCGTCCTGACCGACGGCTACCGACCCATGCGCTCGATCCCGGCGTTCGGCGTCAACCTGGTCGCGCCCGCCTGGCCGGACGCGTCGCTCGCGGAGTCCGCGCGCAACGAGCGCCTGGGCGAGGTGCGCGCCTACCTCGACCCGGCCACCTCGGCCGCCGAACGCGCCGCCGTCGTCCGGCGCCACCACGTGCGCTGGGTCCTGGTGGCCCCGGAGCAGCCGCTGCCGCCGGAGGCGGTGGTGGTGTCGTGGAGCGCGCAGACCGGCGAGATCCTCGCGCGCGTGAGCGGTGGCAGACCTGCCGACGCCCGATCCGGCACTCCGTGATGAAGCCCCCTAATCGGATAATTTCCACTAAGCCCTAAAATTCCCCCTGTGGACCCCATCTCGCCTCAAGAGCCCCAGATCACCGTCGTCGTGATCGGCTTCGACGACGCCCCGCACATCGCCGACGCGGTGCGCTCCGCGCTCGCCCAGGGCCCCGTGGTGGGCGAGGTGATCGCGGTCGACGACTGCTCGACGGACGACACCCCCGCCGTCCTCGCGGAACTGGCCGCCGCCGACCGGCGGGTGCGGGTCGTGCGGCGCGCCGTCAACAGCGGCGGCTGCGGCGCCCCGCGCAACGACGGCGTCGACGCGGCGACCCTGCCGTACCTGATGTTCCTCGACAGCGACGACGTGCTGGCGCCGGGCGGCGCGCGGGCACTCCTCGCCGCGGCGCTGCGGCACGGCGCGGACGTCGCGTCGGGCCTGTGCGTGCGGCGCGAGCTGCCGTCGGGGCGCGAAGTGCCCTGGCAGCCCGAGCTGTACCGCAAGGCCGCGCTCGTGACCCGCCCCGAGCTGCGCCCGCGCCTCGTCCACGACACGCTGTGCGTCAACAAGCTCTACCGCACGGACTTCCTGCGGGAGCACGCCGCCCGCTTCCCCGAAGGCCGCTTCATCTACGAGGACTTCGTCTTCGGCGCCCGGGTCCTCGCCGCGGCCCCGCGCATCGCCCTCGTCCCCGACACCGTGTACGTGTGGCACGTGCGGCGCACCGCCGCCAAGCTGTCGATCTCGCTGGACCGCGCGGGCATCGAGAACTGGCGGGCCCGGATCACGGCGCACCGCCAGGCCGTGGACATCCTGCGCGGCGCCGCCGACGGCGACAAGGTGCTCGCGCGGGCCGCCCGCGCCCAGTTCCTCGACCACGGCCTGCGCATGTACACCCGGGAGCTGCCCCAGCGCGGCCCGGAGTACCAGCGCGAGTGGTGGGCGCTCACCCGCGCCTACCTCACCGAGTTCGACGAGGCCGACCTCGCGGCCGCCCCCGCCCCCGGCCGCGTCATCGCCCGGGTCGTCCTCGCCGCCGCCGAGCCGCGGGACCTGGACCGCCTCAAGCAGGTCGCGGCCCGCCCGGCCCGGCTCGCCCCGCCCTACGCGCGCGCCGCCGACGACACGCCCGTCTGGTCGGCGGACCTGCCCCAGGTCACCCTGGAGCACCTCCTCGCCCGGCCGCTGCGCCTGCTGCCGCTCGCGGTGGACGCCGAGCTGCGCCCGCGCCGGGGCGCGAGCGTGCTGCGGCTGCGCCTGCACGAGCTGTACGGCCGGGTCGCGGCGGCGGGCCCGGGGGTGGTCGACGTGGAGCTGACGCGCCGGGGCGGCGGGCGGCCCGGCGTGCGGCGGTCGGCGGCGTTCACGGCCGAGGAGCCGGGCCGGACGTGGGTGGCCGACGTGCGGGTGGACCTCGCGGCGCTCGACGGCGACGTGTGGGACCTGCGCGTGCGGCTGCTGTTCGGCGACGGCACGGCGCGCGAGACCACGGCGCGCGCGGTGGCCGGGCCCGGCCTGCTGCGCCGCACGGTGGTGCCGGGCGGGCGGCACGGCGTGCTCCTCGTCCAGCCGTACGCGACGCAGGCCGGGAACCTGTCGGTGCGGCTCGCGCCGGGGCTCCGCGGGGTGGTGGCGGTGGCGCGGCGACGGCTGGCGCGGTTCGTGCGACGGATGCCGGGCGGGCGGGGGAACGGAACGGACGGGCGCTGACGCGACCCGTATCCGGGCTCTGCGACACTGCACGTCCGGGATGTCCGGGGTACATCCCGGGCCAACACGACACGACGGGACGAGCTGACCATGACCTGGCTGATCACCGGCGGCGCCGGATACATCGGTGGGCACGTCGTGCGTGCCATGACGGAGGCGGGCGAGCGGACGGTGGTCTACGACGACCTGTCGTCGGGCCTCGCCGAGCGCGTGCCCGAGGGCGTGCCGCTCGTCGTCGGCTCGACCCTCGACGCGGAGCGGGTCGCGGGCGCCCTGCGGGACCACGCGGTCACGGGTGTCGTACACCTGGCGGCGAAGAAGCAGGTCGGCGAGTCGGTCGAACAGCCCCTGCGCTACTACCGGGAGAACGTGGAAGGCCTCAGGGTCCTCCTGGACGCGGTCGCGGACGCCCGGGTGCCGTCCTTCGTCCTCTCCTCGTCGGCCGCCGTGTACGGCATGCCGGATATCGGAAAGGACGCCCTGGTCACCGAGGACACGCCCTGCGCGCCGATGAGTCCGTACGGCGAGACGAAGCTCGCGGGCGAGTGGCTGACCCGCGCGGTGGGCCGCGCGACGGGCCTGCGCACGGCCTGCCTGCGGTACTTCAACGTGGCGGGCGCGGCGAGCCCGGAGCTCGCCGACACCGGCGTGTTCAACCTCGTCCCGATGGTCTTCGAGAAGCTCACCGCGGGCGCGGCCCCCCGGATCTTCGGCGCCGACTACGCCACGCCGGACGGCACCTGCGTGCGCGACTACATCCACGTCACGGACCTCGCCGAGGCCCATGTGGCCGCCGCCCGGCGCCTCGCGGGGGCGCCCGAGGCCACCGACCTGACCCTCAACGTCGGCCGTGGCGAGGGGGTTTCGGTGCGCGAGATGGTCGACCTGATCGCGGACGTCACCGGGTACGACATCCCGGCGACGGTCACCGGGCGGCGCGCGGGCGACCCGGCGCGGGTGGTCGCCGCCGCCGACCGCGTCACCGCCGAGCTGGGCTGGTCGGCCAAGCGGGACGTGCGCGAGATGGTGGAGTCGGCGTGGGCCGGGTGGACGCGGCTGCACCCCGAGGCACGCACCGAACGGTAAGTACCGCACCAAATAGTAGGTACTTGAGGATCCGTACGGCGGAATCCAGGCTGGGGTGCGAGGCCGCATCGCCCACCCCACCCCAGCATTGGAGCACCATGCCCGAGCATGCCCGCACGCCCGTGACCGTCGTCGGACTCGGTGCCATGGGAGCGGCGCTCGCCTCGGCGTACGTCGCGGCCGGGCACCCGACGACGGTCTGGAACCGCAGCCCCGAGAAGGCCGCGCCCCTCGTCGAGCGGGGCGCGACGCACGCCCCCGACATCCGCGACGCCATCGCCGCGAGCCCCCTGACGATCGCCTGCCTGACGACGTACGACGCCACCTTCGCCGCCCTCGAACCGGCCACCGCCGCGCTCGCCGGACGCACCCTCGTCACCGTCAACTCCGGTATCCCCTCCGGCGCCCGCGCGATGGCCGAGTGGGCCACCGGGCACGGCGCGCGGTTCCTGGACGGCGCGATCAAGAACGTCCCCGCGGCCGTGGGCGCGGCCGACACCCTGCACTACTACTGCGGCGACCGCGCCCTCTTCGAGGAGTACGAGGCCACGCTGCGGGTCATCGGCGGCGACACCGTGCACCTGGGCACCGAGCCGGACCTCGCGGCGCTGTACGAGTCGGCGGTCGGCGGCACGCTGCTGCCCGCGCTGCTCGGCTTCTTCCAGGGCGCGGCGCTGGTCACGGCGCGGGGCCTGGAGGCGAGCACGCTGGTGCCGTACACCGCGAAGTGGCTGGAGATGATCATCTCCCTGCTGCCGCACTTCGCGGCGGAGATCGACCGCGGCGCCTACGACGACCCCCAGTCGTCCATCGGCATCTTCCACGCGGGCAGCGCCGACGAGCGCGAGGTCGCGGCCGGGGCCGGACTCGACACCCGCTGGCTGGAGCCGATGCACGCGCTCCTGGACCGTGCCGTCGCGCAGGGCCGCGCGGACCAGAGCATCAGCGCCCTGGTGGAGGTGTTGCGCAAGCCCGCGTAGGGCCCGCCGGGGCCTCGGGGACCGGGGGTGTAGCAGGCTGCACCCCCACCTCGGGGGCTCGCCCTCTCGTGCCCGAGGGGCCCCGATTCCTAGCGTTCTCGGTGACGGGCGGCGCGTGCCGCGACGGTCACCGAGAGGGCGTACGGAATGTTCAGGCGGCGCGGTCCGGAGCGGTTGGCGCGGACGGGGCGGGCGGGGGCCGGAGGGAACGGCTTCGCGCCCGGCGGTGACGGCTTCGCGCCCAACGGCGGCCACGCGCCCAGCGATGCCGCCCTCGCCCTCGACGGGGTCTCCCGTACGTATCGCGGTGGCGCCGTCGTCGCGCTGCACCCGACCGATCTGGCCGTGGGGCGCGGCCGGTTCGTCGCCGTCATGGGGCCCTCGGGGTCCGGGAAGTCGACGCTGCTCCAGTGCGCGGCGGGGCTCGACCGGCCGACGTCCGGGCACGTGCGCGTGGAGGGCGTCGAGCTCGGCTCCCTGAAGGAGGCCGCCCTGACGCGGCTGCGCCGGGAGCGGATCGGCTTCGTCTTCCAGGCGCACAATCTCGTGCCGTCGCTGAGCGTCGCGGAGAACGTGGCGCTGCCCCTGATGCTGGGCGGCGCCGACGGCACCGACGAGGCGACGGCCCGGCGCGCGGCCGTGGCCCTCGCCTCAGTCGGCCTCGGCGACCGGGCCGACGACCGCCCCACCGAACTCTCCGGCGGCCAGCAGCAACGCGTCGCGATAGCCCGCGCCCTGGTCACCGACCCGGCTGTGGTCTTCGCCGACGAACCGACCGGCGCCCTCGACCCGGCGACCGCCCACGACGTCCTCGCCCTGCTGCGCCAGGCCGTGGACCAGGACGGCCACACGGTCGTCATGGTGACCCACGACCCGACCGCGGCGGCGTGGTGCGACGAGGCGGTGTTCCTGGCCCAGGGCCGCGTGGTGGCCACCCTGCACCGCCCGGACGCGGAACGGGTGCACGCGGTGATGCGACAGCTGGGACGCGGGACGGTGGCGGCGTGAGCACGCCCAAGTCCTGGGCGGGGTCGGGGTCCGCGCCGGAGTCCTGGCCGACGTCCACGCCGGAGTCCTGGCCTGCGTCCGCGTCCGGACACAGGTCCACGCCGGACGCCAGGTCCACGCCCGACGCCAAGTCCACATCCACACCCGCCGCCACACCCGCGCCCACACCCATGTCCACGTCCAGGCGGAAGCCCAAGTCCACGCCTACGCCCACGCCCACGCCCAAGGTCACCGCCCTCCTCGCCGCCCGCGCCGCCCGCACCCACCGCAAGGCCTGGGCCGCTGTCTTCGCCGCGCTCGTGCTGACCTCCGCGCTGCTCGGGACCTTCGCGTTGGCGGTGGCGTCGGCGGCGGTCGGGCGCGCGCCGGTGGAGCGGTACGCGGCGGCGGACCTCGTGGTCGCCGGGGATCAGAACACCCGGTACACCGCGAAGCCGTGGGGGTCGGAGCCGGAGACGAAGACCACGGGGCTGACCGAGCGGGTGCGGGTGCCCGAGGGTGCGCTCGGTGTGGTCCGCGCGGTCCCCGGCGTCGAGGCGGCCGTCGCCGACCGGCTGTTCCCGGTGGGGCTCAAGGGCGAGTCGGTGACCGGTCGGCCCTGGGACGCGGCCCGGCTGGCGCCGTTCGCGCTGCGGGACGGCCGGGCGCCGCAGCGGCCGGACGAGGTCGTCGTGGGCGCGGGCCGGGCCCGTACCGGCGAGCGGGTGGCGCTCCGCGCCGGCGGGGCGGACGCCGCGTACCGCGTGGTGGGCGTCGCCGACGGGCCGCGCGCCGCCGTGTACTTCACCGCCGGGCGGGCCCGTGACCTGGCCGGGCACGCGGGCACGGTCGACGCGATCGGCGTCGTGGCCGGGCCCGGCGTGAGCGCGGGCGAGCTGTACGGGCGGGTGCGGGACGCGGTGGACAAGGCGGAGCTGCGCGTTGCCGGGGACCGGGCCGACGGGGACTCCGCCGGGCTGCGGGTGCTCACCGGGGACGGCAGGGGCACCGCCGAGCACCTGGCGGCGGCGCCCGCCCGCGCGACGATGATCGAGATCCTCGGCGCGGTCGCCGGGACCATGGTCATGATCGCCGTCCTCGTGGTGGCGTCGACGATCGTGCAGGCACTGCGGCAACGCGGCCACGAGCTGGGCCTGTTGCGGGCCGTGGGCGCGACGCCCCGGCAGCTGCGGGGCGCGGTGGGCCGCGAGGTGGGCCGGGTCGCGGTGGCCGCCGCGGCGGTGGGCGCGGTCCTCGCCGTACCGGCGTTTCTCGGCCTGCGGGCGCTCCTGGACGCGCGCGGCGCGCTGCCCGACGGCCTGCGACTCCCCCTGCCGCCCTGGCTGTTGGCGGCTCCCCTCGTGACCGCCGCCGTGACGGTCCTCGTCGCCCGGCTGTCCGCCCTGTTCGCCGTCTCCCGCGCGGCGAAGGTGCGTCCGGCGGAGGCGCTGCGCGAGTCGCCGCCCGGGAGGCCCCGCCGCATCACCGGCCTGGTCCTGCTCGGGGTCGGCGTCACGGCCGCGGGGACGGCGGTGACGCAGCACGGTCAGGCCGCCGCGGCGGCGACGAGCACGGCCGCCGTGTCGCTGGTCATCGCGTGCGCGGTGCTCGGCCCCTGGATCGCGACGGGCGCGATGCGGGTGCTCGGCGCCCCCATGCGCCGCTTCGGCGGCCCCGGCGGGGGGCTCGCCGCCGCCAACTGCACGGCGTCCGCGGCCCGTCTCGGCGCGGCGATCACCCCGATCGTGCTGGTCACCGCGTTCTCCGTGGTCCAGCTCGCGGCGGGCGCGACGCTCTCGCACGAGGCGCGGGCGCAGGCGCGGGAGGTGGCCCGGGCGGACCTGGTGGTGCGGGCGGACGGCGGCCTGCCGTCCGGCGCCCTCGACCGGATCCGCTCGGCGCCCGGGGTGGCCGCGGCGACCGAGGTGGTCCACAGCACGGTCGTCCTCGCCCGCAAGGAGGCGGGGTCGCCGGTGCTGGAACGGGTACCGGTGCTCGGCGTCACGCCGCAGCGGCTGACCCGCACCCTGGACCCGGACGTCCGCGAGGGCGGCCTGGGCGGTCTGCGCCCCGGCACGGTCGCCCTCTCCTCGGACCGGGCCCGCTCCCTCGACGCGAAGCCGGGCTCGACGGTGACGCTGCGCTTCGGCGACGGTGCCGAGGGGCGGCTGCGGGTGGTCGCGGTGTACGAACGCGGCCTGGGCGCGGGGGACTTCCTGCTCTCCCGGGACGAGGTCCTGCGGCACGCGTCCGGCGCCGGTGCGGCCCGGGTGCTCGTCGCGACGGACGGCGGGGCGGAGGCGGCCCAGAAGGTACGCGCGGCCGTGCCGGGGGCGCGGGTGGACCGGGGCGCGGAGGCCGTGCGGGCCGCCGCGCACGTCGAGCCGGAGGACCAGGCCCTGGGCGAGGTGGTCAACACGACGGCGGTCGGGGCGATCGGGGCCTTCACGGTCGTGGCCGTCCTGAGCACCCTCACCCTGATCGGGGTGGGCCGCCGCCCCGAACTCACCCTCCTGCGCCGGGCGGGAGCGGCCCGCGCCCAACTGCGCCGTATGCTCCACGCGGAGGCGGCGGCGATCGCTCTCACGGGCCTGACCGTGGGCGCCGCGGCGGCCCTCGTCCCGCTCCTCGCGTTCAGCCTCGCCTTCACGGGCGCGCTGCCCCACCTCCCGGCGACCCAGGTGGTCCTGATCGTGACGGTGGTCGCGGCGACGACCCTGGCGGGGACGGTGCCGCCGCTGTGGCGGGTGCTGCGGGGGCGCTATCCGACGGGCTGAGGGGGCGGGGCGTTCCACCCCGGCGTTCCAGGCGGCACACATATCCCCTGGCCAAAGACCGATTTTGCGTTCCAGTGTCCCAAGCTGCCCGGTTTTATTGGCGATTTGCATGGATCACCCCGCACGCTGGTGCCAGTGGAGCTCGACGGCTTCACCGCAACGACATGAGGAGTTCGTACATGCTTAAGCGCTCACGGCTGATCGCCGCGCCGGTCGCGGCTGCGGCCCTGACCCTGACCGTCGCCGGCTTCCAGGCAAGCGCGGCCGAGTCCTCGGCTTCGGGCGGCGCGGACCGGTCCGACAAGGCGGCCGCGGCGGCCCCGTGTCTGGCGGGCGCCACGACGCTGGTCGGCGATCTCGACGGCGACGGCCGCCCGGACAAGATCGTCAACCCCGGGCACACCGGCCTCAAGATGACGGTCCAGTGGGGCACCGCGAGCGGCTCGTTCGGCACCAAGCACACCGTCAGCAAGCTGCTCGGCACGAGGTCCGGAGAGGTCACGACCGCCGCGGTCGCCGACTTCCAGAACGACGGCACCCTCGACATGGTCGTCAACATCGTCAAGCCGTCCGGCATCGACGACCCCAACAAGGCGCGCGTCGCCCAGTTCCGCCCCGGCCCGCTCAAGCGCGCCGACCTGGGCTCCGCCTCCGCCCGCAAGCTCGACATCGGCACCCAGGGCGAGGCCAAGCAGCTCCGGATCGCCAACTACGGAGGCGACGCGTACCCGGACCTCGCGGTCCTCAACAACGCCGGTGACGGCGTGTGGGAGCGGTCCGTGCGCCTCTCGAAGCCGGGCACGGGACCGGGCAAGTACGACTACGACCTGCAGCAGCGGTACGGCAAGACCGGCACCCCGGCCGAGCCGCCGACCATGCCCACCAGCGGGTGGAAGCACTTCTACAAGGCGTGCTCCTGACCACGTCCTGAGCACCGGTCGCGGCGGCACCCCCACCAGCTACAAGCCGCGGGTGCGCCGAACCGTCGGGTGGGCCCGGACCGGGCCCACCCCCTTGCGCGTGCACGGCCCACCGGACGGGCCCTAGGCCTTGTTCAGGTACGCGAGGACCGCGAGCACCCGCCGGTGCCCGCTGTCGCTCGGCGGCAGCCCGAGCTTCAGGAAGACATTGCCGATGTGCTTGCTGACCGCGCGGTCGGAGATGGACATGGTGGCGCCGATGGTCGCGTTGTCGCGGCCCTCGGCCATGAGGTGCAGGGCCTCGCGTTCGCGGGGCGTGAGGGAGTCGAGCGGGTCGGTGGCACGGCGGGTGAGGAGTTCCGTGACGACCTCGGGGTCGAGGGCGGTGCCGCCCGCGGCGACGCGTTCCAGGGCGTCGAGGAACTCGTCGACGCGGCCGACGCGGTCCTTGAGGAGATAGCCGACGCCGCTCGCTCCGGCGCTGAGGAGTTCGGCCGCGTACGTCTCCTCGACGTACTGGGAGAGGACGAGCACCGGCAGCTCCGGCAGTCGCTCGCGGGCCGCGAGGGCGGCGCGCAGGCCCTCGTCGCGGAAGCCTGGCGGCATCCGTACGTCGAGGACGGCGACGTCGGGGCGGTGTTCGAGGAGGGCGGGAAGCACCTCGGGGCCGGTGGCCGCGACGGCCGCCACCTCGTGGCCCACGGACGTCAGGAGCAGCACAAGGCCCTCCCGCAGCAGGGTGTTGTCCTCCGCGATCACCACACGCACGGCAGCTCCACTCCGATCTCGGTCGGCCCCCCGACGGGGCTGACCACCTCCATGGTCCCGTCGAGGGCGGCGACCCGGCGCCGCATGCCGAGCAGGCCGGTGCCGCCGGACTCGTCGGCGCCGCCCTGCCCCTCGTCCCGCACCCGCAGCCGCAGCCCCACGGCCGCGCGGGCGAGTTCGACCGCTGCCCGCCGCGCCCCGCTGTGCTTCGCCGCGTTGGTCAGGGCCTCCGCCACCACGAAGTACGCGGCCGCCTCGACGGCGGCGGGGGCGCGCGGCCCGCCCTCCACGCCGTCGTCGCGCACGGTCACGTCCAGGCCGCTGCCGGCCGCCAACGCCCTGACGGCACCGACGAGTCCGCGGTCCGTCAGGATCGGCGGGTGGATGCCGCGCACGACGTGGCGCAGCTCGGTCAGGGCCTCCTCGGCCTGGTCCTGCGCGTCGGCGAGGAGCTTGCGGACGACCTCGGGGTCCGGAGGCCCGGCGCCGGGGCCGGCGGTGACCTGCTGGTCGTACGCCCGTCTGGCGAGGCCGACGCGCATCGAGAGGGCGACGAGCCGCGCCTGGGTGCCGTCGTGCAGGTCCCGCTCGATCCGGCGCAGCTCGGCGCCGTGCGCGGCGACCGCGCCCGCCCGGGTGACGGTCAGCTCCTCGACCCGCTGGGCCAGCTCGGCGTTGCGCTCGGCGTCGGGCGACGGCTTGAGCAGCGTCCGCGACCAGCGCGCGTCGAGGGCGGCGAGGCGCACGATCAGCGGGAGCACGACGGCCCTGCGGCCGAGCAGCCCGCACCACACGCCGTCGACCAGCATGCCGACCAGCCACAGGGGCAGCGCCACGTACAGGAACAGCAGGCCGTAGAGGATGTGCAGGACGAGCCACCGCAGGTCCCGGTACGTGCCGGGGTCCTTGACCGCCTTGCGCACCCGTTCGGTGAGGGTGCCGGTCAGCGGCGTGTACGCCTCGGGGATCGGCCGCCCCGACCACTCGCCGACCTGCCGCCGCTTGATCCCGGCGAGCCTGCGCAGCAGCAGGACCGTCTCGGGCAGCACCCCCAGGCCGATCACGATGAGCGACGCGACGGCGGTGAAGAGGAGGATGCCGACGAAGATGTACGAGACCATCGACAGGCCCGCGCCCATGAGCAGCAGCATGGAGGCGCGGTCCGCCCGGTCGATCGTCTCTCGCATGGGCCTCAGGCTAGGCGAGGGCTTCGGCGGGCGCGGGCGTGCCCACCCCCTGGGGGATGGTGCAGCGGGCTGCACCATGGCTTCGGGGGGATGCTCCCTCGCCATCGGGGCGCGGGGGCGGCAGAGTTGATCACGTACAAATCCGACGGACCCTCCGGTCCGCACCCCTCGTCCGGGCACCCAGCCGCCCCGCCGCCCCGAAAGGTCCCACCATGAAGGCCGCCCTCTGGCTCGTGCTCGCCCTCGGCACCATCGTCAACGCCTTCGGCGGCATGCTGTTCGACGGCGCGCTGGAGATCGCCGTGAGCGTCACCACGGGCATCGCCGTCATCGGCTCGATCACGGCGCTGGTGCTGACCCGCGAGAAGCAGTCCTGATCGGCGACAGCGCGGGCCCCCGGCCGCTCACAGCGCCTTGAGCGCCGCCGTCGTCGCCGTGGCCAGCGCGCCCAGGTAGCCCTTGGGCAGCTCGCCCCGCACCACCACCGCCCGCCAGTACAGCGGCCCCGACATCAGGTCGAGGGCCAGTTCCTCGTCCCCGTCGGCCAGGCCCGCGCGCAGCTCGCCGCGCGCCACCGCCTGCGCGACGATGCCGCTCGCGACGCCGTGCTGGCCCTCGCGGAGCGCCTTCTGCAGGGCCGCCGCCATCTCGGGGTTGCGGGCCGCCTCGGCCTGGAGGTCGGGGATGACCTGGGAGGCGACGGGGTGGCGCAGGGCCCGGGACGTCACCTCGTACAGGAGGCGCAGGTCGCCCTCCAGGGAGCCGGTGTCGGGGGTCGGCAGGCCCTGGACGGCGAGGGCCGACACCAGGTCGAGGACCAGGTGCAGCTTGGAGCGCCAGCGCCGGTAGACGGCGGTCTTGCCGACGCCCGCGCGGCGCGCGATGCCCTCGATCGACATGCGGGCGTAGCCGACGGCCGCGAGCTCCCCGAAGACGGCGGCCCGGATGGCCTCGGTCACATCCTCACGGAGCACGGCGGCTCCGGCCGGCGCCCTTTTGCCCTGCTGGCGGGCGGTACGGCCCGCGTCCCCGTCGCTCGTCGTCATACGGACAGCATAAGGCGTGACGACGATACGGTTGCGTCCCGACGTAACGACGTCCTACTGTCGGCGTGACGACGATACGGACCCGTCCCGACGTGCGGACGCGCCGCCGTCGCCCTCGGATCCCCGCGCCCCCGAGCGAAAGCAGCGGACGTGAGCCAGCTCCTCGACAAGCCGCCCACCGCGACGGCCGCCCCCTCCGGGCCTCCCGCCCTGTCCCCCGCCGACCTCGCCGCCCGCCACGGCCTGACCGTCAGCGGCGCCCGCCCCACCCTGCCCGCCTACGTACGCCAGCTGTGGCACCGGCGGCACTTCATCACGGCGTTCGCCACCGCCAAGCTCACCGCGCAGTACAGCCAGGCGAAGCTCGGCCAGCTCTGGCAGATCATGACGCCGCTCCTGAACGCGGCCGTGTACTACTTCATCTTCGGCGTGCTGATGAACACCAGGCACGGCGTGCCGGACTACGTCCCGTTCCTGGTCACGGGCGTCTTCGTGTTCACGTTCACGCAGCAGTCGGTGATGGCGGGCACACGGGCGATCTCCGGCAGCCTGGGCCTGGTCCGCGCCCTGCACTTCCCGCGCGCCTCGCTCCCCCTCTCGTACTGCCTGCAACAGCTCCAGCAACTGCTGTTCTCGCTGTGCGCCCTGGTGGCGATCCTGCTGGCGTTCGGCGTGCCGCCCACCGCGTCCTGGCTGCTGGCGATCCCCGCGCTGGCGCTCCAGTTCACGTTCAACGCCGGGCTCGCCCTCGCCATGGCGAGGATCGGCGCCAAGACCCCGGACGTCGCGCAGCTGATGCCGTTCGTGCTGCGGACGTGGATGTACGCGTCCGGGGTGATGTGGAGCATCGACACGGTCCTGAAGGACCGCCACCTGCCGCACGCGGTGACCGTGCTCCTGGAGTCCAACCCGGCCGCCGTCTACATCGACCTGATGCGCTTCGCCCTCATCGACAGCTTCCACGCGGGCCGACTCCCCGCGCACGTGTGGGCCTGGGCGGTGGGCTGGGCGCTGCTCGCCGGGGTCGGCGGGTTCCTGTACTTCTGGAAGGCGGAGGAGACGTACGGCCGTGGCTGACACCCCCACCGTGATCGCCGACGCGGTCGACATCGTCTACCGCGTCCACGGCGCGGCCACCTCCGGCCGCGGCGCCGCCACCGCCGCCCTCGGCCGCATCCTGCGCCGCCGCGAGGGCGGGGAGGCGCGCGGCGTCCGCACGGTCCACGCCGTCCGCGGCGTCTCCTTCACCGCCCACCGCGGCGAGGCCATCGGCCTGATCGGCACCAACGGCTCGGGCAAGTCCACCCTGCTCAAGGCGGTCGCCGGGCTGCTCCCCGTCGAGCGCGGGCGCATCTACACCGACGGCCAGCCGTCCCTGCTCGGCGTCAACGCGGCCCTGATGAACGACCTCACCGGCGAGCGCAACGTCCACCTCGGCGGCCTGGCCATGGGCATGTCCCGCGCACAGATCCGCGAGCGCTACCAGCAGATCGTCGACTTCTCCGGCGTCGACGACAAGGGCGACTTCATCTCCCTGCCGATGCGCACGTACTCCTCCGGCATGGCGGCCCGCCTCCGCTTCTCCATCGGCTCGGCCAAGGACCACGACGTCCTCCTCATCGACGAGGCCCTCGCCACCGGCGACCGCTCCTTCCAGAAGCGCTCGGAGTCCCGCATCCGCGAACTGCGCGCACGCGCGGGCACGGTCTTCCTGGTCAGCCACAACAACAAGTCGATCCGCGACACCTGCGACCGCGTGCTCTGGCTGGAGCGCGGCGAGCTGCGGATGGACGGGCCGACGGCGGAGGTCATGAAGGAGTACGAGCGGTTCACCGCCCGCTGACAGCGCCCCTTTTGTCGCATCAATACGCAGATCCTTACACTATGGGAGCGTTTACACCGGAAGGACGAGAGAGGCGGGCCGCTGGATGCCAGACCTGAGCGTCGTCGTGTACGGCCGCAATGTGCAGGGACATCTCCCCGAGGCCCTGGCGGAGCTGGCGGACGCCGCCCCCGCGGTCGAGGTGGTCCTCGCGGCCGTCGGCGCGTCCGCCCAGGAGGCCGCGGCCCGGCATCCGTACGTCACGGTGGTCCCGCTGCCCGACGGCACCCCGGACGGCGCGGCCCGTGCGGCGGGCGCGGCGCGGGCGAGCGGGCGCCGGCTGCAGTTCGCGCACAGCAAGGACGGGGTGCCCGCGCTCGCGGCCCGAGCGGTCGCCGAACGCGCAGCGGCCCTCGACGACTCCGTGGACGTCCTGCTCACCGACCACGTCGTCTCCACCTGGCGGCACACGCGGACGCCGAGCCGCGACGGCCGGTTCCTGGCCAAGCCGGGCCGCCGGGACGTGCCGCTCGCCGACTGCCCGGACCTGCTGAAGGTCGCGCCGCTGCTCGGGACGAGGATCGTGCGGGCCGACTTCTGGCGGGCCCACGCGGAGCTGTTCGCCACGGACGACGAGCTGTTCGTGGCGTACGCGATGCCGCTGGTCGCCGAGCGCGTGGCAGCGCACGACCAAGTCGCCCTGGAGGACCGGCGTTTGCGGGTGGAGAGCCTGCCGCCGGTCACGCCCGAGGACCGCTTCGCGCTCCTGGAGACGTACGAGCGGCTCCTGGACCTGGCGGCCGAGCGCGACGCGGGAGGCGGCCCGAGCGCTGTGCTGTACGCGGCGATGGTCACCGCGAGCCTGCGGATCGTCGCCCGCGACCGGCTGCCCGAACCGGCGGCGCGGGAGTTCTTCCGCCGGGCCTCGCGCGCGGCGGTCGCCCACCGCCCGCCCGGGTACCGCCGCCCCGGCGGCCTCGAAGGGGTGCGCCGACGCCTCCTGGAGGAGGACGCGTACGCGAAGTACCGCGCGTTCCAGGCGGTCAACCAGCGGCGGCGCAAGGTGCGTTCGGCCGTCGGGGCGGGGCGGGCCGCGGTCGGCAGGAAGGTCCGGGACGCGCGCTACCACCAGGACCTGCGGCGCCCGGTCGACCCGAACCTGGCCGTGTTCTCCGCGTACTGGGACCGGGGTGTCGCCTGCAACCCGGCCGCGATCGCCGCGAAGCTCGCCGAACTCGCCCCGCACATCCACCCGGTGTGGGTGGTCGCCGCCGAGAACGTACCGCTGCTGCCGCCCGGCACCGACCACGTCGTCCCCGGCACGCGCCGCCACTCACGCGTCCTGGCGACCGCGAAGTACCTGGTGAACAACGCCAACTTCCCCAACGCGACCGTGAAGCGGCCCGACGCCGTGCACGTCCAGACCCACCACGGCACGCCCCTCAAGCGCATGGGCCTGGACCAGCTCGACTACCCGGCGGCGGCCAAGGGCCTGAACTTCCACGACCTGCTCGCGCGCGTGGACCGCTGGGACTACAGCGTCTCGTCCAACAGCCACTCCACGCAGATGTGGCAGCGCGCCTACCAGTCGCGGTACGTGGAGCTGGACCACGGCTATCCGCGCAACGACGTGTACTACTCGGCGACGGCCGCCGACGTGCGCGCGGTCCGCGAACGCCTCGGCATCGCGCCCGGGAAGCGGGCCCTCCTCTACGCCCCCACGCACCGCGACTACGAGGCCACCTGGACCCCGCGCCTCGACCTCGCGGCCCTCGCCGACCGGCTCGGCGGGGACACCGTGCTCCTGGTGCGCGGCCACTACTTCTACGGCGGCACGGCCTCCCCGCTCGCCGGGCTGCGCCGCGCCGGGCGCGTCATCGACGTGTCGGCGTACGACCCCGTCGAGGACCTGGCGCTCGCCGCCGACGCGCTGATCACGGACTACTCCTCCATCATGTTCGACTACGCCAATCTGGACCGCCCGATCGTCATCTACGCCGACGACTGGGAGACGTACGCGAAGACGCGCGGCGTGTACTTCGACCTGCTGGCGGAGCCGCCGGGCCAGGTGGCCCGCACCCAGGAGGAGTTGACGCAGGTTCTCGCCTCCGACGCCTGGCGGGACGAGACGGCGGCGAAGGCGCGGGCGGCGTTCCGGCGGCGCTTTTGCGAGTTCGACGACGGGCGGGCGGCGGAGCGGGTCGTACGGCGGGTGTTCCTGGGCGAGAGCGAAGCGTCGCTGCCGCCGGTCACACCCCTGGACGAACGGACCCCGGCCCCGACTCCGGAGGAGGCGGCACGATGAGCACCGAGGCTGCGATGACCACCGAGGCCCTTGAAGTCCCCGACGTGACCATCACCGTCATCGTCTACAACGACGCCGAGCGGCTGCCGCGCGCGGTGGCCTCGCTCCGCCGCCAGACGCACCCGAACATCGAGATCGTCATCAGCGACGACCACTCGACGGACGAGACGCCCCGTGTGGCACGGGAGTTGGCGGCGCGGGACGAACGGATCACGTACCTCCGCCTCCCCCGGAACAGCGGCGGCTGCAGCGCGCCGCGCAACCGAGCCATCGACATCGCGCGGGCACCGTTCCTGATGTTCCTGGACAGCGACGACGAACTCCCGGAGCGGACGGTGGAGTTGCTTCTGGCCGCCCACGCCGAGGCGGAAGTCGACTTCGTGATGGGCGCCGTGGAGCGGGTCCGCGTGGACACCGGCCGTACGTCGACGTGGATGCCGCACCTCGTCGCGGAGCGCCGCACGGTGGCGGGCATCGAGGCCGAACCCGGCCTGTTCTTCGAGCACTTGTCGACGAGCAAGATGTACCGGAAGTCCTTCCTGGACCGGAACAACCTCCGCTTCCCCGAGGGCATCCACTACGAGGACCAGCTGTTCTCGGCGCAGGCGTACTGCCTGGCGAAGGCGTTCACGGTGATCCCCGAGCCGGTGTACCGCTGGTACATAGAGCCCTACGGCGCGGCGGAGGCGGCGTCGATCTCCAACCAGCGGCACAAGCTGTCCAACGTCCGCGACCGCGTGCACGTCCAGGGCCTCATCGACACCTTCCTCACGGACAGCGGGCACGCGGGCGTCCGCGAGGCCAAGGACTACAAGTTCCTCAAGCACGACTTCCGGATGTACGCGGGTGACCTCCCCTTCCGGGACGAGGAGTGGCTGCGGGGCTTCGCGGACATCGTGAACCCCTATCTGGCGGGCCTCGCGCAGGGGGCGTACGAGCGGCTGCCGCGCGCGGAGCGCGTCGTCCTCCAACTCGTACGGGACGGACGGCTCGCGGAGGCACAGGTGGCTGCGCGAGGGCTCGGCCACGGGGTCGCTCCGCGCGAGGTGTGTGTGGACGGGGAGGGGCGGCTGTACTGGGGGGCGCGGGTCCCGGACACGCCGTCCGCGCGCGGGGAGCTGGACCTGACGGAACTCGTCCTGGATGCGCGACCCTTCCCCAGTGCGCAGTTCCGGCACGAGATCACGCGCATCGAGCGGGCCCCCGTCGGCGCGGCGCTCGCCCTCTCCGTCCGCACGTACGACCCCGGGCTCCGCCTCCCCGTGGGCCCGCAGGTGGCGAGCCTGGTCGTGGCCCCCGGCCGCCGCCGCATGACGACCCGCTTCCGCCTGGACCCGGTCCGCCCCGGCGTCTTCGAGGGCGAGGTCGTCCTGGACCTGGCGCAGGCCCGCGTCCCCGTGGACGGCTTCTCCGGCACGCGCCACCCCTTGATCCAGCTCACCGACGGCCGCCTGCGCAACAGCGGCCTGCTCCTCGCCCCGCTGTCCTTCCCCCGCATGACGGCCCGGGTCCCCTACCGCTCGGGCACGGCCCCACACCAGGTGACGGCAGAACCGGAAGGCCGCGGCGCGGGCCGCCTCCAACTCACCTGGACCCCGACAGGCGCGACGGCCCACATCCTGCGCCCCCTGACCCGCAGACTCATCGGCCCCCACAACTCCCGCCTACGCCGAGCGGCCCGCCTCCTGACAAGCGCAACCCGCTGACGCGAAGGCTGCACCCGAGCCCACCCTCGCCGCCCCGCCCTTGCCCACCCGCCCGCCCCCGCCACCCCAAGTGAGCCCACGAGGGCAGCAGCCCTCCACCTCTCCCCCTACAGTGCGCCGGAAGCCGCGTCCAGGTCGACCATCACAGCGTCGAACCCCTACCTGCCTCACGCGTTTCCGCCCCTCCCGCTCACGCGCGAACCCCGCGCGTCCCGTCCGCATGCGCGGACCTCGGCACCACTTCGGTGACGGCCTTGAAGACCAGCCAGACAGTTTTGCCAGGGGTGTGCACGGTGACACCGAAGTCGTCGGCCAAGGCCGCTACCAGGCGCAGCCCCCGGCCACCGCACTCCTCGCCGCTCTCACGGACGACCCGCGGCAACCCACCGCCACTGTCACGCACTTCGACCCGGAGCAGCGAACCGTCCGCAACAAGCGTGAGGCAGAACTCGCGCCCCGGCGGAACGCCGTGCAACACGGCATTCGTCGCGAGCTCCGAGACGCAGAGACGCACGTCGTCATACCGATCAGCGACGCCCGCACCCCACTCCACCAGCGTCTCAAGAGCGAAGGCACGAGCAGCGGGCACGGAGCCACGTGCGCGGGGAAATCGTCGTTGCCGTGACAGGGACACGGTGAACACCGCCTTGATCCTGAGCCGTACGATGGCGAAGACCGTACTACTATTCACGAAAAGCGGCAAGGTTGCCCAAGGGGCAGGCGCCGAGCGGGTCGCTTAACGTGTAAAGCAGCAAGGTCGAAGCCACTGGCCACTCGGAGGACACCGTGAGCGAGAGCACGTGGGTCAGCACCTCGATGCCGTACCTGGCGCCGCGAGCGGCGGGGCAGCCCCACGCGTGGGCGGCCGAGGCCGCCGCCCAGGGCGGCAAGGGAGGTCAGCGCATCGCGCACGCCGGGGAGGTACCGGCCCCGGACGCGGTGGCCGCGCTGCTCGGCGTGGCAACCGGTGAGCCCGTCGTCGTGCGCCGTCGGGTCATCGAACTGGATGACCGGCCATGCGAGTTGACGGACACGTACTATCCCGTGTCCATCGCCCGCGGCACCCGCCTCGCCGAGAAGAGGAAGATCCCCGGCGGTGCCGTCACGCTGCTCGCCGAACTCGGCCACGTCGGCGTACGGGTCCGGGAAGACGTCACCGCGCGGATGCCCAGCGCGGACGAGCGCGAGACGCTGCGTACAGGCACGGACGAACCTGTCCTGCGCCTGTCCAGGGTCACCCTGGACAGCGACGACCAGCCGATCCAGGTCGACCTGATGGTCATGCCCGCCCATCGGCAGCAACTGCGTTACGAGATCAGGATCGGATGACCGTGCCCACCACCGAAGCCCACGCGCTCGACCGCCGCTCACTGCACGAGCGGATCGCCGCCGACCTCCGGGACGAGATCATGAGCGGCGATCTGCCCCCGGGCGGCAAACTGCCGTCCACCGCGCAGTTGAAAACACGCTTCGACGCCTCCAACGCCACCATCCAGAAGGCGCTTCAACTCCTCAAGGACGAACAGCTCGTCATAGGCCGTGCCGGGGCGGCGGTCACGGTACGCGAACACAGGCAGCGCACCATGCGTCCCGCTTCCTACATGGCCCCGGCAGACCCGGGAGAGCCGTATCGCTGGCTCACCGAGGTGGCGCGGCACGGCACGTCGGCGCGCATCACACTGCTGGACGTGGCAGAGGCGCACCCTCCCGCCGATGTCTCGGCCGCCTTGAAGCTCGCCGATGGCGAATCGGCGTTGCTGCGACGGCAGCTCCTCACCATCGACGACGAACCGGCCGAACTGGTCACGTCGTACTACCCGTTGGCCCTGGTCCGGGGAACTGCCATCACGGACAAGCGCCGGATCAAAGGCGGCACCCCGGCCCTGCTCGCCGAGCTCGGCTTCCCGCCGCGCCGGAGTGTGGACCGCGTTTCCGCCAGAGTTCCCACCCAGGACCAGCACCAGGCACTGAGGCTGCCCGGCAACCTGCCGGTACTCCACACCCTGCGCGTCGTCTACAGCGACAACGACCTCCCCATCGAGGTCACCGTCATGGCCAAGGCGGGCCATCTCTACGAGCTGCAATACGAGTTCACACCGGAGTGACCCCGCGGACGCGCCCTCGCCCCCGACGTCCCTGCGCTCAGCACCCTGCTCCGGACCAGTCCGAACCCCGCACCAGATCCGACAGCCACGACGGCGCGCGCCCGCGCGCACGCGGCCAGTTCGGCAACGCCGTAGTAGAAGGCCCCACTACCGGCCGGCCGAAAGGCTTCCGCCAGTTCCCGGGCCCGACGCAGTCGGGGCAGCGCCCTGGCCGGGGCGCCCAGCGCGAGCCGGACCTCGCCCTCGCCGCACAGCGCACGCTGAACCGCTGGACCGCGAGAGCCGCACGGGCGCGGACGGCGAAGTCGGTCATCCGCCCCCACCCCGGGGCCTCAACTCCTCGTACGCCTCCCGCAGTTCCACTGCCTCCCGCAGCCCCCGTCCCTCGACCGCCCTGACGATCTCCAGAGCCCGCCAGTGGTTCGCGGGCAGCAGGCGGCCGGACGCGATCGCGCGCCGCGCGACATCGCACGCCTCGTCGAGCCGGTCGCAGGACAGCAGGGTCAGGGCGAGGTCGATGTGGGCGGAGACGGCGCGGCGGGGCCAGGAGGTCGCGTCGCCGCCGAGCCGGAACCGGGCGATCACCTCGCGGGCGGGCCGCTCCGCGGCGGGGTCTCCCATCCATGCCAGGGTCGTGGCGGTGTACGACGTGGCCTTCGCGGGGTCGTACTGGTAGTGATGCTCCGGCTGGGCCCGCAGCACCATCGTGGTGGCGAGCCGCTGCACGCGCTCGATGGAGTCGTACGCCTCCCGCCGCTGTCCGAGGCGCGCGCGTGCGCGCCCCTCCTGGGCGGTCGCCTGAAGCTCCGCGGATCCGCCGCGCGGGGCGACGTACTGGGCTGCCTGGGACAGTTCAACGGCGCGCGGATAGTCGCCGGTGGTGAGCGCACGCCAGGCCTTCGTCTCGGACGTCCACGCGTGGATCTCGTGGTGCTCGGCGTGCTGGGCCAGCGAGGCCGCGGTGGTGAGCCGCGCCGCTGCCGCTCGGCTCTGCCTGAGGTCGACGTGCAGGGTCGCGGCGAGCAGCGAGAGCCAGCCGCCCAGGACGATGAGGCGCCGGTGTTCGCTCAGCGTCTTGCGGTCGTCCAGCAGCTTGGTCACGTACGACAGGTGTCGGCGCACATCGCACAGCAGCTCGGGCGGCGGCGCCGTCTGGTAGCGGACCGCCAACTCGTCGAAGGCCCCCTCCAGTCGCTCAAGCGTCTCCGCGCCGACGTCGCCGGCCCGCACGCGCCGTGCCAGCTCGACCGCTTCCAGGTCGTCGCCGGTTTCCTCGTCCGCCCCCGCTGCCGCGCTCCCGGTGATGCTCGCGGCCGGCAGCGCCCCATCGGCACCGGTGAGCCGGTCGAGCCCGCGCCGCAGATTCTCGGAGGGCCGTCGCTTGCCCTTCAGGACGCGGGACAGATACGCCACGTCGTAGTTGAGCGCACGCGCTGCCTGGCGCATGGAGATGCCCTGGTCCGTCAGGGCGTCACGGGCACGGGTGGCGAAGTCGGTCACGGGCGCTCCGGACAGCTGTCGACCGTTGACTCCGAGTCTAGTCAACGGCCGGTCCACTGGGCCGGGTTGTGGCCGCGGGCGAAGGATGGTCGACGCAAGCCGCCACCCGGTGCCGCGTCCGGCCCGGGCCCTCAGGCCAGACTGGAGCACCACCCATGCCCGACCCCGCCCCCACGCCCGGAACCCCAAGCACCACACCCCCTCCCCCGGCATGACCCTCCGCGTCTGCACCGTCAACCGCGACGGCACCGTCACCCAGGACACCGGCACCCGCCGCAAAACCCCCCAACGGCGGCCTCCCGCCCCTGAGTTCACGCCCATCCCTGTGCACCTGCCCCCGTTGCCCGGGGTACCCGGCGGCCCCCTGACCCCCTCAGTACGTGTGAGCCCCGGCCTGGGCGGCAGCCCCAGCGCCACCCCGCCCGGGTCGACCCACCCCGGCCCCACCCCCCGCCCCCTCCAGGGCGACCTCCCGCGCGACGGCCATGTCGCTGAACGGAAGCAGTCGCCCCCGCACGGTCTGGTGCGGCTCGCTGCCCTTGCCCGCGATGAGGACCGTGTCCCGGGGCCCCGCCGAGGAGAGGGCGAAGGCGATTGCCTCGCGGCGGTCGGCGAGGCGCTCGAAGGGCGTGCCCGTCGCGGTGAGGCCGGGCGTGATCTCGTCGAGGATGGCTTCGGGGTCCTCGTCGCGGGGGTTGTCGGAGGTCAGGACGCACAGGTCGGAGTGGGTCCCGGCGATCCTGCCCATGTCGGCCCGCTTCGTGGTGTCCCGGTCGCCGCCGCAGCCGAAGACGGTGATCACGCGGCCGCGCGCGTAGCCGCGGATGGTGGTCAGGACCTTGTCCAGGGAGTCGGGGGAATGGGCGTAGTCCACGATCACGGAGGTGCCGTCGGTGGTCTCGAAGCGTTCGAACCGGCCGGGTACGGGCGGCATGTGGGCGAGCGCGGCGACAAGCGCGTCCAGGTCGTGCCCCAGGACGTGGCAGGAGGCCAGCGCCGCAAGGGCGTTGGCGACCGAGTACCGGCCGGGGAAGGGTATGGCCGCCGGATACGCCCGCCCACCGTGCCGCAGCGTGAACCGCGTCCCCGTGGCGCTCACCGCGAGCCCGGTCGCCCGGTAGTCCGCCGGTACGTCGAGCGCGTACGTGGTCACCGCCCCCGGCATCATCGCCACGATCCCGGCGCCCACGGGGTCGTCGGCGTTGACCACCGCGTGCCCGCACAGGCCTTGGAAGAGCCGGAGCTTGGCGTCCCGGTAGTCGGCCATCGTGCCGTGGTCGTCGAGGTGGTCCTGCGTGAGGTTGGTGAACACCCCGACGTCGATGAACGTCCGGTCCACCCGGTGGGTGAGCAGCGCCATCGAGGTGGCTTCGAGGACCACGCTGCCGGTCGCGCGGTCCCGCATGTGCCCGAGCAGGTACTGCAGGTCGGGCGACTCCGGAGTGGTGAGCACCGAGGGCGGCATCGGGATCAGCTCGTCGCCGATGCGGCTGCCCGCCGTCCCGATGACTCCGACCTTCGCCCCCGTGGACATCCGCAGTACGGCTTCGACCATGTACGAGACCGACGTCTTGCCGTTGGTCCCGGTGATCGCGACCATGTCCATCCACCGGCCCGGCTCACCGACGTACCGGGAGGCCACGACCGCGGCCGCCCGGCGGGCGTCCGGCACCCGCACGGTGCACCTGCCCGCGGCTCCCGGGAGTTCTGGAAGGGCGGGAAGGACCGGCAGGCCGGGAAGAGCTGGATCCGGCCCCTCGGCCACCGGCCCCTCGGCCACCGAGCCCTCGACCACCGGCCCCTCGACCACCGAGCCCTCGGCCACCTGCCCCTCGACCACCACAGCGCCAGCGCCCCGCGCGAACGCGGCCGCCACCGAGCCGGGCCCGCCCTCCCGGTGTCCCGGCACGGCGATGAAGACGGACCCGGGCGTGACCCGGTCGACGTCGAAGGTCACCCCCGCCGTGACCTCGGTCGCGCTCGGGTCACCCTCAAGTACCTGATGTTCCTGTCCGGCCAGCAGCTCGCTCAGCTTCACAGTGATCCCTTCGAGGTGGCCCCGGCCCGGTCGTGTGGTCGGAGCCAGGTGGCAGCACCGGCGGAGGCCGGCAAGCTGGTGTGGCGATGGGGCGAGGGAAGGGAATTCGCCCGGCGGGGCGGGGGGAGGGAAGGCGCAAACGGCTCTCGGCGCCTGGAGGCCCTGGCAGGCCGCGGGACGCCCCGCGAATGGCCCGGCGCGCGGCACGGAGGAGCGGCGAACCGGTGCGCCCCAGCGCGCTAACCGTGCCCGTGGAGAGCGATCCGCCGGGGAAGAGGTGTCTCGACGTCAACGGCGACAGCCGCGTGGACGACGATCGGGCGCGGTCCTGAGGCCGCCCTGTGCGGGCACTGCCTCAGCGAACCCATGCGACCCATGAGCCCGAGTGTACGGCCGTTCCGGCGGCCCCCAGTCCAGATCCTCCCGTGGGCCGGTGCCACCTCACCCCACCACCCGGTACAGCCCCAGCCCCCGCGGCCCCGTCCCCACCTTCCGCAGCGCGGGATCGTCCGCCCCCAGTCCCCCGTCCCCGGGATACGCCACGACCCACCGCACCCCGTACCGCCGCAGCACCTCCACCCGCTCGGCCCGGGGCGTACCCGGCGCGAAGTACCGGCGCACGGCGTCCTCGCGCGCGACTTCGTCGGAGAGGAAGAAGTCGGGGTAGCCGGGAGCCACCGTGTACGCCCCGTACGCCGGGATCTGCCGGGCGGGGAACGTCTTCGCCATGACGACGTCCCCGTACCGCACCCAGGGCGTGATCCACCGGTAACCGGGCCACGGCGGCCAGTACTTCGCGGCGACGGCGGAGGGCAGCGCGCCCTTCGGGAGTACGTAGCCCAGCGTCCCGGCCTGCCCCCACGCGCCGACGGCCAGGGCGAGGGCCAGGGCGGCGGCGAGGACAGCGGCGAAGACCCGACGGGCAGTGGGGACCGCCCCCGCGGCCCTCGACGTCACCGCCACCCCGACCGCCCCCGCCACCTCCACCGCCGCCGCGACCTGCGCCGGAATCAGCGCCGCAGGCAGCACCCGCCCCCACGAGTAGTGACCGCTCAGGCCCCCGGCCGCGAACACCACCGCGCCGAGCGCGAAGAACAGCACCAGCGGATCGCGCCGGT
This sequence comes from Streptomyces sp. NPDC040610, assembly GCF_055594065.1. NCBI lineage: Bacteria > Bacillati > Actinomycetota > Actinomycetes > Kitasatosporales > Streptomycetaceae > Streptomyces > Streptomyces sp. NPDC040610. Next base: position 31,738 of record NZ_JBVIXA010000004.1, on the reverse strand, counting down.
CCCGGCGCAGGCGCAGGGCCAGCGCGGCCACACCCAGCAGGGCCAGGCCGAAGCGGCCGAGGAGGTCGCGGTACAGGGGGCGGTGGATCTGCTCCAGGTCCGCGCCCGCGCCGAAGAGTTCGAAGAAGGGGTAGTACGGCCAGACGGCGAGCACCACGAGGCCGAGGGCGAGACCGGCGGCCAGGCGCAGCAGAACCGCGCGCGGGGGCCACGGCCGGGCGCCGAGCAGCATCGCCGCCGCGCCGAGCGAGGCGACGACACCGGTGAACTGGTGGGTGAGGAGGACCACGGCCCACAGGACGCCGAGGCCGAGGAACACCGGCCACCCCGAGCCCGCCCGCAGGGCCTTCCGCAGCCACGCCCACAGGTGGAAGGACAGGCCCAGCGCGAACGTACTCGGATACGACACCGTCAGGGCAAGGGAGTTGAGCCCGATGAATCCGCTCCACCCGAACAGCGCCGGACCCCACAGGAACAGCACGCACAGCACGGCGAGCGGCGGGGCGGCCCGGCGCTCCGTCAGCGTACGGACGAAGTGCCAGATCCCGGAGAGGAGAAGGACGAGGCCGACGACGGCCGCGCCGCGCAGCACCCCGAAGACCCCCGCCCCCGTCGCCTTGGCGAGGCAGCCGAGGAGGACCGTCCACGGGGAGTAGTAGGGGCTGGGTACGTCGGCGTCGACGAGCGGGTCGCCGGGGTGGAGCGGGTCGTGGCGGACGCGTTCGATCGTCGCCGCGTGGATGCCCAGGTCACCGACCCAGGGGAGGCGGACGACGACGGCGAGGAGAAGGGCGGTGACGGCGCCCGCCGCCGCCCGGAGCCCCCACACCCAGCGGGACCGGCTAGGCCCGCCGGGCGTCATGGTGGGCCCTGTGCTGGAACACCCACGTCCGGTACACCAGGAAGCGGAACGCCGACGCCAGCACGATGGACTGCGCCTTCGCGATGTTGGAGCCGAGCGGCCCGTTGAGGCCCGCCCCGTGGTACGCGGCGTAGAACAGCAGGCTCTCCATGACGACGCCGATGCCGCTGAAGACGAAGAAGAGGGCGATCTGCCGCTTGGTGCGCGAGGCGCGGTCCCGGTACGCGTAGAAGCGGAAGCCGAGGTAGTTGGTGCCCATGGCGACACAGCTGGCGAGCACCGTGGCGGTCATCGGGGCCCGGCCGAGGCCGTGCAGGAGCAGGTTGAAGACGACGAGGTTGACGGCCACTCCGCTGCCGCCGACGACGCCGAACCTGACGACCTCCAGGAACAGTCGGCGCAGCCGGGCGAGGGGAACGCGGGGCGCGGCGGGGGCGGGAGCGACGACGGGCCCGGCCGGCGCCTCGTGCAGCGTGCTGGTCATACGGACGGCCCCGAACCCGACCCGGGCCGACGCCCCGGTACGCCGGGGACCCCACGGGCCCCGCGGGAGAGCCGCAGCTTCCACGGCATCACCACGGACTCCAGCTGCACCATCAGATTCATCTTGGACTCGCCGACCGTCCGGTCCTCGAAGTGGATCGGGACCTCCATGACGTCGAAGCCGTGGCCCACCGCCCGGTACTTCATCTCGACCTGGAAGCTGTAGCCCGCGCTGTCGACGGATCCGAGGTCGACCGCGCGCACCGCGTCGGCCCGCCACAGGTTGAAGCCGCCGGTGATGTCGCGGACGCGGGTGCCGAGGATGGTGCCCGCGTAGGCGTTGGCCCAGCGGGACAGGAGCTTGCGGTGGGCGCCCCAGGCGTCGGAGAGCGTGCCGCCCTGGACGTACCGGCTGCCGACGACGACCCCGGCGTCCGTGGCGAGCGCGACGCCGAGCAGCTCCGCGACCTTCTCCACGGGGTGGCTGCCGTCGGCGTCCATCTGCAGGACGTAGTGCGCGCCGTCCTCGACGGCCTTGGCCATCCCGGCCGCGTAGGCCCGGCCGAGGCCGTCCTTCTCGGTGCGGTGCAGCACGTGCATGCGGCGGCGGCCCTCCGTCTCAGCGTGCCGTCGCGCGTGCTCCTCGGCGATGTCGCCGGTGCCGTCGGGGCTGGAGTCGTCGACGACGAGCAGGCTGAGGCCCGGCAGTGGCAGGGCGAGCAGGGCGTCGGCCATGCCGGGCAGGTTCCCGGCCTCGTTGTACGTCGGCATCACGACGGTCAGCGGTGTGGCGGCCCACTCCTCGGGCAGCCGTCCGGCGCCGAGCACCCGGACCGCGCGCTCCGCAGCGTCCAACGGACTTGCTTCTGTCATCGGCTTACCCTGCTCCCTCCGGGATCCATCCGTCAGACAATCTCATCCACCGTAGCCCAAATGCCGGAATTAACGGCTTATGGCATCGATCGTCACCCGTTCCGCAGACTGCGGGTGCCCGCCGACACACCCGAAAGCCCCCCGAAAACGCCGACAGGGGCGCCCCGCACCACACGGTGCGGAGCGCCCCCGGCGACGTACGGCCTACGAGTGCGTGCGCAGCAGCGTCCGCATCGTCCGCATCGCCACCGACAGGTTCGCCAGGTCGAAGGCGTCGGAGCCCTGGATCTCCTCCAGGGTGGTCCGGGCCCGGCCCAGGATCGCCGCGTTCTTGTCCTCCCACGCCTTGAAGCGCTGCTCCGGCGTGGCCGTGCCGTCGCCGACGGCGAGGACGTCGGCCGTCAGCGCGGCGTGCGCCGCGTACAGGTCCTCGCGGATGGAGGCGCGGGCCATCGACTGCCAGCGGTCGGCCCGCGGCAGCTCGATGATCCGGTCCATGAGCTGGGTGATCCGCAGCCGGTCGGCGAGGTCGTAGTAGATCTCGGCGACGGCCAGCGGCTCCTTGCCCATGCGGTCCGCGACGGCCACGATGTCGAGCGCCGGGAAGGCCGAGGAGAACCCGGCGACCCGCTGCGCCAGCTCGTCGGGGACCCCGGCGCCGGACAGCTCCTCGCGGATGTTCTCGTACCACTCCAGGTCGGAGCCGCGCATCAGCTTCGGCAGCTCGGTCCACACCTGGTCGACACCGGCGCGGAAGAACTCGACGGTCTCGGCGAGCTGCAGCGGCTGCGGCCGGTTGTTGAGCAGCCAGCGCGTGCCGCGCTCGACGAGGCGGCGGCAGTGCAGCCGCACCCGCGTCTGCACATCGGCGGCCACCTCGTTGTCGAGCGCCTCGACGGCGTCCCAGACCTCGCCGAGCCCGAAGATCTCGCGCGCGCACAGCTGGGCGCGCACGATCTCCTCGAGCGAGGCGCCGGTCTCCTCGCGCAGCCGGTGCAGGAAGGTCGAGCCGCCGGTGTTGACGGTGTCGTTGACCAGGACGGTCGTGATGATCTCGCGGCGCAGCGCGTGCGCGTCGACCTGCTCGGCGAACTTCTCGCGCAGCGCCTTCGGGAAGTACGCGTGCAGCAGCCGCCGCAGGTAGTCGTCGTCGGGCAGCGTCGTGTGGATCAGCTCGTCCGCGGCGACGATCTTCGTGTACGCGAGGAGCACGGCCAGCTCGGGCTGCGAGAGGCCGCGGCCGGAGCTGAGCAGTTCCCGGATCTGCCGGTCGGTGGGCAGGAACTCAAGGCCCCGGTCGAGCTGGCCCTCACGGCCCAGGCGGCGCATGAACCGCTGGTGGGCGTGGAGCAGCGAGGGCGACTCGAAGACGGAGTTGGCGAGCGCGGTGTTCTGCGCGTAGTTGTTGCGCAGGACGAGCTGGCCGACCTCGTCGGTCATTTCGGCGAGCAGCTTGTTGCGCTGCTTGACGGTCATGTCCCCGGCCTGCACCACGGCGTTCAGCAGGATCTTGATGTTCACCTCGTGGTCGGAGGTGTCCACGCCCGCGCTGTTGTCGATGGCGTCGGTGTTGATACGGCCACCGGCGCGCGCGAACTCGATCCGGCCGAGCTGGGTCAGGCCCAGGTTGCCGCCCTCGCCGACGACCTTCACGCGCAGGTCGGCGCCGTCGACGCGGATGGCGTCGTTGGCCTTGTCGCCGACGTCCGCGTGCGACTCGGCGCCCGCCTTCACGTACGTGCCGATGCCGCCGTTCCACAGCAGGTCCACCGGCGCCTTGAGGATGGCCTGCATCAGCTCGGCCGGGGTCATCTTGGCGCCGCCGGTCTCGATGCCGAGGGCCTGGCGGATGTGCGCGTTGAGCTGGATCGCCTTGGCCGAGCGGGGGAAGATCCCGCCGCCCGCGGAGAGCAGCTCCTTGTTGTAGTCGGCCCAGCTGGAGCGGGGCAGCTCGAACAGGCGGCGGCGCTCGGCGTAGGAGGTGGCCGCGTCCGGGTTCGGGTCGATGAAGATGTGCCGGTGGTCGAAGGCGGCGACCAGGCGGATGTGCTCGGAGAGCAGCATGCCGTTGCCGAACACGTCGCCGGACATGTCGCCGACGCCGACCGCCGTGAAGTCCTCGGTCTGGGTGTCGTGGCCCAGCTCGCGGAAGTGCCGCTTGACGGACTCCCAGGCGCCGCGGGCGGTGATGCCCATGCCCTTGTGGTCGTAGCCCGCGGAGCCGCCGGAGGCGAAGGCGTCCCCGAGCCAGAAGTTGTACGACTCGGCGACCGCGTTGGCGATGTCGGAGAACGTCGCCGTGCCCTTGTCGGCGGCGACCACCAGGTAGGTGTCGTCCTCGTCGTGCCGGACCACGTCGGCGGGCGGCACGACCTCACCGGCGACCAGGTTGTCGGTGATGTCGAGCAGCGCCGAGATGAACGTCTTGTAGCAGGCGACGCCCTCCGCGAGCCACGCGTCGCGGTCCACGGACGGGTCGGGCAGCTGCTTGGCGACGAAGCCGCCCTTCGCGCCGACCGGCACGATGACGGTGTTCTTCACCATCTGCGCCTTGACCAGGCCGAGGATCTCCGTACGGAAGTCCTCCTTGCGGTCGGACCAGCGCAGACCGCCGCGCGCGACCTTGCCGAAGCGCAGGTGCACGCCCTCGACGCGGGGCGAGTACACCCAGATCTCGTACGCCGGGCGCGGCTCGGGCAGGTCGGGGATGGCCTGCGGGTCCAGCTTCATGGAGACGTACGAGTGCGGCTTGCCGCCGCCCGCCTCCTGGAAGAAGTTGGTGCGCAGGGTCGCCTTGATGACGGTGAGGAAGGAGCGCAGGATGCGGTCCTCGTCGAGCGAGGCGACCTGGTCGAGCGCTCCGTCGAGCTCTTCGAGCAGCCCGTCGGTCAGCTCGGTGCCCGCGCGCTGGCGGTCCGGGGACATCCGGGCCTCGAACAGCGAGACGAGCAGCCGGGTGGTGTGGACGTTGTTGAGGAGGGTGTCCTCCATGTAGTCCTGGCTGAACGTGGAGCCCGCCTGGCGCAGGTACTTGGCGTACGCCCGCAGGACCATCGCCTGGCGCCAGTTCAGACCGGCGCGCAGGACGAGCGAGTTGAAGCCGTCGACCTCGGCCTCGCCGGTCCAGGCGGCGGCGAAGGCCTCCTGGAAGCGGGCCCGGCCGTCGTCGCCCAGGTAGTCGCCGTTGCCGTTCTGCGCCTTCGGCATGCGCAGGCCGAAGTCGTAGATCCAGGCGCTGGTGCGGTCCGAGCAGCGCAGCTCGTAGGGCCGCTCGTCAGTGACCTCGACGCCCAGGCGCTGAAGGACGGGCAGGACGGCCGAAAGGGAGATCTGGGCGCCGGAGCGGTAGATCTTGAAGCGGCGCTCGTCGGGCGCGGCGCCCACCGGCTCGTACAGGCTGAGCGCGAAGTCCTGGTGGCTCTGCTGGGAGAGCCGCTCCAGGTGGACGAGGTCGGCGACGGCGGCGCGCGGGGTGTGGTCGGCCTTGTAGCCCTCGGGGAAGGCGCCCGCGTACCGGCGCAGGAGCTCCGCCGCGCGCTCCTCGCCGAGCTCGGCGGTCAGCGCCTCGCCGAAGCCGTCGGCCCAGGAGCGGGCGGCCTCGACCAGACGGGCCTCGATGCGCTCGACGTCGGCGTCGGAGAGGTCGGGGACCTCGCCGCCCTTGGGGACGCGGACGACGAAGTGGATGCGGGAGAGGATCGACTCGGTGTTCCAGGCCGTGAAGTCGACGCTGGCGCCGTTCAGCTCTTCCTTGAGGATGTCGATGATCCGCAGCCGGACGCCGGTGGTGTAGCGGTCGCGCGGCAGGTAGACGAGCGCGGAGTAGTAGCGGCCGTACTCGTCCTTGCGCAGGTACAGGCGCAGGCGGCGGCGCTCCTGGAGGTACAGCACGGACGTGACGATGGACCGCAGCTCGTCGGCCGGAGTCTGGAACAGCTCGTCGCGCGGGTACGTCTCCAGGATCTGCAGCAGGTCCCGGCCGTCGTGGCTGTTGGGCGTGAAGCCCGCGCCCTTGAGGACCTCCTCGACCTTGCGGCGGATGACCGGGACGCGGCGCACGGACTCGGTGTACGCGGCCGAGGAGAACAGGCCGAGGAAGCGGCGCTCGCCGACGACCTCGCCGTTCTCGTCGAACTTCTTCACGCCGACGTAGTCGAGGTAGCTCGGCCGGTGCACGGTGGAGCGGCTGTTGGCCTTGGTGAGGACGAGCAGCTTGTGCTCGCGGGCCTTGGCGCGGGCGTCGGCGGGGAGCCGGTTGAAGGACGGGCTGACCGGGTGGTGGTCGTCGCCCTCGCTGTGGTGCGGGTCGGCGCGCAGGATGCCGAGGCCGGTGCCGGGGACGGCGGCGAGGGAGTCCTCGTCCGTCAGGTCGTACTCGCGGTAGCCGAGGAACGTGAAGTGGTCGGCGGCCAGCCAGCGAAGGAGTTCGCGGGCCTCCTCGACCTCCTGGTCACGGACGTCGTCGGCGGTCGGCTCGGTCGGCAGCTCGTCGGCGATGCGCAGCGCGGCGTCGCGCATCTTGTCCCAGTCCTCGACCGTCTCGCGGACGTCGGACAGGATGCGCAGCAGGTCGGCGGTGATCTGCTTGAGGTCGGCGCGGTCGGTCTCGCGGTCGATCTCGACGTGGATCCAGGACTCGGTGACGGCGTCGTGCGGGCGCTCGGCGCCGGCGTTCTGGCCCTCGGGGAGTACGTCGAGGAGCTTGCCGGTGAGGTCGCGGCGGACCACGACCTGCGGGTGGATGACGACGTGGATGCCGCGTCCCTGCCGGGACAGCTCGTTGGTGACGGAGTCCACCAGGAACGGCATGTCGTCGGTCACGACCTCGACGACGGAGTGGCTGCAGGTCCAGCCGTTCTCCTCGACGGTCGGGGTGTGCACCCGGACGTTGGCGGTGCCCTGGGGGCGGTTCTCGGCCAGCCGGTAGTGGGAGTAGGCGGCGCCGAAGACGTCGACCGGGTCGCGGTCGCCCAGGTCCTCGGGGGCCGTGTGCAGGTAGTACCGCTGGAGGAACGCGAGCACCTTCGAGGGGTCCGCCGGGGTGGCCTGGTCGGCCGCGGCCGCCTTGCCGCCCTTGCGGGCCCCGGCCGTCCCCGACCCGCCGGTGTCGTGGCTCCCGCCCGTGGACCCGGTCGGTGCTCCCGTTGGCAGGCGCCCCCCGACCGGGCTGTTCTCAGCTACCCGGGCGGCCCGCGCGAGCAGCTCGGCCTTGGCTTCGTCCAGCTTGGTCTGCATTGTCCTCTGACTCCTGTCGCGCGCCGTTGCGTGACGTAGAAGGAAGTGATGTGACATAACGCCGCGACGCGGGGTCTCCGGTCGAGGTCGACGGTATGCCGCGATGAGCCCTGAGCGAGCGGAAATCCGCCAATTCTGGCGGAGTCATCGACCGGCCCAGGTGTCCGTGATGTCGCCGATGTCCGCGCCGTACGCTCCGAGAAGAGTCGTCAGCGAGGCGCCCGGCACGGTTCGTGTACACCGTGGTCTCCGGGCGCGGGGCGGAGGCGACGTCGCCTCCGCGGGATATCGCGCTGATCACGGGACAAGGCTATCGCCCCGCACCCGGAAGTCGTCATGAGCCGTATGTGTACAAAACCAGGGGGTCAACTTTGACAGTCTGCACAGTCGCCTCACGCCGATCGTGTGCCGATCCGGCCATGGGCCCGCGGTGGGCACGCGATCCGGGCGCCCTCTTGGCAAACACGGCCGGGCGATGCACGTTGAGCGTGACGGACCGAACAGCGTGACAGACCGAACAGCGTGACGGACCGAACAGCGCGCGACCCGACCCTGGCGACACCCGCGACCCTGGGAGCGAACAGCGATGGCAGCCAAGATCCTCATAGTCACCGGTGACGCGGCGGAGTCACTGGAGGTCCTCTACCCCTTCCAGCGGCTGCGCGAGGAGGGGTACGACGTCCATATCGCGGCCCCCACCCGCAAGAAGCTCCAGTTCGTGGTGCACGACTTCGAGCCGGGCTTCGACACGTACACCGAGAAGCCGGGCTACACTTGGCCCGCCGACCTGGCCTTCGCCGAGGTCGACCCCGGTCAGTATGTCGCCCTGGTCATCCCGGGCGGGCGTGCCCCCGAGTATCTGCGCGCCGACCCCGAGCTGCGCAAGATCCTCAAGTCCTTCTTCGACGCGGACAAGCCCGTCGCCCAGATCTGCCACGGCCCCCTGCTCACGGCGGCCGTGGGCGCCCTCGCGGGCCGCCGCGTCACGGCCTACCCGGCCCTTGAGCTGGACATGCAGGCGGCGGGCGCCACCTTCCAGGACGCGGAAGCGGTGGTCGACGGCACCCTGGTGTCCGCACGCGCCTGGCCGGACCACTCGCGCTGGATGCGTGAATTCCTGACGGTGCTGCGGGCGAAGGCGCCGGTGACGTAGCGGTCCCTGTCGACGGCGGTTGCCCTGTCCACGCGGTGCCCCTGTCGACGGCGGTGCCCCGGCCGCCCCGGCCCGGGGCACCGAAGTCACACGATCAGGCGACCAGCTGCTCCGCCGTCTCCACGGCCTCCCCGAGGCTGTCGACGACGGGCACCCCCGCGGCCTCCAGGCTCCCCCGGCTGTGCGACCCACCGGTGTAGAGCACCGCCTGGGCCCCCACATGGGCCGCGGCCACGGCGTCGTCCAGCGCGTCCCCGATCACCACGATCCGCCGGGCCTCGACCTCCCCCAGCTCCCCGAGGTGCCGGACCATCCGCTCGGCCTTCCCGGCATGGGACGAATCCGTACGCCCGTCGATCCGCACGAACCGCTCGGCGATCCCGTGCCGCCGCACCAACGGCACCAGGTGCTCGTGCGGGGCGAGCGACAGCAACGACTGCGTGCGCCCCTCGGCCTGCCGCGAGGCGAGCAGCTCGGCCGCCCCCTCGGCCAGCCCGCAGGCGTCCACCCGCGCCCCGTAGTGCTTGTGGAACACCGCGTCCATGACCAGCCACTCGTCCTCGGTGGGCAGCCGCCCCATCAGCCGCTTGTAGAACAGCGGCACCGGCACGCAGTACAGCTCCCGATACCGCTCCAGCGTGATCGGCTCGAGCCCGATCTCCAGGAACGACGCGTTCGTCGCGCCGATCACCGCGTCGATGTCGTGCAGGAGGGTCCCGTTCCAGTCCCAGACGATGTGCGCCCCGCGCTGTAGCTTCCCCATGTCGAAAACCGTACCCGGCCCCACCGACAGCCAGACCGGACCGGGCCCCACCTGGGGCGCGACCGCCCCCGGGGACTACGCCTCGGGCCGCACCAGATTCGGGATCTCCTGCGTGGCGAACCAGAGCAGCTCGTGATCCTCGGCCCCGTCCACGACGAACTGCGCGTCGTCGTCCCCCTGGTCCGCCGCCCCCAGCGCGTCCGCCGCCGCGATGACGTCGGCCTCGGCGTCCCCGCCGTCCACGTGCACCGCGGCCGCCTTGGCCAACGGCAGCGCGGCCGTGATCCGCACCTCGCCGAGCGCGCCCCGGTCGAGCCCGCGGTCGGGGTCGACGACCGCCGCGCTGTCCGGCACGTCCGCCGCGAGGACGACGCGGCGCCGCGCGGTCCCCGGCTCCCCGGCGAGCAGTCGCAGCGAGTGCAGCGCCGCCCGGTTCAGGGCTGCGTACTCCAGCTCCTCCAGGTCGTCCGAGACGTACCACTCGCGCAGCGCGGGCGTCACGGCGTACGCGGTCAGCGGCCCGGGACCCAGCTCACCGGCCTCGTGCGCCTGCGCGAGACGGGGCAGTGTCAGGGGAACGTACACGCGCATGGCTGGCCGCTTTCGTAGTCGCGAAGGCTCCCGGGAAGGGCCTCCAGGACTCCCGGGACGGGCCCCCAGGATACGTGCGGGCGTCCCCCTTCGAGCTGCCGCCCGAGCCCTCGGCCGCGTCCACCCCGGTCCAGGTCATCACCCGCCCGGCCCCGGCGAACACGGGCCCGGGGCCACCCCTGCTCACCCAGATGAGTGAACCACTCCGTGGGTCGCGGTCCCCCTCGCCGACCGTTGCGGCGCCCGCCCCGGCCGCCGTACAAGATCCCCAGCACAAGTTACCCCCCGGTACCACGGCTGCCTCACGGCCTACGGATCCCTCTGGCCCCCCTGCCCCACGAACCCACCAGCCCTCCGCCCCGCGAACCCACGGATCCCACCGGCCCTCTGGCCCACGCCCCACGCCCCACGCCCCACGCCCCGAACGGAGCCACACCATGCACGAGCCCTCACCCCCTTCCCACGCCTCCCGCCCCGCCCGCGGCCCCCGCACCGCCCCCCCAGCCGCACACACCCCCCGCCCCCATGCCCAAGGTCATGACCAGGCCCCGTCGCCGCCCCGGGGGTCCCCGCCCCGGTGGCCCCCGTCCACCGGCCACCCGGCCCCCGGGCAACCGCCCGCCCGGCGACCGGCCGCCCGGCCGCCACGACACCCGCGTCCCCGAGCCGCGCCGCCCGCACCCGCCGCTCACGCCGGTCCAGCCGCCCCCGCACCCCACCGAGCTGTTCACGGAGCGCCTGATGCTGGTCCTCAGCGGCCAGCGGCCCCTGCACTGGGTGGCCCGTCATATCGCCCACACCGCGTACGACGACCTGGCCCGCCTCGCCGAGACCCGCCCCTTGGGCACGGTCGGCGGCCACCGCCCTGCCGTGCACCGCGTCGGGCACTACGAGGTGCGCCCCGGGGTCTTCGAGGTCTTCGCGCGCGTGGGCGCGGGCACGGCCTTACGCGCCCTCGCGTTCCGCCTGCACCGGGGCGACGACCAACGCTGGCGCTGCACGGCGGTGGAGGTGGCGGGACCGCCCCTCCGCCGGGGCTGACCGCCAACAAAGGATCACCGACAGAGTGATCGCCGCCAGGCCGACCGCCGCCCACGCGAAAGGCCGGACACCACCCGGTGCCCGGCCCTCGCACAAACCCTGCCTACGCCCTGCGCGGCAGCGCTACTTCTGGCAGCGCTACTTCTTGCGGCGCCGTCCGCCCTTCTGGGCCTTGCGCCGCTCCGCGCGGGTCATGCCGTCGCCGGACGCCGGCGTCGTGCTGCCGGACGGCTGGTCGGAGGTCGCGAAGTCGCCCTCGTCGACACCGCCCTCGGCGTTCGGCGCCTGGAAGTGCAGGCGGTCGGGGCGCTGCGGGGCGTCGAGGCCCTTGGCGCGGATCTCCGGGCGGGCGCCGGCCGGGACCGCGTCCTGGGCGCCGTCCTTGGAGAGCGAGGGCGCGCTGTCCGACACCGGGACCTCCTCGACCTGCTGCTCGACCTGGACCTCCAGGTTGAACAGATAGCCGACGGACTCCTCCTTGATGCCGTCCATCATGGCGTTGAACATGTCGAAGCCCTCGCGCTGGTACTCGACCAGGGGGTCCTTCTGCGCCATGGCGCGCAGGCCGATGCCCTCCTGGAGGTAGTCCATCTCGTAGAGGTGCTCGCGCCACTTGCGGTCCAGGACGGACAGGACGACGCGGCGCTCAAGCTCACGCATGATGTCGGAGCCGAGCTGCGCCTCACGGGCCTCGTACTGCGCGTGGACGTCGTCCTTGATGGCCTCGGAGATGAACTCGGCGGTCAGACCGGCACGGTCGCCGACCTCGTCCTCCAGCTCTTCGATGGTGACCTTCACCGGGTAGAGCTGCTTGAAGGCGCCCCACAGCCGGTCGAGGTCCCACTCCTCGGCGAAGCCCTCGGCGGCCTCGGCGGAGACGTAGGCGTCGATGGTGTCGTCCATGAAGTGCACGATCTGCTCGTGCAGGTCCTCGCCCTTCAGGACGCGGCGGCGCTCTCCGTAGATGACCTCGCGCTGGCGGTTGAGGACCTCGTCGTACTTGAGGACGTTCTTGCGGGTCTCGAAGTTCTGCTGCTCGACCTGGGACTGCGCGGAGGCGATGGCGCGGGTGACCATCTTGTTCTCGATCGGCACGTCGTCGGGGACGTTGGCCATCGACATCACGCGCTCGACCATCTGGGCCTTGAACAGGCGCATCAGGTCGTCGCCGAGGGACAGGTAGAAGCGGGACTCGCCGGGGTCGCCCTGACGGCCGGAACGGCCGCGCAGCTGGTTGTCGATGCGGCGGGACTCGTGCCGCTCGGTGCCGAGGACGTAGAGCCCGCCGAGCTCCTTGACCTCTTCGAACTCGGCCTGCACGGAGCGCTCGGCCTTCTCCAGGGCGGCGGGCAGCGCGGCGGCCCACTCCTCGACGTGCTCGACCGGGTCGAGGCCGCGCTGGCGCAGCTCCGCCTCGGCGAGGTCGTCGGGGTTGCCGCCGAGCTTGATGTCGGTGCCTCGTCCGGCCATGTTCGTGGCGACGGTGACGGCGCCCTTGCGGCCGGCCTGGGCGACGATCGTCGCCTCCCGGTCGTGCTGCTTGGCGTTGAGGACCTCATGCTGGACGCCGCGCTTGGAGAGCTGCTGCGAGAGGTACTCCGACTTCTCGACGGAGGTGGTGCCGACCAGGATCGGCTGGCCCTTCTCGTGCTTCTCGGCGATGTCGTCGACGACGGCGGCGAACTTGGCGACCTCGGTGCGGTAGATCAGGTCCGACTGGTCGGCGCGGACCATGGGCCGGTTCGTCGGGATCGGGACGACGCCCAGCTTGTAGATCTGGTGGAACTCGGCGGCCTCGGTCATGGCCGTACCGGTCATGCCGGAGAGGCCGGGGACTTCCTTGCCCTCGTGGTCGGCGCGCTTGTAGAGGCGGAAGAAGTTCTGCAGGGTGATCGTCGCGAGGGTCTGGTTCTCGTCCTTGATGTCCACCCCTTCCTTCGCCTCGATCGCCTGGTGCATGCCCTCGTTGTAGCGGCGGCCGGCGAGGATACGGCCGGTGTGCTCGTCGACGATCATGACTTCGCCGTCGATGACGACGTAGTCCTTGTCCTTCTTGAAGAGTTCCTTGGCCTTGATGGCGTTGTTCAGGTAACCCACGAGCGGGGTGTTCACCGACTCGTAGAGGTTGTCGATGCCCAGCCAGTCCTCGACCTTGGCGACGCCGGACTCGTGGATGCCGACGGTGCGCTTCTTCTCGTCGACCTCGTAGTCCCCGGTCTCCTCGATGCCCTTCAGGGGCTCGCCGGGCTTGCCCTTGGTGAGGCGGGTCACCAGCTTGGCGAAGTCGCCGTACCACTTGGTGGCCTGGTCGGCGGGGCCGGAGATGATCAGCGGCGTACGCGCCTCGTCGACGAGGATCGAGTCGACCTCGTCCACGATCGCGAAGTTGTGGCCGCGCTGGACCAGCTCCTCCTGCGACCACGCCATGTTGTCGCGGAGGTAGTCGAAGCCGAACTCGTTGTTCGTGCCGTACGTGATGTCGCAGTTGTACATCTCGCGGCGCTCGGCGGGCGGCATGTTCGCGAGGATGCAGCCGACGCTCAGGCCGAGGAACTTGTGGACGCGGCCCATCATTTCGGAGTCGCGCTCGGCCAGATAGTCATTGACCGTGATCAGGTGCACGCCCTTGCCCGAGAGTGCGTTCAGATACGCGGGCAGGGTGCCGACCAGCGTCTTGCCCTCACCGGTCTTCATCTCCGCGACATAGCCGAGGTGCAGGGCCGCGCCGCCCATCATCTGCACGTCGTAGTGACGCTGGCCGAGGACGCGCTTGGCGGCCTCGCGGACCGTGGCGAAGGCTTCCGGCAGGAGGTCGTCGAGGGTTTCGCCGTCGGCGTACCGCTCCTTGTACTCCGCGGTCAACGCGCGCAGCTCGGCGTCGGAGAGGGCGGTGAAGTCCTCTTCGATGGAGTTGACCTGGTCCGCGATGCGGTGCAGCTTGCGCAGGATCTTGCCTTCGCCTGCACGCATGATCTTCGAGAGGACGGACACGGGGGTTGGTCTCCTTGCCGGTCGGGCCTGGCACGGTCGGTTTTACTCGTCGGGCAACGGCCATCGTATGCGAGGACCCGGCCGTGCCGGGAGGTCTGCCATTACGTCAACGCCCGGGCACCCACGAAGGTGCCGCCCCCACCCCCCAAATCCTCCCTCACCTCCCCGCCTACTCCCCCACCCCCTCCCCCTCCCTCCCCGCAGACCGCTAATCCCCTCCCTCCCCGCAGACCGCTAATCCCCTCCCTGCGCAAACCCCTGATCCCCCTCCCTGCGCAAACCGCTGATCCCCTCCTGGCAAACCGCTGGCGTCGTCGGCTCCGCCACAAGCAGAATCAGCCGATGGAGCCCGTCACCCTGACCACCGAGCGCCTGCTGCTGCGCACCTTCACGCCGGACGACATCGACGAGGTGTACGCGGCCTGCCAGGATCCCGAGATCCAGCGCTGGACCACGATCCCGTCGCCCTACGCGCGCGTGGACGCCGAGGGCTTCGTCGGCCGCATGGTCCCGGACGGCTGGCGGTACGACATGGAGTACACCTGGGCGGTGCGCCCACGGGACGGCGGCCCGCTGCTCGCCGCGACGAGCCTGCACCACCCGCGCTCGGGCGCCTGGGAGATCGGCTTCTGGACCGCCGCCGAGCACCGGGGCCAGGGCTACATGACGGAGATCGTGCAGGCCGTGGCCCACTGGGCCTTCGAGCGCCTGGGCTGCACACGCCTGGAATGGCGCGCGGAGGTCGGCAACCGCGGCTCCCGCGCGGTGGCGGAGAAGGCGGGCTTCACGATCGAGGGCACCCTCCGCGCGGCCCTCCTCAACAAGTCCACCCTCCGCGACTGCTGGGTAGCCGCCCTGCTCCCCACAGACATCGGCCTCCCCTCACTCCAGCCGTACCTCCCCAGCCCGACAACCAGCACCTGAGGCCACCCCAAGACACCCACCGGCCCGTCCCAGCCCCGCCCTATCTCAGCCCGTCCGGCGCTTGAGGACGAGCGCGCAGCGCGATCGGCACAGGACTGTCCCACCCGCACCATCCGGCCCGCCCCGGCAAGTAATCAGCCCGTCCGGCGCTTGAGGACGAGGCCGAAGGCCGATCGACGGCGGCCCGTCCCACCCGCACGGGACATCGACAGGCTGGGGTCCAGGGGGCGCAGCGCCCCGGTTTCGGTGAAGGGGCGGGACTGGGGCGCCCCGCGAAGGCCCCCGCCCCCACTGTCAGACCCTCCCCCTATCGTTCCGACCATGACGACGAGCATGCCCCGCCCCGAGCTCACCCTCACCCCCGACGAGGCCCGCCGCATCACCCTGAGGGCCCAGGGCTTCCTCGGCGCCCCCGACCGCAGGTCGGGCGTCCAAGGCGTGCTCCGTCACCTGGGCGCCGTCCAGCTGGACACGATCTCGGTCCTGGCCCGCTCCCACGAGCTGATCCCCTACGCCCGCCTGGGCGCGGTAGGCCGCAAGAAGGTCGAGTCGGCGTACTGGACACCCACCCCCACCGAAAACCCCCCGGCCCACCCCCACGCGTTCGAGTACTGGTCACACGCAGCCTGCATCCTCCCCATCGAGGAGTGGCCCCACTTCGCCTTCCGCCGCCGCGCCTACCGCTCCCGCCCCCACTGGCACCACGACCTCCCGGACGGCGCGTACGACCAGGTCATCAAGCAGCTCCGCGCCGAAGGCCCGCTGACGGCGACGGAGTTGGGCGGCGCGAAGAACAAGGGCGAGTGGTGGGACTGGTCCGACTCCAAGATCGCCGTGGAGCGCGCGCTGATGTACGGCGAGGTGGTGTGCACGGAGCGCCGCTCCTGGAAGCGGGTGTACGACCTCGCGGAGC
Source organism: Streptomyces sp. NPDC040610 (assembly GCF_055594065.1). Taxonomy (NCBI): domain Bacteria; kingdom Bacillati; phylum Actinomycetota; class Actinomycetes; order Kitasatosporales; family Streptomycetaceae; genus Streptomyces; species Streptomyces sp. NPDC040610. The sequence continues at coordinate 15,909 of NZ_JBVIXA010000004.1, read as the reverse complement.
GCGCGATCCCGGACGAGCTGCTGCACGACGACCTGGACGACAGGGAGTGCGTGCGCCGCCTGGTCGCCCTGGCGGGCCGTTCCCTGGGGGTCGGCACGCGCGCGGACATCGCCGACTACCACCGCCTGAAGGGCGAGGAGTTCGACGCGGTGGTCGCGGACTCGGGCCTGGTCCCGGTGACGGTGGGGGGCTGGGACAAGCCGGCCTGGGCGGACCCGCAGGCGCTGGCCACACCCCCGCGCGGCCGCCACCGCACGACGCTGCTCTCGCCGTTCGACTCCCTGATCTGGGAGCGTGCGCGCACGGAGCGGATCTTCGGCTTCACCCACCGCCTGGAGGCGTACGTCCCCAAGCCGAAGCGGGTGTACGGCTACTTCGCGATGCCGGTCCTGGCGGGCGGCCACCTGGTCGGCCGGGTGGACCCCGCGCGCGAGGGGAGCACGCTGGTGGCCAAGCAGGTGTCCCTGGACGGCCCGAAGGCGGTGCCCGCGGTGGCACAGGCGCTCGTCGAGGCGGCGCAGTGGGTGGACTGCGACTCCGTACGCATCGAGCGCGTCGACCGCCCGGAGCTGACCGCGGACCTGGTCCGCGCGGTGAGCTGACCTCGGGCCCACCCGGCCCCCGCCCGAACCGGGCCGGGCGCAGGCGCAGGTCCAAGACCAGCCCCAGCCCCAGCCCCAGCCCCAGGCTCAGCGGATCTCGAGGATCTTCTCCCGCATCGCGTAGACCACGGCCTCCATCCTGGAGTGCAGCTGCAGCTTCTCCAGGATGTTGCGCACGTGGTTCTTCACGGTGTTCTCGGAGATGAACAGCTCTTTGGCGATGTCGCGGTTGTTCATCCCCGTGGCGACGAGCTTGAGGACTTCCAGCTCCCGGTCGGTCAGCCGGGGCGCGGGCACGAGCCGCCGCTCGTCGGTGCGCTGGATCATGGACTTGAACTCGGTGAGCAGCTTCGAGGCCATCGAAGGGCTGATCTGCGACTGCCCGTCGGCCACCGCGCGGATGGCCGTGGCGACCTCGTCGGTGGAGATCTCCTTGAGGAGATAGCCGGTCGCGCCCGCCTTGATGGCGTCGTAGAGATCCGCTTCCTCGTCGCTGATCGTCAGCATGATGATCTTGGCGCTGGGCGCCACCTCCTTGATGGAGGTGCACGCCTCGATGCCGCCGCGCTTCGGCATCCGTACGTCCATGAGCACGATGTCGGGCAGCAGGTCAGCGGCCTTGTCCACCGCCTCGGCACCGTCGCCGGCCTCTCCGACCACCTGGATGTCCTCCTCGGCGGCGAGGACGATCTCCAGGCCGCGACGGAAGAGCGCGTGGTCGTCCACGACCAGGACCCTGATGGGCTCCTTGCGCGGGGCGCCCGCGTCCGTGCCGATGCCGATGCCGTCACCGGCATCTTCGCTCCGCATCGGTCCGAAGCTGTCCGCCATCGTTCCTCCCCCTGAAGGCCAGGGCCCGTCTCTTGCCTTGGCTGCACCAACCCTAGGCAGAGTCAAGCGGGTTGGGCCGTCGGGCCCATGATTCCATGCTCGGCCCCCCGGTCGTGCGCGCAGTGGTCGCACGGGGGTGCCCCTGGGGGCGCACACGCGCTCCAGGGGCACCGTTCCATGCGCTCCGCGAAGGGGGTGTCAGCCGCCGACGACACCGCTCCCGCCGGACGACTGCGGGTGCGTGACCATGGGGTCGGTGTTGAGGCGGATGACGCCGTAGTCGTAGGCGTGCCGTCGGTAGACGACGCTGGGTTCCTTGGTCTCGGAGTCGACGTACAGGTAGAAGTCGTGTCCGACCAGTTCCATCTCGTACAGCGCCTGGTCGAGGGACATGGGTGCCGCGACGTGCGTCTTCTCGCGGACCACGAGGGGGCCTTCGCCCTGGATCTCCAGGGAGCCGATCCTGGTGGTGGGCACGCCCTCGGGCTCTTCGTCGCGGACCAGGCTGCCGTCTCCGTTGAGATGCGCCGCGTCCGGGACCCGGGCGGCCACTTCGGCGGCGGTGAGCCTGCCGTTGCCGCGCCTGTTGTGGCGCTTTTCGTGCTGCTTGCGCAGTCGTGCCTCGAGCTTGGCGGTGGCCAGGTCGAGCGCCGCGTACTGATCCGATGCCGAGGCCTCCGCACGGATCACGGGTCCACGTCCACGGACGGTGATCTCCACGCGGTCGGAACGGTCGGCCTGACGCGGGTTGGTTTCCTTGGACACCTCGACGTCGAGGCTGATCACCTTGCCGTCGAGCTTCTGGATCTTGTCCAGCTTCAGCTTCTCGGCCACGTGCTTGCGGAACCGCTCGGGCACCTCGGTCTTGCGGCCCTTGACGACGATGTCCACGCAGAACTCCGTTCCCGGATCGCTCCGCTGCTTCGGCGGAGCTTCTCCCTTTTGCACCAGGCCCCGGAAACTCCCGGAGCCTCGGACTCGGTGACTTCCACCTCCTCCTCCCCCGTGGACAAGATCTCCACCCACCGGTCCCGGGTGATTGCGGGGAACCCCAAAGACCGGCATTCCGATATGCGAGGGGCGCAGTCCGCCGTTCCTCACAACCGAACATATCTCGCCCGGACGGATGTCGTCACCCTCTACTGACACGTACCTCCATTCGGGTGGATAGGCCCTCTCACTACCTGCAACGATGAAAGTTCTCGGTCAGTTCCGGTTTATTTCGAAAGAAGTCGCGGAAGTGGCGACAACCGCGGCCCGGATGATGTTTAAACGAGGCATTCCGCTGGCCGGGCCCCCTTTCCCGGCCCCTTCCACGACGCAGTCCCGGCCGTCCCAGCTTGGCCGGTTCCCGACCTGGCGCTCTGCCGCCACCTGTGCCCTCCGTCCGGTCCTGCCACTCTCTCCGGTCCCGCCGACCCCCCGCGCCCTCGTGTCCTCTTCTCCCTCTGCCCTGTCGCCTACCCCGTGTACGCCACATACGCCTCCCAACGCCCGCGCCGCCTCGGCCAGCGAGGCACCCGTCGTCATGAGGTCGTCCACGACGACGATCTGCCCCGCGCCCCGCAGCAGCGGCCCCGCACCGGCCGCCACCTCCAGCGCGCCCGACAGGTTCGCCTGCCGCTGACGGGAGTTGAGCCCCGCCTGGTCCGCGACCGCGCGCCGCTGCCGCAGCACGGACAGCACGCTCACCGGCATCCCGGCGCGCCGCAGCTCCCCCGCCGCCGCCAGCGCGATCCGCCGCACCGGGTCGTGCCCCCGCGCCCGCACGGACCGCCGAGCGGACGGCACCGGCACCAACAGCACGGGCCCGCCAGGGTCTTGGCCCGGATCGGCCATGGACTCCGTCCCGCCCATCCCGGCGGCCCGCACCGCCCCCGCGAGGGCCTCGCCGAGCGCCCCGGCCAGCGGCAGCGCGCCCCGCTCCTTGTGTGCGAGCAGCACCGCCCGCACCGCATCGCCGTACGCCGCGGCCGCGTGCACCACCGGCAGCCCCCGCGGCTCCGGGTCCGGCCACACCCTGCGCGGCGCCGCCCCGCACAGAGCAGCCCGGCATCCGGCGCACAGCGCCACGCGCGGCCTCCCGCAGCCCGCGCAGTCAGCCGGCAGCACCAGATCCGTGAGGTCCTGCCACCACCCCCGCATGTCCCCACTGTGCCAACCCGCACGCCGCCCGGCCACCCCTGTGGACAACCGCCTGTGGATAACTCAGGGCACCCCGATTGAGCTGCGCCGAAGCCCTGTTGGAAGACCGGCTCACCCGGGATAGATCGGCGCCGTCCCCTCCTTGACCACCGTCTGCCACTGCGCTCCCGACGGCAGCCGGACGATCCCGTCGTCCGAGTGCGCCACCAGCGGCTGCCGCTCGTCCTCCGACGCGGCGATCTCCTTCGCGCCGGTCAGACCGGGCAGCGTCGCCCCGGTGCGCGCGGATCCGTCGCACTGGACGTACCGCATCTGCTGCACACCGCCGGACTCGCGGCCGATCACCACGAGGCGGCTGACGCCCGCCCAGGACATGGCGGTGACCTCCTCCATCTGCGGTGCCGCCTCCAGCAGTTCGACCACCGAGATGTCGGGCTGTCCGCCCTTGCCGTCCGGCCACTCGACGCGGCCGATCTGCAGCTTGGTCTCGCCGTTCTTCGTCACCAGGAGCGCGACCCGCACCCCGTCGGCCGCGACCCGCACCGCCTCGATGCGCCCGTTCAGGTCGGGGACGCGGACCTGGACCGGCTCGCCGGTGCCCTCCGAGAGCCAGAGCAGCCGCGGCCGCTTCGGGTCCCGGTCGGCCACCCACAGGTTGCCCCGTCCGTCCCAACTGGGCGTCGAGAGGCCGTCCTTGTCCGACTTGGCGCGGGAGCGCAGCTCAGGACCGCCGAGCGTGGACTTGGCCACCACCGACGTGGTGTACAGCCGCCGCCCGTCGGGGGACACGCCGGCCGCGTGCTCCTCGTCGCGCGACACCGCCGCCGAGCGCAGCGGCTGCGACTCGTCGCCGAACGGCCCGGTCACCGGCTCGGGCGCGGCGTTGCTGCCCGCGTTGCCGGGCATCCGTACCAGCCGCTTCTTCTCGTCGATGAAGTACTGGTACGCCGGGAGGTCCGCCGTGCGGTGCGGCGCGACGGTCTCGGCGCGGTCCTTGCTGAGGACGCACAGCTGCGAGCCGTTCTTGCGCTGCAGTTCCACCTGCTCCACTCCGGAGGCCGTCAGGTCCTGGAGCGTGAAGAGCAGTTGGGCGGCCACCTGCGTGCACTGGTCGTGCCCGAGCGTGTCGGCGCGCGCGTTCAGCGGCACGACCAGCTTGTTCTTGTCGTCGGGCGTCAGCGACTTGGTGCCGGACGCGAGCCGCGCGCCCATCGGGACCGCCGAACGGACCACCGGCGTGAGCCAGTTGGTGGGGCCGTCGAGCAGCGCCTTCACCGTCTCGGTCAGCGGGTCGATGCGCTGGCGTACGTAGATGGGGTCGGCGACGAGCCCCTGTTGTCCGGCGGGCCTGTCACGGGTCTTCACGTTCCCCGGGGGCAGCGCGAAGTAGTACTTGTTGACGGCCTGGTAGTTCCGCTCGAAGTCGGACTCGCCGAGCACGACGCCCGAGGGCGGGACGTCGATGCGCCACACCATGCCGTTCGGGCCGCTCTGCTGGGTCAGGTGTACGGACTGCTTGTACGGCCTCGTGTCGGGCTTGTACGCGCGCTGTGCGTTGACGGTGGCGAGCCTGCGGCCGGTCAGCGAGTACGTACGCTCGCCTTCGTTGTTGTTGCCCACGTTGTCCGCGACCGTGTTCGGGCCGTCGGCGAGCACCGTGGTGGAGCGCTCCGGGTGCCAGTTCTGGGACGCCTTCTTCGTCAGGTACTTCCGCGCGATGGCGAAATCCGGGTCGTCGCTGGTCAGCGCCTCCAGGAAGCCCTGGACGATGTCGACCGCGCCCGCGTCCTCGGGCGGTGGCATGGCGTACACGCGCACCTGGGACTGCGAGTCGGGCCGCTGGGAGGCTTCGACCTTCTTCATGTTGCCCTCGTCGGGCATGGCGGCGCATCCGGCTATGAGCACGCCGCACGCGGCGAGCACCACACCGGCGCGCAGCGGACGCGCGCGCCCCCGCAGTTGACCCTCAGCGCCCACGCGAGGCCTCCTCTTCCCTGCCCGCGACGGCGTCCGCTCCGGTTCGGACGTCACTGTCCGCCGAAGCGTCCGTGCTGATGGGGGTGTCACTGTCCACAGCGGCGTCCGCGCCGGTCGAGGCGTCACTGTCCCCCGGGGCGTCGGCGCCCCCGTCCGCGTCGGCCTCCACGGCCACCGCGGCGCCCGTGAGCGAATCGGCCTCTCCTGGCGAATCGTTCTCTACGTAGGAGCCGTTTTCCGCGTCCGCGCCGGTCTCCCCGCCGCCTTCGGGAGCCCGCTCCGCCCCCGCCTCCTCCCAGGCCTGCCGCGGTACGACCCGCGCCCCATTGCCCGGCAGTGCCGTCGGGTCCACGTCCAGGGCGGCCGCGCGGGCAAGGCGCGGCGCGATCGGCGCCTTCGCGGGCACGGGCGGCGGCACCCGGTCCGGGGGCGCCTGGTGGGGCACGGTGGCCCGCTTCGTACCGCCCGCGAGGGGCAGGCCCGCGCCGTTGAGGCCGCGGTGGCGGCGGGAGTCGTCGGGCTCCAGGGGTATCGGTGAGCCCCGCAGCGGCTCGTCGGCGGTGCGCGGCAGCGTGAGCCGGAACTGCGATCCGCCGCCCGGCTCGCCCCACGCCTGCAGCCACCCGCCGTGCAGTCGGGCGTCCTCCAGGGCAATGGAGAGCCCGAGGCCCGTACCACCGGTGGTACGCGCGCGTGCCGGGTCGGCCCGCCAGAAGCGGCTGAACACGCGCGTGGCCTCGCCGGGCTTGAGCCCCACTCCGTAGTCCCGCACCGCCACGGCGACCGCGCCACCGGCGGCAGCGAGGCGGACCACCACGTCCTTGCCGTCGCCGTGCTCCACGGCATTGACGACGAGGTTCCGCAGGACCCGCTCCACGCGTCGTGCGTCCGCCTCGGCGACGACCGGCTGCTGGTCGCCGACGACCCGTATGTGGGTGCCCTTGCGCTCCGCCAGCGGCTCCGCGCCGCCGACCACGCGGCGTACGACCTCGCGCAGGTCTATCGGCTCGGCCTCCAGGGCCGCCGCGCCCGCGTCGAACCGGCTGATCTCGAGGAGGTCGGCGAGCAGCGACTCGAAGCGGTCGAGCTGGTCGGCGAGCAGCTCCGCGGAGCGGGCCGTCACCGGATCGAAGTCGACGCGCGCCTCGTGGATGACGTCGGCGGCCATCCGCACGGTCGTCAGCGGCGTACGCAGCTCGTGCGACACGTCGGAGACGAACCGCCGCTGCATCCGCGACAGCTCCTCCAGCTGCTGGATCTTGAGCTGGAGGTTCGACGCCATCTTGTTGAAGGCCTCACCGAGGCGCGCGATGTCGTCCTCCCCGGTGACCTTCATGCGTTCCTGAAGGCGCCCCGCGGACAGCCGCTCGGCGATCCCGGCCGCCATCCGCACGGGCGTGACGACCTGGCGCACCACCAGCCAGGCGATGGCCCCGAGGAGCACCACCACGAAGAGACCGGCCGTGGCGAGCGTGCCGCGCACCAGGTTCATCGACTCCTCCTCCTGCGTCAGCGGGAAGAGGTAGTAGAGCTGGTACGAGTCGCCGTTGAGGTCGCTCAGCTGCTTGCCGATGACCAGGCCGGGCTGGGACTCGCGGTGGTCGATGAAGTCGATGCGCGTATTGCTCTGGTACGCGAGGGAGCCGCCGTCGACCCGGTCGCGCAGGTCCACGGGCACGCTCTGGATCGGGTCCACACCACCGGAGGCCCTGGGCCCGCGCACGCTGCCGCTGTCGCTCGCACTGGAGCTGAGCGTGACTACGTAGAAGGCGTTCTGGCCGCCGCTGGCGAGTTGCTCGGCCAGCTCGGACAGCCACACGGCGGCGTTCTGCGCGGTGGGGCCGTCCGCGGCGTCGCCGCCCTGGCCGGTGGGCTGGTGGGCAGTGTTGGCCTGCTCCTGAGCGGCCCGGAAGCCGCCGTCGGCCTGGCTCTGCGCCGCGTTCACCTTGGCCTTGAGCAGGCCGTTGCTGACCGAGCTCATGACGACGAAGCCGAGCAGCAGCACCACGCCGAGCGACATCAGGAGCGTCGTGACGACGACTTTCAGCTGGATGTTGCGCCGCCACAGCCGCATCATCGGCAGCAGCGGGCGGCGCACCCAGCGCGTGAAGAGCCGCAGCAGCGGGCTGCTGCCCTGCACGCCGCCCTGCAGCATCAGACCGCTGTCGACCAGCGCCCCGAACCGCGGGGCGCGCCGCGGCGGGCTGGGCGGCCGCACAGTCCGCTCCGGCCGTGCTCCCGGTTCCCCGGGCGCCGGAGAGGAACTGTCCCGGGACACGTCAGCTCGGTCCGGCCTTGTAACCGACGCCACGGACGGTCACGACGATCTCCGGGCGCTCCGGGTCGCGCTCGACCTTGGAGCGCAGCCGCTGCACATGCACATTCACCAAGCGGGTGTCGGCCGCGTGCCGGTAGCCCCAGACCTGCTCCAGGAGCACCTCGCGCGTGAACACCTGCCACGGCTTGCGGGCCAGCGCGACCAGCAGATCGAACTCCAGCGGCGTCAGCGCGATCGACTGCCCGTCCCGCTTCACGGAGTGCCCCGCCACATCGATGACCAGGTCACCGATGGCCAGCTGCTCCGGCGCCGGCTCCTCGGAGCGGCGCAGCCGCGCACGGATGCGGGCCACCAGCTCCTTGGGCTTGAACGGCTTGACGATGTAGTCGTCGGCCCCCGACTCCAGACCGACCACCACATCCACGGTGTCGCTCTTGGCCGTGAGCATGACGATGGGCACCCCGGACTCCGCCCTGATCAGACGGCACACCTCGATGCCGTCCCGTCCGGGCAGCATCAGGTCGAGAAGCACCAGATCGGGCTTGGCCTCCCGGAAAGCGGCCAGCGCCTTGTCGCCATCAGCTACGAACGACGGCTCAAAACCTTCACCACGCAGCACAATCCCGAGCATCTCGGCCAGTGCGGTGTCGTCGTCGACGACAAGGACTCGTCCCTTCATGCCTGACATCATCCCATTAGCTAATCGTTACCTGGCGTGACCTGGCACACAGCTCGGCGAGGCCCTCCGCTGTCACGGGTGAGACGACACCTTCCTCCGTGACGACGGCTGTCACCAACTCGGGCGGGGTGACGTCGAATGCCGGGTTGTACGCCTGTGTCCCCAGTGGCGCCACCGCGATCCCCCCTCCCGCCTCGGATCCGGCCATCGGCGCGAAGGGCACTGTGACCTCCGTCACCTCATGGCTGGCTCGCTGTTCCACCTCGATGGCGGCCCCGTCCGGGGTCTCCGGGTCCACGGTCGTCACCGGCGCCACCACGATGAACGGCACGTGGTGATAGCGGGCAAGCACCGCGAGCGGATAGCTCCCCACCTTGTTGGCCACCGAACCGTCGGCCGCGATCCGGTCGGCGCCGATCAGCACGGCGTCCACCTCACCGGCCGCGAACAGCGAACCCGCCGCGTTGTCGGTCAGGAGGGTGTACGGCATGCCGTTGCGCGCCGCCTCGTACGCCGTCAGCCGGGCGCCCTGGAGCAGCGGCCTGGTCTCGTCGACCCACAGCCTGCGCAGCCGTCCCTCACGGTGCGCGGCGAGCGCCACCGCGAAGGCCGTGCCCTCGCCGCCGGAGACCAGCGCCCCGGTGTTGCAGTGCGTGAGGACGCGGTGGCCGCCGCCGGGCATCAGCTCGTCGAGCAGCGCCAGGCCGTGCACCGCCATCCGCCCGCTGGCCTCGGCGTCCTCCGCGTGCACCGCCCGCGCGGCGGCGAGGACCGCCCCCGCCGCGCGCCGCCCGTCCGCGCCACCGGCCAGGGCCTCGCGGTACGCCGTCTGGGCCCTGCGCGCGCCGTACGCCAGGTTGACCGCGGTGGGCCGCGCACCCGCGAGGGCGTCCGCGGCCTCGTCCACGTCGAAGCCGCGGGCGGCGGCCAGCGCGACGCCGTACGCACCCGTGATGCCGAGCAGCGGCGCCCCGCGCACGGCCAGCGTCCGGATGGCCTGCACGAGGGCGGGCGGGTCCGTGCACACCAGCTCGCTCTCCTCACCCGGCAGCCGGGTCTGGTCGAGGAGGACGACGACGGGTCCCTCCGGAGGCTCGTCCCAGCGGATCGCGGGAATCGCTGGGATCCCTGGGGTCTCGGGGGTCTTGTGGATCTCAGGGCTTTCGGACGGCCGCACGGCCTCGCCGGATTGCGCGTACTGATCAGCCATCCGCCCAGTCTGCCCGCTACCGGCCGGACAATAGAAGGTGTGCAGCCCATCCGGCCACGGCACTCGGCATCCGCACCACCGCGCCCGACCCCGGGGCAACCGCCCCGTGGCACGATGGCTGCCAACCCGCCGCCGCGACGGCGGACGGGCACTGTGAAGGAGCGACGATGAACGACACTCCGGGCTGGGCCTCGCCCGGATCTGCCCCCTCCGACGGCCACGACCCCGGCAAGAAGGGGTCCGACGAGCCCGCAGACCAGCCGAGCGGCCCGGGCTCGAAGTGGTCCAAGGAGCAGCCGCCGCCCGCCCAGTGGTCCGCGCCCAGCCCGCAGGCACCCGACCAGAGCCCACCACCGCCCGCGCCTCCCGGCCAGGGCTGGGGCGGGGGTCCCGGTGGCCCGGGCGGTACGGGTGGCTCCGGAGGGCCCGGCTGGGGCGGTGCTCCCGGTGGTCCCGGCGGCCCCTACCGCGGCTGGGGCGCCTGGCAGGGTCCGCCGGCCGCGGCGAAGCCCGGCGTCATCCCGCTGCGTCCGCTGGCCGTCGGCGAGATCCTGGACGGCGCGGTCTCCACGATGCGTACGTACTGGCGCACGGTCCTCGGCATCTCGCTGACCGTCGCCGTCGTCACGGAGCTCTGCCTCGTCCTCCTCCAGGGCCTGGTCCTCAACGACAGCCAGAGCCTCGAGGCCCTGGACGACTCGAGCGCGACCTCCGGAGAGGTGGCGCGGGCGCTCCGTGACACGCTCCTCGACTTCGGTGTCGTCATCGTCGTCATGCTGCTCGGCACGATCGTCGCGACGGCGCTGCTGACGATGGTCACGAGCCGCGCCGTCCTGGGCAAGTCGGTCACCACGGCCGAGGCCTGGCACGACGCGCGCCCGCAGCTGTGGAAGCTGCTCGGCCTGACACTGCTCCTGCCGCTCATCGCCATGGGCGTGGTCGCCGCCGGAACCGTGCCGGGACTCCTGGTCACGCTCGCCGGAGGGGGCGACGGCGGTATCGCCCTCATCTTCCTCGGCGGACTCGCGGCCGGTGTCGTCGCCGTCTGGCTGATGGTCCGCTTCTCGCTCGCCTCCCCGGCGTTGATGCTGGAGAAGCAGGGAGTGAAGCAGGCCCTCCGCCGGTCCGCCAAGCTGGTGCGCCTCTCCTGGTGGCGGGTCTTCGGCATCAATCTGCTGGCCACGGTCATCACGAACGTCGTCGTGTCGATCATCGGCATCCCGTTCACCCTCATCGCGGGCGCGGTCAGCGGCGACGGCGTGTCCGGTTTCCTGGACAGCAGCACGAGCGACGTCGGCTGGACCTTCCTGATCGTCAGCGGCATCGGGCAGGTGATCGGCTCCATGCTGACGTTCCCGATCACCGCCGGGGTCTCCGTGCTCCTCTACATCGACCAGCGGATCCGCCGCGAGGCCCTCGACCTCGAACTCGCCCGCGCCGCCGGTGTGCCGGGCCACGACCCCAACGACACCCCCGGCACCCCGGGGAGCTGATGCGGTGACGTCGGCGGGGGCGGTACTTGACGTGCTCAACGCGGCCGCACGGCTGCCGCACGCCTTCTTCGGCGCGGCCTCCGCACTGCCGCGCACCGGGTTCCGGGCGGCCGTCGTACCGCCCGGAACCGGCGTGTCGGCGGCCGTGACACCACTCGGCACCGCCGCCGGTCCGGGCGTCACGCTGCCGAGCGGCGACGACGGCCCCCCGCTGACGATCCCGGGCCGCCCCGCGCGGGAGGCGGCCGAGCGCGAGCTGTCCAAGCCGATGTACCACGAGAACGACCCGGGCCTCTTCCAGCGCGCCCTGAACCGCTTCTGGGGCTGGGTCGACGACCTGTTCAGCGCGGCGTCCGGCGCGGCGCCGGGCGGCGTGATCGGCCTCGTGGTCATCGTGCTCGCGGTGGTGGCGGTCGCCGCGGCCCTCTGGTGGCGCCTCGGCACCCCCCGCCGCGCCCCCGCCACCTCCGCCGCGCTCTTCGACGACCGCCCCCGCAGCGCCGCGGAGCACCGCGCGGACGCCGAGGCGCACGCGGCCCAGGGCCACTGGAGCCAGGCCCTCCAGGAGCGGATGCGGGCGATCGTGCGCTCCCTGGAGGAACGCGCCCTCCTCGACCCGCGCCCCGGCCGCACCGCCGACGAGGCCGCCGCCGAGGCCGCCCGCCCCCTGCCCGACCACGAGGACCGCCTGCACGCGGCGGCCCGGGACTTCGACGACGTGACGTACGGAGGCCGCACGGCCACCGAAGCGGCGTACCACCGGCTCGCCGACCTGGACCGCGACCTGGAGCGCACCAAGCCACTCCTCGCCGCCACGTCCCACGCCCCGTCCGACGGCACCTCCTGGGGAGCGATCCGATGACGGACTCCCTCGACGCACCAACCACCGACGGCCCGGCCACAGCTGGACCGCCCACCGACGGACCACCCCCGACCGACGGCCCGTCCACCCCCCTGCCGACCTCGATGGCCGCCACACCCCGTCAGCTCTGGACCCGCACCCGCGGCATCGTCCTCGCCGCCGTCGTCCTCCTGGCGACCGCCGTCGCCATCGCGGCCGTCCGCTCCGGCACCGAGCACGGCAGCCTCGACCCGCGCTCCGCCGACCCCTACGGCAGCCGCGCCGTCGCCGAACTCCTCGCCGACCGGGGCGTGTCCACGCGCGTCGTCACCACCACCGCCGAGGCACGGGCCGCCGCGGGCCCCGACACCACCCTCCTGGTGGCCAACCCCGACCTGCTCACCGACCGTCAGCAGTCCCGGCTGCACGAGGCCACCGAAGGCTCCGGCGGCCGCACCGTCCTGGTCGCCCCCGGCAGCCCTTCGGTGTCGAAGCTCGCCCCCGGGGTCACCGCGGACCCCACCCCCAGCGATGATTCGACGCTGTCCCCGGACTGCGACCTGCCCACGGCCCGCCGCGCCGGCTCTGCGGACGTGGGCGGCATCCGCTACGACTCGCTCACCCCCGGCGCCGAGTCCTGCTACGTCTCCGACGGCCTGCCCAGCCTCCTCGTCCTCCCCGCGGCGACCGCGAAGGACGGTTCTCCGGAGACCGGCGACAACCCGGAGGACACCCCACAGGAGGCACCGGAAGGCACCACGCGGCACGCCCCGGAGAAGTCCCCGGCGCGCGGCGACACGGTCGTCCTCGGAGCCCCCGACATCCTCCACAACGACCGCCTCGACAAGCACGGCAATGCCTCGCTCGCCCTGCAACTGCTCGGTTCGCGTCCCCACTTGGTCTGGTACCTCCCCTCGCTCTCCGACGACGCCGTCGACGAAACAGCCGACGACAGCTTCTTCGACCTGATCCCCTCCGGCTGGCTCTGGGGCACACTTCAGCTCACCTTCGCCGCCGTCCTCGCAGCCTTGTGGCGCGGCCGCCGCCTCGGCCCCCTCGTCCCCGAGAAACTCCCCGTCGCGATCCGCGCCTCGGAGACCGCCGAGGGCCGCGCCCGCCTCTACCGCAAGGCCGACGCCCGCGACCGCGCCGCCGCGGCCCTCCGCTCGGCCACCCGCACCCGACTCGCCCCCCTCGTCGGCGTCCCCACCGCCCGGGCCCACACGCCCGAAGCGCTCCTGCCCGCCCTGACCAGCCGTCTCCGCACGCCCGGCCAGGACCTGCTCCCCCTCCTCTTCGGCCCGCCCCCCGGCGACGACGCAGGGCTCATCGCCCTCGCCGACCAACTCGACGCCCTCGAAAGTGAGGTACGTACTTCATGATGGACCCGACCACTGACAACGCCGCGAGCTCCGACGGCGCCCGCTCCTCCCTGGAGTCCCTGCGCGCGGAGATCTCCAAGGCCGTGGTCGGCCAGGACCCCGCCGTCACCGGCCTCGTCGTGGCCCTGCTCTGCCGCGGCCACGTCCTGCTCGAAGGCGTCCCGGGCGTCGCGAAGACCCTCCTCGTACGCGCCCTCGCCGCGTCCCTCGAACTCGACACCAAGCGCGTCCAGTTCACCCCCGACCTGATGCCCAGCGACGTCACGGGCTCCCTCGTCTACGACGCCCGCACCACCGAGTTCTCCTTCCAGCCGGGCCCGGTCTTCACCAATCTCCTCCTCGCCGACGAGATCAACCGCACCCCGCCCAAGACCCAGTCGTCCCTCCTCGAAGCGATGGAGGAGCGCCAGGTCACAGTCGACGGCACCCCGCGCCCGCTCCCCGAGCCGTTCCTCGTCGCCGCCACCCAGAACCCGGTCGAGTACGAGGGCACGTACCCCCTTCCCGAGGCCCAGCTGGACCGTTTCCTCTTGAAGTTGACGGTCCCTCTGCCGACCCGTCAGGACGAGATCGCCGTCCTGACGCGCCACGCGGAAGGCTTCAATCCGCGCGACCTGCGCGCCGCCGGCGTACGCCCCGTCGCGGGCCCCGACGACCTGGAAGCGGCCCGCGCCGCCGTCGCGAAGACAGCCGTCTCTCCCGAAATCACCGCCTACGTAGTCGACATCTGCCGCGCCACCCGCGAATCGCCGTCCCTCACGCTGGGCGTCTCCCCGCGCGGCGCCACGGCCCTGCTGTCCACGGCCCGCGCATGGGCCTGGCTGACCGGCCGCGACTACGTCATCCCCGACGACGTGAAGGCCCTCGCCCTCCCCGCGCTGCGCCACCGCGTCCAGCTGCGCCCCGAGGCCGAGATGGAGGGTGTGACGGCCGACTCCGTCATCAACGCGATCCTCGCCCACGTCCCGGTGCCCCGCTGATGCCCCTGACCGGCCGCACCGCCCTCCTGGCGGCGCTGGGCTCCCTCCCCGTGGGCATCGTGGAGCCCAGCTGGACCGGCATCCTCGCGGTCAACGCCCCCTTGGCCCTGGCCTGCGCCTGCGACTTCGCCCTCGCTGCCCCCGTACGCCGCCTCGGCCTTACCCGCTCCGGCGACTCTTCCGTACGCCTCGGCGAGCCCGCGGAAGTCCAGCTGACCGTCACCAACCCCACGAAGCGTCGCTTGCGCGCCGAAGTGCGTGACGCCTGGCCGCCCAGCAGCTGGCAGCCGGGCACCGAGGTCACCGCGTCCCGCAATCCCCTGGACGTCCCGCCCGGCGAGCGCCGCCGCATCACGACCCGGCTGCGCCCGACCCGCCGGGGTGACCATCACGCCGACCGCGTCACGATCCGCTCGAAGGGCCCATTGGGCCTCTTCTCCCGCCAGGGCAGCCATCGGGTGCCGTGGACGCTCCGTGTCCTGCCGCCTTTCGCCAGCCGCAAGCACCTGCCGTCCAAACTGGCCCGCCTGCGTGAACTGGACGGCCGCACCAGCGTGCTGATCCGCGGTCAGGGCACGGAGTTCGACAGCCTCCGCGAGTACGTCCCCGGCGACGACACCCGCTCCATCGACTGGCGCGCCACGGCACGGCAGTCCTCGGTGGCCGTCCGCACCTGGCGCCCCGAGCGGGACCGCCACATCTTGCTGGTCCTCGACACCGGCCGCACCTCCGCGGGCCGTGTCGGCGACGCCCCACGCCTCGACGCGTCGATGGACGCCGCTCTCCTCCTGGCCGCCCTGGCCTCCCGCGCGGGCGACCGCGCGGACCTCCTCGCCTACGACCGCCGGGTACGCGCCCTGGTCCAGGGCAAGGCCGCAGGCGATGTGCTGCCGTCCCTCGTCAGCGCCCTGGCCACGCTTGAGCCCGAGCTTGTCGAGACGGACGCCCGCGGCCTCACAGCGACAGCGCTGCGCGCCGCCCCCCGAAGCTCTTTGATCGTGCTTCTCACGAGTCTCGAAGCGGCCCCCATCGAGGAGGGTCTGCTGCCGGTACTCTCCCGACTCACGCAGCGCCACACGGTCCTGGTCGCCTCGGTCGCCGACCCGCACATCACAGAAATGGCGAAGGCCCGGGGAACGACAGATGCGGTGTACGACGCCGCAGCCGGCGCACAGGCCCAGGCGGAACGCCGACGCACAGCGGAACAACTCATCCGCCATGGCGTCACGGTCGTGGACGCGACCCCCGACAATCTGGCCCCTGCTCTGGCCGACGCCTACTTGTCATTGAAGGCGGCGGGCCGCCTGTAGGACGAAGAAAGAGGACGAAGAAAGAGGTCCTGGAACGCAAAAAAGCCGTATCCCCCGAGTCGAAACTCGGGGGATACGGCTTTATCAAATTTAGTTCGGCGGCGTCCTACTCTCCCACAGGGTCCCCCCTGCAGTACCATCGGCGCTGTAAGGCTTAGCTTCCGGGTTCGGAATGTAACCG